>CAZHEE010000026.1:0-1882 GCA_964531715.1 uncultured Micavibrio sp. | reverse complement strand
GGTCCCGTAGCTCAACCGGATAGAGCAACTGCCTTCTAAGCAGTAGGTTGTAGGTTCGAGTCCTACCGGGATCGCCATTTATCCGTTTGAAGCAAACGAATAAATGCTTGTTATTCAACAATCAAATCTTATATATTATTCAGGATAAATTTAGTCCTGATTGAGAATGGTTCGCAAAAGCGTATGTTAAAATTATCGAAGCTAACCGACTATGCCGTTATCGTACTGGGCTGTTTGGCGCGGCAAGATGGAAAGCCCGTAAGTGCTACCTTAATTGCCGAGCAAACGCGCCTGCCTGAACCGACCGTTCAAAAGGTTTTGAAATTGATGGCTTCAAAGAAGATTATCACGGCGATCAGGGGCGCATCGGGTGGGTATATCGTGCCACTTTCACTGGCTTGTATCAGTGTTGCCGATGTTGTCGAGGCGATTGAAGGGCCACTAGAGCTCGCGCCTTGTTATAATGACAATGATAATGACTGCATACTTGCGAAGCTTTTTGCCCCTCAAAACAGGTGGAATAAGGTAAATCGAGCGATTAAAGAAACTCTGGATGGTATCAGGGTAAGTGATTTGGTTAAGTCTCAAGCTTTGAAGCCTGCTTAAATATGAACAAACCATACCTTATAGCAATTGATGGATTTGGTGCAGGCGGAAAGTCTACGCTTGCTGAAAACTTAGCGAGGGAATTACAAAACTGCCCAGTAATACCTATGGATGACTTCTGTTTTCCTCCGTCTCAAGAAGATGACGGCATGTGGTGGGGAAAAGATGTTGAAGGGTATGGTGTTAACTGGGAAAAATTTCAAGATGAAGTTTTGGGTCAGGTGGACGAAGATTTCTTTAGTTATTATGCGCTTGATTGGGACAAATATACCTATACAAACAAAATTAATATTAAAATCATGGACTATCTTATAATTGAAGGATTGCAAGCTTTAAGAGAAGAATACCGCGATAAAATGAACTTTAAGATATGGGTTAACACTCCATTGGATAATCAAATGGAAAGAGCATATGAACGCGATGGTGATTTCATGATGCCTTTCTGGGAGAGCGATTTTACACCAATGGCAAATCTATATTATAAGGAGCATCGTCCTGATTTATGTGCTGATATGACTTATAGTCTTGGTGATGACATAGAAACAATTTTAAATGAAATAAAAAAGAGAACTTAAGAAATGGCGGCAACAGAGCAAACGATTAAACAGGTTGAGGAAATGTCCCGCGAATATAGCGCGGGTTTTGAAACCGATATTGAGATGGAATACGCGCCGAAGGGCCTGAATGAGGATATTATCCGCCTTATTTCCGAGAAAAAGGAGGAGCCGGAATGGTTGCTCGACTGGCGGTTAAAGGCTTATGCGCGCTGGCTCGATATGCCTGAACCCAATTGGGCTAAGCTGAATGTCACACCACTGGATTATCAGGATTATTATTATTATGCCGCGCCGAAAGGCGGCAATAAGCCAAAATCGCTGGATGAGGTTGACCCGAAATTGCTCGAAACATATGAAAAGCTCGGCATTCCCCTGCGAGAACAGGAAATTTTAGCCGGGGTCGAGGGCGCAACGGGTGTTGCCGTTGATGCCGTGTTCGACTCGGTTTCTGTCGCAACCACTTTTAAAAAGCAATTAAATGACGCGGGTGTTATTTTCTGTTCAATTTCAGAGGCTGTGCATACACATCCTGAATTGATAAAAAAATATCTCGGCTCTGTTGTGCCGCCTGCGGATAATAAACATGCCTGTTTAAACTCGGCCTGCTTTACCGATGGGTCATTTGTTTACATTCCTAAAGGCGTGCGCTGCCCAATGGAGTTGTCCACTTATTTCCGTATTAATGCAAAGGAAACGGGGCAGTTTGAGCGCACATTGAT
>CAZHEE010000025.1:0-3578 GCA_964531715.1 uncultured Micavibrio sp. | reverse complement strand
ATTTCCATCACCATCGGCTCATCAATATCGCCGTGGCTTTTGAGGTCAGGCATAAATTGATGCAAGACCGACAACATGCCTGATGGGTGGTATGTGATGATAATTTTATCAGGATGGACAATGATGCTATCAATCACCAATTGAATGATCCGTGCCTGCTCGACAGGGAACAATTCATTCCACATGGTCTCGAAATTCTTGAGGGCGATCCGAATTTCAGGAAGCTTGATTGTTGTATCATCATTTTGCGATTGCATCCGTTGCACCCATTCCACATTGGTCAATGCTCGTTTGACCTGATCGAGAATGATCTCTTCCAAAAACGGTGCGGAGATGGTTTTAAGCGGACAATTATCGTATGTGGTTTTAATCGCATGTGTGCTTACATAATAGCGATAAATTTTATCCTTCTTCTTCGAAAATGTTGGTGTTAGGGAATATCCCTTCGGGTCTTTCAATAACCCTTTGAGCAAATAAGGCCTGTCATTTTTGGATTTGCGCTGGCGGTATTTGGCATCGGTGTTCAATATCACTTGAGCCTGGTTAAACATGTCCTCGGTGATAATCGCATCATGCAACCCGTCATAGGATTCCCCTTTTTCTTTATGTTCGATCTTGCCGATATAAAGTTGGTTACGCAGGATCTGGTATAAAGACGGCTTTGTAAAATTGCGTGCAGGATAATGTTTGCCGTTTCTTGCCCTTCTGGCTTTGCTTTTATATCCGGCTTCCGTTGCCTTTCTTATCGTATCGGTCGGGGAGGATGTTTCAATAAAACTCTCAAACAAATACCGCACGATTTTTGCTTCATCATGATTGATAAGCAATTTGCCTTCAACCGCATCATACCCCAGCGGGATCGCACCACCCATCCACATGCCCTTTTGTTTGGACAGGGCAATTTTGTCTTTGATCCGCTCCGATGCAATCTCTCGTTCAAACTGGGCGAAGGATTGCAACACATTCAGTACCAATCGTCCCATAGCGGTATGGGTATTTAAATCCTGTGTGACAGAGACGAAGGACACCTTATGCTCATCAAAGAATTTGATCATGCCCAAGAAGTCGAGCATCGAGCGTGACAGACGGTCAATTTTATAAACGACAACAATATCAATCTTCTTGGCTTTGATATCATCCAACAAGCGTTGAAGCGCCGGTCGCTCCATCGTTCCACCCGATATGCCGCCGTCATCATAATGCTCGGATATTAGCTCCCAGCCTTCATGACGCTGGGAGAGGATTTTATTCTTTCCCGCCTCGCGCTGGGCATCCAGCGAATTGAACTCTTTGTCCAAGCCTTCCTCGCTGGACTTCCGTGTATATATGGCGCAGAGTTTTCTCATCATTGTTTTAATCCAAAAAATCGTGGGCCTGACCATTTCGTTCCTGTAATCATCGTGGCGATTTTGGTCAGGCTTTTATATTTGCACTTCCGATATTCAAAACCGTCCCGCAATACTGTCACCCGATGGGTTTTACCGTCGTGTTCTCGTTCCAATATTGTGCCGACAGGCGGGAGGTTTTTCTTCACCGTCTTTTTCTTGGTCAGCTCATACATGGTTTTGATTTTGATATGCACCTCATCGGATAAACCGCCGTAGGCCAGCTCCTGCAATCGCCATGCAATCTTGCGGATCAAAAACACTTTGTTCTTATTATGGGGCGGGTTATCAAAAATACTGTTCCACAACGTCAATAAATCAGGCGTTGCCATGGTCGGCAGTGTCGCCAGTTGCGTGATAACTTGTTTCTCTGTCATTATTCCGGTCTCCTTGGTCACATGAATGCTTCAATTCACACGCAAGTCCAGTCGAACCAGTCTCTTTATTTGATTTATTTTTAAGACGTTTTACGCCACGCAGCATGAGAGTGGCGATTTCATTTAATCGCTCTTCTATAGACATCTCATGCGCCGGTGTTTGGTTTACTCTGGTCTCGCTCATGAAACCAACGATGCCATCATTCCATTACGACCAAGTGGGGATGTGGGTGGGGATGCAAAGGGGGATCAGCTGGGGGATGGAGTGGTGGATGGTGGATCAACAAAGTCAGGATGAAGCCAATAATATCCACGATTATCATGGCAGATTATCTCCTTCCACCCAGGCTGGCTTTTGAAGACGTCACGAATACGCATGGATTGTGCGCCTGATTTTACGAATAGTGTTTTGAAATGCACCTTCGGATGTTCTGATTGAGCAGCGTGATAAAGCTGCTTGATAATATCGGCTTGTACTAATCCAAACGCATAATGATGGCCTTTGAATGAAACATTTTGAAAGTGTGGATCATGTGTTGTTGTCGCTGGTTTCTTTTTCAGTTCTGGCCATATCTCATCAAGACGGGCAATGGCCGTTACTCTGACATCCTGCACTTTTTCCTTTAATTTTAAGTGAGACAGGCTTTCTTGCAGAATAAGAATGTCATTTTTCATGACGTGATAATCAGGTGCGCCAGATTTTATATTGATCTCTATATCCTCCTCATGGCCGGGAAAAGAGCGCAAAATCACTTTATCCTGTCGCATGATTTGTCGAACATCGTGGGGATATAAAGCAACGTAACCTTCATACGGCCTTTGGTTATGTTCATATAAAAGCTTGTCCCCAATACGGTATTTTTTGCACTCCTCAATCACCATCATCGGCAACCAAATATGCGCCCTGAGTTGTCCGTGGTAAATATCATCCAAAACAGCCTGCTCACTCATTGATCGCATCGCGGCGATTTCATAGATGGTGTAACTTTGACGGCAGACAGTCTGGTGCATTGAGTTGGTCTCCTTTCCTCTCTTTTGCGTTGATGGATCGATTGGGAATTTAAAAATTCTTGATAACCATTACGTTATTTTTTGTTAAGAATAAGACGCTTAGGTGTTGATTTGAATTTCTAAATGTTCTTATTATGTTCTATAATAAAAAGAGGGTGAATTTCAATGCCAATGAGTCAATTTGATCACAATAAATTACGGGGACATGGAATAGGCCGTGTCATGAAACTGGCGGATTATCCATTTTCCAAGGCTCGCATCCCGTTTATTTCGTTGCGTGTTCCAGCAGGCGAACCGTCCCAGCGCTATGCGGATGATGTCATACATGTGCATTTCCCCTTTAATTTCTTTCCTGAAATTGATGATGGCTATGTCATAGAAGTTTCGGGCAATTCTATGGTGGATGCGGGTATTGATGATGGGGATTTGTTATTGGTTAATCGTGGAGCGCAAGCAGAACATAGAGACATTGTTGTCGCATCAATTAACGGTGAGATGACGGTCAAACGCTTTATGCGTGATCATGAAAAAATATTCTTTATGCCCGCTAATCCTGATTATAAAACCATCGCCGTTACATCAAAAGATGATATTGAGGTCTTCGGAGTCGTTATTCGGATTATAAAAAAACCAAAATAACAGTGTTTCATCCCACCATCCCCCAGCACATCCACCACTCCATCCCCCTTTGCATCCCCACCCGCATCCCCCAGTAGGATGTTCGCATTTTTGTCAGGCTGGTCTCGTCATTTAACAAAGGAGACCACTCATGACTGATAAAACACAAACAAACCCTGTCCATGTT
>CAZHEE010000024.1:0-5963 GCA_964531715.1 uncultured Micavibrio sp. | reverse complement strand
AAATTAAAAACTACTAACTATATTCTGGACCTAATTATAGGGGGCAGGTCAATATAGGTAAGATTAACACTAATCCTCTGCCCTGTCTTAGTGGCAATAGTTGTCTTTACAAGTTCACCATTGTTATAATCAATCGACCAAGACTGAGGCTTATTCTTGGTTTGAGAGTAATGACGTGTTTTATAACTGGGTTTCATGGCTACTTCTCGTCCGTACCAATAGTCATGGCCAAACGATAGATCTGTTGCGCAATATCAGGATTAGGTAGTGACGCAATAGCACTGGCTATCGTGATGACGCGTTTATCGAATTTATTAATTTCGTCATGCGTCTCTGTATCAAAGAAGTATGATACCGGCACTTTGAATATTTTTGCACAGGCGAAAAGTTTTTCCGGTGACATACGGTTTATGCCCGCCTCAAGCCTTTGTATTTGTTGGTAAGATGTGCCCAGCATTTCTCCCAATTCCGTTTGTGACATACGACATGACTGACGAAGCATTTTCAGTCGAAAACCAATCGCCTGATCAAACTGGTCATTATCATTCTTTTTGATAGCTGACATATTTATACTCCGAGATTTTAGAAATACTGACTACGAGATTTAACCGTATCGGCCATACATTTATGATAGGCACGAACGCATAGGCGTTGAGCGCGTCGATAATCCTTCATCGTTTTTTTCAACACTCCGCAAAAATATGATGTATGCAGCAAGTCACCCTTTAAGCCGCACTCGCGATAAGCCAAGATAGCCTCACGTGCCTTTGCTCGCATTGCCCATGCATCATCAATATACCCTTTGGCAGTACAGTAATCCATGACTTGCCCATCCTGAAATGGATCGTAGGATTTCTTGTTATATGTTTTTCTAAGCGTATTCTTCATTTCTCTCTCCTTATATTCGAAAAGCTCATATAATGAGCAGATGTGATAATTTATATTACATAATACGTTAATGAAAAGTTAATATATTGACAAAAATGAGCGCAAAAGCTAAATTAATTTGCACATTGAGAAATTATAAATTTAAATTTTATGAAAAATAAATAGATGAAACCAAAAACACTCAGAGCAGCCCGCGGCTATTTCGATTTTACGATGGATGAATTCGCAAAAGAGACTGGTATTAGCAAACATACAATCATGCGCGCGGAAAAGGGCGATGTAGAAATGTCTCCGCAAACGGAAAAAGCATTACAACATTATTTTGCCTCAAAGGGTCTGGAGGTAACGGACAATGGGATTAAGGAAATTGTTAATCCTGTGATCACATATGAGGGTAGTGAGGGCTTTATTGAATTTATGACAGATGTTATGAATACGGCGTTAAAAAACCCTACTGAAATCTGTGTTTCCAATGTTGATGAAAGTTTGTGGGAAAATAATCTCCCCGCAGATTTTGCCGAAGAATACAGAGAAAAAATGAAGAGCGCTCGCGGTCTATCATCAAAAGTCCTTTTGAAAAGCAGTGATAATTTTGAAACGGCCTCCGACTTTGTTGAATATCGTCGAATTCCGGAACATCTTTTTTATGATGAGGCATCCTTTTACGCCTATGGCGATAAATTGGGATTGATTACGTTCAGAGGTGGTAGTGTTCAAATCGTTGTTCTTCATAACAAACAATTCACCGACAGCTTTAAGGTCATGTTCAATACGATTTGGAACAATCATAAGGTCATTCAATGAACCTGTTGCTTCGTCAGCATAAGACCCCTATTCGCAAGATTTTCACTGATGCGGATCGGGCTGTATTCAAGCAGGAAATGATTGATTTGTTTGATCGAACACGTCAGGGGCATTTAATCCATCGTTGTTACCTGACACAGGACGCCCTTCGATTTGGAGGAAAATTTTCAACAGCACCTGCCAATTACTCCGCACGAGAAGAACTATCCGCCATCCTTAACGCAACCTTGCCTATCAGTGACCGTGCACAAAATCCCGATGGCATCATCGGAATTGAGAACGGCCCAGGCATGGAAAGCGCTATGCGAACAAAATCAACCATGTTCTTTTCAGGGCTACATGGGCTGCATACTTGGGTAGGGCGTGATTTATCCGGTGACTCGACCGCACTAATGCCTTCCATCATGAGCGAGGTTTTAAAGGGAAAACGTATTGTGCCAGATCAAGCAAATTTTATTACAGATTCTTTGCCTAACGGCCTTGGTTTAGGGCGTAAAGTCATGGCTGAATTCGGTTTAACTATTGGCAATATGGAAGGTTTTCCTAAAGACGGTTTCCCTTACGAGAGAATGTTATCTGCCTTAAAAGCCCGTCTAAGCCATCTGGACAACGGAGACATGATGACATTCACATTTGACTGCAATCAAAATGGTCAGGAGGTTGAGGATGCATATAACAGTGATTGGACAACTTTATGGGCACGAGAATTATTGAGGGTTGCCAAATATGAGTTAGATATAGAGGGCGATTTTGATCCTGATGATTTCGTCTTTAGGGATGAATGGGTCGGTGAAAGCCATGGTGGATTTAATTACGTCATCGCAACACGACCATTGGATTTTGCCATCGGTGACAAGAACTTTAAGGTTGATACTGGCGATAAATGGGGAATCACAAACTCTTACAAGATGCCATACGAAATGACAGAGCAACTTGCCAATGACTTGAATACAGACTTGATCGTTTATCGCAGTAATGGAAACCGCATCGCTTTGCCATGTTTTATTAAATAGCGTGTATCATATAATCCGAATACACGTCACATTTCACTTATTACGATGTATCCATTTTAAAACCTACTACGCACCAAGTGTAAAACCCTCACTATTTTCATATTTCTTTGAATAAAATATACTGTTGGCCTCATCCTCCTTCAGAGGTAGGGAGGGTCTCGCACCTTCCCCATTCCGATCGGAGATCTTCCCTTCCTCTTTAATAAAGAAACAGGAGGAGAATAAAGATGCGATTACAAACATAGACTTTTAGGCCATCGTCAGGTAACAGGAAAAAATAAATTGACGGACGAATTATATTCATGTCATGGTTAAGTCATGACAAGCAAACGTCAATTCAATCCTTCTTACGCTTGGTGGTGGTCATTCACATAGAATGACGGCAGCGTAGTTTCACGCAAAAATATCAAACTTAAACATTATGCCGTTAGTCAGATAAACGGCATTTTTTATATCACCCGCATATCTCTCTAACGGCCTTGCAAAGAAAAAAGGATGCAGAGAGATGCAAGATTTATCAAATTTTACAGCGTTTGAAGACGGCCAACACAGGGCCGCACGCAATGGCGTTTTGACGGTTTTATCAGGCAGGCGGCAATGTGAAGCCGTCTTGAGAGACGGGTTGAATACCCTGTCAGCCAAAACGGAATTCAACGATGTTGCCATATTGGATGCAAAGTTCATGTATGTGATTGCGTCAGTTGCCCGTATGGATGATCTGGAGGCAGGATATCGAGAGGTTATACTTGATGCTTTGAAAAGAAATAAAAGGCCGTTAATTACGCAAATGACCTATGAAGATATCATCTTGAATAATCCGGCAGATGAATTACGCACATTTACAAGCGGTACAATCGCCAAAAGCGAGATGCTGTTCTATCGGGGACACCAGTTGATTGAGGATGAATTACGAACCTGTATACAATCACTGAAAGAGGCGGATAAGATAGGTGAGGTTACCCCCTTAAAAACCGCTTATGATGCCATGGCAAAGGCGTGCGAGATTGGCCACAAAGTCTTTATTCGCGCACTGGATTCAACGCATTTTATGGCGTTTAAGCCATTTTTTGATACCAACCCTTATACAGGCGAAAAAGGGCCTAGTGGTGCATTCACAGCATCAATACCGCATATTGATATGTTACTGTATGGGCGTGAAACACCGCAATCTTTGCAGGATTATATCAGGGTCAATAAAGACTATTTCCCTGTTACCGATTATGCAGATTTGCAAAAGACGATTAATAAAGGCACGTCATTGATAGAACGGTTTGACGGTGACCATAATTCCTTGGAGTTAATCCATAGAATATCCCTGCAAAAACGTCGTTTCCGTGCCCTGCATATGGCGGCGGTCAAAAAGCATATCGGTACGAATGCCGTCGGATCCGCAGAAGGGAAAAGCGCCATGCCGTTTTTGCACCAACGCGTCACGGATAACACCGCCAAGGCGGCCATTATCAAGACCAGAATGGAGAGAGGATTATAAATATGAGCGACACATTCCAACTCTATCAATTAAAGGTCACAATGCGCCACACCAAGGACGGGCGGCTATCGTATTCCAAACAGGATGACGGCACATATTTTTTGGTCAGCGGGGAGAATTTGATTTTCCCCTGCGCTGACCATTCCTTCCCGATGTATTCACTCGCGGCCATATTGCCGTTACTGCCTGCCAAACAACGTGATACCGATGTGGCGGACTGGATGACGACCGATAGTGTTATCGCCGATCCTGACCCACATAGCGGCCTTGAATATCATATTGAACGGCTGGAATTGGAAACATTCAACCGCGCTGTCGTTACTGCAACAAAACTGTCATAAGAAAGGAACCACAACCATGACAATTGCCAGAACAAATCTTGCCCCGAACTATTCAATATCATGCGTATTGAAAGGGCACTGGCAGTTGTCCGAAGGGCATTTGCTGCAAGGATCAACAGACGCCCGTCAGGCCATAGATGACATGGATGCATTCGTGCAGGCAGGTATCACAACATTCGATGTGGCAGACATCTATACAGGCGCGGAGGAGTTAATCGGCATATATCGTAAGGCCCGTCCTGAACGGGATATTCAAATCCATACAAAATATGTGCCCGACAAGGGCAACCTTAATGAAACATCATTCGAGGATGCGGAGGCGATTATCGACCGATCCCTCAAACGCCTGAATGTTGATATACTGGATTTGGTGCAATATCACTGGTGGGATTATACTGTCCCCCGCTACGTCGAGGTGGCGCATTATCTGAGGGATTTACAAGCCAAGGGGAAAATCCGTCATATCGGTGTGACCAATTTTAATACGGATGTTTTACGAGAAATTGTCGAGTCAGGCGTCCCTGTCATCAGCACGCAAAACCAATACAGCGTCCTTGATCGCCGTGCCGAAAAACGCATGGTCGATCTATGCGCCAAACATGACATGCAGCTATTATGCTATGGAACACTGGCTGGTGGCTTTTTGAGTGATAAATGGTTGGGTGTGGAAGAACCTGACCTATCCTCCCTCTTCAATCGGTCATTGATTAAATACAAATTGGTAATTGATGATTGCGGGGGGTGGGGAAAATTCCAAGGGTTACTATCCACCATGCGCGGTGTAGCCGACAAACATGACGCTGGTATTGGCGAGGTTGCATCCGCATATATCCTGACCCGCCCTCAAGTCGCAGGGGTGATTATCGGGGCACATAACGCACGGCATCTGGACGGTGTAAGGAAACTGGGAGACTTACGACTGGATCAGGATGACCTAAAATCCATAGGACAATATGTTGATACGCTCAATATACTGGATGGTGATACGTTTGACCTTGAGCGCGATAACCCCCGCCACGCAGGCATCATGAAAACAGAATTGAATAAGGCGTAAGCCTTATTCTTTTTTCACCTGTGATATGATACCGTGGGTGAATGCAGGAGTTGTAATGCAAAAATCAGAAATCAGTAGTTATGATAAAACAGTTAAGACTGCTGACTTGATCAGTAAAGAAATGTCGTTTTTATACGCTAACTACCAAATATTTAATATTGGTAGAGAAGAGGTAGTAGTTGATAATTTTTTACATACATATTCAGGTCATGCTTGGAAAATAATACAAAGAGGTTTAATTAACCAAATCTTTCTGACCGTTTCAAAACTTGTCGATGAGGATAGTCGGACAGCATCTTTACTGACGTTAAAACATGGTAACCCCCATTTTTGAGTCCAGTTTTAGGTTAGTGATGTTCGGCTTTCGGTCTGGT
>CAZHEE010000023.1:0-6289 GCA_964531715.1 uncultured Micavibrio sp. | reverse complement strand
TGAATATCGATGTTGAGCTGATCGCACCGATCGCGATGAATGAAGGCCTCCGCTTCGCTATCCGTGAAGGCGGCAGAACAGTCGGCGCCGGTGTTGTGTCAAAGATTACTGAGTAGGAATAAACAAAAACGTACCCCCGTTTTAAAACGGGGTTTATAAGCAGACAAACACTAAACCTATAGACCCCGTGTCAAGCACGGGGATGCGAATGAGAAAATAAAATAGAGGAATAGATTAATATGCAATCGCAGGATATACGCATCAGATTACAGGCGTTTGACCATCGTATCTTGGATACGTCGGCAACCGAAATCGTCAATACGGCGAAGCGGACAGGCGCATCCGTGCGTGGCCCTGTGCCTCTGCCGACACGCAAAGAACGCTTTACGGTTATTGAATCGCCGCATGTCTATAAAAGCTCTCAGGAGCATTTTGAGATGCGCACGCATAAGCGTTTGATTGATATTGTTGACCCGACACCGCAAACGGTTGATGCGCTGATGAAGCTGGATCTCGCCGCAGGTGTTGATGTTGAGATTAAATTAAAGGATGCTGCTTAGATTAATTATTAAGCTGTCATTCCAGCGAAAGCTGGAATCTCTTATCCAATGTTTATGAGATCCCGGATCAAGTCCGGGATGACAAGAAAAGAGAGAAGTGAAAAAGATGAGAACAGGATTAATTGCACAAAAACAGGGAATGACCCGTATCTTTGATGAAGATGGCCGTCATGTTCCTGTCACTGTCCTAAAGGTCGATGCATGTCAGGTTGTGGCGCAGCGGACCGAAGAAACGGACGGCTATGTCGCGCTTCAGATTGGTGCTGGCTTGCGTAAGACTAAACGTACAACTAAGGCACAGCGTGGTCACTTTGCAAAGGCAAAGGTGGAGCCGAAACAAAAAGTTGCAGAGTTTCGCATTGCGCCTGAAAATATGGTTGATGTCGGGGCTGAACTTGGTGTGAACCACTTTGTTCAAGGGCAATTTGTTGATGTGGTCGGAACATCTATCGGTAAAGGGTTCGCCGGTGCGATGAAGCGTCACAATTTCGGTGGTTTGCGCGCCTCTCACGGTGTGTCTGTTTCTCACCGTGCGCACGGGTCAACCGGTCAATGTCAAGACCCTGGTAAGGTTTTTAAGGGTAAAAAAATGGCCGGGCAAATGGGGAATACGCGCATTACAACCCAAAATCTTAAAGTCGTTGCGATTGATGAGGATATGGGTTTAATCCTTGTGAAAGGAGCTGTCCCCGGTTCAAAGAATGGTTGGGTTTATGTTTCTGACGCGGTTAAGAAACAAGCGAAAGATATAGAACTCCCATTGCCTGCTGGGTTGAAAAAAGCACCTGAACAGGAAAATAAAGAGTTAGATCCTTCGAATACAGATGCTAGCGCATCTTCCGCTCAGGATGACAATAAAGTTGAAGAGACAAAGAGCGAGGATAAAGAATAATGAAACTTGCAATACAATCATTAACGGGCTCTGCATCAGGTGATATTACACTTGATAAGGATATTTTCGGTCTGCCTGTCCGTGCGGACTTGTTGAACGCTTACGTGAAATATCAGCGTGCGAATGCTCAGGCAGGGACACATAAAACAAAAACACGCTCCGAGGTTTCCGCGACGGGGAAAAAGGCTTTTAAGCAAAAAGGAACAGGGAATGCGAGAACTAGCACGCTTGACACGCCGCGTCACCGTGGTGGTGGTACGGCTCATGGACCTGTTGTTCGCTCTCACGCGATTAAGATGAATAAAAAAGTGCGTGCATTGGCTTTCAAAACGGCACTATCTGCGAAGGCTGCGGACAATAAGATTATTGTGCTTGCCGATGCAAAAGCGAAGTCTCATAAGACAAAAGCTATGGCAGAAGCGTTAAGCAAGATGAATATCTCTAATGCCGTTATTGTGACTGGTAAAGAGATTGATTCAAACTTTGACCGCGCAACGAATAACATCCCTTGCATTGATGTATTTGACGTGAATGGCGCAAATGTGTATGACATACTTCGTCGTGATACATTGGTGCTGACGAAAGAGGCTGTTGAAGCACTGACCGAAAGATTGAAAGGCAAATAAGATGGCTGCAAAGAAAAAAGAAAAAATCGCACCTGCCCCTTGGATGTATGATGTGGTTCGCCGCCCGATTGTAACGGAGAAATCCGCGCGCGGGAATGAGAATGGTCAAATGACTTTTGAAGTTGCGATTGACGCAGATAAGCGCAAGATTAAAACGGCTGTTGAGACTCTATTTGAAGTTGAAGTGAAGGCGGTGAATACGCTTATTCAAAAGGGTAAGACTAAACGCTTTAAAGGCATTATGGGTCAGCGTAAGGACATGAAAAAAGCGATTGTCACATTGGCCGATGGTCAGGCGATTGATACGGGAAGTGGTGTTTAGGTATTAGTCATTGATTATTAGAATTTAGATTTTTATTTGTCTATAACCAATGTCGTAACACTAATTATAAATTATGGCGGCTACGCCGAGAATGAGCAAAGAGAGAAAAAGACTATGGCATTAAAACAATATAATCCGATAACGCCTTCAACGCGTGAGCTGGTCACGGTTGACCGTTCAGAGCTTTGGAAGGGTAAACCTGAAAAATCTTTGACTGAAGGGAAGAAGAAAACAGGCGGACGCAATAATAAAGGGCGTATTACAACCCGTCATATTGGTGGCGGTCATAAGCAACGTTACCGTCTGATTGATTTTAAACGTCGGAAATTCGATGTTGAGGCGACTGTGACGCGCCTTGAATATGACCCGAACAGAACGGCTTTTATTGCTTTGGTTGAATATAGTGATGGGGAGAAGGCTTATATCCTCGCGCCGCAACGTTTGAAAGCCGGGGATAAGATTATCGCGGCGGCGAAAACGGATGTGAAGCCGGGAAATGCCATGCCATTAAAGGCGATGCCTGTCGGGACAATTATTCATAATGTTGAGATGAAGCCGGGTAAGGGTGGTCAGATTTGCCGCTCGGCCGGGACATATGCTCAGCTTGTCGGACGTGACCAAGGCTACGCTCAGGTGAAACTGGCTTCTGGTGAGCTTCGTTTGATTTTGGGTGATTGCATGGCGACGGTTGGTGCTGTCTCCAATGCGGACCACTCGAACACAAATGATGGTAAGGCCGGACGCTCCCGTTGGAAGGGTAAACGCCCGACTGTTCGTGGTGTCGTGATGAACCCGATTGACCACCCGCATGGTGGCGGTGAGGGTCGTACATCTGGTGGTCGTCATCCTGTGACACCTTGGGGTAAGCCGACAAAAGGCGCGAAGACACGCAATAAGAATAAGGCTTCAAGCAAGCTGATTATCAGAAGAAGGAAGAAGTAATGAAGCCTGAAAAATTTTCACCTGGCCTTGGATTAGTGCCGGAATTTGATGAGAATTCCCGTCTTAAAGATAAGGTTAACCGTAGAGTAGAAATTGATTATAGTGATATTAACATGTATGTAGTACCAAGATGTATCAATCCTTTTTGTTGGATAGACATAGCTTTTAAAAGGAGATAAGTAAGAATGGCACGTTCAATTTGGAAAGGACCTTACGTCCACCCGAGTTTGTTGAAAAAGGTCGAGACAGCCCGCAATGCAGGCAAGAATATGGTGATCCAGACTTGGTCACGGTCATCAACAATTCTGCCGCATTTTGTCGGTTTAACATTCGGCGTTCATAACGGGAAAAAATTTGTTCCTGTCCTTGTGACCGACCGTATGATTGGTCATAAGCTAGGTGAATTTGCACCGACACGAACATATAACGGGCATATTGCCGATAAAAAAGGTAAGAAGTAAATGATGTCTTGATTTTGTGATAACAAAATCTTTAGACGAATTTATCCTGGACAAGCGAAGCGCGATCCAGGATCTGTTTGAGAATAATATAAATAGATTGCGGCCTGCGCCGCAATGACGATAAGAGTAAGAGAGAAGTAAAATGGCAAAAACATTAAATGCATCGAGAACAAAAGACGGCGAAGCCCGTGCGTTTTCAAAATATGTCAGAACCAGCCCGCAAAAGCTCAATTTGCTGGCTCAAATGATTCGCGGTAAACGCGCTGAGCAGGCTGTGACAGACCTTGAGTTCTCAACACGCCGTGTCTCTAACGAGGTCAAAAAATGCCTCGAAAGTGCGATTGCCAATGCTGAAAATAACCATAATCTTGATATTGATAAACTGATTGTCTCGGAGGCTTATGTCGGGAAATCAATCGTGATGAAACGTTTTCGTGCGCGTGCAAAAGGTCGCGGTGCCAGAATTTTAAAACCATTTTCAAACCTCACAATCGTTGTGAAAGAAGCTTAAGTAAGGAAAGAGTAAAATATGGGTCAGAAAATCAATCCAATCGGGCTTCGCCTTCAAATTAACAGAACATGGGACTCACGGTGGTTCGCGGACAAAAATTATGCCGAGCTTTTGATTAAAGACTTGGAAGTTAAGAAATACATCCATGAAACATTGAAGCCTGCAGGGATTTCTCAGGTTAAAATTGAGCGGGCTGCGAAGAATGTGACAATCACAATTTACGCAGGTCGCCCGGGGATGATTATCGGTAAAAAGGGTGCGGATATTGAAAAATTGAGGGCAAGGATGTCAAAGAAAATGGGAGTTGCGGTTTCTTTAAATATTGTTGAGGTGCGTAAGCCCGAAGTGGATGCCCAATTGGTTGCCGAAGGTGTTTGTCAACAGCTTGAACGTCGTATTTCTTTCCGTCGTGCCATGAAGCGCGCGGTGCAAAATTCTATGCGTATGGGTGCGCTCGGTATTCGTATTAACGTGTCCGGTCGCCTTGGTGGCGCCGATATTGCGCGGACTGAGTGGTATCGTGAAGGCCGTGTGCCGTTACACACGCTTCGTGCCGATATTGATTATGGATTTGCAGAGGCTCTCACAACATACGGTATTATAGGTGTCAAAGTTTGGCTCTATAAAGGCGACATTATGGGGCATGACCCGATGGGGCATGATAAGGCGTTGGCTGACTCTCAAGGTTGGAACCGATAAATATTTAAAAAAACGGTTGCACTCGCTTTAAGTTTAAGGTTATAGTGCGCCAGAATTTAAGACAAAGTATCAATAGGTGCTTTCAAACATACGGAAACTCTGGTTTTAAATAAAATCAAAAGTCTGTGTGAAGCAATTTTTTTATGGAGATGGCGGGATATGCTGCAACCCAAAAAGACAAAATTTAGAAAAGCCCATAAGGGTCGTATTCACGGTAATGCAAAAGGCGGAACCGACCTGAATTTCGGCTCAATCGGCTTGAAGGCTTTATCACCTGACCGTGTGACGGCTCGCCAGATTGAGGCGGCGCGTCGTGCGATTACCCGTCATATTCGCCGTCAGGGTAAATTATGGATTCGTATCTTTCCTGATACGCCTGTAACGAAAAAGCCTCTTGAGGTTCGTCAGGGTAAGGGGAAAGGATCAGTTGAATTTTGGGCGGCTAAGGTTAAGCCGGGTCGTATCATGTTTGAGATGGACGGTGTTCCACATGACCTAGCGGCCGAGGCGTTAGAGCGTGCCCAAATGAAATTGCCGTTAAAAAGCAAGATAGTAACAAGAATTGGTGAGTAATTAAATTATGAGTTACGCAAATTATATTGGTAAAACAAAAGACGAGCTTGTGAAAATTTTGCTCGATTTAAAGAAAAAACAGATGGAGATTCGCTTTAAGCATGCAGGTGGTCAGCTTGAAACTGTTCATGAATTGCGGACAATGCGTCGCGATATTGCGCGTGTTCAAACCGCAATGACTGCCCCCGCAACTGAAACGAAAAAGGCCGCTAAGAAGCCTGCGGCTAAAAAGACAACAAAAAAGACTGAAAAAGCAGCGTAAGGAAATTTGAGATATGCCACGTCGTATATTAGAAGGTAAGGTCGTAAGTACAAAGCAGGATAAGACGGTCACCGTTTTGGTGGAGCGTCGCTACATGCACCCGATCTATAAAAAATATTTGAAGAAGTCGGAGAAATTTGCCGCTCATGATGAGGCGAATTCGGCTGTTGAAGGGGCGACTATCCAGATTATAGAATGCGCACCGATTTCAAAGAATAAGCGCTTTACCGTTTATACGGGGCAAGAAACATCTGCGCCAAAGGCAGAGCCCAAGAAAACTGAAGCAAAGAAAACAGAAACAAAAAAGCCTGCGGCTAAAAAAGCACCTGCAAAAAAGCCTGCGGCTAAAAAAGAAACAAAGAAGTTATAGAGATAAGGTAAAGGGCAAAAGCCATGATACAAATGCAATCAGTTTGTGAAGTTGCCGATAACTCGGGTGCG
>CAZHEE010000022.1:0-7745 GCA_964531715.1 uncultured Micavibrio sp. | reverse complement strand
TTAACAAAGGAGACCACTCATGACTGATAAAACACAAACAAACCCTGTCCATGTTGTTCCAACCAAAGCCCTGTTTCGGGAAATACAGGCTATGCCTGTGCGGGATCTTAAATCGAAAGATATCCGAGAGCTGGACGGCATTCGCAAAGACCTCATTCGTGAGGCATGTGAGCTGACCCGTTGTGTGCAATGGGTCGATGGCATTATTCGTCTGAACACGATCAAAGCTCATCGCAAATCTAAAAACTAATCAAACCAATCGTCAAAAGCATGTCAGCCATCCCTTTTATGTTTTGGGAGGGAGCGCTGGTGCTTTGCTATGACCTAAAAGGAGATATCATGAAAAAACCAAGCCAATCCCTTTCTGAAAGTGAAGCGAATGTCGAGGAGCAAATGCGATCTGCAGTTCGAACATTACGGCGCATGCCCCCTGTCAAAGTGCAGGGGTATTTCTCAACCTGGCCGGATATTGTCCGTGACCAGATAGAAATCCTGCAAATGGAAAAAGAGCCGCTACGTATTCGCCCCAGCGCAAGAGATATTCAGGAGCTTGAAGAAGTCTTGTTTGAATGGATGCCCATTCTTACCGTTGATGAACGGCGGTTGTTATGGGCGAGAGCCAACCGTGTGCCATGGAAAATGGTGTGTGGCGAGCTGGGTGTCGGTCGGACCAAAGCATGGGAAATCTATAAACACACGCTGGGTAAGATTGCGAAACGCAGATGATCATCGGCACATTTGCCCCGATACCCAATGAGATATTGCGCCGGAAGGATTTAAGCCACGGCGCAAAATTGTGCTGTGCACGCCTCATTCAATACGCGGGCAAAGACGGCAAGGCCTTTCCGAAACTATCGACACTTGGCGATGAGCTCGGAATGTCCAAGCGGGCAGTGCAACGCTTTTTAATCGAACTGGAGGAAAATAATATGATCACCGCGCACCAACGAGGGCGTGGGCAATCGAATATGTATGTTTTGGATAAGTCGATAGTTATCCACATCCCCATTCTTGACATGCCGAAAGTGGCCACTCTAGACAGGCCACTTCTGGCCACTCCAGAGACGCCGAAAGTGGCCACACCATATAGAAGAAAAGAAAACTTTAAAAAAGAAATAGAAAAGATAACAGCAGGCCTTGTGCATAAAATGCGGATGCCATGAAAAAAGCAATCAAATGATCCGCTATTCAACTTGATAAGCCGAGGGAATGAAGCGTTACTGGTGTTAACAAAGGAGCAGAAAATGACCAAGAAACAAGAAAACCAACAAAGAGCCTGCGACAGGTTCATCCAACACACTGCGCGTATTGACGCGATATTGAAACGTTTACAAGGGGCGTGTGACGATCATTTCGGGACTCACCCCGAGCATATCAATTGGGGCGACACAGGCTTTGTGGCCGATATTGTCAAAGACCTCGAAGATATCAGTGACCGCGTGTTCAAGGAGGGGGGGTATGCGTAACCATAATTATATTGACATATTTTAATTTATTGTGTATCTTCTTCGCAAATTATCAGGGAGTTAAATATGAGAAGTGCATTTGATTTGGTTAGACCAGACAAGGGATATACAAACAAATCCTCGCAGACTTTTTATGGCCCCGGGCCATTTCAGGTCGGGCAAAGAACATTTTGGGATAAGGAAGACTATCGTCGCAGTGTTGAAAATTATTTGCGTGAAGCGGGTGTTACGGAGTATCAGGTTTTCCCTAAACAAAACAGAAGTTCCGATGGCTATCCATTATCAGGATATGAATTCCGTTTTAAACACCTCGAAGATCAAGAAAACATGCACGTATGCTTTCTTGGGAATGCACCTGGCCATTCATGGACAACATTAGGCCTTGCAGATCATTTAAAGCCGGAATTGGATACATATGTGGCTGCGGTTAGAAATTTTATGGATAGCTGTGGCTTTGATTATCAAATAACTGAAGTTAATGAGGCCAAAGGTGATATTCGTATCGACTCAAGCGGTGATATGGCCATGCATGTTGTTTCCAGAGCGCACAGAGAAGGATACATCGAAAGAATGTTTATGCCTGCTAATACTCAAACTCCAGAAGTGCCGCAAATCAAGCATGGCCTCAGGTTTGATGGCTAGTTAAAAACATTTATTTTAAAATCAGTTTCTTTTTGAAAGCCTCAACCTTATTACGATGGGGCTTTTCCTAATAATTTTATTGAAGAACCAGTAACAACTTTCAAATCTTTTTCACGGCGCAGTCTCTGTAGATACTCAGGAATGCGATCTAATTCCTTCCATTTTGGATCGCTGTAGCTATCGCCTGTTAGAGTGAGGCCAACACGACTGAAGGTTTCTTTACGATATTCCATCGGAGGAACATGCTGGAAAAACACCAGCTCGGGCATACTTGGCTTACCCATTCCTTGAAAAACAGATAGCATCTTACCGACTTTCCAACCTTGGCCAGGCTGTTGTGCTTTTTCAGCTTTTAAAGATTGCTCAATCTGTTGTCGCATAACTGTTGCGAAATCTTCGATTGCATTCACAACTGATACACCTTCGTTATTATTCAAAAAACAGATGTAAATTGCATCATCACGTCGATCTATTGTCGTCATGACTTCCGTCTGACCAAGCCAGGTGTTTGAAAAAATCTGGGGTGCTGTTTGTAAATTGCCTCCTATATCGCAAAAAAGATCGCTTGGTAAATCATCCGCATCAGGTTGTCCGACCTCCATACTGCTTCTACGATCTGTTTGGATCATCCGAACGGCATTATCGGCATCTTTCCATGCCTGATTAATTTCTGCCATGCTTGTAAAAGCATCATAATCTATGGGCTGGATAAACCCTTCTAAACCAGCTAAATCGGCGGGATCAAATCTTTCAAATACATATTTAGCAGCATCGGCAAATGTTTCATGTTGATACGTATCCAGACAGCGTCTTAATTGCTCCGAATGTTCACCCATCGCAGCATGTTCTTCTTCTGTAAGGTCATCAAAGGGTATTTGATTTAGCCGTTTGCACTCCGCCTGATGGTGAGTGTATAGTTCTTCCCAATCGGGATTGTATTCTGGATTTGCAATTGTCATGATTGTTTATACATAATAATTTATATAAAAATCAAGTATTTCTTTAAAAATTTGTTCGCGAACAAATTAGGCGCGGACAGGATGAACAAAATCATCTAATATTTTAATCATAATCGCCGGAGTACCGCAAAGCCACGCATAGTCGTGGCTTTTTTATTGTCTGGTCTCCCTACATGACGAAAAGGTACTTCCGGCGGTTTATGTGTATGCGGCGGGCTGGGGCGCAAAATCTTTTTAGCGCCAGCCATTTTTTTGGGTCCGCACTTGGAACACATTTACAATCAAAATTCAGGATTTACAACGGCTTTAGGTGCGGACCTAGGGTGCGGACCCATGCGGACCCATGCGGACCCAAATCCTAAAAAGGAAATAACATGACAGATAAACAAAACATGCACATCGAGCATTTGAAGGTCGATGATATTATCCCTTATGCCAAGAATGCACGAACGCATTCCGATACGCAAGTGTCGCAAATTGCGGCATCAATGACGGAGTTCGGGTTCGTCAATCCGATCCTGATTGCGGAAGATAATACGATCATTGCAGGGCATGGGCGGTTGATGGCTGCAACCTTGAAACCGTTCCAACCATTCGCTTGGGTTATCTGGATGAGACACAACGCCGTGCGCTGGTGATTGCCGATAATAAAATCGCCGAGAATGCCGGTTGGGATGAGAATCTGTTGCGTCAGGAATTGCATGTATTAGACGATCTGGATTTCGATATTGATATTTTGGGATTTAGTACCGACGACCTTGAAAACATCCTGCTTGATCCGAATGCATCCGAAGCAGGTCAAACTGATGATGATGCAACACCCGATATTCCCGAACAGGCGATATCAGTCGAGGGTGATATTTGGATCTGCGGTGATCATAAAGTATTATGTGGCGATTCCGCTATGTATGATGCCTATGAGAAATTGATGGGCGAAGAATTGGCGGACATGGTGTTTACCGATCCTCCCTACAACGTCAATTACGCCAATTCGATGAAAGATAAGATGCGCGGCAAAGCTCGCCCGATCCAAAATGATAATCTTGGCGATGAGTTTGGCGCATTCCTATATGATGTTTGCACCAATTTAATGATGGTTTGCAAAGGCGCCATATATATTTGTATGAGTTCATCTGAATTGCACACATTGCAAAGCTCATTCACCAATGCCGGAGGCAAATGGTCAACCTTTATCATCTGGGCAAAGAATACATTCACGCTAGGGCGTGCGGATTATCAACGCCAGTACGAACCAATCCTCTATGGCTGGAAAGAGGGGCATGAGCATTATTGGTGCGGGGCAAGAGATAAAAGCGATGTCTGGTTTGTAAACAAGCCAGTTAAAAACGATCTGCATCCGACCATGAAACCCGTGGAGCTGGTGGAGCGTGCCATCCATAATTCCAGTAAAACCAAGGATATTGTTCTGGACGCGTTTGGCGGGTCAGGTTCAACCATGATCGCCTGCGAAAAAACAGGCCGTCGCGCAAGGTTGATAGAGCTTGAGCCTAAATATGTCGATGTAATTGTAAAGCGATGGGAGGATTTTACGGGGAAGAAAGCAATTCATGCTGAAAAAGGCTGCAATTTTGATATGCTGGAAGAAAATATACGAAAGTAAGGTATGCAAAAACGAGCAGTATTCTTTGATGTTGATGGTGTGCTGATACATGGTTATCACGCAAAACCTGAGTTAAGAAAGTTTTGGGATGAGCGAATAGAACAAGATTTAGGCGTTAATCGGGAGCATTTTAAAGAAAATTTTATTTATCGGAGTTTTATTCACGAGGTTTTGATAGGTAAGAAAGACCTAAACACAGCGCTTTCTGAATATCTTGCCACTGTTAATAATCCTACCAGCGCCGATGTCTTGTCAGCATATTGGCTAAAAAATGACTCCAATGTTAACGTAGAACTTATTGATAAAATTAAGGTTATTTCCAATTCCGAAAAAGTTCGTTTGTATATTGCCACCAACCAAGAGCATCTTAGGGCTAATTACCTGATGACTAATCTTGGCTTTAGTGAATATTTTGAAGATATTTTTCACTCGGCTCGTATTAATCACATTAAGCCTGATAAAGCCTATTTTGATGGAATAATGAAGATATTAGGTGAGTTTGATGAGCCCCCAATCTTTTTTGATGATACTCAAGCCGTTGTAGATGTCGCCAATAATTATGGATGGGAAGCTCATCAATTCGATAATGTGGATGATCTCAAAAAATCAAATTTCATTAACTCATTGTTTGATTGAGATTAGTTTTTAAGGATGGTTCGATATTGAATAGTTCGAGATCGTTTTCGAGAAAATTGTCGATGTCTTGGCGGATGACGCTCAGCCGTTCGGCGACTGATTTGAGGAAGTCGAGATGATGATCTTGAAGCGCTTTGATGTCGGCTTGCGAGATGGTCTCTAACGAATAATTCAGAAATAAAAGCGTTCGTTCTATATTTAATTTATTGGATAAAAATACATATTCAATAGTATGTTTTACAATAGTATTTTACATTTAATAAAAATATTTTATTGGCCGGTAACGCTTCATTTGGAGACAAAGTAAAGTGGAATATACACCCCATGAAAACGTCAATCAGAGGATATGCCCGCCATCGCGGGGTGAGCGATAAGGCCGTTCGAAAGGCGATTGATACGGGGCGTATTACACTCGACGGTGAGGGTAAGATTGATGTCAAACAGGCCGATGCGGATTGGTCGGATAATACCGATCAATCAAAACAAAACCTGATGGTGACGGTTGATCATCATGCCCCGAAAAAAGACGCAAATTCCTATACGAAAATCAAAACGGCGCATGAGCTTTACAAGGCGCAATTAACCCAGCTTGCCCTGCAGGAAAAGAAAGGGCAATTGATCCAAAAAGAAATGGTGAAGGCACAAGTGTCGCAATTATCACGGCAGGTTCGGGATAGCTGGATGAACTGGCCGTCCCGTGTGTCAGCACTCATGGCGGCAGAATTGAATATAGAGGAGCATCAACTGCATGTGATTTTGGAGCGATATGTAAGGGAGCATTTAAATGACATCGGAGACGGAAAACTCAATTTCGATTGAGTATGATGCATCGTTTGTTCAACGCATCTTCCTCTCTGGCTTTATTCCTGAACCGCATTATCTGGTTTCGGACTGGTCTGACAAACATCGCCTGTTATCGGGAAAATCTTCGGCTGAACCCGGGGAATGGAAAACCGCCCGTACGCCTTATTTGAAAGAAATCATGGATGCGCTCTCCACCAGCTCGCCCGTGCAACGGATTGTGTTTATGAAAGGCGCACAGGTCGGAGGGACAGAGTGCGGGAATAACTGGATCGGTTATGTGATCCATATTGCCCCGGGGCCGATGATGGCGGTGTCACCGACGGTTGAGCTGGCCAAGCGGAATTCGAAGCAGCGGATTGATCCGTTATTGCAGGATGTCCCTGTGCTGGCAGAGCGTGTCAGTCCGCAGCGGGAGCGGGATAGCGGCAATACGATTTTAAGCAAGGAATTCGATGGCGGGTTTCTGGTGATGACGGGTGCGAACTCGGCAGCGGGATTGCGATCTATGCCTGCCCGTTACCTGTTTATGGATGAGATTGATGCCTACCCGGGGGATGTGAATGGTGAAGGTGACCCGATATTATTGGCTGAACGCCGAAGTGCGACATTCAGAAATCGGAGGAAGATTTTTCTTGTGAGCACGCCGACCGTTAAAGGCATCTCACGGGTGCAACGTGAATTCGAAAAAAGCGATCAGCGCTATTATCACATGCCGTGCCCTGTGTGTGGCCATTACCAGCATTTGCGCTTTACACAACTGCGCTGGCCAGAGGGCGAACCAGAAGACGCCAAATACGCTTGTGAATCCTGCGGGCATCTCATGCATAATCATGAGAAAACCTTGCTGCTTTCTAAAGGTGAATGGCGAGCGACGGCTGAAAGTGTTGATGGCACGGTCGGTTATCATTTGTCATCGCTTTATTCTCCTGTGGGATGGTTTTCTTGGGAAGATGCCGCCACCCTATATGAAGAGGCCAAGCGTAATCCCGATTTGATGAAGGGATTTACCAATACGGTTCTTGGTGAGCCATATGAGGAATCATCTGAAGCACCGCAATGGCAGCGCCTTTATGAACGTCGTCAATCTTATGAACAAGGCATTGTTCCTATGGAAGGCTTGTTCCTGACAGCAGGCGTTGATGTTCAAAAAGACCGCATTGAATGCGAAGTGGTCGCATGGGGACGGGATAAGAAAAGCTGGTCAGTTGATTATATCGTGATCGATGGCGATACCGCCCGCGTCGAGACATGGGATCGTCTCAATATTGAGGTCTTGGAAAAAGACTGGCCACATGAATCTGGTAACACTATGCCGATCCGTGTGATGGCTGTGGATTCAGGCTATGCCACACAGGATGTTTATGCCTTTGTGCGGCAGCATCCCCAAGCAGTATGGGGTGGATCAGGTGCACGGGCATCGCAACCTCGCACGGTATTGGCAATTAAAGGTCAGGAACGGGATACGGCTCTGATTTTAAGCGTATCAAAGGCTGATACAGGCGGTAAACGCCGAGGCCTTCGTGTCTGGAATGTCTCTGGGCCGGTTGCCAAGATGGAATTATATCGCTGGTTAAAGCTGGAATGGCCGACACTGGAAGATCTGGGTAACGGTATTCC
>CAZHEE010000021.1:0-9820 GCA_964531715.1 uncultured Micavibrio sp. | reverse complement strand
TGAATATGCCATCCTCAATCCATAACATCGTCGATTGTTATTGCAAATGACTATAATTCAAAGTCTTTTTGATAGGCTTTCCATCCGTCAGTATGAATGGTTGAGCCTTCTAAGACATGACCTTGAATGATAGGCATGAGTTGGCTTTTGAACAATTTGAAACAATCACGACATGGATAGCGCCAACACGTTTTTGAACAATGTTTATAGACCCTGTTTTACAACGAAATTGCGGTTCAAGGCTTTTTAAACCTTAGCGACTTTGTGTCTTCCTGTGAAAATAATATATACTGTTTCCCCGCCACCGAGCGGGGATCCAAATATACCACCCCCGCTCAAGGCGGGGGAACGATACTTTTCTCAATCGTCGCGGTGGACTTTTTCCTTACGTTCGTGACGTTCCTGCGCTTCCAAACTCATAGTCGCAACAGGGCGTGCATCGAGTCGAGCGATAGAAATCGGTTCGCCCGTATCTTCGCAATATCCATATTCGCCCTCTTCAATGCGCTCTAATGCTTGATTAATTTTCTTCACCAGTTTGCGCTCACGATCACGGGTACGAAGTTCAAGCGCATGGTCGGTCTCGGCCGAGGCACGGTCTGTCATATCAGGTTTTTGCAACTGCTCACCCTGCAGTGAATTTTTGATTGTGTCGGAAGATTCTCTTAAGAGCTCGGACCGCCAGCTCAGCAATTTCTGCTTAAAATACTCAAGCATGACAGGGTTCATAAATTCGCCCTTATCGTCCTGAGGCTTATAGTCCGGTGGTAAATTGACGGATGATGGTGAAGCCATAGTTTTTTCTCCTATCCCTTAAAAACCAAGGTATTTGCGCGTTTTGATAATACATGCCTTGGCTCATGTCAAGCAAATGCGGTTATCATTTTATACACAGTGTATTTATTATGCGTGCAAAGCCTTTTTGCCGACCTTCAAAACGCTTGGATGATAACATTGACCTGTAATTATTTTAACACGAAGATCAGAAGAGCAGGAAGTAGACACGAAGCGTAATATCTTCGCGACAACTTCATCAAAACTTCGCGGCCTTCGCGTTAAATTTTTAGTTTAAAATTGCTGGCTCTCAGCAACTTTTAACTTTGCCAATTCAACATGGGCGCGGAGGTCAATCTCGTCCAAAATAGATGTCAACGCCGGGTCTTGAATAGTCTCGCGGTGGGTTGCAATCACATCCGCAATCGACACCATATGCCCGATTGTCACCTTGCGGTTGAGAATGGCGATTTTCAAATCATGCAGCTTGTCCAGAATATCTGTTGCGCGATCCTGCATCCGCTTTTTAGATTTTTCATGTGAAGGGTCTTCGGCGGCCTGTGCGGCGAGAAGGCTGTCCAGTCTGGCAATACCTGCACCCAAGCCTGTTCCGCTTGTGCGGGTCGATTCACCTGTTTGACCGCCACCCATAAGAGATTGAAAAACGCCGTTTTCACCGCCTGACTTCTTCGGTTCTTTCTTTTTATTTATTTCTGAAGCTGATTTCGGTCCGTCAATTTTCATGAAAATAGGATAGCATAGTTTAAAGAGCGAGAGAATATCAAAGCATACGTCATTGCAGTTTTCACAAGTAAACGCGAAAACCTTTTATTTCGTCATTGCACGTTTCATTTATGAATACGTGCAATCCAGAAAACGCGAACTAGATTACACGTATTTTCTATCGAAAAACGTGTAATGACGTATCCGTTTTGTTTATTCGTATAAAATAAGGCTTCGTTTAATTAAATTGGCACAGGTTTTGCACTGTCATTGTCATGATGAAATTCGACTACCAAAAGCTTAACAGAATTATCACTTTAACAATTTTTGGCGTGTTTATGCTTGGCAGCCTTTCGGCGCAGGCGGCAACAACACGTATCAAAGATATTACCGATATAGAAGGCGTGCGCGATAACATGCTCATCGGATATGGTTTAGTTGTGGGGCTGAACGGCACGGGGGATTCCTTAGGGAATTCCCCCTTTACGGCGCAGTCTTTAACCGCGATGTTGGAACGGCTTGGCGTGAATATTCGCGGTGAAAATTTGAATACGGGCAACATCGCCGCCGTGATGGTGACATCCACCCTGCCCCCTTTTAAAAATCAAGGGACAGAAATTGATGTTAATATTTCAACCATGGGGGATGCAACCTCGCTTCAGGGTGGGACATTGCTTGTCACGCCGCTGATGGGTGCGGATGGGAATGTTTATGCCGTGGCACAAGGTGCGGTTATCACCTCCGCCATTTCCGCGCAAGGCAATGCCGGCTCTATCACACAAAATATACCGACTGCGGCTCGGATTCCGAATGGTGCCATTGTTGAAAAAGAAATCGACTTTGATTTATCAAAACTTGACACGGTTCGTCTATCCTTGCGCAATCCTGATTTTACGACCGCGAAGCGCGTCGCTCAACGCATCAATGCCCGTTTTGGTGCAGGCACGGCTGTGGCCGAAAATCCTGCGAGCGTTCGTGTCATTAAACGCGGTGAACACGCGAATAACTCGATTGTTGAATTATTGACAGATTTAGAGCAATTGGAAATTATGCCTGACCAACCTGCACGCATTGTCATTGATGAACGTTCAGGCGTGATCGTCATCGGCAAAGATGTGACAATCAGTACAGTCGCGGTCGCTCAAGGTGATTTAACCGTGAAAATCGAGGAAGAGCCTCAGGTGTCCCAACCCTCCCCCTTTGCCGAAAATGGCGAGACAGTCGTTGTGCCACGCACTAACATCGCGATTAATGAAAGCGGCGAAGGTGAGATGGCGGTTGTCGAGGGCGGCATCACTTTGCAAGATCTCGTAACCTCACTCAATGCGCTTGGCATTGCGCCGCGTGATGTTATTACAATCCTTCAAGCCATTAAGGCCGCAGGGGCGCTTCAGGCTGAAATCGAGGTGATGTAGATGGTTTGCTTTTTTCTTAACGCGAAGGACGCGAAGTTTAAAAGAAGTGGTCGCGAAGTTTTTTTTACTCGTCATTGCCCGAATTTGACTGGTCAAATTCTAGGGCAATCCAGACAAAGACTTAAATTAGATTCCCTCAGAATTTCTCAAGAAATTCAGGAAATGACGATCTCTTTTTATTCAGGGAAGCCCTCATGTCAGATGTAAACGCAATAGTTCAAAATACCATGGCGCAGTATCAAACCGATAAGGCAGCAAAGCCTTTCGCGCATGATAATGGTAAGGCGGCCATCGCCGCGCAGGAATTTGAGGCGGTTTTTATCAGCCAAATGCTTGCCCCTATGTTCGAAGGGATTCAGCCAGACCCGATGTTTGGTGGCGGCAATGCGGAAAATATTTATCAAAGCATGATGGTTGAGGAATATGGCAAGCTTATCGCTGCTCAAGGCGGTATTGGGCTTGCCGATGCGGTCAAGGCCGAGATTTTAAGCTTACAATCACAGGTTAACGGGGAAGACAATAATGGAGAATAGCACAATTAAAACGCGTGGCGCAGACACCGCGTTGAAAATTCAGAAATTGCTGAAAGCCTTGATTGAATGTATGGAAGCGGAGACCACCGCCTTGCGCGATAGTGATCAGAAAAAGGCGATTAAAATCAGTGCGGAGAAAATTCACCTGGCACAAACCTATAAGGCCATTGCGCTTGAGCTGCGGGCAAATCCGACATTGTTGAAAGATGCGGATGGCGATATCAAGGCGCAATTATTTGACCTTATCAAAAAATTCGACAGCAGTTTAAAAGATAATCGCACTGTGATTGAAACGGGAAAAAACGCCGTGTCTCGTATTATTAATCGTCTTTTGACCAAAGCCCGTGAGGCGGCAGATCGTGGCACGAAAAACTATAATGCCAAGGGTCGCTTGATCGAACAGAAAATGACAACGATGGCGATGCCAACCCACCTCAATGATGTTTATTAAAATTAAAAGATAAAGGGATTTACTGATGAGTTCAGCCACTTCAATCGCTCAATTTATGGCCATGCTAAGCGGTGGTGCGAAGCCTTCCCCGACGACTTTAGCGTCTACACTCAAATTCGCCAATGATAGCGACACAAACCTTAAAAGCTTCAAAGGTTTATTCAGCGATATTCAAAATGCAGTAACCTCGCCTTTTGTCACGCAAGATAAG
Organism: uncultured Micavibrio sp.; assembly: GCA_964531715.1. Lineage (GTDB taxonomy): Bacteria > Pseudomonadota > Alphaproteobacteria > Micavibrionales > UBA1664 > UBA1664. The sequence continues at coordinate 5,713 of CAZHEE010000021.1, read as the reverse complement.
ATTGCAGGCCAGGATAATATACCGCCAGCCGCAACACTTCTCTCACCAAATGGTGAGGAGCTACCCGATGCAGTTCTCGCGCTTTTGGAACAGCAAGCGCTTGTTTCGATTGATGGTGAAAACGCCGTAACATTATCATTGGCTCAAAAAGGCTTGCCGCAAGATATGATTGATGAGCTGATGCAGGAAGTCGGGTTAAGCGGCCTGACCTCTATTGTCAACGACCCTGTTTTGTCTGATAAGCTCGAAGCGGTTTTAGAAAAAATTCAGCTTGGAACACTTGACGCAGAAAAATTGCCCATGGTGACGCAAGCTTTGCTTGGCAATTATCAGGATAGTATTGAGGCCCCTGTCACTTTTCAAAATGACATGCAAATGACACTGGACGAAATTGCAAGCCGGATTATAGAGCAAGACAATAGCGCGCATGAAAATGCCTATATGCCGCTCGCCCTATCTCAAAATGCCACTCAAAATCAAACTGTTATCATCGCCGCTGCGCCTGTGATAGCGGAGAACGCGACCCAAATTATAAAGGGCGCAAACCCTTCCATAACCTCAAATACTGGCAAAGCGTCACCTTTCACGCCTCTTGACAGTGACGGAGAATTGACTGCCGCTCCTCTCGGCTCAACGCAAACCGGGGAAACAGCGACCACGCAACCAAATGGGAAAGCAACTGTTTCACTCTCGATTGCCGAACGGCTTGCTGATATTGTAGTGGGGGGCGGCTCTCAAACAAATGTAAATAGCGCACAGGCTTTTGTAACGGATGCCAGCGGTACGCTTTTGACCGAAACCGATGATGGCACGCTCATCCCGTTTGATGCGATTTTCAAGGCAACGACTCAAGCCGCCAATCCTGTCATTGGACAGGCACAGGCAGGACAGGCTCACCCTGCAGGGCAGATGGTTGCGCTTTCTCTTACCAAAATGGCTGGCAAAGCCGCCGATGGTGAAAGCCGTCAAACTTATCGGATGCAGCTTGACCCGCCCGAAATGGGGCGCATTGATATTGAAATGGATATTATCGAGAAAACAGGTCAGCTCAAGGCTGTCATTATGGCCGAAAAACCTGAAGCTCTCGGTCTTTTGCAAAAAGATATGCATGTTCTTTTAAAAGCGATGCAGGATGCCGGGTTTGATAAAATGACTCAGAGCGATTTGTCATTCAGCCTGTCATCCGATAGCGGCACAACAGCAGATAGTCGTGACGGGAACGGCATGGATGGACAAGGCGGCTTTGGGGGTGAGAATAATCAAAACGCTACCCTAGATGATGTGCAAATGGTCGTGATTGAAGGCGAAATGGGCCTCATCATCGACCCTGTCACGGGGCAACGCCATGTTAATATGATGGTTTAAGGTTTTATGTCATTGTACGCCTCCGTGCGTGCAATTTAGGGTCAGGACCGATTGAATATGTCTTTGTGTAATTAAGGGAATGTAATTTACTTGTGAAAAAAGAGATTTTTATGAGTGATATATTTTGGTTAAGCGATGAACAATTTAATATGATCAAACGATATTTTCCAAGTTCGCACGGTGTCATCCGTGATTTTTTATCTCTCGCTGATAGCCCGTGGCAAAAAACCAAAAGTTGCTCTCATCGCATGCATCAGAAAAATGATCATCATTCTCAACGCACGGATGGGAGACTTTTATCAAATCGCCGGTTGACACGCAACACGGTTGCTTCTCTTGTGGAAGCGCGGTAGTTATAACCACGTAAATAGGCAGCGCATTGCCAATAATTACTGCGTCCACGTTTGTAAACATAGGCTTTACAACCTAAAACTGGGTGCTTTTCTGGGGTGTGTTGTGTTATCTCCATAATAAATGTCTTTTACAGTACAAAAGTGTGTAAGTAATGTGTAAGTTGATTTTATAGAAATATGGTTAATAAATCGTAGCTAAGTTATTGATTTATTGGTTGCGGGGAGAGGATTTGAACCTACGACCTTTAGGTTATGAGCACCATATAATTTTCTATAACTTATTGATATTTCTTTATAAAAACTTACTTCAACACTATATGTGTAAGTTTCTGTGTAAGTCAAGATACTATAATATATTTTTGTAATGGAGGGTGTAACACCTCGATTACGATGAGTTAGTATGTTGACCTTAAATGCTTTTTAAACGTGACTTGGCCGCCTTCAAAACCGACAGATGAATATCTTCGGGAAAACCAGATGGCAACAATGTTTCAATGGTTTGAAAGGCACTATCGAAATCTGCTGCAACCTCATCTAACGCCTCTTGTGCAATATATTCCGGAATACCCGCCTTTTTTGCAGTTTGAATAAAATGGCGTCCCTGAATATCACTCATTCGATAATGATTATTATCACCGACAGACATCGCCATTTTCATCTCTTTTAGTTGTAGCTTATGCGCATCATAAAACGGTTGTGCCGTCAGCACATCATAAAATGGCGTTAGAGCAAATCGCCCCCCTGACCCCAAATAAATACTAAAGTTCTTTGCGTGACCATCTGTGGCACCGATAAGCCAAAATATAATCTGAGCCTTTAGAAATGCCTTTTGATCCGCGGCGGGATCATCACTTCCTTTGAGCAGATTCAGAATTTCAGCCATGCTGGGTTGTTTTTCGTATGTGGGCCTGTCATCTTTTTGGTATTTTCGACTCGGAGGAATTGAAAGCGCCTGGCAGCAATCCTCTTGAGGCAATCTGATCAAGATTTTGTCATCAATCCATTGCCTGTCGAAACGTTCAATCACCAAAGATTTGGTTTTGCCAAAAGTTTTGATTTCAACATTGTTAATCGGCAGACCAAAGGTCTTCATAACACTTAAGCCATAGAATTCATTTTCAACACTGTTTGAGAGGTCTATGCCGTTTGGTAATTCACCAATCTGTGTTTTGAGTATATGTGTGGTTGGTGTCATACCGAATGGTTTAATCCATTTACCCTTATGATAGAGCAACGCTGTTTTTTCCTGTCCACCGGCCACAGAAATACGAAAATCATCGTCTTTATCAAGACCTAGTGGTGCGCGTGAGAGATTATTGAGAATGCGCTCTATATCTTCCTCATTAACTGTTTCGCCTTCAATAGACTGCGCCGAAGAAAGAGGAATGTCTGCACCTTCAGGGAAAAACTGCAAGGATCCGACGCAATCCCGACCGATACGCGAGAGCAAGCTATAGGCATCCGTTCCTGCCGCACCGACTTTTTCAGCCACGCGTCGCCTCAAGGTATCTAAATCCGGTAAGAGATTTTCAAATACAGCAAGCACAGCCTCACCGCGATAGGCATCTTCCCTTAAAGGGAGTGATAACGATACAGGGTAAGCCCTGCTATTCGATAGCCACTCATCTGCGTACAGAAAAGCCACAGCACCGCTAGGTTCTTTTGAAAAATAACCAACGAGATCGCCATTTTGATAAACGCATAAAGTTGGATGAGTTTTAGTCCTTGCCATAGCCTAATAGTGCATCTGCTAACATTGTTTGGTATGTTCTTTCATTTATTCGTAACTCCAATCCCAATGCCGATAAAACATTTAATATCGTATCAAGTCTAGTTGCCGGATGGCCTTTTTCGATCTGCGAGATTGTCGCTTGACGCAAGCCCGTTTTTACTCCTAATTCGGCTTGGCTCATGCCTGCTTTTTTACGCATACGGCGAATGGTATTTCCTATTTGTTCGGGACTTCTTGCTAAATCAACCATAAAAAACTCCTATTCGTCTATTTATACGCCATATCAAATAAAATGTAAATATATAAATTAGCGTATAAATCAATTTGATACTCTAAGTTGTATAAAAAATATAAATCTCCTAAAATTTACCGTAAATACTGGAAATCTATTCTTATATTTGTTAAATTACCCAAAAATTATTATAAAATGACAGGGATGGCATGAAGGGTTTAACTCCTGAGTTTGTTTTGAACACAAGAGATGTGCAAAGGCATGATGCTCTATGCACTATGCTGGAAAATTATGGCTTCAAAATTCGTTCAACCAAAAGTTCGCATTTCCTTGCCAGACACACGGATGATAGATGCTCTGATATTATATGCGGCCTCGTCATCGGAACAAAGGACGTCGTATATCAACGCATAGCCGCAAAAGCCTGTTTAGAGGCCAAAGAACGATTGGAGAGAATGACTAATGCCCAATCACAAGCTGAACATGATTTACCCCCTGAAGAACAGTTTCAGGAACAAAAACTGCCTGACCATTTACAGGTCACGCGACAAAAAAATCAAATTATCGTGCGCTTGAAGGATATGCCCGAAATTGGGCTTTTATATCCTCTGGACAGACAGGATGATCTTGTAGAAGCTGCAAAATTAGCAGGTGAAATCTTAGAGGAGCAGAAAAAGCCATATAAAGAAAAGCTTGATCAAATCTGCGCCGACTATTGCATAAAACAATCCCGTGAAAATAAAACCAATCGTCTCATTCTCTCAAGTCCTCTTTTATGGATGGGTTCATATGTCGTCAATGTATACAGCCCCGCCAGCGATATAACGCCATTAACTGCGCTAGAACATGTTAATAATTACTTAAGCGTTACGAAAGAAATATTCAATCGCACAAAGCAAGCGATAAAAGATGCGCCTTACGTCTCAAATTGGAATGTTGAAGAAAACGATGATAGTCCCAAGCGCATCAGCTTTAAAATGCACAACAAGGTTAGGGGGATAAACGGGAATGTAAGCTTCACAAATGAACCTTATGACTCAATGAGCGCAGCAACGTTTGTCATATTAATGGATAACCTCGTTTCATTTTTATTCCCACAAGATTTGGAGCGTACCTTAGGAGCAAAATATGGAATAACGCTTTCGCCTCAAAAAAATGGAAGCCTCTTATTAAGGCAAAGATTTTTTGGTCTTGAGAGGGAAATACCAGATTTTCGGAACTCCTTAAAAATTCAAGATGAGGCTGAAAAGAGAATGGCTGCCGCCCTAGCGAAAGGACGAGCTGATTTCCTTCAAGTATATCAAGACATCATTGAACAAGTCGAAGATTTATCAGACGTTTACGATGACATTGAAGCCATCGCCTCAGAAGTAACAACACGTATTCAAGAAGAAAAAATTCATGAAAAGTATAATCAATGTGTTCAAGACTTAATTAAAAACGGCTTTAATGGAAAAAGCTTAAAACAGGCTAAATTAGGCTACATTACTGATATTCGGTTTACTCATCCTCAATCCCATGTGACCTTTACAATCAACATGCAGATTTTAAGGGGAGAAAACGATGAGAATATATATCTAGTTTCAGATAGAGACTTACAAAAAATGAGAGATGCCGCTGATAAGGCTCGTGAATTTGCAAAAATTTCTCCATGTTCGTCCCCCTTTACCGTATCGCCTCGTAATGCTTTTGGCACTAGAGGCGCAGGCGCACCTCGACAAACTGACCCTCTAGGAGCGGCAATAAGCGGCATGGTTGGTTTCAATCGATCACCGCGCTAAAGTCTGACGAAGCGATACAAGCCAAAAAGGCCGACGGCGATTATTGGCTTCACGATTGATGTAAAGGCGAATGATGGCTTTTTGAATGGTCTTATCGAGATTGTTTGGGTTGGCTAATTGTGCTAAATCAGCAATGAAGCTCTGAGCATCAAAACGCTCGGTTTTTTGCAGCCATGCTAAATAACAGGAATGGATATTGGTCAACCCCCATTTTTGAGTCCAGTTTTAGGTTAGTGATGTTCGGCTTTCG
>CAZHEE010000020.1:0-11245 GCA_964531715.1 uncultured Micavibrio sp. | reverse complement strand
TGAATATCGATGTTGAGCTGATCGCACCGATCGCGATGAATGAAGGCCTCCGCTTTGCTATCCGTGAAGGCGGCAGAACAGTCGGCGCCGGTGTTGTGAGTAAGATTACTGAGTAGGAAAAACTGTCATCCCGATTGAAGCCGTAGGCTGAACAGAGGGATCTTGTGAATAAGAAATAAGATCCCTCGACTGCGCTCGGGATTATAAAAAGCTAACCCGCTTTAACCAAGCGGGTTTTTATTATATTTGAACTACAAATCCCACAATCATCATTACAGATTTTTGCGATAGCAAAATACTTGTAATCCATATTTCTGGATTGCAGGGTCAAGCCCTGCAATAACGGTACAATAAAATAGTCATATAATTTGACTTTCGAGAAAAACTATCGCCTAATTCTTAAGCTTTGATAATTTTTAACCTCTTCAAACGCCATTTGAAGTTTTTGAAGAGGTTATTCCATTCACAGCTCGCCGTTGTATCCCGCGCGATGAGGACAATATCTGCGGGCTTTATGTTATTTGTACTCCCAATTTCTGCCATGGCGGCTCTCAACCGTCTCTTTGCGCGATTTCTTATAACCGCATTACCGATTTTCTTTGTTGCCGTGCAGCCAACGTGGATTTGGATGGCAGGGTATCAACCATTTGAACGATAACCGTATCCGACACCCATTTTTTCCCGTTTTTGGCCACATATAAAAATTCAGGCCGCTTCTTCAAACGGCTTGTTTTTTATGCTTTATCTCATGGCACAAACGTTCTACATTTGTTTCATGGCAAAAACACAAAAGGCTCAATTTATTTGTAACAGTTGCGGCGCAGTGCACCCAAGATGGGTTGGAAAATGCGAAGCCTGCAACGAATGGAACACCATCACAGAAGAGCGCATTGAGTCTGCACCGAAAGGTCTTGGCACTGTCAAAAAAGGCAGCGTCATTCAATTTGAGGATTTGAAATCATTAAGCCCTGCCTATCCTCGGGCGCAGTCCGGTATATCCGAATTTGACCGCGTCACGGGTGGTGGGCTTGTCCCCGGCTCTGTCCTCCTAATCGGTGGTGACCCCGGTATCGGGAAATCAACCCTCCTCCTTCAACTTGTTTGCGCGTTGGCTAAGCAGAATACACGATGCGCCTATATTTCAGGCGAAGAAGCGGTTGATCAAATACGAATGCGCGCGCGTCGCCTCGACTTGGCGGATATGCCTGTTGACCTCGCCAGCGCGACAAATATCCGCGATATCGTTGCCTCCATGTCGGATGTAAGCGGCAAGAAAGCCTATGATTGCATGGTCATAGATTCCATCCAAACCATGTATGTTGATACGGTGGACAGCGCGCCCGGTACTGTCACGCAAGTGCGCACCGCCACGCAGGAATTAGTGAGAAATGCCAAACGCCTTGGTATTACCATCCTGATTGTCGGACATGTGACAAAGGAAGGCGCGATTGCAGGCCCGCGGGTGTTAGAGCATATGGTGGACACGGTGCTTTATTTCGAAGGTGACCGCGGGCATCAATTCCGCATTCTGCGTGGCGTAAAAAATCGTTTTGGTCCGACAGATGAAATCGGTGTATTTGAAATGGCAGGTGAAGGTCTGATTGAGGTTCAAAATCCATCTGCCTTCTTCTTATCCGAACGCGCCGATAATGTGCCCGGCTCGGCAGTTCTGGCAGGGTTGGAAGGCTCGCGCCCTGTGTTGGTTGAGATACAAGCCCTTGTTGCGCCGACCAGCTACGCCACGCCCAAACGCGCCGTTGTCGGGTGGGATAATAATCGCCTATCCATGATCCTCGCGGTTTTGGAAGCGCGATGCGGTGTGATGATGAGCGGTCAGGATGTCTATCTGAATGTCGCAGGCGGGTTACGTATTACCGAACCTGCCGCGGACTTGGCCGTTGCAACGGCGCTTATCAGTGCCTTAAGCGGTGACCCTGTGCCTAAAGATACAGTCATCTTCGGTGAAATCGGGTTGGCAGGGGAAATCCGCCATGTGCCTCAGCCTGAATTACGGCTGAAAGAGGCGGCGAAGCTTGGTTTTAAATCAGCCTTTATTCCTAAGCCTGCAAAAACCGCCGCAGCGAAAGACAAAAAATCACCGAAATCCGATATGACAGTGGAGCATTTTGACCACCTCACCGCCGTTGCCCGCCTGTTTAAAAAACCAGTCCATGCGCATGAGGCATAATTTAAATAATATTTTCATTTCTATTAAATAATTATTTCATTATGAAATAACAATGTCATACTTTTGTATTCTAAATCTCACAAGTATAATTCCTTGCGCTCCATTTATAACCGTCCTTTTGATATTTTACTATCATGCCTGTGTATGCCGATTTTAATTCTGGCAACAATCATAGTCTTCGTGATTAAAAAAACTAACGGCGTTTCAACGCCCCTTTTTTATAGCGGGAAGCGCGTTGGTTTTAATAATAAAGAATTCAAATGTTGGAAATTCAACACAATGGTTGAGGATGCCGATCAGATATTGCAAACTCTTATAGACAAAGACCCTCAAAAAAAAGCGGAATGGCAGAAATATCAAAAACTAAATAGTGACCCGCGTATCGATTCACCCATCTCTAAATTTTTGAGACAAACGAGCCTTGATGAGCTTCCTCAGCTATGGAATGTTTTGATTGGTAATATGTCTATCGTGGGCCCTCGCCCTATTCTTCCCTCTCAACGAATTGAATACGGGCATAACCTAAACTTATATATTCAAACTAAGCCCGGAATGACAGGGCTTTGGCAAGTAAGCGGTCGTAATACAACAACATTTGAAGAACGGATTCAAATGGATCAAAAATATATAAATAATAAATCACTCCTAAAAGACAGCGTCATTTTATTGAAAACTTGTGGTGTTTTGGTTACAAAACATGGAGCGCACTAATTTAAAGCGTTCTTATGTCAGCTTAAGGAGATGATTTAAATGACAAAAACGGCCTTTATCACGGGTGTCACAGGGCAAGATGGTGCCTATTTATCAGAGCTTTTACTGGAAAAAGGCTATGAGGTGCATGGGCTGCAACGCCGCTCATCCTCCTTTAATGCATGGCGTATTGATAATTTGTGTAAGGCGGATAATGATTTTCACCTGCATTACGGGGACATGACAGATTCAACAAATCTGATGCGTTTGATGCAACAGATTAAACCCGATGAGGTTTACAATCTCGCGGCACAAAGCCATGTTGCAGTAAGCTTCGAAACACCCGAATATACCGCCAATGCGGATGCAATCGGCACGCTTCGTTTGCTTGAGGCCATTCGTATTATGGGGATGGAAAAAACTACACGGTTTTATCAGGCCTCAACGTCAGAGCTTTACGGGAAAGTACAAGAAGTCCCTCAAAGCGAAACAACCCCATTTTACCCGCGTAGCCCTTACGCCGCGGCAAAGCTCTATGCTTACTGGATTACGGTTAATTACCGTGAGGCTTACAATATGTTCGCCTGTAACGGTATTCTCTTTAACCATGAAGGACCCTTGCGCGGTGAAACTTTTGTGACGCGCAAAATCACGCGCGCCGTATCCGCTATCAAGCAAGGTTTGCAAGATAAACTCCTCATCGGGAATATGGATGCGCAACGCGATTGGGGGCATGCTAAGGATTATGTTGAAGGCATGTGGCGTATTTTACAGCATGATAAGGCTGAAGATTTCGTGCTTGCAACAGGCGAAATGCATACGGTTCGTGAATTTATTGAGCTTGCCTTTGCCGAAGTGGGCATTCAAATGACATGGCAAGGTGAAGGTGTGAGTGAAAAAGGCATAGACAGCGCGAGCGGTCAAACGCTGGTTGAGGTTGACCCGCGTTTCTTCCGCCCTGCCGAGGTTGAGGAACTCCTCGGCAATCCACAAAAAGCGAAAAATTTACTTGGCTGGGAACATTCAACACCGTTTAAACAGCTTGTTAAAGAGATGGTCGAGGCGGATATGAAGACTGTAGAGATTGAAAAAAGCTATAGGTCACATGGGTATGAGTGATTTAACCGCAGAGACGCAGAGATACAGAGGTTTTTTCAGTTCGTCATTGCACGCCTTCGTGCATGCAATCCAGATTTTCTTATTATAGAGTTTAAGAGTAGGAAAGGAATTTTAAAAAAGATCCCATCTTTCGCTGGGATGACAATATTTCTTCGTGTTTACTTCGCTCTCTTCGTATCTTCGCGTTAAAAGGATTAATATCACATGAATATCTTTGTAAGAATTGATAAAACAACCAAACAATTTAACTCTAATGTATACCATCTTAATACAGGATCTGACACCAAAGCAGAGAGGCATAAGGAAAGAAACAACATGTTATATTCTTTAACAGGTAAAATAATCTGGGTTGCAGGGCATCGCGGTATGGTGGGCAGTGCGCTTGTAAGGCGTTTGAGCCAAGAAAATTGTACCATCCTCACTACCACGCGTGATGAAGTGGATTTAACCAATCAACAACAAACGCATAATTGGATTGCCACACATAAACCCGATGTGATTTTCCTGTCCGCCGCGAAAGTTGGCGGCATTCTGGCCAATGACACTTACCCTGCCGAGTTCCTCTATGATAACATGATGATTGAGGCGAATATCCTCCATGGCGCATATCTGGCACAGGTTGAGAAGCTGATTTTCCTTGGCTCCTCTTGCATTTACCCAAAACATGCTGAACAGCCGATGGTTGAGGATGCGCTGCTCACCGGTCCGCTTGAGCCTACCAATGAATGGTATGCGATTGCAAAAATTGCAGGGATAAAACTTTGTCAGGCTTATCGCAAACAATATGGCTGCGATTATATCTCCGCCATGCCGACCAACCTGTTTGGTGCAGGGGATAATTATGATGAGCAAGGCTCTCACGTTGTTGCCGCCCTCATTCAAAAGGCGCATCGTGCAAAAATAAATGGTGAGAGTTCCATGGAATTATGGGGCACGGGAAGCCCATTGCGCGAGTTTTTGTTCGTTGATGATTTGGCAGACGGGCTTGTTTTCCTTGCACAAAATTATTCGGATACGCAGCATATTAATGTCGGGAGCGGCCTTGAATACAGCATCAAACAACTCGCCGAGACGGTTAAGCAAGTTGTCGGTTTTGATGGCGACTTAACCTATGATACATCTAAGCCTGACGGCACACCGCGCAAATTGATGGATTCAACGCGTTTGCATAATATGGGTTGGAAAGCCCCTACCAGCCTTGAAGACGGCCTCAAGCCCGCCTATCAATGGTATCTCAATAACCGCGCCGATGAACGCCAAGCGGCTTAAAACTCTATGAGCCAGAGCAAGTCCCAGATTTTTTTCAGTGTTAAAACCCAATTTGATAATATGGGTGATGCGCTGATTAATCGGGAAATGATACGCCTCGCCCAACAGAATGGCGATGTTCACCTTGATGTATCCCGCATGCCTGCGGAATTTACGGAGACGCTTTCTATTAACGAAACGCAAGGCACACAATTTTACCATGCTTTTCCAAAGCTTCTTTTTTCAATGCTGCATCTCTCCTTTATCAAGCAGCAGGATTGCTATTATTTCCTCTGCCCCGGTGGACAAGGGGGGGAGATGCGCGGCAAGGCGAAAATACTTGGCTTTGCGAAGCTTGGCTTTTTTGCGTTTTTAAAGGCATGCGGTGTCAAAATCTGTCACCTTGGTGTGTCTTTTGAAAATATGGGGGAGAACCATCTGGCTTACCTCAAAAAACGCAGCAATTTTCTCCATCGGTTTTATGTACGCGATGAGATGTCAAAGAAATTATTAGAAAAAAATAATATTCGTGTTGACGGCTTGCTGCCTGATCTGGCTTTCCATTTGTTTGATAATGATGCAAATGCTGCAACAAAACCCGCACAAAAAATCTGCTTTAACTTCCGTACGGATCAATATGAAGGTCAGCTGGATGATGTTCAATCACGTGTGAAAGAGATCATTGCCCTTATGCCTGAAGACACAACTTATGCCATTGCCTCGCAAGTGGCGCGGGATGATAAGGGGATGAAAGCTCTCGCAGATTTTATGCGCGATGACCTAAAACTTGAAGTCGAGACAAATTTTAATGCAACAGATATTAAGGCAATGCAGGATTTCTATCGCACATGCGATTGTGTCATTTCAAACCGTCTGCATTCTCTCATGCTTGGCGCATCGACCTGCGACAAATGTATCGCGCTGATTAATGCAAAAAATCAGAAGATTGCAGGCTTGTTTGAAACCTGCGGTGCCAAAGATTCTATTTTGTATATGAATAGTGAAATCGAAGAAAAAACATTTCGAAAAGCGCATCAAGCATTATTCAAAGGTCAAAAATCATATCAAGAACTGGTTCAAGGCTTCTCAGCTATATTCAAGCTCTAGAAAAACACATCGCTATCATACTTGCTATCACCTAGAATCACAGATGCGTTCGGCAGGTTATACTCTTCAGGCGCAACGCACCACTGCAAACCGATCTTAATTATATAAAAGATACCGCTGATTACAAGATCATTCATTTCACGGATTAACCGTGTGATCAATACGGGGCAAACCCTTTTAGAGCGGTCAATATCCAGAAAAATTTCTTTGAGATAAAACGAGAAAAAAAACGCTTAAGTAAAATAATATTAGAAATTTAAAAAAATGGCTTAGATTTAATAAATAAGTAAAAAGCGAGTAGAAAAATAATAATTTAACATATATATTTTTTTCTGTGTTAGTAATTATTTTATCAAAATTGTGCGCAACAAAATTTTGTATCTTTATGTTTTCGCATCTTCCTATAAAACCATAATTATAGATTTCCCCGCTCGATTGGAAGAACAAGATAATATTTACACCCTGTTAACGCTTTCACTTTATGATAAAATAGCGTTATGACAGTCCTTTCAGATATTCAATATCTTAAACAAGGTGTGATGAAAACCATCATCGGGCAGGAAGATATTGTCGATCACCTCATTGTTTCAATCCTTTGTAACGGCAACTTGCTTATTGAAGGCTTGCCCGGTTTGGCGAAAACCCGCGCCATTAAAGGTTTGGCGAAATATATTGAATGCGAGTTCAACCGCATCCAGTTTGCGCCCGATTTACGGCCGCGCGATATTACCGGCGAGGAAATTCTTTTTACACATGAGGATGGTACGCACAGCTATAAATTCGTGAAAGGCCCGATTTTTGCCAACCTCGTTCTCGCCGATGAGATAAACCGCGCCCCTGCCAAGGCGCAATCTTGCTTACTGGAAGCCATGGAAGAACGGCAAGTCACCGTTGCCGCAGTCGCGCATAAGCTACCACCCCTTTTCATGGTGATGGCGACCATGAACCCGAGCAAGCAACATGGGACAAACCCGATGGCTGAGGCTCAACTCGACCGTTTTATGATGCATGTTGCGATTGATTACCCCGATGAAGAATCAGAGGTTCAGGTCCTGCGCCTCGTCCGCGGTGAAGAGAGGACAGAGACAGGCAACAATAAAAAACCGAAGGAGGATATTAAAGTCCTGCCGCAAGAAACAATTTTCAAGGCACGCGCAGAGATTGATAATATTGCGATTGCACCGGAGATGGAGCGTTATATTATCGATTGCGTATTTGCCACACGTTACCCCGAACGTTACAGCTATCAACTCAAATCCTGTATCCGTGAGGGCGTTTCACCACGTGGGTCACTCGCGCTTGATCGTGCCGTTCGTGCCCATGCTTGGTTTAAAGGCCGTAATGAAGTTGAGGAAGGCGATATCAAGGCGATGATTTATAGCTGCCTCCGCCATCGCCTCCCCATTTCCGAAGATGCCTTGAAAGATAATGTCGGCGCGGCGGAAGTGATTGACGAGATTTTACGTGAAGTCAAAATCGGTTAATTTTTACATCTTGTATTATTGAAAATCCATGGTTATGCTTAAAGCATTCTCAGGGCAGGGTGAAAATCCCTACCGGCGGTAAGCCTATTTTATAGGCAAGCCCGCGAGCGCTTCTTCATGTATGAAGAGGGTCAAGCAGACAAGGTGAGACTCCTTGGCCGACGGTGATAGTCCGGATGGAAGAGAATAAATCAATCGCCCCCGTATGGTTTTCATGCGGTTTCGGGCGCGTTGGTTTTATGCCCTGATTTGTGGTCAATGCAAATGAAAGGAGCTTTAAAACCATGAGTCAGACAAACTTTACAAAAATAGCAGTAATTACTGCGTCGAGCTGGAATACCGAAATTACAAAATCGGCAGAACAGTCATTCATCACAACGCTTACTGGAAAGGGTATTAGTGAAAACAGCATTGATGTTTTTGAAGTTCCGGGAAGTCTTGAAATTCCTCTTATAGGACAACAATGTCTTCAGGGTGAATATGATTTGGCTGTCGGTATCGGTTTTGTCGTTAACGGACTGATTTATCGCCATGAATTTGTCGGGCAAGAGGTCGTTCGCGGAGTTGTGGACGTTTCCCTTAAGACAAACAAACCGTTTTTATCGGTTGTTTTAACGCCACAAGCCTTTCAAGAACATTTGCAAGATAATATTGATTTTTTTGTCAAACATATGGTGAAAAAAGGACAGGAAGCAGCCAATGCTGCTATGATGATGCTTGAATTAACTGAAACAGCCAATCTAAAGCAAGTCGCGTAGACATGTTTACCGGCATAATTCAAACTATCGGTGAAGTCGTCGATATTGACAAGGAGCGCGGCGACCCGCGTTTCTTTATCAAAACCGATATAAATTTGGAGGGCGTGCCGATTGGGGCGTCCATCTCTCACTCAGGCTGCTGCCTTACTGTGGTTGAGAAAGAGGGCAAAGTTTTTGCAACGGATGTTTCTGCCGAGACTTTATCTAAAACCAATCTGGTTGGATGGGCGAAAGGTACGCGCATTAATCTTGAAACATCGCTGAAGATGGGGGATGAGATGGGCGGGCATATCGTCACAGGCCATGTGGACGGCCTTGCCGAGATAACCACCATTACACCTGAAGGCGAATCTCATCGCCTCACTATAAAGCCGCCTCACGACCTGATGCGCTATATCGCGCCGAAAGGATGTGTTGCGCTGGATGGTATTTCCCTGACCGTGAATGAGGTGAGCGAGAATAGCTTTGGCGTCAATATTATTCCGCATACGTGGGATGTGACGACACTTAGGGGAAAGCAAGTCGGTGATAGGCTGAATATCGAGATTGATACAATCGCCCGCTATGCTATTCGCTCAATCGAGGCCGTGATGGATCGGAATTAAATTATCTCTATCCCGTACAAGTAAATGTTTTCACGAGAAGACACAAAGACGCCAAGAAAAATATAAATTTATCATAAGAGAGCAAAATGCATAGGCAATTCATGTATGTTAAAATATTGAAAGAATGACAGTAAAAATCTTTCCATAGATGAATATCTTTATATAGACAATAAAACTTCGTGTCTTTGTGCCTTCCTGTGTAAATCAAATAGCTATTTTTAAAGAGATACTTGGAAATACAGACGAAATGGTTTAAGTAAGTGCTTCTTATGACCGAACAAAAAGCCAAATCGAAAAAGCCGTCAAAAAAGGCGCGGATAACCGCCGCGCGGATGACGGCCGTGCAATGCCTGTATCAGATGGCTTTATCGGGCTTGGATGATAAATCGACTTATCAGGATTATGTTGAGCGCCGCATGGGAAAAGAGGTTGAAGGTGATACATATATTCCTGCCGAGCTATCCTTGCTTTCAAAAATATTGAGTGGCGTGTCGGATAAACGGCAACAGCTGAATGACATGGTGACAGGCGCAATGAACAGCAAATCACCAGAGCCCCTCCTCCAATCGATTTTATTTTGCGGACTTTACGAGCTCCTCGCCCATCATGAGGCTGAAACCGCGGTGATCATCAATGACTATGTGAATATTGCCCATGGATTTTTTGAGAAGAAAGAGGCCGGCCTGGTTAATGCTATCCTCGACCGCCAGGCGAAGAATTTACGGTAGTTTCTCGCAATGACGATAAATTGCAGTTAAACAATCATTTCGAATTCAAACTATTCCTTAAAGAATATTAACGTAAATCATCAATACTATTTTACAGGGTTAATATTATTTGAAGGGTCGCCATGCGCTTTTTATCATCTCGCTTTTTTGTATCTTGTCTGTTTTGCTTTACGCTTATTTTATCAGGCGCGAGTGCTAACGCCGCCGACAAGGACAAAGAAGAAGGCGATGACTCCGGCATTCATTTTGTTGAGCTTCAACCCCTTATCCTCCCGGTCATCGACGCAAACGGCATGACACAAGTTGTCAGCCTTGTTGTTGCAGTTGAGGTTGATTCTCAGGAAAAGGCCGACACGGTGACAAAATATCAACCCCGCCTGACCGATGCGTATCTCAGCGACCTGTACGGTGCATTCGCCCATAAAGCCCCCGCTAATGGCATTATTCCAATCACTTACCTGAAAGAGCGTTTGAACCTGATGAGTTCAAAAGTTCTGGGTGATGATATTGTTTCGGATGTGCTCGTGCAGGTTATGCAAAAACGCCCTGCTTAAGCAAACTATTGCGCAGGATTACCTGCATCGGGTGCGTTGAATTTTCCGATATTACCAAGCATCTGTTGGAGAATGGTCACTTCATTACCTGAGGTCGGGGTCACGCGGCGCGATTTAGGCACATCGACGGCTTGTGTATCCAAATTTTCGATAGCTACCACACGGTCATTTTCATCAAACGTGACCTGAACCGTTTGACGGCCCGTCACATCCTCATCAAAAAAGCTGGTTTTTTCGGTTTTAAGCCCAATATAATACCAAATATTTTCGTCAAAGACGGCTTTAGCGCTCGGTGTACCGAAAATATTCAACACATCACGCTTAGTTGACGCGCCTGCTTGAATTGAGGCGACATCTTCCGGAAACAAGTAATTACCACGTGTCAGCTCCTTCGGGGTACAGGCCGCGCAAAACAATAAAATTGAGAGAGTTGAAAATAAAAACTTCATATTAATCATCAAAATAGCTATATCTGTATCAAAAGGAAAGAGGATTAAGCATGTTTTCCGCGTTAAAGAAAAACCGTAAGAGCGATTTGCAAGTGCAATATGAAGATATTGTCGCGCAAGCCCGCAATCCGCACCTCTATACAGATTATAATGTGCCTGATACACCGCAAGGACGGTTTCAGATGATCGCACTTCACGCCGCGCCTGTCATGATTGCCGCAATTAAAAACGGTCGGACAAGTGACTCTCAAATATTATTTGACCTCATCTTCAAAGATATTGAGCAGTCTTTTCGTGAGATTGGTGTGGGTGACC
>CAZHEE010000019.1:0-15658 GCA_964531715.1 uncultured Micavibrio sp. | reverse complement strand
CCAATCTTTGAAAAATTTATTATGTGTCGATTATTAATTAAAATGAGTATATCTTTATGACTGCGACTTTCTCCTTACGCAAAAAGAAACGAAATTCTAAATAGTCAGTCAGGATGAGGTTATCTAACGACTCCATATATCGCTTTAACTGCTCCGATTTTTAAGTTTTATCCAATGGAGCAGCTATATCTTTGGCCTCAATATATCCAACGTCAATTTGACGACGCTTTAAAATATAATCAGGCGCACCACAATCAATCTGTGCTGGCTCGTTGATTGCATTAATTTCGGGAATTATGGACTCCAATAGTGATTTTAGTGCAGGACGATACGTATGCTCACGGGCAACCCCTGTTTTAAATTCCTTTTGAATATCATCAATATATTTTTGTATCAGCATAGTATCCCTTTAAAATGGCACTATAGCCAATAAAACACATTTTGAGAATTTACTTTTCAATTGTACCTATGTGGTACCTAGAGTAATCTTATAATTGCAATGAAAATTCTAAAATCTAAGGTGAGAGTGGAGCGGATGACGAGGTTCGAACTCGCGACTTCAACCTTGGCAAGGTTGCGCTCTACCACTGAGCTACATCCGCTTGACACTTGCGAAAACAAGATATTTATGTGTTATATCCAATGACGCAAAAAGTGCAAGAGAAAAATCATGGTAACCGTTCAAGAGAGCATTAATCTGCCGACACAACCCGAAGCCGTTTTTGAGATCTTTGACAAGCTCAATATTCGATATGAACTTCATCATCATGAGGCTGTCTTTACCGTTGGTGAAAGTGATGATGTTGACATTGCTATCGGCGCCTATCGCACGCGCAACATGTTTTTGCGCAATAAAAAGAAGCAAAATGTGCTTGTCACGCTGTCCCACGATACGCCGATTGACTTAAAGAAACTCGGTGAGATGACAGGATTTGGGCGGTTTTCTTTCGGCTCGCCTGACCGCCTCATGCAATATCTCGGTGTTTATCCAGGTTCGGTTACACCGCTTTCTGCCATGAATGCTTCGCCTGATGATATGACTGTTATTCTAGAAGCGAAAATGATGGAGGCGAAAACAGTCGCCTATCATCCTCTTGTGAATACAATGACAGTTGTTATAACGCCTGATGACCTCTTAAAATTTTTGGGCTATTTCGGGCATAAGCCCCATATAATGGACTTGCGCACTGCCGCCCCTTGAAGGCTTAGTGAGAGAATTCTATCTCATCACTCATGTTTACAAATTGCATGACATATGATGATTTGCCGCTTGTCATCCCCATTTTTCCGCTGGATGTTCTCCTGTTGCCGGGAGGCTTGCTGCCGCTCAATATTTTTGAGGAAAAATATGTGCGCATGATTGATGATGCGCTCGGCAGCCATCGCATTATCGGTATTGTACAGGCGGATGAAGCCAAACGTCAAAAAGGGCAAACTAATGCCATCTACAAGACAGGTTGCGCAGGGCGTATCATGCAATTTTCTGAAAGGGATGATAACCGCTATATGATTATGCTTAAAGGCCTCTCACGCTTTGAAGTGAAGCAGGAAATGACGAATATACTCCCCTATCGTCAGGCACGCGCGGATTGGAAACCCTATAGCGATGATATTGTCGAAGATTGCGATACAATCGAAATTGACCGCGATATGTTTATTCCCTTGCTTGAAAGCTACTTGAAAAAGAATGATTTAAGGGTCGATAGCGGAGTTTTGAACGATACGCCGTGCGAAATGCTGATTACCGCGTTGCCTATGATATGCCCATTTAAATCACAAGAGAAACGCGCATTATTAGAGGCTCAAACTTTGCAAGACCGGTATCATACATTGACAACTCTCCTTCAAATAGAGCTTAACGAGCATGACGATGGTGCGAATATTTCAAAATTAAAACATTAATGCTTTTAATCTACCCGATATCGGCACGTGTATAATCGGCAAAAACGCGATATTTCGGGTCTTCAACCGAGTTTACCGTGACCATATCTTTCGCATTTTTGAGAAGTAAGATGCAATCCTCACTAAGATGCACAAGGTGAAGCTTCTTCCCTGCCTGCTCATATTTTGTGGCAAGCGCATCTATGGCCTCTAATGCCGAATGATCCCATACGCGGGAGCGTTGAAAGTCGATAATAATATGTTCTGCCTCTTCTTTTTTCGGGTCGAACAAGTCCTTGAATTTCTGGATAGAGCCGAAAAATAATGGCCCCCGTAACATATAAACCTTATGTCCGTCCTGCATATCCTCCTCAACCCAGAGGTGATGCGCTTGCTTCCACGCATAATGGGTCAAGTTGAGCGACAAAGGCAAAAGCAATCGCCTGACGACACGTATCATTGAAATGGCTTTTCATGAAAATTATTAATAAGAAACAGTCAAAGCCTTTGATGCAGTGAAGCAAGGGGAAGCTAGAAACGTCATTACACGTTTTTCGATAGAAAATACGTGTAATCCATAAAATATACATGACAAGGAGTATCGGAGGTTCGGAGTTTTTTCATGCTCCGCTTCTCCGCACCTCCGTGTAAAAAATAGTTTTGTCATCTCGACTAAGTGAAGCGCATGGAGAGATCTTGTAAACAATGATATTCTCTCGACTTCACTCGGGATGACAATTTTAATAAAAACGCAAAGAAGCAAAAAATTTTATATCCGTGTTAATTTGTGTTCATCCGTGGTTAAAATATAAAAATTGATGGATTACACCCCGGCCTTCGCCGGGGCAGGGACCTGCAATGACGATGTTTTCTTTATCTCTGTAAATAAATAATTACTTCGAAATAGCGTTCAGCATCCATGCCGTTTTATCATGGAATTGCTGGCGGGCGATGAGCATATCTGCCGTGGCCTCATCACCGACTTCCATCGAAATTTCAATGGCTTCGGCAATATGTTTGGATAATTCCAAATGGCGATTAGCCAAGTCTGCCGCCATGGCTAAGCCTTGCGGCATTTTATCCGCCCCCTTAATGTCGGCAGGCTTCATTATATCGCCAATTGTATTCGGGGCGTAAGCGCCCAATGCGCGAATACGCTCTGCCAGCACATCAATCGCCTCCCACATATCACGATATTGTTCTTCAAACATCTCATGAAGTGCATGGAATTGCGGACCTTCCACGTTCCAGTGGTAGGCATGGGTTTTAAAATAAACGCTGAAGCTATCCCCTAAAATATGATTTAAGGCTTCAACGACTTTAGCGCGGCTGTTTTTTTCAAGATAATCTGTCATTATTTGTCTCCTTCAATTTTGCTTACGATTAAAAAGATAGCATGATTATACTTCACTTAAAGCCTTTAAAAATAAATGACGGTGACATAATTTTGGGCTATACTGTTGGGTAGTGAACTCATAAAATAATAATCAATGGATGAGACATTCTAAATCATGCTTTCAAAACGGCTCGAATCCACATTGCATAACGCGCTTAATCTGGCATCGGAAAAGCGGCATGAGTTTGCCACGCTTGAGCATCTTCTTCATGCGCTAACCGAGGATGATGATGCCCGTGCGGTCATGAGGGCCAGCGGGGTCGATATCGGCTTATTGCGTAATGATCTCAACAAATATTTGAATGAAGAGCTGACCGCGCTAAAAGTACAGGACATACAAGAATCCAAACCGACAACTGGTTTTCAACGCGTGCTTCAACGTGCCGCCATCCACGTGCAATCATCGGGGCGCGAGGAAGTGACAGGCGCAAATGTCTTGATCGCCCTGTTTTCAGAGCGTGAATCCCATGCAGTTTATTTTTTAGGTAAGCAGGATATGACGCGATTTGACGCGGTGAATTATGTTTCTCACGGTATTGCAAAGGTTGAGGGTGAGGATGAATTTTTCACCATGCCAGGTGAGGATAGCGAGGTTGATGAGGAAAATCAGTCGGTCAAGGCAGGGAAAGCCGCGCTTAAAAGTTATTGTATTAATTTGAATGAACGCGCAAAAGACGGCAAAATTGATGCGCTCATCGGACGTGATACTGAAGTTAACCGCACGATACAAATTCTTTGCCGTCGATCAAAGAATAATCCGCTTTATGTCGGTGACCCGGGGGTCGGAAAGACGGCGATTGCCGAAGGGCTTGCCAAACGCATTGTTGATAATGATGTTCCTGAAGTCCTGAAGAACGCTGTCATTTTTTCACTTGATATGGGGGTCCTTCTGGCAGGGACGCGCTATCGCGGCGATTTTGAGGAGCGACTGAAAGCCGTCATTTCTCAAATCGAGAAAATGCCGGATGCCGTGCTTTTTATAGATGAGATCCATACAGTGATTGGCGCAGGCTCAACCAGTGGCGGATCAATGGATGCCTCGAATTTGCTAAAGCCTGCACTCGGGCGTGGCACAATCCGCTGTATCGGCTCTACAACCTATAAGGAATATCGCAATCATTTTGAGAAAGACCGCGCCCTTGTGCGCCGTTTTCAAAAAATTGATGTAGCGGAACCTTCGATTGATGACACAATCAAAATCCTGACCGGGCTAAAGACATACTTTGAAGCTCACCATGCTGTTGAATATACGCCTGAGGCTTTGAAGGCAGCGGTCGAACTGTCCGCGAAATATATCCATGACCGTAAATTACCCGATAAGGCGATTGATATTATTGACGAGGTTGGCGCGGCTCAAAAATTATTGCCTGCCGATAAGCGTAAAACAATGATAGAGCTTGAGGATATTGAGACGACAGTCTCAGTCATTGCACGCATACCGCCGAAAACCGTATCCAATAATGACAAGGAAGCAATTAAGTCGCTTGATCGTGATTTAAAAACGCTTGTTTTCGGGCAAGATGAGGCGATTCATACGCTGACCGACGCGGTGAAGATGGCTAGAGCAGGTCTTCGCGACCCTGAAAAACCTATTGGATGTTACCTTTTTTCAGGGCCGACAGGGGTCGGGAAAACAGAGGTGACGAAGCAACTCGCAAAAACTTTGGGGGTAGATCTGAAACGCTTTGACATGTCGGAATATATGGAACGGCATGCCGTTTCGCGCCTGATTGGTGCGCCTCCGGGCTATGTCGGGTATGATCAGGGTGGCTTGCTCACCGATGCGGTCGACCAAAATCCGCATTGCGTTGTGTTGCTGGATGAAATTGAAAAGGCGCATCAGGATGTGTTTAACCTCCTGCTTCAGGTGATGGATTACGGGAAACTGACCGATAATAATGGAAAAACAGTTGATTTCCGCAATGTCATCCTCATCATGACAACAAATGCAGGCGCGGCGCAATTGGCGAAAGCGCCGATTGGGTTTACGGTCAGCTCACGCACGGATGAGGATAGAGAAGAAATTAATCGCCTCTTTACACCTGAATTTCGTAACCGTCTGGATGCGATTATACCCTTTTCCAATCTCTCTGAAGAGGTTATGCACCAAGTGGTGGATAAATTTATCATGCAGTTAGAGGCTCAGTTAGCCGATCGACAAGTCACGATAGAACTCAGTAAACAAGCACGCGAGCGTTTGGCCGTGATGGGCTATGACCCTGCGATGGGGGCGCGTCCGCTTGCGCGTGTGATACAGGAAAAAATCAAAAAACCGCTATCGGAAGAGCTGCTTTTCGGTGATCTTCAAAATGGCGGTGAGGTGAAAGTGGATAGTGATAAGGATGATGAAGATTTATTCACCTTTCAAATTCAGTCCCTTTCGGGCAAAGAGATCACAAAAATAAAGCAGAAAAAGCTCCCTAAATCCCGTCAGGATGCCTAGCTTCGCGACTCACAGGTTATATCCAATAGCATATGATGGCTGCGATACATATGGCTGCCAAGAAATTCCGGCTTAGCTTGTTGTATCGTATTGCAACTCTTTTCCAATCCTTAATCATTCCGAACATGCGTTCGATAACATTACGTTTGCGATAAATGATTTTGTCATGCGGGATGTGCTTTTACGATTAATTTTTACATGGTATGACAAGTGTAATACCTTTGTTTTTCAATGTTTTACCTTTTGTTAAAGACTTCGTTCTACATTTACATTGGTACATCATTAAAAGGGATAGAAATCATGAAATTAAGCAGTTTGGAAGGGCTTCCAGAGGCAAAAATCATTGAGCATTATGGTCTGGTATCAGGGTCAACCGTGCGTGCAAAACATGCAGGTCGTGACCTGTTTGCAGGCATTAAAAATTTCTTTGGGGGGGAGTTGAAAGGCTATACCCAGCTTTTGGAGGAGGCGCGTAAAGAAGCCGTCCAGCGTATGGCGGATCAAGCCAAATCTATGGGCGCAAATGCCGTTTTAAATGTAAGATTTTCAACATCGAATGTCGCGCCCGGCGCGGCGGAAATCTATGTTTACGGCACGGCTGTCAGAACAGGATAGGCAAGAATGATAGACCTGATAATTTTTATATCCGTCCTTTTTATTGCTTTTTTCTTTGGGCAATGGGGCGAGAAGAGGCATTATAAATCCATCCGCGAGCGTGAGGAAAAACTCGCCCATATACCTGTTATTACACAAGGCTGGAAAAAGACCGCGCCGAAATTGGACAGAGAGGTTGGAAAAAGTGGACTTGTCACAGGGCAAGTTGTCATGGGTGTAGATTCGTTTCGAACTTTTCTGGGCGGTATCTTGAGTTTGTTTGGTGGGCGTATTAAGCCTTATGAATCAATGATTGACCGCGCGCGCCGCGAGGCCATCTTAAGAGCCAAGGAAAAGGCGGTCAAGGCCGATATGTTTCTCAATGTACGCGTTGAAACCAGCATTATCAAGAAAGGTGCGGTTGAGGTAGTCGCCTATACAACGGCTATCCGTTTCAAATAATAAAATATGAGTTTCAAACCGAAATTACCCGATGATGCGGTTAATGTATCCGAGCCGAATATGGGGATTTACGGCCTTAAAGTCATTGGCGGCTTTGTTCTGGTTTTGGCAACGGCGTTTCTTATTCTCTCTGCCTTTGCCACATATTTTGTAACTTTTATCCCGGTTGAAACGGAAAATCGACTGTTCAAATCATTCGCGATACTGGATGATTTTAAGCTGAGCGATGATAAATACCAAGTTTATGCAGAAAAACTCCTCAATAAAATCCCAGAAACGGTCAAACCCGAAGGATATAATCTGTCTATTGCCGTTGTAAAAAATAACGATGTGAATGCCTATGCTATGCCTGGCGGGCAAATAATCCTGACGCAAAGCCTCGTTGATAAAATTGAAACTGAAAACGGGCTCGTTTTTATTATCGGGCATGAGATCGGTCATTATCATGGGCGTGACCATTTAAAAGTCATCTCTCGCCAAGTTTTGTTTGCAACAATGAGTGCGCTTATCCTCGGTCAATCTTCGGCGGATATCGGCAGTTTAAATACGCTTGTGAATTTTGGCGTTGATAGTCATTACTCCCGCGGGGATGAGCGTAAGGCCGATATTTGGGGCGTAAAAGCTCTTATCGAAACCTACGGTCACGCGGGCGGTGCAACACAGATATTTAAAGAAATAATTGAGGAAAGTAAACTTCAACAATATGGCGAATTTCTTTCAACCCATCCTGTTAATGAAAAGCGCATACAAGCGATTGAAGATTATATTCGCGAGAATAATTTACCCGTTAAAAATTCCATTGCCAAAAAAATATAATAAAAAACTTGCTTATCCATAATTATATAGGTTAGCTTTAAGCATGGTTTTAAATTTTAACGCATATTTTTATTTTTGGCAGTTCCGACATAAACGGGCGGTCGATTAATGCGTGCATAATTTAAAAGCATAAAATATCAAACACCAAGCCCCTCATGAAGGGGCTTTTTTAATGGGAAAAAGGAAAAAGAGAAATGATCATTTCAAAAACACCATTGAGGGCAATCAAGGCATTTCAAATTGTTCAAGGCGAATTGCAAGAAGTTGAAGTTGGTACCTTAGATATGCTACATCCTCACACACGATTGTCTGCCAGTATGACACCTTTTCATCTTTTAGATATTATTGATAGGGCAGCAAAACAAGGTAAAAGTTTAGCCGCTTTTGAATGCGCGCGGGGTCCTATAAGGCATTTGTATGATGCAGCTTTGCCGCAAGAAATTCATGTGATGAGGCGAGACACAAAGCTAGTTTATGACACGTAAAGTGGTTTTTTTAGAATATCTAAAGGCACTAACTTATTATACTTAACGCTTCAAACTTTTTGAGGGGCGTTAAAAAAGCTGGATTGCAGGAACAAGTTCTGCAATGACGAGAATAAATCTGTGTTTATCCGTGTTCATCTGTGGTTATATAGCGAGCAAGTTACAGCCATGCCAAAAGATATCGAAAGATTTAGCTTTCATATCTTTTCATGCTATACTTAATATATGAAGAAATTTACACGTATTTCTTTCTTAAAGCGCACCCTTAAACCTTGTCAGATAAGGCTTGCCTCCATTATAGAGAGGCGGGGATAGGCCATGTATATCGAGCCTGAATCAAGAGACCGATTCTTAAACCATCAGGCCGATTCGCTTCAAAATTATCCCGCGCTGGTTCTTAATGCCGATTATCGGCCATTATCTTATTTTCCTTTGTCGCTTTGGCCTTGGCAAGATGCGGTAAAAGCGGTCTTTCGTGACAGTGTGATTATTGTGAGCGAGTATGAACGCGTGGTCAGCTCGCCGTCGCTGGATATGAAATTGCCAAGCGTATTGGCTCTCAGGGATTTTGTTCCGCAATCAACCACGCCTGTGTTTACGCGCTTTAATGTGTTTTTGCGTGATGAATGGCAATGCCAATATTGCGGCGGTGAGTTCAAGACAAATCAGCTCACTTTCGATCATGTGATTCCGCGATGCCGCGGCGGCGTGACCGCTTGGGATAATATTGTGTCTGCTTGCCAGGTTTGCAACACACGTAAAGGCGGCAAAATGCCCGAAAAGGCGCAGATGTTCCCTAAGAAAAAACCGATACAACCCACTATTTATGACCTTCAGAGAAGCGGACAGAAATATCCTCCAAATTTCCTTCATGAAAGCTGGGGCGATTTCCTTTACTGGGATAGTGAGTTAAGGGATTAGCTGTCATCCTTCTCCCTTGGGAGAAGGTGCTGAGGCTTAGCCGAAGCGGATGAGGGGCGTTCTTATAACTTTCCCCTCACGCTAACCCTCTCCCCAGGGAGAGGGAATAGCTAAAAACTATTCTGCCATCTTAATTGAAAGCTATAATCCTCTTCCATTTGTGGGCCGTTCAGGTCTTGATAAAGCGGGACTGAAAAGCCTGCCTTGACCGTATTTTGTTTATAGAATTTCCACGCGGCATTCAGGCCGAGATGAATACGCTCCCCGCCATAATTATCTGGGTCTGCGGTTTGAACAGGGGCGGCAATTTGGCTGTCGCGCCCGCCAATCTTGCCTTCCGTGCTGAAAGTCAGGGATGAGGAGACGCCGAGAGTCTCATTAAACTGATAACCGCTCCACCCTGTTAATGCATGCTTATCGCCTCTGCTATAGCCTTCACTATTGCGCCCCAGATGGAAACGCCCGTAATAAGATAGCCCATGAGTCCACTCATCGGTCAGATACGTATAAGTCACGGCAGGCATGAAATCGTATGTTCCCGTGCCTAGCTGCATCATATAGGGCAGGCGAAGCGTCGGCGTATCCCCGGTGGGCGCCAGAACCGTATCCTCTTCGTCAATTGAGCCGGTTGGCAGGCTCATGCCCATTTGGACATTCACCCTATGCGCCCCTTGCTTATAGGCCGAGTAAATGCCTGAGACTTGCGTATCGCCGAAACCACTGCTCTCGGTTGTGAAAGTGCCTTCGCGCGCTGTCCCCATCATGCCTGAAAATGTGATGTGATCCATTGAATTATCGAGGTAATTCACCATCACCATGCCTGTTAAGCGGTCGGTAATCCCTGCCATGCCGCCCAGCATATGCATATCCATCGTCATATCGGTCGGCACAACGCGTAAGTTTGCAGGCCCCATATTCGGGTTCGGGAAGGTGATGACTTCCTCAGGTGACAGGCTATTCGTACCATTACGGTTGCCACTCATCTCCATCCGCATGAAGCTGTAAGAGAGCATAAACTCGCCTGGCTTATGAATATGATCGCTCATAACATTTTTGGGTGAAAGATTGACATGGCAATCGGTACAGGCAGGCACATTTTGAGCCATTGTAACGGTTGAGGTTAGAAGTGATATTCCGCACAAAGCGGTCGTTAAAAGTAAGTTTTTCATCTGTTTTTCCTATAATAATAATTTTGTTTGTGTGTCATTGCGAAAACATAAGTGAAATCCATCGCCAAAATCTTGTCACCCTGAACTTGTTTCAGGATCTAGTCAGAAATATCCTTAGGTCCTGAAATAAATTCAGGATGACAACTTCTTAAGTTTGAAAATGGACTTATGTTTTAGGAAAAAACAGGTGGTGCGCGGGACTGATAAGAGGCGTGAAATTGTACCAAGGCCGCTTCACTCTGAAAATCATGATAAAGCGTAGGCGTTTTTATAAAGGCAATGATAGCCGTTGCAAGTACAATCGCGCTCATCATAACTTGACAAACATCACATTGTTTCTCCGTCATATCGGGGGCGGTATCCGTCTTACCCCTATTGATTTTAATGATATCGAGGTTTGAGCATATCTCAATCCAATCACCGCCCTTACCGCTGATAAACGCGCAGGCAGGGGAAATGGCCGAGGATAGCAGCGCAATAATAAGGCATATATGAAGGGCAAAAAAGCGCATTATCTCAACTGATACGCCTTCATGACTTTAACCCCCGCGATTGAGGCGTAAATGCCGAGAACAAAACACAGCATGACATTATACCCCGCCATTGAAATGCCGAAAAGCCGCCATTGCACCTCATCACATCTTACAACGGGGGTTTCGCGGATGGCTTGGGCAAGCTCCGCCGCGCTTAATCCGCTAAAGTCAGGCATTGAGCAAGCGGTGGATGCCCACCATTGTTCCTCAACCCCGACATGATAAAAGGCAATGGCACTATTCACAAAAAATGCAACAGCGGCAAACAGGATATTGAGCGCACCGTATCGTGCATCCATCGCCTTGGTCGCAATCATGCCGAAAATAGCGAGCATAATCACAATCATATAGGGAATACGTTGCCAAAGGCAGAGGTAACAAGGGTAGAGGTCAAAGCCATATTGCCCGATATAGGCCGCCGCCAAGGCCGCAACCGAAACGCCACCCAATATCATCAGGATGAAGTAGGGGCAGGTCAATGCGGCTTTATATATTCGTGAAATCATCGTCTTACTATAGTCATTTCTAAATAAAATTCATACAAAATATTCCGTCATTGCGAGGGAGTAACACGACCGCGGCAATCCATAGTTTTTGAACTAAGGAGAGCACTGATAGCACGGAGGGAGTTTATAAAAAGCTATAAAATTTGATAACATTGTCATCCCGAGCGTAGTAAACGAAGCCGAGGGATCTCACTGTAAGCCAGATCTCTCCATGCGCTTCGCTTAGTCGAGATGACAAAATTTATTCTGGATTGCATAATTAAGCCATGCAATAAAGTGCTTTTTATTCTATTCAGAAAATTAAACTCATCAAGGCTTTTAATCCCGCGATACCTAAGGTTACCAACAATAAAATCCATCCGGACCCAATGAGCATACCCGTTAGAATTGCCAACCCATCGCGCATAAGGAGACCAATCGCCATTAAAAGGATGGCAAAGCTCGGCACCGTATTGGTCATCGGGATCGGTATACAAATGCATAAAGCAAATAAAAATCCGAATATACCTATCATGTTGGAAATCCAACCCTGTGTCACAAACCCCAAACGCGGACGGATGAGAAGCGATAATTTATTCAATAAAGGCGCGGCATGCCTGAAAATCTTATCAAATGCTTTTTTTGAAAGTGTTTTTTTGCGTATGAAGGATGGCAGCCACGGCTGATGCGCGCCATAAATCATCTGTGCGGTTAAAAATAATAAAGGAACTGAGAATAATAAATTCACCCCCGGCGGCACAGGCAAAGGGAGCGCCATAGGCAGGGCAAACAGGAAAATTATCATGCCGAACCCCCGTTCATGCATAATATGGATGACTTCACCGATGCTTATCGTCTCGGCGGTGAAACCTGCGGCAATATCGCTCAAAATATCATTGATGTGGCGCGGTTGAGTGTTAGGCAAAGGTTTTTCTTTCATGCGCATTTTTGCTTGCATTGTGAACTTATGTGATTATTATCCTGCCTGCAAGTCGGCTTTTCATGAAAGCCATATGACATTCTTTATAATTTTTTGGTCCGCAAAGGCTATCATATATAATCTTATAAATAAGATTATATTTAGGGGCTGAAGTATTTTTATATATTATCTAATTTAGGTAATCCATTATGATCATGTCCGCAATTATGGTCATGTCCATGTTGATGATGGTGAAGCATATGCTTTATATCGTGAGAGCTAACCTTAATTCCATGTGGCAATTTTGCAAATCTTTGTAGGCATTCTGCGCGTGTGATTGGAGTATCTAAAATTTTATGCTTAATCTGGTCATTTTGAGAAACAAAAACGAGCATGCTATAAGCTGAGCTCTTATCTTCTTGGCTAAGACCACCGCAACAGCCATTTCTGTATTGGAATACACCCTCAAATTCATCCCCGACTACAATCGCAGCAGGCTCAAATTTATTTTGCCCATCTTTATTAACTAACATAAAAATAACCCCCGCCATATAATCTGGATTTTCCCAAAGGAGTGCACAGTAGCGTTGGTCAATAATAATAGGTTTGCCCTCAGAATGAAGAGGATTCATAACACAATCGTCTTCTAATTCAGACATGTATGTCTTCGCATCTTCTGCTGTACGAATATCTTGTCCTTTTGATAGAATATCGAAAATTGCTTTCTCGATCTCATCATAGTTCGTTGCCGTAGGCGATAAGATTTGAAGTCCGCCAAATTGGGTTTGTGCTAATTGTACCATATTTACTCCTTATTTATTTTGGTGAAGGGCTTTTCGTTTTCTTCTTCTTTTTTGGTTTATCACCAGAATCTGGATTACGAAAAGTATTTGTATCAATTTCTACTGAAGCTTGTCCAGTTTTATTTTCTTGCTCTGAAGTCGGCGTTCCATGATTACACCCCGGTCCGCATTCGTGAAATGGTCCTGTTGCAGAGGGTTTACCATTGTGAGATCGAGCCGGCGCACTATGACTGTCTTTCATCGCTCTCATTTGCTGTGCTAGAGCATCTACTGCAGGTTGACCATCAAAATCCGTTGTTGGTCCAACGTATTTATTAGAAAAATCGGCTTCCTTTTTATTTTGCTCTGTTAAATATTCAAACGCTTTGACTTTATCACCGTCAAATTGATCTAAAGTCTTTTTCCAACTTTGATCTGCAATGTCGAGCTTGTCTTTCACTTCTGCATCAATCATTTTATCGGCATCTTTTGCCTCAACGGTAACCTTGTCACCATTCGTTAATGTTAAATCAACGGTTCCATCTTCGTTTCTTGAAACATCGTTAAATGTTTTTGCAAATTGACAATTATCACAGCACGGCCCGTTCGGCTTTTCTCCATCTCGTTCTTGTGAATTTTCAACCGCTTGCTTTGTATCTCTTTTTTCTGGTTCTGCAGGTTTAGGTTTATCACCCTCAGGCTGTTTTAAATTGTCATCACCGTTATTTGGCGTTTCAGGATTGCCACTACCTTTATCGTCGCCCTCTAGAGATTCTGTACCTTTTTTCTCTTGATCTGATAGTGTATTTTTATTGCCCTCAGGTGGTGCCGGTTGTACATTATCATCTTTGCCAACAACAGGGCTATCTAACTCATTTTTTTTAGGCTCTAAATTTGGCGGGGTATCTTTTTGTTCGGGTCTTATAGATTTTTCGCCATCACCTTTTAGAGGGTTTAGTGCCGGGTTTTTAACTGGTTCAGGGTTCCGCCTGTTACCATCAGTTGGTGGTGTTGCAGGTCTGGTTGATTCACCTCCACCTAATAGAGCCGCTAAGCCTAGTGCACTAAATGTTTTTGAATCGACAGGCGCCAAGGAATACTTATCCGTTAATTTATCCAATGCCGCGATTGTGTCCCTATCAAGGGGTTGCCCCCCTTCGCTCAACACATCTAGCTTTTCTATCAACCCCTCGATTTCGATTCTGTCTTCCGCTGTTACTTCAGCGTTACTTAATTCTAAGGTTAATGCCTCAATATTGGATTCCACGGCTTTTAGTTGTTCGACTGATACACCTAGACTGTCTGCCTTCACTACCATATTTGCGTCTTTTACCTCTGCTAAGGCAGGCGCAATATTGCTCGCAATCTCAGGAAACTTATCTGCTAAACCTTCTAGCGTTTTTACCGCTTCACTTTTCAGCGGCACACCATCATCGGCAAATAACATTAGTTTTTCAATTAGAGACTCAACCTCTGCTTTTTGCTGGTCTGTATAGTCGGCGTTATCCGCCATTTCGATCTGTTGATTTTCTAATGTCTCAATCGTTGTTTCTATCGCCTGCATATGTGCAACAGAAATACCAAGCGTGTCAGCCTTCATCACAATATTGGCATCGGATAATGTTTCCATGGATGATGTGAAGGACTCGGGAACGCTGATTGCAGGATGGCTTTCGGTCAACCCCTCCAAGGCCTGCATAACATCACGAGGGATAGGGTCACCCGCCTCAACCGCACTTTCCATTTTTTCGATTAACGATTCAATTTCAGACTTAGTCTCCTCGGACAAATCCTGAGCATCTAGCAGGCCCGTCAATTCCGCGATAACGGCGGCAACGGAATTTGCCAAATATTCCTCAGGGTTCATACGACCCTCTATTTTCGTTACCTTTTCATCCAAAGTCGGAATATCAAATTTTTGCGCTGTCTCGCTCAACATCTGATGGACGAAATCTGCAATCGCGGGTG
Organism: uncultured Micavibrio sp.; assembly: GCA_964531715.1. Taxonomy (GTDB): domain Bacteria; phylum Pseudomonadota; class Alphaproteobacteria; order Micavibrionales; family UBA1664; genus UBA1664. The sequence goes on along the minus strand of CAZHEE010000019.1, from coordinate 804 downwards.
CAATGGCCTTATTATCCATCCCATCCAATAAAGTATTAGCAATCTTATTCGCTGTTTCGGTGATAAGTGCTTCTAATTTAGCTTGCCCCTCAGGTAGTGCGCCAAGATTTGTAAGATTTTTAAGGGCAACAATTTCAGTCACCATTTCAAATAATTTATCTTGTTGGTCTTTCCCCATGATGGAGTCTGTGCTCAAAGCACTGATAATTTCCGCAACAAAAGCACCCATTTGTGCAATTTCCCCGCCTAAGGCACGCACCATATCAATCTTTAGTTGCTCCTCACGTGACCTTGCATCCTCATAAGAAACAGCCTCACCACACAAGGTCAAAACCTTTGTATTTCCAAGAATTGTCAAAAGACCAGAATTGCTCATTTGTGCATTACTGCTCATCCCACCCATATCATGTGTTCGCGTCCTATATGACCCGTTCATATCGACTAATTGTTTAGCACGATTGGCCGCCTTGTCAGAGCTAGGGACAAAACCAATCTCGAAATGTTCAGGGTGAATGATGGATGCTAATGCCATTATGCTTCGCGCTCATGTATAATCTTGGCATTAAATCCAAAGGCGATGTTTAAAGACGAAATATTTGTTTGTTCAATGTAATCACATAGCCATCTTGCGATATAATCCGTCATGACCTTGAGTTGATCTGACAAATGAGGTGGCACAACCTGATTCAAACTATTAGTGATGGATGTGACAATATTAACAATATCCCCCGTCGCATTAATATGTGGGCGTGACCTGCCCCCTATAATTAGGTCCAGAATATAGTTAGTAGTTTTTAATTTTCT
>CAZHEE010000018.1:13023-17136 GCA_964531715.1 uncultured Micavibrio sp. | reverse complement strand
AGAAAATTAAAAACTACTAACTATATTCTGGACCTAATTATAGGGGGCAGGTCATATCGAACTTACTTGTCCTCGGCATTATTATATTTTTGCCATGTGGCCCAATTATTTAAACTTTAACGTTCATCCGTCCAGCCATCATAAAATTGAGGTTTTTTCATATCAAACTCTATAGGCACTTTTGGTACAGTTTCATCCAATATATGCGGAAATGGTCCTAACGGAAGATATTGACAAATAATACGCCCTATTTTTGATTTAAGCATATTATCTTCACCAAGTGCTTTTGCATCAGAATATTGAAAGCATAATTCCTTACAAAGCTGTCTTTCCTTTTTGTATAAGTAATACTCTCTATCAAGACGTAAGACATCCTTACTGTTTCGAAAAAATGGATATAGAATTTGACAAGGGTATTTATCACCACCTATTAAACCATCAATTTCACATCCTATTCCAGTAATGATATAATCAATCATACGTTCGTAAAAAAGAGGGTCATTCACAAGAATATTTGCTTCAAAAGTATCTAATTGCTGCTCTGCAACGACTGATCTATCGCGACGTCTGTAATAATCTTGTAATTCAAAACGCAAAATATAATCACATTCATTTTGATGCGTTGAGATATAAAGCATTTTTCTTGTCGTAAACATAATATGTTATTATAAAAGTAACGTTTGAAATTGCAATTATCTTCTATCTGCACTTTCCTCTTTTAAGCATTGCGCATATTGCTCATTAGCATCCTCCCAACATAAGGCTGCTTCCCTCTTCCTTCCTTGTGCTGACAATTCATTACATCTTCTACCATTCATTTTATATTCATTTTCGCATAACCTATCTATTTCATCCTGCCGTTCGGATGGATTCATATCTTCCCATGATTGGCCAATGGTACTGCCGCCATTTTGACATCTGCTTCTGTTTTCTTGGGATCAATAACTTCGCCTAAAATTGTGGCTTATGTTTCACCGCCGGGTAAAACAACGCCATCGGCTTTCAGGTTTCTGTCGCGTTGATATGTCTTGATACTTTTATCAAGATCTGCGTCAATATAGCCATGCAGGAAAGGGCTATTATAACGCCCGAGGTGGTTCAGTTTCTTTTTCAGATTAATGATATCATTTTCATCATTATCCATATTTTGACCGATAGGCCTATGAAAAACCGTATAAAGCTCACCAAAGCGGGACATGATTTTATTCCTTTAAATTAAATAATAAGAAACCCCTGCCGCAGGTATGAAAACCACACGGCAGGGGCATATGGATACGGGTCTAAATATGTGATCTTACGTCACGTGATTGTGAGGAAGGAAATTACGCCGTGAAGGCGGTGACTGTCACAATTCCGTGCCCGTCAATATCGGTTACGATATAAAAGACGACGGACGGCGTGTTGCCCGTATCCAAACCGGTAATAATCAGGTCATTAACGCGCATCATATCGCTTGCCTGATTGAAATAGCCTGCACCCTCCACGCTTTTATCGGCAGTGGTATAATGCCAGAGCGTGAAGTTATTGGCATAGGCCAAAACGCTTAAATCATTAGATTGAAAAGCCATAGGTTTATGTCCTTTTAAAAATAGATTGTCATTCCTGCGAAAGCAGGAATCTCTTCAAGTGAAAAGAAGATCCCAGCTTTCGCTGGGATGACATGTAAAAGATTAAAGACTTATGCACTCGGTGTTTCGTCACAAGGAATAACAACAACGCCATCGGCATCAATCAAACCTGCGCCTTGACTCATCATATTATTGACGAAGTGCGCCGCGCGATCCCCATGCCATGTGATATCCGTCTCAACTTCCGCGCCAATCGCATGACCAATCGCGGTTTTATGAAACCAGAAGCATGAGCGGACATCGCCTGTCTCAAGCGGTAAACCCGAATGCACCATGAAAGTTGTGCCGAGGAATTTTTTGGCTTGAGATCCCTGCCACGGCAGCTCCTCATTCCCGACATAATCGGATGATGAAAATTCCTCAATTTGCAGAAGGTCTGACCATTGTTTCACTCCGACAATACAAAAGCGCTGACCGTCATCGGGCACATCCTTGTCACCAAGGATTTCATAAGCCTCAAGCAATTTTGCCTTTGTCATGCCGGATGTTCCGCCGCCTGTTGTTGCGGTTGCATTATCAAGCGCATTGATAATCATCTCATCCGTTTTACGACCGAGGGCATAAGCCCCTGCGGATGCAATGACCTGACGCTCATCATGGTTCAGCTTAATTTCATCCAGCTTATCAATCCAGTCACCGGCGTAATAATCGGCGAGGGCGACCTCAATGGCCGTATGGGCAAGGTTCATGACAGGAACGGCAGCCCCGGATGATTTTGTCATGGCCGTGCCTTTGCCGACCTTCTGGAAGGTGCAGCTTGCGCCCTTAACATTGTTGGATGTGCGGACAGTACCGCGTAATTTTGAGCCCATACGCTGATAAGCCGCATGAACTTCACGTTCGAATTGTTTGACGAATGCCTGATCTATTGATGTTGACATGATGGTGTCTCCTATAAAGTTATATTGAAAATTTATCGGGAGGTTATCGTCTTAAGATCAGACGGCCTGAGGCAGATATTGCATGAGGTATCATACTCGCGTCATTGCACGTTTCATTTATGAATACGTGCAATCCATAAAAACCGACTGGATTACACGTATTTTTTATCGAAAAACGTGTAATGACGAATAAAGTGAGATATTATCTGGACGCAATTCTGCTAGTGATAGAAATAGTTATAGGATAGTATTCCTATAACGTCAAGCGGTTTTTTGAATTTTATAGAGCGGATGCTCCATGCGGAATGAATCATCCTTTCGCGCGTGTGTGAATAGCCCCCGCCCTTGCAAAATTTTAAAACCGCTTTCCCGCCACCAAGGTGAATTAATACAAATCTCAGGCGCCTGATAACCGTTCGGTTTGCGTGATGACGGATTTGACTCAACAAACGGCATAAACAGATTGAGCCATTGATCGTGCGATATCAGCAGGCATTGATCGGTAAAATCAAGGGCGGCGCTGTCAACACGGAGAAAATCGCCAAGCTTGTTAATCACATTGGGATAAAGCGCTTCAGGGTTTTCCTCAATATATATTGAGCGACCTTGAAACCGTTTAGCATTATGAGGCTTCATAAAACGTTGTAAGCCACTTAATTTTGAGGGCTTAAGTGAACTTATATCATGCTCTTCAAGAATAAATTCTTTCGCAATAGTAACAGGCTTATAGTATTTCAAATATTTTGTGACGCAGGCAAAACCATCGCCGACTTGCCAACGATGGCGCATACGCGCTAAATCAGCCTCACCTTTATCAATATAATCAACGGCTTGACACAAATGTTCATGCGCAAATTCTGCAGGCTCAATCAATGGATTATCATTTTGTAGCAGGAGGATATAGTCAGTCTTCATGTTTTCGGCGAGCCGCTTCATGCCACCCGCTATCCCTTCATTTGGGCCGCCTGCAAATTCCCAGCCATAATCACGAGCAATTTGTTTATCGTCCTCGCTTATATCCGAGAAATAAATAAGCCTTTGGTCAAAGATTTTCAGGAAGTCATCGCTATAGCTATTCAGCGCATATTTGAGCGTTTGATGTGCCCGCCATGACAATATTCCAATGCCGATTGATTTATGCATAGTTTATCTTTGTTTTTATGACCCTATATATGGTATAACAAATTTATGGATCGAAACAATAAACCTTATCGCATTTCAAGAGCGAATGATAATGAGATGACTCAACAGCGTCGCGCCTATCCGCGCCGCGATCATGATATTTGTATGGTTAATGTTGACGGGAAGCCTTGCCCCGTTTTGGATTGGAGCCAATCCGGCGTACTTTTCGAAACCGATACACGTGCCTTTGAACAAGGGCAAACGGTGAATATGATTTTGCGTTTTAAACTGGACAATATGGTTGAGGATGTGAAGGTCACAGGAGAGATTGTCCGTAAAAATACAAGAGCACTCGCCGTCAGCTTCACCGAAACACCAAAACCGACCATGCAAACCTTTGAAAAAATTATCGCCCAATCGGCTTAAGTGTCCCCTTCTCCCTGGGGAGAAGGTGGACAAGCCATCGGCCTGGACGGATGAGG
>CAZHEE010000018.1:0-13013 GCA_964531715.1 uncultured Micavibrio sp. | reverse complement strand
CTGCTTTGTGAGAGCCCCTCACCCGATCTCCCTTTGGTCGATCACCCTCTCCCGAGGGAGAGGGGCTTTATTAAGCTTCTTTTTTCTCTTCTTCGGCAGGGGCTTCTTCTGCGGCAGGTGCCTCTTCAGTTGAGGATTCCTCAGCAGGTGCGGCTTCCTCTTCTTTCGGTGCGTTCGCTTCTTCTTCGGCCTGACGCTTGGCCTCTTCCTCGGCTTCTTTCGCCGCGGCTATTTTTTCGGCCTTGTCCTTCGCCATTTGTTGAGCCTTAGCTTTTGGCTCGGCTTTTTGAACGGATGTGCGGTTTTCAGGCATTGCGATAATACCGGCCGCGCCGAGAAATTTCGCCACGCGCTCAGATGGTTGAGCGCCTTCCGCCAACCATTTTTTGACCAGTTCCGTGTCCAAAGTTACACGATTAGCGTCATCTTTGGAAAGAAGAGGGTTATATGTCCCCACTTTCTCGATGAATTTACCATCCCGTGGTGCGCGTGCATCCGCGACAACGATACGGTAAAATGGGGATTTTTTACGACCTCCCCGAGCCATTCTCATTTTTAGTGCCATGTTAAAGTTCCTTTCAGTTCACTATTAGATGATTAGCTTTTTTGCTGATTAGCTGATTTTTAAACAGCCAATGAGCAAAGAAGCAAAACAGCTATTTCTTCTTCCTTTTACTCTTTTTACTCTTCGTAAAGCTTGACTTGCTTCGTTGACCGCCGCCTATGCCGCCGAGTCCGCCCATCAAATCATTGGGAAGGGCAGGATGCATGCCTGGGCCGCCACCTTGTGCGAATGGATTGGGGCCCAACTGTCCCCCGTCCCCCATTCCCTGACCGCCATTCCCCATTTGACCTTCCATTTGCGCCATCATCTCATCCATTTGTGGATTACCGCCGAGCAAGCCCTTCATGCTTTTCATCATGCCGCCCATGCCCATTTTCTTCATCTGCTTCATCATTTTGTTCATCTGCTCGAACTGTTTCAGAAGCTTGTTCACATCCTGAACCTGAGTACCTGAACCATTGGCAATACGGCGGCGGCGCGAGGCATTTAGAATTTGAGGCTCTGCCCGTTCTTTTTTCGTCATGGAAGAGAGGATGGCCTCTTGCTTCTTCACCATGGAATCATCCATACCTGCGGCGTCCAGCTTCCCTGCCATTTTATTCAGGCCTGGGATCATTTTCATCATCGCGCCCATGCCACCCATAGAGCGGAGCTGCTGTAACTGCTTGGCGAAATCATCAAGGTCGAAGGAGCCTTTTTTGAACTTCTCAGCCATTTTCTTGGCATCGTCTTCATTAATCGTCTCAATCGATTTCTCAACGAGAGAGACAACATCCCCCATACCTAAAATGCGGCTCGCCACGCGGTCAGGGTGGAAAAATTCAATATCATCCAGCTTCTCCCCGGTCCCGAGGAGCTTGATCGGCTTGCCCGTCACGCCGCGCATTGACATGGCGGCACCGCCACGCGCATCACCGTCTATACGGGTCAGCATAATTCCCGTTAACCCGATACGATCATTAAAAGTCTGCGCGGTTTGCACCGCATCCTGCCCTGTCATCGCATCGGCAACGAGGAGAGTTTCAACAGGGCTCACCGCATCGCGAACCTGCTCAACCTCTTGCATCAGCGCATCATCTATAGATAATCGCCCCGCCGTATCAAGGAAAACAATGTCATAGCCACCTTTGCGGCCTTCATCCATTGCACGTTTGGCGATGTCTACAGGTTGTTGTCCCTCAATAATCTCTAACGTATCAACGCCAGTCTGCTCCCCCAAAACCGCGAGCTGCTGTTGCGCCGCAGGGCGATAAACATCGAGGGACGCCATCAGGATTTTCTTATCCTGCTTTTCTTTCAGGAGTTTCGAGATTTTCCCGGTCGAGGTTGTTTTTCCGGAGCCTTGCAACCCGACCATGAGGAAAGCAGCAGGGGAGGAGGCATTGAGGTTCAGCTCAGTCTCGCCCTCAACACCACCGAGCATTTCAACAATCGCATCATTAACGATTTTAATGATTTGTTGGGCCGGGTTAACGCCTTTAATGACATCCTGCCCGACGGCTTTTTCTTTGATTGTGGCAATGAAATCTTTAACAACGGGGAGGGCGACATCGGCCTCCAACAGAGCCATGCGAATTTCGCGAGCGGCATTGTCAACATCCTCCACCGTGAGGGTTTTCCGCCCCATCAGCCCGTCAAATACACCACCAAGTTTATCGGATAGAGAGGCGAACATTACGCTGCCGCTCCATGTTTCAGTGTATCAGAGGATAGTGTATCAGATGTTTTTTTAGGACGCGTATGAGACCAGTTTTTTCTTAAACCATGAAGCATCTTTGTAATCTGGTGATATTCATCATGAATAAAATCGAATTGCTCAATTTTAGGAAATTCCAGTGAAGATTTATGAATGATCAACGCTGCTTTATAGGCACGTTGATAAACATCCAAATCTTCATATCGCATAACCATACTAATACACTACCGTTCTAATACACTTCAAATTCTACTTCACTCATACACTTTTAGCCCCAGTGAGCGTATTCGCCGACTTGAGGGTACCGTTAAGCACTGAAATTATTCCAGTTCTTCGTGAATTTGATTGTGTTATAATTCTTCCGGAGAGGTTTTGTCAATGTTTAATACCGCAAAAATACCATTTATTAAAATGAACGGACTTGGTAATGACTTTATTATTATCGATGAAAGATTAAAAACATACAATTTCTCCTATGAGGAGCGTATAAAAATTTGCGATAGATTTACAGGCATAGGCTGTGACCAGCTAATATTTCTTCGCAAATCAATTAATTCAGAAGCTGATATCTTTATGGACATGTATAATTTTGACGGTTCGGAATTATACACTTGCGGTAATGCGACCCGATGCGTCGCTCACTGGTTTGGGGCAGATAGAACTGTTATTGAAACAAAGGCCGGATTATTTGAATGTTTAAAGAATGCTGATGAAACCATAACGGTATAAATTGGGTTAAGCCTATATATCTAGGTTTTATACTTAATCAGTTTTGCCGCCCGCGATTGAGTAAAGCTTTGTGAATTGCCAGAGGGTTTAAGCGATAAAAACTTGCGCTTTGTCAATATTATGTTTAGTTACTTCAATATGAGTTTTTTGGTTAAAACAGCGAATGGGGTTTTCGATATCGTTACAGTGGAACAGGGGCATGATCAAAATAATGATCATGGACGCCGCCTTAGCCAAAGCTTAATTATATCTTTTCGAAAAAAAGAATGGCTACCAGATCATCATTCTCATTATTTGGCCGTAGATGGCATAAGCAAAGCGCAATTTGAAGCCTATGCCCAACCATATATTGATAAGGAAAAACCCGTCCCTCTCCACGGCGAAAAGTGGGAAGCGTTTAAGGCTCAGACTTTAACTGTCTAATCAAAGCGATAAAGGCTGAAACGATTTTTCACCTCTTACTTTTCGCGCATGTTGAACGCGCTCGCATTTTTTTAGCCAAGAAATATGGGACACCGTAAAAACACGTGGCTCACCCGTATGCATAATCTGATATTGCTCCCTTACCTTTAATGTACGGAGCATCAAATCTATTGTGCGCTGAAAGAGCGGGCGACCATCAGGTCTCATCTCTTCTTGCACAGCCTGAACAGTGAGACGAAGAGATTCTATCAGAGGTTGGCATGCATCATAGAAACTATCCGCAACTTCTTTTAGAATTTCAAGCTCTGGGCTCTTAGGGTTTAAAAGTTTTTCACCTAAAGGCGTAACAAGCTCATGCTCATACGGATATATTGCAGAGACCGAGCGTTCATTCATCCAAGCTCTGGCAGATGCCATTCGCATAAAATCATAGACAGGCATATTTTTGCTTTCACGCTGCATGACAATGGCTGATTGATTCCATTTTTGTTGGTAAGCTGCGATTACATCTTGATGAGACCATTGAACATCAGATGTATAAACAGCCTTATTATATATATCTCTTTCACCGCGCATTACTTGCTTAACAAGTTTTTGCATGGAAATAACAAGAGCTTCGGCATGCGCATTACCATCATAATGCGGAGAATATTGCGACGGCACAAAAGAAGGCATACTTCCCCAAATATTCAACCACAGATGAATCATTTCATGATTGAAATCTGCGAAAGACTTCACATCTCTATAAGCATTATGAAATGTGCCACTTTCAAACCCAAAACCATGAAATCGAATGTGTTTTTTCACATATTTTAAATTAGAATAGTCACCATCTAAAGCGCATGTTAATTCACATTGTCTGCCTAATGCCGTTGGTAATAAGCAATGACCATAAGCATCAAACACACCTGTTTCTTGCCAAGGTCTCAAGCATGGAATAGAAAATTGATTCGATAGAGATTTAGAACTGTCAAACGTCATAAAGTAAATTAGACTAAACCTTAGATTATGTCAATATAATTTATATCCCGAACCCTTGAGCAGCTGGACGCTGTCGTAAACGCTTAATCCAATAACATTACTGTGAGATCCGCTGATGAAAGATACAAATTGCGCGGCCATACCTTGAATGCCATAGCCGCCTGATTTCCCCTTCCACTCGCCTTTCGCGATAAAATCTCGCTTTTCGGCTTCCGTCAAAACCTTAAATTTGACTGTCGTTTCAACAACGCGGGAAATCTCTTTACCTTCGGGTGTGATGATACATATCCCACCCAGAACCTTATGCCTGCGCCCCGAGAAACGTGTAAGAAATTGATAAGCCTCATGCGCATCTATCGGCTTTTGAAAAATGCGCCGCCCCATTGTAACAATTGTGTCCGCGCCGAGGATATAGGCATGCGTATTAATTGTGGCAACGGCACGTGCCTTCTCAACCGCCATACGCTCAACATAAGGGCGCGGCATCTCGCCTTTAAGCGGTGTCTCGTCAATATCGGCAGGGATGATTAAATCGGGGATAATCCCCTGCTCTTCCAGCAAATCTTTCCGACGCGGTGAGGAAGAGGCGAGGATGAAATGATTGGCTGATTTGCTTATTGGCTGTTTAGTTGTCATGTGGTTTATTTAAATCAGCGAATGAGCCAAACAGCAAATAAGCTATTATTTCTCACGGAAGATAATACGGCCTTTGGTCAGGTCGTAAGGCGTCATCTCAACCACAACCTTATCGCCCGCAAGCACGCGGATACGGTGCTTTTTCATTTTACCCGCACTATGCGCGATAATTTCATGATCATTTTCAAGCTTTACGCGGAACATGGCATTGGGAAGCACTTCCTCAACCACGCCTGTAAATTCCATTAATTCTTCTTTAGCCAACACTTATCTCCAGTTATATAATTAATATAATTCCTATAAAGTATTTTAAAAAATATAACAAGATATAAGGATTTTAATAAACATTTGACAAAATTTAATTTATAAGTTATGTTAATTTATAAATTAATAAGGAGTTTTTATGAGTAATAATACCTCATCAAATTCAAATAGTGGTATACCTGTTATATTTCTAGGCGCTTCAACATTCGCTTTTTTTGATATGCCAGAGGTTGCAAGCACAGCTGAAAGTTTAGTTGGTGCGGCAGGTGTTGGTGTTGTATCATCTGTTGGCGGTAATATAGGTATGTTTGTGGGGGGGGGGGCTTAGCGCCTTATTTGGAGCATTAATTGCACCTAGCTATAGTAAAGATGCGGGTGCTGCAATCGGAGGAGTTGCTGGTATTTTTGGTGGATTAGCGGTTGGTGTTTATTATGGCTATCAAATTAGTAAGAATATTGTAGATGGTTTTTATGATAAAGACATCAAACAAGAAGTAATAACATCATCACCTCAAGAGCAATCTTCATTAATAACCCCCAAAGGCGAGTTTTTAATAAATAAAGGAAATTCTATCGCTATCATACCCGCTTGATATCCGCGCCGACGGCGGAGAGTTTACCTGTAATGTCTTCATAGCCGCGTTCAAGGTGATAAATTCGGTTAATTGCTGTCTCACCTTCCGCGCACAGCCCTGCAATCACGAGGGCCACTGAAGCTCTTAAATCCGTTGCCATCACTTCGGCACCTTTGAGATTATCTACACCGCGGACAATTGCGCTGTTCCCGTGAACCACGATATTCGCCCCCATGCGCACCAGCTCTGGCACATGCATAAACCGGTTTTCAAAAATTGTTTCCGTCACCATCCCCGCGCCATCACAAAGGGTCAACATCGTCATAATCTGCGCCTGCATATCCGTTGGAAAACCCGGATAAGGCTCGGTCATAATATCAATGCCGCGAAGGGAATTCAGCTCGGCCTTGCGCTTCACCGTAATATCCGTGTCATGAATTGTGATTTCTGCCCCTGCTTTTTTGAGGAGTGAGGTCACCGCGTCAATCGTGTTGGGGCGCGTGTTTTTGAGCGTGATTTCCCCACCCGTCAAGGCGGCGGCAATCATAAAAGTTCCCGTTTCAATCCTGTCAGGGATGACGCTGTGCGCTGTACCACGGAGGCTGTCAACACCATGAATGACCAATTTTTGCGTACCGATGCCCTCAATTTGCGCGCCCATGCTGTTAAGCATATCAGCCAAATCACCGATTTCAGGCTCCATCGCCGCGTTGGATAATGTTGTAATCCCTTTTGCCAAAGTCGCGGTCATGAGGAGATGCTCGGTCGCCCCAACGGAGACTTTCGGGAAATGAATATCCGCCCCTTTTAAACCGCCCTGAGGCGTTTTTGCAATGACATAACCATCCTCAATTTTAATCTCCGCACCCATCTGCTCCAGCCCTATGAGGTGCAAATCAACAGGACGTGAGCCTATCGCGCAACCGCCGGGAAGCGAGACTTTTGCCTGTCCATGCCGTGCCAAAGTCGGCCCGAGAACAAGGATGGAGGCGCGCATTTTACGAACCAAGTCATAAGGCGCGGTTGTCGTATTTTTATCGCCAAGACCTTTAAGGCTCATAGTTTTCGCCTCATGATCAGTGGTGATTTCTGCACCCATATATTCAAGAAGTTTTGACAAGGTCTCAATATCGCGCAGTCCTGTCGGAACATTAGACAGCTTGACTTCTTGATCGGTCAGCAGAGAAGCGCATATCAGTTTCAATGCCGAGTTCTTCGCGCCGCTAATCGTAATCTCACCATTGAGCGGTTTGCCTCCTCTGACTTTAATTTGAGGGAGACCATTTTGAGTTGTGTTTTCTTCTGTCATTTTTTTCTCACCACAGATAAATACTGATAAACACAGATTTTTTTATCTGCATGAATTCGTGTTCATTTGTGGTTAATCCTTGCTTACTTTATTTGTTATTATCCACCGCTAAAGGTTATATATAGTTTTATTGGTTTTAAAGTTTCATTATTTTTCAATAGTCTATCAAAGCGTTTAGAGGTTGAATCGTAATATTGCATCAGGTCATCACGCCCTTTTTGTTCAGATAAGAACATAATTTGCCCTAAAATACGCGCGTAAAATTGAGCCGTAATCACCGGATACCATGTTTCAAATAAAGCCTTATCATCCGGCGATAATGCGGCGCAATAACGGCTTTGGCATGATGTTTTGATTGTTTCAGGAATACCGAGGCGAATATCCTCCAGTAAATTGACAATGTCATAGACAAACGGGCCTTTACAGCTTGCCTGAAAGTCGATAATTCCGATTTCTCCGTCCATCCACATTAGGTTCTGGGCGGCGTAATCAATATGGGTCAAGGCTTGCGGACATGGTGGCAGGCTGTTTTCGACTTCCCGCCAAAGCTTAAACCATTCTTGGGTGAGGGATTTATCGCCTTTCAAAATATATTGAGGGTAGAAACGTAAAGCCTTATAAACATGGCTATCTTCATAGCGTAACAATAAATTGTCATCCTGAGCGAAAGGTGTCTTTGCACCTGAAGTCGAAGGATCTAGCTTGTTGCTATTGAGATCCCTTGACTGCGCTCGGGATGACAATGCTTTTGGATGATCGCGCATCTGAATAAGGATCTCTGTCGCCTTCAAATAAGCCGCCTCCCCTTTTTTAGCGATTGTCTCATCACCGAAGTCTTCCATCAGGACAAGCCCTTGGGCCTCATCCGTGGCAAGAATGTCAGGCGCATTCAACCCCAGTTGTTTATAATGTCGGTTCATGACCAACCAATGACCGAGTTGATGCCCGATAATCGTCTCTGGCGAATGGTCAGGTGGCGATCTGAGGAGAATGGCGGTCGTGCCGTTCGGCTTGGTCAATCGTGCATAATCACGCGGTGACCAGTCGGCCTTACGCCATTCAAGTCCAGCATCGTCCCACCCTGCCTGTTTCAGAAAATTTTGCATGATGTTTGCTTATAAATAACGAGACTGAAAAACACAAGCCGCCATCAATTCAAACGGTTTCTCATTTCCAACAGGAACGCCAGAGCCTCCGCCCTGTCATACAGGTCGGTGATTTTATCGAGATAAAACGTAATAGACTCAATCGCGGCCTTGGTTTGGTCAAGCCGCGCAAACAAAACGGCCTTATCAAGATGAAGCCTGTGATCTTCGGGCGCAAACAGATGCATGCGCTCGACAATATGCATCGCCTCATCGTAAAGCTCGGCATCAATCAAGCGATATTTCAGATTATTCTGATAGCGAAGAATGATTTCACGATTGGTGCAAGGCTCATAAAAGCTGGCGGATAACTCACCGTCATAGCCTGTCTTAAGAAGGATTTGGCGCATATCCTTGGCCTGAATATCCCTAAACCCTTGAAACGGGTCGAGGATGGATCGCGCGCCGTCATGATCCAAACGCATCATGAAATGCCCGGGGAAATTAATCCCTTCCGCGTGCCAGCCAACTCGCCGCGCCAGACCTATCGCCAAAATACAAAGCGAAATCGGTATACCTTGTTTCCTGTCAATGACGCTAAACATATTGATATTATCGAGATTATCATAATCAAGAACATCACCACGCAAACCGAACTCATCATAGAGTGTGTTTTTTAAGGCTTGCGCCTGTAAAGTTAATAGGTCGCCATGCAATGCCTTACGTAACGCTTCATAAGTGAGATTAAGGCTATATTCTAAATCATTGATTATTTTATCATATTTTTCAAAACCGACACTGTCTTTATCGAGCTTTGAAAGAGCCATTGAAGTCGTAATGATATCAATCTCACCATCACTTTTGTGCCCCGTAATTGTAAGATAACTTAAAATATCTTCGCGATTGTCAAACATAAGCGATTGCTAGAATGTTGATGGTGGCGCAGGGTTAAGATTAACAGGCTGGGCGACATTCGCGCCAGGGACAGGCTCCCCTGCCAGCTTCACGTAAGAAACAACATCACGGACATAACCTGTTGCGCGCGCATGTGAAATCACCTTATTCAGTTCCGCCTGATCTTGCGCAATTCCCATTAAATAGACTGTGCCTTGAACCGTATCAATCGTGTAATTAATGGATTGAACATCACGGTCAAAAATAAGCTTTGTGCGTAGGCTCCCCGAAATCCAAGTATCGCGGGCAAATCCCGTAATACCGTCACTATCCTCAACGCGTACTTCATTAATTACTTGAATGACGCCTTTCGGTTGCCACGCAAGGCGTATTGCCTCAACCCGCATATCAGGGTCCTGAACCACGCCGGTCACCAAAACACGGCCTTGCTCAACCGTTGTGCTGAGCTTCCTGAAAGCATCAAAATCATATTTAAGCCAAAGGTCATTCACCTCTAATTTTATGCGCGCATCAATCGCTGATTGGGTTAAGCCGCCTTCACGCGCCGCCGCTATACCGCCGACCGCCCCCGCTGACGTTGCAAGACCCAACCCTGTACAGCCGCTCAAAATCGGCATGGTTATCAACGCAAAAAATAAAAAATTTCTAAAACGCATTTTGAATATGTTTCATCCTCATAAAACCGGTCACGGTCACGACATCAAACCGCATAATAATATTAGAGTTAGATGATTCTCGACCTTTATCAAAGGCTATATAATGTTCTGCCGCGCGGCGGATGCGTTTTAGAGATTGTGGAGTTATTGCATTCAAGGCCTCATCAGAGGTCTGGCGATATTTCACCTCAATGAAAACGGTTGTTTTTCCGCGCTGTGCGATGATATCAATTTCCCCCACCTTACATTTATAGCGCAATTTTAAAATCCGATAGCCTTTGATCATAAGCCACAAGGCTGCATAATATTCGGCGTAAAGCCCATGTTTATAGTTTTTGATTTTCTTTGAGTTCATGCGCGCGATTGTAAAAGTCTTTTTTCTTAATAGTGCTGTTTTTTGACAAAGCCTCAGCAATATCTTTTAAGCTTTGCCCTTTGTTCAGGCGGTTTCGTATGTCCGCATCATAATTCTGAATAGATTGAGGCTCGTCAATTTGCCCGTTTATAAGAAGCACAATCTCCCCTTTCAGTTTTCTGCCGGCAAGGTGAGCATGCATTTCCTTCGCACTTAACCTTATAGACTCTTCATATATCTTTGAAATTTCACGACAAATTGAAACTTGTCTTTCAGGTATAATCTCGCTCAAAATTTCAATTGTCTTATGAATACGCTGAGGAGATTCGTAAAAAATTATTGTTTCTTTTCTATTTTTATTATAAGAAATTATTTCACGTACGGCTTTATCTTTACCGGGCAGAAACCCCAAAAATGTGAAAGCGTTACTCGGCAAATCGGAAAGCTGCAAGGCCGGTAAAATAGCATTGGCACCAGGCAGAGCCGTGACATAAATCTCATTTTGAAAACAGGCTTTCACAAGCTTATAGCCAGGGTCGGAAATCATCGGCGTACCTGCATCACTGACCAGCGCAATAATTTTATCTTCCGCGAGTAAGCTTACAATGTAGTTTTGTGTCTCGTCACTGGCATGATCGTTATAAACAATTTTCTTTTTGTCACGAATATCACAGGCGACGAGGAGTTTGCCCGTCACACGGCTATCCTCACACACAATATAATCGCAAGCCTTCAAAACATCCAATGCCCTTAATGTTATATCGCGCAGATTTCCGATAGGCGTCGGCACGAGATATAGCCCTCCCCTTAATTGGCTTAAGGCTGGATTTTGTGATGAAATAATACTAGTGTCATTATTCATTATAAACTTACATTAAAGGGATATTGCCTTATGGTCATTCGTTTTCTTTCGGCATTTATGCTTATAGTTTTAGTCGCTGCCTGTGCGCCGCAATCGGCGCCATCACGCGATGGGGCGTTTGAACCTTATCAACAAAAGTCAGTTGAGCCAGCCTCCCAAGGTGAGGTCATGAACACACGGCCAACGCGTGTAAGCCCCACTGCAAACCAAACACAAATGCGTGGCGAGCCTTATAATATCGCGCTTCTTTTGCCATTGTCAGGTCAGCATAAAGCAATCGGTGAGGATTTATTTAACGCCGCACAAATGGCTTTGTTTGATATGAATGACCCGAATATTACCCTCCTGCCGCTTGATACAAAAGGCACGGTTTCGGGTGCGCGCGATGCGGTTAATCAAGCCGTTGCCCAGAATGCAAAACTGATCCTTGGTCCGCTTCTCGCACAAAATGTTGCGCAAGCGGGGCAAAGCGCGAGAGCGCATAACCTCAATGTGATTGGGTTTACAACCGACCGTTCGCGCATTGGCGGCAATGTGTTTACACTGGGTATCTTACCCTATGATCAGGGGCAGCGTCTGGCAAAATATGCGGCAAAACGTAACCTGAACCGTATTGTTATTTTGACCCCTGACAATCCCTATGCCCGTGAAGTCACGCAAGCCTTCCGTGATATGACGGCGAAGTCCAGCCTCAGTGTTGTTGAAACAATAACGGTAGATTCGCGTGATGGGCTGAATGAAGCCGAACTTAATCGGCTCGCCTCACTTTCAGGTGACTTTGACGGATTGCTCATGCCGTTTGGCAACCCTTATTTGAATGCTGCGGCTGAAGATTTAAATCGTGTCGGATTAAATGCGCAAACTACAGCATGGCTTGGGACAGGGATTTGGGATGAACCTACAATCCTTCGCAATGCCGCGATGCGCGGAGCCTTCTATGCCGCACCATCGGCCGACCAGCGCAAACGGTTTGAGCGGAAATATCAATCAATTTACGGCGAACGCCCTGAAAGGCTCGCGTCATTAGGGTATGATGCAGTGGCTCTTTCAGTTGTGCTTATGCGTCAAACAGGGGGAGAGATTAACCGCGCCGCACTCCTCAACCCGAACGGATTTATGGGAACGGATGGCGCATTTAGGTTTAGGGCAGACGGTATTACGGAACGGAGTCTTGCTATTCAACGGATTGAAGGCATGGGTCGTGTGAGACCAGTGGACGCCGCGCCAACACGTTTTTGAACAATGTTTATAGACCCTGTTTTACAACGAAAATGCGGTTCAAGGCTTTTTTAAACCTTAGCGACTTTGTGTCTTCCTGTGAAAATAATATATACTGTTTCCCCGCCACCGAGCGAGGATCCAAATATACCACCCCCGCTCAAGTCGGGGGAACGATACTTTTCTTAATCGTCGCGGTGGACTTTTTCCTTACGTTCGTGACGTTCCCCGTGTTGATTACACGGTCAAGCCGTGCAACAGGTGACCGCCGCGTAGTGAGTGGTATTATCCATGTTTTAAAGCGTGGTTTGCAATGGCGTGATGCACCTGATGTTGGAGCTTGCCCCGGACCCTGATCCGGGGGCCCACATAAGACATTATATTATCGTTTCATCCGTTGGTCGCGCATGGGTGTATTTGATAAGATATTCAAATCATTGGTTGAGCAAGGGTCTAAACCGGAACATTTACAAATTGATGCCACCCACTTAAAAGCCCACCCCCCCTTCAGGCCGGGACAGGCTGCCAGCAAGCTCTCTGTTAAAAAAGGGATGTTCCCCGCGCTGTCGGGAGAACCAAAGGCGGCTTAAACTCAAAACTTCATGCGGTTTGCGATCAAGACGGTCGACCTGTTGTCCTTCACATTACCGCAGGCCGAATGAGTGATTATAAGGGTGCTGAGGCTTTAATTGATTGGTCAACCCCCATTTTTGAGTCCAGTTTTAGGTTAGTGATGTTCGGCTT
>CAZHEE010000017.1:0-17460 GCA_964531715.1 uncultured Micavibrio sp. | reverse complement strand
TAACTATATTCTGGACCTAATTATAGGGGGCAGGTCATAGGCATATCAAAAATGACATTGCCCATCACGGCATCGGCGCGGGTTCTGCTTTGACAATCCAATAGCGCGCTAAGCCAGTTTTTATTAACCGTTTCATCATCATCAATAAAACATAACCAATCACATTTATGAGTAATGAACGCTTCATCCATTGCGCGATTACGGGCATGAACCACGCCTTTTTCAGGCTCATGAACATAATGAGCGTTTAAATTTTTAAAGTCGAATGCTTCATAGACTGCCTCACCATCCTTGCTATCTGCATTATCGATAATAATCAAAACGCAGTCATTTGGTAAGCGAGCGGCTATTATTGAATTCAGACATGCCTTTAAGGCTTCAGGTCGTTTATAAGTTAGAACACATATGCTTGCTCGCACCATGTTATGTTGTTCTCAAATTATTATTAACCCAATTCCAGCTGTCTTTCACCATATCATTGAGGCTTTTAGACGCTGTCCAGTTCAGCTCTTCTTGTGCTTTTGAAACATCGGCATAAAATTCTGGTAAGTCACCTTCACGGCGTGGGGCAATTTTGTAAGGGATAGGCTTACCACAAGCTTGCCCATAAGCCTCAACCATTTCTTTGACTGAAATTCCTGTTCCTGTGCCGAGATTGTAAATATGCACCCCCGCCTCATCATGTTTTTTTTCTAAAGCGGCGACATGCCCGCGTGCGAGGTCTGAGACATGGATATAATCACGCACACATGTGCCATCAGAAGTGTTATAATCATCGCCGAAAATGCTCAGATCAGGTAGTTCTCCGCTAGCGACTTTTTGAATGTACGGCATAAGATTATTTGGAATACCGTTCGGGTCCTCACCAATCATACCGCTACCATCTGCGCCGACTGGATTAAAATAGCGGAGGAGGCTGACACTCATGGCAGGGTTGGCAAAAGCACAATCTTTTAAAATTTCCTCAATCATGTATTTGGTGCGACCATAAGGGTTTGTGCCCGATCCTGTCGGCATTTTCTCGGTAAAAGGCGGGGTGTTTGCTTCACCATAAACAGTCGCGCTTGAGCTAAAAATGAAGCTCTGCACATCATGTTCTTGCATTATTTCCAATAAAGTCAGAGTGGTATCAAGGTTATTCCGATAATAGGCGAGCGGAATTTTAGTGGATTTACCAACCGCTTTATAACCTGCAAAATGCATGACGGCATCAATATCATGCTCGGCAAAGATTGCGTTTAATGCATTTTTATCGGCAACGTCAGCCTGATAAAAAGGGATATTATCTTTTTGAGTGATGAGTTTCAGGCGGTCAAGCACGCTTATTTTACTATTACTGAGATTATCAATAATAATAGGATCATAGCCCGCGCCAATCAGCTCAATACAGCAATGAGAGCCGATATAGCCAAGCCCACCTGTCAGCAATATAGTTTTGCATGTCGCCATATTCGCCAAAATAAGGATTGAACTACCTTTAGTCTAGCCCTATAAGCGTATTATCCTTATTTAAACGAAAATTTACGCTAATCATGTCTCATAAAACTACCCTTATCGAAAAATTAAACGGCAAAAACGCTGTTATTGGCATAATCGGTCTCGGGTATGTCGGGTTGCCGCTTATGGCGCGCTATCACGCGGCAGGCTATAGTGTCATGGGGTTCGATGTCGACCCCAAGAAAATCGAGATGCTTAGAAAAGGGCAATCTTATATTAACTTGGCGCATATTGATAGGCTCCCTGATGAGAGTGATAATCGTTGGGATGTTACAACAGATTTTGAGCGTATTGGCGAAGTCGATACTTTAATTTTATGTGTGCCGACACCGCTCAATGATTATCGCGAGCCTGATTTAAGCTATGTTTTGAATACAATGCAGGCATGTTTGCCTTATTTGAGGAATGGGCAGGTTGTGTCACTCGAAAGCACAACCTATCCGGGAACAACAGATGAAGAATTAAAACCGCTTATTGAAGCTCAAGGATTTATAGTGGGTAAGCAAATTTTTCTTGTCTATTCACCAGAGCGTGAAGACCCGGGCAATAAAAATTTTAATACACAATCCATCCCGAAAATAGTCGGTGGGCATACGCCAAATTGTCTTGAAGTTGGGGAGGCACTTTACAAACATGCGATTGAGAAAGTCGTGCCTGTCAGCTCAACGAAAGCCGCCGAAATGACGAAGCTCCTCGAAAATATTCACCGCGCGGTCAATATCGGATTAGTGAATGAGATGAAAATCGTGGCCGACCGCATGGGGATTGATATTTATGAGGTGATTGACGCTGCGGCGACAAAGCCCTTTGGCTTTACCCCGTATTATCCCGGCCCTGGATTGGGCGGTCACTGTATTCCGATTGATCCGTTTTATTTGACATGGAAGGCAAGGGAATACGGGCTTCATACACGCTTTATCGAAATTGCGGGTGAGCTGAACAGTGCTATGCCAGATTTCGTGATTAACAAGCTATCTAATGCTCTCAATGATGTCGGTAAGCCGATAAAGGGGAGCAAAATACTTATTCTCGGGCTGGCGTATAAAAAGAATGTCGATGATGAGCGTGAGTCACCTTCAATCGTGATTCTTGATAAGCTTGTCCGCAAAGGGGCGGAGATTTCCTACAGCGACCCGCATATTCCGAAATTCAAGAAAAAACGCAAATTTAACTATGATTTTGAAAGTATCACTTTAAGTCCTGAAAGCCTTAAAGGATTTGATGCAGTTATCCTCGCAACAGATCATGATGCATTTGATTATAAGATGATATTAGACCATGCAAATATTATCGTTGATACGCGAGGGAAGTATCGTGAACCTCATACACATGTTGTGAAATCTTAAATCATATCACCTCTATTCATTATCATTATAATAAACTATAACATAGTATATGAAAGATGAAAAAACGCCTCCATCACGTTTAGCCTTCCTGCAAAGGCTCCGCGCTTATTTTATCGCGGGGGTATTGGTCGCGGCACCGATCACAATCACGCTTTGGTTAACGGTCAGTATTATCAACTTCCTTGACCGTAGTGTCAAAAACCTCATCACGCCCGGGGATGTGTCCGAAGGGTATTTTGCTTGGCTTCAAATCCCGGGTGTCGGCATTGTCATTGCGATTATATTCCTGCTCGCCGTTGGAATGTTCGCAACCAACATAATGGGACGATTTTTTGTGCGCATGGGGGAGTCTATTCTTGATCGCCTGCCTGTTATTCGCTCACTTTATGGCGCGACAAAGCAGATATTTGAGACAGTCTTTGCCAATCAATCCGAAGCTTTCCGCGAGGTTGTGATGGTTGAATATCCACGGAAGGATATGTGGGTGATCGGCTTTTTAACAGGGAAAACCAAGGGTGAGGTTCAAACAGAAACCAGTGATGATACGGTAAATATTTTTGTGCCGACCACGCCGAACCCGACATCGGGCTTCCTGCTGTTTGTGCCTGAAAAAGATGTAACGCGCCTCAATATGACAGTCGAGGAGGGCATTAAGCTCGTTGTCTCGGCAGGAATAGTCACGCCGGATACATTAGAAAAATTTCAGGAAGAGGTTTAATTGCTCTTTTAACTGCTGAGACGCTTAGATTCAACAGCTTATCTATAGTCATCATTGCATGGTTTGACCATGCAATCCAGTCTGATCATGATTAACACTTAGAAGCGGTGGTTTGGAGTCATCATTAAACTCTTTTTACTCCATAACTCTGTGATAAAAATTTTATAATTATATTACACGTATTCTCCTTTCAATCGAAACATGTAATGACGAATAAAAACTATCCACTTTCTAATGTTTGTATCGCGCTGTCTTGTTCAAAGAGGTAAAGCAAAACCCTCAAGGCCTCACCACGGCGGGAGGCGAGAGCCGCATCCGTCTCCATAATATAATCCGCATCTTTTTGCGCCATTTCAATGAGCGGGCGATCCGTATCATAATTCAGGAAATGTGTGGTGGGTAGGCCGCTTTGGCGGGAACCCAGAACCTCGCCTGCCCCGCGAAGCTCCAAATCTTTTTCCGCTATTATAAAGCCATCTTCTGTCTCACGCATGATAGCCAGACGCTCCTTCGCGGTTTCCGATAAAGGCGCGGCATATAATAGAATACAGGTCGATTTATCACCACCGCGTCCGACCCGCCCGCGAAGCTGATGCAGTTGCGCCAGCCCGAACCGCTCCGCATGTTCAATGATCATGATGGTCGCCTCGGGGACATTGACTCCGACTTCTATGACAGTTGTTGCAACCAGAATATCCAGCTCGCCACTCGCGAATTTCTGCATCACCATATCTTTATCAAGTGGCTTCATCCGCCCATGGATAAGCCCGACACGCTCGCCATATATTTTTGAGAGCAGACCATGGCGATCTTCCGCATTGGCAAGGTCAAGCGTTTCGGATTCCTCAACCAGCGGACAAACCCAGTATACACGCGCGCCTTCTGCTATCTTGCGTTTCAGGCTGTCCACAATATCGGCCAAGCGATCTTGGGAGATGAGAACAGTCTCAATCGGCTTTCGCCCCGGCGGTTTTTCGTCCAGCCGCGAGACATCCATATCGCCGTAAAGCGAGAGGGTGAGCGTGCGTGGAATAGGGGTCGCGGTCATGACCAGCACATCAGGGCGATGCCCTTTATCAGACAGGCCGAGCCTTTGATAAACGCCGAAGCGGTGCTGTTCATCAATCACAACGCAACCGAGCTTATGAAAGTTTACGCTATCTTGAAACAAGGCATGCGTACCAATCACGATTTGCGCCTGACCGCTTTCAATTTGATTAAGTATGTCTGCCTTCACTTTGCCTTTGTCACGTCCGGTCAAAATAGTAAGCTTGATGCCGATGTTGTCACATAGCGGTTGAAGTGTCTCGGCGTGTTGCCGTGCCAGAATCTCGGTCGGTGCCATGAAGGCGGCCTGATAACCATCACCTATGGCGTTGAGCATGGTGGCAAGAGCGACAACAGTTTTACCGCTTCCAACATCGCCTTGAAGCAAGCGGAGCATGCGTGTCGGCGCATGCATATCGCTCTTTATCTCGGCAATCGCTTTATCTTGCGCATTTGTGAGTTGAAAGGGGAGGGCATCACGCATCTTTTGCCTCAAATCATTGTCACATGTGAATAAAATACCTTTCTTTTTCTTAAATCGTGAACGGACAATCCGCATGGCAAGCTGCCGCGCGAGTGCCTCATCATAGGCAAGGCGTTTAAGCTGTACCTTGGGGACACTCTCGTGAAGGTGTCCCCATTGCTCCGCATTGTGCAAAGCCGCCATGCTGTCCTTCCAAGGCTGCCAATTTTCTTTATTTATAATCGCTTCCTGATGCCATTCAGGGAGGTCGGGCAGATGATTAAGCGCATTTGCTATCGTTTTTTGCAGCAATTTCGGGCTTAACCCTGCCGTCATTGGGTAAATCGGGTCAAAGGCTTTAATCTCATCTGCTTTTTCAGGTGGAACGGCGTAATCAGGGTGAAGCATTTGAAACGTATCATTATAAAATTCGATTTTACCGCTGATGATGACTTGCTGACCGATAGGGTAAGTGTCTTTCAACCATTGCCCTGCCGCGTTGAAATATATGATGTCAATGGCTTGCTCATCCCCTTTGGCGGAAATTTTGTAAGGTGCACCGCGGCGTTGTGCTGGCTTATGTCCCGTGATTGTCACTGTCGTGGTTGCAATACCTTCCTTGTTGATAGTATCAAGAAGTTTGATATTTCCGCGATGAATCCACTCAATCGGTTGATGGCGGAGGAGGTCTATGATGCGCTCCCCGCCTGTAAGCTTTGCAAAAATCGGGAGCATTTTTGGACCCACACCTGAAAGCGTGCGAATAGAACGAAAAAGCGGGTCAAGGATAAGCGGACGCATATCTTATTTGTAAACCACTAATGGACATGAATAAACACCAATAATTCATGTCCATTAGTGTGTATTCGTGGTAACAAGATCTTATGGATGCTTATCGCAGAAAATTACTATTTCGCTCTGACCATCGTGGGACAAAAGAAATGGATGTTATCCTTGGTGTATTTGCGCGCGAATTTTTACCGCAAGCAAGCGATGAAGATGCCGCACTTTACGAGGAAGTCTTAAAAGAATCTGACCCTGATTTATATAATTGGATTTCCGAGCGAGAGCCTTTGCCTGATGATAAGGCTGATAACCCCGTTTTAAAACAACTTATCGGTTTTCAGGTGAAACAGTAAGCCTGAATGTGAAGCGTGATTTGTTATTTGAAATAATAGAGATTAAGAGAACATAGAGTTTCGTCATTGCACGTTTGCATTGCAATACGTGCAATCCAGAAACACTAAATGGATTACACGTATTTTCTATCGAAAAACGTGTAATGACGAATATTATTAAATAAATATTTTTAAAAGGGCGTGGATTTTCTTTTTAAAATCAAGCGTGACAATTTAAACCAAATCTCTATATAACCCTGACATGGTTGAAACGAGAATTATTCACGGCGTGCCTGAAGGGCAGGACGCATTTACCCTGAAAGATCGAGCGGTTACGGCTCAACGGGCGAATGGCGGTATTGCCTGCCATATCGCGATGGATGATGCGCGCGCGCAAACCTTGCAGGATTTGCTGAGTTTTTTTGCGCCTGAGATTGAAGTGATATACTTTCCGGCTTGGGACTGCCTGCCCTATGACCGTGTCTCACCTTCAACGCCGATTATCGGGCAGCGCATGAAAGCGCTCTCTGCGCTTAAAGCACGCATGAAAAGTGAGATTAAAAAGCCCTGCGTTCTGATTACAACAATGAATGCAATATTACGCCAAGTTATTGCGCCCGATGCGCTGTCATCTGTTGGCGGATTTTCTATTGAGAAGGGCGGACGACTGGATGATAAAGCCTTGCAATCTTTCTTAAGCGCCAATGGATACGAGCGCACCGAGACCATTCGTGAAACAGGCGAGTTCGCCATCCGCGGTGGTATAATTGACATCTGGCCTGCAACCTTTGACACACCAATAAGAATTGATTTATTCGGCGATGAGGTTGAGAGTTTGAAAGAATTTGACCCTGTCAGTCAAAAGTCGGAGAAATCCATTTCATCTTTATCGCTTAATGCGGCCACAGAAATTCCGCTAGACGAGGCCTCGATTAAACGCTTCCGCACGTGCTATCGTGAATTATTCGGTGCGGTGAATGATAATGATCCGCTTTATGAGGCTGTCACAAACGCGCGGCGTATTGCAGGGATTGAGCATTGGCAGCCACTATTTTTTGAGGAGATGGTGAGCCTGACCGATTATCTCCCTGACGCGATATTCTCGCTTGATCATCAGGGGAATCAAGCGATGAAAGAAGCCTTTGAGCAGATACAGGATTTTTATCAATCGCGCATGACTTTGGCGGCGCAGGCGGCGAAAGACAATAAGAAAACCAAGAGTGATAAAGCCGCAATTTATCACCCTGTTCCGATTGAGATGATGTTTGTAGGTCCCTCACCCTCCCACCTATCGGCGGGTCCCTCCCTCTCCCTGAAGGGAGAGGGTTGTTTTGAAATGTTTTCACCTTTTCCTGGCATTCGTCATTCCGACCGACCGCAGGGAGCGGAGGAATCTGTAGCAACGCAATCAGATCCCTCGCGGAGTTTATCCTCGCGAACGCGGGGGCTCGGGATGACAGGGGTTATCGGCAAGGATTTCAGTGATGTCCGCGCCATGCCTGACGGGAATGTCTTTGCCGCACTGAAAGCTTACATCGGCAAGCATAGTGAACAGAAAGCTATCATCAATGCCTATAGTGAAGGTTCGCGTGAACGGCTGAAAGGCCTATTGGAAGCGCATGAGATTAATAACATCAAATATTGCGAAAGCTTTGACGCAGCGATAAAACTCAAATCCGATAATATCGCCCTGATACTCCTTCCGCTTGAGCGTGGCTTTGTCAACGAACGCGTTGTTGTGATTAGCGAGCAGGATATTTTAGGCGATCGCCTGGTTCGCAAAAGCAAATCGCGTAAGAAAAAGAGTGATGCTTTCCTTCGTGAAGTGTCCTCCCTAAGTGCCGGCGATTATGTCGTTCACCTCGAACACGGGATAGGAAGGTTTGAGGGGCTGGAGACAATAACCGCGCTGGGTGCCGCGCATGATTGTGTGCGGCTTGTTTATGATGGCGGTGATAAATTATTTGTACCTGTTGAAAATATTGAGGTTCTAAGCCGTTATGGCGATGCCGATGCAATTATACAGCTTGATAAATTAGGCGGGGCAGGGTGGCAGGCTCGCCGTGCCAAGGTTAAGAAAAATCTGCTTGAAATGGCAGGCAAGCTGATTGATATTGCCGCCGCGCGCGCCCTCCAAAAGGCGGATATATTCCAGATTGATGAGGGAATCTACAACGATTTTGCCGCGCGTTTCCCGTTCCATGAAACGGAGGATCAGCAAGGCTCAATTGATGCTGTCATTGAGGATTTAAAGGCAGGGAAGCCGATGGATCGCCTTGTTTGCGGCGATGTTGGTTTTGGTAAGACTGAGGTCGCCATCCGAGCGGCCTATGTCACCGCAATGGCCGGGGGGCAGGTCGCGATTATCGCCCCGACAACGCTACTCGCGCGGCAACATTATGAGAACTTCGTGAGCCGTTTTAAGGGAACTGATTTACGAATTGAGCAGCTCTCCCGCCTTGTTACACCGAAAAATCGCAAGGAAGCCAAGGAAGGCATTGCCAACGGCTCGGTTAATATTGTGATTGGTACGCATGCGCTCCTCGCTGATAGCTTAAAATTCAATCATCTGGGTTTAGTGATTGTCGATGAGGAACAACGTTTTGGCGTAAAGCAAAAAGAACGCCTGAAAGACCTCAAGAAAGATGTTCATGTGCTTACGCTGACCGCAACGCCGATACCACGGACGCTTCAAATGTCACTAACGGGTGTGCGCGATTTATCACTGATTACAACACCGCCGGTGGACAGGCTTGCAATTCGCTCTTTTGTCATGCCGTGGGATCCGCTGATTGTGAAGGAAGCTTTACTGCGTGAGCATCATCGCGGCGGGCAGAGCTTTGTCGTTTGCCCTCGTGTGAAGGATATCAAGGAATTGGAAGAGCGGATAAAGGACCTCGTGCCCGAGGTGAAAACTATTGTCGCGCACGGGCAACTCTCACCCTCAGACCTTGAAGACCGCATGACGGCCTTTTACGAAAAACGCTATGATGTGTTGATTGCAACCAATATCATTGAATCGGGGATTGATGTCGCAAGTGCAAATACCATGATTGTCCATCGATCCGATATGTTCGGTATGGCACAGCTTTACCAGATTAGGGGGCGTATCGGGCGGTCAAAAATCCGCGCCTACGCTTACTTAACTTATCAGCAAGATAAGAAATTATCCGACATTGCGATGAAGCGTCTGGAGATTATCGGTTCACTCAATACGCTTGGCGCGGGTTTTCAGCTTGCCTCCCATGACATGGATTTGCGTGGTGCAGGGAACTTGGTGGGGGAGCAGCAATCGGGGCATATCCGCGAAGTCGGGGTTGAACTATACCAACAAATGTTGGAGGAAGCCGTTGCTCAAGCCAAAGAGGGGAATACTGATATTGATGTTGTGAAAGCAACCGAGTTTTCGCCTGAGATTAATCTCGGAACCTCTATCCTTATCCCTGAAAATTATGTTCCTGATTTGAGTGTTCGGATGAGTTTGTATCGCAGGATTGCATCTTTAGGCTCACGCTCACCTGACCACTCGACTTCCCCGCCCCCGAGCGGGGATCGGGCGCAACAGACCCCCGCTCAAGGCGGGGGAGGCGATATCAAAGCGGCTGACGATTTCTCGAATGAAATCGAGTCTTTCGCTGCAGAGCTGATTGATCGCTTTGGGGCAATCCCTGATGAGGTTGAAAATTTGCTTAAGCTTATTCAGATGAAACGGATGTGTAAGACCGCGAATATCTCTCATGTTGATGCGGGGCCGAAGGGATTGCTCATCACTTATCACAATAACAAGCCTCAAAACCCATCTGCGCTTATGGCCTTTATTCAGGAAAAGGCAGGGACGGTTAAGCTTCGCCCTGATCAAAAACTCTTTTTCCCGCGTGAATGGGCGTCTACCGCGCAACGCATGAAAGGCACGAAAGCAACGCTTAAGGCCTTGGCGGAGCTGGATTAGGAATTGCACCTGCTGATTGTTGGGGATAAAGCATTTGACGTCCATTTTTTAATAAATCTGGGAGTTTTAAACATCGTGGTCTATCTCTTAAATCATGTTTAGCATCTCTTAATAAATACTCTGAATATTTATTAATATTATTGGCGGATATGATAGCGCCAAAAGGTAAAGCATCTTGAAAATCTTTAGGATCAATATTACATCCGTTACCTAAATAAGTGCCAATACGTGGTGGATCATTTTGCACATATAGCTTACCGCATCCTGCCATACCTGCCCTATTTTCTAATATTAAAATTAGTTCAACACCGGTTGAACCGGCTTTTTGAAAGGCGTATAGCTCACCTTTAAACTCTGCCAACGTGAAACGTCTATTATCAGTCGCAATAATTTGTCTTAAAATGGGTTGTAATGCTTCACAAAGTAATTTAGCCATTGGGTTATTCATTATGAAAATTTAACATGGAATGCTCTTTATTTACAACATGCCATTTGATGTGCGATACTTTTATGCATGACAAAAAGCTATACTGAAAATCGTATCAGAGAGGCATTGCGCCTGCATAACGGTAATGTGACCGAGGCTAAGAAGCAGATTTTTGCTTGGCTTTATGAGGATCATAAATTCCTGCTTGACCTCACTATGCCGCATTTGAACGGCATTACGGCCTATGCGACCGAGCGGGTTCTCCGCCGTATGCTTAAAAGCGATACCGAAATCTTGGAAGAAGAGGCGCGCGAAGCCGAGCTTTCGGCAAGTCAAAAAGCAACAATCGGCAAAGATATCTTGCGCGGTTTCGTCTCGAAGGAGGCTCTTCAATTTGGGCAGGAGTCAGTCGGTATTCCCTTAAAGAAAAAAGCGGCGAGCCAAAGCCATGTCGATACGATGCACACTCTCGCGGCCATGTCGCGTAAAAAACTGGATGAGAGTTAAACTTTCAAAATTCTCTTCCAAAATCGCGTGAATACGTTACCTTTAAATTATGTCAGTTATACGCTTTGCAAAATCATTTCTGCTCTATGAAATTCTGGTCGGATTTGCCAAGACATTTTCATACATGTTTCGGGAGCGCGCAACGCTCAGCTATCCAAATGAAAAAGCCCCGATTTCACCACGCTTTCGGGGGGAGCATGCTTTGCGCCGCTATCCAAATGGTGAGGAACGATGCATTGCCTGTAAATTATGTGAGGCGGCTTGTCCCGCTCTGGCTATCACGATTGAGGCGGAAGAGCGCGAAGATGGCTCACGCAGGACAACAAAATACGATATCGATATGACGAAATGCATTTATTGCGGGTTGTGTCAGGAGGCCTGCCCGGTCGATGCCATTGTTGAGGGGCCTAATTTCGAATTTGCCACCGAAACGCGTGAGGAGCTATTTTATAACAAAGAAAAACTTCTGGAAAATGGTGACAAATGGGAGGCTCAGCTTGCCGCTAACTTGCACGCGGACGCGGGGTATCGTTAGAGCCTGCTATTAAAGCTTGAAATTGCTCCCAATTTTCATAAACTTGTAACAATCCTCTTAATGTTTCAACACTCAAATTTCTATAGTTATCTTCATCACCAGGACAAACAAGCAATTCAGGCTCATGCTCTCTTACAAGTGGTGTCAATCTTTCTAATAATCTATCTTGCTCGGTTAAAGTTTCCCTAAACGCTGTAACTGCCATAATTTTTAAACCTTTTGTTATTTGGGGCGTTCATAACACCAATATGTATAAAAAAGCAACAGAAAAACTTCATAATTTCATCACGAGCGATTTGAGGCATTACGCCGCCGAGCGCAATTACGATATCGAGGGTCATGCGAATGTATCGCAACTTTCGCCCTATATCAGTTATCGCGCATTGCGTGAGGATGAAGTCATCCGCGCCGCGCTTAACAAATATTCTTACAATACAATTCAAAAATTTATTGATGAGGTGTTTTGGCGGACCTATTGGAAAGGCTGGCTGGAACATCGCCCTCAGATTTGGCATAATTATTGGCAGGATGTTCAAACACTACACGAGGACTTACCCAAAGATTATCACAAGGCAATAGAGGGGCAAACGGGTATTGATTGCTTTGATTATTGGGTGCGGGAACTGACCGAGACTGGCTACCTCCATAATCACGCGCGCATGTGGTTCGCCAGCATTTGGATTTTCACGCTGGAACTGCCATGGCAGCTTGGTGCGGATTTCTTTATGCAGAATTTATTGGATGGTGATGCGGCGAGTAATACGCTCAGCTGGCGATGGGTTGCGGGTTTACAAACAAAGGGGAAAACCTACCTCGCGCGCGCGTCCAATATCAAGAAATATACGCATGACCGTTTTGACCCTCAAGGATTGGCAGACGAGGCGCAAGCCTTGAAAGAACCTTACGATAAACCTGAAGCTCTTGCGCCGACTTATAATTTCGATATGCCGAAAGACGGACGCATAGGCCTGCTCATCACTGAAAGCGATGTTCGTGCGCATGAATGGATTGAAGGCGATTTTACAGCAACCGCCGCGATTAATTTATCGCAAAATAGAGCCGTTGAAGGCGTTGCGACTAATGTGAACAACCATGTGAATAAGTTCATGCAAGGTATTGATATGATTGAAGATATTGCACAGTGGAAGAATGATAATAACCTCGATCATATTGTGACTGCCCGTATGCCTGTCGGTCATGTGAGGCATACACTTCAAAATCACGATATTATTGAGATTGATTGCGCGTATGATGCCGCTTGCTGGCCATACGCAACCAAAGGCTTTTTCGGATTTAAAAAATATATTCCTGATTTGATTGAAGAATTAAATTTGACATTTAAGCGTTAATATGATTTATCCCCTCTCCTTGGGGAGAAGGTTAGGGTGAGGGGATATATAGCCATTTCTATGAAGGGTTCATACAAAATAATCCGTCATTGCGAGGAACAGAGTGACGAAGCAATCTATACAATCTTGAGCATCCTATGGATTGCCGCGGTCGCAAAGCCTGCCCTCTGCGAAGGCAGGGGGCTCCCTCGCAATGACGCTTTCTATTTACAAACGACTATAATACCTTAATAAAACCCCTCATCCGGCTCTCTTTGTTCGCCACCTTCTCCCAAGGGAGAAGGGTTTTACCTCTAAGATAAAAAACAGGCGTTCAAAGCCGAGGATAGTTTTTCGTCTCAGGCTTGCCACTTTTTCACAAACCCGATACAAATAGAAGCTGTTATAACGAATCTATAAACGGGATCTGTCTTTAAGCCGTGATTGCCTCAATCGTCTTTTATATCTTTGCCTTTTTCCTGATCACTTCGGCGTTGCTTGTGATAACTGCGCGCAATCCTGTTCACTCTGTGTTATTTTTAATTGCGGCGTTTTTTACCGCGGCCGGCTTATTCGTCATGCTTGGTGCTGAGTTTGTTGGGCTAATCTTAGCGATCGTCTATGTCGGCGCGGTGGCCGTCCTTTTTCTTTTTGTTGTCATGATGTTGGATGTTGATTTTGCGGGCTTGAGAAAAGGCACGATGCAATATGTTCCGCTCGGGCTTATTATTGGCGGTGTGCTTTTGGTTCAGCTTGGGCTGATTTACATGACGTGGGATGAGCGTGGGCTGGCGACCGTGAATGTGGCCGCACCTGTCGATGAGGCGGCACGATCAAATACACATGCTTTGGGTGAGATACTTTATACAGATTATGTTCTCCCGTTTCAGTTGTCAGGCTTGATTTTATTGGTTGCAATGATTGGTGCGATTACTTTGACGCTTCGTCATCGTCCGGGGGTAAAGCGGCAAAATATCGGTAAGCAACTCTCAACCGAGCCAAGCGATGCTGTCGAGTTAGTCAAAGTCAAAAACGGAGAAGGCGTTTAAACTATGGAAATAACGCTTTTTCATTATCTGTCCCTTGCCGCGATTTTATTTGTAATAGGCGTATTCGGTATTTTTCTTAATCGTAAGAATATTATTGTGATCCTCATGTCGGTAGAGCTTATGCTTTTGTCTGTCAGTATCAATTTTATCGCCTTTTCGGCGTGGCTTGGTGATTTGCATGGGCAGGTTTTTACAATGTTCATCCTGACGGTGGCCGCGGCAGAATCGGCAATCGGTCTGGCTATATTAGTGACTTTTTTTCGAAATAAAGGGCGCATTCTCGTTGATGATTTATCGGAGTTAAAGGGATGAGTGTTCTTTTCATGCCGTCATTGCGCGGAGCGAAGCGACAAAGCAATCCATACGATGATTGCTATGGATTGCCGCGCTCTCTACGCTCGCTCGCAATGACGGAAAGAGAGGGCTTTAAATGTTAGAAACTTTAGCAGTCTTCATCCCGCTTATCACCTTCGCGATTACTTTTCTTAGTGGCAAAACATTAGGGCATAGGGCTTGCCAAATTCTCACAACACTCGGGCTGTTTATTTCTGCCACAATCTCTTGCTGGCTGTTCAAGGATGTCGCCCTTGACGGGAATGTCCGTACAATCACGCTCATGCCGTGGATTACCTCTGGCGACTTTACCCTGAATTGGGCGATTCGCCTTGATACCTTGTCCGTTGTCATGATGTGTGTGATAACAATTGTTTCGGCCTGCGTTCACCTCTATTCCATCGGATATATGAGCCATGATGAGGCAAAAGGGCGATTTATGAGTTACCTCTCGCTCTTCACATTTGCGATGCTCATGCTTGTCACAGCGGACAACCTGATACAGTTATTCTTCGGTTGGGAGGGGGTCGGTCTCGCCTCTTATTTGCTGATCGGGTTTTGGAACAAAAAACATTCCGCCAATCGCGCGGCAATGAAGGCCTTTATCGTGAATAGAGTTGGCGATATGGGGCTTGCACTTGGGGTTTTTACAATCTTCATGATATTTGGGTCAGTCCAGTTTGATGAGATTTTTGCGCAATCGACAGGCATGGCAGAAGCCAGTTTTACCTTTTGGGGTTTTGAAGTTCATGCCCTCACACTTGCTTGTTTACTTCTTTTTATCGGGGCGTGCGGGAAGTCCGCACAGCTTGGGCTTCACACGTGGCTACCCGATGCGATGGAGGGACCAACCCCTGTTTCCGCGCTCATTCACGCGGCAACAATGGTCACTGCGGGCGTGTTTTTGATAGCGCGGTTTTCGCCCTTATTCGAATTTGCGCCTGATGCGTTGTTGGTCGTCACCTATCTGGGCGCTTTTACCGCAATTTTTGCGGCGACGATTGGCCTGACTCAATTTGATATTAAGCGCGTCATTGCCTATTCAACGATGAGCCAGCTCGGTTATATGTTTTTCGCGCTTGGCGTTTCCGCTTACGGCGCGGCGATGTTTCACCTGATGACACATGCATTTTTTAAAGCGTTGCTGTTTTTAGGTGCGGGTTCAGTCATTCATGCGATGAGCAATGAACAGGATATGCGGAAAATGGGCGGAATTTGGCATAAAATCCCCTTTACCTATGCGATGATGTGGATCGGGTCACTGGCCTTGGCGGGAATACCGCTTTTTGCCGGCTATTACTCAAAAGATATGGTTTTAGAGGCAGCCTATGCCGACCATTCAACTCATGGGCTTGTGGCTTATTGGCTCGGTATTGCGGCGGCATTTTTAACGGCATTTTATTCTTGGCGGTTGCTGGTCATGACTTTCCACGGGCCAACCCGCGCGGATGATAAGACGTACTCTCATGTCCATGAAAGCCCGCTTTCAATGACCGTGCCACTGGTTATTTTGGCAGTGGGTGCAATCGCGGCAGGGGCGGTCTTTTATAATATTTTTGTTGGCGATAGCCGTGAGACTTTCTGGCGCGAGGCACTCTTTATCCTGCCTCAAAATGATACGGTTGAGGCCGCACATCATGTTGCGCTATGGGTGAAGAAAGCACCCTTGGTCGCAGCGGTTGCTGGGATAATTCTTGCCACGTTGGTATATGGTCTTGGCGGTGGTTTCGCGCGGCGTCTTGCAAGCACACTCGGCGGTTTATATCGCCTTGTTTTTAACAAATATTACATTGATGAATTATACCATAAAATCTTTCAGCAACCTGCCATTAAACTCGGGCATTTCTTTTTCTCAAAAGGTGATCAGGCCATTATAAATGGCCTTGGCCCTGATGGCATGGCGACTATTGCAAAGGGCAGGGGTGATGCGCTCTCCCGCTTTCAGTCAGGTTTTATCTATCATTATGCCTTTACGATGATGGTCGGGCTTGTCCTGATTATCTGCTGGATTTTCTACAGGATGGTGATGTGATATGAGTTATATTATACAGCCGTCATTGCTTGCGAACGAAGAGAGCGCGGCAATCCATAGCAATCATCGTATGGATTGCTTTGTCGCTACGCTCCGCGCAATGACGAAACAAGTAGGGATAATAAATGTCATTTGAGTCTTTCCCCATTCTCTCATTCCTGACTTTCCTGCCGTTGCTCGGCGCGTTATTCGTCATAGTTATAAAAGATAGTGATATTGAGCGGATGAAGCGCAATGCTGTCAACGTCGGATTATTTATTTCCTTCGCGGTGATGATTTTATCCTTTATCTTACTCATTCAATTTGACCCGAGCGAGAGTGGTTATCAGTTCGTTGAGAAAGCCGTTTGGTTTGAAACCTTGAACCTCTCTTACCATATGGGGATTGACGGAATATCCCTCTTTTTTATTATTCTTGCCGCATTGCTGACGCCGATTTGCATCATGCTGTGCCGTCAATCCATTCATGACCGCGTGCGGGAATATGTGATTGCTCTTCTGATTTTAGAAACATTAATGATCGGCACATTCTGTGCGCTTGACGGGTTGTTATTCTATATTTTCTTTGAGGCTGTTCTCATCCCAATGTTTATTTTAATCGGTGTTTGGGGCGGTGCGCGACGTGTTTATGCTTCACTGAAATTCTTTCTTTATACGCTTCTCGGCTCGGTTTTGATGTTGATTGGGTTCCTTTATCTCTATGCAATTAATGGAACATTCGACATCCCGACACTTGTGGAGGCAGGCGTCGCCTCGGGTGCGCAATATTGGTTATTCCTCGCCTTTTTTGCCAGTTTTGCGATAAAAATGCCGATGTGGCCTGTTCACACATGGTTGCCCGATGCCCATGTGGAGGCGCCAACCGGCGGCTCCGTTATATTGGCCGGGGTTTTATTGAAAATGGGAGGGTACGGATTTTTGCGTTTCTCGCTTCCGCTTTTCCCGGAGGCAAGCGCGTATTTCGCGCCGATGATATTCTGGCTTTCCGTTATCGCGATTATCTATACCTCTCTTGTGGCCTTGGTTCAGACGGATATGAAGAAGATGATTGCCTATTCTTCCGTGGCACATATGGGGTATGTCACGCTCGGGATATTTACCGCGACCACGCA
>CAZHEE010000016.1:0-18644 GCA_964531715.1 uncultured Micavibrio sp. | reverse complement strand
TCAAAAGAATTTTTCTTTCTTCTATTCTTGAATGGGGCTTCTATCGATGCGCTCAATATTTCTTCCAGCTTTTTTAAACTTGGAGAATGCTCGCCATTCTCCCATCCTCGAACCGTTCTCTCTCCGGTTTCATTCAAACCAAGATATTCCGCAAACGCTTTTTGTGTAAATCCAAGGCTCTTGCGTTTTTGTAATATTAACTCCGCCGTTTGATTTTTAGAATTTATCATGATTGTGTTTCCCTTGAGTGCATGTATTATTAAAGGGTATATATTCGTTTACAAACGGTCAACACGCCGGGTCAAAAACAGGATAAATATTATCGTTTTCTCCACATAAATATTATTCTGTATCCTCATTTCCAAGTACTTTTGGGCGTTTTTTCGGCTTGCGGGCATTAATTAACGACGGATCGATCATGTCTTTCAGGTGTGCAGCGTAGTGCTTTTCAATCATCTCGACTGACGTTCTGCAGTTCTTCGCGATTTGATAAATATCTGCGCCTTCCAGCAAGCGGAAACATATATAACTGTGCCGCAATGAATAGGCCGTGCGCGCCTTGCCGTCACGGTCAAACTTCAGGTCGTTATCCGTTAAAAGTTTGTTAAACATCTTTTTAAATTCGTTTGGAAAGAGTTTATCTGTAGGCTTCGGAAGGCGTGCCCCTTCCTCAGCCACAACGCGCTTGCGATCTCGCAAGCGTTCATATGGCCTGACCGCTCCGGGCATGGACTTACAGTACCCAACCCCCCTCTTCCCACGCACTTCGATTTCAAGGATTTTATCGCCACTCCATTCATCGGTTACGATTTCAATGTCGCGGAACTCAAGCTGCTTCACCTCATCAGGCCTTAAGCCTGTATTCGCCATAAACAGCACAAAGTCATGCAGCTGCTCTGCATGCCATGTAAAATGCGTGTTTTTGGGGTTTGAAGCGTTATAACGCGTTGCCTGGTATAATTGCTTATATTCATTCGGCGTGAACCACGGGCGGCGCCCAATTTTGCTATAGCGTTTGTAAGGATCTGACAGATCCGGCACTTGAAAAATATAGCCGTGGCGGTGTGCCGTTTTTAAAACAAGGCTCAATGTCACCACTTCATTATGAATGGTATTCCGTGCGGGTTGCTTCCAATCCTTTTCTTCGTCGTTCCAATCTTCCGGCTTTGTCATGCGGTGTGCGCGATATTGTTGAACCGTTCCGGCCGTAATCGCGTCTATAAGCGTATTTTTGAAATAAGGAAGCAAATGAAGGCGAATGCGGTCTTTATGTCCCTGTACCCATTTAGGGCTTCGGTGGCCACGTGTCGTGGCCTCATATTCCTCTGCAAACATATCTGCAACGGTTGCAAAGCTCTTGCCCTTCGGCAATTCGCCTAAATGATCTCGCGCGCGCAAATCATTAAACCAGTCGGTTGCAACATGCTTTGCAAGATTAAGATTTTTTTCTTTGGTGCTTTTGCGCCATTCCTTGCCGTCAAGGAATGTGTAGCAGTGCCAAGGGCCTGTCTCACTGCGGCGATAAAGTGCGACTTGATCGCCTAATATTTTGTGTCTTTCCATATCGTTTCTCCTCGTTGTGCGAACTGCGCGAAACTGTGCGAGCGCTGTGCGATACAATTTAGTGTATCATGAGGCGATTCTGGCGACCTAGTTAATTTTATAAGTGATTGTTTTTATTTGATTTTCTTGGTTGCGGGGAGAGGATTTGAACCTCTGACCTTCAGGTTATGAGCCTGACGAGCTACCGGGCTGCTCCACCCCGCGATAAAATAGAGTTTCAACCTTATAGTCTTCGTTTGAAACTAAATCAAGTGACTTTTTGTGAAATATTTGACTTATCATAGAGCGGTGTTAACAGATCATCCATATCTTTCGGTAAAGGTGCGGTGAAGTTCATATCTTCTTCGCTTCTTGGATGAATGAAAGAAAGTTTTGAGGCGTGAAGGGCCTGGCGTGGAAAATCGAGTATTGCTTGACGGTCAATTTCTGCCTCGGTTTTGGTTAAACGTGAGACTTGATAGGTTTTTTGCGCGCCGTATAGGGGATCACCGATAAGCGGAAAACCCTTCGCCTGCATATGCACGCGAATTTGGTGTGTGCGCCCTGTCTCAAGCCTGCATGCAATCAAACTCAACGCCTCATCAAGAGATTTTAAAACTTTATAATGCGTGACGGCGTGGCGGGCGTCGCCGCTTTCCGTTTGCTTCGCCGCTTTTTTTAAACGGTTTTTATGGTCTCGCCCAATCGGCATATCAATTTTACCATAAGGGGGAATCGGAACACCCCACACCAAAGCCTGATAAATGCGTGACAGGGTTCGGTCTTTGAGTTGCTTTGAGAGATGCTCATGCGCATGATCATTCTTGGCGACCAGCATTGCGCCGCTTGTATCCTTATCCAATCGATGAACAATGCCAGGGCGTTTTACACCGCCAATGCCTGACAGGCTATCCCCACAATGATGGAGGAGCGCGTTTACAAGTGTGCCTGTATAATTTCCTGCCGCAGGATGAACCACCATACCTGCCGCCTTGTTCAAAACAATTAAATCCTCATCTTCATAAAGGATATCAAGCGGTATATTTTCAGGGATAGGCAACGCTTCTTGCGCCTCGGGGATAGTGCAGGTGATAATTTGCCCTGCCTCAACCTTGATAGAGGGTTTGATAGCGGTCAGTCCGGTAATTTTTAAATCGCCTTTTTTAATTAAATCTTTCAAACGCTCGCGTGAGAGTTCGGGGAACGCCTGAACACAGATTTTATCCAGTCGCTGCCCTGCATCCTCTGCAGTAACATGATGGCTTAAATGGTCACCCTGTTGCATGAGCTTGATCCTTTCGCGCTTGCCTTAGGGCAAATCTGTGCGGGGAGAGCGCGCCTATAACCTCGCGCGACGCAGGCACAGGCTGCCCTGTCAATTGCGCCATAATAATTTGCGCCGCCATAATGCTTGAGATTATCCCATGAGAGCCATGCGCAGTTGAAACATAAATATTGTCCTTCACATGCCCGACAATCGGAAAACGGTCTTTCGATGAGGTGCGAAGCGCCGCCCAACCGCCAACAATCTCATCCTCGCTTAAATCCCCATTCGTTGCTTGATTATATCGCTTTAAATTATCTTGATGATCTTGCGTTGTCACCGAAATATCTGTCTCCCATGGTTGAAAGCTCGCGCCCAGCACATGAAAACCATCCGACACTTGCGGTGTGATATAGCCGCCAAAGCAGATATTCTGCGTTATGTTTGCTTGTGGTTTAATATGGCTCACCTGCCCGCGAACACTGTGTATCGGGATCTTCTCATCCATCACATCATTATAAGCATAACCGTTTGCAAGAATAACAATATCTTCATTCACTTTTGAGATATCAATGACAGGATTATTCAGCCGAATCTCTCTCCCTTGCGCCAAAGCATGGCACAGTTTGTAAGGGGAAACGCTCGGCGCATCAGGATAAATCAAATCTTCGCCATCGCGGTGAATATGGTCGGCATGCCAGCCAAGATTGGAAATATACCCCTCAAACCGCCGTGCCTTATCACTATCAAGGCAGAGATGCCTGCTCCCCTCTTGTATAAAATCAATATCGTTAAATTGAGACAAAACACGTAAAGCATTGGCATAGGCGGCGGTATAATAATCTGATTGCGCTGTGGGTTGGGCGGTCAGTTTCGGGTTCACCATGCCGAGCCGTCCGCCTGATGCACCACTTGCCAACGTATCCCCTGCCTCATAGATTATGGCTTTTAGGCCAGCTTGCATTGCAGTATAAGCCATCGCACATCCTGCCAATCCACCGCCGATAATCGCGATTGCCTTTGGTTTGCGAGCAGACTTTTTTTCACCTTTAGTATAAATCCCGCGGAGCATATCGCGTTTTCGCCCATAGCCTTGAGATTTCTCAACTGTAAAGCCTGCCGCCTCAAGCCCTCTTTTCACATGTCCCGCGGCGGTGAAGGTTGCAAATCGCGTTTGCTGATGGGACAGCCGTGCCATAGTTTCATAAAGCTCAGCCGTCCACATCTCGGGGTTTTTCGCAGGGGTAAAACCATCCAGATACCAAGCATCAACCTGAAAATCCCGCCATTCCGGTAAGATATCAGCTATATCGCCAAGCCAAATTGTCAGCGTCACACGCGGTGACACATGAATGCAATGCGGCCCTGGCACTCTTATAGGGTAAAGCTTAAGATACCGCTCAACATAATGACTTAATTCTGCCTGCCAAGGCTCAAGAGCCGTTGCAATCTCTTGTTTTGATAACGGGTATTTCTCTACCGAAATAAAATGCAGCCGCGCATTCTCATGGGCATGAGCCTCAAATTCTGTCCAAGTCGCCAGAAAATTCAGACCTGTGCCAAAGCCTGTCTCGGCGATAATATACTCGCCGCCTTGTTTAAAAAGAGTGGTGATGTCATTGCCTCCCAAAAAAACATGGCGTGTTTCGGCGAGACCGTCTTGCGCGGAAAAATACACATCATCAAATTGCTCGGAACGCAAAACCATTATATTAACTTAGGGTCTGTCTTTAAAAATAACCCCTGATGGACTATATCCAAACAGGGGCTATAAGGGGAAGGAGAATATCAATTTAAAAGGGATTGATATTACTATTTTGGATTTTAATAACTTTAAGTTATATATAAACCCAATGTTGTAAGAAGTGATAAACAAGGCTAGACACCATGTCAATATTAAAAAAACATTAAAATCACATTTTTCTATTGATTTTTTGTGAAGTTCTATGCAATAAGATTACATAAGTTATCTCAAAATTATAAAAAATAATAAAACAGATACGAAAGACGAATATAAAGTGACTATAACAACGGCACAAATGAGGGGCGCACGCGGGCTATTAAATTGGAGCCAGTCCGAGCTGTCAAAACGGACAGGGATTTCTACGACTTCAATCGGAAATATTGAGGCGAGCAATACGCAAGCGCGTGAAAATACCCTTAAAATCATCCGTCAAGCCTTTGAAAACGCCGGTATCGAATTTATCGGCACGGAGGGTATGCGTAAACGCACCGATTATATACGCACCTATGAAGGCCGTGAGCATTTTTGGGATTTTTACGAGGATATATATGCGACGTTACAAAATAATAAGACTGATATATTAGTTTGTAATGCGGATGAAAAAGAATTTGTTAAGTGGTTATCTGATTCTCAAATTCAAAAGCATATTGAGCGTATGAAAATTTTAAAAGCTCAATATCGTATTTTAATAAATGAATCTGACACATATACATTAGCCTCTGAAGAGTACGCACTATATAGAGGAATGCCTTCTAATATGTTTTCGTCTGTTCCTTTTTATATATATGGTGACAGATTTGCTATAATCAAGTTTACACCTGAGCCACATATTTATGTTATTAAAAATTCTGCTATTGCTCACGCGTATACTTTGCAATTTGAAGCTATTTGGAATATGAGCAAAACACGTGATAGTAAGAAAGCTGTTTAATGAACGCGCAGCCAAGACCAACAAATACAAACCATCAATCTACACTTCAACCTGTAGATGAGGCCGTATGGAAAATTAGAGAAGAGCTGATTGCTTTTTTTGATGGTATAAAAATCGCGTCCATAGGCTCAAATGCTTATTTAAATGGTGGGTTTAGAGTATTTTCTAATTGGCAGGAAAGCAATCCGAAGTGCTCATATTACCATGGTGAACAAAAACTTTTTACTAAGCATGGAGAAAATATAGCAAATGATTTATCTGATACTGAAACCGCTGTTTTAATAGGGGCAGGAAGTGCTTTTTCATTAAAAGAGGAAAAATTATTAGAGCATTTTAAGAATTTAAAAAAAGTTGTTCTAATCGACATTTCATCCTCAGGGAATGACTTCGCAATTCAACAATTAGAACAATTTAAAGCTAAACATGATCTTGATTTCGAAATTATACGTATAGATAAAGATCTATTTGAATTAACTGAAGATGAAATAAAGAAGTGTCAATCAGGTATTACCACCGTCATAACCACAGGTGGAATGCCCATGAATTCACCTGGGCCAGCCACTGATGCAAAGCCGGATGCAAAGTTGAGAGAAGTTTTTCAACAGGTTGCAAGAATTTTGGATCATGGTGAAAGGGCAAAAAATGCTTTTTTTATGACTCACAAATTACCGCCAAAAACTCCAAAAGAGAAACAAGCCGTAAAAGCTGAATATGCTTATATTGATAAAGAAAAACCATACGCAACTGTAAGGCATTGGCTTACGAATTGTTTGTCGAACATGTTAAAAAAGGCAGAGATAAGTGAGCATAATCCAAATTTTGAGGATTTTGACTTACATACTTTAAGTGATTTTTTTAGGCATATTTCTACTTATGAAGACAGAGCTGAAAATTGTCGTAACGGGCTTGAAGTATCAGATGAATTTACACTCCATATTCCAAGACAAAATGGGCAAATGTGGAGCAAGGTATTTATGCCTAATGACTTTTTTTGCTTTTTCAACACTATCTATGCTTCGGTTGATTGGCTAAGTAAAGTTGCTTTAACTTCTAACCATGGCAGAAATTATTCTCCTGAGGTAATATCCCATGCTGAAGGGCAGAATTCAGGTAGTATTTTTCGTTTAGAACCACCACGTTTAGCCGCATAAATCTTTCCTTCCATTTCTTTACAAATCCCCTATCTTCTTGAGTGCATAGAGTCACCAAAAGATAGGTTTTTTATATATGTCACAAATTGAATTCAGCGTTTACGCCGACCCTGCCCTTCCTCTCAACGCGCCGAATTTCCCGAAAGTGGATGAGAGCCGCTTTGTCGCCCATGTGAAGGAGGCCATCGCCCTTGCACGGCAACGGTTTGAAATGGTGAAATCGACGCCTGAGGCACCTGATTTTGCAAACACCATCACCGCGCTCCATCATATCAGTACCGAGCTGGGACAGGTTTTGTCAGTCTTCTACACGTTGTTCGGTGCGGAGAGTACAGACACTATCCAAGCAATGGCGCAAGAAATCGGGCCGCTTACGGCAGAGTTTTCAAATGATATTGACCTCGACCCCGTCATATTTTCCCGTGTCAAAGATTTATGGGATCGCCGCGATACGCTCGCCCTGTCTGATGCCGAAATAGCTGTATTAAAAGATACGTATGAAGGTTTTGTCCGTAACGGTGCGCTGCTATCCGATACTGATAAGGAAACGTTGCGCGCGCTTGATGCCGAACTCTCAAGGCTTAGTCCGAAATTTGCCGATAATGCCCGCCAGTCCGCCAATGCTTTTGAAATGGTAATTGAGGATAAAAATGCGTTGAGCGGCCTTCCCGAAACCGCACTCACCGCCGCGAAAGAAGCCGCCGAGGCCAAAGGCAATAATAGCGGATGGTGCTTCACGCTCGATTACCCCAGCTATATCCCTTTTATGACCTATGCCGATAATCGCGAGCTGCGTGAGAAACTATGGCGGGCTTTCTCCGCGCGTGGCTTGGGTGAGCCATTTGATAATCGCGAGATTGCAAAAAAAGTCGCACAAATCCGCCTTGAACGTGCCAATCTACTCGGCTCCAAAACATATGCCGAATACGCTCTTGACCGCCGTATGGCTCAAAATATCGGCAATGTTCATGCGTTCATTGACAGGCTTGAAAAAGGCGTGCGCCCTGCAGCTGAAGACGATCTTCAAAAACTGCAGGACTTTGCCAAAGGC
Organism: uncultured Micavibrio sp.; assembly: GCA_964531715.1. Lineage (GTDB taxonomy): Bacteria > Pseudomonadota > Alphaproteobacteria > Micavibrionales > UBA1664 > UBA1664. The sequence continues at coordinate 10,961 of CAZHEE010000016.1, read as the reverse complement.
AATGGCTTTAAAGGTAAGCTCAAGCCTTGGGATATTGCCTATTGGTCGGAAAAAATGAAGAAGGCTCATTTCGATTTTGATGAGGAGGCCTTACGCCCCTACTTTCCTCTCGACCAAGTCATTAATGGCGTTTTCACCCATGCGGAGAAATTATTCGGCGTTAAAGTGACACCTATCGAAAAAATACCGACCTATCACGAGGATGTCAGCACTTATGAAGTGCGTGATTTTGACGGCACGATGCGCGGCCTTCTCTACGCCGATTTCCACCCGCGTGAGGGCAAACGGCAAGGCGCATGGCAATCTTCTATCCGCGATCGTGATACAGATGCACAGGGCGAGATTGAGCTTCCGCTTATTTCTATCGTCATGAATTTTACAAAACCGACAAAAGACAAGCCATCGCTCCTCACTTTTGATGAGGTTTCAACCTTGTTTCATGAATTTGGGCATGCGCTTCACAGCTTACTGACCGATATTGATTTAGGCCAGATTAGTGGCACGAGTGTTTATTGGGATTTTGTCGAATTACCATCGCAAATCATGGAAAATTGGTTGACCGAGCCTGAAACACTTAATTTGTTCGCGCGGCATTATGAAACGGGAGAGCCAATCCCTACAGAGATGATTGATAAGCTCCGCAAATCCGAAAATTTCATGAAAGGCTGGTTTTACTTAAGGCAATTATCGCTGTGCCAACTCGATTTGGCATGGCATACGCAAGATGATGTAGCGGCGATAGAAAATGCGGATGTTATTGCCTATGAACGTGCGGCGGTTGACCCTTATGTCCTGATTGATTATGAGGGCGGGTGCACCTCAACATCCTTCACCCATATCTTTGCGGGCGGTTATGCGGCGGGCTATTACTCCTACCTATGGGCGGAAATTCTCGATGCCGATGCGTTTGAGATGTTTAAGGAAAACGGTCTTTATGATGAGGCAACGGGTCAGAAATTCAGGAATGAGATATTAGCCAAAGGCGGGCTATACCATCCTGCCGAACTTTATCGCAACTTCCGAGGGCGGGATGCCAACCCTGATGCGCTACTCAAGCGAAGCGGGCTGTTGAAGGAACATGATAAAGCCGCTTAGATTCAATAAATTCTGAGCCTGGCAATTTGATTGTGATTTAATTTGTCTTGAGCTTAATAAACCCGTTTTTTAGGGGGGACGGGCTGAACCTCATTTGTCATGGTGTAAAGGTGGACGGGGCGGTCACCCATCGTCACATCGCCCTTATCAGTGATAGTGCATGTTGAGTGTTTGAGCCAGTCCTTATCATCGCGATCAGGATAATCATCCCGTGCGTGGGCGCCACGACTTTCCGTCCTGTCAAGGCAGCTATGCATGGATACGACTGCTTGGGGGAGGAGATTATCAAGCTCTAACGTCTCAACCAAATCTGTGTTGAAAATCATGGATTTGTCCTTCACACCCAAATCATGCTTGGCGGCATAGGCCTTATCAATCTTAGCCTCACCCTGAGCCATTGAGTCGCCTGTCCTGAACACGGCGGCATGTTGCTGCATGGTTTTTTGCATATCGAGGCGGAGCTCTGCCGTTGCAATTTTCGGGTCATTCCGGCGCACTTTATCCAAACGCTCTATCGCGCGTGTTCCATCATCCGCACCGAGTGGGGCATGGCTCTCGCCCGCCTTAACCGTTTCTGCCGCGCGTTTTGCTGCCGCACGCCCAAACACGACAAGGTCAAGGAGAGAGTTTGAACCAAGGCGATTAGCCCCATGGACAGACACGCACGCCGCCTCGCCAATCGCCATCAGGCCCGGCACTACCGCATCGGCATCACGCTTAGTCGGGTTAATCACCTCACCCATATAATTAGTCGGAATCCCACCCATATTATAATGAACGGTCGGAAGCACAGGAATCGGTTCTTTCGTGACATCTGCGCCTGCGAAAATCCGTGCCGTTTCTGCAATACCCGGCAGGCGTTCATTAATCACATCCGCACCAAGATGTTGAAGATTAAGGTAAATATGGTCATTTTGCGCACCGACACCGCGGCCTTCATTAATCTCCATCGTTATTGAGCGGGACACAACATCGCGAGACGCCAAGTCTTTGGCAGATGGGGCATAACGCTCCATAAAGCGTTCGCCTTCACTGTTGGTGAGGTAGCCGCCCTCACCCCGCACACCTTCGGTAATCAAACATCCTGCGCCGTAAATTCCTGTCGGGTGGAATTGGGTGAACTCCATATCCTGTAAAGGTAATCCTGCACGCAATACCATTGCATTCCCGTCACCCGTACATGTATGGGCAGAGGTGCAGGAGAAATAAGCCCGCCCATATCCACCTGTTGCTAGCACGGTTTGATGCCCACGGAAACGGTGGATCGTTCCATCCTCCAAATTCCACGCCATCACGCCGAGGCATTCGCCATTATCACCCATAATTAAATCAAGCGCGAAATATTCAATGAAGAATTCAGCCTGATGTTTGAGAGCTTGTTGATAAAGCGTATGGAGAATGGCATGACCTGTACGGTCGGCGGCGGCGCATGTGCGTTGTGCCGTGCCCTCACCGTAATTGGTTGTCATACCGCCAAACGGACGTTGATAAATCTTCCCATCTGCCGTCCTTGAAAAGGGTACGCCATAATGTTCAAGCTCAATAATCGCAGGAATTGCTTCCTTACACATATATTCAATCGCATCCTGATCACCGAGCCAGTCCGAACCCTTGATTGTATCATACATATGATAACGCCAGTCATCCTCACCCATATTGCCGAGTGCCGCCGAGATACCGCCTTGCGCCGCAACTGTATGAGACCGCGTTGGGAAAACCTTGGTCAGGCAAGCGGTTTTCAGGCCGACCTCTGCCATGCCGAATGTCGCGCGAAGCCCTGCACCGCCTGCACCGACCACCACAACATCATATTCATGGTCGATAATCTTCTGTCCGTTATAGTCTGTCAGCATGTTTTTCCCTTATAGGCTTATATAAATCTGCATATAAATTATCATTCACAAAGGCATTTGACTATAGTCTATGCTAAAAAAGACATGATGTTTTACCCGAAAGATAATTTAGACAAGCTATTGACCCTTGCCAAAAAAGCAGGGGAGGCAATTATGCGCTATCATAGTGATGGGTATGATGTTCACTATAAAAAAGATGGCTCACCCGTATCCCAAGCCGATCAGGCATCGGAAGATATCATTATTGCAGGGTTAAATACACTCGCGCCCGATATTCCTGTCATTGCCGAGGAACAATCGGAGGCAGGGGATAACCCTGATATTGCGCAGGAAAGCCGATACTGGCTGATTGACCCATTGGATGGTACGAAAGAATTTGCGAAGGGCAGTAAGGATTTTACGGTCAATATCGGTCTGATAGAAAACGGACAACCTGTTTTCGGGATTGTCTACCTCCCGGCAACCCAAGACCTTTATTATAGCGGTGAGGGCATTGGTGCCTTTAAAAATAATGAGCCGATGAAGACTCTATCTTATAAGAAGGAGAAAGGTCTTATCATTATCGGAAGCGCGAGCCATCCTGATAAGGATAAAAACCGTAAACGGCAGGAACTGTTAAAAGATCATAAAATCCAATCCTTTACCACGCGCGGGTCAGGGTTGAAATTCTGCCTGATTGCCGATGGAACGGCGCATCTGTATCCGCGCTATGTTCCGACATTTGAATGGGATACCGCCGCCGCCCATGCCATGTTGCTTCAGGTTGGGGGCGATATAATTGACTCGGAAACGGGCATAAGACTGGCCTATGGCAAACAATCAAAGGATTTTCGTAATGGCTCGCTCATTACAGGAACGGATGAGGTTTTGAAACAATTAACCTTGAAGTAAGCAATTCATAATTTTATCGCAGAGTTAAAGAGGAAGAAGAGTTTTCTTTGTCAAATAAACTATTAGGTACTGTACTCCATTTCATTCGGTGAAGATAACAAATTGAAATATATAGTTGTTTTTCAATAAAAAGCGTCATTGCGAGGGAGCCCCCTGCCTTCGCAGAGGGCAGGCTATGCGACCGCGGCAATCTATACAGTGTCAAAGATCGTATGGATTGCTTCGTCACTCCGTTCCTCGCAATGACGGGATATTTTTTATGAATTTTATTTAGAAATTACTATATTGATGCTTATCTGTGGTTTAGACCCTAACTTCCCTTAATCCATTTTGATAATGTTTTGAGCAAAAGGTCAGGATTAACCGGCTTGCTTAAATAATCATCCATACCTGCGGCAATGCATTTTTCGCGGTCACCGCGCATCGCATTGGCGGTCAAGGCAATAATCGGCGTATGCAAATTTTGCCCTGCATGCATTTTGCGTATGGCTTGTGTTGTTTGAAAGCCATCCATGCCGGGCATTTGGCAATCCATCAAAATTGCGTCATAGACATGCACTTGCGTATATTCGAAGGCTTCTTCCCCGCTATCCACCATTTGAATGCGCCCGATACCGAATTTTTTAAGAAGCTTTCTTAAATACATGAGGTTAATCGGGTGATCATCCACAATCAAAATTTGAGCGTTGCGAAGCTTATCCTTATCCGCCATCACGCCGTCATCATCCACCGCTATGGCTTTCAGATCTTCAGGATTGGCTTCATTCAAAGGTAAATTGACAACAAAGCATGAACCTTCCCCAGGGACACTTTTAACCGTGATGATGCCCCCCATCATTTCCGCAAGTTTCTGTGAAATTGCCAGACCAAGTCCGGTTCCGCCAAACCGCCGTGTTGTTGTCTCATCCGCTTGTGTGAATTTACTGAATATCGTTTCCAGCCTGTCTTCAGGAATACCGATACCTGTATCTCTCACCTCAAAAATAATTTGTTTATCTTTTGCATACACACTTAAATGGATTGAGCCATCATCAGTGAATTTAATTGCATTGCTTAACAGATTCATCAGAATTTGCCTGAGCCGTGTCGGGTCACCATAAAGGCCTGTCGGGCAATTCCCATCAATATGCGTGGTAAAATTCAACATCTTGGCCTTGGCCTGCGGCGCCATCAGCGAAGTCATATCATTCATCAGTATTCCTAAATCAAAGGCGATGATTTCCAGTGACATCTCGCCCGCCTCAATTTTTGAAAAATCGAGAATATCGTTAAGAAGAGTCAAAAGAACCTCTGACGAATTATTAATTGCACGAACCGATTGTTCTTGTTCCGCGTCCAGCGGTGTATCAATCAATAAGTCGGATAGGCCAATAATAGAGTTCATCGGTGTGCGCAGCTCATGGCTCATATTCGCCAGAAATTCGCTCTTTGCTCTATTGGCGGTGTCTGCGCGATGAAGGGCGGTTTTTAAAGCATTTGTCCGTTCCGCAATTTGATCGCGCATCAAACCGAACCGCGCAATTAGATGCCCGATTTCATCATGAGAAACGGGCGGCAATTCAGTTTCAAAATCCTGCCGTGCAATACGTTCCGAGGCTTTTGACAACGCAATAACCGGGCGAACAATTTGCCGCATGATGATCCAGCCGACCAGAAACGCAAAAATACTGATTAACAAAACAATAATAAGAAAAAATAGATAAGCACTTTGCCTGATATGGTTAATATCATCCGTAAAATCATAATAGAGTACGAGACGACCATAAGGCTCATCCCCGATCAAGATTGTCTTATCAATCTTCCTTATGGTTTCGCTGAGTTTAGGTTTTGGTAAGCTCTTTTGCGGATAGATGGTGGCATCATTTTTATCCGTAAAAACCAACATAATCCAATCATCATGGGCCTGTAAAATTGTGTTCAAATAATGGTTATAGCTTGTCGGTTTTTTCGAGGCCATAAGCGGGATTAAACCCTCGGCGATGGCATCAAGCGTTTGTTCAAGATGATGCTTGTTTTCCCTAATGACAAAAATGACGGTTTGGGGTAGCCAAATAAACCACCCATAAATTAAGATAAGCATAACAAACCCGATAACAGGGGGCAGAAGCTGCATCCCGATACTTGAAAGACGGGTCTTAATGTGCAACTGAATGGCTTCGGTCAAGGTTGAGAGATAGAGAGAAATAAGAATAAGCCTTTTAGCATTATTTTATCAATTTATCTCCATTTTCTATAGTATGAGTATGATTGTATGTTTCGTAAAAGAGAAATAACGAACGCCTAACCGCCCATACGACCCCGAAGTATATCGGCGTAAACCTCCATCGTATCATTGCACATTTTATCCTTCGTGAAATGCGTGGTGACATGCGTTATCGCTTGATAGGCAAGGCCGTTTCGCTCTTCCTCATTTAAAGCCAATGCCTGCCTGATACATTCTGCAAGTTGAAGCGCATCACCGACAGGGAACAGCCAGCCTGTTTGTTTATGAATAATCGTTTCTTTAAACCCGCCATAATCTGAGGCAACCACGGGGCGACCCATTGCCTGCGCCTCAATCGGGACACGCCCGAATGATTCCCGCACCGTCGATGGTGCAACCACAACCGAGGCCAGAGAATAAGCCGCGGGCATGTCTGAGCAGCTATCAACAATCCTGACAATGCCTGACAGGTTTTTACGTGTGATGGTTTTTTCCAGCTCCTCTTGAAATTCATTGCGCCCTTGGTTGGGCCCGACCATGATGCAAAATACATCGCGCCGCCCCAGTTTCTCCAAAGCTTCAATCAGGATATGATGCCCCTTTATCTTGCTGACCCGTCCCGGCATGAGGATGAGCGGCACACCGTCGGGGATGCGCCACTGCTTCGCCAGATTAATTGCACGCTCCGCGCTCACCAATTCGGGGCGAAACCGCTCAAGGTCAACACCGCGATGAATAACGGTCATTTTCCGTTCATCAATATTGAATGTCTCTCGCACGAATTCTGCCATAAAGTTCGAAACCGCAATCACACGGTCGCCGCGTGTCATGATGCTGTTATAATATTTCTTAAACTTATTTTCATTTCCCTTATAGGCACCGTGAAAGGTCGTGATAAAAGGCGTTTCAGTTTTTTTACAAGCCATCCAAGCGCTCCAGGCAGGGGCGCGTGAACGGGCATGGACAATATCCACCTGTTCGCGTTTTATGAGCTTGGCCAGACGACGGGCATTACGCAACATCTTGAAAGGGTTTTTGGTGTGGACAGGCATATCGATATGCTCGGACTTAATGCGGAGCAGGTCATTAATACGGCTCCCGCCATGGGATACAACGATAGAGCGCGCGCCCGATTTCACGATTTCGGATGCAATATCGATACAGCCTTGCTCAACCCCGCCAACACCGAGGGAAGGAAGTATTTGAAGAATGGTGAGTTTTTTTTGTGTCATACATGGGAGTTTATCACAATCATTTCTGAGAGCCAGAGAGTATGAATTTTAATTAACCCTATTTTCGTTAAGTCATTGCACGCCGCCGTGCGTGCAATCCAGAAAAATATGAAACTGGATTACACCCCGGCCTTCGCCGGGGCAGGCTCGTATAATGACGGCTATGTTATTTCCTAAAGACAGGTCATTAGCTTTTAAGCTAGACTACATTCATGATTGATAATGTTCCTGAATTTTCCGTATCCGACCTGTCCCGAGCGGTTAAGAAAACCATGGAAGGCGCGTTTTCCCATGTTCGCGTCAGAGGAGAGTTATCGCGCGTAACACTTGCCAAATCAGGGCATCTTTATAGTGATTTGAAGGATGAAAATGCCGTTTTGAATGTCGTTTGCTGGAAAGGAACGGTTCAAAAATTAAGCCTTCGCCCCGAAGAGGGGATGGATGTGATTTGTACAGGGCGCATGACGACCTTCCCTGGCTCCTCGCGCTATCAGCTTATCATTGAAGGGATGGAGCTTGCCGGTGAAGGTGCGCTGCTTAAAATGCTGGAACAGCGTAAAAAAGCCCTCGCTGCAGAAGGGTTGTTCGATGAGGGGGGCAAGAAACCTCTCCCCTTTATGCCGCGCATTATCGGGGTTGTAACCTCACCCACGGGCGCGGTTATTCGGGATATTATTCATCGTATCCGTGATCGTTTTCCATGCCATATTATTGTGTGGCCTGTTCAGGTGCAGGGTACAGGGGCGGCAGACCAAGTCACAAAGGCCATCAAAGGCTTTAATCGTGTTCAATCTGAAAACCGCCCTGATTTGATTATCGTTGCGCGTGGCGGCGGTTCATTAGAAGACCTGATGGCATTTAACGAGGAAAATGTTGTGAGGGCAACGGCAGAATCCGATATCCCGATTATATCCGCCGTCGGGCATGAAACGGATGTGACCTTGATTGACTTTGCATCCGACAGGCGCGCGCCCACCCCTACGGGTGCCGCCGAAATGGCAGTGCCAGTGCTTGAAAATCTGATGGCGCAAGTCATAGATGATGGTTTGCGTCTCACTCAAATTATGAAGCGCATGGCAGATGTGCAGGCTCAAAACCTCAAACAAATAACGCGTACACTCGATAATCCGCTCCGTATGATAGAACCACTGGAACAACGGACAGATGCGGTGACAGCAAAGCTGGATTACGCTTTTCAAACCATGCTGAGCACCCATGAAGGAAAGCTTTCGCGATTAAGCGGTGCCATCCAAACCCCGCGTTCAAAAATCGAAAAGGCAGAGATACAGCTGACACATACAGGCGAGAAGCTCACCCGTATGCGTGAAACATTAACACAAGATGAGGACATACGGCTCAATAATGCAAGCCGTATGCTGGAAACATTATCCTATAAAAATATCCTTCAACGCGGCTTTGCGGTTTTAAAAGACAGTGAGGGTCAGGTTCTTGAAACCGCGCAAGCCTTAAAATCCACAAAAACCATTGAAGCCATCGTAAAAGATGGCGCGGTTATAATAAGGTAATGACCGCATTTGTAATGGCATCACATAAGGCCTGCCCCATATGGATATTGTCCGACTGGAACAGGGCATCATACATTGTGCTTCTATAACCCGCATCATTCGCATTCATTGCATCGGTGAAAGTCGCGCCCGACAAACTCCGCGCGATTGCTGTTGAGTCTATGATCAGATTTGACCCATATTGGGCGATGAGGGCCGACGTCAGATTTAGCGAATGTTGCGCATCAGGAATATTTCCGGTTGCCAGGTTGCTGTAAAGTGTTGGCGATATTATGATTAAATTGCCATTCGTTGCCGTTATCAGGCGTGCATATTTTGCCATATCTTGTGTAACTGTGCCGTGATTATTGACTGAACCATCAAAAAAGATAAGCTTTTTAAAAGGGCTAAGATCCGCATTCTCAACGGCTGTTACTGCCGCATCAAGAGATAACCCGCCTTGTGAAACATTCGCTAGTTGATAATTATTTGCAATCAGCCCGGATGCAAGACCGATATTACCGGACCCTGCCATGTAGCTGTCACCACCAACAAGGAAATCAATATATTTTGCGGAGGCCGCAAGCGCGTCAGAATTATCAATCTTTCGCGGATAATACGTCACGGATTTAATGACGGCATTAATCGGTCCGCTTGTACCAGTCGAGGACACGCCAATGCCCATGCGGTTTACCGCGCTTGGAATAGTCACATTATTATCATCTACCGCATGAGTCCCATTTAGAAAATAATCGAAACCATCCGCGTCAAAGGTAATGACATCGACATTATCGCCTTTGGCAGGGTTTGGGATATTCATGTTCACGGATGTCGTGCCGCCACTTGTGACGCGCGGTAGCCTTTGCGAGCCTGTAATAATCTCAATACGGTTCGCGCCTGAGCCATTACTGATGGATAATAATGCTGCATTGACTGCCCGTGAGCCTATCGGGTCATACCAATCAATTATGAAGCTCCCCTCACCATCATTCCAGATATCGCTGAAGTCAGAGCCTGTGAGCATTAAATTATCCGTTTGCGGCCTGAGTGAAACTGCATTTGTGTTTGGTATATAGGGGCTGGCCACTGTAAAGCCATTTTCTAATTGCCACCCGTCAATCAAGACCGTTCGGTTTGTACCGTTAAAACCATCTAGACGATTTTCCTGCCCGTCTTGCAGCATTGCGAGGAAGCTTTGCCCCGTGGCATTATTTCCATCAACCGTCATCTGTACGCGATACCAGTCACTATTCGGGATTTTGTGAATGCCGCTTCTGATTTCTCCGCCGCCTGATTTTGTAACCTTTCCATCGCCTTTTAACTCAATATTTACCCAAGCCGTTGAGTCGATCGCGCTGGACACGAGAAGCTGTACATACTCACATGTTTCAGGCTTCACAAAAACCGATATAACCCATTCGCGCCCTGCCAAATATTGTTGCGAGGCACTGTCAGTTGCGGCGTGATAAAGCGTACTTACCCCCTCATCCATACGGCGCGCGGTAGCCGTTCCTGCCAGACCTGTCTGCCCCTTAGTTAAAGATGCTAATGAGTTATTAAAAATATTAATATTATTTTGAATAACGCGATTTTCGCTATCCTCATAAATCTGCAGGCCTCGTACACCATATTCGGTTGTAAATGTAGGGGTATTATTGGGTGCAATGTCCAATTCTCCCGCTGCATCAAAGTAGGATTGATCCGCCACGCGCGTAAAGCTTGCGGATGGATGAATAGCGTTAGAGCGAACAAGGCGGACAGCGTCGCTAACGCTTATCGGCCCTGATAACTGGCGGGCGTGGATAGGGTTGATAAATGTTTGCATGGGTCATGCTCCTTTAGTGTTAAGGGGGTTATAAAGGTCTTTTCATGAATGGAAATTTTGTTTAACTACAGAGGCAAACAGAGAAATACAAAGGTGTGATTTCTAAACTTGCCTTCCCCGCGAAAGCGGGGATCTATCAAACACAATTATGGTATTATTAGGACAATAATCCTATATATTCGGCTTTTTGTCAAGGCTTTATTGCGTGCGATTTTTCCACTTGCAATTTGCATCATAACCCCTATATTCCGCTAGTATTGTAGATATTTTTTATAAATCAAGGAGACATTAAGAAAATGGCAAAGGATAAGTTTGAGCGTAATAAGCCACATGTGAATATCGGGACGATTGGTCACG
>CAZHEE010000015.1:0-18881 GCA_964531715.1 uncultured Micavibrio sp. | reverse complement strand
ACCTACAACCTACTGCTTAGAAGGCAGTTGCTCTATCCGGTTGAGCTACGGGACCGTTTAGTCGACAGGCTCCACATATTTGAAGTTGTCGGAATAATTGCGTGGTTTTACGCGCCGCGTATTTTCCACACCCGTTATATAACGCCATCCTTTCGACTTTGCAAATGTTTCTGCGCTATCTTTGGTGGGGAATTCAAGGCTGACTTGATTAAGAGTATCGCCACTTTGAGTCCAGCCCATGAGTGGCTCAGGCGTTTGTTTGGAGGGGCGTATTGCCTCCAAAACCCAGACGCCCGCATTATCGCGACCTGATTGAGTCACGCTTTTTGAACGGCAATAGATACGCACTTTCTGAACCATGGAAAAAGACTACCAAAGCCGTTTTAACATGTCATTAATGAAAGTGATAAAAATGGTCGGGATGAGAGGATTAGCAAAAGCGTTTTTTAGCAAATGCTTTGCCTGAACCGGTTTTTAAATAATACTCAAATTCTTGCGCTGATCTTTTATCTTTAAAGGCGTGATAACAGATTAATTCCCAAGGCATATACTTGGCAGTATGCTTTGATAATCCTGTATTATGATCATTCAAACGCTTCTTTAAATCAGATGCATAACCTGTATATGTTTGATTTGGATTTGAAAGGCTTCTTAAATGGTAAACGTAAAACAACTTAGCCCTCCTTCGCTTTTCGCTGACGCTTCAAGCTTCGGCGCGCAGCCTTCTCCTCATCGGCTTAGCCTGTCTTTCTGGCGTAAGCCAGTCGAAGCACGAAGTGCGAAGGCTGGTCGGGATGAGAGGATTCGAACCTCCGGCCCCCTGGTCCCAAACCAGGTGCGCTACCAGACTGCGCCACATCCCGAAACTAAAAAGTATTTATCACTAATCACATATCTATTGCAAGCATTCTTGATGAATATTCGTGATTAATTCCGCGCCGAGAGGAATAGCCCTCTCCTTTGCGATACCGCCATTAAGTTCAAGGACACTGCAAATTATCTTATCAGGGCCGCGTAAAGTCAGATCATGCGGTTGAACATTACGCTCAATATGAACAAGCATATTTCTCTCATCGAAAAACAACATATCGAGCGGTATCAACGTATTTTTCATCCAGAAACGCGGGTTATCACGCGGCTCTTCAAAGACAAATAACATGCCTTCATTATCGGCCATAGACTCAATATGCATCAGGCCCTTTTGTTGCTCCTCATCAGTCATGGCTAACGCGACAGAAAATGTGAGTTCCTCACCTGACGGTTTCGCTAGCGTAATAGTCTGTCTATCACCTGCCTGACAAGCAGATAATAAAAACACGATCACACAAATTGTCATTGCACGCTTTATGCGTGCAATCCAGACATTATAGAGTACTGGATTACACGTATTTGCTTTACAAAACGTGTAATGACGTATGGTATTATTAACGCAAGAACATAAATTCAAGATAGACATGCGCAATCACAATCGTTGCAATCATTAACGGGAAGCCGAGTTTCAGGAATTTAATAAATGAAATCCTGTGCCCTGCTCTCTCTGCAAAGGACGCCACCATGACATTTGCCGAAGCACCGACAAGCGAACCATTCCCACCAAGACAAGCGCCAAGCGATAACGCCCACCAGATTGGCAAAATAGCATCATGCCCGCCAAGCTCTGCCTCCATCGACTGAATAAGCGGAATCATCGTTGCCACAAACGGAATATTATCAACAATCGCCGAGAAAACCGCCGACGCCCATAAAACAAGTACGGCCGTGTAAGCAATATCGCCATCCGTGAAGTTCAATAGTTTTTCACCCAGCATGGATAGTAAACCGGCTTGCTCCACCCCGTAAACAAGCATGAATAAACCCATGAAGAAAAAGATGGTTTCCCACTCCACTTCGCCTAAAGCTTTATGCACACGGTGCGATTGCTCCTCCGCGCCGAATTTGTATATATCCAGTAACATGAGGAAGGCCGCACCGACAAGGGCAACAGTCCCGGGCTCAATCCCGTGACCATGACCATAGATGAAGCCGAAAATCACCAACGCCATTGTGAAAAGTGATTTATAAAGCAGGACAACATCGGTCAAAGCTTCCCTAGGCTCAAAACTCATAATTCGTGCACGAAGCCTCATATGAACATCGAATTTCCGCCCCCAAAGTAAATCAAAGAAAACAATAATGAACACCATAATTATAAGCGATGCAGGCCCTGTATTATAAATAAAATCCATGAATGAGAAACCAACGGCAGACCCAATCAGAATGTTTGGCGGGTCACCAATAAGGGTTGCCATCCCGCCAATATTAGAGGCAAATATTTGTGAAAACAGAAATGGATACGGGTTTAACTTCAACTGATCTGTTAAGAGCAAAGTGACAGGCACAATCAGCATAACCGTCGTCACATTATCAAGCAAAGCCGAGAAGACAGCCGTAATGATTGCAAGACCTGCCAAAAGAGAGCGCGGGTTGCCTTTCATACGTTTTGCAGTTAAAATCGCCACAAACTGAAATACGCCAGAGCGTTTGGTAATGCCGACAATCGCCATCATCCCGATGAGGAGGAAAATCGTATTGAAATCAATGCCCTGAACCGCCGTATGCTGATTCATCACACCAAGGAAGATCATTAATCCCGCACCTATCAATGCGACAACCGCCCTGTTGATGCGTTCCGAAATAATGAAAGCATAGGCAATAACCAGGATGGTTGTTGAGACCAATATAGCCGGACTTAATCCAACCGTCTCGCCCAAATTGACGAGTGGTTGCCAATCAAAAATTCCGCCTGTTGGCGCGATTATCTCGCCGCCATGCGCATTATGCGGTGTCATATTATAACTCCCTGTTTTTTATTCTATATTTTCTGTTTGAATGTCTTCAGCCTCATCCGCTTCCATTTTCAGGAGGGCTTCAATAACCGATTGCTCGGATATAAGGCCGATGAGGTGACCTGTTGCATTGATAACAGGAATGGGGGAGCCATGCTTTGCAATGATGCGCAAAGCTTCCCATGTATTGGTTTTTTCAGTGATTGTTACGACATCGCTCGTGCGGACATGGTCTTTCACATGGCTCGGATAAAATTTGCGTAAGCGCGAGGCTAACTGCCCGCCTGCTCCACTTGCGAAATCAAGCGTTTGCAACCCACCGACCATATAACTTGGCACCAGGCTTTTAATAACTTCGTGAGTGGAAAATAATCCTTTAAAGATGCCGTCTTTATCAACAACCGGTACGGCACGAACCTGTTTTTCGTCCAAAAGACGTAAAGCTTCCTCAACAGTCGCATCACAAGAAACCGTGATGACATTCGTGATACCAAGCTTCGAAACAATACGTTCGGGTGACATGGGTTACCTTTTTTATTTTTTTCAAGTTACGGTTTAACGAATCATAAGTTATTTCGTAAACCGACCGCACTATACGCCTCTCTTTCGCACATGCAATAAAAAAATGAAAAATTTTTAAGAGGTTAAATTTCTGAGATAATTGCCTGAATATCGGTCATATCATAAATGTTATTGTGGGCTGCACCATCAATCGGGAAAAATTCTTTAGACCCCGGGTAAGATTGATAAAGCTCAAGCCCCATCTCGTAAGGCACAGTCTCGTCCAACGTGCCGTGAATAACATAGAGAGTGAAATCCTTCTCTGTCATAGTCTGAAGTTTGGTCACATTATCAAAGCGATCAATCAGCATGAGATCAACAGGCACAAAAGGATATTGATCATAGGCCATGGCGGAAAGCGATGTAAATCCCGCCTCAATAATCAGCCCCTCAATATCATAGCAGTCTGCCATTTCGATCGCCGTACCAGAGCCGATCGATTCACCATAGAGGTAGAATTGAGCTTCAGGTTGCGTTTCAATCAGATATTGCATGACGCGATGACCTTGTCTGTAAAAGCCAATTTCACTTGCTATACCATCATTCGCGCCATAACCGGGATATTCAACCAAAGCGACATTAAAGCCTGCAGCGCGCCATTCTTCAGCTTTATTTAAACGCCCTAAAGCCATACCTGCATTACCATGAAAATAAATCAGCGTTTTTTCAGATGGCTCAGCGGCGGGAAGATAAAACCAGTTTTGTCCCTTTTCACCTTTGATTTCAATATCTTGAGCCTGCAAGGCTTCACTGTCATAGCTTTCAACCGTCTCAGGATGAAAGATTAAGGATCGTTGAAAGGCATAGAGATAGGTTAATAACGCCAGATAGACCAATATTAAGGCCACTGCAAATTGCTTAAAAAATTTCATCTGTTTTACTCCAAATTACCGCGTAATGTTTGATAAAGACCACCCTTTTTTACAAGCTCATCATGGCTTCCTTGCTCAACAACTTGCCCGTCATTCAAAACAATAATCTTGTGTGCCTGCTCAATTGTTGACAGGCGATGGGCAATCACAATCGTTGTGCGCCCTTTTTGAAGGCTCTGTAAAGATTCCTGAATAAAACGTTCCGATTCATTATCAAGCGCGCTTGTCGCCTCATCCAGCAATAATATCGGCGCGTTGCGGAGGAATGCGCGCGCGAGCGCAATGCGCTGTCGCTGTCCCCCTGAAAGCGTTGTGCCATTCTCACCAAGCTGTGTATCATAGCCATTCGGTAAATCCATGATGAAGTCATGGGCATAGGCAGCCCTCGCCGCCGCCTCAATTTGCTTTTGGTCGTAATTGTCAAAGCCATAGGCTATATTCGCGGCCACATTATTATCAAAGATGATAATATCCTGAGAAACAAAGGCAATATTTTGCCGCAAGGATTTCAACGACACGCCCGCCGTATTTATAGTATTCACCAAAATCTCACCATTATCAGGCGCATAAAAACGTGGAATAAGATTGAGAATGGTTGTTTTCCCGCCACCAGAAGGCCCGACAAGTGCCGTAACTTCACCTGCCTTGGCTTCAAAACTTATCGCATCCAAAACTTTTTCGCCGTCTTGATAAGCGAAATCAACATTCCGAAACTGAATATTTGCCTTATTGTTTTTTATTGTAAATGAGGGCAAATCTTTTTCAACTTCATTGTTAATATCGATATCAAAAACACCCAGCACACGGTCTGCCGCGCCAAGACCAATATTCAGATTATTATTCAGCTTGGCGAGCTTCTTCATAGGTTCATAAGCCATCAAAAACGCCGCGATAAAGGACATGATGTCGCCTGCCGTTGACTCGCCCTGAACCACGCGCCAGCCGCCATAGCTGATAATTCCGAACAAAATGATTCCCACCAGCAAATCATTGACAGGCGTTGAGAGATTGCCTGTTCGGGTATTTTTGATATTCAATCCACGCACTTGCGCTAACGTCTCCCCTGCCCTCTCACTTTCGTAATTTTCTTTCCCAAAAGCCCGAACCTGACGAATGGCTTGAAAAGTTTGCGCTAATCCCGCAGTCATCGTTGAGACTGCGTCTTGCGTCCTGTTTGAGATAGAGCGGAGTTTCTTTCCCAGTTTTGCCACATAAAACGCCATGAATGGGAAAATAGTCAAGGCTATGAGTGCCAAAATACAATCGCGGTAAATCATCACACCAATCAAGATAACAAGCGTTATCAGATTTTTCCCGATACCGGTTAAACTGTCGGTCAAGGCCGCGCGCATCACCTGCACATCCGAAATCATACGGGCAACGAGTGAACCGCTGTGATTATCCTGAAAAAACTGTAAATCAAGGCGGATCATATGCCTGAACAAATCATGTTGAATATCTGCAACAAGATGATGGCCGATTGTGCCCATTTGAACCGAATGAAAATAGGTGGCAACCCCTCTCACCACAAGGCAAATCAAGAGCGTTCCCGCAATCGGCACAATCATATCCGTGTTCGCGCCCACCATAATCTCATCCATGACAGGGCCAATAATCCACGCAAAAACACCTGTCATGGATGCCGCAACAATCATCCAGAATAACGCAAATGACAGCAATAATTTATAGCGGCTGATATACTCATTAAACAGGCGTTTAATAATCACGCTGGTTTTTTTATTGTGCGGCTGTGATGAATTATCCATGAATTATGCTATAATGACGCTATGGCGAAACCGTGTCAAACCCTTGCGCTTATCATTATCACTGTTTTAAGTATCGCAAAACCTGCAAAAGCGATTGAGCTTCTCTTTCCTGTTCCTTGCCGTCTGACTGAGACATGCTGGATTACCAATCATGTCGACCTGAATACGCAGCGCAACGTCGCCGAAGATTACATGTGTGGGCAAAAGGCAAGTGACGGCAACCTCTCAACCCATATCAGCCTTGCCCATCGCAATGCTGTCAAACAAAATATGCCTGTTATTGCCGCCGCGGATGGAACCATAACATTCGCGGGTGATACTGGCGGCGCATGCGGTCAGCGTGTTTTAATTGACCACGTTGATGGATGGGAGACAAGCTACTGCCACCTCAACCCCGAAACAGTGCAGGTTCAAATCGGGCAAGATGTTCAGGCAGGGCAAATACTCGGTACGATTGGAAATAGCGGGCAAACGCCATGGCCACGCCTGTCTTTTGCTGTCTTACGCAACGGTATGATTTTCGACCCGTTTAGCGGGCGTACAGCCCTCGAAGGATGCATGGCTGAAAGCAAACCGCTTTGGCGCGGTGATGCAAACCCGTTATATGAGCCTGCCAACATGGCAGGTATCGGTTTTGCAGTCGGTGATATTCCGGGCGAGGCTATCTTAAACGGGCTTGTCCCTCAGGCTACTGAAATCGCAACAAATACACCTGGATTATCGCTTTGGGGGTTGATGATGAATGTCCGTGAGGGTGATAAAATCACACTCCGCATTGAAACAGAAACTGGGGATATTTTAAAGCAGGAAGATTTTACCATCTCGCAAAATCAGGATTTTTTTCCGATTAGTTTTCAGGTTAAACGCGGGCGAGAATTATGGGATGAAGGTGTTTATCGGGGAATTATTCTTCTTACGCGAAACTTTAATGGCTCGCCCATCACAGTCGGTAAATTCGCTAATGTGCGGCTTATTGATAATTAAAATTTAAAGATATCCCTTCTCCCTTGGGAGAAGGTGGCGAACAAAGAGAGCCGGATGAGGGGTAATATAGCTTGCAACCCCTCACCCTAGCCCTCTCCCCAGGGAGAGGGGATTTATTATTATCCTGTTACCATAACGGCTAAAAAACAACTGTTCTGTCCATTTTAGCGGCGAGATCCATATTATGCGTCGCAATAAGCGCGGTTGTATTTGTCATCCTGACCGTACTCAGCAAAAGCTGAAACACATTTTCTCCCGTTGAGGGGTCGAGATTTCCTGTCGGCTCATCCGCCAATATTACTTTCGGTGCGTTCGCCAATGCCCGCGCAATCGCCACGCGTTGCTGCTCCCCCCCTGATAATTTGGCAGGGCGATGATCCCCCCGATAGCTAAGCCCTAAGGTTTTAATAAGTGCACTGGCGCGTTTATGCGCCGCCACCTTTGACCGTCCCGCAATAATTTGAGGGAGCATCACATTTTCCATCGCGTTAAATTCAGGCAGGAGATGATGAAACTGATAAATAAAGCCAATGTCATGACGGCGAATTCGTGTCCGTTCCGCCTCGCCAATCTTTGCCATATCGCGGCTATTAATCATTAAATCACCATTATCGGCCTTATCCAATAGCCCAAGAATATGAAGCAAGGTTGACTTTCCGGAGCCACTCGGCCCGACAAGTGCGACAATTTCGCCTTGCTTTAATTCAATCGAGAAATCTTTTAAGATATCAAGAGGCTCACCATCCGCTTGAGCATATGATTTTTGAAGGTTATGAGCTTTAAGTATAGAAACATCATTCATATCTTAACACCTCAACAGGGTTGAGTTTTGCCGCGCGCCAAGCAGGGTAAAGCGTTGCCAAAAGCGATATAGTAAGCGCCATGAGGATGACACTTAACACTTCCATCCAGTCGACTTTTGCAGGGAGTTTGGTCAGAAAATAAATTTCGGCGGAAAACAGCTCCGTTCCTGTCAAGGCTTGCAACCACTGGCGGATGGCCTCGATATTCGCCGCAAAGCCGATACCCAAAATAGCGCCTGCCGCCGTTCCTGCAATTCCTATCATGCCGCCGACCAAAATAAACACCTTGAGCATTGACCGCCGCGATGCACCAATCGTCCTTAAAATTGCGATATCCCTTGCCTTATCCTTCACAAGCATAATCATTGAGGACACGATATTAAACGCCGCAACCAGAATAATCAGCGTTAGAATCAAGAACATAACATTACGCTCAACCTGAAGCGCATTAAAAAAACTGCCATTACTTTCACGCCAATCATAGGCACGCATGGTTGGTGGAATACGTTGTAAAATTGATTCAAGATAGCGCGGTGTTTGTTGAGGATCGGCTGTAAAAATCTCAATTGTATTGACGGCATTTTTAAGGTCAAAAAACTGCTGCGCAGCATTTAAAGGCATAAAGACAAAGCCTTGATTATACTCATACATTTCAACGTCAAAAATTGCGGAAATCTCAAATTTACGGGAGCGCGGGATGGTTCCGAATGGCGAAGCCTTGCCTTGCGGCGAGAGCAGCACAACCTCATCGCCAGGGTAAAGGCGGTAACGCTCTGCCAATTCTTTTCCGATAATCAGACCGATTCCATCGTTAAAAGTCGACATACTGCCATATATCAAAGAATCTTTTAAGACAGGTTTGGCATTAAAATTTTTTTGAGAAATTCCGCGCACCATAACCCCTGTCGAGGCACCCTCAACCGAAAAAAGTGCTTGGCGTTCAATTTGAGGGAGAACAATGTCGATGCCCTCAATCTGGCTCAAAATAACAGGCCAATCTTGATAACTTGTGATGGTACCTGACTGCCCAACAACATTTATATGTCCGTTCAAGCCCAAAACGCGATCGGTCAGCTCCGCCCGAAAGCCATTCATCACAGACATCACAATAATGAGCGTCGCAACGCCAAGCATAATCCCCAGAAAAGAAAACGCCGAAATGACAGAGACGAAGCTCTCGCTTTTGCGCGCGCGCAAATACCGAAAAGCCATCATACGTTCAAACGGGGTGAAGATCATAGAATGTATTTATCATGGTTAAACAATAGAACAAATATATTTATTTTCTTGTATAAAAATAAGTATTATGTTTATAAAGAGCTGCGGATAATAAACATCAATTTGTTGAAGTTTATAAATTGCAAACGTCATAATAAAAATAAAAAGAGTAAAAATATGAGCAGGCGAGACCAAGATTTAAGGCGAATAAATAGAAGATGTTTAGTCGGTAAGAAACCTGATGACAAGCTACGTCTGAGAGAGCAGGCTATAACTGCAAAATATCGGTTTTCTCAAATAGAGAATCCTTTTATTGAAGCGCCTTATCTATCGGAAAGTAAACCAGCAGATAATATCAATGCAAATCCTGCTTTTACTCGCGCGGTTCAGCCATCGGCTCTCGCGCATATTTTAATGGCCTATGACTGGATGTCCGGTAGTTGCTTGATTCAGCCTCCTACTTTGAAAGCGGCATAAATTTATGACCAGCAAAAGATGCCCTACTGCATTAAAAATAGAGTTTGCATGTTATATGGGCACTATTCCTAATTGGGCTTTAAAAGGCGCAATAAGAGAGAAACTAGCTGAAGAGCGTATAACTGTTGCCACTATGGCTAATGAAGGCAAACGCTATGGCTGTTTTATAAACAGTCATACCGCACGAACGCTCGCGGCTTAAAGTTTTTTAATAACTCTTACCGATAAAATCAAAAATTTTATCTTTTAAAATTTCGGTTTTTTCACCTGTTTTACGGTTTTTAATTTCGACTTTGCCTTCTTTAACACCACGAGGCCCAACAATAACTTGCCAAGGCAATCCAATTAAATCCATATCGGCAAATTTATTACCTGCGCGCATATCACGGTCATCATAAAGTACATCTTTTTCTTGAGATTGAAGCGTTTGATACAAATCATTACAAAAATCGTCGCAAGCCTTGTCACCTGATTTCAAATTAATAATCGCAACATCAAACGGCGCAACGCTTTCAGGCCAAACAATACCATCATCATCGTGAGAAGCCTCAATAATAGCCGCCATCACACGTGACACACCAATTCCGTATGAGCCCATTTCGAGTGAAACCAAATTTCCGTCCTTATCATTGACTTGGGCATCGAAAGCATCGGAATATTTAGTACCGAAATAGAAGATATGCCCAACCTCTATGCCTCGGGCTTCAATTAAATCTTCAGGTAATAATGGAGAATTTTGAACATCATGCTTCTCGTCAGTGGCGGCATAAATATTAGTGACGTTTTCAAAATAATCATTGAGGGCTTCACGGTCTGAATAATTAACTGACTGCCCTGCGAAATCTTTTTCCATCCATTGTTTATCAACAAAAACACCACTTTCACCTGTATCAGCCAGGATGATAAATTCATGAGATAAATCACCCCCTATTGGACCAGTATCCGCCTTCATAGGTATAGCTTTAACGCCAAGACGTTTAAATGTTCGTAAGTAAGACAGAAAATATTTTTGATAAGAATAACGAGCATCATCAGGTAATAAATCAAATGAATAAGCATCCTTCATTAGAAATTCACGCCCTCGCATTACGCCGAAACGTGGTCGTATTTCGTCTCTAAATTTCCATTGAATATGATAGAGATTGCACGGTAAATCTTTATAGGATTGAATATAGGATTTAAAAATATCCGTTATCATCTCCTCATTTGTCGGACCAAATAGCATATCACGATCATGACGATCAGAAATACGAAGCATTTCCTTACCGTAAGCATCATAACGTCCGCTTTGTTTCCACAAATCCGCTGATTGAATGGTCGGCATCAGCATTTCATGTGCGCCTGTAGCGTCTTGCTCCTCACGCACAATATCAATTATTTTTTTTAAAACTTTATACCCAAGGGGCAACCAAGAATAAATTCCACTGCTTGTTTGGCGAATAAGGCCGGCTCTCAACATAAGCTGATGAGAAACAATTTCCGCTTCTTTGGGGGTTTCTTTTAATGTTGGTGAAAAATATTGAGAGTAACGCATACAGCCTGAATACCTTAGTTTAATATTTGCATTTCAAGGAAGTCATCGAAAGTACCATTATCGCAACTTTCTTTTATATCGCCTGAAATATCCTTACCGTCATACAATATGCGGCCGTCCTTGTAAATCTCCATCATGCCGAGGAAGCTGTCCGTTTCAACACCGCTTGGCAAAGATAGCTCATATCTTTGAGCCAGATTGAAAGTCAAAGGAATGAGCAACGGGTCGGGAACGGCATTAAAGCTCTCCCCATGAGATACATCATCGCGCGGCGTATGGATGACAGACCCCCCCTCTTGCGCGCATAAATCAGGAGACTCAATATCCTCGGCGAGAGTAAGATTACTCACTATCAAAAGAGCGAGAACCATATATATCGGCATCCATTTCACGGGCAATCTCCCTAAAATCAATAATTTTAATTGATACTAAAAAATAAACCAGCCCGAGCACTAAAAATGACACAAAAGTTGTAGCATAGAGCTTCTTTTTAATATTCGGGTTCATCGGTGCGCCATGCGCCATACCCTGTTCCGCTGTTTCTGCTTGGCGATTGCCCCAGGGCAAAACGGCAAACAAAACCGTCCACCAGATGATTAAGTATGTGAATACAGCGCTTAAAAGGGACATGTGAAAGATATACGTGATTGTGGGGATGACCGCAATATTTTATATATTACGTTTTCTCTGAGTGAGGAGTATTGAAACGCAAAGTGACGCAAAGTTTTTTATTCGTCATTACACGTTTTTCGATAGAAAATACGTGTAATCCAGCTTCGTTTTTTCTGGATTGCACGTATTGCGTTGCAAACGTGCAATGACGGATATTTTATAATTTTTCTTTTTTAATCGCAAAACTTCTTAAACCCCTTTGTGACCTCTGTGCTCTCCGTGGTAAAATAATCTATTGCAGGTGGATTGCAGATATTTGCTACACAAAACCTGCAATGACGATGATTCGAATAAAATCTTTGCGTTAAGAAAACTTACCTAATCCAGCAACGTGATGTGTACTTCGACAAGCGGGCGGACATTGAAGAGCTCCCTGAAATAACGCTTGGTAAAGCTGCGGATTTTATTTTCAAGCATATCTTCTTTTTGCCGGTCTTTGGCTTTCATCTTCGTGATACCGCGGTCAATATACTCTTCTAAATCATCGAAATGCTCTTGATCACGTTTATGTTCAAGGTCAAATAATCCTAGTGTTGTGATATTTAGATCCAGAATATCATCATCCACTGTATCAAAAACAAGAGTGACCATAACCGCGCCATTAAAGCTCATCTTACGGCGTTCTGCCACTGCCGAGTGATTGAGGGAAACAATGCGGTCAAAATCAACAACTTGCAGGCCTGCAGTCACAAACCCTTCTGTTGTCACCTTACCATCATCATGGATCAGCATAATCTGCCCATTAGTCGGGACATAGGCATTATCATGCATGGTGGATTGTGCCGATTGCTGAAACCGCTCCCCATGAACGGCGATAAGGGCTTTGGGCTTTACCCATGACAGCATTTTTTCAATTTCGCCGCGACGTGGATGCCCTGACACATGGATTGTTTCATGAGAATTTTCAGGGTCAATCACATGGATACCGCTTTCCAACAGCAGGTTTTTCATGTCCATAATGCCGCGCTCATTCCCCGGGATAGAGCGGGCAGAGAAAAAGACAGTATCGCCCCTATTCATTTTAATCCGCGGATGTTGCCCGCGTGAAATTTTTGCAAGTGCCGCGCGGTCTTCCCCTTGGGAGCCGGTCACAATATAAACAATTTGATCGGCGTTGATATTTTCCGCATCTTGATCGCTGACAAAATGCATGTCATCGGGGATGTAGCCGCATTGCCGCGCATTATCGACCATATTGGCAAGCGACCGACCCGCAAGGCAGACACTGCGCCCATTCGCCTTTGCCGCGCGATAAATATTGATAACACGGGCAATGTTGGACGAGAAAAGCGTCACGGCAATGCGCCCTTTACATTTCGCAAACAGCTTCTCAAAGGCTGGTCCGACATCTGATTCTGATTGACTAAACCCATCATAAGGTGCGTTGGTGGAATCACCGATATAGGCAAGCACACCCTTTCCGCCAACGGCTTCAAAATCGCTTTGCTGTGTTGCCTTGCCGATCACCGGTTGGGGGTCTAGGTTCCAATCACCACTATGCAACACCGTTCCTGCATCACATGTTATAGAAAGCGAGAAAGCCTCGGGGATAGAATGCCCGACAGGGATGGCCTCTATTTCAAAAGGTTCAATATTAAAAACGTCACCCTTTGATTTAATCAAAGGGTCTTTTGCCGCTGGAGATCCTTTGATTAAATCAAAGGATAACGCATCAGTTGCAAATTCAACAATGTGCGGCTTACCTTCGGCGGGCGGATACTCGCCAAATTTCCGTTTAAGGACACAAGCCGCAAAGGGCGAGGCATAAATCGGGCATTTTAAGCGTGGCCAGATACGCGCCACTGCACCGATATGATCCTCATGTGCGTGTGTTAGGATTAAAGCTTGCAAATTTTCACTTTGCGCGGCGATAAAGGCGGGATCAGGAAGCATAATATCAACGCCTGGCAAGGCCTCGGTTGCGAAGGCTATCCCGCAATCAATGGCAATCCATTTCCCTTCATAGCCGTAGAGATTGAAGTTTGCCCCGAATTGTCCGCACCCGCCAAGCGGAACAAAAGTGATGCCTTTAGTGGTTGGTTTATAGTTTTCTGGTTTTTGACTCATGTAAACTTTCTGTATTTATAAATTTTTATGCTTTAAGCCGCGCTTTTAATCTGCGCAGTCTTTTGATGATACTCATGAATTAAGCGTAAACCTTCCAAAGTCAAATGCGGCTCTGCATAATCTATTGCCTCAATCGCATCGGTGAACAGGTTGGATAATCCACCCGTTGCAATGATTGTCGGCTCGCCCTTCATCTCGCTCTTAACGCGTTTAATTAATCCTTCTATCATGGAAACATAGCCCCAATAAAGCCCTGTTTGCATCGCTTCAATCGTATTTGTTCCGATTATTTTATAGGGTCGCTCAATTACGACTTTCGGCAGGAGTGCGGCAGCGTTTGACAATGCCTCAATAGAGAGGTTAACCCCGGGTGCGATAATGCCACCGATGAATTGACCTATCTCATTCACAATATCAAATGTTGTTGCCGTACCGAAATCAATAACGATTACGGGGGCATTATATTTTGCCTTTGCCGCGACCGCGTTGACTATTTGATCGGGACCTATTTTTACGGGCATGGGCAGGTCAATTTCCAAGCCGCTATTACTCCCGTCATTGGCAATCATGGTCGGGGTAATATTCATATATTTCTCGCATAACGACCTGAGATTAAAATTAATATCAGGCACAACAGAGGCAATGATGACATTTTGAATATCTTTAAAACTCATATTATCGTTATGAAGCAAAGGCATGAGCCAAGCGGCATACTCATCCGCGGTTTTCTTACCATCCGTGCGGCAACGATAGATCGTTGGCTCGCTCTTGTTTGCATTCTTGTAAAACGCAAAAACAAGATTTGTATTACCGCAGTCAATTGCTAGAAGCATGTTCATTAACCTTCAAAATTTTAATAGAATTCGTTTACCACGAATAAACACAAATAAAAACCGTCATTGAATGGCAAATCTCATGAAGTCCGTAAAAAAGCTTACACGGAGCATCGGAGGTTCGGAGTTTTTCTATAGTTCACTCCGTTTCTCCGCAACTCCGTGTCAAAAAATAACTGGCAATATATAGATTACATATATTGTGTTGCAGATCTGTAATGACGGATAATACAGCTATGTAATAATCTCACCGCTGTTAATTTCTCTTAAAAAACCATCTTTTTCACGTAAAAGCAAGCAACCTTGCGTATCTAAATCTTCAAAGACACCCTCATAAACTATATTCGGCAAACGCGCCTGAATAACTTCACCTTTCTTGTAAGCACGCGAGAGCCATTCCTGCCTGATAGGTTTAAACCCCTCTTCTTGCCAAAGCCTGTAATAATGTGCAATTTTATCAAGAAAGGAATCACGAAAATCATTAACCGAAACATCGCAAAAATCATGCATCTTCGCCCTGTCATCAGGCGCATGGGCAATATTCACCCCTGTGCCGATCATGATAAAATCACCGCAAATTTCGAGTAAAATACCTGCCAGCTTTTTATCACCAATCAACACGTCATTCGGCCATTTGAGGTTTAAGGGTGTCCCTTGGGGACACTCTCGTGAAGGTGTCCCCATTGCAAGAGCCACCGCAATCACGAATGATAACTGCCCCCAATCGCTCTTATCCACTTTTGGTTTAAGGATAAGTGTTTGATAGAGATTGCCCTTTGGTGATGTCCATTGATTGCCCCTGCGTCCTCTGCCCGAGACTTGCTCACCCGCTTGAATGACAAGGCCTTCAAACGCTTCATTATTTTGGATGGTTTCTCGGGAAATATCCATGGTTGAGCCGACAGACTCATAATAGCGGATATCAAAATCCATTATTGCGCCAATAATGAATGCGCCGCCATAGTCGCCTCATACACCAATCGGTCAGGATAAAAAATATAAGTCGCAACAAATGTCACGGACGGTACGGCAACCCATTTTAGCGCGCCCATAGGCTGAACGCCATAACCTGCTTGCGCCGAAGGCTGGTCAAAAAACATAATTTTTATGATTTTAAGGTAGTAATAAGCGGCGATGACAGAGGTCACAACACCCAAAACCGCGAGGATATAATAACCGCTTTCAACTGCTGCCAGAAAAATAAATAACTTTCCGAAAAAGCCGGCTAAGGGCGGTATTCCCGCCATTGAGAACATGCAGATCGCCAAGCCGTAACACACGGCACGATTTTTATCGGACAGCCCTGCAAAATCATTCAAAGAGTTTGCCGCCAGGCCTTCTTTATTCCTGACACTTAAAATCAGAGCAAAAGTTCCTGCCATCATCACAATATAAATCGCCATATAAATAAGCGTTGCGGTGACACCCTCTTCGCCACCACTAAGATATCCGATCAAAGCATAGCCGATATTGCCGATGGATGAATAGGCAAGCAACCGGTAAATATTCTTTTGAACCAATCCTGCAAATGCCCCGACAGCCATAGATAAAACTGAAACCAGATAGATAATTTGCATCCAATCAGCCTGCATCGGCTCAAACACGGAAAAGAGCAACCGCCCGAGCAAGGCTATCGCTGCTACCTTTGGCGCGAGCGCAAAAAAGGCCGTGACAAATGATGGAGAGCCTTGATAAACATCCGGCGTCCACATATGGAACGGGACAGCAGAAATCTTGAAAGCCATTGCAGTCAGGACAAAAACAAGCCCGACAATCACGCCCATCTCACTGCCTAAATAACTTTCAGTCGCAATCACTTCCGCCAGAACGGGGAATGATGTTGTCCCTGTAAAACCGTAAATCAGCGATATTCCAAAGAGCAAAATCCCTGATGATAAGGCCCCGAGGATAAAATATTTCAAGCCTGCCTCCGAGGAATGCAGGCTATTCCTGTGGGACGCCGCGAGGATATAAAGCGCGAGCGATTGCAGTTCCAAACCGATATAAACGGTCAGGAGATTATTCGCCGAAATCATGATGCTCATCCCCAAAACGGAAAGCAAAATGAGAATTATCACTTCAAACCTTGCAAGGGCGTGATGCCCGATATCGCGCAGCGCATAGAATATCGCCGCCATTCCGCCAAGCAAAACAAGCACTTTCATGAAGACACCATAGCGGTCATATATAAGCATATCGTTAAAGAGAAATTGCACGCCGCCGCCATTATCCTGCTGTAACGTCATGAGCAAAGTCGCGAGCAGGGCAATCAACGCGGCATAGGCAATTTTATGAAAGGTACGATGTTTGATAAACACACCAATGGGCAGGAGTAATAACGCCGAAACCGCGAGGATAATATCAGCCTGTGCGAGATACAGGTCTTTGATGAGATTTACTGAATCCATAAAATTTATTAAACACTAAGCGCACTAAGAACACTAAGATTTTCTTAGTAAGAAATGCGCTTTATGCCCTCCTTAATTTTTAAAACATTAAAATTTATAAGTAATCCCGTTTTAATATTTGAATGTCTTAAATAAGTCAAAATTTGAGCGGCATGAATAGGTTTAAAACCCTCAAAAGCTTTCAGTTCAATAATAAGTTTATCTTCGACTAAGAAATCCAGTCGATAGGCTGTTTCTAAGAAACAATTATCGTACATAATCGAGACAGGTTTTTCTTTCTCAAACGTCAATCCACGCTTAGTCATTTCATACGCCATACATGTTTGATAAGAACTTTCCAATAATCCTGCGCCGAGAGTGACATGAACCTTATAAGCGCAATCAACAACTATTTTGGAAATATCACCTTCATTATCCTTAGTTAACATTATAAAACTTAGTGACCTTTGTGTCCTTAGTGTTTCAAAAAAATTACAGCCCAATCGCCGCAAGCGCGAGGATGATATCGGCCTGTGCGAGATACAGGTCTTTGATGAGATTTACTGAATCCATAAAATTTATTAAACACTAAGCGCACTAAGAACACTAAGATTTTCTTAGTAAGAAATACGCTTTATGCCCTCCTTAATTTTTAAAACATTAACATTATAAAAATTAATCATCTGAATTTACAAGCCTATCTTCCAAAAGCTTACCCCCTTTGGCAAAATTATGATCTTCTATATCATGCCAAAATATTTCAACAAGTTCAGGGTCTTTGTCGAGCACATCAACAAAAACCTGTGTTACTTTTTGAGATAATTCTCTCTTTTGATTTTTATTTAATTCTTTTCGGTGATTAATATGAATTACTGGCATTTATACTCCTTAGTGATCTTTGTGTTCTTAGTGTTTCAAAAAAATTATTGTTCAATCGCCGCTTCATAAGTCGTGAGCAAATTATCAACGCTCGGGCCGATACGGTCTAAAATAAAATTCGGCTGAACACCCAACCATAAAACAAGCAAGGCGAGGGGCACGAGAGCCGCCATTTCGCGCTTATTAACATCGGTTAATGCGGCGGCATCCTTATTAACAACCGGGCCAAACACAACCTGACGATACAGCCACAGCATATATGTCGCGCCTAAAACCAGCCCAGAGGCCCCCAATGTTCCGATAATTGTGCTCACCTGAAATGCGCCCATCAGTGCCAAAATCTCACCGACAAAGCCGCTTGTTCCTGGCAATCCGACAGAGCCGAGCATGAAAAGCATGAACAAGGTCGCATATTTCGGCATGTTCGCCACCAACCCACCATAGCGGGCAATCTCCCGCGTATGCAGGCGGT
Source organism: uncultured Micavibrio sp. (assembly GCA_964531715.1). Classification (GTDB taxonomy): domain Bacteria; phylum Pseudomonadota; class Alphaproteobacteria; order Micavibrionales; family UBA1664; genus UBA1664. Next base: position 531 of record CAZHEE010000015.1, on the reverse strand, counting down.
CATAGACAACCCCGACGCAGAGGAATAAAGCAGCGGAAATCAGCCCGTGCGAGATCATCTGGAAAATCGCGCCTTCAACCCCTTGCGTGGTCGCGGTAAATATCCCGAGCGTGACATACCCCATATGCGCCACGGAAGAATAGGCAATCATCTTCTTCATGTCTGTCTGAACAAGGGCAACAAGCGAGGTATAAACAATCGCGATCACGCTCAAAGTCAGGATATACGGCGCCAGTAGCGTAGCCGCATCCGGCGTGACAGGCAGGGAAAAGCGCAAGAAGCCATATCCACCAAGCTTAAGCAGTACCCCGGCTAGAATGACCGACCCGGCCGTTGGGGCCTCCACATGCGCATCCGGCAGCCAGGTATGCACCGGCCACATCGGCACTTTAACCGCAAAGGACACAAGAAAAGCGATGAACAGCCAGATTTGCGCGTTTAGCGGCAAAGCCAGCCCTACGAGTGACGGCATACTGGTGGTACCGGCCTGCAGGTACAGGTAAACCACCGCCAGCAGGAACAGAACTGAAC
>CAZHEE010000014.1:2363-23477 GCA_964531715.1 uncultured Micavibrio sp. | reverse complement strand
TCAACAGTCCGGTGTTCAAAGACTTGAAAGAACAAGAAACAAATCTCCTTAATGATTTAAAGGGAGCTATTAATGCGCAAAGTGATACCGATCAAATAGAAGGTGAGCTTGTCAAATTAAGAGAAACCATTGAAAAAGAGCTGATTATTTTTGCGAATTCATTGGAAATTAATCTCGATATTGAAGAATCCCAAATAAAGCGTTTGCAAACAGAGTTAGCACAGGCAAAGTCGAAGATCAAAAATAATATTGAACCTGCCACGCAGAAACTTCTTGTTCATTCCATTGATACAACTTTAAGCATGTTGTCTAATCTCGATCTTACGGTTCCTGTCGTTAAAGTTATTCAAAAACCTGAATCAAAGTCAATTTTAAATACTCAATTGGCGATAATTATTCTTGCTATAGGTTTGCTGAGCGGGCTGATAGTGGCTTTTATTGTATCTCGCTTAAAAAGTCTAACCCTAGTTAAAATTATTAACAGTCCATACGATGTCAAAAATGTAACTGGAAAAGAGTTAAGGGGCATTATACCGACTGCCTCAATATCAAAAGATAATGAAAATGTAATTGATTGGATACAAGCAAACTTATCAGGTGAAGTTGCAGAATCCATACGTTCCATGATAACTGTTATATCCGTTGAAGAACCTGCAAATTCCTCAAAAGTCTTATCAGTTACGTCAACATATAGTGGTGAGGGAAAATCGACGATAGCTTCCTGGTTATCGGTAATTGCAAAGCAGAAAGGCTATAATGTCTTATTAATTGATGCCGATATGCGCGCGCCTTCAATTCATAGAATATTTAAGACTGGCAATGCACGCGGGCTTGGCGATTATTTAAGTGGACGGCTACCTTTGGAAGAGACAATTTACAAAAACCACACGACAGGTGTTCATCTCATGACAGGTAAAACAATTTCAGTTCACGCCCAAACACTGCTCAATCATTCGCGCATTAAGGAGCTTATCAATCATGTCAAACAGGATTATGATTTAATTGTTATGGATACGCCTGCGGCCTATACCTACTCTGATGTTTTGTTAACTGCGAAACTTAGTGATCATGTTTTATATTATATTGAAAAAAACCGTGTTAAATATGATGATATTCAAACAACCATTGCGATTTTCACAAAAGAATTATCAAGGAAAATATTATTTTACATGAATAAAGCCTAACTAAATTTTAACATATTGTTAAGCAAATAACTGTAGAATTCTGGTATTACGGTAAAAAAAGATAACGGATTTTATTGCATTTATAGCACCTTTTATGTTTTACTGTAATAGAGAGAATTAAAGTAAAAATGTATAAAAAATTAATAAAAACTTTACTTTTGACAGGGATTTTTGCGGTTACAGGTGTTTCCGCACAGGCCAGTACGCTGAATGAGTATTTAATCAGTATATCTGATGGCGTTATAAGTTTTCCAAATCTAATTGCTTTTATCTGCTATCTTGGTGGTTTTGTTCTTATTGCTCTTGGGGTTCATGGTTTAAGGAAAGTGACAGAGGGTGGTCAAGAGCCTTTAAAGGTGCCTGTAACGAAGCTTGCGTTTGGTGGGTTTTTTATGGCGTTACCGCCTATTGTCTCTGCCGTTCAGGGGACCGCAGGCGGAGGTGACGGCAGCGCAGCTGGCGGCAGCGACAGTCCTGACACAGATGCAGACACAGTTGGGGGTTTAATCGACCAAATTGTCGCAAACTCCAGTCTGTTGCCTGATGCCATTTCATTCTTGGCATATTTGATGGGATTTTTATTCGTTGCGGCCGGTCTCTATAAACTTAAAAATCATTTTGAATTCGGGCCTCAAAATGTGCCATTACCCGATGCAATAAAATTCATTGCTGTTGGTGGATTGGTGATGTCGCTACCATTATTATCGGATGTTGCCTTTGGTACATTCGGGAGTGACGCAGACGTTCAAAATATTGGTTGGGATCAGTCAGGCGCAACATCTGGAACGCCCGGTACACTTGATGATATGATGGTGCGGATGGTTGCCAATATCTACTGGCCTTTTAATAATATGCTGGTTTTTTTCTGCTATATTGCGGGAACGGTTATGACATTGATAGGTCTTCATAGATTTACAAAAACTGCGCAACAAGGGCCCCAAGGCCCAACGGGTTTGGGGACAATCGGGACGTTTTTACTGGCGGCGGCGTTGTTTTCAATCGCACCCATGGTCGGGACAATGACCGAAACTATCTTTGGTGGGCGCGATTCATATACAGAAGTGGCCTTTATGGCGATTGAGGATTCAATGAGTGACGAAGCTTACGCGCACACACAAAGTGTCATCACGGCCATCTTGGCATTTTTAATTATCGTCGGAATTCTATCCATAGTCAGGGGCTTTTTCGTGCTTCGCGATGTTGCGGAGGGCGGACAGCAAGCCTCGGTCATGGGTGGTTTGTCACATGTGATTGCGGGGGCGATCCTTGTGAATTTTGGTCAATTCGCAAATATTATACAAACAACTTTGGGAATTAACGCTTTTGGGGTACAATTTCAATAAACTAACGCATATTAACGGAGGAAAATACTATGCTTAAAACTTATAAAAAAACAACGGCCTTTATGGCATCGGCACTGATGACAGGCGCTTTTTCAGGAATTGCAAGTGCTGGACAAGGTAGTTTAAATACCTACACTGATACAATTTCTGGAAAGGTAGCTGATCCATTTGCCGATACAGTTGCGTTTCTTTGCTACTTAGGTGGATTTGCTTTGGCAGCATTGGGTGTTGTCAATCTTAAACAATCTGTTGAAAACCCTGGTCAACCACCAATGAAAAACGGTTTGGCGAAACTCGGTTTTGGTGGGATGATTATGGCTTTACCGCCTGTTGTGTCCGCAATTCAAGGAACCGCAATCACAAGTTCAGATAACACTGGTTTCCAAGGTTTCGATGCACAAGGTATGGGAGGGTCCACTGGTGGTGGGGCTACCGGTGGTAGATAACATATTAAACCTCGCACTCTCAAATGAAGCGTTTGAGGCTCAAGACAGGCAGGGCAGTGACGGAATGGTCGCTGCCCCGCATGCGTTTGACCCGAATGCCGATGAAAAAACCCGTGATCGCATTTTCGCGCGGGATAATCACACCTGCAATTTTTGTGGGTTTCAATCAAAGAAATTTCAACTTGTGCTGGATCGGTCAAAAACCGAGCTGGCGAAGCAGGATAATAAAATTGCCGCGCTGACCGGTGATGACGCGCTTGTCACATCTTGCATTTTTTGCCATCAATGTTTTCACCTTGAGAAAGTGGCGGATATGAAGTCAGGAACGCTCATTTGGATGCCCGAGCTCACCCAGCCGCAATTGCATCACCTTGCCCGCTCAATCTATGTCGCCCGTATCACGCAAGGCCCCATGGCGGATATGGCACGCCGTACGCTTGAAATGATTATGAAACGGCGCGAGGAGGCAATCGAGCGCGTTAAAACCGATGACCCGCGTATTTTGAGCCTTGTGCTTAAAGATTACATTCCGAGGAAGGCCTATGATGCCCGTCACAAAAAACTGGATGGCATCCGCCTCTTTCCACTCGACCGCCGCACGGTTAAAGAAGGCGACCTTGAATTTAATCAATTTCCGCAAATTCTTGCCTATTGGCGGTCTAAAGACGGGCCTTTTGCCGCGCTCAATCCCAATGACTGGATTAACCATTACGCTCAACTGAAAGCGGCCTAAACGTCATTGCGAGCGTAAGCGAAGCAATCCATACAGTCTTTAATATTTATGGATTGCCGCGGTCGCGGTGCTCCCTCGCAATGACAGATATGAAAATTTCTTAACTTAATGCAAGCGTCAAATATCACTTCACTTCATAGTGCGAGCAATTTACACTTCTGTTTATGAGTTTTTTAGGGAAATTTTTCTCAGCCTTCGTCGCAATGGCAAAACAACCGATTGAATCTTTCATTCGCCTCGAAACGGCGGATGACAGTGAAACGCTTGTTGCCGAAGACGGCTCGCTCATCAGTTATCTGAAAATTGACGGCAGCAGGCAGATTATCGGTCAGGAAGAATATAATTATATTTTAGAGGCCGCAACGGTAAAGCTGGGCGCGCGGTTTGACCGCCCAGGGCATGCCTTGCAGGTTTATTTTGCCAGAAATCCAGGGCGAGCAAGAACCATGACAGAGAAAGAAATTTTTCCGTCAAAAACAACCGCCCGTACTCTGGGCCTTGAAATTGAGGATTTGCTGGACGAACGCGCGCGGCATTTGGCACGTTTTATGATTCAGGAAGAATGCTATTTCGTCCTTTGGACACGCCCAAATATCTTAACCCCGACCGAACTGAAACGCGCAGCTGCCAACCAAAGGGACAAAAGCCCGAAAGTCCCGACATTCAGTGCGCAAAACCCGCGTGCGGCGGTGGATGCAATTCGCGCACGGCATAAATCTTATGTTTCAGGGATAACCTCGGCTCTCAATGAAATCGGAATCAGGGCGGATATTATGGACAGCCATAGCGCCCTTGCCGCCGTGCGTAATAATCTGTTTCCCGATATGGCGAATGATAAATGGCGGCCGGTTTTACCGGGGGATAAAATTCCAGTGCGCGCGCCAGAATCAGCGAATGATTATTCCGAAATTCTATGGCCGCCGTTGAAACAGCAAATTGCCAGCGCACATGGCGAAATTATTAATAAAAGAAGTGTCAAGATCGGCTCTCTCCTATGGGGTGGGGTGGATATGACGCTTGCGCCCAGTGACCCATCGCCCTTTCCGATGTTGCTTAATCGTTTGTTTGAGGCGAATATCCCATACCGAATTTCCTTCTTGATTGAAAGTGGCGGCGCGGAGGCCACGGGTGCGAAAGCCCTGATTGCAACCTTTTTGGCCATCACTAATCCAACGAATAAAACAATTAAAAAATCACTAGAATCTTTGCAATCCTTAGCCCGAAGTGAGCCTGTTGTGAAGCTTCGCATATCGCTTGCTACATTTGCACCTGAGGGGAAGCAAAATCTGTTGGAAGACCGTATTTCCATTTTAATGCAGGCGGTTGAAAGCTGGGGTTATTGCCAGGTTTCAAATGTGGTTGGTGACCCGCTTGATTGCGTGATGTCCTCGGCCATGGGGATTGCCTGCGCCTCGACCGCGCCGACAGCGATTGCGCCAATGTATGAGGCGATGAAGCTCCTCCCATGGCAACGCCCGTCTAGCCCGTTTGACCATGGCGCATTGCTCCTGCGTACGCCAGACGGTAAAATCTGGCCTTATCAAACGGGTACGAACCTTACAACAACTTGGTTTGACCTGATATTCGCACAACCGGGCGCGGGTAAATCGGTTTTGCTCAATACACTGAACCTTGCAACCATTTTATCACCCGGAAATTCTAAACTCCCTTATGTTGCGGTGATTGATATTGGTCCGTCATCGGCAGGGCTTATTTCGCTTATTAAAGAGTCTCTCCCGTCTGAACGTCAACACGAGGCCGCCTATTATCGCCTTCAAATGACCCCTGAATATGCGATTAATCCGTTTGATACACAACTCGGAATGCGTAAACCATTAATTGATGAGCGCAGTTATCTGATTGAGCTTATGACATTATTATGTACGCCGCCCGGCGCGGAAAAACCCTATGATGGTATTCAACAGCTTTCTGGTTTGGTTGTTGATGAGATGTATCGCTGGCGTCACGATGAGGAGGCCAATGCGGAGCCAAGACCCTACTTACCCCGTCTTGACCCTGAAATTGATGAAGCCCTTAAGAAATATAATGTCCATTTGCCCGAAGACCCTTATTGGTGGGATATTGTTGATAAGTTTTTTGACCTTGAGCAACCGTATATTGCAAATTTGGCGCAACGTCATGCCGTCCCTGTACTAGGTGATGCCATTACGGCCGCACGACGCCCTCAAATCCGCGCCCTTTTAGAGCAAGCCCAAATCGGGAATAGCGCGGAAAATGTCATTAGCGCGTTTGAACGGATGATTACATCCGCCATTCGGGAATTTCCGATACTTTCATCCGTCACAAAGTTTGAGATTACGGATGCGCGTGTCTGCTCACTTGACCTGATGGATGTTGCACCGCAGGGCGATGATACGGCAGACCGCCAAACCTCCATCATGTATATGCTGGCACGTCATGCGCTGGTGCGAAGCTGGTGGCTGTCGCGTGAGGCTCTCGGGCAAATACCTGAACGCTACCGCCAATTCCATGAACTGCGCCTTCAAGATATATCGGAAAGCCCGAAACGCCTTTGCTATGATGAATTTCACAGGACAAGTAAGTCCTATTCCGTCCGTGGTCAGCTTATTCGTGATGTACGTGAAGGACGGAAACGTGGCGTTCAAATTGTCCTGTCATCACAGCTTTTGGAGGATTTCAGCGATGATATGATTGACCTGGCAACAGGCGTTTGGGTTTTAGGCTCCGCCATATCCGACCGGGTTGTTGACATGACACAAGAGCGTTTCGGACTATCCAATACGGCGCGAAACGTCATTCGTTTCCGCCTGACAGGACCACGATCCTCAGGTGCGCCCGCTTTGTTTGTGCTTGGAACAACCGAGGGTCGGTATGAGCAGCATTTGATTAATACGCTAGGGCCTATTGAGCTTTGGGCGCTTTCCACCTCATCCGAAGATGTCGCCATACGTAACCGCCTTTACACAAAGCTTGGTGCAGGGCGAGCGCGTCAGATGCTTGCCGCCGCCTTCCCTGGCGGGTCAGCGCGCGCAGAAATTAAACGCCGTGTTTTCAAATTATCAGAAGATGGCGAAACGCAGACCTCTGCCACATCCCAAATTATTGAGGAAATTGTTGAGGAACTGATTAAAGCCAGTGAAGATCGGTATGAGGCCGAGCGTCAACGCCAACTCATGGGCGATGAATATGATGGGTAAGGGACACTCATGAAATTGACCTTCCCGCGTATACTTGGTGAAATCCATGACAAGGATACGAAGGCAAGTGCCTTTGTGAAACAGAATCAGGAGTATATATTGATTGGCGGCGTCATATTAATTCTGGCCATCGCATATTTGATTTACAGCCTGTCATTGGGCGGAACACGGCAGGGAACATGGCGTTACGGGCTATGCCATGTATTTTTAAATCAATATTTGCAATATCCGGATTCTTTAGAGGTTCTATCGGCACGCGAGAGACCGGCAGGCGCAGAAATCAGATATCTCTATACAACGCCATATGGTGGTCAAAAATCGGAAGAAATGGAATGTTTTTATACCGTTTCAGGCAATTTTCCGCAACTTGCGCGCGTCACAGTTGACCGAAAGTCGCTTAATCTCTTATCAGAGACGCAAAGCAATGAGCGTCCGAAAGATGATGAGGCGAGTGAACCCATTCAAAATGCTCAAGCTGTCTTTGAATTATTTGATTCGAAGAATGGTTTGGGTGATGATGTTGCACGTGTCACAATCGAATCGTTTAATCAATCCATCCCTATTTTGTTGGAAGCGAACGACTTTGAAACCAGAATGCCGGCGCACATGCCTGAAGAGATTATTGACTTGAAATATAATTGACATTCATCCCGCTATTCTTATTTTGAGTTAAAGATTTACAAAATAAGGACATTTCATGAAATATAAAAAACTTGGTTCAAGTGGCATTGATGTCTCAACCATCTGCCTCGGGACAATGACATGGGGTTGTCAAAACAGTGAAGCCGAAGCCCACGAGCAGATGGATTACGCGGTTGAGCAAGATATCAACTTTTTTGATACGGCAGAGCTTTATGCCATACCGCCTGAAGAACATACGCAAGGCCTGACCGAAACATATATCGGAACTTGGTTTGCCAAACGTCAAAAGCGTGATGATATCATACTTGCATCTAAAATCACGGGGCCTGGCTTTCCCTATATCGAAGATGGAAAGCCGATTACGCCAGAGCGTATTCAAAGTGCCTTTGAAGGCAGCTTAAAACGTCTTAAAACCGATTATATTGATCTTTATCAATTTCATTGGCCAAATTACCCGTATCCGCATCATGGCCGCCATCATGCGGGTGATATAAACTTTACCGAGACTGATTCAAAGGCACATGAGGATAATTTTCTCGCCTGCCTTGAATATTTAAATAAGTTAATTATCGAGGGTAAAATCCGTTCTTTCGGGCTTTCAAATGATACGCCTTGGGGTGTTATGAAATATCTTGAGATTGCACGCCGCCATGATTTGCCGCTTGTGACATCTGTACAGAATGAATATTCACTGCTCTATCGCCATGACGAGCCCTATCTGGCAGAAGTCTGTGCCCATGAAAATGTTGCATACCTGCCTTGGTCACCTTTGGCAGCAGGCAGTCTGAGCGGTAAATATCTGGGCGGGGAACGCCCGGAGGGCGCGCGCTGGTCTCTTGGTAAGGATAATCGTCCAAATCAACGGGATACGCCTGCTGCGCAAGAGGCTGTGAAAGCTTACATGAATGTGGCTAAAAAACATGGGCTAGATGTTTGTCAAATGGCTTTGGCTTACTGCTATCAAAAGGATTTTGTGACCTCGACCATTATCGGTGCAACAACGATGGAACAATTAAAAAGTAATATTGATGCACAGAATGTTACGCTCTCGGCTGAAATATTAAAGGATATTGAAGACGTTAACAGACAATATCCTGTGCCTTATTAAAATATAGAAAGGATAACACATGACAAAACTCATTTTTCTTGCAGGCAGCGCACGCGAAAAATCATTCAATAAACGCTTAGCGCAAACGGCTGCCAAGCTCGCTGAGGAAAAAGGCGCGGATGTTAAATTTATTGACCTCGCCCATTATGATATGCCGCTTTATAACGAGGATATCGAGGCGGAGAGTGGGCTGCCGCCTATGGCGATAGACCTGAAGGAAAAATTTCAAGCCTGTGACGGATTTTTTATCGCCTCACCGGAATATAACAGTGCGCTGTCACCCTTGTTAAAAAATACGATTGATTGGCTTTCCCGCCCGCATGTTGAAAATGAAAAGTCATTGAGTGCTTATAAAGGCAAGGTTGCGGCCATTTCTTCCGCATCGCCTGGTGCGCTTGGTGGATTGCGCGGTCTGGTCAGCTTGCGCTCTATCCTCGGCAATATCGGTGTGCATGTTATACCATCGCAAGTGGCCGTCGGGTCGGCCTTTGAAGCCTTCAATGAAAATGGCCTGATTGATGAAAAGATGCTGTCAATGCTGTCCAAGCAAATAGATGAGTTTGTTGAGACAGCAAGCAAATTGAATGCCTGAATTGCCCGAAGTTGAAACGGTTAAGCGTGGGCTTGAGCCTGTTTTGGCCGGTGCAACCATACAATCCATAACGCTTAATCGCCCTGATTTACGCGTCCCTTTTCCCGAAAAATTGCACGAGCAGTTACAGTGGAAAAAATGCCTGTCGCTTGACCGCCGCGGCAAATATATTCTTATTCACTTAGAGGAAAATTTAACGCTGATTATTCATCTGGGGATGAGCGGGCAAATGGTGATTAATCCATCCGCACCGCGCAAACATGACCATATGGTGATAGAGACCAAGGCAGGCGATATCATCACCTTCAACGATCCGCGGCGTTTCGGTATGGTTTATCTGGCGAAAACGACTGAAATTGACAGTCATAAAGCCTTTCATGGTATGGGATACGAACCACTTAATCAGGCTCTGACAGCAGATATATTTTATAATCTTCTTCATAAACGCAAAATATCAATGAAGGCGGCGTTGCTTGACCAACGCTTAATTGCAGGCATTGGCAATATTTATGCTTGCGAAGCGCTTTACCTCGCTGGAATCAGCCCATATCGGTTGAGTAATGATATTTCATTGGAAGATGCAGATAGGCTTTTGAATGCTGTCAGGGCCGTATTAAAAGATGCCATAAAGTCGGGTGGGTCATCCTTGCGTGACCATCGGCAAGCGAATGGCTCAATGGGATATTTTCAACATCATTTTAAAGTCTATGATCGTGAAGGCAAAGCATGCCTTGCAACAGGTGAAGTAATTATCAGAGTGGTACAAAATGGGCGTTCAACCTTTTATTGCCCTGCAATACAGATTTGAGACGCAAACACAAATATTTTTTACCTTTTTCCATGTGTTTTTCTTGACAGTCAGGGTCTTCACAGGCTACAACATCCTTTATCAATTTTTAAAAGACAAGAGATAATAAGTTATGGCCAATCATAAATCCGCAAAAACCAGAATTCGTCGCAATGAACGTCGCGCCGTTATCAACGGTAATCGTGTTTCACGTATCCGTACTTTTATCAAAAAGGTTATGACAGCGATTGAGGCAGGCGATGCCAAGGCCGCGGATGAAGCCCTTAAAAATGCACAGCCTGAAATTTACCGTGGTGTGTCGAAAGGTGTTTTGAAAAAACAAACAGCGGCGCGTAAGATGTCGCGTCTGTCTGCCCGTGTAAAGGCATTAAAAACACAAGCTTAAAGTTGTAAAATAACAGGTTTTAAAATAGCGTTGAGAACCTCAACGCCTTTTCTGCTGTGCGCTTCAGGCTCCTGTAATAAAATTTCTTTTTATAAAAAATGCTATTTTTCTGCTTGAATTTATCCCCATTAATTTCTAAGGTCTATGAATACCCGCTCACAATAAAACGGTCGGGTGCAGTGTCTTAATTCTGAAGTTTTAAGGCGTTATAAATAATATTATATCAGCTTTGCATATCTCATGAAAATGAGGTGTGAGTGAAAAATACAAGCGTATTTTCATTGCGGATGACCCATGCCTTTTTATGTTTAAAGGCTCACGGGCGGGATAAAAGGGAAGGAAGTAGAGTGTCAGACGAAAGGGAAAAAACCATGCCGCAAGCCAACCAATCACAAAATGTGGTCACAATTACGCAGTTTAATGTTGAGCCACCGAAGGAAATTTTAAAGGCTTGGGATAATGTCTATGCCAAATTAAGGGATGAGTTTGGCGAGGGTGTTTACCGTAGCTGGCTTAAACCTATGCAGCTTCAGGCCTTCTACGAGGGCACGATGGAAATTGCGGTGCCGACACGTTTTATGCGCGACTGGATTCAAAATCACTATCTGGATACGTTGCTGTCCCTTTTGCATGAGCAATCTGAAGCGATTTCGCGTTTACAATTTGTTGTGACTGTTCAAAATCAGGTTCAGGCGGGGGATGAGTCACTCTTCAATCAGACCGATAAAGATAAAGTCACACCGCTTCCGACCGCAACAAAAACAGTTCCTGCTGAAGGCGATGACAGTTTGTCTTCACCGCTCGACCCACGTTTTACATTTGAGACTTTTGTCGTGGGCGAGCCGAATGCATTTGCACATGCCGCATGCCGCCGTGTGATTGAGGCGGACGGTATGCCGTTTAATCCGCTCTACATCTATGGTTCTGTCGGCTTAGGAAAAACCCATCTCATGCACGCGATGGCAAAGGCCTTGCGTGAAAAGAATAAGGGCGAGATTGTTTATCTCTCTGCGGAAAAATTCATGTATCAATTTGTGAAGGCTCTTCGTGCCAATGACTCTATGTCATTTAAGGAAAAACTCCGCGGTGTTGATATCCTCATGATTGATGATATTCAGTTTATTGCCGGTAAGGCGTCAACACAGGAAGAATTCTTCCATACTTTTAATGCCTTGGTCGATAACGGGAAGCAGATTATCATTGCCGGTGACCGCGCACCGATGGATCTGGAAGGTCTTGATGAGCGTCTAAAATCGCGCATGGGCTGGGGCTTGGTGGCCGATATTCGCCCGTCAACGCTTGAGTTACGCTTGAATATTGTGAAGCATAAGGCTGGCCTGATGGGGCTTGATTTGCCTGATGATGTTGCGGTTTTCCTCGCCAATAAGATTACCTCAAATATTCGGGAGCTTGAAGGTGCACTTAACCGTTTGGCGGTTCAGGCGGACATGAATGGGCGGACAACAACGCTTGATGCCGCAATGGATATTCTCTCAGACGTGCTTCGGTCCTATGAGCGCCGCATTACGATTGATGAAATACAGCGCAAAGTGGCGGAGCATTATACGCTACGCTTATCAGATATGCATTCCAGCCGGAGGAGCCGGAATGTCGCCCGTCCGCGCCAGATTGCGATGTATTTATGTAAGAAGCTGACGCCGCGTTCCCTGCCTGAAATCGGGCGCAAATTCGGTGGTCGTGACCACACAACCGTGATGCATGCCATCCGTAAAATTGAGGAAATGTCGGATGCCGATATTGCATTTGCTGATGAGGTGAAGCTCATTACAAGGAAACTTAAAGGATAACATATCTATGATTGTGGTTGCCTATGGTGCGAATTTGGATAGCAAATATGGCAACCCCATCCAAACATTTGATGTTGCGAAAAAAACTTTGGAGGCTAAAGGGGTTTCCATCTTAAATGTCTCATCGCTCTACGATACATCCCCTGTTGGGATAAATGACCCTAATCAGCCGCGCTATACAAATGCAGTGATGATAGTCGAGACAGAGTTTCCACCGCACGCCCTTCTTCAAATACTTTTAGACGTTGAGCAAGATATAGGACGCACGCGATCAGGCAAACGCAATGAAGCCCGTGCTATAGATCTCGATCTTATTGCTTACCATGATCAAATTATTGAAAGTGACTATCTCACGATTCCTCATCCGCGGATGCATGAAAGAAAATTTGTGCTTCACCCTTTACAAGAGATTAGCCCTGACTGGTGCCATCCTCTGTTAAAGAAGGATATAAAGTCTTTAATGCAGACTGTCAAAGACTCGCAAGATATTCGTAAGATAGAGACATGACATTCTTACAAGGGCAAAAGCCTGCAATTATGGGCATATTAAATGTAACACCAGATAGTTTCTCTGATGGTGGTCGGTATAATAATATGGATAAAGCCGTTCAGTATACGCAAGATATGCTGAATGCTGGCGCGGATATTATAGATATTGGTGGGGAATCGACGCGCCCCGAAGCAAACCCTGTCTCTGTTGAAGAGGAAGTCTCACGTGTTCTTCCGATTATCAAGGCTATCAAGCATATTGCCCCTCATATCTCTATCGATACGCGCCATGCCTCTGTTATGGAGGAAGCCCTAAAAGCAGGGGCGACTATTGTTAATGATGTCTCTGCTCTTGAAGATGATGTATATTCTTTGGCTGTTGTCAGGGACTATAACGTCCCTGTTTGCCTGATGCACAAACGAGGCACACCTGAAACAATGCAATCAAAAATACAATATAATGATGTGGTTCAGGATGTTTTGGATTATCTGAAAAAGCGGATAGATTTTTGTCTGACTAACGGGCTTAAAGATTCAAATATTATTATCGATCCGGGTATTGGCTTTGCTAAAACAGCGGAACAATCTTTATGTTTATTGAAGAATATTTCACGATTTAAAAGCCTGGGCTTTCCTGTATTAATTGGGGCATCAAGAAAAAGCTTTATCGAAAAGACATGTCAAAAAACGATTGCCCCTGCTGATCGCTTAGGTGGAAGTTTAGCCGCTGCCCTGCATGCCTCCATGGAAGATGTCGATATTTTAAGAGTCCATGATGTTGCCCAGACGGTACAGGCGATCACTCTCCAAAAAGCCATCCATCACGCTATTGAGGATTTGTAAAATCTCATATCTTCTGTGATTAGAAAATCTTAAAGGTTTCGTCATAACACGTTTGAACGATAGTTCAATACGTGTAATCCAGAAAGAAAGACTGGATTACACGCACAGGGGCGTGCAATGACGAATTAATAATAATGGTCATCCTGAATTTATTTCAGGATCTATTCTCAACAAGACCCTGAAACAAGTTCAGGGTGACTGCTAAAAAAACTTCGTTTTAAAACTATTACCCCCGTTCAAGCCGGGGGCACCCGTGATGACATCAAAAAACTTAACATGATAGCGTTTTTCCCGTTGTAAATTTAATTAGTACTATTATGGTACTATTTAAATGAGAATTATTCTTATCTTCAAATCAAGTTTAATAAAAGGATAAAATTATGAACCGAACTTCTTTTGCTATACAAAACGATACACGACCACTTTTACCAATAAAGACATTACAGGATGTCCTTCGCTTTCATTCGGGAATTTACGAACCTGCTCATGGCGGTGCGGTTGAATATGTAGGTGATACTATTTATGTCAGGGTTAACAGGCAAGGGCTTGATGAGGCGGGCGATGTCATCATTACGTCTACCTTCTATGATGAGCAATCAGGTGAAACAGTCACCTTAGATTTTGAGAAACTCGATTGCCTCACATTGATTTTAAAACAAGGCGCGCATGGAAACATAGATGGTCCGTGCGATGTCTTTTATGACTCTGAAACGATGCATGGGGTTTTGAAAATAATACACCATGTTATAGGTCTCGAAACCGACACTCTCTATCGTACTGATATTGAACTCGCACGAGAAGCACGCGAGACGGCAGGGCAACCGAGCTTACCACCCTATGCGGGAACTTTTTCATGTTTTTAGTATAAAAACAGCTTTTACAAGAAGTGCAAATATCATATATTTAGTATGTCACTTGATTTTATATATCAACATATTGTGGTTAACGGGGATAACTGCCTTTTTGTGGATGAGTTTTATAAACTTAACAAAAAAGACTCGCCTCTGCTTCGAATCGCCTTATGGTCAACTATAATTGCTAATACATATTAATTAACGAAAGGAAACTTCATGTCTAAATTACTTCAAGAACGTCACGTTTATAAGCCCTTCATATACCCATGGTGCTTTGAAGCCTGGCAGACGCAGCAGCGTATTCACTGGTTGCCTGAAGAAGTGCCAATGGCGGAAGATGTTCGCGATTGGCGTCAAAATCTGACAGAATCAGAAAAAAATCTCATGACCCAAATTTTCCGCTTTTTCACACAAGCGGATGTTGAGGTGAATAATTGTTATATGAAACATTATTCTCAAGTTTTCGGCCCTGTCGAGGTTCAAATGATGTTGTCAGCATTTTCGAATATTGAGACGGTTCATATTGCCGCTTACTCGCATTTGCTCGATACAATCGGGATGCCTGAAATTGAATATTCGGCCTTCCTCGACTATAAGGAAATGAAGGATAAGTTCGATTATATGCAGGATGTGTCCATGGCAAATCCACGCGATATTGCCAAAACAATGGCAATGTTCGGGGCATTTACCGAAGGTTTGGCTTTATTTGCCTCTTTCGCTATTCTCATGAATTTCCCGCGCCACAACAAAATGAAGGGTATGGGGCAAATTGTCACATGGTCGGTGCGTGATGAAACTTTGCATTGCCTGTCCATGATTCGCCTGTTTAATACTTTCATCCAAGAACACCCTGAAATTTGGGACGACCAAATGAAGGAAGAACTGTATGATTGCTGTAAAATCACAATCCGTCATGAGGATGCCTTTATCGACTTGGCCTTTGGTCAGGGTGAAATTGAGGGTATGACCGCCGATGATGTGAAGCAATATATCCGCTATATCGGTGACCGACGCTTGCAACAGCTTAATCTTGAGCCGATTTACAATGTTGAGAAAAATCCTTTGCCATGGATGGATGAGATGTTGAATGGTGCGGAGCATACGAACTTCTTTGAAAATCGTGCAACGGAGTATAGCCGTGGCTCAACCGGTGGGTCATGGGAGGAAGTTTTCGCGGACGATCTCTTCTCAGGAAACTACGCAAAAGACAAAAGACGCGCTGAAGAAACTCTTGGCTCAGCAGAAGAAGCAGCATAGGAAGTTTCTTAATCATATTGACAAATTAAAAAAACGGTAGGGATATCCCTACCGTTTTTTTGTTACCCACCCTAAGTCAGGTGACGCCACCAACCATTGGCATTGATGGAATAAATCGGTTTGTAGTGATCAATATCATCAATAAAGCGTGCGGTTTTGATTTGATTATCCATCACCATCGCGCCAGTATCGGTATAGACAATTAAAATAGCATGCGGAATATCCTTCACCGTATCCTGAACAATCGCCAAACGCATACGGTCTTCCGCCACGCCTAATGTTTTGAGGAGGGAGTATTTTGCAATCGCAAAATCCTCACAATCGCCACCGCGGGCGAAAAATTCTGTCGGGCTTGCCCAATAATCGCTTTTCCCGAAATTATCTTTGTCTTCAATATACTCGACACGATTCACAAAATCATTCACCGCCGCAACTTTTGCCGCCAAAGGCATATTTTGGAATTGTGTGATTTGGCTTTCGTTAAAACTGATGGTATCAAGCCGACCTAAAACATCCGTCCATTTTTTAAACGCTGAAATATCTTCGGATTGTATTTCTTTACTGCCGAATAAATCGGGGTAATGGTCGGGCTTAGTCTTATATTCAGGGGCAGGCATGGTAAGGGCTAAATCAGGATGATAGGCGGCCTTATGAATCATTGCATGCTTCCCATTTTGCCCATAGGCACTTGGCTTCACATTGTTGAGAGAGGAGGCTTTTGCATGCGTGCCTGACAATGCGAATAAACCGATGGCACACGCAACTGCCGCACTTAAGAAACGGTAGGTTGCTTGCTCAGCCAAAGATGTTCTGATTTGGAACGAAGTCGTATAGTGAAGGTCTTTTAAAACCTGCCCGAGTGAATGCCCCGTTTCTTTTTGCTTAAGAAGGGCTTCTTTTAATTGCTCGGGTGATAAAACGCCGCGTTGAACCAGTAATTCACCAAGGCGATTGCGCCCAAAACGATGTTCAATTTTCTTAAATAATGTCGAAATATCCATAATTTCCCTGATCTATCATCTTTATCTTTTATAATGATAGGGAAAATAATTTAGGAAATTCTTAAAATTGGTTCAGATTTTATCTATTATTGTGAATCAATATCTAAAATTTTGTCGATTGCGGCAGAAACTTCTTCAATAGACTGCATGCCATTAATGGTTTTGAGTATATCTTTTTCACGATAATAGGGAATGATGGGGGCGGTCAGTTCATGATAGACACCAAGGCGATGTTTCAAAACATCCGCCGTATCATCCGCACGTTTTCCATCCGCATCCACAACGCGCGTGTTTATCCGTTCGTAAAGCGCGGCTTCATCGACCTGCATTTCAATCACGCAATCAAGGTCCAGCTTATGATTATGGAGCATTACGTCCAATGCCTCTGCTTGCGCGACTGTCCGCGGGAAACCGTCAAGGATAAAACCATGCTCGCAATCAGGCTTGGTAATACGATGGGCAATCATTTCAATCATAATATCGTCGGAGACAAGATTTCCTGCCGCCATGATAGTCTCAACCCTTTGACCCAAATCAGAACCGGACGCAATTTCGGCACGGAGCATGTCACCTGTTGAGAGTTGCCGCATATCGTAGAGTTTTTCAAGGCGTTTGGCTTGTGTTCCTTTGCCCGCACCGGGTGGGCCTAATAAGATAATGCGCATGGATTTTATCGCCTTCCTTTCAGACCGCGAGGGCTGCTCGCCCCTTTGAGCTTCGTCTTTTTCATCAGCCCTTCATATTGATGGGCGATAAGGTGAGAGTGGGCTTGCGCAACCGTGTCCATTGTGACCGTTACCACAATTAAAAGGGATGTTCCGCCCAGATAAAACGGAATATTATATTGCGCGATGAGAAGCTCTGGCAGTAAACAGATAATCACCAGATAGATTGCCCCGACAGTTGTAATTCGTGTCATCACATAGTCAATGTAAGTTGCGGTTTGTTGCCCCGGACGAATCCCTGGTACAAAACCGCCATATTTTTTCAGCATATCGGCATTTTCTACCGGATTAAAAACAATCGCGGTATAGAAGAAACAGAAGAACGCAATCAAGCCACCATAAAGTAACATGTAGGCAGGCTGCCCATGTGCCAGATAGCGTTGAATAGCGGCGGTAAAATCACCACCTTCCGCGCCCATAAAGCCGACAATTGTGAGGGGAAGCAAGAGCAGTGACGATGCAAAAATCGGTGGAATGACCCCTGCGGTGTTCAACTTAAGCGGTAAATGGCTTTGTTGCGCCGCCGTCATGGCATTGCCGACTTGCCTGCGCGGATATTGCACAGGGATACGTCTTTGCGCCCGTTCCATAAAGACAATAAAGACAATCGCACCAACCACTAACGTAAAGAGTGCCAAAATCTCTAGCAGATTAAACTGACCTTGCCGCCCAAGCTCAAGCGTTCCTGCAATGGCGCGCGGAAGCTCGGCAACAATCCCTGCAAAGATAATGAGTGATATGCCGTTTCCGATACCGCGCTGGGTAATCTGCTCACCCAACCACATCAGGAAGATTGTACCGCCGACAATAGTGATAATTGTTGACATCACGAAGAAAGGCCCGGGATTTATCACGGCAGATCCACCTGCACCTTGTGTAGCCTGTAAGCCGACCGCCAGACCATAGGCCTGAACCGTTGCCAAAAGGACTGTTAAATATCGTGTGTATTGATTAATTTTAACACGACCCATTTCACCTTCTTTTTTGATGGCTTCCAGTTGCGGAATCATCGCCGCACCGAGCTGCATAATAATAGAGGCCGAAATATAGGGCATAATGTTGAGGGCGAAAATGGTCATACGCGACAGCGCACCACCCGAAAACATGTTAAGCATGTCAAGGATACCGCCGCCTTGCTGATTAAAAATCTCGCCCCAAACAACGGGGTCAACACCCGGTATCGGCACATATGTCCCGATACGGTAAATAATCAATGCGCCCAAAACGAATAAAATACGTTGCTTTAACTCGGTCGCTTTTGCAACTGCGCCCCAATTCATGTTCGCAGCCATTTGCTCAACGGCAGATGCCATAGTTACCTCATTATTCTCTTAAATTAATCAATGGCTAGCATACACAGGGCTATCGTCAAGTCAAAACGTTTTTAAGCCTGCCAAATCATAAACTCTTATTACATTGTTTGAACCAAACTTGTTTTGAAACATTTAACAAGAAGTTAAAAGAAAACTTGACCATCACGATAATATTATGTATACCTATAGCAGTTAATAAAAACTTAATATTTGCAATATGTGTTAAATTTTGATTATAACTGTTTAAATTGCAAGCGACCTTATAAGAGAAAGATTAAAGGGAAAACAAATGACTGATGCAACGAATACTTCTAATATGAGCTGTAATAAAGGTGATGTTACATCACTTTCAATTGATATGCCATGCAGCGATAACAGTCAAACCGTGACGCTTCATGAAGGCTTACCCGTTCTCTTTAATTTTAATCAAGATGATGTTGCATCCATGACAGTTAATGAACAAGGTGCACTCGTTATTGTTTTTGAAAATCAGCAGACATTGACTATTTCAAATTTTGTTAAGGTTGCACAGGCGGGAGCGGTTGAGATTGCTTATGCCGATGGAACAATAATCGACACGCAAGCGATGCTTGCCAATGCAGATATTGAAACTAACACTGCTGTAGCGCAAATTGAGCCTGCCGCGGGTCAGACTCTAACAAATGTCATTAACATGCCGCAAGCTGAAGGTGAGGTTGTTACAGTCGAACTTGACAGCGATAAAACTTATGTTGCCGGTTTCACACGCGAAAATATTCAATCTGTTACGCGTAATGAAAATGGCGATATGGTCATTACTTTTACAGATGGCGGACAAACTATCCTTGTTAATTATACATCGATTGAGAGTACACAAGAAATCCCAACAATGACATTGTCTGACGGAACAGTCATTAAAATGTCCGACCTTCTTTCTTCTTCTTTTGAAGAAATTGCGATTGTTGAGGAAAATATCGCTGAGAATACAGCCGAAATTACGATTATTGAACTTGCAGAAACTGAGCCTGCCGCTGGTGAAACTCTCACTGCGGCTGATTTGGCCTCTTTAGAGCCGGCCGCCGGTGAAGCTGCGGCTACTGCGGCGGCGGGTGCGCTTGCAGGAAGTAATAATTTTGAAAGCTCGGTTAATGCCATTGGTTTGGCGCAAGCGAATGCAGTCGGACCAATTGCACCAACTTCACTGAGTTTCGCTGTTCCTGAAGCTATCAATGATTTTCTAAACTTTGATGGAAATGATCCCGAAGTTCCAGAACCAGGCATAATTGTCGACAATGTTGAAGGTCTTGAGGATACGCCGATAAACTTTGATATTGATGCTGTTGCGAATGTGGATAATCAGTATGTCATTATTACGATTTCCGATATTCCGAACGGGTGGACGCCGGTTAACTCAGATGCTTTAACTAACCGCGGAACATTTGACCCTGTCGCAGGAACATGGGCAATTCGTTTAGATGATAATGAGTCATTTGATGGCGGCCCGCTCTTTACACCACCACTCAACAGTGATGTTGATATTTCGTTGACAGTGACAGTTGACCGTTTTGCAGGTGGAACAGAGATTTTAACAGGTTCAGTCACAGATACTTTTCTCGTCATTGTCGACGCGGTTGCGGATAAACCTGTTTTGGATGCGGATGATGTGAGCGGTATCAGCGGTAATGTTGTTGCCCTTGATATTGACAATGCTTTGACTGACCGTGATGGGTCTGAATCTCTCGGGCCTGTGACAATTTCAGGTGTTCCTGCAGGGTTCACCCTGACAGCAGGAACAGAAGTGTCTGCAGGAGTTTGGGAAGTACCGCAAAGCAAGCTGAATGGCTTAGGTTTAAACACTTCAAACAATTTTGCCGGAACGATTGATCTGACAGCATCTGTCACATCGACAGAAACACCAAGCGATGAAGAAACACGCGTTGACAACAATCAAGCGACAACAACAGATACATTCCGTGTTTCACTCGGCTTCAATGATGTTCCGCCAACTGTAGTTTTTAACGATAACGGCAATGGTTCTTCAAAAGGTCAGGCAACGGTTCTTGAAGATAACAGTGTCTTTGTGCCGATTGAGGCCACACTCAGAGGTGATGCCCCTCAGCAGTTGACGGTGACTGTATCAGGGATTGATACCTCATGGACAATCACGACAGGTGCTAATAACGGTACCTATAATGCGACTACAGGCACGTGGAGAATCACACTGCCTAGAGGGGAAGATTATGACGGTGGTCTGCGTTTTGCCCCGCCTGCCAACAGCGATGTTGACCTGACAGGACTTGTTGTGACAGCAACATCACGTAATGTTGTGACAGATAAAACACTCAGCTCTTCAACAAACGGCGGCGTCAATGTCGACGCGGTTGCGGATAAACCTGTTTTGGATGCGGATGATGTGAGCGGTATC
>CAZHEE010000014.1:0-2263 GCA_964531715.1 uncultured Micavibrio sp. | reverse complement strand
CTTCAACAAACGGCGGCGTCAATGTCGACGCGGTTGCGGATAAACCTGTTTTGGAAGTTTCGGCGTCAAATATTATTGAGGCAGGCGATTCTATTGCTCTGAACATTAAAACTGCATTGACAGATAAAGATGGTTCGGAAGCATTAACAAATATTCGCATTCAAGGTATTCCAAATGGCTTTACACTCAATAACGGAAATTTTAATTCATCTAAAAAAGAATGGGTGCTCTCCAATAACGATTTAGATAATCTTCGTTTGAATGCACCTAAAGATGCATTTGGCCAGTTAAATCTAGTGGTAACTGTATCGTCTATCGAGGATCCTTCTGATAAAGAAACACGCCTTGATAACAATAGTGTGACAACAACTAAAAATATTACAATCAATATTAACGCAAATGATGTCCCTGTAATAGATGAACTTGATATCCTGACCGTTGATGAAACAGATTTGGATCCAACCGATTCTGACTCTTCTGTTATCAACGTAAATTTTGGTAATGATACGCCGGGCAGTTTTAGAGCAACGGGTGCCAGCACTGTCACGTTTACAGGTGCCGATAATAATCAACTGACATCGGGTGGTGTATCTGTTATAACCCGTGTTGAAGGAAATAATTATGTCGGTCGTGCAAGGAATGAAGAAGTTTTTCGTTTAAGCATAAACGAAAAAACCGGCCAATATGATTTCAGATTATCCGGATCTCTTGATCATGCAAACAGCAATAACCCTAATGATACAATTCGTCTATCTTTTGGAATTACAGCGCGTGATAAGGATGGTGATGTTGACACGGGTTTTGTTCGCGTTGATGTAAAGGATGATGCACCGATCGCACGCAATGATGTTAATATTCTTGAGCTGAATGCTGAACAAAAAGATTATAATGTTGCACTTGTGCTCGATATTTCAGGATCTATGGAGGGTGATAGGCTTGATTTGTTAAAAGCAGCAGTTTCAAACTTGCTTCGTGATTTAAACTCTTACAAAAACGGGAAGATTAAAGTTCATGTTGTGCCATTTTCTGTTATTGCATTTGAACCTGAAACTTATACAATTACATCTGATAAAGAACTCAAGGAAGCTCTAGCCTTTATTGACAGCTTCCCTGCAGTCACTCAGACAAATTATGAAGATGCCCTACAAGATACAATTGCCTGGTTAGAAGGTGACTTAAGCGATGATCCGATTGCAGGCGCAGAAACTTACACGTATTTTGTGAGTGACGGTGATACCAATACATATCAAAACAATAATGATCAGCCGGTCTTTGTCGGTGTGGAGAACGCAGATATTGCCTTGGGTGAAGCTCTTGGAACGGACGGCACAAATGAAGTGGCTCGTATTAAGCAGTTAAGCGAAGAAGTCATTGCCGTTGGTATTGATCTTGATGCTGCTGCGCTTGGTCGTTTAAATCAAATAGATTCAAACGGTCGTGCATTTGATGTGCAAAATCCTCAGAATCTTGATGCAACTTTCAAGGATAGTAACCCTGTCACTATAAGCGTGGAAGGTAATGTAATCACTGGTGAAAGCGGTGGATCTGGATCCTCAGATATATTAGGTGCTGATACGCCAGGTCGTGTCGTGGAAATTTCTTTTGAAGGTCGCTCAATGAGTGTTTCATCACGAGGCGCAACTATTAAAGGTGATTTTGGTACTTTAAAAATAAATTCGAATGGCTCCTACAGCTATGAAGCTAAACTACAATCAGTTAATGTAGATTTAATTGATAGCTTTGAATATGTTTTAAGAGACGCAGATGGTGACACTGATGTTGCAACATTACAATTTATTTCGCAGGATACTTTTAATGAACTGAGTAAAAACACGCCTCAGTTGCAAAATTTGTTATCTGATGATGATAGTTTGGCCAAATCTTTGAATGATAACTTTGTAAATACAAACAATAAAGATGGAGTAGGCTCATCAGTCAGTTTTGCTTCAGTTGGAGTTAATCAAAGTTTATCTGATTTACTTGAAACCGAAATTCAGGCGCAGTTTGCCTAGGCTCAGGACTCATTAAATCCACCATAGTATGATGCATGCGATAGTGATGGCGGCGAGGAAAGTGTGTGAGCATCGATCATATCGAGTTGCGATGCGTCGCCAATCTTTGAGTTTTGCAAACATGTTTTCCATTTTATGGCGTTTTTTATAAAGGATTTTGTCGTATTGGACGGGTGTCTTACGGTTTTTCCTGAATACTATAGTCATTTGCAATAACAATCGACGATGTTATGGATTGAGGATGGCATATT
>CAZHEE010000013.1:0-32737 GCA_964531715.1 uncultured Micavibrio sp. | reverse complement strand
AGAAAATTAAAAACTACTAACTATATTCTGGACCTAATTATAGGGGGCAGGTCAAATTGATCACTTACCGCGTGCTAAGGCCTTGCTTGCTGATCGGGGCTATGACGCAACATGCTTAAGAGACGCTCTTAAAGATAAGGGTATAGAGCCGTGTATACCCTCGGAAAAAAAACCGTAAGACACCCGTCCAATACGACAAAGCGCTCTACAAAAAACGCCATAAAGTGGAAAACATGTTTGCAAAACTCAATGATTGGCGACGCATCGCAACTCAATATGATCGATGCTCACACACTTTCCTCGCTGCCATCACTATCGCAGCATCATACTATGGTGGATTTAATGAGTCCTGAGCCTAGAAAAATTATTTCACACGGAGTATCAAAGATTTGGAGTTTTTTTTTAAAATGACAAATTCCTGTTAAACTCTGCGATTAAAATATAGCTGGATTGCGACCTTCAGCAATGACGAACGTAAAACTTTGTGTCAACTTCGTTTTCTTCGTATCTTCGCGTTAAAATAATCAGTTCTATCCACTCGCAAAGCTCGGTCGAGATAACTTGCACTATATAAAATTTCTCTTAATCCATAACTCTGCGATTAAAATATTTAAATCATATGTAATAACTGTGCTGCTGTTTTTCGCTGTTTATCTCTGTCATAAGATAATATAATATGTCTCATGGCCTTGGTGATTGACCTTAAACCGAATGAAAAGCTTATAATCGGCTCGTCTGTCGTGATTAATGATAAGCAGCGTACGCGCCTGCGTATTGAGGGTGATGCCCCGATTTTGCGGGAGAAAGATACTCTTCTGCCGGAAGATGCAACCACCCCCTCAAAGCGTCTATATCTCACGATTCAGGATATGTATTTAGCGGATAGCCGAAAGGCTATGGAGCATCTCGATAATTATTTCAATCTTTTACAAATTATCAAACAGGCTGCGCCCGACTTTACAAATGCTCTCAGCATCATTAGTGCGCATATCCTGCAAGGCACTTATTATAAGGCCCTCAAACTGATGCAGGAATTAATTGATGATGATAATCCCGTTGCACTTGTGGACACTGGGATTGAGCAAACATCGAATATCATGAAGATGGAGGCGGAATTACTGACCCAGTCCGCGCAACAACTATCCCAAGCCCATGACACATGGGAAAGCCTTAATGCGCAGGAACGCGAGACTGCCATATCTTATAATCGGAAACTCTGGATGGTGTTTTTCGATGGGGTTAATGACCCTAATCACATTAAAAATCAAGGCACCAATAGCGATAGATTCGATATTACTTTAAATATTATTCATCTTTATGATTATATTTATAAAAGCTCGACCAAAATTCTTGAGACGGGTGATAAGAATAAAATAAAAACGCTTATTGCAATAAATACAGAGGCGGCAAAAGCCCTTTTAAAAGGCTAGATTTCAACAAAAATGACACGACAATATTTCGGCACAGACGGTATCAGAGGGAGAGCAAACACGCACCCGATTACGGCAGAGATTGCACAGAAATGCGCGATGGCCGCCGCCATTAAATTACAAGGCATGCATAAGGCCTCCCATAAAAAAGTCGTTATCGGTAAAGACACGCGCGAATCCTGCTATATGCTTGAGCAAGCAATGGCCTCGGGTTTTCTGGCAATGGGAATGGATGTGACCCTCCTCGGCCCTTTACCTACACCTGCGGTTGCAAATTTAACGCGGTCACTTCGTGCGGATTTGGGTGTCATGATTTCCGCCTCACATAATCCCTATTATGATAATGGAATTAAACTGTTCGGTTATGACGGGTTTAAATTATCGGATGAGACCGAGCTTGAAATTGAAGAGTTAATGCAATCAGATTTGACAGAGCATTATGCGCAAGCAGGCGAAATGGGCCGTGCCAAGCGATTGGAACGCGCCGATGGTCGTTATATCGAGTATCTGAAATCAACTTTACCGCGCAGGCTTCGTTTTAATGGCCTGAAAATAGTCGTTGATTGCGCAAACGGTGCGGCCTATCGCGTTGCGCCTGATCTGTTTTGGGAGATGGGCGCGGAAGTCATCACAATCGGCGTTAACCCAAATGGACGGAATATTAATGACACCTGTGGCGCAACCCATACACAAGCCTTGCAAGATAAAGTCATTGCGGAAAAGGCCGATCTCGGCATTGCCCTTGATGGTGATGCGGATCGCCTCATCATGGTTGACCAACATGGTCAGGAAATTAACGGCGACCAATTAATGGCGGTTATCGCACGTGACATGCATGAGAAAGGGCGCCTTAAAAATGCGACACTTGTTGCAACTGTCATGTCGAATCTCGGTCTTGAGCGTTATTTAAAATCGCTTTCAATCGACCTTCGCCGTACAGCCGTTGGCGACCGCTATGTTGTTGAAGCCATGAAAGAATCTGGATCTAACCTTGGCGGGGAACAGTCCGGGCATATCATCTTATCCGATTATGCAACAACGGGTGACGGCTTACTGGCCGCGCTCCATATCATCGCTATCCTTATCGAAAAAGAAACCGATATGGCAAGTCTTTGCAATCTTTTTGACATTATCCCCCAACATATTGAAAATATTAAGCTTGGTGCGCTGTCTGCCGATACTATCATGGATAGTGAGACAATGAAGGCCGCGATTAAAAAAGCTCAAGAGGATTTAAATGGTGACGGGCGTATTTTTGTTCGTCCGTCAGGGACAGAGCCACTCATCCGTATCATGGCGGAATGTGATGATAGTGCCAGATTACATCATGCGATTAATGATGTTGCCGCCGCAGTTACGCGCTTAAAGCAATAGTCTTTAGGATTAGACAAGAAGGCACGACCATATTAAACTTCTGATTATGTTTGTTTATCATTCTTCATGTTGGGATAAAATCTTCAATGTCTGAAAGTGATATAAATCATGATTTAGCCAGCGTTTCACCTGAGGATATTGAAGCTGCTGAAAAGCCTGTCAAGGTCAAGACTAGCAAGAAAACGGGCAGCGTTGCCGTCTTTAAAAACAAATACTACATTAATCTTGCAAAAGAACTGTCCAACTATTCAACCGATACAACGCGCGCCTATGCAACAGGGTTGGATGGTCATAATATGGCAGGCTATTTTACCGTTCTATGTAATCCGCGTTATACTTCACGAACCCATATTGTTAAAAATTACATTGAAATCGGTAATGAAATGGTTCCAAAGCTCGTGGCTCATGGCCGCGTCATTATGCCAGACGGGACAGCAAACTTTTGTTATATCTATCAGGATAATCTTGGTAAACGGGTTTATCAATCTGACTCTGAAATCGCTTTTGGCTGGAAGGCCGAGAAAACCCTTGAAACTCTTGTTGTTCCGATTATCAAATGCTTGAGGGATTTACAACAACGTGACCTCACTCACGGCAATATCCGCGCCACAAATCTTTATGATGGTGGAGGCAAAAAAACATTAGAAAGCCTTAAGCTTGGCGAATGTTTGGCCGTTCCCCCATCACTGAACCAGCCTGTTATTTATGAGCCGGTTGAGCGTGCCATGGCCGACCCGATCGGTCGTGGGGAAGGCACAATTAAAGATGATCTCTATGCGCTTGGTGTCTTGATGGCGATGCATATGCGCAATTTCGACCCGCTCCGCGGAAAAACAGATGATGAAATTATTACAACAAAAGTTGTGAATGGCAGTTATGGGGCAGTTGTGGGGTCTTCCGATCGACTATCAAGCGGGTTGACCGACCTTCTCCGCGGGCTTTTGACCGACAATGAAAAATCGCGGTGGTCTTTGGAAGAAGTTTTGGATTGGTTGGATGGTCGGCGTATGACAGTGAACCAGACGATTAAGGTTAAAAAGGCCGCCCGTGGTATTAAATTCGACAATACTAATTTCTTTTATGCAAACACATTGGCTCATCGCATGTTTAGAAACCCTCAGGAAGCGACCGAGCTGATTGATAATAATGAGCTGACCCATTGGATTGAACGCTCTTTAGGGAATAAAGAAATTCTCGCGCGTGTTGATATGGCTATCAGAGTAACACAGGAAGGTGGAACGGGTGTTGGTTACACTGACCGCCTGCTTCCCCGTGTTTCTATCGCACTTGACCCTTCTGCGCCGATCCGTTTCAGGTCACTCTGTTTTCATCCCAACGCGATAGGGCAGATGATGGCTGAGGCAAACTTTCATAAAAAGGGGATGAATGATTTTATCGAGCTGTTTAATAACGGTGTTATTCACTTTTGGATAACTGTTTGTGCAGATTTAAACATGGATGTAAACGAATACGTTCAACAATTTGATAAGGTGAAAACATATTTAAGACAACGTGGCATTACCGACGGGATTGAAAGATGTCTCTATTTTTTAAACCCGTCAATCCATTGCCTTAGTCCATTGGTTGAGGATTATTTTGTAACAGATGTTAGTGAATATCTTCTATCACTTGAAACTATCGCCGCCGATAATAAAGGCAGCTATTCTACGCGTATTATCGATAAACATGCGGCTTGTTTCCTAATGAGCCGCGACCAAAAATTGATTGAACCTTACACTTTCGATTTGTCCTCTGACCTTGATTATCGCTATATTATGGCCAATTTAAATATTCTGGCCTCTATTCAGAGGTTCAATAAAGTACCGCCCTTACCGCATTTAACAAACTGGATTTGCAGTCTTTTAACCCCTGTCATCGCAAGATACCACAATACAGAAACACAAAGATCCGTTCAGTTAAAAATTGAAAAAAATAAGGATAGCGGCGACCTGAACAAAATTCTTAAGATTATTAATGATGCGGATACAATTAAAAAAGACCAAATTGAATATAAAAAAGCCATGAGAAAATATCGGGAATTGAAAATTGAGAGTGATGCTTTGGAAAAAAAACTGGAAAACCCGAAATATTTTTCTCAAAAAACGGGGAGAGAGTGGGCGGCTACTATAGCTGCTGTAGTTGCAGCCCTCGTCATACTCGGTTTTCTTATGGTTCATTTCGGAGGGGAAACATTATAAATGGGCAAAAAGCTGGCCATTGTTATTTTGATTGGGCTCGGGGTTGTTTTCTTACCGACAACGATATTTTTGGCTTTCGGGATGATGCCGACAATCGTGTCTTTCATAACCGATAAAACACTTGGAAAAACACGAACAATGTGCGTTGGTTTTATGAATTTTGCGGGCTGCTTTCCGTTTTTACTCGATTTATGGACAGAGGTGGCATCTCCCACGGCTGAGACTGCCTTCCGTATGGCGGCAGATGTTCAATCCGTTATTACAATATACGTAATTGCAGCAGGCGGATATGCAATTGATGTTGCCGTAACCGGCATTGCCTCTTCAATTATTATACAAAAATCTCAGAGTCGGTATAAAAATATTAAGTCAGAACAGGAAGATTTAATAAAAAAATGGGGTGATAAAGTCACTGGAAAATATAATTTAGATGATTTAGGTTTCCCAATAAATAAATAGTACGCATGTTAAATGCGTACTTGATTTAGCCCACATAAAACCGTTATATTACTCGGCTAATTCGGAGATTTGATAGGCTTTAAGCTGTGCCTCTGTCGGAATTTGCGTTTTTACGTCACCATTGAGTGGATTTCTGAATTCTAATACAGCAACTTTTGCTGAGTTATCAACCCTTACATTCCGGCTAAGGTAAAAAACTTCGTTTTCCGCCTGAACAGGTACAGTTTTTTCAACCGTAACCGGTTTTGAAACTGCCTGTACCGCGGCCTTTTGAGTAACAGCGGCAGAAGCTAACGATGAATTAATTGCTTCAATCATAATTTTACCCTCATAATTTAGATGTATAATTACACCTACCCTATTATCACTTTATCAAATATAAATGCAAAAGTCAAATGATTTCGCATCTCTCTTCATATTTCATAAAGCATCATATTCTTGTTTTAATTGATTCTTATCGTTAAAAGAAGTATCCTTTAATTATACGACTATAACTTCAACAGGCATTCTTGCCATGCCGATATAACACTTATAAAACATAGCGTATCATATAAAGCCGGGGGAATAATTGAGCACATTGAATGAAACGATAAAGAGTTTAGGTCCCGCCCGGGTTGCGATTTTAGGCGCGACTTTCCTTGGCCTGATTATCTTTTTTATCTTTGTGTCCGCCCGTATTTCAGAACCGAACATGCAAATTCTCTATCGTGATTTATCAACAACCGATTCATCTCAAGTCGCCGCACAACTTGAGGAAACAGGAATTCCCTATCGCGTATCTGCCGATGGTGCGCAGGTTTTTGTTTCCGGACCCGAAGTCGGGCGCGCCCGCATGCTCCTTGCAGAGCAAGGCTTACCAAATGGCGGCTCAATGGGCTATGATATTTTTGACCGGCAATCAGGATTCGGCACAACGAGTTTCGTACAAAACATCAACCAAGTCCGCGCCCTTCAGGGTGAATTGGCCAAAACAATTTCAACACTCGACCTTGTACAATTTTCCAAAGTGCATCTTGTTTTACCGCAACGCGAGCTCTTCTCACGTGAAAGTCGCGAATCGAGTGCTTCTGTTACTTTAAAGATGCAGGCGAACGGGCGGCTATCGCGGGAGCAGATATTCGGCATTCAAAATCTCGTGGCGAATGCTGTCCCTGATTTGAAGCCTGAAAATGTAACAATCATTGATACGGAAGCCAACCTGCTGGCGGGAGGTTCGGCTTCTGATTCAGAAACTATGGTCGGATTAAAAGCCGAAGAAATGCGCATGGCGTATGAGAAACGCCTGACCCGCGCGATTGAGGATATTGTCGGGCGTATTGTCGGCTTTCAAAAGGTGCGGGCTAATGTGACTGCAGACCTCGATTTTGATAGAATCAGCACGAATGACGAAATATTTGACCCTGAAGGGCAGGTTGTCCGCTCAACCCAATCCATTACAGAGGATAATATAGAACGCGACAATTCCACCAATCAGGATGTTACGGTTGAAAATAACCTCCCTGGCCTTGATGACGGCTTCGGCACAAGCGATGATCCGACCTTGCAAGCCAACCGTACAGAAGAAGTCACAAATTTTGAGATTAGCCGCACAGTGCGTAGCACTGTTCGTGAAAGCGGGGAGGTCAGCCGCTTGTCCGTTGCCGTTCTCGTCGATGGCACTTATACAACAAATGAAGAAGGCGAACGTGTCTATGAACCGCGCGCGCAAGAGGAGCTTGACCAGATCGCAACACTTGTTCGCTCAACAGTCGGGTTTGAGGAAGATCGCGGCGATATTATCGAAGTGGTGAATATGCCTTTTGCCGATATTGAGGCCGTTTTTGACGAGGAAACCAATCTTCTTTTTGGATTTGAGCGAAGTGAAGTTCTGAATTTTGGTGAGATGATTATGCTTGCCGTTATGGGTATCTTGGTTGTGATGCTTGTCCTCCGCCCATTGGTCAGCTCGGTTGTGATGTCACAAAAGGCTGTAATTGAACAGGCAAGAGAGGAAGCCGCCCTCCTCGCCGCGGCAGATGCTCCCGCTGCTTTAACCGGGCCGACAGCTTACGAACAACAAGGAAATAATGAAGATGGCGGGTCTGGCAATATTGGCGGCGGTGGCAATGAAGACAGTAATAATATGATTGATATGCAAGCCGTTGAAGGAAAAGTAAAAGCCTCATCTGTTAAAAAAGTCGGTGATATTGTTGCAAACCATCCGAATGAAACCGTTTCTGTATTAAGAAACTGGATGTCACAGGAATAGAGAATTTATGGCCTTACGCATACGCGAAGATTACAGAACGTTAAACGGCACTGAAAAGGCCGCTATCTTCCTGCTCTCCATTGGTGAGGAGCACACGGCGCGCCTGTTTGAATACATGGATGATGAGGAAATTCTGGAAATTTCACAAACCATGGCCACGCTCGGAAAAATCAGCTCAACTATCGTAGAACGTTTATTCGTCGATTTTGTTGAGCAAATGTCATCGACCGGCTCATTAATCGGAACAATGGACTCAACTGAACGCCTTCTCGAACGTGTTATGGGTAAGGATAAAGTCTCGCAGATTATGGAGGAAATCCGTGGTCCTGCCGGACGTACAATGTGGGAAAAGCTGGGCAATGTGAATGAAGAAATTCTCGCCTCTTTCCTTCAGAAAGAATATCCGCAAACTGTTTCAGTCGTGCTGACAAAAATTGAGCCGGAACATGCCGCAAAGGTCCTCGCCATGTTGCCTGAAGGCTTTGCAATGGAGGTGATTAACCGCATGTTGAAAATGGAAGCCGTTCAAAAAGATGTCTTGGAAGATATTGAAAAAACACTGCGCACCGAATTCATGTCGAACCTCGCCAAAACACAACGCCGCGATTCTCATGAAATGATGGCGGATATTTTCAACTCAATGGATCGCGCGGCGGAACAGCGCTTTATGGAAGGGCTGGAAGAGCAAGAACCCGATGCCGCAGAGAAAATCAGAAGCCTTATGTTCACATTTGAAGACCTTGCCCGTCTTGACCCTGCGTCAATTCAGGCGGTAATTCGTGCGGCGGATAAGGATAAGTTACCGCCTGCCCTGAAAGGCGCAACCGATACGATCAAAGATCTCTTTTTTTCCAACATGTCCGAGCGTGCGGCGAAAATCCTTAAAGAAGATATTGCCGCAATGGGACCTGTCAAACTTAAGGATGTTGAGGAAGCACAAAGCGCAATTGTCAATGTCACAAAAGACCTTGAAGCCCGCGGCGAGGTTCAAATCGCGGGTGATAGCGATGAAGACCAACTTGTTTATTGATGAAACCACATTCGTCACCCTGAACTTGCTTCAGGGTCTAAACTGTAAGACCCATATAGATCCTGAAATAAATTCAGGATGACAAAGATTATAAATAATGAACAAAAAAAACAAATTTCTCTTTGACTTGCATGACTTTGAAAAAGAGGCGGAAGAAGCGCGCGAAAAACGCCTGAATAAAAATCCGCCTGCGCCGACATTCTCGCTTGAGGATATGGAGGAAGCGCGCAAGCAAGCGCATGAGGCCGGTCGTGAGGCAGGCCTGCAACAAGCCAAAGATTCGCTTGAGCAGAAAACCGAACTTTTGATTCAATCCTTAAGCGGTCAAATCGCGCTTTTTACTGAGAATGAAACACAACGCCACAATGATTTTATTAAAAATGCGGTGAATATCAGTTTTCAAGCGATTGAAAAGACCTTGCCGGCAATTCTCGATGCCGAAAAATTAACACTTATTCAAAAAGCACTGGATAATTTTTTTACAGGGACGATTCCGAAAGGCTCACTGACTTTATTAGTTCATCCTGATATGCGCGAGGCGGTTGAGAAGCATGCCGAAAATCTGCATAGCGACCTTCAAGTGAAAGAAGACAGCCAGATAGCACCGACCGATATCCGCCTTGAATGGCAAGACGGAGCATATGAATTTATGCCGGCGCGGCTGATGGAACAGATCTTGCATATTATTCAGGAACATGCACCCGAAGACATTGCGCCTCTGGACGATACGCCAAAAACCGCGCATACTTATGAGAGTGATCCAGAGTTGAAAAAGGATGAGACAGACACATGAGTGATGATCAAAAAACAGAAGAGAACGAAGCCCTAGAGCCCGACATGGCGAATGAAAGCGATGAATCGACAGGCGATTCAGGCGATGACGGCATGAAGCTGGAGGATATGAATGACACCGGCCCCGACGATGAAAACGATGAAGATTTCCCGATTGGTGAACCAATGGCGAAAGATGTTGAGGCGATTTATGACATCCCTGTTCAGATCTCTGCCGTCCTCGGGCGGTCAACAATGCAGGTGTCACAGCTCTTAAAACTCGGTCGTGGCGCGGTTGTTGAACTTGACCGCAAAGTCGGCGAAGCGATTGATATCTATGTGAATAATCGCCTTGTTGCCCGTGGTGAAGTTGTAGTTGTAGAGGATAAACTCGGCGTGACGATGACTGAAATTGTAAAATCCGACCGTACTTAAAAATGGCAGAGCCGACCCAACCAGCATCAGCCTCAGAGGCTCCCCCGATAAAAATCACAATCTCAAACCCGATTGTGAAAACGGATTTCCCGACTATTCTCGGGTTGATTATTGCATTCTCGCTTATTGGGGCGGCACTTGTATTCGGCGGCTCAGTCTCGGCGTTTTTTAATATACCCGCGGCCTTTATTGTGATTGGCGGCACCATTGCGGTTACCAGCATTGCCTATCGCGGTGAAGAACTCTCCAAGGCGCTCAGCATCTTGAAAGCCTCAGTTTTCTATACGGTGCGCAGCCCATCTGACGTGGCGCGAACTTTGCTTGACATCGCCGTACTATCAAAGCAGAAAGGCGTACTCGCCATTGCGCAACAGGAAACAACCTTGCAAAGGGATGCCTATATCGCCTATGCCATGCGCTATGTCACGGATGGATTTCAGCCCAAAGAAATTGAACAAATTTTAAGCCATGACCTTGATGCCTTAATTGAGCGGCATAAGATTGGTGCGGGTATAATCAGGCGTGCCTCGGAAGTCGCACCCGCTATGGGGCTTATCGGAACGCTTGTCGGTTTGGTTCAAATGTTATCGCAGTTGAATGACCCCTCCTCCATCGGCCCTGCCATGGCGGTGGCTCTTCTCACCACTTTTTACGGGGCGTTGCTTGGCACTGTTATCCTTGCGCCACTTGCGTCAAAGCTTGAACGCAATGCGTCACATGATATTATGATTAAGGATTTAATTTACGCGGCGGCGCTCTCAGTAGCCAATCAGGAAAATCCTCGAAAGCTTGAGACTGTCCTCAACGCCGCCCTCCCGCCTGATAATAAAGTGAAGTACTTTAAGTAGGCTTTATTGTTCAAAATTTAAAAATAGACCATCACTGCAGGACTTGTTCCAGTAATCTATCAATAAATTAACACGGAGTATCGGTGGTTCGGAGTTTTTAAATATTTATTCCGTTTCTCCGATCCTCCGAGTAACCCATTTATGCCTTTAAACTTTGCGTGACTTTGCGTGGCTTTGCGTTAAAATATTACAAAAAGGATAAAACATGCGTTTAATGATTGTGGGTCACCTTGAGGGCTATATCTCAACCGCGGGCAAAATTGCCTTACAACGCGGAGCGAAGGTCATCCATTGCGAGGATATTGAGGAGGCTTTTGGAGCATTACGTACCGGTAAAGGTGCGGATGTTGTTATGGTTGATGTAAAGCAAAATATTGAGCGTTTTATCGGGAATCTTGAAAAAGAACGCATTACCACGCCCGTTGTTGCCTGCGGCATCGGCACGGATACACCCTCCGCCGTAAAAGCCATCGAATCAGGTGCGAAAGAATACATCCCCCTCCCGCCTGATGCTGATCTTATCGCTGCAATTTTAGAGGCGGTCACTCAGGACAATAAATCCATGATTGCCGAAGACGCCACAATGAAAGCGGTTTTAAGCATGGCCGAGAAATTCGCGCCAAGCGAGGCGACTGTCTTCATCACAGGTGAAAGCGGCACTGGTAAGGAAGTCATGTCTCGCTATATCCATGATAAATCAAAACGCGCGAGCGGGCCTTTTATTGCCATTAACTGTGCGGCGATTCCTGAAAACCTCCTGGAATCCGAATTATTCGGGCATGAAAAAGGCGCCTTTACCGGTGCGGTTGCACGCAAGCTCGGTAAATTCGAGGAAGCCAATGGCGGTACATTACTGCTCGACGAAATATCTGAGATGCATCCTTCGCTACAAGCCAAAATGCTCCGCGCCTTGCAGGAGCGCATGATTGACCGTGTCGGTGGCAAGGCTCCTGTCAAAATTGATGTCCGCATCATCGCAACCTCGAACCGTAATATGCAAAAATTTGTGCAGAGCGGTGATTTTCGTGAAGACCTCTATTTCCGTTTAAATGTTGCACCGATTAACCTACCTGCCTTGCGTGACCGCCCTGCCGATATCCCTTTACTCGCGCAATTCTTTGCCGACAAATACGCAGAAGTGAATGGCGTCGCCAAGAAAAATCTTTCTGCCGAGGCTTTGGATAAGGTTAAAATATCACAATGGCGCGGCAATGTACGGGAGCTTGAAAATACAATGCATCGCGCGATTTTAATTGCGAATGAAAATGAGATAGAGGCAGATGCCATTCATCTTTCCGATGAGTCTCAAGAGACAGCTACTCAAGAAGCCCCTCAAGCGAATGATATGGAGCGGCAGATGATTCTCAACACACTTGAACATACTTTAGGGGATCATAGTCACGCCGCGAAAATACTTGGGATTTCACTGCGTATCCTGCAAGGCAAGCTTGACCAATATAATAATGACCGTAAAGCAGGTTAGTTTTTACTGACCACGGATGCACACAGATAGACACAGATTTTTTTGCTGCTTTTACAAAGAGAAATCCTTAAAACGAATATAGTCAATTCTAAATAAAAATCATACAAAATATCCCGTCATTGCACGTTTGCATCGCAATACGTGCAATCCAGATAATGAAAGGTGGATTACACGTATTTTCTATCGAAAAACGTGTAATGACGAAATTGATATAGCCCCCGTATCAAGTACGGGGTTGCGATAGCTCATAGATCATAGGATCTTATGCATGAAATTAATTTTAATCATCATCCGACAGAAAGGTCAGCCCGCCGCGGGCAGGGGTGATGATTGTGTCGCCTCTCTCTTCTTCAGGAACCGCATCACTTCGCGTCATGCGGAAAAATCCGAAGGCCATCAACGCGAAAAAAGTAAATGTCAGGAACATCGCAAAACCCGCCACGCCGAAAACTTGCATGACGATTGTACTGGCCAGGGGTCCGACCACAGCGCCCGCTGCATTAAGGAGGAGCATGGTACTGCTGGCCGCGACAAATTGGCGACTGGACAGATGATCATTCACATGGCTGATACTTTGCCCATAGATTGTGAGGCTCGCCCCGCCTAATAAGAACATTGCAAATAAGGTTATAAAGAGCGGTAATCCCGCACCAAAAAATAATAGGATACTGAATAACCCTGATAATCCTCCCAGCGCGATAATCATAATCCGCCTATCCATGCCGTCCGAAAGATGCGCTATCGGCATTTGAAAGACGACCGCGCCAATGACAAAGGCCGCGATAAAGGCGGAAATTCCTGCATTGGCAAAGCCTGTCTCAATCGCGAAGACCGGCCCGATTGAAAAGATGGTTGCCGTGCCGATACCTGACAAAATTACGCCGAAAATGCCAAGCGGTGACCGCCGCCATATTGTTGATAATTTTATCGGCTCAATCACGTCAATATCAGGCGCAGGGCGTTTCACCATCGATATCGGCAAGAGCGCGAGTGAAACCAGTATTGAGATTATAATAAACAGCTCAATATTTTCGGGTTTAGCAACGTTGAGTAGTCCCTGCCCTGCCGCCATACCAAGATAACTGACCACCATATAGGCGCCGATTAATTTCCCGCGCGTTTTATTGGTGGCGGCATCATTCAGCCAACTTTCAACCACCAAAAACAACCCTGCATAGGAAAATCCAGTTAAAACACGGATAAAAGTCCATGAAATCGGCTCTATCACAACCCCATGAATGAGGACAGTTGTGGACGCCATTGAGGCCATCGCGGCGAAAACACGAATATGTCCGACAGAGGCAATAAATTGCGGAATTTTGTAAGAGCCATAGAGGAAGCCGACATAATAGGCGGACATGATGATCCCCGTGGCAAGAACCGAAAAATCCTCAATCGAGGCACGCACGCCGAGCAAAGTTCCCTGCAGCCCGTTTCCGATCATCATCATGGCAATCCCGAAAAACAAGGGCCAAGTTTTAACAATTGCCTCTTTCATGATTCGCCAGTATGCGCCTTAATGCCTCATCCGCAGGGGCGGCATCATCGCGATTGCCTCAGGCGTGAGGAAGTATAATGCTTCGCGCGGCAATCCGATTTCAGGCAGAAGTGCCTGCCCACTTGGTAAACCCAACAGGCGTGCAATATTTTCGAATGGGTCATCCATTTTCGGCCAAATACTGTAAGGCATATCCTGCCAATGGTCATAGCCTGCTTTCTCAGCCGCATGAATAAGGGCAAGTTCAAAACCGCCCAGCTCATCCACTAAACCATAGCGCAAGGCATCCGACCCTGTCCAGGCGCGACCTTTTGCGGCCTTTTCAACTGTCGCTATATCAAGCTCTCGCCCTTCGGCGACGATCTTCACAAAACTATCATATATATGATCCATCATTGCATCGAGGCGGCGTTTCTCACTCGCGCTATAGCCTTCATTCATTGACCACATAGAAGCATTACGCCCTGCCTGCATCGCAACCCAGTTTACGCCAATCTTATCCCAAAGCTCGGCAATATTCGCCTTTCCGCCATAAACTCCGATTGACCCGGTAATGGTTAAAGGCGATGCAATAATATAATCGGCAGGCGCGGCAATCCAGTATCCGCCGCTTGCCGCCACATCACTCATCGAAACAATGACATAAATGCCGCGTTCTTGAGCCCCGAGAATGGCATTGCGGATTTCTTCGGACGCGACTGGCGAGCCACCGGGTGAGTTTATACGCAGAATAAGAACCTCAATTCTGTCGTTCAAGTCTCTAATTGTACGGCGAATATCACGCGCATAGGCAAAATCGCTCGGAATAAATGTCCGCCCCAAGGCAGAATTTTGCATGACATTATTATCGTCACTCATTATCGCGCCATTCACATTGATAAGGGCAACTTTTGTATTCGCGCGCGGTTTAAGATATTCCCCATTCAGGCTTTTTGCGTAACGTTCAAGAAAAATAAACCACCAGCGGTCGTCTTTTTTCTTGCCTTCCTGCACATCATCATTAAATGCCTCGGAAGAACGGAGATGGTCAATTAATCCAAGCTCCAAAGCTTCCGCACCGATAACTGGCGCATTATCAATAATTTTCATAACCGCTTCTTCGGTCATGCCGCGTCCTTCCGCAATATCGCTCACCATCTGGTCCATCATCTCATCAATGATGGCTTTCAGCGTGATGCGCGACTCGCGGCTCATATCATTCGCTGTCATCGTCTCGGGCGCAGTTTTAAAGTCCTTCCGCTGTTCCAGCTCAAATTCCACACCGATTTTATCAAAAGCATCTTTCGCAAAAGGTTGTTCAAGATGAATACCTGTCAGCGAGACAAGCCCCATCGGTTGAAGCGTAATTTCCTCAAACGCGCTTGCAAACCAATATTCGGCAATCCCGTTTGAAAAATTCCCGAACCCATCGGTGATAAGGCGTGTTTTCTTACCCGAAATCTCTCTGAATTCAATTACAGATTGCCGCATTTCATTGAGTTGTGTGAGGCTGTAATCACTGTCATACATGCGAACGACAAATTCACGCACGCGGTCATCACTCGCCGCCTTATCAAGCGCATGGAGGAAACGGTCAAGGCTCACACCCTGATCGGCGAATTGTGAAAAAAACGGGTTTGAGACATCTATGCGTGTTTCTGGCAAAGAATTTTTCAATTCATAATAAAGGATAAATTCACGCGGGAGGGAAAGGCTCACCTCCTCACGCTGATTGAGGGATGAAAATAAACTCCAAACAGTTATCATCATCAGGATAAAGCCAATAAAGGAGGTAATACCGATACCGATAAAAAACCGCCCT
Organism: uncultured Micavibrio sp.; assembly: GCA_964531715.1. Lineage (GTDB taxonomy): Bacteria > Pseudomonadota > Alphaproteobacteria > Micavibrionales > UBA1664 > UBA1664. The sequence continues at coordinate 17,162 of CAZHEE010000013.1, read as the reverse complement.
GCCCATTTCTTCAGGCGGGATTGCCTCTTCGGTTTATCGTTGGGCGATTTCAAGGTTCTTTTAGAAGTGTATGACCGCATGATTTACAAAGCCTACTATGGCTTATCGATAATCGCCACCGTTAATCGCGATATGGCCACTCTTTTTTGTGTCTCGACATGGCGGATATCGGTTTGCCAGACATGGGTTGATTTCCCGATATGGATAGGCTCACATTTGCCGATAACATCGCCCTTGCCTTCAAAGGCGGAACGTATGTGATTGGCGTTAATTTCAATGCCGACGGCCGCATATTTTTCGGGGTTAATGCACATCCATGCGGCGATTGAGCCGAGCGATTCGGAGAGAACACAGCTTGCCCCGCCATGAAGCCTCCCGAAAGGTTGAACCGTACGATGGTCAACCGGCATTGTGCCGCAGAGATAATCCTCCCCGATTTCGGTAAGTTTAAGGCCAATATGCTCCCCCATATTGGCGTTCCTGAAACCGTTTAAATCTTTAAGTGTGTAGTTTTTAAACCAGGTCATGGGATTCCCTTTTTGTTTAATTATAGCTTAAACGCAAAGTCACGCCATGTCGCGCAAAGTTTATACCCTCGTCATTGCAGGTTTTGCATAGCAAACAGCTGTAATCCATCATTTTTTAAATTCTAACCACGGATTAACACAGATAAACACTAATATAAATTCTTCGCGGCTTTGTGTCTTCCTGTAAAGTTTCTAGCAATATGCATCAAACCAATCAATTGTTTCTTTCGCCAGCTTTTGAGCCGTTCCTTTTTCAAGAAAATTATGGAATGCATTTTTGACCATCACTCTCTTTTTAGGCTCATTCAAATTATCAAAAAGAACTTTATGTTCGGGCATTAAAACATGATTGTCACCTGCCGATATCACCAAAGCTGGACTGTTGAACTCTTTAGCTTTTAGTTGTAGTTTTTCGTAAGTCAGCTCTTTTGCTTCATCAACCATTGCTTTTGATAAAAGCGCGCCAATACCCCACGACAATTTATAGCAATCCAATTCAGGTAAATACGTCACCTCATCATCGAGGAAATCAGGCACGTAAGTACTGTCCCAAAAAGCCGTTGCCTTCACATCAGGATTAGCCAACAAAGCTGTTAAGCCTCCGTAACTATGCCCTGCATAAAATACAGTTTTGTAGTTGTTTTTAAGATTCTTTATAAGATCATTCAAATCATTTGCATGAATTTGAACAGTGCATTCATCAAGATGCCGAGCATCGGAATGTTCGCAGTAAAAAGCAATGCGGGCAACATCATATTCAGATTGTACCATGTGGGATGTTGCAACGTGATAAGGATACTCAAAGCGGTGACTCGTTAAACCATGCCCTATAATGATGACTTTATCAGATTTGCTATTCTCCGCTTCATCAAGTGTGTAATATATGGTTTTACCATCTCGCGCTGTTATAGATTTTTCAATCATTGCTTATCGTATCCTATTATGCCTTCCTCGCGCAGGCGGGGATCTTTTTATTTTAAATTAAAAGCTCATGCCAGTTCGGATTGCTCGCATTAACAAGATTATCTTTCCACTCTCTATTCCATTTTTTTTATGGCACGCTCACGAGCGCGGGCTTCATTCACATCCTGAAATTCTTGAGCATAAACAAGGATATCAGCGTTGTATTTTTTCGTAAAGCTGTCGGCTACTCTAGCCTTATATTGCTCAATGCGTAATGCAAGGTTACTTGTCAAACCCGTATATAAAAAACTCCTATTATAATTTGTTACGAAATAAACATAGTAAGGCATGCATTTACTTTAAAGGTCCCCGCCTTCGCGGGGAAGACAGTTTTTTAAATTTATATATCATAGAATTCATGATAACACCTCAATTTGATTATCCTGAATATAAACGGCTTGTTCGTCCGTCAGGCATAAAATATTGAGGTCAGGATTATTGGCTATACATTGCTCAGCTTCTTTTTGATGCTTACCCTTCCAGTGAAGTAAAATATATAAATCTGTTAATTCCAGACCTTTTGTATCTCTCAAATTCGATTTATCTGGATCATCCATCGCACGGATAAAATTGATATCAGGGCAGAATATAATCGCTCCTGCACTTCCGCCCCAAATTGATTTCCCTGCTTTTAAATATTCGGATGCAAATTGTCCGAAACCTGATTTGTTGGCCGCATCCAAAAGACAAAAAGTATTACCGCCTATAAAATATATTAGGTCGCAATCTAAAAGATCACTTTGTAAATCGTTATAACTTTTCCCACGCAAATCATATTCGAAAAATTCATAAGATAAATTTTTTACTGCACTAATTTCGCCATTCACCCATTCAGGACGGACAGGATTATCATCAATTTGCATGAGAGCAGCAGTTGTAATGCAGGCAATTTTTGAAACTTTTAAAGATTGCGAAAAATGTTTTGCAACATCAAAATATTGAAAAGTCGAAGCAAGTAAAAGTGGCATTCTCTATGCCGCTTGGTCGTCTGTTTTCTTTGGTGCCATGGAATTGAGCAGCTCTGCCGTTTCAGCCACATTATCGACCGAGACCATGCCCACTGTGTGATAGCCACTATCGACATGATGTACTTCACCTGTGACACCTGATCCCATATTGGAGAGAAGGTACAATCCTGATTTACCGACATCCTCAATTGTAACGTTCCGTTTGAGCGGCGCGTTCAGCTCATTCCATTTCAGGATAAAACGGAAATCGCCGATACCGCTCGCCGCCAAGGTCTTGATCGGCCCTGCCGAAATCGCATTGACGCGAATATTATCTTTCCCCACATCCGCCGCCAGGTAGCGGACAGATGCCTCCAGCGCGGCCTTCGCCACACCCATGACATTATAATGCGGCATTACTTGTTCAGCCCCGTAATAAGTCAGCGTTAAGAGAGAGCCACCGTCATTCATCAGCGGTACAGCGCGTTGAGCAACGGATGTGAAAGAATAAACCGAAATATCCATGGTATTGAGAAAATTCGCTCTGGTTGTATCGAGATACATACCGTCCAACTCCTCTTTTTTGGAAAATGCTATCCCGTGAACCACAAAATCGAGGCTGCCCCACTCCTCCTCAATCCGCTTAAACGCGGCATCGACAGAGGCATCATCTGTTACATCGCATGACATCATAAAATTAGAGCCGACGCTTTCTGCCAATGGCTTAACCCGACGCTCCAACGCCTCGCCCTGATAGGTAAACGCCAGTTCAGCCCCCGCCTCGGCGCAAGCCTTTGCAATTCCCCATGATATTGAACGGTCATTTGCGACCCCCATTATCAATCCGCGTTTTCCCTTCATAATCGTATCAAAAGCCATCTTATCCTCTTATTCTTCGAAATTAATTTGATGCAAATAGCATAATCTCCTGCCTGACGCTTGGCAAGGCGGATAAAAAGTCTTGCGATAACAAGGCTTTTCACTATGTTACATGAATATTAAAAAGCAAAGAGGACACTCTCATGAGAGTGTCCCCGACATGATAGCTAAGAGCTATAAGATTTAATGAATGCTGCCGCTATCGGCACGAATTCCTGTCAGAATCTCTTTAATTTCCAGTTTCTGCTTCTTCAAATGCCTGAGATAGGTCGGGTCGGAGAAAGGTGATTTTTCGGCATCCTCAATCTGATTGGCAAGCAAGGCTTTCTTGTTCTGCAATGATTTGAGGCGGTGTTGTGATGGCATGGGACGTTTCCTTTCAAGACTTATAAGTTTAACATTTACATGATCATAAGCGGCATTTTGATGCCGACTAAATATACCTTAGCACAAGTTAAATCCCTGATGCGAATCTTGCTTCGCTATCAATTTTTAACACTTAATATATATGGTAATCATAATTTATAGAATAGCATTTGAAGATTTACAAAATCGTTAACAAAGCTTTATAGTGAGCCTATTCATGAAAAAAATAATTATTGCATCAGTTCTTTTTATAATCACCGTTTCAGGCTCATTATATGCCGAAACGCCAAAGGCCTTAAGCAATTATCTGTTGAATAATGATGCCTATAACATCAGGTTGAAGAGCAAGCAGGACCGCCTGTTTGGCCTCACCTATGTGGATTGTGAGCGCATTGAAAATACAAAACGTGTTACACCAAAAATCATTAGCCAAGTTTTATTTCCGCGTGAAGTGACTAAAGCCTCCCACCCATCAGAAGGGCAATGGGTTGATCGTGTTATTATTGAGGGATGCGGGCAAGAAACGCAGTTTAATTTTCTCGCCACTGCTTACGATATTGACAAAGTGCCGGAGCTTTATCCGCTTGTAAATGGGCAGACAAAAATTGATATCATATTTCAGCGGAATGCCGTTAACGCAGTCATGGAAACTCTGAAAGATCAGAAGATATGCAATGACAAAGGCTTTGTTATCGGCTCACGCTTGCTCGGCTATCGTCAGGTGAATGGCGGCGGGCTGGCAAGGGAAGACCAAAATGCGGGCTGGTTTGAACAATGGGTTGTTGATGCCTGTCATGAAAGCCATACGATTAATTTGGCAATTCTACCCGATACCACAACGCAATACCGCTTTGTCGCTCAGGTAAAGGATTAACAGTTAATATACCGAATATCCTGTGTCTAACTTTTTGAAATCCAATGACAAAAACGGTATGGCTTGATAAAAACCATGAAATGACAGTTCAAAAAATCTTTTTCGCATCCGTTTTCTCATTTATTTTATTAACCTCAAGCCTTGGACATGCTGCAGAGGATCAGCTTTTCCTCAAAAACGGCGATCGGTTGAGTGGTGAAATCACTTCTTACAATAAGAACATTGTTATAATCGAAACAGGTTTCGGGACATTAAATGTTGATAGCAATAATATCGGTGGTGTTGCCTCGCCAAATTATGACCTGAATGACTTTCAATTCAATGAAGAATTATCAGTGACAAAAACAACCGCCGCTCCTACTCCTGCTATAGCCGAAGCGAATGAGGAAGAAACAATTAAAGCAGGACCTCTCGGCGCGATATGGAATGGTGAGGTCAATTTTGGCGGGGAGCTTGAAACAGGCAATGGCGATCAGGAAGCAATCACAATAGATGGCGAGATTATCGCGAATTGGAATGATATCCACCGTGTCACAGCCTCCGCAGATTATGAGTGGGAACAGGAAAGCGGCGATAAAGTCACAGATGAGCTAGAACTCGCCTCAATTTACGATTACTTCTTCGCCGAGAGATGGTTTTTGAATAACCGCGTGTCTTATGAACAAGATGCGATTGAAGATTTGGATTATCGCATTATTGCAACGACAGGACTTGGTTATCAAATTTTTGACACTGATACGCGGCAGCTTGAAGTCACTTTCGGCCCTGGATACGAACGTGAAGAGTATAACGGGCAGGACGCGGAAGACAGTGCCACCGCAAATTGGGCGTTAAATTATGATCAAAATGTCTATGCCAAATTGCTCGATTTCTATCATAATCATACGCTCAACAGCCCGTTAGATGATTTCTCATCCTATCTGTTTGAAAGTGAGACAGGTATTAAAATACCGTTTGGAAGCGGCCTAACCGCAGGCGCTGAAGTTGAATTTGACTGGAATAATGACCCTGCAACGGGTGAGCAAGAGGATGACACTACCTACGCCCTTACCCTCGGATACGCGTGGTAGTCACAATCGCATTATCAAATTGCTGGGCAGCGCTCAACGCTTTAATCTTGCTATCAAACAAACCAAAACAAGCCGAGCCCGAGCCACTCATGCGTGAAATGATGCACCCCTCGCTTTCAGATAATTGTGTGAGAATAGTTTGAATATCAGGGCAGAGCTCAATCGCGCTATCCGTTAAATCATTCTGGCATGCTCGCAATATATCAATAAATTCTGCTTTGTTTTCAGGTATATGGTATATTGGCGATTGCGAAAAAGCCTGCCCACTTTGTTTATAGGCCTGAAAAACATCCGCCGTGAGTAGTGACTGATTAGGCCAGATTATAACGATATTATAAGAATGATCACATTGAATTGGCTCAATCACATCGCCAATCCCTGTCACACGCACAGACCGCTCATAAAGGCAGAGCGGTAATTCCGCGCCAAGCTCTAAACCGATTGCGCATAAATCATCCAAACTGTAATTTAAGTTCCAGTAATTATTCAACATATGCATGATTGCCGCGGCGTTGGACGAGCCTCCGCCAAGACCGGCTCCGCTTGGAATATTTTTCTCAATATGAATATGAAAGTCTGGATGTTTTTTGGCAGAGTCAGCCATCAAATGAACCGCACGAATAATCAAATTCGGGCTGTCTTTTGCAACCGACAGCATTTTACTATCAAAGATATGTGCTTGAGAGCCACTCGCGCTCAATTCCAAAGTCTTGGCAGGTTTAAGAGATAAAACATCCCCCCACTCTGTAAAAACAGCCATAAAATCAAGCAGATGATAGCCATCTTCTCGCCGCCCCGTCACATGCAAATTCAGGTTTATTTTCGCAGGGGACAGCCGCGTCAGCATCATCTAGGCAATCATGGTGAATTTGTTTTTTGTATCGGCATTACGACTTTGAACCTCATCGGGATACCCCCATACCAAATCACCCACATGCCCGTCATCGCTGATAAAAACAGGATAATCGAAAATTTCCCCGGTCTTTTGACTGACCCATGCTTGGTCGGGAAGAGGCTCTATTTCGCGATTTTTATTATAATCAAGTAAGTGCATAGCCTTATGCGTGAGCGGTGTCGGGCGCGCATCAAAAGCCTTCCTGATATAGATATCGGCCTGGTCATGCTCACCTATATTTATAAGAGCCTGTCCGACATAAAGTATAGAAGCGGGGTGATTTTCATTTGTTTTATAAAGTTTTTCTATCCATGCCATCATTGCGGAAGGCGTTTTAATTGTTTTTTTAGGGGCTAGGGCAATGTAGTTATCCATCAAATCAGGGTGCGGATTTTCTGCCCAAAGCTTCTCAATTTTTTTGAGCGATTTACGGCGATATTTTCCGCTCGCCAGATGAGTATCCAGCTGTTTCAAAGCGATATTTAAATTATGTGGCGCGAGCTTGTAAGCTTTATTGATATCACCTGATGCGGCATAAAGATTTGCTTTTATATCATTCAATTCTTGTGATGATAAATTTTTTATTTGTTTATATTTATCAGTTAGTTGCAGAGCTTTATTAAACTTTCCATTTAAAATATAAAGGTCATATAAGGTTTCTATCAGCCAAGGCTGCGCTCCGTGATTGTCATGCGTTTTTTCCGCCAGAATAAGGGCATAGCGATTATCATTACGCTTCATCGCGGCGATTATAAGCCCTTTCAAACCTATAAATGATGTTGCCTTATGCGCCATCATACCATGACAAGATTGTCGCAAGGCAGGCTCATTATGATGATAATTGGCAATCATCCCGCGCATAAACGGCACCAGGCCTTCATCTTTATTTTTAAGATATTTTGTCAATTTCAATATTTGCTTTTCGGCTTGCTTTATATTCCCGGCGGCAATACCAGCCAAACCAAAGGCCAGAGATGACAAGCCCTTTTGATAAGATCTTATCTCCCGATAATGGCGAAAACGCATGGGTAAAATGCGCAAACGCTCCATCATTTTTGTGATAAAAGAAACAATCCATAAAGACAGAAGGATCAATAAGGCAAAAACGCCAAAATTCAGCGTGAGCTTATAAGATTGATAGTCCACCATAACTTGCCCACCAAGGTTCAAAATGGCGGCAAAAATAATTGTGATTATCATCACATAAATTAAAAAGCGAAATGTCGCAAACATGATGCAATCATGCCATCTATTATGCGGTTAAACACGCGCAAACATGAACTTATCAAGAGGATATTATACCGCTCGCGCTTTCGCCAAACTATTCAAAAAATCCGCGGCGCGGTCAAAACGAACATCAATATGCGGGGCAATTACGTTATTTTGTGAGTCATGCTTAATCAAAACAGTCGTTAAACCAAGCTGCTTCGGGAATGTCAAATTATAATCGCGATCCTCAACAAAGGCCGTTTCATGGGCCTTTGTTCCCATCATATTCATGCAATGTTGTGCAATTTCATCTGTCTCATCCTTATGCTTGAAATCAAAATCTTCAAGCCCGAATACATGCGCCTCGTCGAAATAATCAGACAGGCCGAGATGGCTCAGCATTCTGAGTGCCCACTCGCGGCTGGCATGTGTCATCAGGCTATGATTAATACTTGGATGCGCCGCAAAAGCTTGCGGTAAATCAGGGCATGCAACCGTCAAATTATGGTCGAGATTGCCATGAAATATCAGATGCATATCCTCTTTTTGAATGTTAAACCGCTCATATAACATTTTGTAAGTTAAGCGATATTTAGCTTGCGAGTCCTCCGCCATTTTGAGAGCATCTTCGAATGTAATCGGATGCCCCATATCAACAATCGACCGTGCAAGTGATTCGCGCATGCCTGCCCGTAATTCAGGTGTGACACTATAAAGTGTATCATCAAGATCCCATATTATACCCTTGATATTTCTAGTCATTTTATTGCCCTTATGACTTTAAAGCCTCTTTCTTGTATGACAGTATCATAATGAGAAAAATTTTGCATGAGAGATGTCTCATAAGGCAAATGGCGATTGGCAACCATCCATAAAATACCGCCTTTTTTAAGATGTTGGCTTGCGTTTTGAATAAAATCTACACCCAGAGAAATATCCTGCCCGTCTTCATCATGAAATGGCGGGTTCATGAGTATAAAATCAAGTGTTGGCAGGTTTGGAATTGGCTTCGTACAATCGGCTTGTTGAATAATTGCCCGGTCATCGGTTACATTTTTCCGACACGCCTCAACGGCTCTTTCATCACTATCAAAACAATAGAGCTTTTCAAGCGGTGACACCCTCATGAGAGTGTCCCCTTTACTTAAAATATTCTTGGATAAATAACCGTAACCGCAACCAAAATCGGCACCAACGCCGCTCATAGACTCAAGGTTATCTAAAAGCAAGAATGAGCCGCCATCTATTTTATTCCAGCCGAAAAGCCCGGGCATGGCATAAAAGCCTGTCTCTTCAACCAAACGAAGATCAGTATATTTAAGCCATTCTGTAATGATGGGCTTATCATCCGATGTTTTAGTGACGGTGATATAACGCGCATGGTTGCGGCTCTCTGTATGGGCATAGGGAAAATATTGCTTTATCAGTTTCTCAATGGATTTCCCGCCTTTGGCATTCGGCTGGATAAGCGTTAAGGAACTTCCCTCAACCAAATCATTATAGGCCTTTGCAAACAGCCCAAGCGTTTCCTGCTTATTTTTTGTTCCGTAAATTTGCGGCATAGCTCGTGTTTTAACATGCCTATTTAAATTCGTCATTACAAAGCTGGATTGCACGTATTCATAAATGAAACGTGCAATGACTGGCGGTCACTGAACCGTAAATTCGCCGGAAAAATGCAAAAACTCATCGGCTTTAATCAGTTTTTTGTCAGCCAGAACAATTGAATGAAGAGGGCCATCCAGTTCCCTCTGCCAGAACTCTAAAAAACCACTTAAAACCGGAAATTGCGGCGCGATATCATAATCCTGCCAAACGTAAGTCTGCAATAAATGCGGCATATCAGGCATATGATAGATTATCTCCGCCGTGGTCAGGTTGTAACCCTTGATATACTTAAGTTGCTCAACACTTTCCCCATGCATATTTCCATTATAACAAAGCCTTCTTAAGATAAAGTAAAAAATTGCTTGAAATCTGCCCCCACCCTTTTATATTATGCGGTGAAGCGATAAATGACGCTGGTTATACAGGTCGGCTATCGTATTTTGGTTTAACGATTAAACAAAAGAAAAGGAGAAAAGAGAGATGAAATTTCGTCCTCTACATGACCGTGTTCTGGTCAAACGTATCGAACAAGATAACAAAACCGCAGGTGGGATCATCATCCCTGACACGGCCAAAGAAAAGCCTGTTGAGGGTGAAATCCTCGCATGTGGTTCTGGCTCACGCGCTGATGACGGCAATGTTGTGCCGCTGGATGTGAAGCAAGGCGACCGTGTGCTTTTCACAAAATGGGCGGGTACAGAAGTCACCATTGACGGTGAAGAGCTTCTTGTCATGAAAGAAAGTGACATTGTCGGAGTGGTCGAAGCCGCTTAGAAACAAAAACAATCATACTGTCATTCTGAAGGAGTAAAACGACTGAAGAATCTCATCTAATTTTTTATAGAGATCCTTCGCTACGCTCAGGATGACATCAAACAAAATTTATAAGGAGAAAATATTATGGCTGCTAAAGAAGTAAAATTCGGGTCAGACGCCCATCAAAAAATGTTGAGAGGCGTAAACACGCTTGCCAACGCTGTTAAAGTGACATTAGGACCAAAAGGGCGTAATGTCGTGCTTGATAAATCATTCGGCTCACCACGCATTACGAAAGACGGTGTGTCTGTCGCCAAAGAAATCGAGCTTGAAGACAAGTTCGAAAATATGGGTGCGCAGATGGTTCGCGAAGTGGCCTCACGCGCGAATGATCAGGCCGGTGACGGGACAACAACAGCAACTGTCTTGGCTCAGGCGATTTTAACCGAGGGTATGAAATCAGTTGCCGCAGGCATGAATCCTATGGATTTGAAACGCGGAATTGATCTTGCAACAACAACGGCTATCGAAACAATCAAAGGCTTTGCTAAACCCGTTAAAGATGACGCGGTTGAGCAGGTTGCGACTGTATCTGCCAATGGCGAGGAAAAAATCGGGAAGTTGATTGCTCAGGCTCACGCAAAAGTCGGCGCGGAAGGTGTCATCACTGTTGAAGAAGCAAAATCTTTGGAAGATGAGCTTGAAACCGTTGAGGGTATGCAGTTTGACCGCGGTTACCTCTCACCATATTTCATCACGAATAGTGAGAAAATGGTTTGTGAGATGGATAATCCGTACATCCTGCTTCATGATGGGAAATTATCAAACCTTCAGGCTTTATTGCCGACACTGGAATCAACTGTCCAGTCAGGTCGTCCGCTTTTGATTGTTGCCGAGGATGTTGAAGGTGAAGCCCTTGCAACACTCGTTGTTAACAAACTCCGCGGTGGTTTGAAAGTGGCTGCGGTTAAGGCGCCTGGCTTTGGTGACCGTCGTAAGGCAATGCTTGAAGACATGGCAATCCTGACAGGCGGAACTGTCATTTCAGAGGAAGTGGGAATCAAGCTTGAAAACACGACCCCTGAAATGCTCGGAACGGCTAAGCGTGTTCGCATCACAAAAGACAACACAACACTGATTGACGGTGCAGGCTCGAAACAGCAAATTGAAGACCGCTGCAACCAAATCCGCGCGCAAGTGGAGGAAACTACATCCGATTATGACCGCGAGAAATTGCAGGAGCGCCTTGCCAAATTGGCTGGCGGTGTTGCGGTTATTCGTGTGGGTGGCGCAACCGAAACAGAAGTGAAGGAAAAGAAAGACCGCGTTGATGATGCAATGCATGCAACACGTGCAGCCGTTGAGGAAGGCGTTGTTGCCGGTGGGGGTACGGCTCTTCTTTACGCAACGCGTGAGCTGGACAAGCTGAAAGCAATTAATTCCGATCAACAGGCAGGGATTGATATTGTTCGCCGTGCGCTTCAATCACCAATACGTCAGATTGCAACCAATGCAGGTGTTGAAGGCTCAATCGTTGTGGGCAAGCTTTGGGATCAGGATAAGACTGATTTCGGCTATAACGCTCAAACAGGTGAGTATGAAGACCTTGTTAAGGCAGGGATTATTGACCCTGTGAAAGTGGTCAGAAACTCGCTTCAGGCGGCATCTTCAATCGCCGGATTGATGATCACGACAGAGGCGATGGTATCCGAATTGCCAAAGAATGATTCCTCTGCAATGCCAGATATGAGTGGCATGGGCGGAATGGGTGGTATGGGCGGAATGATGTAATCATCGCTCTTACCGCTATCATTCTTGATAGGTATTTAGAAAAAGGAGGCCGCGCGCCTCCTTTTTTATTGCAAATCTAAATATTTTTGTTTATGTCTATATTTATGACGAAATCTTTCTTGAAAGCCGCAAAATGGTATGGGCGTTTTAACGAGAAACACCCAGTTTTAGGTTGTGCGACGAGTGTCTTTATTATTGCGGCTCTGTTTTATTATCCTATAAGTTTTATTCCTATAGACCCCGAACTTTTAGAAACAAAAACAGATCCATTCTTTGAATTGCCTGAAGACATCATAGATATTTATAACGCCAATAAATCTATCAGAGAATTGATACCCGTGGTTTATAATGGCAACTGCTTTCTTGCCAATCCACCACAACGTAACGGGTATGTTTTAGGTGATGAAGCGAGCTTCATCAACGTACCCTGCACGGATGAGCATATGCAAAAAGCCTAAGAAAATAGAACGCGCTTGAGAATATATCAACTTCAATTTGAATAGCATACTAAAAACCTTTTGAGGTTTTGTGCCATCCTGTTTATAAGTAATAAAATTATATAAAACAGGAATAACAACCTTCATGACACACACCTACAGAACCCATTTTTGTAATGAATTGACGGCCGAAAATGTCGGTGAGACAGTCAAGCTCTCAGGCTGGATTCATCGCAAGCGTGATCATGGTGGCCTGTTATTCATTGATTTGCGTGATACGCATGGCCTAACCCAATGTGTGATTGATACTGACCACCCTCAATTTGCTGAAGTCGAATCTTGGCGGGTTGAAAGCGTGATTACGATTGATGGTGAGGTGATTGCCCGCTCCCCAGAGACCGTCAATGATAAGCTCCCTACTGGTGCAATCGAGGTTGGCATTAAGGATGCGACATTGCAATCCGCCGCAACCACCCTCCCCTTTCAGGTCAGCGTTAACGATAATGCAGGTGAGGATCTACGTCTTCAGTATCGCTTTTTAGATTTAAGACGGCAGGAGATGCAGCGCAAAATCCGCCTTCGTAATGATGTGATGGCGGCAATCCGTAAACGCATGTGGGAGAAAGACTTTCAAGAGTTTCAAACACCTGAATTGACCGCATCCTCACCGGAAGGGGCGCGTGATTACCTCGTGCCATCACGTCTGCACCCTGGCAAGTTCTACGCTCTCCCCCAATCACCGCAACAGTTTAAGCAGCTTTTGATGGTGGCAGGATTTGATAAATATTTTCAAATCGCGCCTTGTTTCCGTGATGAAGATGGGCGTGCAGACCGCCTGCCCGTTCATTATCAGCTCGATGTTGAGATGTCTTTTGTAACTCAAGAGGATGTCCACGTTACGCTCAGCGATATAATTAAAGGCGTTTTTAAGGATTTTAGCGACTGGACCGGTGAGAAAAAACAGGTCGAATGGTTGCCGAATATTCGCTATGAGGATGCGATGCTCAGATACGGTTCTGACAAGCCTGACTTACGTAACCCATTACAAATTTTCGATGTGACGGATATTTTCTCACGCGATGATGTTGAATTTAAAGCCTTCAAATCCATTATAGATAAGGGCGGCGTTGTCCGTGCCGTCAAGGCACCGCAGACGGCCTCATTCCCGCGCTCTTTCTTTGACAAATTGAATGACTGGGCGCGTGGTGAAGGCGCACCTGGCTTAGGCTATATTCAATTTTTGGAGAGCACAGCCAAAGGACCGATTGCGAAATTTATCTCCGAACATGCCATTGATATTTTACGCGAGAATACCGACCATGTGGTTGATGGTGACTCCCTCTTCTTCGTTTGCGATATGGAGGATAATGCGGCGAAATTTGCAGGCAAGGCGCGAGATGCCATTTGTGATGCCATCGGCGCGGCAGACCCTAAACACCCCTTTGCCCGCGAAACAGATATCTTCAAATTCTGCTGGATTGTTGACTTTCCGATGTTTGAGCGTGATGAGGAAACAGGCAAAATCGATTTTTCTCACAACCCCTTTTCAATGCCGCAAGGCGGGCTTGAGGCTTTTGAGAAAGACCCGCTCGATATTTATGCCTATCAATATGACTGTGTCTGTAATGGGTATGAACTATGTTCAGGCGCGATACGAAATCACAGGCTGGATATTATGGAGAAAGCTTTCGCAACGGCAGGTTATACACGTGAGGATTTAGAGGCCAAATTCTCAGGCATGATGAATGCGTTCAAATATGGCGCACCACCGCATGGCGGAACGGGCTTTGGAATTGACCGAATTGTGATGCTCCTCGCTGATGAGCCGAATTTGCGTGAAATTAATGCTTTCACTTATAACGGGCAAGGTGAAGACCCGCTGATGGGCGCACCGAGTACGGTTGACGCGGCCCAACTGAAAGACCTACATATCAAACTTGATTTACCCAAAGAGATGGTGAAAAAAGACCAAGCGGCTTAAAAGTTTTACGTCATTGCAGGTTTTGTTGAAAACAAATACCTGTAATCCATACAATCTTGAATATCGTATGGATTGCCGCGGTCGTGATACTCCCTCGCAATGACGCTTTCTATTTATAAACGACTATATCTGTGTTTATCCGTGTTCATCTGTGGTTAAAAGATCCCCGCTTTTGCGGGGAAGGCAAAGTATAAGGCTATTGACTTTAAACACTCACCGAGCTTAAGGCCGCGAGGTTAACAAGCGTCCGTGGCGTAGCCGCAGAGGTGCAGATATGCACAGGCTTTGCCATGCCGAGCAGGATTGGCCCGACAACCGTTGCCTCATTCATCACTTTCAATGCATTATAAGTGATATTCGCCGATTCAACATTCGGCATAATGAGCAGATTCGCCGCGCCAACCATGGTGGAATTTGGCATGTTCGTTTCACGGATGGAGGCGGACAAGGCCGCATCGGCATGCATTTCCCCTTCGATTTTAAGCTCTGGCGCGCGCTTTTGGACATCCTGCAAGGCCTCACGCATTTTACAGGCCGACGGCAGAGGGCTTGACCCAAAATTTGAATGGGAGACCAAAGCAGCATTCACCTCAAGCCCGAATTTTTTCATTTCATCCGCCGCCAAAATTGTCATCTCTGAAAGCTGGTGCGCGGATGGGTCATGATTGACATGCGTATCGGTGATGAATAAATTACCCTTACTCATAATAAGCCCGGTCAATGCGGCCGGTGTTTCAACCCCCTCTTTTAACCCGATAATTTGCTTCAAATGGCGCAGATGGCTCACATACTGCCCCACCACGCCGCAAATCAGGGCATCCGCCTCGCCACGTTCAACCATAAGGGCGGCAATCACTGTATTATTTGTGCGGATAACAGTTTTTGCAACATTCGGCGTAATTCCCCGCCGCTCCATAATTTTATGATACTGAGTCCAATAGTCACGATAGCGCGGATCATCCTCGGGGTCACAAACCTCGACAGTCTTATCAAGCTCAATCCTCAAATTCAGCTTCTCAATTCTTTGTTGTAAAACGCGGCGGCGACCAATCAGGATAGGCTTCGCCAGACCTTCATCTAAGACCGTTTGAACCGCCATTAAAACGCGCTCCTCCTCGCCTTCGGCAAAAGCAATTTTCTTCGGATTTGCTTTCGCCTTGTCAATAATCGGCCCCATAATGAGGTTCGAACGATAGAAATGCTGCTGCAACTGCCTGCGATAGGCTTCAAAATCTTCAATCGGTTTTTGGGCGATACCGCTGTCCATTGCGGCCTTCACAACCGCAAGCGGTATTTCAACAATCAAACGTGGGTCAAAGGGTTTAGGGATGAGGTAATTCATGCCGAATTCCAAATCTTCATCGGCGTAAACGGTCGCAACTTCGTGGTTTGCCTCGGCTTGGGCAAGTTTTGCAATCGCCTCAACACAAGCCAGCTTCATCGCCTCATTAATACCGGTTGCGCGGCAATCCAGCGCACCACGAAATAAGAAAGGGAAACATAAAACATTATTCACCTGATTGGTGTAGTCGGACCGCCCCGTACATATCACCGCATCAGGATGAACGGCACGGACATCTTCAGGCATAATTTCAGGGGTCGGATTGGCAAGCGCCATGACGAGCGGTTTTCCTGCCATTTTTGCACAATTCTCTTTTGTCAGCGCACCCGCCGCGGAGAGACCGAGAAAGACATCCGCATCCTCGATCGCATCATCAAGGCTTCGCGCATTTGTATTGACCGCGAACTCCGCTTTATACTCATCCATGCCCTCGGTGCGGCCTTCGTAAATCACGCCTTTTCGGTCGCAGACAAGGATATTTTCCTTTGGCAAGCCCAAAGCTTTGAGGATTTTCAGGCAGGAAATGGCGGATGCCCCTGCCCCGTTTGCGACAAGCTTGATATCCTCAATTTGACGCCCTGAAAGCTTCAACCAGTTTTTAAATGCCGCACCGACAATGATTGCCGTACCGTGCTGATCATCATGGAAAACCGGTATATTCATCCGCTCTTTCAGGCGTTTTTCAATCTCAAAACAGGCGGGGGCGGATATATCTTCCAGATTAATTCCGCCAAATGATGGCTCAAGCCTTGCAACCGTGTCACAAAAGGCATCAACATCCTTTTCATCAACCTCGATATCAATCGAGTCAATCGCCGCGAATTTTTTGAATAAAACGGATTTCCCTTCCATCACAGGCTTAGACGCCAGCGCACCGATATCGCCCAGACCAAGCACGGCTGTTCCGTTAGAAATAACCGCAACCATATTGCCGCGTGAGGTATAGCGGTATGCCGCCATCGGGTCTTTCTCAATCTCAAGGCAAGGCGCAGCCACACCGGGGGAGTAGGCTAGCGCCAAATCCCGTTGAGAGGTCAGCTGAGTCGTGGCACGAATGGCAATCTTTCCCGGGGTCGGGTATTCGTGATAATCAAGGGCCTCGTCATTAAATGATTTTGTATCGGGCATGGGTTAATCGCCTTATTTTGATTTATATTTGATTAAGCCATCATGCCTGTTTCAATGCAGAAAACAACCTGTCAAGCATTTTGCAGGGCAATATAAATATCACATTCTTCGTGTCACCCTGAACTTGTTCCAGGGTCTAATTTAATGCGCTTTAGCGGTCTGTATGCCGCAAGCGAGGGTCAACTGGTTATAATGTATTTCATCCGCTTCTTTGATAAACTCTAAAGTGTATTTAATCACTTTTCCATAACGAAATTTCTCGTTGTGCGAACTGCGCGATTTTGTGTCGGTTTTTTTGAATTTTGAATTGCAAGTTTTAATTCTCCCGCGGCGCTATACTCATTTTAATTAATAATCGACACATAATAAATTTTTCAAAGATTGGTTTT
>CAZHEE010000012.1:0-34475 GCA_964531715.1 uncultured Micavibrio sp. | reverse complement strand
AAAAAGGGTGCTTTTTGTTCAGACATTACGCGGCCTCCTTCTCATATTTTTCTTTACGGCTTTCGGCCTCATTGTGGAATTCCTCAACACGCAATGTTTGATAGCGCAAAATATCCTCATTCAAGCGTATCAAACGCTCGGCCTCAATCATTGCCGGTGCAGGGCACTCAATATTGAAAAGCACGTAATAGCCTTTTTTGTTTTTGTTAATACGGTAAGCCAAAGAGCGAAGACCCCAATTATCAGTCTTCAATATTTTTCCCTCACCATCAGTGATGATTGTCTCGATAGAAGCGGCAAGCTCATCAACCTGAGCAGGCGTCATATCCTGACGTGCGATTAGCACGGTTTCATAAAGTGGCATTTTTATTATCCTTTCGAATGAACCCGACCTTTATATGCCTGAAAGCCGGGAAGGTTACAATAACAACACTGCTTATTTCTTAAGCATTGCCCATGTTATAAACGGATAGATGAGAAAATTGCAAGCAGTTTATTATAAGTTTAGCTGTTAAAAACCTGTGCAATGCTGGTTTTTGTTTGCTTGGTTCTCGTATCGCGGGGAAGGCGGATATAGGCCGTTGTGCCGCGCCCTTCAGTTGATTCGAGAGAGATGGCGCCGCCATGCAATTCCGCTAACTCTTTCGTAATAGTGAGACCAAGCCCGGAACCTTCATGATTACGTGTGAATGTGTTGGAGACTTGCTCAAACGGAAGCAAAACGGCGGAGAGTTTATTAGCAGGAATACCGACCCCAGTATCGGTGACCTTTATCGTGACATGGTTTTCAAATTCCTCGATACCGATTGTAATTGTGCCGCCAGGTTCCGTAAATTTCACGGCATTAGACAGGATATTAAGCATAATTTGGGTAACAGCACGGCGGTCGGCAATAATTTCAGGCCCGTCCTCGTTAATTTCAGGGTTCATAGTAATCAAACCCTCACCCGCGCGGGTTTCAATCATACGTACCGCAGTAATGACTGTTTGCCCGAGGGGAAAGGCCTCAAGATCAAGCTCATATTTATCCGCCTCAATCTTTGACATGTCGAGAATATCGGTAATCAGCGCGAGCAAATGCTCCCCGCTTTTTTTAATACTGCTTGAATATTCAATATATTTGTCATTGCCTAGCGCGCCGAAAAGTTGACGTTCCAGCATATCCGAAAAACCGATAATCGCATTAAGCGGTGTGCGGAGCTCATGGCTCATATTCGCTAAGAAACGTGATTTAGCGGCATAGGCTTGCTCAGCCGAATCTTTGGCTTTACGCAGTTGCTGCTCATATTCTGCTTGTTCAGTGATATCCTGCATAACACCATAAAGCGCGATGACCTCGCCCTGGGTGTCCAGCTCGCATTTTCCTTCACATCGAACATAGGCCGTTTGACCATCAGGACGTTTTACGCGAAAATCTATATCATAATCATTTTGTTCGATAATCGCACGTTGGAAAGCCTGGGTCATATGCCCTATATCACGGCGATTGATGAGTTTGTTTGTATTTTCAAGTGTTGGCGTAAACTCTTCAGGCGCAACACCGAAAATCGTGTAAATATAGTCTGACCATTGAATTGAATCAGAGCCGACAATCCACCGCCAGTGACCCATATGGGCAAGGGCTTGTGCTTCGGATAAGTCTTTCTCCTGCTGTTTAAGGGAAAGCTCATTCGTTTTATCAATCGTAATATCTTGCCCTATACATAGTACATCACCGCCTGAACGCTTTAGTGTCCAGCGCATCCACTGGTCAGTTGAATTGTTTATTGCTAATTTTGTTTCGGCATCAATAGCTTCACGTGAAACAGTCTCTTCCAATGCGGATTGAAAGGCGGCATGATGTGATTCATCAATGATTGATAATAAGTTATGGGAAGCATCGTCAGAAAATTTATTTATGAAATTTTCATTGTAACGAAGAATTTTACCGTTTAAATCCAAAACACACATTACCGCACGATCTATACGTGCAAAGCGATCCATATCATGCTTAGTCAGAAACGGTGAACCAGAATCATCTGTGAGAGCCACATCAATTTCTTTTAAATTAACATCATTAGAAACAGGATTATTGAGAAAATGAGTCCATTCTTCAGGTTTGTCAGTTGCCGTTGAACTGCCGATCAGGACTTTACGCCCATCCTCACCACGAACCCAATCGAAATGAAAGTTATAAGGCTTATTCGCCTCACCGATATAAAGAATATGTGCGCCATCTGATAAATTGCTTAATGAATTATCTTCTTTCCTGCGCCCCAAATTATTTTGTTTAAAGGATAAAACATCAAAAATATTCTTACCGATAAAATCTTGTGCCTGCCCTTTAAGAGCGGCAGCCATAGCTTCATTTATATAGCGTATTTCACCATTTTGCAGCGCGACAAGCCGCATGTCGGTATTATTCGCCTTAATACGACCGAAAATCCTGCGGCTTTCTGAAATTTGAGTTTGTTGCATTATATCAAGCTCAACCATAATCGACCTTATTTTCCTTAATCTTTTACAAGCCTAGAATATTTGAAACTTGAAGGCAAAGAAAATTTTATGAAGATTTACTAACCTTATCTTTGGATTTTAAGCGTTCTTCGGCTGCCTGCGCGAGCGTTTGAATTTCGCGGCTTTCCAAAAGCGCATCAGGGTGGACAGAGATTTCCGTCGCCATAAAATTCAGAATGGCGGAAACGGACAATTCACCCCCTATACCGTTTTTTAAAACATGAAGGGCGCAAGCCCCATCCATAATGATAATGGATTTATCGGGCTGATTTCGCTTCTTCATATGCTCATCTGTCAAGCGACAGATCAGATGAGTGAGATCACTGGGAATTGTTATTTTATGGTGTTTTTCATAGCCTCCCTTGATAGCTTCAAGGATGACATGCGTTTCCTCAACCGTCGGAATACTTAAAAAGATTTTCTGGAACCGCCTGTCCATTGCAGGGTCAACCTCGAAATAAAGGCGATATTCATCACGCGTTGTTGCGCCAATGACATGCAGGTCCCCGACTGTCAGATAAGGCTTCATTACTTCGGACAGGCCTGCATAGGATGAGCCGTGACATGTTGGCATGACGGTATGAATTTCATCCATAAACAGGATAAATTTCGGATAATCAGAATCGTGATAGCGTTCGGCAACGCCTTTTACCAAAGGCATGAAGCGTTCCTGAAATTCAGCCGCGCTGTTTGTTCCGGCCGCCATGGAGGGTAAATCGACCTCAATCACACGCGCACGCTCAAGATATTTCGGAATATCATTCGCGGCAATTTTCTGGGCAAGTCCGATACATAGGGCGGTCTTTCCGACCCCTGCAGGCGCGAGATACATAACGTTCTTTCGCCCTTTTTGAAGCAGGATGAGAATGGAATCTATAATCTCGTCATCGCGCCCCGTAATCGGGTCAAAGCGGTCTTGCTTTGCCAGATAGGTCAAATCACGGCAATATTTATGAATTAATTCCTCAAGCTGGGTATCGGTCACCTTCTTACGCATAAAAATAAGTATGCGCCATTCTGGTTAATAAGAAAATAAGATTTCGGTTATTGGCATGTGCCTTATTAAACCGTATAACATGAGGCATGACATCGGATAGCCAACCAGCTCAACATAAAGAATCAGGCCTTAGCGATTTCTTCGCGCTTTTGAAACCGCGCGTGATGACGCTTGTGGTTTTTACAGGCTTGTGCGGAATGATACTCGCGCCCGGCTTTGGCGCAATGCACCCGTTTTTAATTTTTACGGCGATCTTGTCGCTGGCTATCGGGGCAGGCGCGGCAGGCGCGGTCAATATGTGGTATGACCGCGATATTGACAGTATTATGACCCGGACGCAAAAACGCCCGATACCGACAGGTCGCGTCCATGCCGCCGAAGGTCTGGCATTCGCAATTATCCTTTGTTTGCTGGCCGTGATGGTGATGGGATTGGCCTTAAACTGGGTGGCGGCAGGCTTGCTGGCCTTTGCTATATTATTTTACGCGGTTTTTTATACTATGGTTTTAAAGCGTCATACATCACAGAATATCGTGATTGGCGGCGCGGCAGGGGCATTCCCACCCATGATAGGCTGGGCGGCAGTGAATGGCACAATTACGATAGAGTCGATTATATTGTTTTTGATTATTTTTTTCTGGACGCCGCCGCATTTCTGGGCCTTATCGCTCTATGCAAATGAAGACTATAAGCTCGCCAATATTCCGATGCTGACCGTAACCCACGGTGAACGGACAACAAAAATTCAGATGCTTGTCTATGCATTAATCTTATTTCCTCTCTGTCTCGCGCCTGTCTATCTGGGTATGGCAGGTTTGGGCTATGGCATTGCCGCGAGTATTCTCAATGGATTATTCATCCTCAGTGCGATTAAAACTTACCGCGAGGAAGAGGGGCACAAAAACGCAAAACTTATGTTTGCTTATTCAATTTTTTATCTTTTCGCGATTTTCACGGCATTGATAATTTTTTAAACAATCCCTCTACAAATTTTTTTTGAATAAGAAAAGTCCTATTATCTTTAAACACCGCAGGCCCTTGAAATCGCGTCATGCGCCGCGCCCGAGCCTTTAAGCGAGAAGGTATCTGTCGTCAAAGTTCCGCGTGAAGATGTGCCCTTCACAATCATGGTCGAGCCTTGGCGGATATCCTCAGCCAGGCGATTATCACTGTCCTGATCAGGTGTCCAGGCCATATCCTTATCCGTGAATAATGTATGACGGTTGCCGTTTACACGGACAGTGACGTCGCTTTCATCTTTATAAGTATAACCTGTAATATAGCTGAAAACATTGCGTGTTCTTTCATTCGGGCGGTGTGTCACAAGCGCAAAGATATCGCCACGTTTGGAATAATTGCCTTCCGCCTTTGACGGCTGGCTCACCATATAACAGACTTTACCGCCATTTTCGGTAAAGCTGTAAGCTGCCCAGTCACCATAGTTTCCGATTAGCTCGGGCGCTTGCGCTTTAGCCTGCAGTGATAGACTGGTTGTTAAGGCCAAGGTCGCACCCAAAAGGATTGTTTTAAAACCCATGATTATTTCTCCAAACTTCAAGTTTTAATTTTCAAATTATTTAAGCGTTATCATAAGGCAGAAAAAGGGCAAGGAAAAGGGAGCATTATGCTTAGCAACTTCCGCATGTGGATAAATCACTTGTTTCTTTGTGTTCTTAAGAAAAGGCGCAAGCCCTCTTGTGGTGGTTCCCAGTCTTTTGTCGGTCCGCCGGTCATGACAGGGCGCGGGGCAAATTTTCCGGTAGAAATCAAACGGTCATACATGACGATTGCACCTGCAACCCCGACATTGATACAAAATTGCATCGGGATTTTGATAACATGGTCCGCCTTTTCCATCATAGCGGGGGAGACATTGCCCATTTCGGGTCCGAGAATGTAAGCCGCGGCCTGAGGATGGCGAAAGCTTGGCAATTCTATTGACTCCTCACAAAACTCTACGGCGACAAGCGCACATTTTTTAGGCAAATAAAACTCTCGATTATCATCAAATTCAAAATAGGGAAGATTATCCCAAGCTCCAGACGTATCGGCGCTACGCACATCTTTTGTGTTAATATTGGGGTTAAGCGTAAAGAAAAATGACGCACCGAATGCATGCGCAGAGCGCACAAGATTCCCGAGATTACCGCCCTTTGTAATCCCTTCAACCCCAATCCCGAAATAGCCTCTTTGATTTCTTTTTTGCATGGTTAATCTATGTGTTTTTACAAAACATAAGTACTTATTATTTAAATAATTTACACTTATATTTTAAACAATATAAATGTTTAATAGATCCCACGCCTAACTTATAAATAATACGGCTACTTGGTTGTATCGGGTGACATGACCATCATCACCTGACGGCCTTCAGGTTTAGGCTCTTGATCGACTTTTGCAATTTCTGACAAATCGTCCTTCATACGGTTAAGCACATCCATGCCGAGTTGCATATGCGCCATTTCACGCCCGCGAAAACGCAGCGTCACTTTCAATTTATCACCTTGTTCAATAAATTTTTTGGCGGCCTTAAGCTTAACCTCATAATCATGGTCACCGATGGCGGGGCGGAGTTTGATTTCCTTCACATCAACGGTTTTTTGCTTTTTCTTGGCTTCGTTTGCCTTTTTCTGCTGCTCATATTTAAACTTACCGTAATCGAGAATTTTGCACACAGGCGGCTCAGCATTGGGAGAGATTTCCACCAAATCAAGACCCTCGGCAGCAGCCTTCTCAATCGCTTGTTTTACACCGAAAACACCCAACATCTCCCCGTCTTTATCAATCAATCTGATTTGTTTGGCCGTAATGGCATCATTGATGCGAACACCGTCATCTTTAACGGGCTTTTGAAATGGTCTGCGAATGGTCATTCTCCTGTAATTGTTAAATTAAGTCTTAAATTTGCTATTATTATGTTGATTTTGCAGGCTTGGCAAGGCTTTTATCTCTCATTCAATGCCTGATCCCATGTTTTGAAAATCGGTTTCATGATGAATTCCATCACGGTTTTCTCACCGGTTAAAATATCAATCGAGGCCACCATACCCGGAATAATCGGATGTTCACGCCCGTTGCGAACGATATGCGTTTCATCCGTTGTGATCTTGATTTGATAAAAACTTTCGCCCTGTTCATCCGTAATTGTATCGGCGGAAATATCGGTTAGCCTACCTTTCAAGCCGCCATAGATGGAAAAATCATAGGCCGTAATCTTTACGACTGCCTCCTGACCCGGATGGAGGAAAGCAACATCTGACGGCTTTATTCGTGCCTCGACCACCAGTTGATCATCAAGGGGGACAATCTCCATAATGGCGTCACCCGGGCGAATGACACCGCTGCCATCATCCGTCTGTACACGGATATCCTTTATAATTCCGCGCACGGGAGAGCGGATTTCGGTTCGCGATTTACGATCCTGTAACGCAGGCATTTGCTGTTGCAATGACCTGATTTCAAGGTTTGTCACGGTTAATTCATTTTGCGCATCCGTTCTGAATGTCGTGCGGATATCTTCTAATCGCGCTTGCGCTTCCTCAATCGCCGACCTCGCGCGGGGCAGTGACGCCCGCAACCCGTTCAATTCCGACCGTTGTTGTGCAAGCGTTTGCTCAAGCTGGAGCAAGTCACGCCTCGGTGCTGAACCACGCTGAACCAGCGGTTGAATCATGGCAACTTCTTCATTTGTTAAACTGATGACACGGTTGAGGTCTCTGATACGCGTATTAATCTCGCTTACCTCCGCACGGCGCTGCTGAAGCTGACTTTCAAGAACACTTGTTTGAGAGCGAAGCTGTGACTGGTTTGCCCGAAAGGCATTTAATTCTTCCTGAACCGCTTGCGGGTTTTTTTCCATCATACTGTCAGGGATTTCAGGAAAGTCGAGCCCCTCTGCCTCCGCCTGTAGCCTGATAATTTTTGCCTGCAACCCTGCCATTTGGGTTGCTGTTGTCCCAAGTTCTGATGCCGCCCCGATATCGGACAGGCGCATGAGCGTTTGCCCCGGTTCAACCGTATCCCCTTCCTTGACAAGCAGAGCCTGAACCGTTCCGCCCTCCTGATGCTGGATTACCTGCACTTGAGAAGACGGGATAACGCGTCCTTGCCCACGCGTAATTTCATCGAGCTGCGCCCAATTCGCCCAAATAATGAAAATTAATATCACGCCAATCAGAAAGAAAAAAAACAGGAAGCTTGCAAGCGGAAGATCCTCATCCGTTACAAGTAATTTGTCGCCATAGGCCTCCATCTTACTGCTTTGCGAAGAAATGGCACTTCGCGCCTTATGCAGGCGATCCCAACCCTTGGCATCATAGAGATTGCCATCTTCGACGCGACCGGCAGGCTTTTTTCTTTGAGGCTTTTTATTATGTTTCATAGTCATTAAGTCTCTGGTTTTTCTTGCTTTTGCGTTTTCGCTTGTACGCTCGGTTGTGGTGTTTCACCGGAGCGTTTAAAATTTCCTTTTTGGAGCTTGCGGATAATCTCATCCTTCGGACCATCTGCCAAAATTTTCGCGCGGTCCATCAAGACAAGACGATTACAAAGTTGAAGCATGCTTCCTTTATGCGTAATTAAAATCATCGTGCGGTCACGCGTAATATGTTGCAGACGTTGGAGCAAACGGTTTTCGGATGCAGGGTCAAGGGAGGCTGTCGGCTCATCCAAAATCATGACTGGCGGGTCATAGAGTAGCGCGCGTGCAATCGCTACAGCCTGTTGCTGACCACCCGACAAAGCCTCACCACGCTCACCGACTTGGGTATCAAGCCCGTGTTGCGTATCGCGTAGGAATTCCATAACGCCTGCAAGCTCTGCCGCTCTTAACACGGCAGCCTCGGGTGCGGTTTCATGCCCCATTGTGATATTCTCGCGGACTGAACCGTAAAACAGCATCGGACGTTGTTGAACAACACCGATATTGCGGCGCAAATCACCCGGATCGACTTGGCGTACATCGGTTTCATCCAACATGATTGTGCCGCTATTCGGCTCATAAAGATTCATCAGCAAACGTTGAAGCGTTGTTTTTCCGGAGCCCACTGCACCGATAATGCCCAAATGCTCACCCGGTTGTACCTGAAAAGAGACATTATTAAGGGCAGGGACAGCCTGATTAGGATAATGAAAAATCACATCGCGGAATTCAATACGGCCTTTGGCCTGAGCAACAGAGATAAAATGTTTGCCGCGTGGACGTTCAACATCTTTGTTCATCAATTCATTGAGCTGGTTGAGCGACTCTTTGGATTGGTTCATTCTCGTGAGAAGACTGGCGACTTGTCCGAGCGGCGCAAGTGCACGGGATGACAGAATGACACAGGCAATGAGCGCACCCATCGACATGTTACCCGCCGTTATCATGTAAACCCCGATTACAATAATCGCGACAGAAGCAATTTGTTGAAGCAAAACCGCCCAGTAAGTCGCCTTTGCAGAGATTCCACGGATTTTGATATTCGTGTAAGAGGCTTTTTCTGTCAGCTCCTCCCATCGGCGTTGTGTATGGCTTTCCGCTGCCTGAACCTTGATGGTTTCCAATCCGGTGACTGTCTCGAACATAAGCGCACTTTTGAGCGCACTTTCCGCCATGGATTGTTTAATAATTTTCTTCAATTTGCGCTGATAGTAAAGACCAATCACGATAATTAGCGGCATTGCAACCAAGGGTACATATGCCACAGGACCGCCGAGCAGATACATAATGGCGATAAACATAAATGCAAAAGGCAGGTCAATAAGCGTCACCATGGTCGCGGAAGTAAAGAAGTCCCGCACAGTTTCAAATTCACGCATTGTGCTGGTCAAAATTCCTGCACTGCCCGGACGCTGGGACAATTTCATGCCGAGTACTTGCTCAAAAATATCGGAAGACAGGCGCACATCCGCCCGCCGCCCTGCAACATCCAAAAACATCGACCTGAAATTTTTTAAAGTAAAATCAATGATATAGGCAATTGTCACTCCAATCACCAAAACCCATAAGGTCTCAACCGCATTATTCGGCACTACGCGGTCATAGACATTCATGGTGAATAACGGTGCGACAAGTGCAAAAATATTGATAAAAATCGCGCCGATGACAACCGTTTTATAAATCGACTTATTCGCCCATAACGCCGACCAGAACCAATTGCGCCCCTTTTCGAGATAAGCGGGCCCTGCGCGGTCATCGGCACGAAAAACGGGGCGGACAAAAAACGCTTCCCCTGTATAAATTTTTGCCAGCTCTTTGATCGGAACATCATTTATATCATCGGGCGTTTCAGGGTAGGCGATACTGAAAACCGTGTCGGCGGCAATCGTTTTTTTGCCCTTTGTATTTTTAAGAATGTCTTTGCCCGAGCGCGATTTCACCTCTTTTAAGATGCAAGCCTGCCCCCCCTCCAAAATAAGAATGCATGGCAAGTTCGGGGCAATAGCAAGTGCAGGCAATGTTTTGGTAACAAGTCGCGCCGATAAATCCGCCCGCTCTGCCGCGCGTACAAATAAGGTCGGTGTAATACCGCTTTTCGGGATCGGAAGCCCTGCCATTAAAGCATTGGTTGATATGCGCCGCCCGTAAAGCCCCGCCATAATCTGCAGGCATTCAACGAGTGAATCCTTAAGCGATACGCGGTCAGCCTCCAAAGGCCAGCTGAGCTTCGAATCATTTTCGGATTGTTCTTTTTTTGCCTGTTCGGGCGTTCGATCTGACAAGTGCTGTCCCCTTACACTATAGTTTATGATATCATCATATATAATATCGGTTTTTCAAGAATCAAAAAACCGCTCCCTCATTATGGAAGGAACGGCTTAAAAATTCATTAATAATGACGATATTAATCAATCGTGCCTAAGCGGGCTTCCTGAGGGAGCTCAACATCCATTGTCGGAAGCAGACGCCCTTGAAGCGCGAGCAATCTGTAAACAGCCAGCATTTCAAGATATTCTGAGTTCACAGCATTTGAGCGTGACACGAATAATTCATTTTGTGAGTCGAGAACGTCAAGCAATGTACGGCGGTCCAGCTCAAACTGGTCTTTATAAGCTGCAACAACGCGCTCGTTCGCCATGGCTTGCGCCGCAAATTCATTCGCACGCTCGCCTGCCGAAACCATCGCCGCCCATGTCAGACGAATATCGTTTTCGAGATTACGTGCCGCCTCTGCGCGAGATTCTTTCGTTTGGGCATGACGGTAGATTAATTCACGACGAAGCGCGGTATCAATCCCGCCGCGATAAATGTTCCAGTTCGCAACGACCTGAGCGGTCGCTTGCGTATCATTCCCGACTGTTCCCGCCAAATCATTGCTTCGGTTGCCTTGCAATTGCAAATTAACTTCGGGCAAAAAATTGGACTGTGATGCTTCAAATTCCTGCATGGCAACATCCATGTCCGCCTCAAAAATCCCGAGTGTCGGTGAATTGACAAGAGCGGTATCGACAGCCTCATCAACATTTATTGACACGGCCTCAACAGGAAGGACAGGCATAATCAAAACATTCGGTTTTTCACCAATTTCGCGCAAGTAATTGGCTTCCGCATTGCGAAGGGCTTCCTTCACGCTTGACACATTTGCTTTGGCGGCGGCTAGACGCGCTTCAGATTGCGCCACATCGGCTTCCGATGAACGACCGGCTTGAGCCGTGTCTGCAATCTCGTTACGCATCACAATATGCTCTTCAACATTATCACGGGCAATCATAAGCAAGTCACGCTGGCGTAAAACTTCAAGATAGGATTCAACAATATCCAATCCGACAAGCTCTGACGTTTCACGCACACGAAAAGCGGCGGACTCAACACGCGCCTGTTGTCTGTCCACTTCGTTTTCAGCGGCAAAACCGTCAAACAACATTTGTGTTAATGTTGCACTGTAATTATAAAGTGTGTCTGTATCATCTTCTCCATTGGCATCGAGAATAGAGTTATCACGATAGCCGTAACCCGCGCTGGCCGCCAAATCGACAGAAGGAAGAAAAAGGCCTTTTGCCTGTACCAGTTCCTCTTCAGTGGCCTCACGGTTGTTGGCAACCACACCAAATTCAGGGTTTGTATAAAGCCCTTGCTCCAAAGCCTCTTTTAAAGAGAGTTCCTCCGCAAAAGCGGGGACGGATAATAACGACGTTATCAAAGCCGTACCAACCAACATTTTTTTAATCATATTCATTTAAACACTCCGTCAAAAATAAGAATTAATAGTATTATGAACCATCCTTAACAAAAAGCAAGGGCACGTTTTCACGCGCCCTTGTAAACAATCTGAAACAAACGTCTGACTTTACCCTTAGATAAGGATATAATTCAATGCTTTAAAAATTAAAGAAGAAGTTGTTAAACCATGTCCCGCTATTTTTTATTTTTCCGACACACCAATGGTCAACAATAAAGCCCTACTTGCCGCGTGGTCAGCGGTATTATTCATGTCCTGTAATCTGGATGTCGTTGGAAAGATGCGCCTGATGATTATGACTCGTACAGCAGCCTGTATAATCGTTATAACTGTTTGTCAAAGCGCGGTGTGTGGCAATATATTTTCCGTGAGATTGTCAAAACATTATACGATGAAGATGATAATTTCTCACTGGACAGCACTCATGTAAAAGCCCATCGATGCTCTACGAAGGAAAAGGGGGGCGTATTCTCAAGCGATTGGCATAAGTCGACGAGGACGAAATACAAAAGGCTCTAGCCTAGCAAAAAATAGACGATATTCGCAAAAGGCGGACAAAAAGGCGGACAAGGGGCGGACAAAATGAAAGAACAAATTTGGAAAACTGGCTGTGAGTGTGGTGACCGCGCGGGGGCTCGAACCCCGGACCTACTGATTAAAAGTCAGTTGCTCTACCAGCTGAGCTACGCGGTCATATCGAATAACGATACTATATACCTTTATCGTCCCTTATAATTCAAGGGTTAATGTCAAAAAAGTTTATCTTTCAATTTGCTATAGACATTCGGCGTAATAAACTCACTGACATCCCCGTCCAGCTTTGTAATCTCTTTAATAAAACTGGATGATACAAATTGCCATTTATCGGAAGCCATCAGGAAAACCGTTTCAATATCGGGCGCGAGGCGAAAATTCATCCCCGTCATCTGAAATTCAAATTCAAAATCTGATGAGGCACGTAAGCCCCTGAACACACATGTTGCCTTATGCTCACGCGCAAAATGGATGAGGAGATTGTCAAAACTCACCACTTCAATCGGGCAATATTTCTCATGCATATTATTAATATCGGTTTGAACCATGCTCAATCGCTCTTGAGAATTAAAAAGCGGCTGCTTCCCGGGATTGTCGGCTACCCCGATTAAAAGGTGATCGACCAGCTTGCTCGCCCTTTCGATGATGTGTAAATGCCCTTTTGTAATCGGGTCATAAGTACCGGGGTAAATGCCAATGCGTTGCGTCATGATGATATCATAGAGCATTTTTATACTTTTTGAATAACTAAGAGCATAAATACCATTAAGATTCTACTTCTTAATCTCTTAGCCCTATTATCGCTGAGATATTCGTTTAGAACCTTATAATCTTGCCAGACTTATCATCTTAACCTATTATTCTTTATAACTTTAAAGGAAGAATTCAAATGGTTAGATTTATCGCCGTATTTTCATTTCTATTACTCCTTACCGCGTGCGGTGAGAAACAGCCTGAAACAATAGAACTTACGAATGTCTATAGCATTGAAACCGCAGGAAATTTTTCTGTCGGTGCGGCATTCATGACCATTACGAATAACACTGATGTGGATGACCGCATGATCGGTTTTCGATCCGATTATGGACAAACGCATGAGCTTCATACCATGGTGATGCAGGGCGATATCATGCGTATGCGCGGCGTTGAAAGTTTTCCGGTTGCATCTGGTGAGAGCCACACTCTGGAACCCGGCGGTGACCATGTGATGATTTACGGTATCGGGCAAAATTTGAGCGCGGGTGACAGTTTTGAAGCCGTGGCCATCTTTGAACAGGCTGGCGAAATCCCCGTGACGGTTGCAATGCGTACGCGTGATGAAGTTATGAGTACAGGCAAAGATGAGTAACTGGCTTTCATTCTTGCCATGACGGGTTATAATCTGCTAAAACCAAGGTCGGTTTGAAACAAGAAAGATAATAAGACCCATGAAATTTGATCGTAAGACCGTCCGCGAACTGGCGGAAATCCTGAATGATACGGATTTGACCGAGATTGAAATTGAGGAAAAAGACCTTAAAATTCGTGTCTCACGGACCCCTGCGCAGGCTATCTCTGCCCCTGTTCAAATGGCGATGCCCCAGCAAATGCCGATGGCTTCTGCCGCACCTCAAGCCGCGCAAGTTATAGATTCTGCAAATGAAACAGCCGCCGCAATGGATGTGGTTGATGCCTCACATCCGGGCGCGCTAACCTCGCCAATGGTCGGAACGGCCTATATGGCACCTGAACCGGGTGCGGCGAATTTTGTATCGGTCGGTGACAAGGTCAATGAAGGCGATACCATCCTGATCGTTGAGGCGATGAAAGTGATGAACCCGATTAAGGCTACACAAGGCGGCATGGTGAAGCAACTTCTAACCAGCGATGGTCAGCCTGTAGAATTCGGTGATGTCCTCGCAGTGATTGAATAAAGCAGTTAGTCAGTGGTTCAGTAAATCAGTGAGTCAGGTGGAAAACAAATGAATGAAAGTATTGTAAAACATATAAAGCCTGCTGTTGCATCCCAATATAAAGATTTAATGTTTTATCAGAAAGCTTTCCAAGTATCTTTGGAGATACATCAATCCTCCGTTACTTGGCCTAAATATGAGCAATATGGTGGTTTGGCTGATCAAATGAGGAGAGCAAGTAAATCTGTTTGTGCTAACATCGCTGAGGGTTTTGTGAAGCAACAACGGTCAAATGCAGAATTTAAAAGATTTTTACTTATTGCTCTGGGATCAGCAGAAGAAATGAAAGTATGGTTAGATTATGCTGTGAATTTGAAATACATTGATGATGACATCTTTAAAAAATGGGCTAATAACTATACTGAAATCATAAAGATGATGCAGAGTTTTTACTCAAAAACCCAACTTCAAAACTGAATGTCTGAATTACCGAAACACTGAAACACTGAGACACTGAGACACTGAGATACTGATATGTTCAAAAAGGTTTTAATCGCAAACAGAGGCGAAATCGCGCTTCGTATTCACCGCGCTTGTAAGGAAATGGGGATTAAAACCGTTGCAGTCCACTCAACGGCGGATGAAGATTCCATGGTTGTGCGGCTGGCGGATGAGAGTGTTTGTATCGGGCCGCCTGCCGCCAAGGACAGCTATCTGAACATCCCTGCTATCCTCACCGCCGCGGCCATTACGGGTGCGGAGGCAATTCATCCCGGCTATGGCTTCTTATCAGAAAATGCCGAATTTGCCCGTATGATTGAGGAGCATGGCTTCACTTTTATCGGACCGAAACCTGAACATATTGAATCCATGGGGGACAAAGTTGTCGCAAAAGAAACCGTTGCCGCATTGGGCTTACCTGTCGTTCCGGGTTCTCAAGGCGCATTAACCTCTGTTAAGCAAGCCATCGAAACCGCCGAATCCATGGGCTATCCCGTGATTATCAAGGCGGCATCAGGCGGTGGCGGAAAGGGGATGAAAGTTGTTCGTGACACCGAATCGCTTTCCGAGGCTTATTCGACGGCACGCTCCGAAGCCAAAGCGAATTTCGGCGATGATACGGTCTATATGGAGAAATTTCTTGAAAAGCCGCGCCATATTGAAATTCAGGTTTTCGGCGATGGTGAGGGGAACGGTATCCATCTGGGTGAGCGTGATTGTTCTATCCAGCGCCGCCATCAGAAAGTTGTTGAGGAGGGACCTTCCCCAATTCTCACAGAAGAAGAGCGCAATTATATTGGTGGTATTTCTGCCGATGTGGTTCAAAAAATGGGCTATCGCGGGGCAGGAACGTTTGAATTTCTGTTCGAGGACGGCAAATTCTATTTTATGGAGATGAACACGCGTATTCAGGTTGAGCATCCCGTGACCGAAATGATAACGGGGATTGATTTGGTGAGTGAGCAAATTCGTATCGCTGCAGGTGAAGGTCTGTCAATCAATAAGGATAAAATCCGCCTTCGCGGTCATGCGATTGAGGTTCGGGTCAATGCGGAAAACCCGCGTACCTTCATGCCCTCACCAGGAAAAATTACGGAATATCATGCACCGGGTGGCTTGGGCGTTCGGATGGACAGCGCGATTTATAAAAATTATTCTATTCCGCCTTATTATGATTCAATGGTCGGCAAATTGATTGTCCATGGTCGTAATCGTGAGGAATGTTTACGCCGCCTTCACCGTGCAATTAATGAAACGGTCATTGACGGGATTGAGACAACGTTACCGCTCCATAGCTGGATTATCTCCCAGACCGATTTCGTGTTGGGCGATTATACAATCCATTGGCTTGAGCAACAGCTTGCCAAGCTGGACGCAGAAGAGGCGGCGGCCGCTAATAAAGCGGCCTAGCTCAGCTTAGTCATATTAATATTTATAGCGTGAGACTTTTTTGTTTTTCGGATAGATCAAATGCATCTTGTGTCATGCCGCGTTCTGTTTCAATAATCACACGGTCGTCCATCCGCAAATCAATCGACATAAAGTCACGGTTCAGCATGTCTTTATCTTTGTGCAGTTTTGCCAAACGCGCAAGGGCAAGGCCAATGTCATTTGCGGGTAGGTGAATACGTGTGGCATTGGTGAGGATAATATCCCATCGCCTGTCACCCACCCATTCCGCGGCCTTCACTCTCTCTGCAATGACAGGCTGGGCCTTGAGATTGCGGATGAGGGCATGCGTATGGCTTGGTGCATCAATGCCCGAGACGAATAGGAGTGTACCGTAATCTTCAATATTTTCACCTTCAATAATCTCCCCATTCATGTCAATTAAGGCAGGCCTTCTGCCAGGCCTGTTCCAAATCACGAACGGAACGCGTTCGGTTAATTTTATGGTGACGATACCTTTTAACCCTCGCGAAACAGTCACATCCTCAACCCACTTTAAGCGTTGAATATTGTTTTGAATTGCTTCCACATCAATAGATAAGACAGGGTTGCCCTGTTGGACGGGGATAGCGGCGTGCAATTCTTGAATATCGGTATAATGCCGCCCTTCAATGATGATATCTTTGACCACCAGCCCCCATTCGGCGGTTTGATTAATAAAGCCATCCCTAGCCATCATGGTTGTTTTGGTGAAAATACCGCCAAGCCATAACCATGCAATCAGCCAAATCACAAGAACCGGAATAATCAGCATTTTCCCGATGGAAACGGATTTTTGAAACAGGCTTTGTTTGCGCGATGGCCTTTGTTTTGCCTTGGATTTCTTCTTTTTTGCCATCCGAGTTATTTGTCTTTAACGCTTGCTGTCTCAACCAAATGTGCGCATAAATCAGGGAATGTCATACCGTTATAGATAACTTGAGACGGTCCGATGGATTCAGCCGTAAAGCCAGGCTGCGTGTTAATCTCAATAAAATACAGCTCGTTTTTTTTATCATCATAGCGATAGTCACAACGGCTCAACCCTTGTGCGCCAATGGCTGTAAAAATTGCTTCTGACCAATCCATGGCTTGCGCGTATATATCCTCAGGGATTTGGGCGGGCATAATATATTCCGTGCGCGTGTCACTATATTTCGCTTCATAATCAAAAAAACGTGTTTGTGATATAATCTCTGTCACAGCTTGCGCTTTGCCATCCAATACGGCACAGGTCAGTTCTTTCCCGGGGATGTAGACTTCGGCAATCATGCCCTTTTTCGTCATATCTGGTTGAAAATTATCGAATTCTTTGACGATTGTGATATCAACGCTTGAGCCCTGATCAATCGGTTTCAAGACATAAGGTGCGCGATAGGGAAAATCAAGCGTTTCAGGCACGCGAATGCCGAGCGATTCGGCGATAATTTTGGTCATACTCTTATCCATGCCAATCGCCGAGGCCATCACATTTGAGTGGGTATAGGGGATTTGCATCATTTCCAAAACGCCCTGAATAATGCCATCCTCGCCGCCTTTACCATAGATGTTATTGAATACGACATCAGGGCGGGGGGTGAGCTGAGCGATCAAATCCTCAATATCGCGTTTAACATCGACTACGCGAACGTCATATCCGGCTTGCTTTAAGCCTTCTTCAACGGCTTTGCCCTTGGTAAGGGAGACATCGCGCTCCACCGACCATCCGCCGACCAATAATGCAACTGATTTTGTCATGTGATATAGTTTAGACGTTTTTTAAATCACAGCAAAGCTTTAAGATAACCTCTAAATTTGACTTAACCGCATGGTATGGCGTAAAGTTTGAGCTTAACTTAAATCAAATTAAAAGGAGCTTATTTATGTCAGGATATTACGAATTTAAGACGGCTAAAAACGGTCAAATCTATTGGAACCTTAAGGCAGGAAACCACGAAACAATTTTGACGAGCGAGACTTACACAACAAAAGCAGCAGCCGAAGGCGGCATGGCTTCCGTTCAAAATAACTGCGAGAATGAAGAGCGCTATGAGCGTAAAGAACAAACTGATGGTAAGCCTTATTTTGTTTTAAAAGCAGGAAACGGTCAAGAAATCGGGCGGAGCGAAGCTTATGAATCAACGTCATCCATGGAAAACGGCATTCAATCTGTCATGAAAAATGGCACGACAACAGAGATTAAAGATAAGACTGAAGACACAAAAGCGGCTTAAACCTTTATCGGGGACATTCTCATGAGAGTGACCCCCCTTTGTTTTAAATATTACAATTCAAACTCACCAATGCGTTTAATTTCCCAGCGGAGATTTAAGCCGAATTTTTCTTTGACACGGCGGCGGATTTCTTCACCCAGATTTTCGAGGTCTGCCGCGGTGGCATGACCGTTATTCATCATAAAATTGCAGTGTTTCTCGCTCATGCTTGCCCCGCCGATTGTAAGCCCTCGACCGCCGACAGCATCCACGAATTGCCATGCTTTCATGCTCTGAGGCAGGCCACAGGCTTTCAGCTCCTCCGCATTCGGATTGGCGAAAGTTGACCCGCCTGTTTGCCCTTTTGTCGGCTGGCTCTCTTGCCGTTTCTGTTTAATCTCATGCATCTCTGATTGAATATTATTCGAATCTTCAAAATAACTTTTTAACCGCGCCGAAAGGAAAATCACATCATCCGGTAAATCATTCTGGCGATAGCTTAAATTCATGTTTTCTGTCGTATGTGTTTTAATTTTACCGTCAGGATAAAGCACTAGGCAATCTATCAGAACATCCTTGATTTCACGTCCGTAGGCACCGGCATTCATGCGTAATGCCCCACCGATTGAGCCGGGTATACCGCTTAAAAATGCAAAACCGCCAAGGGCGTGTTTTGCGGCATAGTTGGCGACCACCATGTCATGCGCCCCTGCGCCTACGGTCATAATGCCGTTCTCGTCATGGGCTATGGTTGCAAAGTCGCGCCCGAGTTTGATAACAACACCCTTGATGCCACCATCGCGGATAATCATGTTGGAGCAATTTCCGAGTATAGTGATCGGAACATCCTTCGGGCAGTTTTTTAAGAAATCCGATAAATCCTCACTATCCTTTGGGGTGAAGAGGATTTCAGCCTTCCCTCCAACGCGAAACCAGCTTGATTTCGCGATATCGGCGTTTTCTGTTATCACTCCGCGTGTTTCGGGCAAGTTATTCATACTTATAGATGTCATGCCCTTAATCTAAACCGCAGAGCCGCAGAGATATAGAGGGAATCAAAAATTTCATTGACAAAATTATTAATAAGGACTATATTCCTAATATTATTTCGGAAATATTCTATTTTTTTAATCGTTAATATCCTGACCAAGTTGGTCAAATCCAAGTATTGAGGGATTTAGAGCCTAGTAGACTTGGTCAACTTGACCAAGATGGCTATTTCAAAAATTGTCGTAAGTCATCAGGCAAGGCATAGGCCCATTGTGTGATATTGCCCGCGCCCATAAAGATAATCATATCACCCACTTTGGCTTGATGTGAAAACGTTTTGGCAAGTGTTGCAGGCTCGGCAAGGTAATGCACGTCTCTGTGACCGTGGCTTTTGATGGATGCGGCAAGGCTCTGCCCGTTAATATCGTCTATCGGTTGTTCCCCTGCCGCATAGACATCCGCGATATAAACACTATCCGCATCATTGAAGCAGGTTGAGAACTCCTCAAACAGGCTTTCAAGCCTTGTGTAGCGGTGCGGTTGCATGATGGCGTGGATTTTCCCGGTTGTATTTGCAACACCCATGCGCGCGGCGGCAAGCACAGCCTCAATCTCAACAGGGTGGTGGGCGTAATCATCAATAATGGTTATGCCTTTTACTTCCCCTGTTTTTGTGAAACGGCGTTTGACGCCTTGAAAATTCAGCAAACCTTGTTTCAGGCTATCATCATCCATTCCCATTTCATGCCCGACAATAATGGCCGCCGTTGCATTCAGGACATTATGCTGCCCCAACATAGGCAGGGTAAAGCCCTGAATAACGCGGTCTTCCTCGCTGTCTTCCAGCCAGCCTTTAAGCCGAATGTCAAAGCGTGTTTGAACGCCGTCTGCCGCCATATTTATAATCTGCATATCGGCCTGAGAGGACAGTCCGTAGGTGATAATCCGCCGATCCTGAAATTGAGGGATGAGGTTTTGGACCTCGTGATGGTCGATGCAAAGCGCGGCAAAGCCATAAAAAGGCAAGTTATTAACGAAGTTACGAAACGCCGCTTTCGCATTATCGAATGACCCGTAATGGTCGAGATGTTCAGGGTCAATATTGGTAATGATCGCCGCGGTGGCAGGCAGGCGCGTGAATGTACCGTCACTTTCATCGGCCTCGACAACAATCCAGTCACCGCTGCCCATGCGGACATTTGTACCGTAAGCATTCACGATACCGCCATTAACGACAGTGGGGTCAAAGCCGCCTGCCTCCATCATCGCTCCGACCAGGGAGGTTGTTGTGGTCTTGCCATGCGTTCCTGCAATCGCGATACCGAGGCGGAGGCGCATAATTTCAGCGAGCATTTCCGCACGACGAATAACGGGGAGCCTGATTTCGCGCGCGGCAATAAGCTCGGGGTTATCATCTTTCACCGCCGAGGAAATAATCACGGCGGATGCTTCACCCAGATTTTCGGATGCGTGTCCGATATGGATGGTAATGCCCTTATCCCGCAGGCGCTTTACATTTTGCCCATCCGCAAGGTCAGAGCCTTGTATGTGATAGCCCATATCAATCAGGATTTCGGCAATACCGCTCATCCCGATACCGCCAATGCCGATGAAATGTATAATACCGATATGGTCAGGGTTCAGGCGCATGGTTTTTATATTCTTGCGAGTTCAGATAGAGTTTCGCTATATCTTTCCATGCATTCTAGCGCGATATTCATTTGCTCGGAGTTTTCTTGTTTTGATGGCACTAAAGTAAAGTTTTTACTATTATTATTTTTGACAAAGAACAAGCTATCACCTGCTCCAACGTCTAAAAAAGACAATATATCTGCGGATAATATGATGCCGTGAGAAGATCCAATTTTCTCTATTTTTAAAATATGATGCATGGATAAATTTAGCCGAAACGGTTCGCAGAAAGCAAGCGGTTTAAAGACAAAATAAAGCCGCAAAAAGTTCGTCATCGCGAGGAAGGCATAGTCTGACGAAGCAATCCATACAGTCTTTAATATTCTATGGATTGCCGCGGTCGCAAAGCCTGCCCGCTGCGAAGGCGGGGGGCTCCCTCGCAATGACACTTTCTATTTAGAAACAACCATATCATCTCCTACCCCCGATGGCCTTGGGTATAATCATAATGCTTGTTTGCCTGTTTGTCCCAGCCTTTCATGAGCGCGACAATGAGATTACCAAGTTTCCTTGTGGCTTCAGGCTTAGCACATTCGCGTGTGGCTTCTGCCGCATTGAATAATGTCTCTGGCGAACGCATGAGTTCTTCAATTTTTTTGGATAATTTCTCTGCGGTCAGGTCGCCCTCATCTATAACCCATGCGCCGCCTTTCTTCGCTACGGATTGCGCATTAATCTTTTGCTGCTGATCCGCGTGATGCGGATAGGGGATATAGATGGCCGGTACGCCCGCAATCGCAATTTCCGCAACCGCCCCTGCTCCAGAGCGGCTGATAATCAAATCGGATTGTTTGAGAATGGCAGGCATATCATCAAAGAAGGGGAGTAAGCTTACGGTAATCCCTGCCTGAACATAAATCTCTTTTACGCGGTCGCAATCATCATCATGACATTGTTGCGTGACATTCAGGCGCACCCGTAAATCTTCAGGCAATAAAGTCAGAGCCTGCGGTACATTCTCCGCCATGACTTTCGCCCCGAGAGAGCCGCCAAGAATGGTGAGATGAAATGGCTCGCCCTCATCAGGGGCATTATAGGAATGGGAATAAAGCTCCGCAATTTCGCTTCGCACAGGATTGCCGGTCACAACCGCGCGGACCGAATCCGCCTCTTCTAATGAGGAAAAATCGGGCAGGCTCAGGGCAATTCTGTCGGCTTTAGGTGCGAGATAAGCGTTCACCTTGCCAAGCACGGCATTTTGTTCATGAATTACAGTCAGAATATTTTGACGTTGCGCGGCAACCATAGGCGGTAGGCTGGGGTAGCCACCAAAGCCAATGACCAGACCCGGCTTATAGGTTGAAAGCAAGCGCATGGATTTCAAATATCCGCGGAGCAGTTTGTACGCGCCCTTGGCCTTATCAATCAAACCGCCGCCGAGAGGGGAGCTGTCAATTACGCAAACCGTAATGCCATTATGATCGTCACGAACATATTTGACCGCGCGCAAATCAGTAAGGAGGATAACCTCATAGTCGCGTTCAACCAAATCCTTTGCCAAAGATAGGGCGGGGAACATATGTCCGCCCGTTCCGCCTGCGCATATCATCACTGTTTTTCGTGCCATATTTATAGTTCTTTCCGTGTTAAGTGCCGCCACCCGCCGCGCCGCGCATCCTGATTAACGCTTCTTGACAAGGCGAGAATAAGGCCAAGCGTGATGCCTATAGCCACTAAAGATGACCCGCCATAGCTGATCAGCGGCAATGTCATACCTTTTGCAGGGATGAGCTGCAATGTCGATCCCATATGGATAAAGCATTGCACGGCAAGCATAAATGTCAAGCCACCACCCCCAAGCATGAGGAAAAGTGAGTCGCTGCGCGCGAAGTTAGTGAAAAAGCGATAAAAAAGTGTACCGAAAATCCCGATAATCATTGCACTGATTATAAAACCCCATTCCTCGCCGATAGCGGTAAAAATAAAATCGGAATGAACGTCAGGCACGCTGGTTTTGATCTCGCCTTGACCTAAACCTGTACCAATCAGACCGCCATTCATGAAGGCTTGTTTGGAACGGTCAACCTGATAAGTATCCGCGCCCTCCGGAAACAGGAAACGGTCAATCCGCGATTGCACATGGTCAAGGGAGAGGTAAGCCATACCAACGCCTGAAACCCCGATTAATCCGATAACGGCAATAAGCCTTAACGGGCAACCGCTTAAAAAAATCTGTATAGCAAAAACGCAAGAGATGAGGAAAAACATCCCAAAATCAGGTTGGAGCAGAAACAGGATTGTCGTGAGACAATAGAGCGTAAAGGCAATCATAATGCCCGGGAAATTCGCCTGAAGCTTTTGCCTGCTTAAAAACCAAGCCGAAAGGATGATAAAAGCGGGTTTAAGGAATTCACTTGGCTGGATGGAGAAACCGAAAACCCTTATCCATCGCGTTGCGCCTTTAATTTCCGCCCCTGCGATCAGGCTCCATACCACTCCTGTCATAGCCATAATTAATAAGATAGTTGCAAAATAGCGGATGTGCTTAAGTGATAGGAATGATACCCCAACCATGCAAATAATGGCCGGCACAAGATAGAAGGCATGACGGATAAGAAAGAAATTGCTTTCCTTATCAATACGTATGGCGACTGAGGGGCTTGCCGTTCCGACTGTCATTACACCGAATAATGCCAGCGCAATAAGCAAAGCAAAACTCACGCGATCAAGGGATAACCACCAGCGTTTTATCATTTGCGCGTATGGTGATTGAGCAACTTCACTCATCATCCAACTCCATAACAAGGGTTACAAAATGGTCGCCGCGCTGTTCAAAATTCTGATATTG
The DNA here is from genome assembly GCA_964531715.1 of uncultured Micavibrio sp. Lineage (GTDB taxonomy): Bacteria > Pseudomonadota > Alphaproteobacteria > Micavibrionales > UBA1664 > UBA1664. Next base: position 10,806 of record CAZHEE010000012.1, on the reverse strand, counting down.
GTCAAACGAGGCACTGGCGGGGGAGAGGAGAATAGTGGGTGTTCCCCCAGGTTCGCCCTTCATCGTCTGGGCGTGCTCATGCGCGGCGGTAAAGGCCTCATCCAACGTAGCAAAAATGGTGTTTTCAACACCGCAGGGTTTGAGGAAATTGCTGTAATCTTGTGCCGATTCTCCGAATAAATAGGCGCGTTGCACATTGTCCAAATCCTGCTCAAGCCCTTTCAGACCGCCATCTTTTGATTGCCCACCGGCCAGCCATATAATGTTGCGATAAGAGGTGAGTGCGGCACGCGTAGCCTCGGCATTTGTTGCCTTGCTATCATTGATATAGGCGATTCCGTTAAGAACTTTCACAAGATGTTGCCGATGCGCCAAACCTTCAAAGCTTTTCATGCCCTCAATAATGTCGTCATGCTTAAGCCCTGCCTTTTGACAAGCATGATAGGCGGCAAGCATATTTTGCAGGGCGTGAGAGCCTTTCATTTTCGGGAAATCGGATGGGTTAAAGGGCAGGTGTTCATCATGAATACTAAAACGTTGAGCATCTGCTTGATTATCGGCGATGGCTTTGCAATACTCGTCATCTGTCGCGATGATCTTATGCTCGGCTTTGTTGAAAATTTTTGCCTTTGCCGCGCAGTAATTGTCAATCGTCCCATGCCAAGCCAAATGATCCGGCGTGATATTCAGCAGAATTGCAATATCAAGATGAAGGCCAGGTGTGCGGTCGAGTTGATATGATGACAATTCCAAAACAGTAAAATCACAATTCTTCTTAAGGCTTAAAACGGGCTTGCCAATATTCCCGCCCATTTGAGCGATATGGTTTTGCGATAAAATATGCGTGATAAGGGCGGTCACGGTTGATTTACCGTTTGTACCTGTCACGCCGATTACCATGCCTTTGTGCTCTGCCAACATGTAAAGTTCGACATCACATATAACGGGGCATTTATGCGCCTCGGCATCAATCACTGCCTGATTGGCGGGTGAAATACCGGGCGATATGACGGCATAATCAATTTTGCCCCAATCTGCCGCATCGGGCGGCGTGATTAAACTCTCATCAAAGCCCTTAAAATTATCGGGATTATCATCCCATATGAGTATATGTGCTTCAGATTTTTGTAAGGCTTTTATAGCGGCGCGATTAGACAGACCAAGCCCGACCACATAAAAAAATTTATCTTTTGCAAAAGTATGAGATATCATCAGTCCAGATTAAAATCAGAATGCCAGTCTTGTCCACTGTAATATATGCCTTCGATAATAACATCATTATCTTCGATCGTATAGGCAACGGTTATTCTGGCTTGAAAAACCGTAATTCTCAATCCGTCTGTGATATCGTCGCAAGATTGCCCTCTATAAGGAAAAAACTCTAAAGATTGGCAAAATTCAATAACGCTATTTCTGTAATTTTTGGCTCTTGCACGGTAGCCGCTACTCGATGCTATAAAGTGTTCAATGTCACGAAGGTTCTCAACCGAATAAGGTGAAAACCGAATATTAAACTTTTTCATGATTGTCTTGGTCAAGCATATGGTGAACCTCTTCAACAGTGAATGTTTTTGCATTCTCATTTTTACGAGCTTGAATATTGGGAGCGATTTGATTGCGTAACCATTGGTCAATAACTTGATCACGATCCATCAATGTCCGTATACCGTCCCTGACCGCTTCACTCATGGATGCGTAATAGCCTTCCTCGATTTTGCGCTCAATCATGGCTGCCATTTCGATGGGAAGTGTAATGCTATATTGTTGTGTTGTTCTCATGACATAAATCTCCTTTAATATATAAAGAATATCATAAAATAGGATTTAATCCTACTTAATCTTATTACCTCAATTTGAGCGTGGATAATCCGATGAGGGCAAGAATAACGGCAATAATCCAGAAACGGACAACAATTGTGCTTTCGGACCAGCCTTTTTTCTCAAAGTGATGGTGGATAGGTGCCATGCGAAATATTCGCTTTCCCGTGAGTTTATATGATGCGACCTGCATCATGACGGAGACAGCCTCCATCACAAACAAACCACCTATAATGGCAAGCACAATTTCATGCTTCGTCACAACCGCGATTGTGCCGAGAACACCGCCAAGCGCGAGAGAACCCGTATCCCCCATAAAAACGGCAGCCGGCGGCGCATTAAACCATAGGAAACCCATTGCGCCGCCAATGAGCGCACCGCATAAAATGGCCATCTCTCCCGCGCCTGCGACGTAAGGAATACCAAGATACTCGGAAAAATTCACGTTTCCGGTCAGGTAGGCAATTAATCCGAACGAGGCAGCGGCAATCGCCACAGGAACGATGGCCAACCCGTCTAGGCCATCTGTCAAATTCACCGCATTGCTTGACCCAATCAAAACCACAAGGGCAAAAGGAATGAAGAACCATCCAAGCTCGATAAATAAATCTTTAAAGAAAGGTACGGCGACAGATGTGTTATAGCCATCGGGCATGGTTAAGATAATGCCTGTGATTGCTATTGCACCTATAATTAACTGACACAGGATTTTAAGTTTTCCTGATAGGCCGTCACTGTTTTTCTTAGACAATTTTAAGTAATCATCCGCAAAGCCGATTGCGCCGTAACCGCCGAGGACTAGGAGTGCATACCAGACAAAAGCATTGCTTAAATCCGACCACAGCAAGGTTGAAATCATGACAGACACTAAAATCATCAACCCGCCCATGGTCGGCGTGCCTGCCTTGACGAAATGTCCTTCAGGACCGTCGGCACGGATTGGCTGCCCCATACCTTGCTTAGCTTTCAGCCATTTAATCAAGCTTGGCGCGATGATAAAGCTTAACAGCAAGGTTGTTATTATTGCGCCGCCTGTTCGAAATGTCAGGTAGCGAAACAGGTTAAAAAATTGAAATTCGTCCGCGAGCGGAACCAAAAGATGATAAAGCATATTATTTGATTTAATTGTTTTAAAGGTCAAATATAAAGCAGTCGTATTAATAGTGCCAGCCTTATTAAAGACATGATTTTGAAACAAAAATTATTTCAAATTAATCCTTTGTTTTGGATTAAAAGACACTAAATCAATATTTGCGAAAGCATTAATAACTTAAATTAAAGGATTTTAATCATGAAAAAACTACTTTTAGCGACTGCCGCCGTTATGGCGATTGCCTCTGCCCCTGCTTTTGCAGGTGATCACTCACATGGTGATAAAGACTATGGACATAGCCATAAGGAAATGAAGGCAGAGAAAAACATTGTTGAAATTGCAACATCGAAAGATGATTTTTCAACATTGGCAACGGCTTTAACAGAAGCAGGTTTGGTTGAGACAGTTCAAGATGCGGAAAGCCTCACTGTCTTCGCGCCGACAAATGATGCGTTTGCAAAGTTACCCGAAGGTACATTGGACACACTCTTGTTACCAGAGAATAAAGAGCAGTTAACATCTATTTTGACATACCATGTTGTACCGTCAAAAATTATGGCGGGTGATATCGCCATGGGTACGACAGAAGTCGAGACACTCCAAGGCGATACATTGACAGTTACAAAAACAGAAGATGGTGTAATGGTCGATGGTGCGAATGTTACTATGGCTGATGTAAAAGCCTCAAACGGTGTGATCCACGTGATTGACACGGTTGTAATGCCAGCTGCTGAATAAGTTTCTACATATTTTTTTAATAAAGAAAAAAGGAGCTTATAGCTCCTTTTTTTTCCAATACAAACACGCGCAATTAACTTTTTTGTTTTTTGTGTTACATGGTCAGGCCAAGAATAATAAGTGTTTTTTATTGTCATCTTGTTTACGCTCAGGACTTATAAGTAGAATATAGCACAAGCGGCGATTTAAATGGCGGAGAGGAATGCATAGGCTTGTCTGTCGTATCTCATGGCAATTCTTGTCCAATCTTTGAGGCGTGAGAACATTTTTTCAACCTTATGACGTTGTTTGTACATTTGTTTATTATAGCTATGTTATACCTTAAGGTTATTGTGCCAAGGGATGCAGGGGATAATGCCTTTGGATTTTAATTTGTCACTTAACCATAATAATTCACTCGTAAAAATTCCTTTTTAAAAATGAATCACATTCCTCTTTAATCTCAAATATATTTAATAGATCCTGAGCCTAGAGTTGAGAAGTTTTGAGTTCTACCCCGCATCGGGAACCGGGGTTTTGCCGTCTTCTTCAACCACATCATCCTCGGTTTTGATTAAAAACCAACGTGGGTCGGATGATCTAATCTCGCGCCCGAATGTCCATTTATCAGTCATTTCGGTCACGCGATCAGGATGACCGGCAAGAATTTTACCATCTTTATCCTTAATCACATAAGTTTCATCCGCCGTGAATCGAATGGTGACAAAGGCTTGCTTGCGGCTATCAATGCCTGCCGCGGTAATATCGCTTTTACGAATGGCAAGAATTTCGGTTGAAACACTCTCGCCCTTGGCTTCACGCTCGCGCAAGGCACGGTCGAATGTCGCATAGACATCCTTGCTACATAAATCACGCAACGTGTCACGGTCTGCATCGGCAAAGGCGGTCACAATAATTGAAAAGGCATCGCCTGCATTTTCTTTAAAGCTGCCGATATCAAATGTTTTATCGGCAAGCGCGATTTGCACCAATCCGGCATCAACGCTTCCGTCAATATGATTATCCAAAGCATTACTTAAAACGGCATTTTCAATCGCTGCTTTTGTATCGGCAGAGGCATTTGAGTCAGTCATACTGCCATCCGTGGTATCTTTTACATCAAAAGGGTTTGGGCGTTGCCGCTCCTCACCATGACGTGTACCGATCACGTTCCTGAGCCAAAAAACCATCACGGCGGCGATCACCGCATAAATCAGAATATCAACAGGCATATTATTTTAACTTGCTCCTTTTTCAGTAAAATAGCATGATACGCCTATCAATCAACAGAGGAAACGACAGATATAATGTCAGATGCACAAAATCAAGGCGGGGAAGCCCAAGCCAATCATCCTTTCACCGTTCATGCCCAGTATATTAAGGACATGTCATTTGAAAATCCGAATGCACCGCAAAGCCTGCGCAGTAAGGATAACAAGAGCGCACCGAAGATGGATGTGAATGTCAATCTGGATGCACACCCCATGGCGGAAGAAGGGTATTTTGAAGTGGTTTTACGTGTCAATGCCTCTGCCAAACGCGGTGAAAACACCCTTTTTATTGCCGAGCTTCAATATGGTGTTGTGTGTTCGGTTGATAAGGCCGTTCCTCAAGATCACATCCATCCCCTGATTATGATTGAGGCGCCGAAATTAGCCTTTCCATTTGCACGGCAAATTTTATGTGATGCCGTTATTGGTGGCGGTTTCCCGCCGCTTATGCTTAATCCAGTTGACTTTGAAGCACTTTATATGCATCAATATCAAGAACAGCAAAAACAGCAAGCGGCATCCTGACGGTGCGAATTTGAGCTTACTTTGCTTTTACTTTTTTTGAATTTTTGGATGTTTGTTCATCCTGATAAAAGTTTTTAATATATTTAAGAATTTTTTCCTTTAAAATCATGTTATCAATCGGTTTTGAGATATAATCCGTCATACCTGACTCAAGGCATTTATCTTTATCCTGAATAAGCGCGTGAGCAGTCATACCGATAATCGGCGTTGCCTCTAGCAAATTATCGGCCTCTATCTCACGAATTTTGCTTGTTGCGGTGATACCGTCCATCTCAGGCATCTGAACATCCATAAGAACAAGATTGTAATACTTGCTGCGCCACTTTTCGAGCGCCTCAACACCCGTTCTTGCAACATCATAATCAAGCCCGATTTCTTCCATTAAATAAGAAAGGATTACGATGTTCCCTTCATAATCTTCAACGATTAAGGCACATTGTTGGTCGTGAATGGCGGATACCAACTTATCATTCATTTTTTCACGCAACTGTAAGTCATCACTGCTGATTAATTTCAGTCCGCTATCTTGAATCGGTAGGTACAATTTAAATGTAGACCCAATCCCCTTTTGACTTTCGACAATTAAACCCCCACCCATTAACGTCGCAAGTTTTTTAGAAATCGGCAAACCAAGTCCTGTTCCGCCATAGCGGCGCGAGATACTGCTATCCGCTTGTTTAAAATCATTAAAAATTGTATCCAGCATAGAGTTATCAATGCCAATACCCGTATCCTGAACGACGAAACTGAGGTAATCCATACCCGATTTTGATTCAATATTCGCCGCGATCCTGACTGATCCGCTATCAGTGAATTTAACCGCATTCCCGATCAAGTTAATAAGAACCTGCTTCATACGGTTTTCATCACCGTGATATTCGTAATATTTCACATCATCATAACTGAATTTAAAGTCGAGCCCTTTTTCAGCGGCCGGCACTGCCATGATACTGATCACTTCGCCAATCAAATTATCAAGCATGAATGGTTTATATTCCAGCTCAACCTCACCTTTTTCGATTTTCGAGAAATCAAGAATATCATTCACAAGTTCTTTTAAGGTTTTAGAACTGGTGCTTAAAGTACTGATCAGTTCGGCGTAACGCTCATCTTTATCATTTTTATATTTCTGTAAGATCTCACTAATGCCTGTGATGGTGGTGAGCGGTGTTCTGATTTCATGGCTCATATGTGCCAGAAATTCGCTTTTGGCCGCCGAATCTTTTTCGGCCTGATCCGCATGCTGCTTAAGCTTTTCAGCCCTCATCTTTAAATCCGTGATATTGCGATGCGTTCCAATAATACGAACTGCCTTTCGATCATTATTCCGAACAGCCACTGCGCGGGAATTAACCCAGATATAATGACCTTCCTCATGTTTTAAGCGGAATTCTATTGAATATTCAGATAGTTTATCATTAACAAAAGAGTCAACATATTCCATCACACGCTTGATATCATCGGGATGCAGACGCTCTTTAAAGCTTTCTACGGATGGTACAAAATCACCAAGCTCGCTGCCCAGCATTTGAATAAAAAAGTCAGAGAAAAAGACATAGCCTGTCTCAACATTCCAATCGTAAATACCTTCGCCTGATGCAACCATGGCGTATTGAAGCCGTTCACGACTGTCAAATAAATCTTTACCGATAACGGCATTCTGACGGCGAAGGCGGTAGAGGTAATAATTTAGACCGGTTAAAATTAACCCGGTTAAAATTAATCCTAATAATGACCCTATAATCAATCTTTCCTGAATAGCTCTGATTTCTTCGATCTTATTACTCATAAGAGCATATTTACGATCGAGAAGATTATTACTCGTTTCACGAATCTCTTGGCGAACGGCCTCAACATCTCTCGTATCCGCAAGAGTGATGTCGGATGTCTCTATAGTATTATTAAGCAAAGTAACGAGTGTATTGAAAAAACCTTCAAGCCTCATAATATCCTGTTTGTATTCTGGATTAAGTGATTTATCTTCTAGAGACTGGAATGAACGTTTAATTTCATCTTGACGTGATTGATATTGTTTTTTGAAATTTTCATTATCGGTATAAAGATATCCCCTTTGAAGTGAGACAAGCGTTAATATCTGATTTGAGATATCCTGAGTTTCATGGATAACATTATGCGTGCGGCTGACATAGTCATTGGCGTCATCAAAATCTTGCTTTTTATTATATGCGTAAAGGGTCAAGAAAAAGGCGCAAACGATTAAAGTTATAACCGAAAATATAAAATTGCGTGATGTTAAAAACCCCATTCACCTTATTAATCATACATTGAGCCATAAAAGCAATAAAAAAAGCCCGCTGTTATTAAGCGGGCTTTAAATTCTACGTTTCTTAAAACGCTATACAGTCGGTCTGCGACCTCTGATTGCATTTGCAATTAATGCAATTACAAATAATGCAACAAATACAAAGAATAAAATTTGCGCAATTCCTGCAGATGCGGCAGCAATGCCTCCGAAACCAAATACGCCTGCAATAATTGCAACTACTAAAAATAATAAAGCCCAACCTAACATAATAAATCCTTTCGTTATGAGTTAATGATGGTGTGCCTTACATACTTTTAACCCAATTATAAAGTTCCTCAGGAACAAAAAGTTAATTAATCTGTAGGCTGCAATGTCATGTATGAGAGATACAAAAACCATATTCAGGCTCTTATTGATAACGAGCTGCCAGAAACACAGAGAAAACGTGTTTTTGACCTTATTACTGATATTCCAGAGTTGAGACAATATTATGACGATTTACGTCATCAAAATCACCTTCTCAAATTATGGTGGAAGACTGATAAAAAACGTAATCATTAAATAATATGCTGAATTTGTGGAACTTTTTATTTCATCATATGTATGTCCATTACATTCACTAACGAAAGGAGACTATTTATGCCTAGAACAACAACAACAAAACCACAGGATGATATGACAAAAATTCGCGCTGATATTGCCGCACTTCAGGAACATTTAACGGAACTACGTCGTGATGTTACGAATGCAGGTAAGGTTAAAGCCGCTATCTTAAAAGGGAAAGCAACCGATAATATTTCATATATGCAAGATTATGGTCGCGCCCAAATGGAAACAATGGAAAATAATGTGAAAGCCAACCCAGGCAAATCAATGGCTATTGCTTTTGCTGCCGGTTTGGTTTCAAGCTTCCTATTTAGCGGACGTCGTTAAACAATGGATCAGCTTTTAAAACTGGCTGAGTTCTATGCGTTACAACGGGTCATAGGTCCCTATGCCCCGTTTAATGCATTAGGGAAATTGAAGATATTTCTTGTCTTGTTCATTGCCCTTTTTTGCCTAATCGGATTATCTTTTCTACTCGTTGGATATTACATGTGGTTGCATAGTGAGTATCAACCACCTGAAGCCACAATGATATTTGGATTTAGTATGATGATATTAACTTTGTTTATGATCATTTTGCTGATGGTTATTACCAATCATAAAGAAAAGAAAAAAGCACAAACCCGTGAAAAAGTAAAACAAGATGTAACTGATTTATTGTATTTAATTGATGAGAAGCTGCGGGAGAATAATCCAGTTAAAAATCACCCGACTGCGTCAGTTTTAACATCATGTCTTTGCGGGTTTATGGCTGGCGAGCGTGTTAAAAGAGCTTAGTTTAACTTTAAATGACTATAGTTTCTAAATCTCAACTAAGGCTAGCCTCATAGTAACTTTTCTCAATATTTTACACTCAGTATGTTAAGTCGTGATAGCATGGCTTGACCATGCAATCTAAAAATCAAACTTTAAGAACAAAAAATTTTGTGATGTATTTTAACCACAGAGCGCACAGAGACCTCAGAGGTTAAAACTCCTTTACTGCATAACTATGCGATACAATTATGAAACTGGATTACACTTATCTTTTTTTCAGTAAAAACGTGTAATGACGCGTCTTATTAAAACTCTAACACTTGCGGTTCGGGGATTTCGTCCGATGGCGACCGCGGTGGTGAGGTGAGCTGAGGAGCCATGCGCTGCTGTTGATTACGTCGTTGCATGCGCTGGATTTCATCGCCCACCATATTGCCAGTTTCGTTTTCTTCTGCAGCGTTCAAAGGCACATCGAAACGGTCAACAGCCCCTGACAATGGGCTATCATTAGTATTTTCCAGCCTCGTTCGCGGTTGCCTTATCACACGATCTAGTTCAGGGATATTTTGGCGGTCGGCTTCTAAGGCACGTTGAGCTTCAATCGCTTGTTGGCGTTTTTCGATAGCAACCGCCGCGGCCTGCCTGATTTCATTTGTATTCTCATAACTTTCACGCAGTAAAACAATACTGATACGACGGTTTCGGGGTGAGAGCGGCTCATCAGGGAACAGATGTTCACGATCCGCCTTGCCTATCACATTCTCTACGCGTGTTGCAGGAAGTTCCGCCTCAATCATAGCCTTGCGTGATGCCAAGGCGCGGTCGGATGAGAGGTTCCAGTTATTGTAAATCGCGCCATCAGGATAGGGCTTGCCATCCGTATGACCCCGCACCGAAATCTGATTAGGTTGCGGCAGAATGACTTGCGTGACTTTTGCAACCAAATTCTTCATAAAGCCGTACATTTGCGCCGAGCCAATCGGGAACATGGAGCGGCCTTCATTATCAATAATCTGAATACGCAAGCCCTCTGGCGTGACATCAACCATGAGGTGGTCGAGCAAATCGGCAAGCTCAGGCGCTTTTGAGACTTCCTCTAAAATCTGTTGTTTAATCGCTTCATAATCGGCATTTTGTTGTTCCTCAATAATCCCTTGAAGCTGTGCGATTTGTTCTTGTTCCAGTTCGCCTATCTCATCCAGGATATTCAGCCCGTCTTGCAAATCATTGCCGTCTTCACCTTGGGAGCTGCGATCCGTATCGGACGGGACAGTGCCTTCCATTGTTGTATCAAATGTGTCACCTTCAAATTCGGATGAGCCATATTGGCTTTGCTCATTGCCCTTCGCCATGCCTGAACGTGGTGTGTTTGGCTGGCTCGGCGGGGCAATACTTTGTACATTTGAGACTTGCGCCCCGTCTGGGGACATGGTCATCCCGCCGAGGATACCGCCCGAGCCGCTCAATTCACTGGAGACTCGCGGATGGGTCGGGTCAAAATAATGGGAAATCGCATTTTTCTGATCCTCTGTTGTGACATTTAAAAGCCACATCAGGAGGAAGAACGCCATCATCGCCGTCACAAAATCGGCATACGCCACCTTCCACGCGCCACCATGGTGACCGTGCCCGCCTTTTTTGACTTTCTTGATGATAATCGGCTGTGGGACTTCGTTATCGGTGGAGGCCATGATTGGTTATTGGTTATTGGTTATTGGTTATTGGTTATTGGTTATTGGTTATTGGTTATTGGT
>CAZHEE010000011.1:0-36982 GCA_964531715.1 uncultured Micavibrio sp. | reverse complement strand
AGGCATACTCACCCTCCTTGAACACACGGTCGCTGATGTCCTCGAGGTCTTTGACAATATCGGCAATAAAGCCTGTGTCGCCCCAATTAATTTGGTCGGGGTGATGCCCGAAATGACCGTCACACGCCCCCTGTAAACGTTTCAATATCGTGTCAATGCGCCCCGTGTGTTCGATAAACCTGTCACAGGCTTTTTCTTGGTTGGTTTGTTTCTTGGTCATTATTTTCTCCTTTGTTAACACTAGTAACGCTTCATTCCAGCGCACTAGCAAGTTTAATAGACGATCATTTGATTGCTTTGTTCAAGGGTTTGATTGAGTTTGCTCATCGTGGCATCCGCATGTTATGCACAAGCCCAGCTGTTATCTTTTCAAGTTCTTTTTTAAAGTTTTCTTTTCTTCTATATGGTGTGGCCAGTTTCGGCATCTCTGGAGTGGCCAAAAGTGGCGTGTCTAGAGTGGCCACTTTCGGCACATTAAGGTTAGGAATGTGGATAACTATGGACTTATCCACAGAGTACATATTGGACTGGCCACGACCGCGTTGTTTGGTTGTGATTAAACCGTTTTCTTCTAATTCAGCTAAAAATCTTTGCACGGCTCTTTTCGACATACCAAGCTCATCGACCAAAGTTGTTAATTTAGGAAAAGCCTTTCCATCCTTGCCAGCATATTGAATGAGACGCGCACAGCAGAGTTTTGCGCCGTGACTGAGGTCTCTGCGGCACAATATCTTATTAGGGATCGGGGCAAACGTGCCGATGATCATCTGCGTTTCGCAATCTTACCCAGCGTGAATTTATAGATTTCCCATGCTTTGGTGCGTCCAACGCCAAGCTCGCCACAGACCATTTTCCATGGGATACGATTGGCTCTTGCCCATAGCAGTCGGCGCTCCTCAACTGTCAGCCAAGACATCCATTCGAAGAGGACTTCCTCTAATTCTTGGATATCATGGGCGCTAGGTCGCACACGCAACGGCTCTTTGGCCATCGCCATGATTTCGCGGTCATCGCGGACAATGTCAGGCCACGCACTGTAATAGCCTTGCACTTTAACTGGTGGCATTCGCCGCAATGTTCGTACGGCAGATCGCATTTGTTCTTCGACATTGGATTCACTCTCAGAGAGAGATTGGGTTTGTTTCTTCATCAGTATTTTCCTTTTTAAGATAAGAATGCACGGCATCAGCAACGCTTTGATTAAAAGCGTGCTTAGATGCAATGACATCGATTTGAGATTGATTAGGTTTTGGGTTTGGATTTGTGATGGGCTTTGATCGCATTCAGGCGGGTGATTCCATCAACCCATTGCACGCAACGTGTGACTTCACAGGACTCACGTATCAATGCTTTGCGAATGCCTTCAAGTTCGCGCTGGTCTTTGGATTTAATATCCCGAACGGGCATCGCTTGGATTTCTCTAAACAGTGCTTTTGTTGGCACAACGTAAACAGGGTTTGTTGGTGGTTTTCTATTATCATTCATCATTGGTCTCCTTTTGTTAATGACGAAACCAATGTGACAAAAATACAAACCCCCTGCGTGGGGACGCAGAGGGGGACGCAATGGCGGACAGGGTGGGGACGAAAGGGGGACGCTTTTCTATTTTGGCTTTTTGATAATCCGTATGACAACACCGAAAATATCAACATCATCATTGCTGGTAGCCGTTATTGGTTTGAAAGAATCATTTTCTGGAGCAAAAATAATATGGTCACCTTGATTGATATAGCGTTTCACCGTCATTTCGCCATTGATGCTGGCAACAACAATTTCACGATGCTCAGGGAGCGCTGATTTATTCACCAGCAAAAGATCGCCGTCATCGATACCAGCGCCAATCATAGAATCACCATTGACATGAATGACGTATCCATCGGCTGAATTTGGAAGAAAATTAAATGGGAATAATGCATGTACATGATCTTGATTAGTTTTCTCCAGAGGCTTTCCTGCTGGAACACCAATATTCAAAACATGAATACGCCCCATTGGAAAGCCTGCTTCTTCCAGTGTCATCACGCGTCCGATACCTTCTCCATAGAACTGCGGAAGTTTATTTTTATGTGCATTTTTATAACTTGCCATTGATTATTTTCCTTTCTTTATGATAGAACAAAATAGGAACAATAAAATCATAATGCAACAAAAAAGAGACTTATTCTCGCCCGATTGAATATTTAATTCTTATTGCTATCCAATTGTTCTTTTTATGAGAAAACCAAATGCATTAGGAAAAGGAGACCGATCATGCAGCAAACCGCATCCCGAACCAGCTATCATATTCATGAAATTGCATCGATGAGATCAATGAGTGAACAAGCGGTTTTGGATGATATTTACCATGGTCAATTAAAAGCCCATACATGGCTTCCTATGATGGTGGTTGAAGAAATGCAAAGTCATAAAATCGGAGATCAAATTTTATATGCACGTGAGGTGAAAAACTATGAGGGCTATATTTGTCTTCATCCCAGAGATGTTCGCCGTGTCATGAAATTTGGCAAAGCCACCGTGCGATCTTTTATCGGATGCGAAGATGAAAGAACAATTGTTTTGAGTGAAGGAGCGCCAGACTATTGCGTTGAAAAATCTGATTTGATTATTCTTGATGACAGTCTCTCGCATCTCAAACTTAAAAAACCAAAGGCAGAGCAAAGAGATATCACTGTGACAGCTATTGCACGCTTAGCAGATATAATCCCAGATTTACAAAAGAAAGCACGCCCTCGCTCATCACATGACACTAACTTTTCGAATGTTCAATTTAGAGGGCATGATTTTGCGTTCGGATTGGTACAGGCCGATATCATTCGTCAACTGCATAAGGCTGCCATATTGGGCAAGCCAAAAGTGCATTTTAAACAACTCTTTGTGGAATCGGGATCACAATCTATGCGGATGCGTGATATTTTTAAAAGACATGATGACTGGAAAATCTTAGTCAAGCACGACAATCGTGGTTATTATTGGCTTCACCCAGACTTTATAGACGATATTATGCCTGATTAAGAATCCTACTGTCCCCCCTTTCGTCCTCACCTCGTCCACCATCGCGTCCCCCTCTGTGTCCCCACATGGTCATAATGTAATAATGGCATTGTGGTTTCTATGAATGAGACCAAAATAAACACAACACCAGCGCACGAATTATCCATTGACCAGCGTCTTAATGAGATCGCCCAGCTCATGGTGCGTGGTGTAATCCGCATTAAAAATAAATCAAATAAAGAGACTGGTTCGACTGGACTTCCTTGTGCATTGAAGCATTCATGTGACAAAGGAGACCAAGACCATGAATGATAATAAAGTTGCCGCACAGCTTGCAGCATTGCCAAATATGGAGATTAAAGATCTTATGGCGCTATGGAATAACTTATTTAGTGATCCTCCCAGAAGCAAAACCAAATCTCTACTTATCCGTAAAATCGCATGGCGTATCCAAGAGCTTGCTTATGGTGGTTTCAGTGATGATGTACAAAAGAAACTAAAAACCCTTCATCAAGTTGCCTCTAACAAAAAGCACAAAAAATATCGTCCTCCACATGGAACAGTCTTGGAACGAGAACATGATGGCGAGATACATCGTGTGACGGTCTTAAAAGATGGATTTGAATATCGTCACTGTAAATATAAAAGCCTGACCAAAATTGCCACGCATATTACGGGCACAAAATGGTCGGGACCTCGTTTCTTTGGATTGAAAACAGCATGATAGATTCAGATCAAATTATTAAACGGAAACGATGCGCGATTTATACCCGTAAATCGAGCGAAGATGGATTAGAAAAAGAGTTTAACTCGCTTGATGCCCAGCGAGAGGCAGGAAAAAATAAAATTCTCTCACAACGTCATGAGGGATGGGAGCTAATCAACGAACATTATGATGATGGCGGGATATCAGGTGGTACAATGGAGCGACCAGCACTCCAGCGCATGATTGATGATATCAAGGCTGGTAAGATTGATATTGTCTTGGTCTATAAAATTGACCGACTATCACGCTCGATGCTCGACTTTTTGGGCATGATTAAATTCTTTGATGAATATAACGTTTCCTTTGTATCGGTGACACAGGATTTGAACACTGATAATGCTATGGGACGATTAGTCCTTAATGTTCTTCAATCCTTTGCACAGTTTGAACGCGAAATAGCATCGGAACGGATTAAAGATAAAATCGCACTCTCGAAACAGCGAGGCATGTGGATGGGCGGTGCAATCCCTCTTGGCTATGATGCTGTTGGCGGAAAGCTGGAAGTGATTGAAGAGGAAGCTGAGGTTGTAAGGTTTTTGTTTGATAGCTTTATTGAGACATCATCGCCAACCGAGACTATTCGGCAAGCCAAAGAAAACGGCTACAAAAGCAAAACACGTAAAACATCTAATGGAAAATATTGCCCTGGTCGTGATTTAACGAAGTCATCGCTATATCAGATTTTGCGGAACAAGTTGTATATGGGCAAAATAGAACATAAAGAAAAAGGGGAGGTGTATGATGGTCTCCACGACGCCATCATCTCTGAAGACACATGGGAAAAAGCGCATGCTCTTCTGAACACAGATAGTAAGTATCGTCCTCGTAAATCTAAAAATGATCGTCCATATTTACTCAAAGGCATTTTATTTGACCCAAAGGGATATGCCCTCACACCGACTTACACTAAAAAGAAAAACAAAGCCTATCGCTATTATGTGAGCACCCATGCGATTAAAACCACATACGATAATTGCCCCCTTAAAACAATATCAGCACCATTTATGGAGGAGATCATTCTTGAGCAAGTCAAACGAGCTTTGACCAATGTTGAGTGGGTGCAGAAAATGCAATCACAAAATAAAGATGCAACCATCAAGCTCACCGATATTCGCAAAGGACTAAAGGATTTTGATATGATGTGGGCTGAATTATTTCCTGTTGAACAAGCCCGTATCATCCAACTGGTTATCGAAAAAATTACTGTGCATCCTGATAAAATTATTATCGCGTTTCATCCATCTGGCATGCTCTCGGTTCTCCATGAATTTATGCCTGACTTAAAAACATGTGATGATATTGATGATCCAATGGTGATGGAAATACCCGTGCAATTCCAACGCAAGGTAAAACGCAAACGGATCACAACACCCGAAGGTCATAGTGTGATTAACATGAATGATAAAAATATTAATGAACCCCTAGTTAGAGCTATTGCTCGCGCTCATAGGTGGCAGGAAATGCTTGAGACAGGCAAAGCAAAATCTATCACAAAATTAGCCCATCAAGAAAATCTCAAAACAAGTTATATGGCATCAGTCATCCGGCTGACAGATCTGGCGCCTGATATCACAGCTGCGATATTACAAGGCAATCAACCATCAACATTACAACTTCAAGATCTGCTCAGAGGTGGGCTGCTTCCGCTTGATTGGAATGAGCAAAGAAATCAGTTTGGTTTCGTGTAAAAACCGTACGCCGTATTTTTCTAAAAAATTCTATTTCTTTCATTAAAGACACACAACAAAATCTATTGGTTACAATATGTTGCTGTACGTTTTTAAAAAATGGAGACTGATTTTCTCTAAAAATAAATGAGATGCATACCGACCATAAACTCTTAATTTTTAAATTCCGCTGTAACCCGCGCAAATCAAAGAAAGAAAACCGTGCGCCTTAAAATAAAAAGCACACGAAAAAAAGAGACTATCGCTCAAAAGGAGACAAATTGGGGAGAAATAGGGTTATATACACCCTGCCACGACGCATGGTTAACCAGCGCGAAACGGCGCATAAACTGGGCTTTATGGCTTGATTGGAAGGAGTCTTAAAATGGTTTGAAAACAGAAAAATGGCAGGGGCAGAGGGACTTGAACCCCCGACACCGGGTTTTGGAGACCCGTGCTCTACCAACTGAGCTATACCCCTATCGTGATATTTATGGTTTTAGCCTATGGCTTAAAAAAAATCTAGTAAAAATCATATTGACCATTACGCACTGTCCAGCGCGGCGGAACACCGTAACGTTCAAAAAAATCATAGCCTTGTTTTAAATTGCGCCAAAAATGGTAGAAGGCCGAGTTTTGCTCTCGCCTCAACCGTTCCTCACTCATACGAAAGGGGAAGACATGCACGGGAATTTCCTTTTGACCGGCACCGAGTGCTCTCTCAACCAGAATATAAATTTCCTCTATCCCGCGGTCAGTTATGGCATAACATCCCTCACTTTGACATCCGCCATGCACCATAATAAATGACCCCGTCCGATTAAGGGACATGTCATAGGCATTGGGAAAATTAATATTGAAGGATAGGTGATACGCACTATTCGGGTTCAGGCTCATCAGGTCGGTTGCGTAAAATCCTTCGGGCGCTTGCTTGTCACCCTCCCTGAATTTAGGGCCAAGTGTGCCTGACCATTTACAAATCGGATAGCTTTTAATAAGTGTATAACGCCTGCTATCCTCGCCTTTCATCCAAAGCTCAAGGATATTTTCCTCCTTAAAAATGCGAATGAAAACCGGGTCACCGATATAAACATCCTCCGATTTTAAATCACGGTCAATACGCCCGAGAATGCGGCCGGCATCAAACGGAAATTGATACCCTGCGCATGAAGTGAGCATCAAACATATGGCTAAACTGATAAAAAAAGGCCTCATGATGTCCGCTCCAAAATTGCCGCAAAGAAGCCATCCGTCTGATGCTGATGCGGTGTAAGGCGAAGATAGTCACCCTCAACAGGGCATGCGCCCTGAAGTATTGAATCCTCCCAGGCTTGGGCAACAGGAATGATTTTAAAGTTATCTTGCTCTTGTAGAAACTTTTCAATTTGTTCTTCATTTTCTTGTTTAAAAAGGGAGCAGGTCGCATAAATCAAACGACCACCAACTTTCACAATGGGATGGACACGCCTCAAAATATCTGCCTGCATTTGCTGTATCTCTTCTGTGCTTGGGCCGTATGTGTTCCAGCGCAGATCCGGGTTACGCCGCCACGTGCCGGATGATGTGCAAGGTGCATCAATCAGAACAATATCAAAATTACCTTTTTGTCGGCGTAGCCATTTGCGATTCTTTTCATCATCAATCGGGCGAAGCTCAACATTATGCACCTGTGCCTTTGTTAAGCGAGGCTTGGCCTTGGCAAGGCGGCGCCCGTCAATATCCATTGCGACAATGCGACCTTTGCCTTCCATGCTGGCTGCCAAGGCAAGCGTTTTACCGCCGCCACCCGCGCAATAATCCATGACCTGCATGCCCGGTTTGGCATTGCAAATGAGCCCGAGAATTTGAGAGCCTTCATCTTGTATTTCGATCATACCTTTGGCAAAAGCCTTGGTTTTTGATAAAAATGCCTTGGATTGCAAGCGTAACCCGACGGGGCTGTAAGGCGTCTCATCGCTCAATACGTCCTGCTGTGCCAGCATGTCTTTGACTTTATCACGGGATGCAAGGATTGTGTTTACGCGAATATCGAGCGTTGCAGGATGCATCATCGCCTGCATTTCGGCCTCAAAATCATCACCAAAGATATGTTGAAGTGATTCTAAAGCATGGTCAGGGCATTCATTAGCGATCGAAACAGGTATGTCGGGATGATTAAAATCATGCTTGCTCATCGTTTGAATTGCAATCTGTTCATCGTTGCTTAAGGATTCTGGATGGTATTTACGCCCGTTAAAAAGGTGCGAGATATCTTCTAAAATTTTCTGTTCAAGCAGTATAGCCATTAATAAAACGCGTGCACGGGGCGTATCTTCAAAACCGCTTTTCTCAATCCACCAGCTAAGGCGGGCATAAGCACGCATCATGAGATAGACACGCGCCGCAATATCCGCCCTATCCTTTGACCCGATATAGCGCCGATTGCGAAAATAATCCCCGCAAATAGTATCCATTGGGATTCGCGCCTTGGTTATAATATCCCAAAGCTCAATACTGGCTTGATAGCGCGCGGCAGGTGTCACGATTTTAATGTCCTTCGTTTTCTAAATTCATATCATGCATGACATCAAAAAACTATAGAGTGCGGATTTTAAATTCAGCATCAATTTTGAATTAAAATCTTTATTTGAAAGCTCTTACTGAAGTATGACCTGATTTTTTAAACGAAAATTATAAGTGTCCAGAAGTAAACACTTTTGTTGTAACTCAAATATAATGAGCTTCTATATAAAACTTAAGGAAGCGTTCATGACCCTTGAAAGTGTATTCTTAATCATTTTTATTATAATCGCTTTGTCAATTCCTTTTAGTCTAAGGCTATGGTTATGGAGAACTATACACAAAAAGAAAAAATATTGAAAATCTGTTTTCAAAAGAAAAATATAGCGTTGGCCATGTCATTGGCTTCACCGAACGCATAAAAAACACAGAAAATAATGGAGATTATTACGCTGTTATTAAATATCTCACCGATCAAAATGAAGTTATTTGGGCAGAAACAAATGGCTATGACAAAGGTGATTATTCGATATATTCGGAAGTAAATATAATGTATCACCCTCGTAATAAAAGGGACATAATTGTATTTTTATAACTTTTAAATTATTATTAGATGCTTCTGCTAAGAACAGCAAGTGAAGTAGTTCGTTTTATATAAAAATCGTCATTGCGAGGAGGCTTGTTAAAGCCGACGCGGCAATCCATACATTCTTAAGCATCTTATGGATTGCTTCGTCACTCCGTTCCTCGCAATGACTAGATATATTTCATAAATTTTATTCAGAGATGACTATGAACTCGGTATATTTATTTTTTTTCGCAGAGTAATAAAGTTATAAGAGTTTCAAACTTTAACTCTCTGAGACCTCTGTGTTCTCCGTGATAAAAAATGTGTAAATTACACGCATCGTTAGTGGTTAAAAATTACTATCTCAAGTCCATTGCCATTTTCCGACAACACGGCCTTGAATATCCAGCTTTTTTGCATCCATCTCATACGTCTCATAATTTTGATTGGCAGACGATAATATCACCTTGGCGGGGTTGGAGTGCGGCACCATTTCGCATCGTTTGATAATCAGGCCGAACCCATCCCATAACACAAATACGCCGGGCGGTGATGGCATTTTATCCGCCATATTCACCATGACACGGTCGCCCGGGTTGAATTCAGGCTGCATCGAATCGCCCAAAACCTGAATAATGCGAACCGTACTGTTGGAATCCAGCTGGTTTGCCAAAAGCTGCTTCGGCAATGACCATTCGGAGAGAATATGGTCATTTTCCATCACGCCTGACTTATCGGCATCACGTTTATGGTCCAATGCGTATGTGTTCATATTAATTTCGGGGATAACAACACGCTCCCCATGATTGGGGGTCATGAGGTCTTCGGGCAAAACATTCAAAGCCTTCGCAATCTTTTGCATCCAGTCGGTTGTAAGCCGCCTCTCGCCTTTTTCAAGTCGCCCTATTTGTTGCGGTGTAGAGTTGGTTTTTTCCGCCAGAACGGCAAGCGTAATTTTTTGAGCCTTGCGGATTTCAAGAATTCTGTTTTTCATACATTTTAACTTATAATAAAAAAACCGATAAGCCTATTGACAATTAATACAAAAATAACCATTTTGGTTATATGAAGCCAGTTCAGCATATTAATATTACAATTGCCATGAATTTAAAAAAATACAGGCAAATTCACAATATGTCGCTAAAAACCGTAGCTGGGCTAATTGATATTACCTATCAACAACTCCAAAAATATGAGAATGGCAGTAACCGCATTAACGCCGCAAGGTTGTGGCAGCTTTCGCATATTTACAATATACCTATAGAAAATTTTTTTGAAAATTAAAAGGCGGCTTGTTTGAGAAGCGTGATTTCCTTCATGCGGAGTGTCACATCATAGGCCGCGTAGTCATTGACATAGAGCGTAGAAAATAATGCCGCCCTCTCACTACGATAAGTGACATATTCTTGTAAATTCACGTGAGAATGATTGTTATATTTTGCCGCTTCGGCAAGTATTTGAAAGTCATCATAAAGTGGATGATCCTCATTTAAAGCAGCGCCATAATGCGATAAAATATGATGCATTGTCTCATGAAACACGACTGCCTGAAATCGCGCTGGCGGGAGCGTTTTCCAGTTCATGCGTTTGTTGAGGTAAACGGTTTTATCCTCATGAAAATAAACGGCATTTCCATCACCTTTTAAATGAGCGAACACAAAGCGCGGAGGGTCAATAATACCCTCCAAACCATAAGATTGAATTTGAAGATATGATAATAAATAACTGTAATTGATTAATTTTTTATGCTCGCTATGAAAATTTTTTGCAATTAAATTGTCAATGAGATTGAGCCGTCCTTGCGCTTCCCATTGCCAAAAGCCCTCGCTCAATTCAGTTGGTTTGTAGTGGTAATTTTCAACAAAAGCTTTTGTTTCAAAATACGCCGCCCAAACCTTGAATGACCATAGGCTTAAAAGAATTAAAAGTGCGAACTTTATCATTTGCATACTTCATTATAATTGTCACCCTGAACTTGTTTCAGGGTCTCCTACAATACGCTTTAGATCCTGAAATAAATTCAGGATGACAATTATGATCCTATAATCTTATAATGCATAGCGATGCGATAAGTCAATTTTTATGAAAATTACTGAAATGCAACCTCATTAAATGACCGCAATTTCCGTGAATGCAATTTCGCAGGGCCAATTTCACGGAGCATACTCATAGTCAACAGCCCGATTTGCAAATGCTGGCTCACCCGTTCTCGGTAGAAACTATCCGCCATACCGGGCAATTTTAATTGACCATGCAAAGGCTTATCAGACACACAAAGCAACGTCCCGTAAGGCACGCGAAAGCGAAAACCATTCGCCGCAATCGTTCCGCTCTCCATATCAAGCGCAATCGCGCGGGACTGGCTGAGCGGTAGATTCTGACTTAAAGATGGTTGCAATTCCCAGTTTCTGTCATCAATCGTTGCAACCGTTCCTGTGCGCATAAATCGTTTAATATCATAACCCTGTTCGCCCGAGACTTGCCCTGCCGATGCGGCCAAGGCTTGCTGAATCTCTGCCAGTGCAGGGATCGGAATTGAGGGATGCAAGTCGCGGTCAAGAATATTATCAAGCCGTAAATAAGCATGCGCCAGCACATAATCGCCCAGCTTTTGCGAGTTTCTTAAGCCCGCGCAATGCCCAAGCATAAGCCATGCATGCGGGCGCAACACGGCGATATGGTCGGTAATCGTCTTCGCGTTGGACGGCCCGACCCCGATATTCACCATCGTTACACCATTACCGTCAGGGCGTTTCAAGTGATAGGCCGGCATTTGAGGCATTCGGGATAAAGGCTTCCCCTCGCCCGGCTCGACAAAGCCGCTATATCCTTGCGCCGCACCGACATTCATCTCATGACCGATACGGATAAATTCATCAATATAAAATTGATAATTTGTGAATATCACATAATTTTGGAAATGCTTTGCCGAGGTACCGGTATAATGTTTCAAACGCGAGAGACTCAAATCTACGCGAGGCGCGGAAAACAGGGATAACGGTAAAGGCTCGCCCTCTTTCAAATTATGGCGGCAATTTGCAATCTCGTCATCCATGATGGATAAATCAGGTTGGTCAAATAAACGAGGGAAGGCCTCCATGGCTTCGGCTGTTAAATCATCCTCCAGATGGTAATATTCGCCAAGTCCGAAGTGAATGGGAATCGGCGTAGTTGAATATCCAACCTCAATTTTACCGCCATGATTTTCAAGAAGGAGCGCCATCTGCTCCTTATAATAATAATTGAAAATATCGGGGCGCGTGACCGTTACGCCGTACAAACCCTCACGCGGTACAAAACCATACGATAGCCTGGGGTCAGTCCGGCTGATTTTTACAGGTGTAAAGCGGATCATCGGATAATAGGCGGTGACATGCTTTTTCGGCAATGTGCCTTTGGCAAAATCCTCAAATTGGCTTTTTAGATAATCTATTGATTTACAATAGAGTTTCTCGATTTCAGCGAAAGCGGCATCAGGCGTTTTAAATGATTTGAATGACATGTCTGCCAGTTTATCACGAACTTTTTAAAAATCCACCGGATTGCATTGACCAGAGCATCGCATAGTGACGGTCTTTGGCGAGGAGCTCCTCATGCGTCCCGTCCTCAACGATTTTTCCGTTATCCATCACAATGATGCGGTCAAGATGGGCGATTGTGGACAGGCGGTGTGCGATTGCAATCACTGTTTTGCCTTCCATCAATGTCTTGAGCGAGTCCTGAATGGCCTTCTCGCTTTCACTGTCCAACGCACTTGTCGCCTCATCTAAAATAAGGATTGGCGCATCTTTCAAAATAGCGCGCGCGATGGCGATACGCTGCCGCTGTCCGCCTGACAGCTTCACGCCCCGCTCCCCCACCAAAGTCGCATAACTATCGGGAAGATCACTGATAAAACCATGGGCATGCGCTTTCTTCGCAGCCTCGAAGACTTCGGCATCGCTCGCCTCCAACCGCCCATAACGGATATTATCCATTAAAGAGCGATGGAACAACGACGTGTCTTGAGGAATAACGGCAATATGATTTCGGAGCGATTGCTGTGTGACTTCGGCAATATTTTGCCCGTCAATCAAAATCTGTCCATCGCTCAAATCAAAAAAGCGCAAAATCAGGTTCATTAAGGTTGATTTTCCTGCGCCCGATGTCCCGACCAAGCCTATTTTCTGACCCGCGGGTATTTCGAGGTTAAGATTTTCGAAAACATTATGATCAGGTTTTTCGGGATATGAAAATCTAGTATTATCGAATTTTATACTTGCTTGATTAACGTTTAGATAAGTAGCATCTGGTTTATCGATAACTGTTCTGGCTTTATAAATTATATCAACACCTTCTCGCGTTTGACCGATATGCTCTAACAAGTGTGTAAATCCCCAAATCATGCTTTGCATGTTTGTTATTAAAACAAGGACCATTGAAATTATAAATGAGATATCACCAAGCGTAAGCTGGTTATTTAAATAACCGTCTATGCAGTAATAGCCCATAAAAAATAATATTCCAAAAAACATAAAAGAATTTAGAATGCCACTTGCTTCCCTGAATTTTTGAAACTTGTTAATTGTAAATTTCTCTTTTATTCCTGCTTCGTGAAGTATTTCTTTTTCATATTTTTCATTGGAAAAACTTTTAACTGAATAAATATTGGTTGCCATATCAACAACCTTACCCGTAATCAAAGAACGTGCCTTAGAAGTCTGCGTTGACCAATAGAAGATTTTTAAACCAAATATAATCATTATACTGGCATATACAACAAACCAAATCATTAGTACCCATGCTAAAAATGGTAATGATAAAAACAATAAAATAATACCAGTTAAGACTTTTATGATAACTGGCCATAAATCAAATATAAATGTCCAAATACTAAAGCCAAAGCCTGTACAAGCTTCATTTATTCGGCTTCCTAAACTTCCCGAATGCATATTTTGATAAAAATTCATCGAATGCGTTTGAAGATAATCAATCATCTCGCTTCGAGGCTTTAGACGCACTTGACCTGCTGTAAAAGCCAAACACATACCCGATAAACGAGATCCGAATTCTTGTCCAATTATAATGATAACAAACCACATAAATGGCTCACGCATATAATCCCATCCAGCCCCATGTACAGAAGAATCATAAGTCTCGAGAGCGTCAACGATACTTTTCAATGCAAATGGTATCATAAGCATAAAAGCCGCCTGAATAGCGTCACCTAAAACCATTCCAAATATCTTGAATTTATGATTACCAATAGCGCGCTTATAAAACTGAAAAAGTGTCATACGCAATAATTATCATAAAGAGCTAATGAGCGAAAGATGTTAGCTTGCCTCTCTTGGCACGAGAATTGTAATTTTTAACTACAGAGAACACGAAGGTTACAGAGGTTTCTTCATTTGTCATTGCACGTTTCATTTATGAATACGTGCAATCCAGAAATTATAGAACTATATTACACGTATTTTCTAACGAAAAACATGTAATGACGAAGTGTTAAAATCTTCGTGTCTACTTCGCTTAATTGAGATGGCAGTTTAATTTTACACGGAGGTACGGAGAAGCGGAGTAAATATTAAAGACTCCGAACCTCCGATACTCCGTATTAATTTATTTCTGGATTGCACGCACGGCGGCGTGCAATGATGAAGTTTTAAAAACTACCCGTAATTTTTCTTGATTTCATCGCGGTTTATCGCGCATTCAACCGTGAAAGTCTCGCCAATTTCAGGGAGTTTGAGGAGCTTGCCTGCCTGCTCAAAAATCTTGATCGCCTCATCATGGTCGATTGTTATCGGCTCAAACGTATCGAAATGCATCCCGATAATTTCCTGCGTTCCCACAAAATCAGAGGCTTTGAGCGCATCCTCAACCCCCATTGTGAAGCAATCACCCAGACATAGAAACGCGAAATCAAGCTGATATTGCTCCGCAATCAATTTCATATCATAAGTGAGCGCCGTATCACCGGAATAATAAAACACCGCGCCGTCACCATGAATGACAAAGCCGAGCGGATTGCCCGCATAGCCGCCATCCGGAAAAGACGATGAATGGATGGCATTGACCGCCTTCACATCCATGCCTTTGAGGGAGACCGTGCCGCCTTGGTTAACAGGGATGGTTTTCAACCCCTTTTGGCCAAAATAATTGGCCACCTCAAAATTGGCTATAACAGCCGCGCCGGATTGCTTTGCAATCGCCTCAACATCACAAATATGGTCAAAATGCCCATGAGTAACCAAAATGTAATCAGGCATGAGCATTGCCATATCAATTATATCTTTTGCGGCTTCATTCTCGCTGATAAATGGATCGAACAGAATTTTCGTACCGTCAACATCCGCCATAAAGCATGAATGCCCATAATATGTTACATCAACCATCGTCTTTATCCTTTTGTTTTGAAGTAATTTTTTTCATCATAAATGAACCTTGTTCACTGTCTTTTAAAACTTCTTTAAAACCAGTTTTATCGTATAAGCCTGTTTTGTTGGGATATGTCCCCAATATTACATAGACTGCATTATCAATATTTTTCCTGATTTCATTCAAACATGAATTTATCAAGCTTTCACCATAGCTTTTATTTCTATAGTCTTCATGTACACAAACCCAACTTATACCCCAAATTGAAGTTGTAAAGCTCCTGAGAATATGCCGCAGCACCAATTATTCTATTGTTAATTTCACAAATCAAAAAGTGAGGTTTTCTATAATCATTAGAAAAACAACATTCAACATATTCACGAGCAAAGATGTCATTTTCTTCGCCATTCACATCAACAAGAAAATTTATAAGAGTTTCTCGCTCTTTTTCTAAAGCATACCTTATCAATTATATATTCCTCATATATATTACTTTTACTGCGAAACTCCAATTAAAGAATTAGCATAACTTTCTGCCGTAAAGGGCTGTAAATCCTCAATATTTTCACCGACACCGACCGCATGTATCGGTAACCCATGCGCATCGGCGAGCGCAACAACCACCCCGCCCTTGGCAGAACCGTCCAGCTTCGTCACGATAAGCCCCGAAATATTCACAAGCTCCTTAAATGTCTCAACCTGAGACAGCGCGTTTTGCCCTGTCGTTGAATCCAGCACGAGTAAGCAAGCATGTGGCACATTGTCATCCTGCTTTTGTAAAACACGGATAATCTTTTGGAGTTCTTCCATCAGGTTTTTCTTGTTATGCAATCGCCCTGCCGTATCAATCAGGAGGACATCAACACCTTCATGCTTCGCTTTTTGATAAGCTTCAAATGCCACAGAGGCGGGGTCTGCCCCGATTTCCTTTTTCACAATTTCGCATTTGTTTCGTTCACTCCAAACCGTGAGCTGTTCAACGGCGGCGGCGCGAAACGTGTCGGCGGCGGCCATCATAACGGACTTACCCTCACGCTGATATTGCGCGGCGAGTTTTCCAATCGTTGTTGTCTTCCCCGCCCCGTTCACCCCTGTCATAAGGATAACAAACGGGCCGTCTGTCTTGGTCAATTCAAGCGGCTTAACCACGGGGGTCAGGATATCGGTGATCAACCCTGCCAAGGCCTGCTTCACCTCATCCTCGCTGATATCCTTGCCAAAGCGGTTTGCGGAAAAATCGGCAATGATTTTTGCGGCAGTTTTCGGTCCGAGATCCGCCATGATGAGAGCCTCTTCCAGCTCGTCCAGCGCATCCTGATCCAATTTCTTCTTAGTGAAAACATCCGTGAATTTCTGCGATGATTTTTTTAACCCACCTGATAATCGCGAAAGCCAGCCGCCTTCCGCCGTGTGATCGGCGAGGTCTTGCGCCTCTTTCACATCATCGATAAGCGTATGGGCGGGCGCAGGTTGCGCCTCCAGCTCTTCAATAATTTCATCTTCGGTCGGGTTGAGTGACTGTTTTTGATCATCCGAAATACCAGAGTCATAATCCGTTGAGAGTTCGAGGTCAGGCTCGCCTTTAGGATGGAGCAAGGCATCATCACGCTCTTGCTGTTCCTGCTCAACCGCATTTTTTTTCTTACGCCAAAAAACCATGAAATAACAATAGGCTTATAAACACACAGAGGCAAGGGGATGATTATGAAACCGATAAGTTTATGACTTGGAAATAGGATAATCATTCTAGCTTTCTAGTGCCAGAATATCTTCATTCATTTTTTCATTTTCGATTTTAGCTTTTTCTTTCTCATGCACTTCTAGCTTTTTCTTCGTGCGTGAGAGTTCTCGCCGTATTGGCCAGCTATTGAGCCATAGCAATAATGCCCCAACTGTAAATCCGATTGCGAAAATGAGTAAGCCCATCAGCCATAATGGCAATATTAAAGGGTCAGTTAAAGGCGAGATATAAAGCTCCGTCTCTTGCCTGTTTAACACAACAAACGCGACAATCAGAATGACCGAAAAGATTTTGAGAATATAGCGGAGAATTTTAACGCCGAACATGCGAGCCTTAGCTTTCATTCAAGCGGTCACGGAGCGCTTTCCCCGCTTTAAAAGCCGGTGTTTGCTTTTCCGCGACCTGAACCGATTCACCCGTACGCGGGTTACGCCCCTGCCGCGCCTCACGTTTTTTTACTGAAAAGGCACCGAAATTCCGAAGCTCAACCCGGTCACCGCGCACCAGCGCATTCGTAATCTCGCTAAAAATTGTATCGACCATAATTTCCACATCGCGCAAGTAAAGTTGCGGATGTTTACTGGCCAATTTAGATATTAATTCCGATTTTGTCATGAATAAGTCCTTATTATACTTATTTATTATTGCCTACATCATAAGTCAAGCTCTTGTTCCATCTAGATTTTTTGAGTTTGCATTTTTGTGTTAAATACGCAAATATATGCCATGAACCGTATCAATAAACCCCTCATCATGACCATCAGCGGCGATTTAGGCAGTGGGAAGTCCGTCCTGGCGCGTTCGCTCGTTGAATATTGGGGGGCAGAGGCTTACTCCACCGGTAAAATTCAACGCCAAATGGCGGAAGAACGGGGTATTACAACACTGGAGCTTAATAAACTTGCCGAGATTGACAAGTCTATAGACGACGAAATTGACGGGAATTTCGCGGCTTTGGCGAAAACGGATAAAAACCTCGTCGTGGATAGCCGCATGGCTTGGCATTTTATCCCCGATAGTTTCAAAATTAAGCTGGAAGTCAATCCTGTCCTTGCCGCCGAGCGGATAATCAGCGCCGATCGTGACAATGAATCCTATGGTGATTTTGACAAAACGCTTCAGGCATTGAAGGATCGTAAAACCTCAGAACGTGACCGGTTCAAGAAATATTATAATGTCGATATTGAAGATCAGGATAATTACGATTTGATTATTGAAACAACGGATGTTACGCCGCAGGCCATCAAGATTGTGACCAATGATGCCATTCGCGATTGGC
Organism: uncultured Micavibrio sp.; assembly: GCA_964531715.1. GTDB lineage: Bacteria > Pseudomonadota > Alphaproteobacteria > Micavibrionales > UBA1664 > UBA1664. The sequence continues at coordinate 19,111 of CAZHEE010000011.1, read as the reverse complement.
TGGTGCAAAAACCGTACGACCATTTTTGGGTCGGGGCGCGTAACCTCATCCCGACACGTGTAAAACGCGACCTGCATAATACGGTGACAGCGATGCGCAAAGACGGGTTTTATGTTCTCCTCAACGGGCATAAGCGCGTGACGAAGTCTCTCGATCGTGGCTATAGCCTTGTGCCATGTGTGCGGATGCCCAATAAACCGCTCCCGAAACTCGACCCGCAAGTGATTGAAACCTGGCAGGATAAAAACGGTTTTACTTATGCCGTAAACCCCTCACGGTTGTTGGATAATTAAGTTCTTCAATGCCTCCGCATCATACCATTTTTGGACAGGGATGCGGTGGAGGGGAACATTTGCAACTTCAAAAGCTTTATTGACGAATTTATCGCGTTCAATCCTGTATGCATCGGTACGATGGCTTGAGTCATCCAACTCAATTCCGCAGAGGATACGTGTTGTTTGCGCATCAATAATCACAAAATCAATATGCTTGGCGGAGATGCGCGGCCCCCAGCCTCTGTGCCAATCACGTTCGTTACAGGTGATAATATCCCCCATCCTGACCTTCATCATAATCGCGTGATGCGCAGGCACAGCCATTTTAAGAACTTTATAGAATTTAAGCTCGGCAGGGGTTAGAAGCGTTTCGCACGCGTAATAGGGATATTGCCTTTGCCGAAAAGCCAGAAACAAACCGAATATCAATATGAGCGCAACTAATCCAATCAAATAAATCGGCTGTGATAAAATTTCGGAGAGTATGAGCATGAATTATATTACCGTCATTGTATTTTTTGGCGATAGCCTAATATGTGTAATTCAGAAAAATAATTTAACACGGAGTAGTGGAGTATCGGAGGTTTTGAATTTTAGATGAACTAACTCCCCTTACTCTTAAACTCTGCGATAAAAACAAAGCTTAAAACCCTCACCCTCACCCTGTCCCAGAAGGGATAGGGAAGTTAAAAGTCTAAAGTCCAGGGAATTGTCTCTTGCCCCATACCGAGCGGAAGGGGTGTAATCTCTCCCTCATCGGTTTTGATTTTTTTAATTGCTTGAGATGTTTTTGTAAGCGTAAAACTTTCTTCACTTCTGGATAATCCATAAAAATCAGGACCGTTAAAACATAGGAAATTTTTAAATATATTCTCATGGTCGATACGCGAAAAGTCGAGACCGGCTTCCTCAAGTGCTTGGGCATAAAGTTGTGGTGCGATGCCACCAGTGAAGCATCCTGCCGCACATCCGCAATCTGTTGCCTTGGTGGTATGGGCGGCGCTGTCAGTCCCGGCAAAAAATTTGGTTTGGGATGGTGTCATCACCGCGGTGCGCAACGCCTCACGATCCTCATTAAACTTCACAACCGGCAGGCAAAACAGATGGTATTTCAATCCTAAAATTAAATCGCCAACCGTGTAAAGTAAATGTTGCGGCGTGATTGTCGCCCCGACAATATCATCGCAATCCAAAACGAAATCGGTCGCAACCTTTGTTGTGATATGCTCGCAGACGATTTTCAGATCTGGATAGGCTTCAACCAATCTCGGCATCCGTTCGCGATAAAAAATCTCCTCCGCATTCGTTTCTCGGTCGAAATAAGATGTTGCTTTTAGACCATGTTCTTCTCCATGAATACACAGCGTAATGTTGTTATCGACCATTGCTTCTATCACACCGTTTTTCATGAGAGACTCTATCGGATAGCCCATGGAGGCATTGGTCGTGCCATGTGGCGGATAACATTTAGCAGCTTTTAATATCCCTTCTTTTGCGCCGTCTTCTATCATTTGCGGAGTTGTATTGGCGTGCAAATAAAGGGGTGTAATAACATGGTCAAAATGGATATTATCCTTTGAAAGCATTGATTGATAATCACTGATTGACCAATAGCCTTCATGAGGTTCAATCGTACCAACAACTGGCCTCGTATTCGGCATGGCGAGAATGGCATAACATCCCATATCATATTGCGATTGCAAAATGGGCTTAATTAATGCGCCTTGCCGCGCATGCATGTGGGCATCAAACCATTTCGGGAGAGTGAGAGTGGTCATGGAGTGTTTTTAGCATAATCTACAATACCCGTCATTACACGTTTATGTTTTATTAGCAAAATATATGTAATCCAGTTTTTTTGTTGGATTGCATGTATTCATAAATGAAACGTGCAATGACGATATAAAGATTGTATTTTGGCTTAAAAAGCCTTATTGCTAAGCACAAAATAAGCTCAAGGAAAGATGCAAATGTCCAGAAATTTAAGAAATATCGCCATTATCGCCCACGTTGACCATGGGAAAACCACGCTGATTGACTCGCTCATGAAGCAATCAGGTATGTTCAGGGATAATCAGGCGATGGATGAGCGCGTGATGGACTCTAACGATTTAGAGAAGGAACGCGGTATCACAATCCTAGCCAAGCCAACCTCAATCCAGTTCGGTGACACGCGTATCAATATTATTGACACGCCTGGCCACGCCGATTTTGGTGGCGAGGTTGAGCGTGTACTCCACATGGCGGATGGGGTTATCCTGCTGACCGATGCGGCGGAAGGCCCAATGCCACAAACAAAATTTGTCTTAGGTAAAGCTTTAAAACAAGGCCTTAAACCCATTGTTATTATTAATAAAATTGACCGCCCCGATGGTCGTCCCGAAGAAGTGGTTGATGAAGTTTTTGACCTGTTCGTTGCCCTTGAAGCCAATGATGAGCAGCTTGATTTTCCTATCCTTTATGCCTCGGGTCGTGATGGTTGGTGTACGCGCGAACTGGATGATGAGCGTAAGGATTTATCACCATTGCTTGATTTGGTGCTTGAGCATGTCCCCGCCCCCGAAGGCGATGAAAATGCCCCTTTTGCCATGCTTGCAACCTTACTAGACTCCGATCCTTTCTTAGGACGATGCCTCACGGGACGGGTTATTTCAGGATCAGCTAAAGTTAATGACACGGTTAAATCCATCGACCTGAACGGAAAAACTGTTGAACAAGGGCGTTTGAGCAAGCTCCTGACCTTTGATGGTACGGAGCGCGTTGCGGTCACGCAAGTCAATGTGGGTGATATTATCTGTATCGCAGGACTTGCGAAAACGAGCGTTGCCGACACTATCGGCGCACCCGCGCTTGAAAATCCTGTGCCGTCAACACCGATTGACCCGCCAACCATGGCGGTTATGATTACCGTGAATGATTCCCCCTTTGCAGGGCAGGAAGGCAAGAAAGTCACCTCAACCATGATCCGCGAGCGGTTGATGGCAGAGGCGGAAGTCAACGTTGCAATCACTTTTTCGGAAAGCGCGGACAAAGACGCATTTGAAATTGGCGGACGCGGAGAGTTACAGCTTGGCGTTTTGATTGAAACCATGCGCCGCGAAGGTTTTGAACTCACCGTCTCCCGCCCGCGTGTACTATTCCGCGTGGAAAACGGGCAAAAACTGGAGCCTATTGAGGAAGTCATTATTGATGTAGATGAAGAATATGCTTCTAGCGTGGTTGATAAAATGAACCGCCGTAAAGCCGAGATGACCGATATGCGCTCAAGCGGGGCGGGTAAGCAGCGCATTAGTTTCCTTGCGCCATCACGCGGATTAATCGGTTATCAATCGCAATTTTTAACCGATACACGTGGAACAGGTATACTCAATCGCCTTTTCCATAGCTATGCACCCTTTAAAGGCGATATCACAGGGCGCAGAAACGGCGCATTGATCGCTAGCGAGACAGGCACAGCCGTGGCCTATGCGATTTTTAACCTACAAGATCGCGGTGTTATGTTTATCGGGCATCAAACCCCGGTTTATCAAGGGATGATTGTCGGGGAGCATAACCGCGAAAATGACCTTGAAATCAATGTTCTTAAAGGTAAAAAGCTCACCAATGTCCGCGCGAGCGGTACGGATGATGCGGTCACATTAACACCGCCGAAAAAGATGAGCCTTGAAGAAATGATGTCTTACATTGATGAAGATGAATTGCTGGAAGTAACGCCCGTCAACCTTCGTTTGCGTAAAAAATTCCTCCTCGCTCACGAACGGAAAAAGGCAGGACGTGAAAGCGCATAAAACTTGCATTTTAGTCTGCAATAGAGTATAAAAAATCATGGAAAAATTAACTAAAGCATTTAGAAGAGCAGATTCAAACGATATATTAACATATTCCTTAGCGGGAACTATGGTTTTAATGATAATTGGATTGTTTGCTATGGGAATAGCAAGTGAGCCTACTAGTCAAACTTCGGAAAGCTCAGCCCCTCACCAGAATTTAACATTGGGTCGTTAGGGTCAATTATTAAAGTATTTCCGTCATCATCTGTGTTTCCAAAAATTGAATTGATAATATTAAAATCAAATTTATCGGCCGCGGAAGCGATAGCAGCAAGAGCTAAAACAAATATTACACCTTGAGATGTTTGAAAAATAAAACTACTTTTAACGTTTTTTCGCAATTCAGGGTTTCCTTCAAAATCTTTGTTAACCTGGTCGTATAAATCTTTAAAGGTTTGTATTTCTTCAGGCGTAAATTCTTGACGCGACCATGCATTGGCACGCTTTAACATTTCAGTCATTGTGATATCTGTTTTGTTAAAATGTCCATTCATTAAAACTCCAGCAACACATCCACCAATAACAATTGCATATCTTAATATATTATCAGTTGTTGTTTCACTACCTTGTAATATTATTAAATTAGTGGCAAGTGTGCCCGCGGCAACTGCTGCCAATGCACCAATACGCGTTGTATTATTCGTGCGCTTTGATGTAACAATCTGCCCTTTCAGCTTTTCAACTTTCTCATCACCTTTATTAAATTGATCCTGAATAAATTGCGCTTTATCCCTTTTTTGCTTTTCGCGCTTATCTTGGGCGGCAAGAAGCTGTTTGCGTACATCAGGAATGCGTTTTACAACTGTCGATTTAATAGGACGCTTAGAGTTCATTTAAAGACTATAAAATAAATATGTTAATATAATGTAAATAACATTTAACTTACAAATGTTACTTTTCAGTTTTTACAGGCGCAAATCTTAAAATAAGATAGCCCAAGACAGCACTGGCGATTGAGCCTAGGATAACACCCATGCGCACGGCTGCCTCTTGCTCCCGCCCCTCAAAAGCAAGCTCCCCGATAAAGAGTGACATGGTAAACCCGACCCCACACAGGAGTGAGACGGCGTAAAGCTGCCACCAATTTGTATCCTTCGGCATCGGGGATAATTTCAGCTTAATCACAAGCACAACAAGCAAGAAAATCCCGATTTGCTTCCCGAAAAACAGACCTTTAAAAATCCCCATTGTAACGGGGTTAAAAATATCCGCCCATGTCATGCCGGCAAAACTGACTCCTGCATTGGCGAAGGCGAAAATCGGTAAAACCATGAATGCGACCCATGGGTGAAGCCCATGCTCAAGCTCTTTTACGGGAGAATATTGGGGGTTACTTTTGTCACGCAATGGGACAAAAAGCGCTGTTACAACCCCTGCCAATGTCGCATGAACGCCAGACTTTAGAACGGCAAACCAAAGGACAAAACCAAGCAAGACATAAGGCGCGATTGAGACAACATTCGCGCGATTGATCGCCGCCAAAGCAATAAACGCCGCCAGGCCGAATGCCAATGGCATGTAGTAAATCTCGGACGTATAAAAGATTGCAATAATTAGTATCGCGCCCAAATCATCAATAATCGCAATCGCCGTCAGCAAGACTTTGAGAGCCAACGGTGCGCGGCTACCGACCAAGGCCAAAATCCCAAGCGCAAAGGCAATGTCGGTTGCGGCCGGAATGGCCCATCCGCTTAAAAGCTCGGGGTTATCATAGTTCTGCCAGAAATAGAAAAGCGCCGGCACAACCATCCCTCCGACAGCAGCCAAAGCGGGAAGGAGCGCCCTATCCCGCGATGATAATTCCCCTTCCAAAAATTCACGTTTAATTTCCAACCCGACGAGGAAGAAGAAAATCGCCATCAATCCATCATTAATCCATAGCAGGAGGGGTTTACTCACCTCTAACCCTGCAAATCCTCGGGTTGAGGAAAAACCGATGGTCAGATATATTTGCTCCAACACATATTCATACAGCCCATTGAGTGGCGTATTTGCGATGATAATCGCCAAGGCCGCGGCTATCATCAGGACAATGCCGCCTGCACTTTCCAATTTTAAAAACTCACTGAGTGATGCAATAAGAGGGGAGGTTTTTCTGTCTTGGCGATTCATGACTAAAAGTATATGACTGCCGTCTACGGTCGGCAAGCTTTAATAGTTTGTTTTGGATGACAGCTTTAAAAAAAACTCTGTGAAGCTTTTGTGCGACGTGGTAAAGACATCACCAATGTTTAATGTCATTACAAATGGTCAAAAATTCAGCGCTTTACAAGCGGCGCTGTTTGCGCTCACGGCTTACAGCCTGTTTGCCATTGGCGACACGATGGGTAAATGGTTACAAGCCGAGGGCTTTGACAAACATTTTATTTTAATCGCAACACAAGTGCCGGGCCTGATTTTCTTTTTAGGCTATATGCTTATCACAAAAGGAAAGACGGAAACTTTTAAAAAACATCTGATTGGCTGGCATTGTGTGAGAGCTTTATCGCTTGTGTCTTTAACATTTTTCTTATTTCTGGCTTTGGAGCGTTTGCCTTTGGCAGATTTCTACGCAATCGGTTTTACATCACCTTTTATAACGGCCATTGGTGCATGGCTGTTTTTTAAGGAAAGACAAACAACGACCGATTGGGTGATTATCATTATCGGATTTATGGCGATATTGCTGATAGCACAGCCGAGCTTTGATAATTTTAATATCGGCTATCTCTACGCGTTTTTACTGGCGGCATCAGTATCAAGTGCAGGATTATTAGCCCGCAAAATCGGCGAGGCCGAACATCCGTTTGTTTTCGTGATATACGGCAATGCGGCGGTTGCACTTTCGAACTTTGTGCCTGCCTTGTCTGTTGATATGCCCGATTACAGCCCATTGCATATTATGGTGCTTATGGCCTTTGCAATTCTCTCGCCGCTTGCCTTGATTATTCTATCCATGACATACACACGCGCGCCGCGACTGACATCTGTTTTTCCGTTTATTTATGTTCAGATTATATGGGGTGCGGTTTTGGGCTATTTTATCTTTGATGATATCCCGACATGGAATGTGATTATTGGCGCGATAATTATTATCGGGTGTGGATTATTTTTGTTGTTTCATAATCGTAAAGTAACAAATCACTCTTAAAAACTACCAGGGACACTCTCATGAAAGTGTCACTAATGAAAATTTTAGTACAGACATAATTTAAGAAAATAAGATAGCATAGATTTTCATGCTCAAATCTCTTTTACTGACAAAAAATCTAAGTTACGCGCAAACGGCGTTTTATGCGCTGCTCGCCTATTTCTTGTTCTCGATTTCAGATGCATTTGCGAAATATTTTATGACCGAGGGCTATGACCGTAGTACGATTATCGTTACGACCTCCTTGCCATCCTTTATCGTGTTATCCATATCCATGTATTTAAGGCGAGGATCGTGGCAGCATATTTATCAAACGCCTTATAAAAAGCTTCATATTATGCGTGGGCTTGCATTGATTAGTATTACATATTTTATGTTTAAGTCGGTTGAAGTTTTACCACTCACCAGCTTTTACGGAATTATATTCTCCGCACCGTTTATTACGACAATCTTTGCCTATTTTGCTTTTAAAGAAAAAACGCCTTTCATTGAATGGGTTATGATTGCAATCGGGTTTGCAGGTGTTTTGATTGTCGTTAATCCGGACTTTGATAACTTTAATATTGCCTATCTTTATGCGTTAGGCGCAGTAGTCAGTGTTTCAACCGCAGGAATTATAGTGCGTAAAATCGGACGGGAGGAAGATCCGTTCCTGTTCGTTATTTTCGGTTCTGCCGCATTGATTATTGCCAATATTATTCCAGCCTTTCGCCATGCTTTACCGGAAACAGTGACCATAATGCATATCTTTATTATGACGATTTATGCAATCACAATTCCGACAGCCATCCTGATGATGAGCGCGGTTTTTGCCCGTGCGCCGGCTGTCTCTGCCATTGTGCCATATCAATATTCGCAAATTATCTGGGGTGCGATAATCGGCTATCTGGTTTTTGAGGATGTTCCGACACTTAATGTCGTGGTAGGGAGCGGGATCGTCATTGCCTGCGGTCTATACCTGATTTTCCATCATAAGCGCAAGCGCAGGCGAGAGCTTCGCTCACCTGATTATGCCACCGATACCTAACTTTTTATCCTCGCTCCGCTTATACACATAGATGCCGAGAACGGATAAGCCGACAGCCCAGATTGCGAAAAGTGACTCGATCGCCTCAATCACAAGGCTCGCTTTATCCGTTTCAAACACCATGATATATGCGACGGCGAACATCTGCGCCGCCCATGTCAGTGCCATCAGATAACCGAAAGTCGGGCGCATCCGCCGCACATACGGGTCGACGGAAGCGACTTCAGCCTGTAATGATTGATTGATTGTTTTGAGGGCTTCACTGTCGACCCGTGCCATTTCCTCAATATGGCGATTGGCTTCTTTGACTTGGTTAATCGTGATTGCGCCTATGGAAATCTGGCTTTCAACTTGCTTCAAAGTTTCCGCCGCTTGTTTTGCGGCAGGGTTATCCATCCGCTCGAACACACGCGCAAGGATACTGGTCAGAGCTGTTAATCCGACTTTACCCAAAAAATTTTCAAGCATGTTTGTTTCCTTTTGGCATTAAATCTTCCCTTCGTTTTCCCCGTCTCTGAGAGGGGACCAATAGCCCACCCCCGCTCAAGGCGGGGGAACGCTTTTTTCTATCTCTTGTTATTGCTGTCCCTTGGGGACACCTTCATGAAGGTGTCCCCATTGCAATTTAGAAATGCCTAACCATCCAGTTTGTAAAAATGATGACGACCGATTGTCACGGCTGGCCGCTCACCCTTCGCCCAGAATGGCAAGATATCAACCGTATGGTAATGATCCGCACCGCGCGTTATATCATCGCCGAGACACCCCAAAACCGCACGGCGTGCAATACGTAATGCGGTTGCAAACTCCGTATCAGCCTCATCCACTTTCATTAATTTCGGGCGGTTCGGGTCGGCAGGGTTCCAGCACGAAAACTGATACGGTTTTTGGCACACCGTTATCACATCATGCCCCCACCAATACTCACCGCCATTCGCCTCGGCAATCAGCACACGGTTTAAGATAACATGTGCCACCGCGCGCATCCCGTTTGCGCCTTCAGATCGTGCCTCCCCCCACAAAGTGCGTGCCAGCACATCAATTTCAAGCTCACTCAAAAAAGCTTTTGCCGCAGGCGTATCTTTGATCGGCAGGTCTTCTAATGCTTTCATATGTCCCATAATCTTTAATCCCCTTTCATCAGTTTTTCGGAATGTTTGTCGAGCTTCGCTTCAATACGTAGCAAGTGAGAAACAAGGCGGCTTTCAAGATTTCTCAGCTCGCTTTGCGTTGAGTAGGTTTTGGCTACCTCAAGTTTATAAGCGGCGAGACTATCCCTTAATTGCGAGTGCCGCGTTTCAAGCAAGCGGGATAGGTGATCGACCTGAAGGTCAACTTCCCTCTTTCCACGCCAGAATAAAATGAAAAGCGCGGTCGCAACCGGAATATCAACCACACTGATCCACCAGATCATATGGGATGGAAAGGTTATATCCATTACGTTCTCCTGAAAAAATTTTAAAGATAATCGTCATTGCAGGGCGCGTCCCTGCAATCCACAAATTTAGATTTTTTGAACCACGGAGGACACTGAGAGCACGGAGGCAAAATTATTAATAAATAGAAACCGTCATTGCGAGGGAGCCACGCGATCGCGGCAATCCATAGGATGTTAAAGATTGTATGGATTGCTTCGCTTCGCTCGCAATGACGACCTCTCTTTAAAAACAGCTACAAATTATACAAGCCATGAAACAAGTTCAGGTTGACAGTATTTGATAAAATCCTCCGTGATCTCTGTGTCCTCCGTGGTTAATAATAAAACTGGATTACACTCAAGTCTTTGCCTTGAAAGTCGTGCTGTTACCCTGCCAGTTTTGGCGTGTGCCTTTTTGTGCGCTAAGTGCAATGCGTACCGGCACCTGCCTTAACGCCCCTGCAACGGCATCAAGCCCATCATCGCGACCGTTTTTAGCTATAGGGCGCCACTCGCGCATCTCATCCATAAATTGACTTTTTGCAACTTGTGCAGAAATTGAGAGAGCCTGCGCCGCCATGACAGCATCGAAAGCCTCTAAGATTCTATCTACCTTTGGCAGACGATTGGCTTGTTCTATAACAGAGGCTTGAACACCGAGGGCACGAAGCTCCCGCCTCAAAATCGCAGGCAAGAATTTACCAATCCCATTAATTTCAACAGTTACAGACGGCACATGAAACTGCCTTAAAAGTGCAGCAATTATCTTGCATTGCTGGGTTGCCTCATCATCTTGGGAAACCGTATCGATCTTGATATAAGCGATATGATGAACATAGTAATGCCCATCCTCATCGGTGAAGACAACAGCCCATACAGACGAGTCGCCTTTAGCCGAACCGAAGGCCGGATCCCAGTAAGATGAACAAGATACAAACCTTTTTCCGTTCAAACTTAAAACTGGTTTGCGAACAGCCTCCTGATAGGTGATTTCCGCATTATAATGTTGAAGCAACTGAACATTTAATCGCCCTTCGGCAATATTGACAGGTTGCAGCATCATTTGTGCGGCAAATTTTTGAGGGCCGACCTGCCGTTCCATTGCGCGTATATTCTTCATATCAAACCGTTCAGGCCAAATACTCTCACCTTTATCAGTTAAAATAGGCAGGAGTAAATCCCTAAAACCTTGCAAGAATGCCACCGCGTCATCTTCGTTTTTTGTGCGATAGATTGTGTGATGGCTATGCGGTGTGCCGATATAAATCTGCGTGCCATTCGGCGTTAAAATGAATCGTGATTCCGAGAGCCGCTCACGTAGATCATCCCGCGCCTCTGCAGTCTGACATGTATTAGGAACCTCGACATCATCATAGATGATGATATCCGCCCTACTTCCCGTAATATTCGCGCTAATCCCTTTGGCGAGAACAGACGGGTCGCGTAACTCCGCTTGCCTATTGAGTGTAAAACGGTCATTCGCCCATTGGTCGGCCTTTTGCGGGATAAGGTCATAGGTAAGTAAATGTTTTTCCAAAATACGGCGAATGTTACGCACCATTTTGCGCGCCAACATGTCATCCGCCGCCAACACCAGAATGCGTAAATCAGGATTTTGATAGAGCAACCACGCGCAGAAAATCGCCATGCAAGTCGATTTTCCGCATGACCGAAAGGCCATGAGAAGAAGGCGCGTATCCGCATTCCTCCACGAGCCTTCTAACCAACGTAATATCCGCAAATGGGTGACGGGCGTTGCCTGATTTTGCATTTGATTCCATAAAACTGCAAACAGGTCGAGCTCCACTTTTGTTGCACCCGTCATTCATGATCATCAAATTCTGCCTTTGCCTTTTGGAGGAGCACGGCAACATGCTCATTCCGCTCATCTGAATCGAGATCAACCATACCGGCAAGCTTCATCAATAACTCAATATGCGCCAGCGCGGCCTTTGCCGCCGTGTGACGGTTTTTGAAGTCGGATGATTCTTCGCTGCTCTTATTATCAATAAATTCGTGATAGGACGCGATGGCTTTATCAATCGCAAGAGGAAGAGTCTCCGCAATTTGCGCACGGGCATGCTTCCCGATTTCAGGTGTTTTTTGTGTCATATTTGTCCTATAGTTTTTTTGTCATCCCGAGCGATATAAAATGAAGTCGAGGGATCTGAATTTAAAAAATTAGATTCCTCCGTTCGGCTTTGCCTCAGTCGGAATGACAAGAGACTTCACACATCAAAATCGGCTGATGATATACCATTGCCCGCCATTGGATGTAACCGTTATGGCGTTATATTGCGCATTTAAAGGCTGCACAAATTGGTCAGGTCCGTTGCCGCCTTGCTCACTCACGCTCACAACATTGGATGAAGGATCGGTTTTCTTAATAGTTATTGTGCGTCCGATGGCCTTAATAGCATTGGCAGGGGGGAGGCGACATGTCACCGGCCCACCGAATGATGAAATGAGATAAATGTCTACGCTCATATCAATATCCAGTTGACCACTCGTATCAAAGAATTTTGTATTCCCCGCCATACGGTTTGAGGATGTGATAAACCATTCCGCGCCGTTTGAAACTATCGTTACATAATCATAAGGCCCGCCGAGGATAATTTCCTCCTTACGGTCAATGCCTAAGCCGTTCGGCTCGCGCAAAATTACCGCATTGCCTGTGAAGTCAACTTTCTTAAATGTATAACTCGCCCCTGCATGCATATTGGGGAGCGGCACATTGATCGTGATTGCACCATTTGTTGCGGCAATGAGCTGAACTGAGACATCCATTTGCATTGCTAAAGTCGCGACACCAGGCGCATCAATATAAACCGTATCGACCTTTTTTAAAGTTTGGGTTAAAGCCCCAACACTCATAGAATCAAACTTATTTTGAACAGGGAAGCCTGCATTTATTGACTGATAATTGCCATCGCTCTCATCAAAAATTGCTGCACCATCCGACATGGCAAGCAGGTTTGTGACAAGCGTTTTGACCGAACCGTTTTTAATGTGCAAATTCGGCACACCATTATAACTTTCGGTATAAAGATTATCAATTACAGTCTCATTAGCATTTGCCCCAACTGTAAAGCACCCTAACGCCGTGCCATGAACATTCACTTCACAATTCAAAAAACGGTTATAAAATGACCCGTATAGTACATGGATTCCATATCCGCTCATGCTTGTGCCTTGGGAATAGACACGGCAAGCATCGAAAATATTTGCGTTTGGCGTGTCTCCTGCGCCGCTTTTTGTCAGTTCAATGCCCGTTTCGCTCGGGCTTAAAATAAGGGTATTTGTAATAATATTCCAATAACATGGTTTATTCGTATCCGTTCCACCATCGAGGACAATACCCTTCTCGCCATGGCGAATAATAAGATTATGGATACGGTTTTGAACGCAAGGGCCATCAATACCCTGTAAATATAACCCGACTTCGCCATTCTCAATCACAAAGTCGGAGAGTGTGTTATATTCTCCGCGAATTTGAATGGCTTTAAACAAATCGTTTGATGCCTGAAAGATAGCATTATGCCCTGCACCACTTATCATTTTGCCCGAGGTGATTTGTATCGTATCGGTAATGCGATAAGTCCCTTGCGGAATATAGAGATGATTATGTGCCTGTAGCGCGGCCTGGATGGCGAGCGTATCATCCGTTACGCCGTCACCGATTGCCCCGAAATCTTTAATACTGACTGCATCGCCTACCTTATCAGTGATGCTGCGCGCTGTTGCGCCTATACCACTTGCCGTAAAATCGCTCGGGCTTTGGGTTAAGCCATAATCAACCGCAATAGGATTCCCGTTCGCATCGAAACCAAGAGCCTTATTTCGACGGTTTTTTAAGTCAGGTAAAGTCGTGAATTGTGCATTTTCATTTTTCGAAAATTGCAGCATGGCTTCCTGATCAAGCTGTAATTGCTGCACACTTGCCATGAGATAATCCAGCTCATTATTCAGGGATTTTGCACTGAAATCCCCACTTTCAAGGAAATCTGTTAAGCGTTCATAAGGTACTTGCCGCAAAATAGTAAGAATTATGCCATTTGCAGGCGGTGTATCAAAAACCACCTGCCCGCCTTGCGTATTTCCAGCACCATTCACGGTAAAACCCTGAAGCTGGCTCACGCCGTTGAAGAGAATTTGAATATCCTCAGATGCGAAAATCGGAAAAGGATAGGCGTAAGATGTGTCCACGCCATTCGCTGTATAGCGGACAAGCGGTCTCACCGCCGGAATCTTGATATGATTATCGGTCATATTTTTCTCTTGGTTAGGGTTAGGTTTTAGAGAGTTAGATGTTCAAAAGTTTATTGATAAGTACAATTCTCGGCATCGTAATTCCATCGTCCACCTCTATCAAGGCATCGGTCAATCGCTGCATACTTAAGGTCAAAATCACTATCAATAAAAAGATAGATTTCAAAAGTTATGAATAGTGAAGTTAAGATTATAAAAACAGTTAAAATTATTTTAAAAAATTTAATTTTAATATTTTTCATCTAAATTTTTCGATCTGTATATAGCACAAGCTTCTTTTGCAGATTTAAAATTACCATCCTTGGCAGCTTTCTGTCCATAATTATTCGCTTCCATATCTTCCTTAACATCTTCTAAACCATCACCTTTAATTATGCCATACGTTTCTCTTGCATAGTTTAAAGCCTTACCTGTAATTGAAGATCCTTTTTCAACAGCTTCATAATTAGCCTTACAATGAAAATATTTATCGGCACCAATTGTATTAGACTTTATCATATCTTCACGGTTTCTTTTATATATTGAAAAAGTTGATCTTTTCTTACTATCATTGTTTATATCTTTTTTTAAGGTTTCATGTGTTTCGCCTTCAGGCTTCAATATTCCATCAACTTTTAATTTCCTATCTGCTTGATATGACTTTATTGATGTAAATATATTTTCATCTGTATATCCATTCAAACCAGTAGAAGTATCATCATAGTAACCCAGTACTGTTAGAGCTGAACGAATGTTAGCAATGTCATTTTCATGTGAGCTTGAATTTTTTGAAACTTGATCAATCATATTAAACATCTTTCTACCCCCGACTCGCGCGTTGAAGGCGTTGTTGCTCGGCGAGTTGCGTACGCTCAAGGACATTGCGCTCATTCATTCGATACAGGTCGGAATTAATCGTATTATAGCGTAAATCATCGAGCGCTTGGGAATATGAGCGATCATCATCCGCATCATTATATAGCCCGAGCAAGATGGCTTCATTACTGCCGCTTGAGGAAATACCGCTTGCGCCGCGACCTGCATTTTGTTTGGCGATTGAGCGGCGAAGCGCATTGCGGCGGCGTTTTTCCTCTTCCTCTGCATCAAGAGCAATGCGTCTGCGGTCTTGCTCCGCTTGTTCTCTGGCTTGCTTTTCACTCAAACCTTGTTGTGCCTGTAAGTTCTGCATTGCGAATTCTTGTTCAGCACGTAAAGCCTTTCGCTCGCTTCTGTTATCCAGATTGGCAAGCGTTGAAATGCCCGACGTGATATCATTAATCGTGCCAAGTGTTTTGGTAATGTCCGTCAGGACAGGTTGCAAATTTCCCATGATGTTTCCTTTTTTTTAGCTCATTAGCTGATTGGTTTCTTGGCTGATTGGATATGGCTATTGAATAAAAAGCTAATCAGCCAATTAGCCACTCAGCCAACATTAATCATTCACCTTGATTTCGGTTGTGACAGACAGCAGCGTGAAGGGCAATGGCGCCGATTGCTCAACCCGCCATAATGGCCGCGTTAAGTCTTTCGTCCAACCATAGGCCTTGACTGCGATATCGCGACTGACCGGTATAATCGGCGCATCCAATATTTGGTCTTCAAAATCTCGCAAAGGCACATCATCCAGCCCGCGCCCCATATCAAGGCGGAGCGCCGCCGTATCCTGTACCCTGAAAATCGCTTCAATCAAACGAACCGCACGGCCTGCACCGCCGTTTGAAAGCGGTGATGGGGGTAAAGGCTCAACGATATGTGTGTATTCCAACCCTGTAACAATTTTGTTTGCTGGACTATCCAGAATGATTGCGCCATTGGTCACACGCTTTTGCCCGACCAAAATATTATCGGCAAGAATTGTGACATCCTTACCCTCAAGATGGTCAAGCCCAGACCAGTTTGAAGTCGCCGTAACGGACTCCCCTGTTAAAGCAGAGTCGAGATACATCCCCTCCTCAAACACCTCAATCATATAATCATTGCCGCGTTTGACGAGCACATAGACATCGTCACCAGTGACCGCAACGGAGAGATATTCGCCGAGAGTGTGCTGCATCGTCCATGCCGAAACACGCTCCGTTCTATAATTGGTAAGCGTTGCAATTGATCCGTCTTTTAAAACAAAATGCAGCAATCTGTTACGCTTATCAAAGGCAACAGAGACCGGATTTTTCACCAAATGCTGCGCCAATAAGGATAGGTCAGTTGCCTGATAGGCCGCCTCAATATCGGTATAAAGAAATTCCCGAATTTCGCGCCCGTTTCGTGCAACAAAAATTGTCGCACCATCAATATCAACGGGGGCAAGGTTGATATCGGTCAATGAACCAACCCGCGTCTGGCGTTCGATCTGTACCGTTTGTGGCGTGAGGGGTGAGCCTGTGACCTGCCATTCCGCGCCACTGGTGAAAACCTGTAAATCACGCCCTGAAAAAACGGATCGGATGGCATTGACCTGATCGGACAGAATGGAAAATTCGATGGCCTCATCATCCAGCCCTTCCCCCAAGTCAAAATTCCAGATATCACCCGATTTTGACAGCCATAATCGGTTCGGTAAATCGCGAGAGCCACCAATCACAAGCCTATCCTGATGAAAACAGACAGAGACTGGCCAGCCGCGAAGCGCACTAAACGCTTGCTCCTGCCAATTTGCCGTTGCATCCGTATCAGTTAAATCTTCCAATGTTGTAACATCAACAACAGTCGGCGAGGCATAGCTTGTGACCTCAACTTGCTTGCCATTCACTTCGATTTTTGTGCCGATATGGGCGGCATTAAATATTGCGGCAGATGCGGTCAATGTCACCGTTCCGCTTGTGCTGTTTGGTTTTAGCGTGACATTTGAATTTGCGAATTTGAAAAATGGTTGGCGGCTGATATCCCCGTCCTCAAAAAATGTCCAAGCCGATAAATCCCAAGTGCCTGCACCCGAGCGTGTCAGGATTTGAGGCTCAATATCAGGATGGCAAATCAGCAGACTATCCGCACTTTGAGTCCAGTTAATTTGGCTTAATTGTGCCGCGCTCCATGGCGTGGTCAGCGTCGCAATCTTGCTCCCCGCCTGATAAATATCCAGTTGCAAATTTGTGAGAACGAGGAGGTATGTCTGCTCGGTATTAAATTCAAAATCTATCAGCCGCCCTGCACCCGCGACCGTGTCAACGAAGGATAAACCTGCCCTGCGCGAGATCCCACCTGTCGGGTGAATAAACACGTTACGCAGGGATAACGCACCATTGGCATAGGCGTTCAGGTCACCGCGTCCGAGCAAACGGCGCGAGATTTCACCACTTGTGAAAGTGGTTTTGATTTGTCGAACACGACTCATAGGTTTGTCCTTGTTTTGGGTGTTGGTAATTATTAAATCCCCTCTCCCTTTAGGGAGAGGGTTAGGGTGAGGGTTTGCCATTATAAATTATTTTGTTATCTCGACCGCGCAACGCGAGCGGAGAGAGACTTGATTATTTTAACGCGAAGAGACGAAGAAGCGAAGTGGTCGCGAAGTTGTTTGTCATCCCAGCGAAAGCTGGGATCCTCTCTAAAAAGCAATGTCACGCTATGTCACGCAAAGCTTTTTTACGAAAAAACCTCAGTGAACTCTGTGTTCTCTGTGGTGAAAAAACAAAAACTGGATTACACGTCTTTTCTATCGAAAAACGTGTAATGACGGTTAACATGATAATGCCTTCCTTTCAAATTCCTAACCCCTCACATCCGTTAGCGGGAAGGAGATAATTTTCTGCGGGCGGTCTTGTTGCGCGTCTAGTTGCCGTGCGCGGGAGAACTCCGTTTCCGCCAACCGCGTTAAAGTCTCGAACCGTGATGTGTTCTCGGTCAAAGGAATACACAGCTCCGCCGCGAGCCTCGAAATCAGCACAGAATTGAAAAACGGTGGAAATTCGCTTTCATCCGGTCTGAAAATATAGGTGAGCATGACCGCCTCCGCATTGGTATAAAGCTTGCCATTCATAATGCGATAATCAAGGCCGCTTGAT
Source organism: uncultured Micavibrio sp. (assembly GCA_964531715.1). Taxonomy (GTDB): domain Bacteria; phylum Pseudomonadota; class Alphaproteobacteria; order Micavibrionales; family UBA1664; genus UBA1664. The sequence goes on along the minus strand of CAZHEE010000011.1, from coordinate 1,189 downwards.
TTCGCGCCATTACCTGCCGTTAAAGCTCGCAAAAAATCATTGGGGAGGGCGAAGGCTTGCTTATAATCGCCGATACCGCTTTCACTTAAGGCGGAAAGTACGGTTTGCTTTGTCGCAAAATTCCAACCATAGGCGGAGAGGAGCGCATCACGCGATTGCGCGTATAGTGCGCCGCAAATCTCCCCCTCGGTTGAGCCATCCTCAAACGATGTAATCGGCTGAGCGCCTAAACGTATGAGAGCACGCGCGCATAATGCAATGTCATTCAATGCCATTTTCTTTTATCCTTATTCAAATGTTGGAAATAAAAAACCGCCTTAAAGGCGGTTATTGAAACTTATTTTGTTTATCATTAAGATAATTACTTATCTTTCAGTCCTATATATGCGCCATTCACATCAACAACGCGACAAGGTTCTACTCTTTCATGCTTGTTTCTGTTGCAATATCTTAAAGCAATGTCTCTTGCAACATTTTCATTAACTTTATCATAAGCTCGCCCCCAATCGCCATAGTTGCTAATAGCAAATGCTTTATTTGGTTGGTTTTTTAAAAGATAGCTCTTATAAGCTTTTAAGGTACTATTATCGCCAATATCAACGATCACATCTTCCCTTAACTCAATGCTGATTTTCTCTTTTTCTTCGGAAACTTCGCTTTCCTCATTTTCACTGTTTTCTCTAGTGTCTTCAACTGAGACTTTATATGGCGAATATTTTCTTTTTTCATATACTACTTGTACACTGAAGAATAAAAGGATGCTGATTAAAAGAAGCACTAAAACCAACAGAATCATTGCAATGATTTTTAAAAATTTCATAGTTTTAAATATAGCATGATGAAATTTAATTTATAGTCAAACTTTCTTGTCTTTGGCATGAATATCCTCTAAAGGCCAAGTATCTTTGTATTTTTCAATTAATTCGGGTTTGTCCCGAGTAATCTCGATAGCTAAGTCGAAATAAGCAGATAATATGTACCCGGTTGAACGCCTGATTGCGTGACATTGCTCTGCGCCATATTAATCAAAACATCTGTTAAATGTTTTTACAACAATATGGTCATGCTCTTTCATTAAGTTTAGAATTTCATCATCGGTCATATTTATAAAATATCTTTTAAATTCATAGTTATCTGGTCAACCCCCATTTTTGAGTCCAGTTTTAGGTTAGTGATGTTCGGCTTTCGG
>CAZHEE010000010.1:17543-41408 GCA_964531715.1 uncultured Micavibrio sp. | reverse complement strand
GCCCTCTGCGAAGGCAGGGGGCTCCCTCGCAATGACGCTTTCTAATAAGAATTTACTAACTATAATTACGAAAATTAAAGCGAGCCGACTTTAATCATCGTGACTGCCCATAACAGTGCGATAAAGGCAAACAAGATAGCCAAAATCGCATAGTTCTTTTTCCGCTTTCGCTTATGCAAATCATCGAGAGGCATATTTTAGTCTTTCTTATTTATAGGCATCATACTCTACAGCATAGCTTTCGCTCATATCGCCATCAGTAATCAATGCGTTACGGCGTTGCATCCAGACGCTTCGCGCCGCGGCGTAGTAATCAAGGCTATCGGCCTTTAGGTCACGTTGAAGGTCAATAAACTGATCCTTCGTGGATAGGACACCTGCAACAGTCAGGCCAGTGGCAAGGTCATCCTTATGCTCTTCCCAAAGATACCAATTCACAGGGTCAAGTGCCATATCGCCCGCGATACCAAATGTATCACGCACCGAAGACGGCCCCAAAAGTGGCAAGACGAAGTAAGGGCCGGGCTCAAGCCCCCAAACGGCGAGCGTCTGGCCGAAATCTTCAGGCTCGTAAGTGATACCTTCCCATGAGGCCGTATCCAATACACCGCCGAAACCCGTAAATGTGTTAAACACAAAACGTTGCGTTGCAACGCCTGCGCCTTCAAAATCCCCTTGTAAGACATCATTGATGGCATAGAGCGGATGCTTAAGATTATTCAAAAAATTTGTAATTGCGCCACGAAAGGCATCCGGTACGACAAAACGGTAAACATCAGTCACAGGATTGAGAACCACAGCATCAAGCCCGTCATTAAACGCAAAAACCGCCCTGTTATAAGGCTCCCAAGGGTCATAAACATCACCATATTCGGCATCCGCCCGTGATGATGCGCATGCGCTTATCATCAAAGTCGAAAGCAAAGTCAATGTCAGAAAAGCCTGTTTTGTACGCAACACCATTGGTAATTCCTTATAAAATTCGAACTCTTTAGTAATAATTTATCTTTTGAAAAGAAACAATGACTTATTTTAGTGTCACGTGTCCTAAAGAAACATTAATACCAAGATTGCTTTCACTACCCGTCTTCCAATTGCGCTAGAAATGTCGCACCGCTGAGCAAGATGATAATCGGCGGCGCCCAAACACCCATGATAAGCGGAATTTCATCACCGAGTGCAAGCGCCCTTAAAAACCCACTCATGAAAAAAGCCAAAAAACCAAATCCAATCCCGAGCACGACAATCGGCAAGAGTTTTCCCGTTCTTGACGTTTTAAGCCCTATAGCCGCCGCCATTAATATCATGGCCACCAACATAAGTGGTTGAACCAGCAAGCCTTGGTAATAGGCACGGATTTCGCGCGTATCAAAGCCTGTTTGCTGAATCGATTTTATGAAATAGGGCAATCGCCAAAAGGATATTGTTTCAGGGTCAGAAAAACTCTCAATAATTGTTCGTGAGGTCATGGTCGTGCCAAGGCGGAGCGAGCCCATACTGCGCGGCGCAGCATTGCTTTGGTGAACAGAGACATTGTTAAAATTCCATTCGCCGGGTTTGAGCGTGGCCTCATCGGCGTCAACGCGCTGAATATGGTTATTGTCACCATCAAAAAAAAATACGCTGATATCATCAAAAACCCAGTTTTCAACGTCCAAATCGCGGGCTTTCAGGATGAAATTACCTGTGTCATCTTCTTGCCTGATCCATAACCCGTCTTCAAAAACCGAGATGGTTTTCGTGCCATCGCCAAAATAGAGATTTTCAAGAACCTGATAGCGTTCCATCGAGGCGGCGGAAAGCGGATGTAGAATTGTAATGTAAATCAGGCTCATGAAAAAAGTCGTTGTCAAAATAGGCAGTAGAAACTGCCACGCCGAAAGCCCTGCGGCACGAATACAGACCAGTTCCCGCCGTTCAGTCAGGCTTCGAAAAGTGGCTAATGCCGCAAATAAGGTAATAAAAGGCAAAATTTGCTGTCCAACCTCAGGCGCTTTGTAAAGAGCCATGAGGAGAAGCTGCCCCAATCCAACATCGTCATCGGATGCACGACGGGTCAACTCTATCATATCAAACAGATAGACAATTCCCATGAGTATGCAAAAAAACAGCCCGAATTTTTTCAAAAATTCACGCGATAGATAGCGAAAGCATAAGGGGCTTAACTGTGCCATAATGTAATATAGATTATAGATAATGACCGCTGATGAAAAGGAATTGTAAGCATGGCATGGAAAAAAACGCTGCCTCTTATTTTTATAATCATTTCAATTGCCGCATTTTGGATAAGCGGATTATCCGGTTATTTGAACACTGAGAGTTTGCTTTCCGCCCGCGATACGCTGCAGGCTTTTATTGATAATAATATTATTTTGGCGGCTTTAATGTTTGGCTTGGCTTATATCGCGATTGTTGCCTTGTCCCTACCTTTTGCAACATTTATGACCTTGGCGGCAGGGTTGCTCTTCGGTTGGATGCTCGGCACGTTTATCGTTGTCATTGCCGCAACAGGCGGCGCAACGATTATTTTCATGATTGCAAAATCATCTTTCGGTGAGATTTTAAGAGCAAAAGCAGGCAAAATTTACAAAAAAGTTGAGGATGATATGCAGGATAATGCCGCCTCATACCTGTTATTCTTAAGGCTTGTGCCGCTTTTTCCTTTCTTCTTGGTAAATATTGTGCCTGCCCTTTTTAATGTAAAGACACGCACCTATATCTGGACAACAGCCCTGGGTATTTTGCCCGGCACTGCCATCTATGTGAATGTCGGACGGTCACTGGGAGAAGTCGACAATCCGACCGACTTAATTTCGCGTGATTTGATTTTATCAGTCGCACTTTTGGGTGTGATCGCCATGCTGCCGCGCCTGCATAAACTTTATAGAAACAGGAAAGGTGCATCCTCATGATTAAAACGGATATTTGCATTATCGGCGCAGGCTCAGGTGGTTTATCGGTTGCGGCGGGCGCAGCTCAACTCGGGCTATCAGTTGTTTTAATTGAAAAAGGTGAAATGGGTGGCGACTGCCTGAATACAGGATGCGTACCATCAAAGGCTTTACTCTCAATGGCAAAAAAGGGCGCGACATTCAGGCAAGCGCACAACCATGTGCGAAACGCCATTGCCCAAATCGCACCGCACGATTCCCAAGAACGATTTGAGGAATTAGGGTGTACGGTCATCCGCCAACCGGCTTATTTTATTGATAAGAAAACGGTGGAGACGGCAGACGGGCAGAAAATTCAAGCGCGTTATATCGTGATTGCCGCAGGCTCCCGCGCATTTATTCCGCCGATAAAGGGGATTAATGAGCGCAGAATTCTTACCAATGAAACTATTTTTAATTTAGGTGAAAAACCGCAACATCTGGCAATTATCGGCGGCGGTCCAATCGGCGTTGAGTTGGCGCAGGCACATGTCAAACTCGGTTGCAAGGTCTCTCTCATCACAAAAGGGGAGATACTGTCTAAAGATGACCGTGATTGTGTTGAGATTGTCAGGGAACAACTTCTTAAAGACGGTATTGCCCTCTATGAGCATGCGGAAATTACAAAAATCGCGCATGGTCAAACACATAAAATCCATCTTAAGAATGATATAATAGAGGCGAGCCATATTCTGGTGGCAACAGGGCGGAAACCTAACACCGATGGACTTCACCTTGATAAGGCAGGCATCAAGCATGATAGTGGCGGCATTATCGTTGATAAACGCCTACGCACCAATCACCATCATATTTATGCGATCGGTGATATTTTGAAGGACAGCCCTCAATTCACACATGTTGCAGGCTATCAGGCAGGCATAGTTATTCGCAATATTTGTTTCAAACTGCCGGCGAAAGTGGATTATAAGGCCTTGCCTTGGGTGACGTATACCGCGCCAGAGCTTGCCCATATCGGCATGACGGAAACACAAGCGATTGAAGCTCATGGTCAGGATAATATCCGCATTCTATCAAAAGATATCAGCGGTAATGATCGCGCCGTGACCGAAGGGGTCACTCAAGGCCTGATTAAAATCATCGGGCGCATGAACGGTAAAATACTCGGCGTGTCGATTGTTGCCGAGAATGCGGGGGAGATGCTCCCCCTTTGGTCGCTGGCTATCACGAAGGGCATGAAAATGAAAGATGTTGCCGGGCTTATCCTGCCTTACCCGACAGTATCGGATGTCAATAAGTCCATCGCAGGTGAATGGTATAAAGGTCAGCTGTTTAGCAGTAAAACGAAGAAGATTATTCGGCTTTTACAAAAACTGCCTTTATAATTTAAGCTCTATTACATTCTAATCTTTAAGCGATTTTAAACTTTCATTGCTATGATAAATAAAAACCAGATTTATCGCGTATGAAAGATTATATTTATCAAGCCTATATTAAGCCTTTGAGCCTTCCGCATTTCGGATGGTTTTGTCAGGCGAATATACTTGGTATATTCGGTTGTACTTTAATCGGGCTATCATATTTAATTGATTTAAGCGGCCTTTCACAGGGGACTGCAACGGCTTTCTTTTTGTGTGAAGCAATCATGATAGGCATGATAATCATGCCGCTTGGTTTTTATCTATATCAAAAATTATCCTATCAAACATGGTCGCGGATGCTTTTGATTATGACGATCATACCAGTCTTTGGGTTAATGATCGGATTAGAGAATTATTTTATAAGAGCCATTCTTTATAGTTTTTCAACAACGGCATTTTGGCTTTTATTTCATATCTTTATGACGAAACGGGCAAGCCTTAATAATAAAGGCAATGAAGTATCCGTTGCCTTAAACGGTATAGCCATAGGGGGTTTGCTTGGAACTATCGCGGCCACTGCATGCGCGGTCTATACTATCCCGCTTTTTCATTCTTCGCTTATAGGAAGTATATTATGTTTCATCAGTATTGTTCAGATGCTAAAGGCAGTCTCATGTCTAAATTTATCTAAGGAATCAGCATGCATATCAATTAATAAGCACCAAATTGACACTATTAAGAATGTTATTTCTTCAAAACCTAAGCGGGCTTTCAATACAGTCCTATCGGGCATATTGGAAATCCCATATTGTACTTTATGGCCCATATGGTTGCTTAAAAACGGCTATGAAGTTGCGATAACGGGAATAATTTTGGCAATTACAATATTATTGAAATGCGTTATTTCGGGTTATGCAGGGCGACTGACTAATCATAATAATGGCGCTGACCTAAGGCTTAGCGGCTTCGTGTTCATAATTGGGATTGTTCCTTGGTTTTATGATGTCTCTATGATTACAATTATTATAACAATGTTGGCATGGGCATTCGGCAATCATTTCCGGCAAGTCGGCTTATCGGCACAATGGTATGATAATCAATCATTATCATGCTTGAGCGCGCAGGAAATCCTGCTTGGTATCGGACGAGTCATCGGAATTATTCTCGCTATACCTTTATTATTTAAACTCAGTCCGCTTTATATCGCTTTCACATTTTTTGCTGTTTGTCTGTTCTTCATAGCGAACATATCCACGAAAAGAGTAATCGAGGTTCAATTAGAGCCTCTTGAATAAATGATACTACATTAACTTGCGCCCTATAGTGCTTCCCGTGAAAAACATGCTATTCTTAAGTCATGGCATATGAAATCAAACTGGATTTGAAGCAGACTCAGCAGCTGGTCATGACGCCGCAGTTGCGCGATGCCATTGCCATGTTGCAAATGAATAATCTGGATTTGCAGGCGCATCTTGAACAGGAATTGGAACATAATCCGTTCCTTGAGCAAGATGAAAAGCGTGAGGAAACCGATACGCCTGAGCCTCATGAGAATAACGAGGTTTTCGATGCAGGAAGTTCTGCCTATCAAGGCAGTGGCGGTTCTATGCAATTCAATGACCCGATTAATGCCATTGAAAACACCGTTGCGGCAAAGGGTGACCTGCGCACCCATTTGATGGAGCAAGTGAATGTTTCCATCAAAGATGCGAGGGACAAGATGATTGCGGCGTTGTTGGTGGATCGGTTGGATGAAAGCGGCTATCTCCGCGGTTCGGTGGCTGAACATGCGCAATCTTTAGGATGCTCGGAAGAACGCATTGAGGCTCTACTGAAAAAACTAAGGCATTTTGACCCGACGGGCATTTTCGCCAATGACTTGACGGATTGTTTAGCATTACAGTTGGAAGAGCGAGAGGTGATGAGTGAGCCTTTCAAAACGCTTTTAAATAATTTAGATAAGCTCGCCAGTGCGGATTTCGATATATTGCAAACGCAGTGCAATGTCACGGATGGCGAGCTGCAGGATATGATTGCCCTTATCCGCACATTGAACCCAAAACCCTCATCAGGCTTCGACTATACGATTGCCCAAACGGCAATTGCCGATATTTTGATGGAGCGCAGAGCCAAGCATGAGGGCGGTGGCTGGAAAGTGCATCTTAATCATGAAACCTTGCCCAAGGTTCTGATTAATCAGGATTATGTTGCAATGATTGAAACGAAATCAGTCGGTAAGGCCGATAAAAAATTCCTGAATGACAAGCTTCATTCCGCAAATTGGCTGGTGCAGGCACTTGACCAAAGGGCGCAGACAATCCTTAAGGTTGCGACCTCGATTATAGAGACGCAAGAGGGCTTTTTCCTGTTCGGGGTGGAATATCTGAAGCCGCTGACTTTACGCGAGATTGCCGAGGATATCGGCGTTCATGAATCAACGGTCAGCCGTATCACAATTGATAAATTCATCGGCACGCCGCGTGGGCTCTTCCCGCTCAAATTCTTCTTCGGCTCTGGCGTGGGGAGTTCCGATGGCGGGAGCGACATTGCCGCAAGCGCGATAAAGGCGAAGATTAAGGCGATGATCGAGGCAGAGGATAAAAATAAAATTCTCTCTGATGATGCAATCACAAAGGCTTTTAAGGCAGAAGGCATTGCGATTGCCCGCCGCACCGTTGCGAAATATCGTGAGGCGATGCATATTCCGGCCTCCTCCAAGCGACGGAAGCTTAAAAAGCATACTTAAAGTGCTGCATCACCCTGAACTTGCTTCAGGGTCTGGCCAGTTAATTTCTCCAAATTCCTTATCCATATCTTAAAACTTTTTATGCGATACTGGAAAAAATGAGTATTATCACTATATTATCAATCATAATCAATTATACGGAGGCAAAACCATGAAAGTTACTGTTCACGGGCATCACATTGATGTCGGAGAAGCATTCGAAACCCATATCACGGACAGGCTGGAAGCCATTAATGAGAAATATTTCGGGCGTGCCACCAATGTTGTTGTTACGATTGAAAAAGAGACAAAAAGTTTGATTAAGGCCTATATATCCCTGACCATGGGGAAGGATATTCAGGTACAGGCCACGGCAAAAACGCATGACCCCTATGGCGCATTTGATGAGGCCGCAGAGAAAATCGCAAAGCAGCTTCGCCGTTATAAACGCAAATTGCGCGACCATCATGAGCAGATGGAGCAAGCGGAATTTATGAAAGTTGCCGAATTTGCGTTCAAATCTTCTTTGCAGGCAGAACAGCTCGATCATCTAACAGATGAGGAAATCGAGTCGCAGGATGAGCCGGTCATCATTGCCGAAATGACAACGAATATACAAACAATGGCCGTATCGGATGCGGTCATGCGGCTAAACCTCTCGGGCAATAATGCGATGATGTTTCGTAATTCGAAAAATGGCGGGCTTAATATGGTCTATGTGCGACAAGATGGAAATATCGGCTGGGTCGACCCCCAAGCAGTCGAGCAAACGATTTCCAAAACTGAAGTTGCCTAAGTAAAAATATGCATAAGGAACACTTAGCCTGTTAAATTAATCTAATTAATTGATTGTGACTTGGTTAATAAGAATTTCTATATAACCCTTTGCACTCTCATTGGCCCAGTCGGCTTTGCCTTTGAGTTTGGCGACGGCGCGGCCATTCGGGCTTAAAATATAAGTGGTTGGTAGTGTTGTAATATCAAATTTCTGTTTCATGACATCCCATTCGCCGTAATAGGCCGCAACGGGACCGAAATTAAACCGCCGCATAATATCGCGAAGCATCTGCCCGTCCATACCCCTATCCAACCCGATGGCAACCACTTTAACACCCTTTCCGCCGTAAATATCCTGCAATTCCTGGAAAGAAGGCATTTCGACAATACAAGGCGGGCACCAGCTTGCCCAAAAATTCAGGACAACCCATTGCCCCTTTAAATCATCCAGCGACATATCCGCGTCCAACACATTTTTGAATGTCGCATTCTCAATAGTGATTGGCGAATCGAATATTTCCAGCCGCGTTTCAAAAGGGTCATCCAATGCGTCGGCATAAAGATGAGAAAGCCTATCTAGATTATTATTAAATTCGGCTTTTGTAATGTCTTCTATTTCGGCGGCTTCAGGATTACTCACCACCGAATATTGAATAAGAATAAGTGCAACTAAAAATAAAAGGCCGTTAAATAAAAATAGAGTCTTTAGCTTTTGTCGATTATTTGCCATGATAAAATTAGAATGTTTATTCGAACTTTTTTTATGTTTCTTGTTATTTTAACAATCACCGCATGTGGTGTGAAGCCTAATCGGCTTGAGCCTGATCAGGGTAATGCCGAGCCTTTTCCGCGTGTTTATCCTAATAATCCTGATTATTAAAAGTTACTTTTATAGCCTGAGTATCCTCTGATATTTCCTCTATTTTATGAACAAAATCCATGATTGCGCCACTTTCAAGGCTTGTTTCGGCAGGGTCTATTAAAATACTGTCGCCTTCTATCTCATCATTCAAAATCATTGTGAGTTTTATGGTCGGAACGCCTCGCACATTATCCATTGTATTGATGATTTGACCATTGAGAATATAACCGCCCTCTTCTGCCGGCTCAAGCATAACCGAATCAAAAGCCAAGCCTTCTCCGATGATTAATGGCTTGCTCATGAAATGAAAGGCCAAATATAAAACTACTATAACAAGCGCAACACTTAGTATTACAGCCTTACCCTGTTTTAGAAAATTTGAAAAACCAGGTTCTGTGTTATCATTTCTTTGAGGTGGTACGGCCCTGACCAAATCGTCAAAGGCAGGCGTGTCCTGTTTCGGTTCTTCAAACCACTCATGGCGACATCCGCCACAACGCATTTTTCGCCCACCCTTTTGAAAGACGGTTGATGGCACAACAAAACGTTTTTGGCACTCAGGACATTCAATTATCATAATTACGATTCTTAAAAGATGTTTGTAACAGTATAGATGATGGCTTAAAAACAGTGAAGACAAGAAATGAAAACACAAGCTGACAAAACATTAATGATTGCCATGAACCATGTTGGTTTACGCTATAATGGCGGGCCGGAGGTCTTGAGCGATATTTCTTTTGCGCTAAAAGGCGGCGATTTTTATTACCTTAACGGCGCAAGCGGTGCTGGAAAGACATCCCTTATAAGATTGTTAAGCTTAAGCATTTTGCCGACGCGTGGCGATTTAATGATTTTCGGGCAAAATATCAGTGACGTGTCAAAAAGGGATCGCGCAAACATGCGGACTAAAATTGGTGTGATATTTCAGGATTTTCGCCTTATTCCGCATTTGACAATCTATGAAAATATCACCCTGCCTTTGAAGCTTATGAATATTTTTGAGGAGAAACAAAAGCAATCGGTGATGGATGTGCTTGATTGGATCGGGCTTAAAAACCATGCGCATATGAAGCCGGCTTTTTTATCAGGGGGGCAACAACAACGCGCCGCAATTGCCCGTGCGGTGATTACAAAACCTAAAATTCTCCTCGCCGATGAACCCACAGGAAGTCTTGATACGAATATCGGCTTGCGTATTATCTCCCTGTTTCAGGAGCTGAACCGAAACGGCACGGCTATTTTACTGGCAACACATAATAAATCTTTAATTGAGATGCATCCCTATCCCGTACTCACATTGGAAAAAGGCGGTTTAAGCATATGAGCTTGCCTGTATCTCATATTTTCAGCGGTGTGACTTTCCGCCATATCGGCCTGATGATTGCCTTTATGCAATGCCTTTGTTTTACGGTTTGGCTCGGTTTTATTCATGTCCATAATCTGACAGAAACATGGAAGATCGGTAGCGAAAATACCCTTATTTTAGAGCTGTCCGCACTTTCGGATAAAAGTAACAGGGTTATACCATTCGATACTATGCGCGAGGATATTATCGCGATTGAGGAGATACTGGCCAATGATCCGATTATAGAGACTTTGGATGTTCAACAGGCTGAGGCTCTTGAGAATATTGAAGCTATATCGTCTATCCCTGCCCCTGCCTTTATTGTTATATCGCTTAAAAATAATCGTGCCGAAAATGCAGAAATGCGATTGATACGAACCGTACAAAGGGTTGTTCCGCGTGTCAGCGTTATAGAATCTGAAACATGGCGCGGAGAAATAGATTCAACCATTTTGAATCTTCATCTTTTGCCCGGGATTTGTCTTATCGCTGTCTTAAGCATGACGATTATTATGGTTTCGGCAACAATCCGTATGCAACTCATCGCCGCGAAGGATACAATTAATCTCGTTCATTTAATGGGGGCGGAGACAGGGCGCATTGCCTGGTTATTTGAAAAAGCAATACTCAATGCCTGCCTGGGGGGAGCCTTTATAAGTGGTGTCGTTATCATAGGTTTAAGTGCTTTGCTTGCAACACTCGCTTTGTTTAATACAGTCAATTATTTGAGTATCAGCTTGGCAGTGATAGTCATCACAGTGATGTTTACAGTCTTATCATGGGCGACAACGCGCTTGACAGTTGTTAATCAGCTTAAAGATTTGCCTTAAATAATTGTTGCTTGTGAATAACTTTGTGAAATGATTCGACAAGGCTTCTCTTAATTTTTTACTTTAAGATTAGGACAAGGAGACATGCGATGCGTTTTGAGGCAAGTTTAAAAGAATTGCAAAAGGCCGTGAAAGAGCTTGAAAAGGCTGGGAAGTCGGTCAAGAAGAAACAAAAAAATGTTTCGACCAATCAAATTGATATGTTCGGGTTGAGCGCCCCTTCTACAAATGCGGCGAACGACCTTGATGTTAAAAGCCTTAAAAAACAACTTGATGAGGCAATTTCCTCTATGGAAACTTTAATTAAAGGGGCGGCATAGTCATGGCTGAAGTCACACTCACGGTAAATGATCGGTCTTTTAACCTGGCTTGCGCTGAAGGTGATGAGGAGCGTTTGCAGCGGCTAGCCGCTTATGTCGATGAAAGGTTGGAAGCTATCGCCTCTTCAGGTGTCGTGCGTAAAGAATCGGATTTAATGGCTCTTACCGCGATTGTTCTGGCCGACGAATTATTCGATACACAATCCAAGATTTCGAATGATAATGACGGGCAGGATGCCGAGGATTTTTCTGAAAAAGTCCAAAAGGCCTTACAGGACCAAGAAAAAGATTATGCGAAGCAAGTCGATGCCCTGACCGAGACGGTCAAAAAACTGACTGAAAGCTTGAAATAGTAAGCAAAAGCCGCGAACGCCGTGGTGCGTGTTATCGTCATCTGGCCCTAACTACGTTAGGTGGGCGCCATATGAAAAACTTTCGCAGCAAAATACGTCCGTTTCTCAGGGACAGCTCCCGAGATGTGATTATCGGCCCGAGAGATTAAAATCACTCACAAACGCCGCAGCCATTTTAATGATATAAGATATAGCGGTCACTTTTTCCAGATAAATGTTTCGTCTTACAAGAAGACGCCAAACGTCAGGTCACATGGATAAGGAATCAGTTAACTTAAATTTTTAGTTGACAAAACAATAACTTTAAATTATGTTAACCATGTAAATATAAAGGAGACTATAAATGACTTTACTTGAACTCTTAGAAAAACTAACAGCGGATGCTTATCTCCAAGGTGCTGATACAGCGATGCCAAGACATAAAACGATTGAATTTAATGATGCTTTCGGCTTAGCTGCAAAAGGTGTGAATGCTCAAGTTGATGCTGCAATTCATGCTGCATTAATAGAACTTAGTGAATCGGAAGCAGGACAAAGGTTTGCGATAACAGTCGCATATCTGGAAGCTTCACGTTCGGAGAGAATTGTTCATGCTCAGCTAAGAGAAGTAATTGGACATCTACTAAAAGAAAATATAGATTTTAATAAACTACCTCCTCTTTATGGAGATAAATATCCAAACGATAAAAAACTGTTCGAAGGGCTATATCGTCCTGGTACAGGATCAGGTTTTTAAATCACTTCTTCCGATGTTTCGGGGTGGTTGTTTTCTTCTTCTTTGCGCTGGGGCCTTTTTTGAAGCGTTTGCCGTTATCTTTGCGCCCTTTACGCGATTGGTAGGCCTTTTGCCTGCCGAGCGTGTCGGTTTTTCTGTTGGCCTGAACATCTCTTCAGGCCCGATAAAGCCCGGAATATCCGCCCCTTTTTGCGCGTCAATCACTTCCAAAACGCATGAGCCGGTAAGGCGATCAGCCTCACGTATCATAACTCTTACAGGGGCACACAGCCTGAATATCCGCCCTGTACGCCGCCCGATTAACGCGTGTGCCTTTTCCTCATGCACATAATAATCGTCAGGCAGGGAGCGGATTGGCACAAGACCATCCGCGCCATTCTCATCCAAACGCACGAATAATCCGAAATTTGTCACGCCCGAGATACGCCCTGAAAATTCCTGATTTTTGCGCGTTTCGAGGTAACTGGCCGTGAACCGGTCAACCGCGCTTCGCTCTGCCTCCATCGAATTACGCTCGGTTTTTGAGATATGGTCGGCAATCTCGCCGATTTTGACGCTCTCCTCATCCGTCAAACCGCCCTCGCCCAAATCATATGCGCGGATGAGGGATCGATGCACGATAAGGTCGGCATAGCGGCGAATGGGGGATGTGAAATGCGCATATTTGGTCAATGCAAGGCCATAATGACCGCAATTATCGGGGCTATAAACCGCTTGAGATTGTGATCGCAAAATGACTTCGTTAACCAGATGCGCGTGGTCTTCATCTTTAACCTTTGACAAAATTGAGTTGAGGACATCGGGTTTAGGGACATTGCCGCGGGCAAGATTAATCCCGAAACCTTCTAAAAAATTACTCGCCGAATCAATGCGGTCGCTATCAGGTTGGTCATGAATACGATAAATGCAGGGTGCGTTTTTGGCTTCTAACGCTTCCGCCGCGGCAACATTGGCAAGGATCATAAACTCCTCAATAACCTTATGCGCATCAAGGCGTTGACGGAGCATGACATCCTCCATGACACCCTCATTATTGACGATGATTTGACGCTCAGGCATATTAATATCTAACGCTCCGCGACGCGCTCGCGCTTTATCCAAAATGCGAAATGCGTCATAAAGGGGTGTCAAAACAGTGTCACGAAGGGGTTCAGTGACACTATCCGTGACACCATCTATCGCCGCCTGCGCTTGTTCATAAGTGAGCCGTGCATGGGATTGCATTAGCCCGCGAAAAACTTTCCATTTTGTCAGCTTGCCATATGCATCAATATAGAGGTGAAACCCCATGCAAGCGCGGTCTTCATGAGGGCGGAGTGAGCAAAGGTCATTTGACAAAGCCTCCGGTAACATCGGAACGACACGGTCAGGGAAATAAGTCGAATTCCCACGGCGATAGGCCTCAACGCCAAGCGGACTGCCCTCTGTCACATAATACGCGACATCGGCAATGGCAACAATCAGGTGATAGCCGCCATCCGTCAGGGCTTCGGCATAGACAGCATCATCAAAATCCCTTGCATCCGCGCCATCTATTGTGACGAGCGGCAATTGGCGGATATCCTCGCGATTGCCCAGTGGCGGCACCTCCATGCCTTGCGTCTGTTCAATAACGGCGTCAGGAAATTCCGCAACCAATCCCTTTTCAAACATGGCGATCAGTGAGATCGCCTTCGGGTCATCATCATGTCCGATGATGGATTTTAACTTTGCAACGGGTTTGCGTAAGGCACCCTTCCCCGTTTCCTTTTCCAAGGTCACCTCGACCAGATGCCCGTCAATTAAATCCTCAGGTGCATCCTGAAGCATATAAGTGTCACGATCCGACTTATTCACCGGTTCAATGACCCATCCTGACTTCACCTGAACGGCACGGCCAGCAATGGTTTTGGTAATCGTCTCGCCTAAATTACGCATCATATTTCCGGTCACTGACCCATCTTGATACGTTTTGAGCTTTACCAAAATCCGGTCTTTAACAATTGCCGTTTTCTTTCCCCGAACCTCAATCGAGATAGGTTCAGATAAGGCTTTAATGAGGTCTTTATTATCAACAGGGCGCGCAAAGGTTTCGCCGTCTAATGTCACCTCCGTCACCTCAAAAACGGCAATGGCAGGGAGGTCATCTGTACTACTCAAGGCATAGGCTTTGGAAGCCGTTTTGTAAATCTGACCGCTATCCATCAGGTCACGAAGTGCTTCTTTTAAGGCAATGCGATTATCGCCTTTTACGTTGAAAGCGTGTTTTAAATCCCTCTTTGTTTGAGGCTCTTTGACCTCCTTCAAATAAGATAAAAGCGTATCGGGCGAGATGATAGGTTTGCTCATTCAATTAACCTATAGGGGTTGCAGTGAAAAATATAGAGTCGATTTAACCCTGCATGATAATTGCAAACTCTGTTTGAGCGCGGGGGAGGATATTTTTGTGATAGAAATCGGCTATATCTTTTTTCTGTTTAATAAATTTCGGGTCATGATGAGTGTCAATGACCTCCATTTGCTTTTGTAATGCAACATGCCCTGCGACCACACCGAATAAATTTAGATAAGGCATTGCAATAAATCCAGCCTTCTCTGTGTCCAAAGATAAAAGATGCTGTGTTGCCTTATGAAGCAAATTGACACCTTCAAACATGTCATGCGCTTTTAACCATTGAAAGGCGGAATCGCCTTGATCACGCATGACTTTCCTGAAAACGAGGTCCATTGCCTGAATGCCGTTTGTGCCTTCATATATCGGCAAAATACGCGCATCGCGGTAATGTTGTGCAGCGCCTGTTTCCTCAATGAACCCCATCCCACCATGAATTTGAACCCCCAATGAGGTCACTTCGAGGGCATTATCGGTGCACCATGACTTTACAATTGGGGTCAAAAGGTCGACAAATAATTGCGCCAATGCGTCACCGCTGCGTGCTAAATCAAGATAATTGGCTGCCTGTATTGTTAAGCTCCGTCCTGCTTGCGTTAAGGAATCCATAGTCATCAGCATCCGTTTGACATCTGCATGCGTGTCAATCGTGACACCTCCTTGAACCCTTTCTGCCGCATAATGACGCGCCGCCTGCAAAGCACGTTCCGATACTGCAACGCCTTGTAAACCAACGGATAGGCGGGCATTATTCATCATTGTGAACATATATTTAAGGCCTTGATTTGCTTCACCCACCAGATAGCCAACCGCGCCGTCATCATCACCAAATTGCATGGTGCAAGTCGGGCTGGCATGAATGCCCAGCTTATGTTCCAAACCTGTGCATTTGACATCGTTGCGCGAGCCGTCCTCAAACAATTTCGGTACAATAAAAAGGGAAATCCCTTTGACACCCTCAGGCGCATCAGGAAGCCGCGCAAGGACGAGGTGAATAATATTCTCTGTCAAGTCATGCTCGCCATAAGTGATGTAGATTTTTTGTCCAAATATGCGATAGCTGCCATCTTCGGCAGGGTCTGCCTTGGTTTTTATGACTGATAAATCCGACCCGGCTTGCGGCTCGGTCAGGTTCATGGTACCCGTCCATGTTCCCGCTATCATCTCTGGCAAATACGTATCTTTTTGGCTTTCAGAGCCATGCGCTTCAATCGCTTCAATCGCCCCTTGGTTCAAGAGAGGACATAAGCCGAAACTCATATTTGCGCCTTGCCACATTTCCTGCATGCAAAAGGCAAGCGTCCATGGCAAGCCCTGCCCGCCATGTTCAGCCGCGAAAGGCACCGCATTCCATCCGCCATCGCAAAATGCTTTATAAGCCTCTTTCCAGCCTTCGGCGGTTGTAACCGCCCCATTTTCATGACGTTTCGTGCCTTGCTGATCACCACTCCAATTTAAAGGGGCAAGCACATCGCGCGCAAATTTTGCCGCCTCTTCCAGCACTGCTTCAATTAAATCTGAATCCAGCTCACCTTGATGAGGGAGCGATTGCAAGGCCTCTAAGCCTATGAGGTTGTTGAGAATAAATAGCTGGTCTTTTATAGGCGGTGTGTATGTCATGCGGGAAAGTGTGGCACAGTTGCCACCCATTTTCCAGTCCCAGCTGTAAGATGTGGCATAGATATTGCAATATTTCACGCATGAGCCTTGGAATAAACGGAAATAGCTTCAATGCACCTGTGCATATTGAACAAGCGATTAAGCACGCGTCTCAAAAAACAGGGGTCAATTTTGACTATCTGATGCGTCAGGCCGCGACCGAAAGTTCGTTTCGTGCGGAAGTCAAGGCATCGACATCCAGTGCGACAGGTCTTTACCAATTTATTGATCAAACATGGCTTGCCATGGTGTCACAATATGGGTCAAAACATGGTCTGGGTGACATGGCGGATAAAATTGAGCAGGATTTTCAGGGTCGCTATTTCGTGTCAGATGACACCCTCAATAACGCAATCCTGAACCTCAGAAAAGATCCGGAAATTTCATCCCTCATGGCTGCCGAATTGGCCTTGCAAAACGGTGCTATCGTTGCGCAGAAAACCGGGAAAGATGTATCAGCAACCGATCTCTATATGGCGCATTTTATGGGGGCCGGCGGTGCATCGAAATTTATCGCAATGATGCAGGAGCATCCCTATCGCCCTGCGGCCCACCTTTTCCCGAGTGCGGCAAGTTCGAATAGAAATATCTTTTATAATTCAGATGGTTCGCCAAAGTCTTTCGACCAAATTTATAAGCATTTTGAGGGTAAATTTGCGAGCGTCACACCAAGTCATCCACAAGAATTGACCGCGTCAAATGAGGTTCAGATTTCGGATAAGGGTTATCAACGCGATATTCAATTTGAGCGATTATACGGGCAAGAAGTGACTCATTTTATTCGCCAAACGCCATCTATAGATGGCTTTCAATCTGGGAGCCTTTTTGAAGGATTATATGGCGATAAGATCTCAAATTTGGTTCAAAAACAGGTCAATCAAAATGCATTATTTTTAACCTTGACCATGCTGGATGTGCCTAAATAATCTTGACATGCATGGGCGAGCCAATGACCCGCTTTTGCATTATTTTTTAGATAATACTCCCACCAAGCGAGTGCCAAAATTTTAATTTGCTCCTTATGAGTGTCAATACCTTCATAGTCAGGAAGTTGACCGCGTGACCCGTTAAAAACCATATGGTCGGCACCATTCAAAATGACACTATATTGCATCTTTTCTGAACCACCGGCATGGTCAAATATTTCATCTCTCAAAGATTGAATATCACCTTCTAACGGACTGTAATCTTCAGTACCCGTCATATGCATCAAGGGCAAATTCATACCGCCATAAACTTGTTTAGGTGGTAATAAAAGTCGTTTATTCGGAACGGGGCTATAAGCAATCGACGCCTTAAATCGAGACTCAAACAAGCTGATTGGCTCAGGATTACCTGTGAGTTGACCTGCCATGATTTGAGTGGTCAGCGCGCCGAAGCTGTGACCGCTCATGCCTAAATTACTGCTATCAATAAGTAAATCGAGCGCACTTAATTGGTTGAGCGCAAAAGGCACATCACGATAGCGGTTTAAAACCGTTTCCCAAGGAATATGCGCTTTCCTGATATTATCCCAAGGATGTCCGGGCCTGCCGCGCCACAGGCTGTCATTCGTCCCTTCATGTCCGATATGCAAATGGATATAGCCATGAGAAGCCAAAAACCGCGCAATAAACCCTGCGCCATCTTCCGTTCCACCCAATCCATGCGACCAAATTATGAGTGGTAAAGGCTTGACGGGCTGACTATCAGGATAGTAAATTTTATATTTAATGATGCGATTGTCGCGCGTGTCATCAATCCACTGCCCGCGCTTAATAAGCACGCGAGCAGGCTCAGTCAAAGGGTCTATAGAATCAGACCAGAAAGCAGTCATTAATCTTTTTTGCGGAATTGGTCGAGGGAGACGACCTCGCCTTTTTTATCTTTTTTGGATGGTTTCGCGTCATCATCGTCGGCAAGGCTAGCAATCGCATCGGCAATATCACTGTCCGCTTCATCGCTATAGCTTTCCCCTTCATCCATCGGTTGGAATTGAAGCGCGAAATTAACGCTTGGGTCTGCAAAAATCGTAATTGCCGCCATGGGTATGACAAGTTTTTCAGGAATATTATTGAAGCTGAGCGTCACTTTCAGGAAGTTGTCATCAACACTTAAATCATGGAATTGATATTGCAACACAATTGTCATCTCGCCGGGGTAACGTTCGCGCAAATAATCAGGAATTTGAACGCCATCATAATCGGTCAGGAAAGTAATATAAAAATGATGGTCTCCGGGAAGCCCGGTCTCCATCACTTCCTCAATTGCTTGGCGCGTTACGCTACGCAAGGCTTTTTCAACCATTCGGTCATAACGAAGCGTTAAATTATCGTCTGTTTTACTCATGAATTCTATCCTAGACATGACTTTCCGCTTGCGCAAGACGTATTTGTCGCTAGGATGAAAAGCCATGATTTTTCTCGTAATTTTGTCGGTTTCCATTGCTTTTATCAGCCTGTTTTGGATGGGCTGGATTGACTTAAAATTATGGATTTTGCCCAATGAACTTGTGGCGCTTTTTGCCTTGAGTGCTATCCCGTTTCATTTCGCGACAGATTGGATGGGTGGGACTTGGCTATTTATGCTGATTGGCGCAATCATCGGTGGTGGGTCTTTATTACTCATCCGCGCGGCGGCAAACAAATTTTACGGCATGGAAACATTAGGTCTTGGCGATGTGAAACTGATGAGTGCGGCCGGGCTATGGCTCGGTCCGCAAGGGGTATTGCTCGGCTTATCAATCGGTGCATTATGCGGTGTGTTACACGCATTCATTATCGCCTTTTTTCATAGAAAATCGCTTAAAAGATTGATGCTTCCTGCAGGGCCCGGCTTCATTGCGGGAATTATTTTAATCGGAGTGTGGCTTTATAAGGATATCTACCTATGACATTTCACCTGCCTGACATTGACTCTTTAAGTGATGAGATACTTCATGCTTTGCTTGATAAAGCCCACTATTTCTCGGATGAGAGCAAAGTTCAGCAAAGAACGCTTCAAAACCGCATTATTTTTAATATTTTCATGGAGGACAGCACGCGCACGCGTATGTCTTTTGAGGTTGCGGCAAAAAGACTGGGTGCGGATGTGGTCAATTTCAATGTTAAAAGTTCTTCCGTGAATAAAAATGAGAGCACGCATGACACGTTTTTGACACTCAATGCCTATGCACCGGACAGTGTCATTTTGAGGTCAGCGGATTATAATGCGCCGCGTTTTGCCATGTCGGTTTTTGACTGCCCGGTCATCAATGCGGGGGATAGCTTCAGGGCGCACCCGACGCAAGGGTTGCTTGATGCCATGACGCTTCAGCAGGCTTTAGGGCGTGACTTATCAGGCAAGATCGTTGCCATTTGCGGGGATATAGCGCATAGCCGCGTTGCGCGGTCAGCGCATGCCATTTTGACCCGTTTAGGGGTGTCAGTGCGCCTTATTGCACCCGAATTACTGATGCCTAAACTGAAAGATTTTGAGGGCGCAGAGCGTCATACGGACATGGATGTAGGCCTCAAGCAAGCTGACGCGGTCATGATGCTTCGCATTCAAAAGGAACGCATGGCAGAGGGCTATAGCGGTAAAGACCACGATTTCTTTATTGATTATGGTTTAACGCGCGAGCGGCTGGATAAGCATGCAAAAAATGCCTTTGTGCTTCACCCGGGGCCTATGAACAGAGGGGTTGAAATTGCCGATGACGTTGCCGATGACCCGCGCCGATCGCTTATATTGAGGCAAGTTACCAATGGCATTCCGACCCGTATGGCGGTACTTGACTATGCCATAAACGGGTCATGAGAAAGTCAAAATGAATCATTTTGATTGCATGATGCATCACTCTATGCTTTTGTAATGTCACCTAAAAAACTATCATATAAAGGGATAATGAAATGGCAAAGGTCGGCGTACAAAGAGCTTCGGAGCTCACAGGAAAATCTAAATCAACCATTCAGAGAGCCTTGAAAACAGGCAAACTCTCCTATGAAGTTGATGATAAGAAAAAGCTGATTGACGTGTCAGAGTTGGAACGCGTGTTTGGTGTTGAAATGGCAGAAATTGAAACTGTTTCGGAGGCAAAAACGACCCCTTCTTATGAAGTTGAGCTCCAACAGGCGCGTCACGCTTTAGAGGTTGACCGCCTGGAAATGAAGGTCAAATTGCTGGAAGATCAAATTGATGTCATGACAGGTCAAATGGATGATTTAAAGGCGCAACGTGATAGCTGGCAAAAACAGGCACAGCAGGTCTTGTTGACCAGTCAACATTCGCAAGAGCAGGCCGATGCCCGTATCAAAGAGCTTCAAAAACGTGAAGAGGCGCGCGCGCGTGCCATTCAGTTGAAAAAACAACAAGAGGCTCAGCGCCGTATGGACAGCGCGGCAAGCAACCAGAATGTCAAAAACCATTCTTTTCTCCATGCGCTTTTCGTCAAAAAAGATAAGAAAAAAGCGTCTTAAATGCTGTTGCACCCCTCACCCTGCTCCACTTTGTGTCGCCTTCCCTCTCCCTGGGGAGAGGGTGTTTTAAGCATTGCGCAAAACGGGTGAGGGGATAGTAAAAATATGATTTTGACAATAATATATTTTGCTATCGGGCTAATTGGTGGCTATGCACTTGGCTCAATCCCTTTTGGACTGGTCTTCACTAAACTGGCTGGGTTGCCCGATATCCGCGCGACAGGCTCTGGCAATATCGGGGCGACAAATGTTTTAAGAACAGGGCGTAAGGATCTTGCGCTCCTCACCTTGATCTGCGACAGCGGCAAAGGCGCATTAGCCGTATTGATTTTCGGGGCGATCGCACCCATGGCGGCCATTGGCGCGGCATTGGGAAGCGTTCTCGGTCATCTTTTTCCGATATGGTTGAACTTCAGAGGCGGTAAGGGGGTTGCCACCATCCTCGGTGTCTTGCTTGCGCTTATGCCATTTGTGGGGATTATTACATGCGCCTTATGGTTGGCAAGTGCGTTTTTGTTTCGTATGTCATCCCTCGCCGCGCTGATTGCCGTTTCAATCGCACCGTTTTTTGCAGGTGTCATTTACGGGTCATTGCACGCTTTTGTAACGGTCATTTTGGCCACGCTTGTTGTTTACAAACATCGGGATAATATCACGCGTATTATTAACAAAAGCGAACCGAAAATCGGCGAGAAAAAAGTATCATGATGACCCAGGATGAACGCATTGCGCGATTATGTTTGAGCCGCAGTGAAACCATCGGGCCAATTACATTTCATCGGCTGATCGCGCGCTTCGGCTCGGCTGAAAAGGCTTTGGAGCTTTTGCCGAGTTTGGCAAAGCGCGGCGGTAAAAAGGCATCACCGCGCATCATGACGGTTCAAGAAGCGTCACGTGAACTCAAAATGCTATCGAATATCGGCGGGCAATTGATTGTGACAGGTGACGAGCTTTACCCTGAATGGCTACAGAATATTGAAGACGCGCCCCCTGTTTTAAGTGTTTTAGGCAATGCTGAATTACTGTCACACTCTTGTATCGGGATTGTGGGCGCGCGCAATGCCTCGATTAACGGAAAGCAATATACGAAGAAACTGGCATGTGAGTTAGGGCAAAAGGGTCAGGTCATTGCCTCGGGTCTGGCACGCGGTATTGATACGGCGGCGCATGAGGCTAGCCTTGAAACAGGGACGATAGCCGTCCTTGCCGGCGGTATTGACCAGATTTACCCGCGTGAGAATACTGACCTGTATCATGAGATTATCAAACATGGCTGTGTTGTCTCCGAAATGGCGTTTGGCACACCGCCAACCGCGCATTTGTTCCCGCGGCGCAACCGCATTGTCAGCGGGGTGTCAAAAGGTGTCATCGTGGTTGAGGCATCTATGCGTTCAGGTTCCCTTATTACGGCGCGATTGGCGTCAGAACAAGGGCGGGAGGTTTTTGCAGTGCCGGGCTTCCCGGGCGATCCGCGCGGCGAAGGGCCAAATAGCCTCATTCAAAATGGGGCGAAGCTTATTCAAAAGGCGGATGATGTGTTAGAGGAATTAATGACAATGAGTGCCAAAACTATTCAACAACCGACTCTATTTCACGGGGTAAATGAAAGCCCGATTTCATTTGAAGAGTATGAGCAGGACACACCGAATGAGGACAGCTACCAGCTTATATTGCAAAATCTCAATCACACGCCGACTGATATTGATATTATCTGCCGCGGCTGCCAAATCCCGCCGCATCAGCTGCAATCAGTTCTGCTCGACCTTGAGCTTGCTGGGCAAGTCCTCCGCCACCCGGGTAATCGGGTGTCAAAGATCGCGTAACATTTGAACACTTGCCACTTATAGTGATATGCCGTACATAAGAAATCATGTGTCACTCACTTGTCATTGTTGAATCCCCTGCCAAGGCTAAGAAGATAAACGGTTATCTGGGGAAGGATTACACTGTTTTGGCGTCGATGGGGCATATACGCGACCTGCCGTCCAAGGATGGCTCCGTCATGCCTGATGAGGATTTTGCCATGCAATGGGCGTTGTCTGATCGTGCGGGCAAGACACTCTCCGACATTAAAAAGGCGATGAAGGGTGCGGATACAATCTACCTCGCGACCGACCCTGATAGAGAGGGTGAGGCCATATCCTGGCATTTGATGGAGTATTTTAATGAGAAAAAGCTCCTCAACAACAAGGATGTCAAACGTGTTACATTTAACGAGATTACAAAAAAGGCTGTGATGCAGGCCTTTGACGGGGCGCGACAAATTGACCAGGATTTGGTCGATGCTTACTTGGCGCGGCGCGCGCTTGATTATCTTGTCGGGTTTAATCTCTCGCCTGTTTTATGGCGGAAATTGCCTGGTTCACGTTCTGCAGGACGCGTTCAGTCCGTTGCACTCCGCCTGATTGCCGAGCGCGAGGATGAGATTGAGAAATTCAGGGCGGATGAGTATTGGACGATTGCCGCCGTGATGCATACGCCAGACGGCGCACCGTTTGAGGCACGCCTGACCCATCTTTCGGGTAACAAGCTTGAGAAGCTCGATATACCCAATGAAACCGATGCCAAAGCTGCCGTTAAACGCATTGAGGCCAAAGCCCTCAAAGTGCAAAAGATTGAGCGTAAACAATCACGCCGCAACCCTTACGCGCCATTTATTACCTCTACGCTACAGCAGGAGGCCTCACGCAAACTCGGTTTTGGGGCTCAAGCGACTATGCGAACGGCTCAAAAGCTTTATGAGGAAGGGCTCATCACCTATATGCGAACGGACGGGATTACCCTGTCTGGTGAGGCGATTGCCCAAACTCGTCAGCAAATTGAAAAGGATTTTGGGAAAAACTACCTGCCCGACAGCCCCCGCGCTTACAAATCTAAAGCCAAGAACGCTCAAGAAGCGCATGAAGCGATACGCCCGACTGACATGTCAAAAACCCCTCAAAAAATTTCTTTAGGTGAGGCGGAGAAGAAGCTTTATACGCTGATTTGGAAGCGGACAATGGCGTGCCAGATGGAATCCGCCATCCTCGATCAGGTCGCAATCGATATCAGCGACGGCACGGATGATGTTGTGCTTCGCGCTAATGGATCGGTTATTAAGTTTGACGGATTTTTGAAGCTTTATCGCGCGACCGATGATGACGGAAAGGTCGAGAGTGATGATAACCGCATTTTGCCGGTTATGCATGAAGGTGATGCGTTG
>CAZHEE010000010.1:0-17477 GCA_964531715.1 uncultured Micavibrio sp. | reverse complement strand
ATTTCACACAACCCCCACCGCGCTATACCGAGGCGAGCCTTGTTAAAAAGCTGGAGGAAGAAGGCATCGGGCGGCCATCAACCTACGCCTCGATAATACAAGTGTTGCAGGATCGCAATTATGTAAGGCTAGAGAGTAAACGCTTCATCCCTGAGGATCGCGGACGGATTGTAACTACTTTTCTAGTAAAATTCTTCAATCGCTATGTCGATTATGCATTTACAGCCGAGTTGGAAGAGGAGTTGGATGCAATTTCCGGCGGGCATGTCGCTTATAAGGAGGCTCTCCGCCTGTTCTGGAAAGATTTTTCAAAAGCCGTTGAGGCCACAAAAGGCCTGACCATCACCGAGGTCATTGATGCGCTGAATGCCGAACTGGAAGAGCATTTCTTCCCGAAAACGGCTGAGAATTCCACCCCGCGCCAATGCCCGTCATGTGATACGGGTGAAATCGGGTTGAAGCTTGGGAAGTTCGGTGCCTTTATCGGCTGTTCCAACTATCCGGAATGCAAATTCACGCGAAAGCTTGAGATACAGGATGGGGAGAATAATGACGGTGGGCTTAATCTCGATGCAGAGCCTTATGAATTGGGCAAGCATCCGGAGACCGGGCAACCGGTTGAGATGAAAAAAGGACCATATGGGGTTTATGTTGAAACACCGCATGAGCAGGAAGATAAAGCCCCACGCAGGCAGTCATTGCCGCAAGGCTTATCGCCCGCTGATGTCACACTTGAAAAGGCTGTTGACCTCCTACGCCTGCCGCGTTTTGTCGGTGAGCACCCTGAAACGGGTTTGGAAATTGAGGCATCGGTCGGGCGTTTCGGACCTTATCTAAAATATGACGGGGGTTTCATCTCACTTAAAAAAGATGATGATGTGTTAAGCGTGGGCATGAACCGCGCGGTTGATTTGATTGCGGAATATGAAGCGAAAAAGGCGGCGGAGAAAATCCGCGATCTCGGCAACCATCCAAACAAGGGTGAGCTGATTATTCTGGGTAAAAATCGTTTCGGGCTTTATGTCGAAATGGGGAAGAAAAAAGCCAAATTACCGAAATCCATGAAGGATGATCTCGTTACATTAGAAGATGCTGTCGAGGCTCTCGCCCCGAAGAAAAAACCAACCAAGGCAAAGACCAAGGCTAAGAAAAAGCCGACTAAAAATTAGTGTTTATGTGCGATAAAAACCTAAACCGCTTTTGAAGCCCAGTTTTGTAAGTCGCCCTTTGACATACCGCCGACCTTTGTTTCGGTCACTTCGCCACCTTTGAAGACCATTAATGTCGGAATGCCGCGCACGCCATATTTTGTCGGTGTATGCGGGTTCTCATCAATATTCATCTTTACGAT
This sequence comes from uncultured Micavibrio sp., assembly GCA_964531715.1. GTDB lineage: Bacteria > Pseudomonadota > Alphaproteobacteria > Micavibrionales > UBA1664 > UBA1664. The sequence continues at coordinate 16,126 of CAZHEE010000010.1, read as the reverse complement.
TTTGACCTTGCCTTGCATATCTTGCGCAAGTTCGTCAATCAAAGGGGACAGAGCCTTACACGGGCCGCACCATTCCGCCCAAAAATCGACAATAACAGGCTCACCTGATTTCAAAACGTCATTTTCAAAACTCTCATCGGATACTTGATCTGTCATTTTTATTATTCCTTGGTTTTTGTTTCTATTAATATTGTCTTGAAATAGTACGGTTTCAAGCATCCATTTCACTTTCACACAAGATTTTCATGCTTTCCCCTTTATTTGCACCTGTTTTTATTGTTAAATGCTTGTTTCTGACATAAAGGATATAGGAATGAAGGCTGCAGATTTAAAATCTGAAATAATGCAAAAAATAAAGGATGCGCCTGACCTCGCCGCGCTGGACGAGGTGCGCGTCTATGCCCTCGGGAAAAAAGGTAAAATTACCGAGCTGATGAAAAGCCTTGGCACGTTTGAGCCTGAGGAGAGAAAGACTCAAGCCGCAATTTTTAATGAGCTGAAAAACGAAGTGATGGCAAGTCTTGAGGCGCGTAAGTCGACTTTACAGGCAGAGGCGATGAAAGCCCGCCTTGCCAATGAAACGTTGGATATGACACTCTCGCCACGGCTCACGCGCAAAGGCACTATTCACCCTATCACACAAACAATGGATGAAATGATTGCGATTTTCGCCGATATGGGTTTTTCCATTCATGATGGGCCGGATATTGAGGATGACTTCCATAATTTCACGGCGTTGAACTTCCCACCCAAACACCCTGCGCGGGAGATGCAGGATACTTTCTTTTTGCCTGATGTTGAAGGTAAGCAAGGCGATGAGGCTAAACGCCTCCTCCGCACCCATACCTCGACCTGTCAAATCCGCGCGATGATGGAACAGGGCGCACCCATCCGCAAAATTGTGATGGGGCGTGTTTATCGTGCCGAGGCTATGGACACAACGCATAGCGCAATGTTCCATCAAATTGAGGGGTTAATGATTGATAAAACGACTCATATGGGTCATCTCAAAGGCATTATGAAGACTTTCAGTGAGAAATTTTTTGATGTTGATGACTTGCCCATTCGCTTCCGCCCGTCATTCTTCCCTTTTACAGAGCCCTCTGCGGAAGTTGATATCGGATGCACAAAAACCCGTGAGGAAATCAAAATCGGCGGTGGCGATGATTGGCTTGAAATCGGGGGATGCGGCATGGTTCACCCGAATGTGTTGAAAAATGTAGGGATTGACCCTGAGGAGTATCAGGGCTTTGCCTTTGGTATGGGACTGGAGCGCATGGCGATGCTCAAATACGGTATCACGGATGTGCGAAGCTTTTATGAAGGGGACACGCGCTGGAACGCTTATTACGGGCATGACCCGATGAATCAACCGAATTTAGCCACGGGAAGTTAGTAAATTAAATAATCGTCATTGCACGTTTCATGAAATGAATACGTGCAATCCAGAAGATATAGAACTGGTTTACACGTATTTTGCTTACGCAAAAACGTGTAATGATGAAAGAAAATAAAAGGCATGGAAGTATGAAACTCACATTAAAATGGTTAAAAGATTATCTGGATTTGGACGCGCCGTCACATTGCTCAGTTTCAGATATTGTTGCAAAACTCACTGCGCTGGGGCTTGAAGTGGATGATGTTCAAAACAAGGCCGAGCTTTATGCGCCGTTCAAGGTTGCGAAGGTGAAATCAGCTGTGCAACATCCGAATGCTGACCGCCTGAAAGTCTGTCAGGTTGAAACCGAGGATGGCGTGGTTCAGGTGGTCTGCGGTGCGCCCAATGCACGCACAGGCATGACGGGTATTTTCGCGCCTGTCGGCTCCTATATTCCTGGTTTGGATGTCACACTTGAGAAAGGCAAAATTCGCGGTGAAGACTCCTACGGCATGCTTGTTTCCGAGAGGGAGATGAGCCTGTCCGATGAACATGACGGAATTATTGACTTAGACGAAGCCCATGCTATCGGCACACCGATTACGGATATTTTTGATGGGTTGAATGATGTGATAATTGAAATCGGTTTGACGCCTGACCGTGCCGACTGCGCCGGAATCCTTGGGATCGCACGCGATTTATCCGCCGGCGGTTGTGGGCAATTCATCATACCTGAAGCAAAGGCGATAGAGGAAACGCATCAAAGCCCTGTCACTGTCCATCTTGAGGCAAGGGAAGCCTGCCCCCATTTCATGAGCCGCCATATTAAAGGCGTGAAAAACGGCGAAAGCCCGGACTGGCTGAAAGCGCGATTGAAAGCTGTCGGCTTGCGCCCGATTTCCGCTTTGGTCGATATCACGAATTTTTTCACCATCGGCATAGCGCGCCCTCTCCATGTTTATGATGCGGCGCGGCTAAAAGGCGATATCCGTGTTCAGACCGCCACAGGCGGCGAAGTCATCCCTGCCTTGAATGACAAAACCTATACACTTAAAGGTGGTGAGACGATTATTGCGGATGATAGCGGTGCCATCGGGCTTGGCGGTATTATAGGGGGCACATCTACAGCCGTGGAGGCGGACACAACTGATATCATCCTTGAATGCGCCTATTTCGACCCGACTGTAACGGCTGTGACAGGTCGCGCGCATCAGATTATCTCGGACGCGCGATACCGCTTTGAGCGCGGGGTTGACCCTGCATTCCTCCCTCAGGCGTTGGATTTGGCAACGGAAATGATTTTGGATATCTGCGGTGGGGAGGCAAGCGAAGTTTTTGAAGCAGGTCACCCTATAAACTGGCAACGGACTTATGTATTCAATACGGCACTTACTCAAAAAATGACTGGGGTGAAGATTTATGAGCAAGAACAACTCTATATCCTTGGTTCGCTCGGTTTTGAGATTGACGGCAGCCATACGCCTTATGATGTCAGCCCACCCTCATGGCGCGGTGATATTCAAGGGGTTGCCGATTTGGTTGAAGAAATTATCCGCGTCTATGGCTATGATAAAATTGAAGCCGTACCCGTTACACGTGAGAAGCCTTTGACTGAGTCCGCTCTCTCAAAAACCCATGAAAATCGCATGAAAGCGGGCAGAGCCTTAGCAATGCAGGGTTTGCAGGAATGTATCACATGGTCATTTATGGCGCATGATATGGCCGAGGTTTTTACCGATGGCAAGGTCAAGCCTGCGCTTAAGCTCACCAATCCGCTTTCGGTTGAGCTCGGGACGATGCGCCCCTCTATATTACCGAATTTGCTTGCCGCCGCCGGTCGCAATGCAGACAGAGGATACGGCAATGCCGCCTTGTTTGAGATAGGTCCTGTCTTTCACGGTGTTGACCCTGATGATCAGGCGATGATGGCCGCAGGGGTGCGTCATAATGTTGCGCATGATAAGCACTGGTCAAACGGTGATGCAGGCCGTAACGTCGATGTCTATGATGTGAAGGCAGACACACTTGCCGCCATTCAGGCAATTAATCCGACATTAAACCCTCAAATAGATTCTGCCGGCGCACCATCTTGGTACCATCCGGGGCGCTCGGCCAGTTTCAGGCTTGGTAAAAACATGCTTGCAACTTTCGGGGAAATTCACCCTGCCATTCTTGAGACAATGGATGTTGATGCGCCTGTGGTCGGGTTCGAGGTTTATCTTGATAATATTCCGCCGGCCAAAAAACAAAATGTAAAGAAACCGCTAAAGCTCAGCGCTTATCAACCTGTAAAGCGTGATTTCGCCTTTATTGTTGATGAAGATATCAGCGGCGAAGCCATCTTGTCAGCTGTCAAAAAAGGCGCCGGCGACATGCTTAGCGAGGCCTCGATTTTTGATATTTATCAAGGGCAAGGCGTCGCGGAGGGGAAAAAATCCGTGGCTGTTTCAACGCTATTTATACCTCAGGATAAAACCCTGACCGACAAACATATTGAGGAGCTGGCCCAGTCAATCATCGCGCAAGTGAAAAGTAAAACAGGGGCAGAATTGCGAGGATGATTAGAAATTCCTTGACTTCATGGCTCTAACCAGTATAACGCATTTATTAAATTTTATATAAAGGATTTCAATCATGGCTAAAAAAGGTCCAAATCAGAAAGTGAAACTTGTGTCCACTGCGGGTACAGGCTATTGCTATTACACACGCAGAACAAAAAATCTGACTGAAAAACTTGTTCAGCGTAAATATGACCCTGTAGTGAAAAAACATGTTGAATTTAAAGAAGATAAAATCAAGTCATAGTTTTTGATACTTAAGAATAAAGATTTGAACCCCTGTCATGACGATGAGGGGTTTTTCTTTGTTTAAAACGGTTGATAGGCTTCACCGCACGCTTGACGAAAAAATTTGAGTGGTTAAAGTCAAATCAGGAATAAATGCGCAAGCTTCAAGATAAGGATAAAATAACATGAAATTGAATATTGATCGTGATGATTTGATGCGGGCCATGGGGCACGTGCAATCGGTTGTTGAGCGACGCAATACAATTCCGATTTTATCCAATGTTCGCCTTGATGCGCATGACGGGATGCTCACTTTGACCGCGACAGATATGGAGCTGGAAATCAATGAATCTGTTGCCGCTGGGGTTGAGGCCGAGGGCTCGACAACTGTGCCTGCCCATATGCTGAACGATATTGTCCGCAAGCTTGGCGATGATGCAAAAGTCGAATTAGCGTTGGAGCCGGGCGGCGCGATGATGACAGTAACGGCCGGGCGTTCGAAATTCAAGCTGTCCTGCCTGCCTGTGACTGATTTCCCTGAGCTTGGTACAGGGGAGTTGGATGCAAAATTTGAACTTGCGGCAAATGATTTGCGTGATCTTGTTGATAAAACACGTTTTGCCATGTCGAATGACGAAACACGATATTATTTGAACGGGGCTTATTTCCATGCGGCAGACGCGAATGGCGTGGCGGTTTTAAGAACGGTTGCAACGGACGGTCACAGGCTGGCTCAACATGAGCTGCCTTTGCCCGAGGGTGCGTCAGGCATGCCAGGCGTCATAATCCCGCGTAAGGCGGTTGCCGAAATCCGCAAATTGGCAGAGGAGGCCGCGGCACCAATCACAATTGAATTGTCAGACAATAAAATCCGTTTTTCTTTCGACCATATCGTTATGACATCGAAATTGATTGACGGGACTTTCCCTGATTATCAAAAGGTTATCCCGCAAGGGAATGACAAAATTGTCGAAGTGAACCCCAAAATCTTTAAAGGCGCGATTGACCGTGTCTCCACAATCTCGAATGAGAAAACCCGCGCGGTGAAACTGGCGATTGACGGCACAACCATGACATTAAGCGCGCAAAGCCCTGATTCAGGCTCTGCGACCGAGGATATTGAGATTTCAAATGACAATACTGCATTAGAAATAGGGTTTAACTCACGTTACTTGCTGGATATCACAAACTTGATTGACAGCGACCGTTGCCGCATGACCTTGGCTGATGCCGGTGGCCCGACAATCTTACAAGATACCGAAGACATGTCCTCGCTTTATGTGCTTATGCCATTGAGAGTTTGATTTTAAAGCTTAAATAAACTCCGAAGGCTCCAATACCCCGATACATTATTTTTTTGGATGACACTGTTGAGCCGTGTAATGACGGGTAAAGAAAACTCTTTATATCAACCAATGGACAACGGCAAAGAGGTAAAGCCCTGCAAGATAATAAGAGCTGTCAACCGCGGTTGTCATTAACTTCTGCTTACAATAAAAACCGTTTATCATGGAGGATGGCAGGATAAATCCGACCCAGATGAAAGTTGATAACCCCAATAATGCACCGATTGTAGGCGGTGTCAGAAAATGTGTCAGGAACGAATAAACCGCCGCCGATAAAACCCATAAAAATGCGCCGATTATATAAGCCATTATCGGAAGTCTTAGAATTCTCGTCTCGCGATGTTCATCAACCCATTTTTGTCCCAATATTTTCGGATGATACCATAATATACCAAGGGCGGCGGCAGCGGCGGCTGAAGCTAAAGTTTCCGACAGAGGAAATTGAATTGGAAACTGATTAAAAATATCAAATATAAACATGTGTTATAACCTTTTGAATTTTAAGAAGCGTTTGTAAACAAAATATCTTAATCACAATGCCGTGTAAAATCTTTAAAATAGATATTATTTAAGGCTTGACTTATGAATTCCACCTTTATATGTTGCGCTATCAATTTGGATATGGGTTTTAAAATCTTCTCCTTGTTGGTGTACGAACTGGTATAACGGTTCGGTTTGAGATGAACATATAATCGTTAGAAACGAAAAGGAGAGTAATTTGGCTCGTATTGCAGGTGTAAACTTACCCACAAACAAACGTGCGCATATCGCCCTGACATATATTCACGGCATCGGACGCGCATCCGCAAAAGATATTATGACGAAGATTGGTCATGAGGCTCAAAATGCCGATGATTATCCGCGCATTAATGAATTATCTGAAGAACAGTTAACAAAAATCCGCGATGTTATCGACCGTGACTATGAAGTTGAAGGTGATAAGCGTCGTAATGTTTCCATTGCAATCAAACGTCTGCTGGATATGGCATGCTATCGCGGTTTGCGTCACCGTCGTGGCCTTCCCACACGCGGTCAGAACACAAAAAACAATGCCCGTACGCGTAAAGGCCCTGCAAAGCCTATCGCCGGTAAGAAGAAATAGAAAGGGCGGATGAATTATGGCTAAACCACAAAGAGCAAAAGTAACGCGCCGCACCTCGAAAAATATTACAACCGGCGTTGTTGTTGTAAATTCAACATTTAATAATACGCATGTGACGATTACGGATGCGCAAGGCAACACAATTGCCTGGTCAACATCCGGCACAATGGGCTTTAAGGGCTCACGGAAATCGACACCTTTCGCGGCACAGATGGCGGCAGAGGATGCAGGTCGCAAGGCCCAGGAACATGGCATGAAAGAACTCGCTGTTCGCGTTAAGGGGCCTGGTTCAGGTCGTGAATCAGCGTTAAGAGCGTTACAGAATATCGGTTTCATCATTACATCGATCAAGGATGTGACGGGTGTGCCACATAATGGATGCCGTCCACGGAAACGTCGCCGCGTATAATAACCAGATAATCGGGTGTTTATGCCTTTCCTCAAAGGCATGGGCTGGAATTGATTAATTTTTTAAAAAAGAGGAATGAAATAAAGTGATACAAAAAAACTGGCAAGAACTCATTAAACCAAACAATGTCGATGTTAAGCCGGGTGCTAATGCCCGTACGACAGGAACAGTTGTGGTCGAACCTTTGGAGCGTGGCTTTGGCTTGACGCTAGGTAATGCGCTTCGCCGTATTCTCCTGTCGTCATTGCAGGGTGCGGCTGTCTCTGCCATTCAAATTGATGGTGTTGTTCATGAATTTTCAACAATTGATGGTGTTCGCGAGGATGTCACAAACATCATTCTCAATGTAAAAGCCATTGCGGTTGCCATGCATAATGAAGGACCAAAGAAAATGCGCCTTTCTGCCGAAGGGCCATGTGAGGTCACTGCCGGTATGATTGAGGCAGGTGCAGATATTGAAATTATGAACCCTGACCTCATCTTGTGCACTTTGGATAAGGGCGCGACATTGAATATGGAATTTACGGTGACAACGGGTAAGGGTTACCGTCCAGCGAACCAGAACCGTCCTGAAGATGCGCCTGTCGGTCTTATACCGGTGGATAGTGTGTATTCGCCAGTGCGTAAAGTCTCTTACGATGTTGAAAATGCGCGTGTCGGTCAAATTACGGACTATGACAAGCTGACATTGAAAATTGAGACAAACGGTGCGATTTCACCCGAAGATGCTGTTGCCTATGCCGCACGTATCATGCAAGACCAATTGCAAGTCTTCATCACGTTTGAAGAGCCGAAAGAAACTGTTCGCGAGGAAAAAGAGGATGAGCTTCCGTTCAATCCTGCACTCCTCAAGAAAGTTGATGAGCTTGAACTCTCTGTGCGTTCAGCGAACTGCTTGAAAAATGATAATATCACTTATATCGGTGATTTGGTTCAGAAGAGTGAGAATGACATGCTTCGTACACCGAATTTCGGTCGGAAATCTTTGAATGAAATTAAGGAAGTTCTGACACAAATGGGGCTTTATCTCGGCATGCAGGTTGACCAATGGCCACCTGAGAATATTGATGAATTATTAAGAAAAATGGATAATCCATACTAAGGAGTAAGAGTTATGCGCCACGCCATTAAAGGACGCAAATTAAACAGAACATCATCTCACCGCAAGGCCATGTTTGCCAACATGGCGGCGGCATTGGTGAAGCATGAACAGATTGTAACGACCTTGCCAAAGGCAAAAGAGTTGAAGCCATTTGTTGATAAGCTGATTACTTTGGGTAAAAAAGGTACATTGTCATCCCGCCGTCAGGCGATTGCGACGATGCGTGATGAAACACAGACAAAGAAATTGTTTGATACACTCGCTGACCGATATAAAGATCGTCAAGGCGGCTATACACGCGTTTTAAAGGCCGGTTTCCGCTATGGTGATAATGCGCCGATGGCCGTGATTGAACTGGTTGACCGTGACGAATCCGCCAAGGGGCAGGATTCAGGGCCAACGATGTTTGATCAAGATGCAGAGATGGAAAATCCTATGGCAGCCTTTGGTTCAGGTGAGTCAACTGCTGTTGATGAAACAACGATTGAGCCGAAAAAAGACACGAAAGCCAAAACACCTAAGGCAAAAGTTGAGGCCGAAAAGGATGTGAAAGACACACCTAAAAAGACAAAGGCCGCGTCTAAAGCCAAAGCACCTGCGAAGAAAGAAATTGAACCCGAAGAATTGAAAAATGCTGAACCGATGAAGCCATCGAAAGAAGCACAGACAAAAAGCAAAAAGTAGATTTTTTATAAAACTAAAAATTATTCCATGCCTCATATTTTTTATGAGGCATTTTTTAGTTCAACATCGTCAAACCCAGTAACGGCAATTCATCATTTGTGACATGAAATACGGCGCAGCCATTCAGGCGATATTCAACGGATTGTACCATGTTAGGGCGATAAAAAGCTTCAAAAGCAGGCCAGTCAGTCAATCCGTGTTTTATTAAATTATCAATAACGCCGCCTGTGACATAAACACCGCCATAATAACCGGTACATGCGGTTATCGTATTTGCATGGATACCTAAGAATTCAAAAAACAGCCGAACTGCGTCGGGATTGGTCTTCAAATCTTCCATAAATTCATCGGGACTTGTTTGCGCATTTGGAAAGCCGGAGCTATATTCGGCAATCGCTTTGAGCCCGTGACCGCTTACAAAATCTTCCATGATAAGGGCGAAATTCTTATCCTTTTTCCGCCGAATGAAAGTCTCAATTTTGCGTTGCTCTTCCGTGACCGTAATTGGCAACCAATGCCCGCCAGGGGTTTCCAAAATCTCACTTCCGCTTATACCGCTATGCCCAATTCCCGTTCCGACGGAAATCAAAATTTTTTTATCACTCCAAGGTTTGTTCGTGGCCTTTATAACAATCTCGGTCTGGCTCTCATCAAGATGGTTAAGCCCATGCGCGCCTGCTTCAAGGTCGTTGAGATGTATCAAATTGCGCCATTCAAATTCACGAGAAAGAGCCTGAAAATCAATTTCATAGTTAGGGTCACCGGCATGGCGTTTATAATGGATGCGACTGTCAATAACGGCGCGTGCAACCGCAAAACGAACTTCTGTAAAGCTTAAATGAACATCCTGATAATACTTGTGGATGATATCACTGAATGATGAGAAATCGTTGAGGCGATATTTTTTGAAATGGTCATACTCCCCTTTTTTGACAAAACGGGCGAAACGGGCATGCGTACCGCCGAGATCGCAAAGGAGCGTATTATTATTGGACATGATGCTTTTTAATCTTTCTATGACGGCTGTCCGTTATGTCACCGCATGGATCCATGTGAATCATAATCTCACTGTCAGGGTAATGGTTATGAAGCCTGTCTTCAACATGTTTGGCGATGTTATGCGCGTCGATGAAGCTGATTGATGGGTCAATCTCGATATCAAAGCTAATCATTGTCACCTGCCCGTGGCGATGGGTGCGTAAATCATGGAGCCCGAGAACATCGGGTGTGCGGCGGATAATCTGTTTAATCTCTTGGCGCTCATCCTCGCTAAGCTCACGATCCATCAGCATATGAATGGCCTTTATTCCGATGCTGTAGGCAAGGCGGGCAAGCCATAATGCAATGATGATTGCAATGGCAGGGTCAGCCCAGCTTAAACCCAAATAGACATCGGCCATTACGGCCAGAATAACCCCTGCGTGAATACCGATATCGCCTGCATAATGCGCTCTTTCCGCCTCTATCACTAAAGATTGAGATCGTTTTATCACCATATTTTGATAGATGATCAGCCCCAGATTGAGAATAATCGCAACAATTATAAATCCGATGGTTAAGGCAGGAAACTCAATGGTTTTTTCATGCGAAAACCGTCTGATGGAATCAAGAATGATATAAAGGCTTGAAACCGTGATAAATGTCGCCTGCCCCAGTGCGGCAATCGCCTCCATTTTGCCATGACCATGGCGATGGTCAGCATCCGCAGGCTGCATCGCATAGCGCAGGGCAAGGAAGCCGGTCGCCGATAAAAAGCAGTCTTGGAGAGAGTCCGCAAGCGATGCCAATACAGTTGAAGATCCGCTTAATATCCATAAAACCGCTTTCCCTACAACCAGAAAGCATGAGATAATAAAGGCAACAAGGGCGGCGGTTTTAGGGTGAAACATGGGCAGTCATTAAGCCGCACGTCTAATCATGACAGGCATATTTCCTGTCGCGCCCATCGCCTGGCGCATGAAAAATTTCTTGGCAAAGGGGATACGTGAAACGGCATGAAGCCCAAAGCGGCGTAAGGCGCGTATGCCGCTCACCTCAAACCCGAACAGGCTGTTTAAAACATCTGTTGCAACCGCCATGCCCAGATTATCCCCCATCCTCGCGACCTGATAACGCTTCAATATAGCGGCATTACCGCAATTATCTTGCCCGTCCAAAAGCTCGGTCAGCATGGCAATATCGCGCATACTCATATTAAGCCCTTGCCCTGCAATCGGGTGAATGCCGTGCGCCGCCTCGGCAATCAGGACGGCTCTTTCTGCCGTATAACGATAGGCTTTTTTGAGAGTGAGAGGCCAGGCTTCGCGTTTACTATGGCTTATAATCTGCCCGTAAAGATCGCCGCATCTCTCTTGTAAGGCAGCGTTGAAAACAGCATCGGAGCAAGCCATCCAGCGTGCAACATCATCCTTCTCAACTGTCCAGACAACCGCACTGCGGTTATGTCCGTTTTGTGATTGTGTAAAAGGCAGAACGGCAAACGGGCCTTGAGCGCGAAAATGTTCCAATGCCAGACCGTCATGCGCTTTCTCATGTTCGATTAAACAAACAAGCGCGGTTTGGTCGTAATCTTTTTCCCAGTGACCAATGCCAAAGGCTTCACGGGTAAAGCTCCCCCGCCCATCTGCACCGATGAGGAGTTGCGCGGTCAGAATATCGCCATTATGTAGCGTAATAGTTGCGCTCTCGCCACTCGTTTTAAGAGAGGCAACAGTTTGCCCTGTCAAATGAGTAACGGTTTTTTGAGACTGCAAGGCCTTCAGTAGAGCGTTTCTTAAATCGTGATTATCAACAATCCATCCAAAGGCTTCGGCCTCTACATCTTGCGCTAAAAAATCAAGCGTGATGGGCGAATCCTCATCCTTAATCAATATTTTTTCTATTTTCTGGGCTTTTGGGTCAAGCATATCCCAAATACCGACATGGGTCAGGAGGTTTTTCGAGCCCCATGAAATCGCGGTCGTACGGCGGTCAATATCAGGATCTTGCTGTTGCTCAAGGCTTAAACGGTCAATGCAGGCGACTGTTTTACCTTGCTGACCGAGTAAAACCGCCTGGGTCTGCCCTGCCAAGCCTCCGCCAATAATGATAATGTCAAAATTTGTACCTGTCATTTATACCGCTCTCTCACCGAATAATCCGCTTCCAACCCTAATATGCGTTGCGCCGTGGCGTAAGGCAAGGCGATAATCATGGCTCATCCCCATTGAGAGATGTTTGAGATTGAGAGTTTGCGCTTGTGTGGCAAGCTTTCGAAAATAGTGTTCGGGCGGTTCATTCTGTGGTGGTAAGCACATTAGACCCGAAATATTCATGGATAAGTCTTTTGTACAAAATTCGTGAAAATCAGCAAGGTCTTCGCATGCAATCCCTGCCTTTTGAGGCTCGTCACCGATATTCACCTGAATAAAGCATGGCATGTCAGGCTTATATTTTATAATCTCTCGTGCAATTTTTTCACGGTCAAGCGTATGGATATAGTCGAAAAAGGAAGTAATCGCCTTTACTTTATTACGCTGTATCGGGCCTATAAAATGGAGTTCTAAGTCAGGGTAAAGCTTAAGTCGTGGTGGCCATCTATTTTGTGCTTCTTGTAGACGATTTTCGCCAAAAATGCGATGCCCTGCCTTTAATATTGCATTTATTTTCTCATCATGTTGCTTTTTGGAAACAGCAATTAATTGAGCGTTCGGATAGGCGTCTAAATCTTGCTTAACACGCCTTAAATTATCCGTAATCATGAAATTTACGTTGCCGTATCCAGAGCCAAGCCGGGCGTTTACGCCCTGTGATCCATGTCCTGAAAGTTCTTAAAGCCGCGCTGAAAACCAAGCCTTTGCGCTCTAAAAACCAGAAAAAGGCGAGCATGAAAAACAGTAACGCCCATGACCACCATGAAAACATGCGAAATAAAACGGGGAAGATAAAAATCGCCGCGCGCGCATCAAACATGAAAAAGCGCACGGGCTTCATCGTGTTTCGCCAGTGGAAATCCATCTCGGTTTCATAATCAATCGCCATAAGCCTGTTTTCCTTAAATATTCTTTAGCTATTTTACTCTAACATTTTAACATTAAAATAAAGGTTAAACCATCATCAAAAAACATGGTAAAATTTATCATTAATACGAATTTCTAAGGGGAAACGGTTCATCAGATGACAGAAATCAAAAAAGTTGCCGTGATTGGTGCAGGTGTCATGGGAAGCGGGATCGCAGCACAAATCAGCAATGCGGGTGTGCCTGTCCTCCTGCTTGATATCGTTCGCGAAGGCGAGGATGACCGTAATTTTGCGGCAAAAACAGCGGTTCAGAAAATGCTCAAGACCGATCCCGCGCCTTTTATGCTTAAAAGCAATGCTAAGCTGATTGAATGCGGGAATCTGGAAGATGACCTTGATAAGCTTTCAACTTGCGATTGGATTATCGAGGTTGTGGTTGAAAATGTTGAGATTAAACATGCCACCTATCAGAAAATTGCCAAACATCGTAAAAAAGGCGCAATTGTCTCCTCCAATACGTCAACCATCCCGTTATCCAAGCTGGCTGAAGGCATGGATAAGGATATGGCGAAGCATTTCATGATTACGCATTTCTTTAATCCAGTGCGCTATATGCGATTGCTGGAACTCGTGAAAAGCGAACAGACCAAAAATGATGTTGTCGAGGCCATTACCGATTTTTGTGATTATCAGCTCGGGAAAACCGTTGTGCCTTGTCATGATACGCCCGGCTTTATTGTTAATCGTATTCTCACATTCTGGATGCAAAAAGCACTGAATGTTGCGATTGAGAAAGATGTTCCGATTGAGGTTGCAGATGCCGTCCTCTCCCGCCCGATCGGTGTGCCGAAGACAGGTGTATTCGGCCTGATTGATCTTGTCGGCGTCGACCTCATCCCGTATTTGTCAAAAAGCCTGCTATCCGAACTGCCCGACGGTGACGCATACAGGGATATTGCAAAAGATATACAGTTTATTGATGAGATGATTGCGGCAGGATACACAGGGCGCAAAGGTAAGGGCGGGTTTTACCGCCTGAACCCCGATGCACCGAAAGGCACGAAAGAAAAGCAAGCCGCTAAGCTAGGTATGAAAGGCTTTAACGCTGACCAATCCTATAAAAAAGCCGAGAAAATATCACTCGACTCAGTGACGGCCGGCAAAAAAGGCATGAAGGCCGTTCTGACTACGAATGATATCGGTGGGGAATACGTGCATGATGTCATGATACATACACTCGCATACGCGGCATCACTCTTGCCCGCAATTGCAGATACGGTCTATGACATAGACCGCGCAATGCAGATGGGCTGTAACTGGAAAATGGGTCCGTTCGAGATGATTGATCAGCTTGGAGCGGCATGGCTTGCAGGTGAAATCGAGAAAGCAGGGCTGGACGTCCCGCCGATTCTGACCCAAATCGGCGAGGGTAGTTTTTATAAAATCGAAAATGGACATCAACATTATTACGGAACAAATGGGGCATATCATCCGATTATTAGGCGCGATGGTGTTCTCCTCCTCAAAGATGTCAAGCTCACCTCAAAGCCTGTGTGTAAGGCCGCCTCTGCCTCGCTCTGGGATATTGGTGATGGTGCGCTTTGCCTTGAATTTACGGGAAAAATGAATGCGCTTGATGAAACAGTTTTTGAAACGATTGATCAGGCGATCAAGCTGATTAATGATGAAAAGAACGACTATAAAGCCCTCGTGATTTATAATGAAGGCTCGCATTTCAGTGTCGGAGCGAATTTAGGACTGGCAATATTCGCGATGAATATCGGGCTGTATCCTCAAATTGAGTCGATGGTTTCAGGCGGGCAGAAAGCCTATATGGCGTTGAAGCATGCCGATTTCCCGGTTGTCAGCGCGCCGAGTGGTTTTGCCTTTGGCGGAGGCTGTGAAATTCTGCTTCATTCCGACCATGTGCAACTTCACGCGGAGACATATACAGGGCTGGTTGAGGTCGGGGTCGGGCTTATTCCCGGGTGGGGCGGATGTAAAGAACTGCTGCTCCGCTATCAGGAGAAAGAAGCCGAAACATACATGAAGCATACAGGCGGGAATACACTCTGGTTTTCACCTGATAAAACACCGATGGGTGCAGTGCGCAAGGCTTTTGAGATTATCGGGACAGCGACAGTCGCAAAATCGGGGCATGAGGCGAAGGGAATTTATTTTCGTGACAGTGACGGCATAACGATGAATCGTGACCGCTTGCTGTATGATGCAAAGCAAAAAGCACTTGAACTGGTTGAAGGGTATGAAGCGCCGAAAAAGCGGCATGATATCCGCCTGCCCGGGCCATCGGGGAAAATGGCATTGGATTTGGCAGTGTCTGACCTCAAACTATCGGGCAAGGCCACGCCTTATGATGTCACGGTATCTTCGGCTCTAGCGCGGGTTCTGACAGGCGGTGATAAGGCCGACTGGACTAAAGCCATGAATGATAATGATTTGCTTGCGCTTGAACTCAAAGAATTTATGACTTTGGTTGAACAGGAAGGCACGATGCTCAGAATTGAGCACATGCTTGAGACCGGAAAACCGCTCAGAAATTAGGAAAAACTTAAGCAGAATGTTTTACAATAAAAATATGTTACGAAATTTTTTTCTAGGTTTTGCCTTTTGTTTAGGCATGGTTTTATCCGTTTCTGTACCTGCAGAGGCAGGAGGACGTTGCTCTAATCCAACACATGGTGACTCTGATTATCAAAAACAATGCGGAATATGGCTTTGCCTACCAGATGGATTCAAGCAATCAGATTGTAAACCAATGCAAAAAGCATTTTTAAAGCGCTTAGGTATGGGATTTAAAAAGCCTTGCAGCCCCCATCTGATGCCTGATTATAGCCGATGCACCGGTCAAAAAGGTTTTGCAAAGGCAAACCTTGGACGAACAAAAACAACCATTCAAAAAGAAAATAACAAGGGTGATAAAGAAAACAAAAAAATAGATAAAACTCGCTATATCGACGTAACTTATCCTGATGGCTCAAGATTTAAATATACTTATTGGGAACGAGACCAAGGCTATATTGGCTCTCAATAAAAAATATGCGAGATTTTATTAGGGCTTGTTAGAGGTGGTATGCTTTTATGTATGAAAAGCATCACACAAGAGCAGTATGAACTGCTTCATCCTTACCTTCCCGTGCAACGCGGCAATGTATCGACAATGCAAATATAAAAGCCTGACTAAATCCTTCGTAACCAGCTTTATATCGGCAAGATTGAGCATAAAGGAAAAGGCGTATTGGTCAACCCCCATGCCGCCATACTCCTTACGCCATTTATAATAGGTCGCATCCGATATCCCC
>CAZHEE010000009.1:0-42799 GCA_964531715.1 uncultured Micavibrio sp. | reverse complement strand
AAAAGCCATGATACAAATGCAATCAGTTTGTGAAGTTGCCGATAACTCGGGTGCGAAAAAGGTTATGTGCATTAAGGTTCCCGGTGGTTCAGGAAAGAATGATGCCAATATCGGGGAACAGGTTGTTGTCTCCATCCGTGAAGCACTGCCACGCGGTCGTGTGAAAAAAGGCCAGGTCATGAAGGCCGTTATCGTACGCACGAAAAAAGGCATTCAGCGTAAGGATGGTTCTGTCATTCGCTTTGATACGAACGCGGTTGTGCTTGTGAACCCTAATCGTGAGCCTATCGGTACGCGTATCTTTGGCCCTGTAACGCGCGAGCTTAGAAATGAAGGCTATATGAAGATTATTTCTTTGGCCGAAGAGGTTTTGTAAAATGACTGTAACAAAGATGAAAATTAAAAAAGGTGATCAGGTTGTGGTCACAACCGGTGCCAATAAAGGTGCAAAAGGCGAGGTTTTAAAGGTTGATTTATCGACATCTCGTGTCGTGGTTCAGGGCGTAAATATGCGTAAAAAACACCGTAAGCCGTCACAACAGGCCGCCGGTGGTATCGAAAATATTGAGGCACCAATACATGTTTCAAACATTGCCTTGGCTGACCCGAAATCAGGTGATGCGACGCGTGTCGGTTATAAAACCTTGAAAGACGGGAAAAAGGTTCGATTCGCCAAGAAGTCCGGCGAGACGATAGGATAGAAATTAGTTTTTAGGAACTGGAAATTAGTAATTAGAAAGAGGATGGATGCAGCATAGGTTTAGTTATAATGAATAA
Organism: uncultured Micavibrio sp.; assembly: GCA_964531715.1. Classification (GTDB taxonomy): domain Bacteria; phylum Pseudomonadota; class Alphaproteobacteria; order Micavibrionales; family UBA1664; genus UBA1664. Next base: position 42,022 of record CAZHEE010000009.1, on the reverse strand, counting down.
CCAATACCTAATATCCAATAACCAAAAATGAGTGCAGCAGAACAATATAAACCACGCCTTCAGGCCGAATATCAGGAAAAAATCCGTAAAACCATGCAGGAGAAATTCAGCTATGGCAATGTCATGGAAATTCCGAAGATGACGAAAATCGTTTTGAATGTCGGGGCGGGGGAGTCAACAACTGACTCACGTAAAGCCCAAAATGCGGCGGATGACTTGACGGCTATCTCGGGTCAGAAGGCTGTTGTGACACGTGCGAAGAAATCAATCGCGACGTATAAGGTTCGTGAAAATATGCCTTTGGGTGCAAAGGTGACATTGCGCGGGAAGCATATGTATGACTTCATGGATCGTTTGGTGAACATTGCTTTACCGCGTGTTCGTGACTTTCGCGGGTTGAAGAAAAATAGCTGTGACGGGCGCGGCAATTATGCTCTCGGTATTAAAGAGCATATTGTATTCCCTGAAATTAATTACGATAAGGTTGATGCCATTCGCGGTATGGATATCGTGATTTGTACATCTGCCAAAACGGATGATGAGGCGCGAGCCTTGCTTAAAGAATTTAAATTGCCGATTAAGGATTAGAGGAAAGAATTACTATGGCAAAAGTATCAATGATACAGCGTGACGTAAAGCGCAAAAAAATGGCTCAAAAATATGCGATGAAGCGTAAGGCTTTGTTGAAGATTGCGCGTGACAGAAACGCCAATCCCGAGGATATTTTCAAGGCTAATCAAGAGCTTGATAAGCTGCCGAAAAATGCGATGCCGAACAGGCAGAAAAATCGCTGTGCTTTGACAGGTCGCCCTCGTGGCTATCACAGAAAGTTTGACTTATGTCGTGTGAAATTGCGTGAGTTAGCGTCCAGAGGCGAATTGCCGGGTGTCACAAAGGCCAGTTGGTAAGAGAATAAGGAGAATTATATCATGTCATTCAATTACCCTTTGAGCGATACATTAACACGCATCAGAAATGGTCAGCAGCGTCACAAGGCTTCTGTTATGGTCACGAAATCTAAGCTTATCGCCCATGTTTTGGATGTGATGCAGGATGAGGGCTATATTCGCGGTTATGTTGAGGCTCAGGATGAAAAGGGTCACCCTGCGCTTCGTGTTGATTTGAAATATAACGAAGGTGAGCCGGTTATTCGCGAGCTCCGCTCTGTGTCAAAGCCGGGCCGTCGGGTTTATTCATCCGTTAAAACAATGCCGCGTGTTCGTAACGGTCTTGGAACATCTATTATCACAACGCCAAAGGGCGTGATGACGGATGCAAAGGCCAGAAGCGAAAATGTCGGCGGCGAAGTCCTCTGTCAGGTCTTTTAAGAAAGTTATAAGGTAAGTTTGTTATGTCACGTATTGCAAAAAATCCACTGAATATTCCGGATGGCGTTGAAGTAAATGTCAACGGTCAGACTATATCTGCAAAAGGCTCGAAAGGTCAGCTTGATATGCGTATGGTTGATGAAGTCACGGCGCGTGTTGAGGATGGCACTGTCATTGTCGAGAAGGTCAAGGGCACCAAATTTGCCAATGCAATGTGGGCAACAACCTGGCGTTTGATTAATAACCTTTGTGTCGGTGTTTCAAAAGGGTTTGAGAAAAAATTGCTGATTAATGGGGTTGGTTTCCGTGCAAATATGCAGGGTAATTTACTTGTAATGAATCTCGGTTTTTCTCACGATGTTCGCTATGAAACGCCTGAAGGTGTGCAAATTGCAGTGAATAATAATACTGAAATTGTCGTGAGCGGTATTGATAAACAAAGGGTCGGTCAGGTCGCCGCAGAAATACGTGGCTATAAACCGCCTGAGCCTTACAAAGGTAAAGGTATTAAGTACGAAGATGAGCGTATCATCCGTAAAGAGGGTAAGAAGAAGTAAATGATGTCTTGATTTTGCAAATGCAAAATCCTTAGACGAATTTATCCTCGCGAAAGCGGGGATCCAGTAAAGAAGAATTTACATCCTTAAACAAGTTCAGGATGATATATAAAGGAAAAAATAAGGTAGCAAAAGATGGCACAGGTTAAATTAACAACAGCCCAACGTCGCAAATATCGTGTCCGTAATCGCATTCGTGCAACGGCTTTGAAGCAGGGTAAGCCGCGCTTGAGTATCCATAGAACAGGTGTTCACATGTATGCCCAGATTATTGATGATGCTCAAAGTAAAACTTTGGCTTCTGCCTCAACAATGGATGCCGATATAAAAAAGAGCTTGAAATCGACATCGAATAAGGACGCCGCCGCCGCTGTCGGTAAGGCGATTGCTGAAAAGGCGAAAAAGGCAAAAGTATCGGCCGTCATTTTTGATCGTGGGCAATTTTTATATCACGGTCGTGTGCAGGCTTTGGCAGATGGTGCACGCGAAGGCGGCTTGGAATTTTAGGATAAGGTAAGGACTTACATAGTTATGGCGAGACAAGATCAAGCACAAAGAAGAGACAGAGACCAGGAACAGGAAGGCCCTGAATTACAGGAACGGCTTGTTGCGGTTAATCGTGTGGCTAAGGTTGTAAAGGGCGGACGGCGTTTCGGTTTTGCCGCACTTATGGTTGTCGGTGACGGTAAAGGTCGTGTCGGTTTCGGAACCGGAAAAGCAAAGGAAGTTCCTGAAGCCATTCGCAAGGCGACCGAAGATGCCCGCCGTAATATGATCCGTGTGCCTCTACGTGAGGGTCGCACAATTCACCATGATATCACCGGTCGCTATGGCGCGGGAAAGGTGACATTGCGTTCCGCCCCTTCCGGGACAGGGATTATCGGTGGTGGACCGATGCGTGCGATTTTTGAAGCTCTTGGTGTTCAGGATATCGTCTCAAAATCAAACGGAACGGCGAACCCGCATAACATGGTGCGCGCCACTTTGGAAGCATTGAAAAATGTTCAAAACCCGAAACAGATTGCGGCACGTCGCGGTAAAAAGGTCGGCGATGTGATTGCCAATCGTGAAGTAATGCCGGGTTCTGTTGCAGGGTTGGAGGACTAATATTATGGCTGAAGAAAAGAAAACACCAAAGACGACGACGGCTAAAAAAACACCTGCAAAGAAGGCTGCACCTAAAAAAGATACAGCGCAAGTGACGAAGACGGCTGCGGATACAACCATACCTGCAAATAAAGTCGCGGCGAATAAACCTTCAGGTAAGACATTAACAGTGCGTCAAATCGGTTCACCGATTGGTCGTGCGGCGGATCAGCGCGGTACTTTAATTGGTTTGGGATTAAATAAAATGCACAAAACGCGCGTTTTGGAAGATACACCATCGGTACGCGGAATGATCCGCAAGATACCGCATTTGGTTGAAATTGTAGACGCGGCTTAGTTTTTATTGGAGATATCAGGTTATGAAACTAAATGAAATAGCACCACAAGAGGGATCTGTCAGAGAACGTCGCCGCGTCGGTCGTGGGATGGGTTCCGGCATGGGTAAAACATCATCCAAGGGTCAAAAGGGTCAAAAGGCACGTTCAGGTGTTGCGATCAAAGGTTTTGAGGGCGGTCAAATGCCGCTTTACCAACGTTTGCCAAAACGTGGATTTAATGCGCGTGTTGCAAATGACTATGCCGTGATTAATCTCGGTAAATTACAACAATTTATTGATGCCAAGAAGCTCGATACTAAGAATACTATTGATGAGGCCGCTTTGGTTCAGTCAGGTCTGGTTCGCCGTGTAAAGGATGGTATCCGCATTCTCGGTCAGGGTGAGTTGAAAACAAAAGTCACTCTTAATGTTACTGGCGCGACAAAATCAGCGATCGAATCCATCGAAAAGGCCGGCGGCACGGTCGAAATAATCGATAAAAGCGTCAAGCCGGTTGAGCGCAAGAAAGCGAAAGTAAACGCTTAAACCTAGATTTTTTAACATTATAAGAATTAAAAGCCGGTGATATTTTTCATCGGCTTTCTTTTTGAATACATAGATACTCTTAATATAAATGTTTAGCCTAAAGCCTTAATATTCGCGTATGAATAATGACAAACCGATTTTTGATTTTGATTATTTTGACGATTTTACGGATGGTGAAGAGGATCTGCAACAATCCATGATCTCCATTTTTATCAAGAGATTGAATGAAGATCGCCTACTTCTCAAAAAAGCGTATCATGATAATAATATTACAGACTTTAACGATGCTCTTCATAAGATTGGCGGGGCTTCCGCCCATATGGGGGCTTTTCATCTGGCGGAGGAATGTCATAAAGCAAAAAATCAATTAACGGAAAATATGGTTAAACAGCTGAATATTACTTGCGATATGCTGATAAGAAAAATTCAAACATATTATAAAATGCCATGAACCTTTTTATATATAGTTCGTATTACATTCGTAACATCAAACAAGAAAAGGATATCGGAATGAAAAAGTTACTTCTTACAAGCGCGGCATTAATCGGCTTAACAACAAGCGGTGCGATGGCTCAAGATACTTATTATAATAACGGTGACAGAACACAAACATACACGGCGAGCCCTTATGTCGGTGCCTATGGCGGTTATGGCTGGTCAGAGGATGGCGATATTGACATGAATGGCGGTCAATATGGTGTCTTTGTCGGGATGCAGGCAGACAGGTTGCTTGATTCAACTATTAACAGAACAGGCTTAGCACTTAGTGGAGCCTTAGAGGCGCATTACGGTTGGAATAACGCCGATGACGACGGATTTTCCCGTGATCATGAATGGGGTGTCAGCTTTCGCCCAGGTTTAAATATAATCAGTAACACTTTTGACCTTCAAACCGTGCCATATGCAATTATTGGGTATAAGCGCGCGAATATCGACACACCATCAGGTGACAATAACCATGACGGTTTTGAGCTTGGTTTAGGGACAGAGCTGGTCGCTTGGGATCAGGCCATGGTTCGCCTCGAATATTCCCACACATTTTTTGAGGAAAAGGGCGGTATTGACCCGGATGATGATTCAATCCGTTTAGGGGTCGGGTACAGATTTTAATCTATAAATTAATGATGTAATTTAAGGTCGGCTTTTTTAAAGTCGACCTTTTTTATTTCTCTCTTATCTTTAATTCACATACACTGTTGCCTATGGATGTCTTAATTGAAGATTTGGAAGGCTCGCTCTGGGCTGTCGCCATTGATAAAGAAAACAAAATTCAAAATATTGAAATTGACCCCTATAGCGAGATTATCCGCTGGGGCTCAATTTATATGGGGCGCGTATCACGAATTGATGCAGGGCAAGATGCGGCTTTCATTGATTTAGGGCATGGTTTTGAGGGTATATTATACCTGAAGCATGTCAGGTTGGACGGGAAACCTGCGCCTAAGGGGAAGAAAATCGGGCAAGTCCTTTCCGCCGGTGATATTGTTATGGTTCAGGTCAAGACGCCTTATAATGCTCAGGCTGAGACCGAAAGTGAGATAAAATTAAGCCAGCTATCCATGGATATTGCCATTCAGGGACGATATCTGATTTACACGCCGTTTGCGGCACAAAACAGAATTTCAAAACGGATCAGTAACCCTGAGCTTCGAAAAAGCCTTAAATCCATGATGAAAGAGCTGACCGATATGGAGGGGTGTATTTTGCGCTCCTCCGCGGCGCACTGCCAAACAGAAGTTCTTCGCCGTGAATCAAAAATCCTGAAAGCAATTTGGAGTAACCTGCTCGAATTTGACGGGGAGCAGGAAGCAACATTGCTTATGCTCGGGCCTGATGCGGTTCAGCGATTATTGAGTGATAATTCGGATCGCGGTCTGAATAAAATCAATGTTGCAACCATGGATATTTTTGAGGACACAGAGGAATGGTGCGACCTGTACGCCCCTGACCTCATGACAAAGATTGAGCCGAAAGCCGCCGAAAATACGCGCACGGGCATGGGGCTGTTTGAGATTTATGATCTGATAGGACAGTTTGAACGGTTGTTAAAGCCCTATGTTGTGTTGGCATCCGGTGGCTCAATCATTATTGAGGAAACGGCGGCAATGACGGTGATTGATGTCAATAAGGGCGCGGATAAAAGCGCGGCGAATGCCAATCACGAGGCGGCAATAGAGCTGGCACGGCAAATTCGCTTGCGTAACCTTGGCGGTATTATCATGGCAGACTTCATTAATATGAAGAAGGCAGAGCAGGGGAGGCTTCTCAAAACGCTTGAGCAAGCATTTGATAATGACCCGTGTACAGCGCAATGCCATGGGGTAACGGAACTGGGCGTTTTTGAGATCTCTCGCCAACGCCGCACACCGACATTGGCAGAAAAGCTCCTTATGTTTGAGGCGGATGGGAGTGAAAGCGAATAATTCAATCGCAATCTCACTTTAAGACTGGACAGGGCAGGGGATATTTCCTATAAGTTTGAAGTCTTATCGCAAGATAATGGTCAAGTAGCTCAGTTGGTAGAGCAACGGACTGAAAATCCGTGTGTCGGCGGTTCAAGCCCGCCCTTGACCACCATTTAAATCCCTGAATTTGCTTGGTTTTCAATTTTAAACATCCTTATTTCTTTTGTTCATTTGAACCTTTATACCTCTAATGCGCTTGCGGCCGTTGATAGATAATCAGGTGAATATCGGGCATAGACCTTGTATGTAATCATAGGATTTGTATGTCCCAAATACTGCGCTATCTCTGCCATAGGAATACCCTTTTCAGCCATCCATGAAGCCGAAGTGTGGCGCAACACAAGTGGCGATATATGTCCTCTAAAGATGATCCCAATGTTGTTGTAAATTTATTATAATAGGGGATAATTGCTTATATGGTTTATTATCGATTTTTCTTGATAATTTCTAGCTTACATACTATTATAAGATTACCGATTATTCGGTTATGACGCTAAACGTTTCTATGGAATAAGCGTCGTGGACCCGGGGGCAGTACCCGGCGGCTCCACCAATTCAGATGACAGAAATCTGAATTCAGAAAACTGAACAAGATTTTCAGGCTTCTGTTTTCCGACTTCAGATTTCTGATTATGGGGCCGAAACAGGATTGACATGGCACAATAAAGATATTGGCGGCGTTCGGGCAGATACCCCCGTATACAGGATCATTTAAATATAGATGCAAATGATAATTTTGCTCCTATGACTGCTGCTAACGACAATGGTGATGTAATCGCCGTTGCTGCTTAGTCAGTCGCATAAATTCCTGAAGGTTTGAGTCTTTAGGTGGGGTTGGCGGTTTCCTCGCAACAGAAAACCGTCATTTTTCTTCTATTTCAAGCATTTCCCTATCATTTTAAGTAAATTTTTATTTTTTTTCGCGATAATAGGGAGGTGAAAACTAAAAAAAATATTCATAGAATAAAATTTGTTTCTTGTAACGAGAGCGGCTATATGCTCGCCGTCACGCTTGTTATCGTTGCCGTTATTTTCGGTATGATAAGTACAACCATTGAGTTTCAAGAAAGTAAAACCGCGCGCGAGGCCAAAATTGCCGCGCATGAAGCCCAAGTTCTGGCGCGCGCCGCGCGTGTTTATGTTCGCAATTTGATAGCCAATTCAACTGCAACTGACCCTCGTCTAGATATCGCAACAATTGCGCAAACACCAACAGATATACCGATTGCCGATTTGGTTGCAGAAAATTTGCTGCCTCCAGGCTTTAGTCTTCGAAACGGAAATTTTGAAAATGCACTTGGACAACCCATTCGACTGATCATGGCAAACTACCCGATTGGTGGTGACCCGATTTTAAGAACGACTGTGCCAACGGCTTATCTTTATTTTGAAGAAGACGGAAACACACCCGTTGCAACCAATCCGAATTATACGCAAGAAATTACAAACGAACTTCGTAATATGAATATTAGCATTTCAAGCCCCATTTATAATGGAACGACCTTAATATCACCAACCTGTTCTAATGGAAATCCATCTAATGCTAGTGGTCAAGCCGTCTCAATATGGGATACAAGCTGCATAGATACGACCGAATTTACAGCCCTGACCGGTGATGCAACCTTCACCCCCGGGAGCTATATTTTACCCGTATGGAAAGCGGTCAATTTTAACCAGAATGCAGTCCTCCGCTTTCCTCAACCGGAACAAGGCGGGGAGCAAGTCATGCAAGTTGACTTAGAAATGGGTGAAATGCTGGATTGTGTCGCAAACCCAGCTCAAAGCGTCAACATCCGTACTGATACAGGTATGACACCCTTGCCACTCTGTAAGGCCTTAGATGACGATGTTAGCTCCAATATTGATAACAGACGTGCAATTTTGAATTCATCGAATGTTATCAGTCGCGGGTTGATTATCGATCCCCAATTTGGTGCCAATGATGTTGCTGTAGGAGGCGCAACAATTGCAGATAACAGTAATGATTTATTTATTGCAGGTTTAACAACTGTAAATGGGGATACGAAAGTATTTGATGGATTAACGGACATTGAAGGAATTACTAATGTTGATAGAGGGATAATTTCCGCATCTGTAGATGTGGATGGAAAATTTTCAGCAGATAGCATGTTTGTAACGGCAACAACTAATGTAAAAAATGCTGGAACTGCTGCAGCTCCGCTTAATGTTAGTAATTTATTAACAGCAGATAATATAACAGCCGATGGTGAAATCGTATCATCAGCTATGAAGACTGTATCAACAGGCACCGGCCAATCTATTAATATAAATGCCAAAAACAATTTAAATATAACGCAGCCAGACGGCTCAATTCCTATCACTGTTACTAATGGTTTAGAAGTTACCGGCGCAAGCACTATAGCAGGATCTTCCTATAGCTTGGCTACACAATTAATAGAGTTTAAAGATGATTTGGAAGTAATTAACGATATTGATATAGATCGAAGAGTGCAATTTGAGGGCAAAACTACAAGTAATCAAATTGAAGTAACAAATAGTCATAAATCTGCAAAATGTTTTAACTGCCCTGATTTGGATAATAGTAAAAAGCTACAATGTCAAAATTTGGCTAATCAGGGCATAATCTCATATTCTGCATGTATGGCTCTATAATGAATATAAAATTGCTAAAACATACTCATGGATTTTCATTAATTGAAGCTTTATTGGCCATTTCAGTCCTATCAGTGATGATTTTAATTATTTTTAGCGTTACAAATAATTGGGCTGATAATAATCGTGATATAAAAGCCGCTCAAAATATGATTGAGCTTCATTCCGCCGCTGAAAGATATGCGGAACTTAACTTCAATACATTAACACAAACCGGAGGGACGCTTGCAAATATCGATGATGTTCAAGAAATAACTGTAAATGACTTGGTCGCCTTAAATTTACTTCCCGCCGGATATAATTCAACAAATGTTAACGGTCAAAATATGCGGATTTTTTTGAGAAATGCCAGCAGTATCACAACATATGGCACGGCTCTCGATGTTCTTATTCTGAATGATGGGCCAATTATTAAAAATAATCGTTTAATCAGAACAGCAACATTGGGTGGCTCGCGCCTTGGTATGTCGAGTGCCCTCAACATAAGCGCAACTTGTTGTGTCGGCAATATACAAAATTTATCAGGGATCTGGTCGCTTCCTTTAAGTGCTTTTTCAAGCCCGGCCACTACTTATACTCAAGCGCCGACGATAACAGGCGGTTATCTCGCGGCATATAGTCGCATTGTCAATGAAAATAACATTCATAACGATCATTTAATGAAAACAAATACCGGTGTTTTTAATGAACCAAACAGAATGAAAACAAATTTGGATATGAATCAATATGATTTAATTAATGTTAGTTCGATAGTTGCCGATAGTTTGGAAGTAAGTGGAAATGCCACATTCGAACCATTTGCCAATAGTGCCTTTACATCCTCCTATATTTTGGCGGTTAATGATAATTTCACTTCTGATAGCATGGATATTACTTTTGGAACGAATGAAAATAAAGGATACTTAAATATTGATAATAAATTTACAGTTGATAATGATCTGGACGTTCGATTAAACAACATTACAAAAGGGGGAATTGTTAATACTGAAAATTTAAATATGGACGACCTTTCTATTGATGGCCAGATTATAACGGAAAATGCAAATATAAAAGATTTAATTATTCAATCAAAAAGTGCCGGCGGTAATGGTGGCAATATGAATACTCAAAACATTAAATTCGCCAGAGATTTAGAGGCAAATTCTATGCAAATTGAAAAAACGGGCGATTTAAATAAAATTCATACTGAGTCCGCCATTGTTGGGTATATTTTAGTAGATAAAGGAGGTGCCGGATTAATAGATGGTGAGCTCAAAGTTGAAAAAGACATGATCGTAAAGAAAAATGTCACAACTAATAACTTACATGTTTTTGGGAATGCCAGCTTAGGCAAAACCGAATGTAAAGTTCCAGGATGCAAATAATGACAAAACATAGCCATAAAGGATTTTCATTATTTGAAGTTTTTTTGGTAGTCACTGTTTTTGCCTCAGTAACAATCGTCGCCATGCAATTATTTGATGATTATCTTCAAAAAAAGAAGGCACAAAACATAGCCAGTCAATTTGAAATAATACACTCGGGAATAACTGAAATTTTATCTAACCCGACTATTTTCATAGAAATTCATGATAACTTACTGGCTGGCGGTAATATAGCAACTGTTACCATTAATGACATTATTGATGGGACAAGTATATTTCCGGTCAGTTCAGGATTATTAAATCAAAATATATCCAATCAAATAGGTGCTTGGAAAAGCCCTCTAAGTATAATTTTAAAAGTTGCGGATGATCCAGCTGATTTAAAAGATATTCCTGCCATAGAAGTTTTATTGGTTACCAATAATAGAGTCGAATACTTAAGCTCAAGGAAAGTTGCGCAATTTACAAAGCATCATGGTGGATATTATACTAATACTGATCCTGCGGTTCCTGCAAATAGCGTTATAAGAAGCGCCTCTTCAACATGGGAATTTCCTATTAATAGATTTTCAGGCACAGTTTGGCATGGTTTGGCGTTATCAAATGCCCCATCACCCAATCAAGGGATTTATTTTGCTTACTACGATTATTATAATCTTGATGATATAGCAGGCGATTATCTTCATAAAGATGTTGTAGCAGGTCGTCCGGAGTTTAATCGGTTACATTCTGATCTTGATTTAAATAATAATAATATCCTCGGTGTTGATGATTTGGATACACAAAATCTTAATATAAAAGGAAACACGTTTATAAATGGGAGTTTTCAATCAAATAGTGTTGAAATTAACGAAGGAAACTTTGAAACTGATTCAACGTTCGAAACACAAAATGCAGTTGTAAGAGGCCTCGGCAAAGGAAGTACAGGTTTTCTGTCAAATCAAGGCATAATAGATACAGTTAATACAGACTTAAGTATTTTAACTTCAAATACAACTAACTTTGCTGACCTGACGATTATTGACGATGTTTCGGCCAATAATGTTACTGCTAGTCAAAATATTAGCAGTGATAGCCTATTCACATCCATACTTGACACAAGTGCTTTCCAGCCAACTTTAACAACACCGCAACTGAGAACATCTAATATTAAAACAAAAGGGCTATCAGTGACTGGTAATGTTGGCACAAATTATATGAATATAGACGGCAGCCTTAAGCAATCGGGAGGTGGTAATTTATCCGTCGACTATGTCTACATAGACGACCTTACCACGAATACTTTCGGCGCCTGTGATAATGGTTGTTAAATAAAACAGGCTCATCTATCATCTATACATGATATTGCGAACCCTTATATCGATAGTGACTTTAACAATTACGGCTTTTATGCCTGCCCACGCTCAAGACAGCTTCCCTGAATTTTTGATACCTAATACATCTTTGACAACAGAACCTCAAGATATAGAGGATGTTGAGATTGAACTGAACTCACTTCTCATGCGAGATGTTTTATTTCTTCAAGATCAAATTACGTTGCTTGAGAGTTTGATTGAAAGGCAGGCAAAGCTTCAGGAATTTTCCAGACTGAATAATAATAGTGAAATTAAGCCTATTCCTCAAAAAATCTGTGCGCGTCTTCCCGCCAATCTGCCATGTCTTCTTCATTATCCAGATGATGAAAAATATAACAGATTTACAGTTGATATTGAAAATCTGGTTCGTGAAAAGCAGGAAGAAAGAATGCTTGAGATGATGGCATCAGTTAATGTTGATAATACAAATCAAAGTAATAATTTAATTCCGACTTTGCCATCTTTCTTGCCGCAAATGTCACTTCCTGACCGTTATGGGTGGAAAGATATAAAATGCCTCAAAGATGAATGCAATGCTCTTATAGCCTCGCTTGACGATCCGCTCGAACAATATCGGCTAAAAGAAGGCGATATGATAGCAAATGAAATACGCATAGACACTATTGAGCCAGGCGCAGTTAAAGTCTTTTATCAAGATAAAACTCTATCGCTATCGCCAATAGCTTTGAGTAATAATAATACCGCGCAATCATCAAATGATAATAATCCGGGGGTCTTTGACCGTAGTGTGGCAAGACGTGAAATTGATGCGCTTCGCCCCGAATTTGCAAGACAACGGCGCTCTGAAGCCAATGCAGAAATTCAAAGACAATCCCAAGCCATTCCGGCGCAACCCGATACGACCCAGCCTGTGACCCTCGGCCCGACAGGTTTATTTTAAAGTTAGATACTCACATATGATAAAACGACAACGCCAAACGAAAATCCTTGCAACCCTTGGTCCATCTTCGGATGATAGGGAAACACTCATACGCCTGATTGATGCGGGGGTGGATAATGTCCGCCTCAATTTCTCTCATGGCACTGCTGGCGACCATAAACGCCGTTTTGACATCATCCGTGATATTGAACGGGAAACGGGTCACGTTATTGGTATTGTCGCAGACCTGCAAGGGCCAAAGCTTCGTGTCGGACGATTTAAAAACGGTAAGATTGCCCTCCATGAAAACATGTCTTTCCGCCTTGATTTATCGGACGAAGAAGGCGATGAGTCACGCGTTCAACTTCCTCACCCTGAAATTATTGATGCGGTGAATGTCGGTGACCGCTTGCTCCTCGATGACGGGCGTGTGCGTATGATGATCACTGATAAAGATACGGATTATTTGGGTGTTACGATTGAGGCAGGAACAGTTCTTTCCAACAATAAAGGTGTCAATGTCCCGAATGTCACCCTGCCCATACCCGCACTGACGGAGAAAGACAGGCGTGACCTTGATACCGCGCTTGAGCTTGGCGCCGACTGGATTGCGCATAGCTTTGTTCAAACTGCGCAAGATGTCGCGGAATGCCAAGAGATTATAGCTGGTCGTGCTAAACATATTGTAAAGCTCGAAAAACCGTCCGCTCTGGAAGATTTGGATGATATTCTGGCACTTACCGATGCCATTATGGTCGCGCGTGGTGATTTGGGGGTTGAAATCCCGTCCGAAAATGTCCCTGCCGCACAAAAACGAATCATCCGTGCCTGCCGTAGCGTTGGGAAGCCGGTAATTGTTGCCACGCAAATGCTGGAATCTATGGTCACTTCGCCTCAGCCGACACGTGCAGAGGCAACGGATGTTGCAACGGCCATTTATGACGGGGCGGATTGCGTGATGCTCTCCGCCGAGACGGCCTCTGGCGACTACCCTGTTGAGGCGGTTGCCATGATGGACCGTATCGCGCAATCGGTTGAAAAAGACCCCCTTCACCGCAAAATCATGGATGCGGATTATCCCGCCACCGAAATTTTGAATGACAGTGATTCCATCACATCCGCCGCCTTCCGTATTGCGATAGAGACAAAAGCCGCGGCGATTGTGAATTATACGACCTCCGGCTCAAGTGCCCTTCGCATGTCGCGCCATCGCCCGACTGTGCCTGTGCTTTGCCTCTCTCATAATGTGCAGACCGCGCGACAACTCGCGCTCTCATACGCGGTTCGCCCGTTTCTTGCCAAGGACATCACAAATTTTGATGATATTGTCAGCTACGCGACAACACTCGCGCAAAAATCCGAATTTGCAACGAAAAATGACAGACTTGTGATAACCGCAGGTGTGCCGTTTGGCACCAGCGGATCAACAAATGCATTACGCATTGCCAAAATCAAAGAATGACCTGCAAAATTGAATGGCTGAATGACTGTAAGCGGTATGAGTGGGAATCTTTGCTTGCTCGTTGTCCGCATTCAACCCTTCTCCAAAGTTATTATTATGCGCAAGCCATCCGTGATGTGAATAAGCAAGCCACGCGGCATGGCCTGATCAAGATTGACAAACAGGAAGCGGGCATTGTCCAGATGCATGAGGTGTCCGTTCTCAAAGGCATGGTGCATGCCTTTTCCGTTGATCGCGGGCCGTTATGGTTCGAGGGTTTTGGCAAGCCTGCGCATATAAACAGCTTTGTTCAGGCCTTGAATTGGAAATATCCATCACGATGGGGGCGAAAACGCCGGTTTATTCCCGAAATATTTGATAAAAAACATTTGATTTTAATGAATAACTGGGTAAAAAAGACAAATACGCCTGCTTATCAAACTGTAATGCTTGATTTAACGCCGGATGAGAATGTTTTACGCGATAATTTGAAGAAAAACTGGCGACAATCGCTCACCAAGGCCGAAAAAAATATGATTCAAGTGAATGATGATGATGAGTTGAAATCTTTGTCGCTTCTTCTAAAAAACTATACAAAAGATCGTATTGCGAAAAATTACGCAGGCGCCTCACCGAAATTCATCGCCTCACTGTGTAGTTTTGCAGCCAAAACAAAGGATTGCCTAATCCTGAATGCAACTGAAGATGATGAGGTCATTGCCTCGATTTTAGTCTTTATTCACGGGAAAGGCGCGACTTATCAGCTTGGCTGGACAACGCCTTACGGGCGAACATTCGGCGCGAATAATCTCCTCATCTGGGAAGCGATTAAAAAATTGAAAGAGCGGGATGTGACAACTTTTGACCTTGGCGGCTATAACAAAAATATCGAGGGCATACGCTGTTATAAGGAAGGCACAGGCGGCCTTCCGATTGCCTTAATCGGGAGCTATTCTTAATCTTATGAAGATATTATATGCGTTTGCCTTTTTCACTTTGGTATTTATCCCGTATGCTCATGCAAAGACATTGCAGGTGGAATACGGGCTTTATGCAGGGGGTTTTAACATTGCCAATCTGGATGCGGTGTATACGCTGAATGAGAGTAATTATGCGGTTGAGGCGGATTTAAGAACGACCGGTCTGCTCGGCACGCTTGCCCCATGGTCGGGCATGATTGAGACAAACGGATTGAACGGAGATGACCGCCTTATTCCGCAAAATCACTTTTTTGAAAATACATGGCGCGGTGATACGAAATCCACCCGCTTTACATTTGACCAAGATGGTCAACTTTTAACCCATGAAAAGGAACGGAAGGGGCGAGAGACGGATGCAAGCCTGCCGCCATCGGATGTTTATGCCGATAATCCTGTTGATATGTTGACCGCCCTTATGGCGGCGATGCAGGGTGAAACATGCGCTACAACGCAAAAAGTGTTCGATTCCAAGCGCCGTTTTAACCTTGTCTTTCGTAAGATTGAGAATGATATGATGGAGGCGAACAAATATAATCGCTATAACGGCATGGCGGAAATCTGCGAGGTTGAAATTGTGCCCGTCGCCGGAAAATGGCGTGATAAGCCCCGTGGCTGGATGAATATTCAGGGGCAGGCAAAAGAAAAGGGGCAGCTCCCTCGCCTCTGGTTCGGGCAAGTTGAGGAAGGCTTTCCCGCAATCCCTGTGCGGATGACCATAAAAACCAATTATGGTACGATGCTCATGCATTTACAGGATGTGAAATAAATGTAATACTCAAAAAAAAATTATAAGGTGTCAAAATGAAAACTATTTTAAAACTTATAAAATATATATTTATTTTTTTTCTTGTTATATCTGTATTATTCGCAATTGGGTTTTTCTTTCTTGCAAAATCTTTTTTTGATAAAGCGCCAGAGATGATAGAGAAAGTCGATAATATTTCTCAACAAATAAATAGCCCTGAAGGTCGCGAAAACCTTTTAAATACAGCTCTCGAAAATGAAACTGTTAAAAATGTTATTACGAATATTAATGAAGGTGTAAAGAATGCAGTTCGTATTGATAATGAAGAATATAGTTACCTCAACGATGGTGTATTTTTTACAATTTATCCTGAAAGTACAATCTTAAATAGTAATACTCAACTTGAAATAAAACCTACAAACTCTTCTAATAACGGGCGTTTAAAAACTATTCAAAAAACAAAGGGTGGTCGTTATTTTGTAAGATTAACTGATTTTGAACCAGGCACGTACTCTCTAATGTTACAAAATGTACCAAATGCAACGGGATACATTTCAAGAACATTAACTGTTCCTGAAAAAACACCTCGCATTGTTTTAAGTTTTCCCATGAATTATAAGATAGAATCAGTTGTGGGACAAAATTTTACTGTACCAATTTTATTAAAAAATGAGAGCTTTCATGGGGCTGATTACCTACACTTACAGATATATGCAGGTGGATTTAAACCTATATCGGTAAATGCCCCGCATCAAATAGTATCATTTGATGGCAAAAATGCCATAATTCGTGTTAATAATATTGAAGGTAATAAAGTGACTAGAGTAAAACCTACTTATAAAGCCGAATCCTTCGCTAGCAAATTATTTATAAGCGCATCTATACCTAATGACTACTATCACTTTATTTACAGAGAAAAAAGTATTGGTGAAATTAGTATGTATGGCGAAATATCAGGTAAACCTGCAGTAACATCAAGTACAGTTAAGAACAAAGATGATGTACCATTAATCTTGACTGAAAAGCGCTCTGCTTATTGTAGGGAAAATAGTGCGTCCAATATTAAAGCCTGTATGAAAGCACAAGCTCAAAAAGATTTTGCGTGTTTACGTGAAGCAACTGTAAGTGCTCAAATGGATTGTATCAATAATATTTACTAGCCATTTTTTATTAAAACAGCCTGTAATCATGCGTGACGTTTTTAAGGCTTGGCGGTTACGATGAAATCTCTAAGATATCAGTATGACAAGTAGAGATAACAAGGCGGCGATCATCCTAGCCGCAGGAAAAGGTACGCGGATGAAATCGCGTTTGACAAAAGTCCTGCATAAAATTGCGGGGAAGCCGATTATTACTTATGTCACCGATACCTGTCAAAATGCGGGGATCGATGATATTACGGTTGTGATTGCGCCCGATGGTGAGCAAGTTGCACAAATTGTTTCACCCCTTAAAACTGCTATACAGCAACAGGCGCTTGGAACAGGACATGCGGTTTTAAGCGCGGAACCATTTTATAAAGATTTTGATGGGTTTATCTTTATCCTGAATGGCGATACGCCTTTTGTTCAGCCTGAAACACTTCATCATTTATATGAAACCGCACAAAAAACGGGAATGGCCGTTCTTGGTTTTGAGCCTGAAAATCCGACAGGATACGGGCGGCTAAAAACAGAAAATAATTCCATACAAGCCATTATCGAAGACAAAGACTGCACAGTTGAAGAAAGAGAAATAGGATTGTGCAATGCCGGTGTGTATTGCATTGAGGCTTCAAAACTCTTTTCGATACTTAATAAAATTAGCAACAATAACGCCCAGGGTGAATATTACCTGACAGACAGTGTTGCACTTGCCGCGCAGCAAAATATAAAATGCTGTGTTGTAATTGCCGATGAAGTCGAGACAATCGGCATTAATTCCCGCGCACAATTAGCGGATGCCGAAGCAATTATGCAGCATAAATTGCGTCAAAAGGCATTTGAAAATGGGGTGACCATGATTGACCCCTTAAGTGTAACGCTCTCTCATGACACTCAAATTGCTGCGGATGTCACGCTTGAACCGAATATTTTCATCGGTGAAAATGTCTCAATCGGGATGGGCACAATCATCCATGCTTTCTCGCATTTGGAGGGTGTAAGGATTGGTGAAAATGTTTCAATCGGTCCGTTTGCGAGGCTTCGTCCTCAGTCAAAAATTGGCGATTACGCCGCCGTAGGTAATTTCTGTGAAGTGAACCGAAGCGAGCTAAAGGCTGGCGCAAAATCGAAACACATGTCTTATCTTGGCGATGCCACTATAGGCGAAAAAACCAATATTGGTGCAGGCACGGTTATTGCAAATTATGATGGATTTGACAAGAATCAAACGATCATAAGTGAGCAGGTCTTTGTTGGCTCAAACAGTACACTTATCGCACCTTTAAAGGTTGATAAAGGCGCAATCATTGCGGCAGGCAGCGTTATTACAGAGGATGTTGACGCCAACGCTATGGCGGTTGCACGCTCGCGCCAAACCACCCTTGATGGCTGGGCAAAGGATTATCGTGATAAGAAGAAAAAATCATGAAAATTGCTGCGCTTCTAATTACACTCTTTATGTTTTTTACACCTCAAATAGTACAGGCCTGTGAATGTTTACAACCGACACGAGAGCAAGCCGCCAAGACATATGAGGATGCAGATATAATTATAAATGCGCGTATCATCAATCCATCGCGCGGTTTTACGCAGGCCGGTCCAATTGTCACGATAGAGGTTCTGGAAGTTATAAAAGGCAATAATTTCCCAAATGAAATGAAGGTTAATTATAATCCAAACGCGGCAGCATGCGGTACAGAATTAATTCATGAGGAACAACGTGTTGTTGCCCTATATGATACGCGTGCACTTGGTCCAAGTATAGCGAATACACGCGGTTACGGTTTTCGCCTTATGTCCGCGTGTCAGCAGTTAGCCGTTCAGGAAGCCCTTAAGAATCTACAGGAAAAGGAACAAAAATAATGTGTGGAATTGTCGGTGTCATAGGTGTTGAGAATGCGGCCACGCCTCTTTTAGAGGGCCTTAAACGCCTCGAATATCGTGGGTATGACTCGGCAGGCATTGCAACATTGTCCGAAGGGTTAATAGACCGTCGCCGTGCCGAAGGCAAAATCATCAATCTTGAACAAAAAATTAAGGCCGAACCCCTATCGGGTTCTATCGGTATCGGACATACAAGATGGGCCACCCATGGCCTGCCGAACGAGCGCAATGCCCACCCGCACGCAACGGATAAAGTTGCAGTCGTCCATAATGGTATCATTGAGAATTATAATGAGATTAAGGCCGAGCTATCTTCTTACCAAATTTATTTTGAATCTGAAACCGATACAGAAGTCATCGTGCGCCTTGCAACCCATTATATTCATCAGGGTGACAGCCCGCAAGAAGCGGCCAACAAAACATTTGACCGCCTGAAAGGTGCTTATTCGCTTGCATTAATATTCTCAGGTGAGGATGATTTGATGATCGGCGCAAGGCAGGGTACGCCCTTGGCAATCGGTTACGGGGACGGGCAGATGTTTCTTGCATCCGACTCTTACGCGCTTGCGCCTTTTACAAATAAAATCTGCTTTTTGGAAGATGGCGATAGAGTGACCCTCTCATCCAAAAGCGTCAGAATCTATAACGCCGCGAATGATATGCTTGATCGTCCTATACGCACAACGGCACAAAGTGGCGCAGTGACTGGTAAAGGAAATTACCCACACTTTATGCTCAAAGAAATTTACGAGCAACCGGCCGTTATCGGTGACACACTCAACAGCTTTATCAATCCGACGACGGGGCAAATCGCCCTGCCGCCCGCCATTTTAGATGCCGTGAAAAAAGCACCGCGTATCACACTTATTGCCTGCGGTACGGCGTATTACGCCGCATCGGTTGCAAAATATTGGTTTGAGCAAATTGCCCGTATTCCGGTTGAACTGGATGTGGCAAGCGAGTTCCGCTATCGCGAGGCACCAATGCCGGATAACGGGCTCGCCATCTTTATCTCACAAAGTGGCGAAACATTGGACACGCTGGAGGCTCTCCGCTATGCCAAGTCGCAAAATCAGACAATTTTATCAATCGTCAATGCGGTTGAAACAACGATTGAGCGGGAATCCGATTATTCCCTCAACACGCTTGCAGGACCTGAAATTGCCGTGGCATCGACAAAGGCCACAACTTGTCAGCTTACAACGCTTGCTTGCCTGGCCATTGCCGCCGCTGCGGATCGCGGAAACCTGAATGAGGATCAGGTACGCGATTACACAGACGCACTACGCCATGTGCCAAGTGTGGCCTCTGATATTCTCAATCATGATAAGGCGATTAAGGAAATCGCCGCCTCAATCGCAAAGGCTCACTATGTGCTTTATCTTGGGCGTGGGAATTTGTTCCCGATCGCAATGGAGGGCGCATTGAAGCTCAAGGAAATCAGCTATATCACCGCCGAAGGCTACGCCGCGGGGGAAATGAAGCATGGACCCATCGCCCTGATTGATGACAGCGTGCCGATTGTTGTGCTTTCGCCGTCCAATGATGTCTTATTTGAAAAAACCGCAAGCAACGTGCAAGAAACAGTCGCCAGAGGCGGCAAAGTCTTCCTGATAAGTGACGCGAAAGGTGTTGAGGCATTAAAGGATAATTCGGTCTGGTCGGTCACAATGGCGGATGTTCACCCCTTTGTCGCGCCGATACTCTATGCAATCCCGGTACAGCTCCTCGCCTATCATGTCGCGGTGATTAAGGGCACGGATGTCGACCAACCGCGCAATTTAGCAAAGTCAGTAACTGTGGAGTAGTTTTCAAGGGGGGGTACGGGCTTACGGGCTTATCTCGTTTTTGATGTCACAATCCGTATCAATAGATTGTTTTTAGTTTTGTCACTATAGCTTGAAGCTTAATATTCCTCTATCATTTTCTTCAAAACATAAACTCTGATAGCGCTGGACAGCCCGCCGGACTTTGACTCAAGTCTTTGCTCATCTATGTCATTAATTAATGTTGCGATGGATATATTATTCCGTTCAGCAATTTGTTTTAAGAGTATCCAAAATTCGTCTTCAACTGTCACGCTTGTCGCATGATTCTTCAGTTTGACTGAGCGTTTTTTCATTGTGAATTGAGATGGGCGCGGCTGTTCAACCGATAGGCAGGTCGCGCCAGGGGCAGGCTATCCATACCACCCAACCTATAAGTCTCCTGGCGCAAATGTTTTAACAAGTCTCTCTTTTCAGGAAATTTTTCGAGTGAATGATAGGGGATTGTATCACCAATAGCGACACCAACGCGACTCCCTATTCTGTCTGCCAATTCCTTAAAATAGAGCGCCGTTCTGGCGGTCAGGGAAATTGCACCTATAACCTGAAACAGGCGGCTATTTTGCCCTTCAAAGAAAATAGGGAGCACGTCGGCTTTGCTTCTATGGATAAGCGAACCGATAAAGGGTTGCCATTCCGTATCCTGCGCAACTTTATCCCGCCAAGTCGGGGTTGAAGACACGCCGCCCGCGGGGAAAACAACGATGCATCCACCGTTTTTGAGGATCTCCCGCGCGGCTTTACGCGTTTGGAGATTGGTTTTGAGGGCGTCTTCCGTTTCATCAAAATCAATGGGGAGGAGGTTGGCATTCGCCTCGGGTGCCTTGCATAAAACGCCGTTGGTTAAAACCTTGAAATCGGTGCGCACATTGCTCATCAACTGGTTGATAATTAAGCCATCCAATACGCCGTAAGGGTGGTTGGCGACCACGACTAACGCACCGGTTTTTGGAATGGCATTCAATTTCGCACGGTCATAATCAACCGTGAGGTCAAGCTTTCGTATCGCCTCACTGTAAAAATCATGTGTTTGAGATGATATAAATTCGCGGCGGTAATCATCATAAAGCTTATAAATACGCCGTTGCCCGGTCAACCTCTCAACCGTTCTGATGAAGGCATTCTGCCACCATTTATAGGTCTCGGACGCATAGGAAAATGAGCGAGCGTTCAACATGAATCATAGTTTATCAAAAAAACATAAAATAACAGAGAAAATAATTGTTGACATAAATTATTTTTTAGGGTAAGTTAACGGAAAGTTAATTTATATTGGAGAGATACAATGCGTAGTGCATTTGATTTAATAAGATGTGTACCTAAAGAAAATTATCCTAACTGTACTTATCAAGTTTTTAGTGGTCCTGGTCCTTTTGATATTGGACAAAAGACCTTTTACAGTAAAGAAGATTATAAAAGGCAGATACAAGATTATCTAAGAAAGGTAGGAATTACAGAATACACTGTGAATTCTGTTTCAAAAAGGGGCAGTTATGGGCAAGTGATGTCAGGTTATGAATTTCGATTTAAAAATCAAGAAGATCACGAGAATCTAAATGTCTGTTTTTTAGGAGATAAAAAAGGAGTTAATAATACAACTTTAGGGCTGGCAGATCATTTAAAGGGACAAATTGATACATACGTAACAGCACTTAGACAGTTTATGGATGTTTGTGGCTTTGAATACCAAATCAAAAGCGTCAACCCTACTAATTCAGAAGTGGAAATTCAATTTTCTGGTGACCTTGCTGCTCACGTTGTTTCACGCGCTCATAGAACAGGATATATTGAAACCCATTTTATGGCAGATCGGGTTCGCACACAAAGCGTTGCAATGATACGTAAAGGTTTGGATTTTATATAATATTATTTAATTTTAAAACTCATAATAACACACCAATCAAACGTTATTGCAGGGCTTGACCCTACAATTCAGCAATAATTTACACGGAGTATCGGAGGTTCGGAGTTTTTTATGCTCCGTTTCTCCGCACCTCCGTGTAAATATAGTTCTGTCATCTCGACTAAGCGAAGCGCATGGAGAGAACTCATAAACAATAAGATCCCTCGACTTCGTTACACTTTGCTCGGGATGACAATCTTAATGAAACACAAAATCACAAAAAATTTATATCCGTGTTTATTTGTGTTCATCCGTGGTTTGATTTAAAAAACTGATGGATTACAGGTATTTGCTTTCGCAAAAACCTGCAATGACGAGGATGATGGAACTCAGTGAACTCTGTAATCTCTGTGGTAAAAACAGCGACTACGTATGGATTGCCGCGGTCGTGTTACTCCCTCGCAATGACGGATTTTGGTTTAGTTATTGTAGACCTTGTTCTTACACTCTATTTGTCTACATTATTCAGTAATAAAACCAATAACAATGATAGTAACAAAACATGGCCTTAACCGAAATATCCGTGCGGGGTGCGCGGGAACATAATTTAAAAGATGTCAATATCGACATCCCGCGCGATCAGTTGGTCGTCATGACCGGCTTGTCCGGTTCGGGGAAGTCTTCGCTTGCCTTTGATACTATCTATGCCGAGGGGCAGCGCCGCTATGTTGAATCGCTCTCCGCCTATGCGCGGCAATTTCTTGAAATGATGCAAAAGCCCGATGTGGACAGCATTGAAGGGCTTTCCCCCGCTATTTCGATTGAACAAAAGACAACATCGAAAAATCCGCGCTCCATTGTCGGCACAGTAACCGAGATTTACGATTATATGCGCCTCCTCTGGGCGCGTGTCGGTGTGCCATATTCCCCTGCAACGGGTCTGCCGATTGAAAGCCAGACAGTAAGCCAGATGGTTGACCGCGTGATGGTGATGGGTGATGGCGCAAAGCTTTACATCCTCGCCCCCATTGTCCGTGGACGGAAAGGCGAGTACCGCAAAGAATTTAAAGAATTCCAAGCCAAAGGCTATCAACGCGTCAAGGTCGATGGCGAATTTTATGAAATCGACGAAGTGCCCGAGCTGAATAAAAAAGTGAAGCATGATATTGCAATCGTCATTGACCGCTTGGTCTTGCGTGAAGATATTGGGAACCGTTTAGCCGACTCGATTGAAACCGCCCTGAGGATTGCCGATGGGTTGTGTGTTGTAGAGGATGCGACAAGCGGCGAAGAAACTATGTTCAGTGAAAAATTCGCCTGCCCTGTCTCGGGCTTTACCATTGCCGAGATTGAGCCACGCTTGTTTTCATTCAACAACCCCCATGGGGCATGCCCTGCCTGTGACGGTTTGGGGGAAAAGCATGATTTCGATATTGATCTGATTATCCCCGATAAGAATAAATCGCTGAAGGCGGGCGCGATTGCGCCATGGTCGAAAGGTGCGTTCGGCGGTTATTACCTTCAAGCACTGCAAGGGGTTGCAGACCATTATGGATTCAAAATTACAACCAATTGGAACAAGCTTGATAAGACATATCAGGATATTGTTCTGCATGGTTCTGGCAAAGAAAAAATCAAAACCACTTATCAATCCGAAAATAATACTTGGTCGAATAACAAACCGTTTGAAGGCGTGATCGGCAACCTCAAACGCCGTATGATTGAGACTGACTCTAATCGCGTACGTGATGAGTTGAGTGAGTATCAGCAGGCGACGCCATGCCATGCGTGTGATGGTTACAGGCTTAAGCCCGAAGCGCAGGCGGTAAAGATTGACGGGCTTCATATCGGTGAGGCAACTCAATTTTCCATTCGTAAAGCGCATGAATGGTTTGGTCACCTGTCATCCCCGCCCCCGAGCGGGGAACCCCAGCAGCGTACCCCCGCTCAAGGCGGGGGAAACGGTTCTGTCCTCACCAAACAACAATATCAAATCGCTGAGAAAATCTTAAAAGAAATCAATGAGCGGCTAACATTCCTGATGAATGTCGGCTTAGGCTATCTCTCGCTGGATAGGCGGTCAGGGACTTTATCAGGTGGGGAGAGTCAACGGATTCGCCTTGCATCACAAATCGGATCTGGATTGACAGGCGTTTTGTATGTTTTGGATGAGCCATCCATTGGCCTTCATCAACGGGATAATAATCGCCTGCTCGAAACACTGAAACGACTGCGCGATATCGGTAACACGGTGCTTGTGGTTGAGCATGACGAGGATGCAATACGTGATGCAGATTACTTGATTGATATGGGCCCGGGGGCTGGCGTTCATGGCGGGCAAGTGGTTGCCCAAGGCACACCCGAAGAGGTGATGAATAATACAAAGTCTCTCACGGCCGATTATCTGACAGGGCGTAAGCAAGTACCAATCCCTGCCGAACGGCGTAAGGGTATCAAGAAAAAAACCATTTCGCTGAAAGGTGCGAAGGGCAATAACCTCCAAAATGTCAGTGTTGATATTCCGCTTGGTACAATGACATGTGTCACAGGGGTCTCGGGTTCGGGGAAATCAACGCTCATCCTTGATACATTTTATAAGGCCGCCGCACGCGCAATTATGAAGGCGAAGGATACGCCGATGCCCTATGATGAGATTCACGGGCTGGAATGGATCGACAAGGTGATTGATATTGACCAATCCCCGATCGGGCGTACGCCGCGTTCAAACCCTGCAACTTATACAGGTGCCTTCACCCATATACGGGATTGGTATGCTGGTTTACCTGAAGCGAAAACAAGGGGTTACGGCCCTGGGCGGTTTTCCTTTAACGTGAAGGGTGGGCGATGTGAATCTTGTCAAGGGGATGGCGTTATCAAGATTGAAATGCATTTCCTTCCCGACGTTTTCGTGGTGTGTGAGGCTTGCGAAGGTAAACGCTATAACCGCGAGACTTTGGAGGTGAAATTTAAGGGCAAATCAATTGCCGATGTACTGGACATGACAATCGAGGATGCCGCTGAGTTTTTCAAGGCCGTACCGACCATTCGCGATAAAATGGAAACACTGAAACAGGTCGGGCTTGGCTATATCAAGGTGGGGCAGCAAGCAACGACATTGTCAGGCGGTGAGGCGCAGCGTGTGAAGCTGGCGAAAGAGCTTGCAAGGCGCTCAACGGGGCAGACACTTTATATTTTAGATGAGCCGACAACGGGACTTCATTTTGAGGATGTGCGCAAATTATTGGAGGTTCTCCATACGCTGGTTGATCAAGGGAATAGTGTTGTGATTATCGAGCATAATCTGGAAGTCATTAAAACCGCCGATCATATTATTGATATTGGTCCCGAGGGTGGCTCGGGCGGTGGGCAGGTGATTGCATCAGGCACGCCTGAAGAAGTTGCGAAAGTAAAAGAAAGCTATACAGGGCATTACCTCGCGCCTTTGTTGAATAAAAACCCGTCGAAACAAAAAGCGGCGTAAATTTTCCGCGTGACAACATCGCGATTAGTCGCTAATGACTTTACTAAATGAAACTTACTATTTTCGGTTCCGGTTATGTCGGGTTGGTTACAGGGGCGTGTTTTGCCGATGTCGGCCATGATGTGTTATGTGTTGACCTTGATCAAGGCAAAGTGGACGACCTGAATAACGGTATCGTCCCTATTTTTGAGCCAGGTTTATCCCGTAAGATTGATTCGAACTTAAAGGCCGAGCGCATTGCCTTTACAACAGATATGGACCGCGCGGTGTCTCATGGTGAAGTTATGTTTATCGCCGTCGGCACACCGCCTGATGAGGATGGCTCTGCCGATTTATCCGCTGTTAAGGCCGTTGCGCGGATGATTGGGCAGAAAATGGATGCGCCGAAACTGGTCATTACAAAATCAACCGTGCCGGTCGGCAGTGCGGATATTGTGCGTGGTGAGGTGCAACAGGCTTTGGAGTCTCGCGGTGAAACAATAGAATTCTATGTGGCCTCCAACCCTGAATTTTTAAAAGAAGGCTCGGCTATTGCTGATTTCGAAAGCCCCGACCGTGTTGTGATTGGGTTCGACCATCCGAAGGCTGAGCAGTTGTTGGAAGAAATTTATGCGCCAATTTTGATTAAATATGATCGTTTAGTGAAGATGGATATTCGCTCTGCCGAACTGACAAAATATGCCGCGAATGCTATGCTCGCAACCAAGATTTCTTTTATGAATGAGATTGCCAATATTGCCGAGCGGGTTGGTGCGGATATTGAGAATGTTCGCCTCGGTATCGGCTCTGACAAAAGAATTGGCTATGAATTTATTTATCCGGGGATTGGTTATGGTGGCTCATGCTTTCCAAAGGATGTGAAGGCTCTGGCCTCGACAGCGCGGCAAAATGACTTTCCCGCGCGTGTAATTGAGGCAGTCGAAGCGGTTAACCAAGACCAGAAAGCCGTCCTTGTTCATAAAATTAAAGCCAAATTCGGCTCGGATTTAAGTGATAAGACTTTCGCGCTTTGGGGATTGTCTTTTAAACCGAAGACCGATGATATGCGCGATGCGCCCAGCCGCGTGATTATGGAAGCACTCTGGCAAGCAGGAGCAAAACTGCAAGCCTATGACCCCGAGGCGATGGATGAATGCCGCCGTATCTATGGTGAGCGGGATGATTTAATGCTATGCGATACAATGCAAGAAACGTTAGAAAATGCAGACGCGCTAATAATCGCAACCGAATGGAAAAATTTCCGCGCCCCTGACTTTGAAAATCTGAAAGTAAAGCTTAAATCACAAACTATTTTTGACGGGCGTAATATTTATGACCCTGAGACAGTTCGTAAATATGGGCTGGACTATATTTCAATCGGAAGAGCTTAATAGCTGTTTTCCGCTAAAATAATGTGATTTTCACCCGGTTTTGTTTCCGGTCTGAAAGCCAGTTTATCACTTTCAACTTCTGTCGCACTTTCCATTGTTTGCAAAACGGTTTCTTTCATGGCAGGGCTGTAAGCGGCCAATTCATTTATACACAGGCCGCAAAACACCGCTACCGCGATACAAGGCATAAGAATGCTATAGATGTAAAAATTATTATGTTTTTTGGTCATCATATTAAACCAATACACATTAACTATCTTTCGTTCCAAAGCAGATGTCATAAATATTTTATGTTTGACAGGGAACAAAACTTCGCTAGAAGTATTGTTCGGTTTAAATTTAGGAGAATAAAAATGAATAAAACTTTGTTATCAATGGCTTTTGTCTCTGTTTTGGCTTTAAGTGCCTGCGGTGAGGACAATAATGAGGCTGAAAATGCCGCAGACAACATGATGTCACGCATTGAAGCGGAAGCCGAAAATGCGATGGATGCCGTTCGTGAATCTGCCGAGAATGTCACAAATGAAGTGAGCGAGACAATTGACGAGCTTCAGGCAGAATATGAGGCAGCTGTTGACACAGAGGCCGAAAGCGAGCTTGAGCAAGGTCTTGAAGAAGTCGATGCAGAAATTGAAGAAGAAACAAACAATTAAACGCTTTAAAGTATAACTATTGAAAAGCCGCCTTTTACAGGCGGTTTTTTTATTGCGCGCGCTATGTGTATAAAATAGCTGTTTTCCTTTGTCTTTCTATGGGCTGAAGGGTATATTGGGTCATTAAAAACGCGTCATTGCACGTTTCATTCATGAATACGTGCAATCCATAAAAAGAAAATGGATTACACGTATTTTACTGTTGTAAAAACGTGTAATGACGTAATAGGAGACTAATATATGACCGACGATACACAAAACCAGACACCACCAAGCGGCGAGCATTTCCCGACAGTTTATCTCGAAGATGAGATGAAAAAATCCTACCTTGATTACGCGATGAGCGTGATTGTTAGTCGTGCGCTCCCTGATGCCCGTGACGGATTGAAACCTGTTCACCGCCGTATCCTTTATGCGATGAAAGAGGGCGGCTATGATTCCAGCAAACCTTACAAAAAATCTGCAAAAATTGTCGGGGAAGTGATGGGTAAGTACCACCCGCATGGTGACAGCGCGATTTATGATTCAATGGTGCGTATGGCGCAGGATTTCTCAATGTCCCTGCCGCTCGTTGACGGGCAGGGGAATTTTGGCTCCATGGATGGTGACCCACCCGCCGCGATGCGTTACACCGAATCGCGCCTTGCGAAAGCTGGGGAGGCCATCCTTGAGGATTTTGACAAGGATACAGTCGATTTTATCCCGAATTATGATGAGTCGGAAAGTGAGCCGGCCGTTCTGCCATCGCGTATTCCGAACCTGCTCGTCAATGGGGCAGGAGGGATTGCGGTTGGCATGGCAACCAATATCCCGCCGCATAATCTGACCGAGGTTATTGATGGTTGTATTGCCTATGTCGATAACCCTGAAATCTCGATTGAGGAATTGAACGAGATTATCAAAGGGCCTGACTTCCCAACAGGTGGTCTGATTTTAGGGCAGACAGGGTTAAAATCCGCTTATCATACTGGCAATGGCTCGGTCAAAATGCGTGCGCGTACAACGTTTGAGGAAGTGCGCTCCGGTCGCGAGGCTATTATTGTCCATGAAATCCCGTATCAGGTGAATAAATCCCGCCTGATTGAACGCATTGCCGAATTGGTGCGTGAAAAACAACTGGAAGGTATTGCCGATTTGCGCGATGAATCCGACCGTGATGGCGTGCGTATTGTGATTGAGCTGAAACGCGATGCGCATGGGGAAGTTGTGCTGAATCAGTTATTTAAATTCACGCCGCTTCAAACATCATTCGGGTGCAATATGCTTGCGCTTGACCATGGTCGCCCGCGTCAGTTTACACTCCGCGAATTTATTCAGGCTTTTGTGAAGTTTCGTGAGGAAGTGATCACGCGCCGTACGATTTTTGAACTTAATAAGGCACGAGACAAGGCGCATGTTTTGGTCGGTCTGGCGGTTGCCGTGGCCAATATTGATGAGATTATCGCGCTTATCCGTAACGCGCCCAACCCGACCGAAGCCCGTGAAGGTTTGCTGAATAAACGCTGGGCCGTCGGGAATGTGAAGCCCTTGATTGAGCTGGTTGACGACCCTGAATATGCGGTGGATGAAAATGGCACATATCAGTTTTCAGATACGCAAGCCCGCGCAATTCTTGACCTTCGCTTGCATAAATTGACAGGGTTGGAACGTGAGAAGATCAGCGGTGAGCTGAAAGAAATTACGGATGCGATTGCCGAATATCTCGCCATTCTTGCTGACCGTCAAAAGATGCTGACCGTCCTCACTGATGAGCTTGAAGTTGTGAAAGAAAAATTCGGTTTTGCCCGCCGCACCGAGATTATCGAGGCCGAATTTGAAAGCGATATTGAATCGCTCATTCAACGTGAGGATATGGTTGTGACCATCACAAATCAGGGCTATGTCAAGCGTGTGCCGCTTGATACCTATCGCGCACAACGCCGTGGTGGTAAAGGGCGCAACGCGATGAATACGAAGGATGATGATTTTGTCTCCGACCTCTTCGTTGCCTCAACACATACGCCAATTTTGTTTTTCACCTCACGCGGCATTGTGCATAAAATGAAGGTCTGGCAGCTTCCGCTCGGCTCCCCGACGTCCAAGGGAAAGGCGATGGTGAATCTCCTCCCGCTTGGAAACGGGGAAACGGTTCAGGTTTATCTGCGCACGCCCGAGGATGAAACCGTCTGGCAGGATATGGATTTAATGTTCTGTACCTCCCACGGCAGTGTACGGCGCAATAAAATGTCCGACTTTGCCAATATCCGCTCTAACGGTTTAATCGCGATGAAGCTTGGCGAGGGGGAAAAGCTTGTTTCCGTTAATATTTGCCGTGAGGGTGAGGATATCTTCCTCGCCTCCCGTTTGGGTAAGGCGATGCGGTTCCATGCCGAGTCAATCCGCGTTTTTGCAGGGCGCAATTCAACAGGGGTGCGGGGGATGAAACTTCAAAAAGGGGATGAGATTATGACCATGTCAATCATCAAGCGTGATGATGATATGCCGCTCTTAACTGTTTCCGAAAATGGCTATGGGAAGCGGACACCTGCGAATGAATATCGCACAACGGGGCGTGGCGGTTCCGGCGTGATCAACATGGATGTGACTGATAAAACAGGGCCGGTTGTCTCAACCTTCCCTGTAACGGATGACCATCAGGTGATGTTGGTGACCAACGAAGGCACGACAATCCGCACACCGATTAAGGATGTAAGAATCGTTGGTCGCGCGACGCAAGGGGTCAAACTCTTCAATGTCGGTAAGGGTGAAAAGGTCGTCTCCGTTGCCTGGCTGATTGAGGAACAAGACGCCGAAGAAGAAATTATTGAAGCGGTGGATGGCGAAGAAAGCTCAGAAGGTGAAGAGGGTTAAAACAGTTTAAAAAAGGTTGACATAGATTAATTACTATGGAATATCTATGTGAAATAAATTTTTTGGAGTTTTTATTATGCCTTTTGCTGAGATTAGAGATATTTTTGACCGCAGACCCCTATTAACGTCGACTATGATTGGAGGGGCAGTTGGTTTAGCCGCGGCATCCAGTATTTATGCGGTTGGTAACTTTGAATTTGTTATTATACCATATTTTTTGGGAGGGATAAGTGCCCTGTTTGGCATTTCGGCTGCATCAAGTAAAGATAAGGTTACCGGTGTAGGTATTGCTACTGGAGGAATTACTGCACTATTGGCATCTTTCGCGTTCGGTTCAACACAAGCAAATGTAAATGAGTCTGTCTGCGTGCCATTTAATTCAAAAACGCTAATAATTTTAAATGAATATCCTAATTTAAGTAGCGATGATAACTTACAAGCGGCATTTAAAGAAGCCGTAACCGAAGAAATTACGCAAGCCTATGTACAAGGTCAACATCCACTCGCTGAAATACCTTCAGAAGATAACATTGAATATGGTGGTGCGATTCTTCCCTATACAATCATGCCTCTTTCAGGGTTGCAAACATCTGATACTCAAATTTGCGTTGCGGGCATGCGGGATAAATTTACGGATGCAATGGTCGATCAAACGGAAGTGGTGCATAAAATACAAGCCAGATTTTTGGATACTGTGACGGCACGCGTTCAAGAATTAAGGATACCGTAGTTCAAAACTTCCCTTTTTAAAATAAAATTTCATTGCAAATTCGTCTTATATAAGTCCATATAAACCATGGACTTTTTCACAACATACCTCATTATTTTAACCGCGACATTTTTTGCAATGGCATCCCCCGGGCCTGATTTCCTCATTGCCATGCGCAATGCTCTCGGTGTCGGACGCAAAAGCGGTATTGTCACCGCAATCGGTATCGGTATGGGGATTTTTGTGCATATCGGTTATTCCATATTCGGTCTGGCCCTCATAATTTCGCAATCCATTATCCTTTTTAATATCATCAAATATTTGGGCGCGGCTTATCTCCTTTATTGCGGCTATATGGCGCTAAAATCAAAAGGCTGGGACATGGCGGTTGAGAAAGCCCAAAATAAATCGAAGTCTCTGAAGCGGTCCTTCATCGAGGGCTTTATCACCAATGCCCTCAACCCGAAAGCGACCTTATTCTTTCTGGCTTTATTCACACAAATGATAGGGGAGACAACACCCTTGTCATGGCAGCTTATTTATGGGTGCTCAATCGCGGTTATGGTCATGCTATGGTTCAGTTTTATCAGTATGGTTTTAACGCATCAAACTGTCCGGCAAAAACTATCATCTTTTTCAATCTGGATAGACCGCGCAACGGGGGCATTCTTTATTCTGCTTGGCTTGCGGATTGCCATACAGAAATCCGCCTGATCATCATACCTATGTATATAAAATAGCTTATATCATTGATATCTTTAGAATAATGTAACTTACGCTTCCTTCGCTCTCATGAATATGAGATTATTTCTTTCAAATTAAATTTTATGTTGGTGGGACTCTCGTGAAAAAACTGAATGATATAAATATCTCTCATAAGTTAGGCGGATCATATGGTTTGATCCTGTTCTTTGTCATTATATTAAGTGCTTTTGCCATTATGAATATGGCGCGGCTCGAATCAATTTTCGAATATTATAAAAAGACGGCAACGGGCAGCTTGCTTCTGGCAGATATGGCTCAATATCTAGGGGATACGCGGCAAAATACATTGTCATATCGTCTTAATAATGATGAGACCGCACGCGATAAAGTTAAAGAAAATTTGAATAATCTCAAAGATAAGAAAGCCCAGATTGAAAGTTACTTGACCGATGATAGCCAGGCTCAAATCCTTGACCAGTCTTTACAAGCCTTACAGACATATCAGGATAATTTTTATAAGGCCGCAGAAATTCAGGTTTCGGTGTCTGAGCAGGTGCAGCAACTCAATGATCTTGGCCCCGTTATAAGGCAACTGTTATCGCGCTATATTAATGAAAATGCAGCATTAGGTATATTTTCAACAGCGTATCGTGCGGGGCAGGTTCAGGAATCATTGCTCCTCTCCCGTTACTATTCTCGCCAATTTTTGATTTACAATAAGCTCGAAGACGGACAAAGAAGCATTGCCGAGATTCAAGAAGCCCAGGAACGCTTGTCCGCAATTATTGATAATAATAACCCGAACGCGCTATCAGTTCCTGACAATATTTTGCCTGCCTTGCAAGAGTTTGGGCAACTTATGACGGCTATTGTTGCGTTGGTGGATGAACGTAATTCATATTATGATGCGCTTGAAGAAAACGGCCCTGCCATTCTCAAAACCTATACAGATTTATTTACTCAAAAAGAAAATGCGCAAACGGAACTGGGTGATCAGGCCTCGGATACGATTCATAACAGCCTTATCAAAACGATTATCATTGTGCTGGGCATAATCGCATTCGCGGGTTTTGTCGCAGTGTTTATGAGCCGAATGATTTCAGATGCGCTCAAAAATGTTACACATATTATGAGCCGCTTAAAAGATGGTGATTTTACTGTGGAAATTACAGGGACGGAACGTGGTGATGAAATCGGTGAAATGTCGCGAGCCATCACGCAATTTAAGGGAGATGCCGAGCGGTCATTCCTGCTCAAACAAATGGTCGATGATATGCCGACAAATGTTATGACGGTTGACGTGCGTGACAATTTAAAAGTGAATTATATTAATAACACGTCTGTGAAGACGCTGACGACGCTTGAGGAACATCTGCCGACAAAGGCGAAAGATATTCTGGGGCAAAGCATTGATATCTTTCATAAAGACCCTGCACATCAACGCAAATTGCTTGCCGATCCGACAAACCTGCCGCACCGTGCGAAAATCACGGTTGGCCCTGAACGAATGAGCCTTCTTGTATCTGCCATTAAGGATAAGCAGGATAACTATGTCGGGGCAATGCTCACATGGGATATTATCACCGCGAAAGAGAAAATGGGGCAGGATGTCGAAAATGTCGTTAATATCCTGGGCAGTGCGGTGACCGAGCTGGAAGCAACGGCACAAAGCATGTCCTCCATGGCGGAAGAAACCCAATCCCAGGCCACGACCGTTGCCGCGGCGGCAGAGGAGGCATCGGTGAATGTCTCAACTGTGGCAGCTTCAACTGAGGAGCTCACTGCTTCTATTTCTGAAATCAGTAAACGTATGCAGGAATCAAACGACATGGCGTTGTCGGCCAAAAACAAGGCAGATTCCACCAATCAAACCGTTACAAGCTTAAAAGATGCGGCGAGTAGTATTGGCGATGTTGTGACATTGATCAATGATATTGCCGAGCAGACAAATCTGCTTGCGCTCAATGCAACGATTGAGGCCGCGCGTGCCGGTGATGCAGGGAAAGGCTTTGCCGTTGTTGCGAATGAGGTCAAGGGGCTTGCCAATGCTACTGAAGAAATCAGTAAGCAAATCCAGAATATGCAAGGCATTACCAATGATGCCGTTAGTGCCATTCATGATATTTCTGCGACGATTGACCTGTTAACTCAGTCTGCATCAGGCGTTGCCTCCGCCGTTGAGGAGCAAAATGCGGCGACCCAAGAAATTGCAAGAAGTGTTGAGCAAGCCGCCGCAGGAACGCAGGAAGTGACAAAAAATATCACAAGTGTGAGTGAGGCCGCGCAGGAAACGGGCAACTCGGCGCAACAGGTTCTTTCAACCTCGGGTGAATTGGCACAACAATCTCAAGCCCTTCAGAAGCAAGTCGAAGCGTTTTTTAAAGGATAAATAACATATTAACCGTAGATAAATATTGATAACACGGATTGATTTCCCCGCGAAAGCGGGGGATTTTTTCATAAATATTATTGTTATTGCAGGACTTATTCTTGCAATACAACTTTATTCTATCGTTTGTTCCTATAATTGTGCATAAAAACGCGCGTTTTCTTGTTTTATATTTAATAAAACAGTCGTTGCTTTAAACTATAACCATGGAATTTTTAATCGAATTTTTAGGCAGATTGCTAACGCAATTCCAATCGCCTACACTTGGTTTTTTGATCGGTGGTATGGTCATCGCGGCATGCGGCAGCAAGCTTTCAATCCCCAACGCCGTTTATCAATTTATTGTATTTATGCTGCTCATGAAAATCGGTTTGAAGGGCGGAATGGAAATTCGCGAGGCGGATTTAAGCGCGATGATATTGCCTGCTATCTTTGCGATTATTATTGGTGTGGTTGCTGTTTTGTCAGGGCGATTACTCTTTTCATTTTTACCGAATATCCGTCAAGAGGATGGAATTGCAACGGCAGGTCTTTTCGGTGCGGTGAGCGCATCAACGCTTGCGGCGGCGATTGTTTTGCTTGAGGAAGATATGATTGCCTATGAGGCATGGGTGCCTGCACTTTACCCATTTATGGATATCCCTGCGCTTATTCTGGCAATAGTGCTCGCCAATATTTATTTAAAAAAACAGGATAAAGGTGAAGATACCAAGGTTGATGTCATGGGCATCATCAAGGAAAGCCTGCGCGGTTCAGCGCTTTCGGCTTTACTCCTTGGCTTGGTGCTCGGGCTTCTCACCAACCCTGAACGTGTCTTTGATGGTTTTTACGAGCCGCTATTTCGTGGGTTTCTCTCTGTCCTTATGCTCATCATGGGAATGGAAGCTTTCGCACGGATAAGCGAGCTCAGGAAAGTGGCGCATTGGTACATGGTTTACGCTTTTTGTGCGCCGATTATGAACGGATTACTGGGTTTTGGACTAGGCTATATTGCGCATGTTGCAACGGGGTTCAGTCCGGGCGGTGTTGCTTTGCTCGCCGTGATGGCGGCATCCAATTCGGATATTTCCGGCCCGCCAACCTTGCGCGGGGGCATCCCGACGGCTAACCCGTCTGCCTATATCGGTTCATCCACCAGTATCGGAACCCCTGTTGCGATTGCGATATGTATTCCGCTTTTTATCACACTTGCTAATATTGTTTTTGAGGTTTAAACCATGAGGCTCCATCCTGCGAAAAAAGTTGTTATTATTACAGAGCGCATTCTGTTGGATAAAATCTGTATGCTTATCGAGGAAGAAGGCGCGACAGGCTATACAATCACGCGCGCGGGGGGGAAAGGTGACCGCAATATCCGTACAACATCGGAAAGAGCGTCGGTTGTGGATGGGTTTGACAATGTAAAGATTGAATCCGTTGTTCACGATGCAGTAACGGCGGAAAAAATTATAACAAAAGTCGCGCAACTATATTTCAAAAACTATTCAGGTATCACCTATATTGAAACAGTTGAAATTCTGAGACCTGAGAAGTTTTTATGAGATTGTTGCTTACCTGTTTATTATCCTTGTTTTTCTTTTTTTGAAATCCCCGCCACTGAGCGGGGATCCAGAAATAGCCGATTCGCTCAAGGCGGGAAACCGATTATCAGCCCGTCATTGCGAGGAACGGAGTAACCAAGCAATCCATACAATCTTAAACATCATATAGATTGCCGCAGTCGTGCTAATCCCTCGCAATGACGCTTTCTATTTAGAATTTATTATACTTTCGATAAACCTGTAATGAAGAGGATTTTTAAAAATTAGTGCTCTTCGTGAACTATGTGTTTAGATCTCTTCATCTTTTTTTCTGCATTGGCGGCATGAACATTTGCATTGTTTTTTGCATGATGTCGATGTTACGTTTTGTCATCGTTTCCATTTGCTCTAAAGTCTGAACAGTGCCGATTGGAATGACTGTCCCGAAAGATTTTTCCATATGCTCGCGCATCTGCTCCTGAGACTGCACAAAATTCTGCATCGCTTGATCAAGATAAAGCGGTACAAAGCCTTGCATATTACCGCCATAAAATTTGATTATTTCTTTTAGAAAGTTTTGAGGCAAAAGATTTTCATTCTCCTCATTCGACTCCTGCTCAACAATAATTTGGGTCAAAACAGATTGCGTTAAATCTTTGCTTGTCTTCGCATCAACAACCTTAAAATCGATCCCTTCGCGGATCATCTCGGCAAGGTCATCCAAAGTAATATAGCTGCTCCGCCCCGTGTCATAGAGCCTGCGATTAGCGTATTTTTTTACAATCGTAATATCGTCGGCTTTTTTTTGTGGACGGCTCATCTCTCATCTCCTATTGTTTGATGCAACAATTTATGCACAAATTTTTGAAAAGAGCAAAAGATTTCTTGTGAGTGAATATTTTAAACGCACAGGGCCAAGACCATTATGGCTTCACCTGAATGCCGGCGCGGCGATGATGGCAAGCCTGTCCGATACTCAAAATATGTTTGGCGCAAGTGCACAAATTCTGCAGGAAGCTTTGGACGGTATTAAGGCTTATCAAATAAGTGATATTCAACCTTTTAATCGTCCGTATATTACATTAATGGAGCATGAAGGCTCACGGTTTTTAACCGCGCAAGAATGGCAGGGAAAACCTTATGTTATTCTCATTCCGTCATTGATTAACAGCTATCGCATATTTGATTTGAAAGAAACGCATAGCCTTGCACAAACATTAGCCGAGCAAGGTTTTGCGCCCATCATTTTAGAATGGGCAAAACCTGAAAGCGACATGACCCTTGAGAAATACATTAGTTATCATCTCAAACCCCTCCTTGAAAAACTGATTGCAAAAGGCAGGCCGATAGCTGGCTGTCTAGGCTATTGTATGGGGGCAACAATATTGACAGGATTACTTTGTGCCTATCCTGGCTTTCAAAAGATACTCGGTAAAATGATTTTCATGGCTCCGCCATGGGATTTCAGCCATTTTACGCCAGAGCAACGCTTGCGTTTGAATGGTTTGGCGTTAACCGCCAAAGCTTTGCCCAATCCTGTGCCGTTTGATTTTGTTCAGTCGCTTTTCTGGGCGATCGATCCGTTGCAGGTTCTTACAAAATTCAGGAAATTTAACACGCTCGACTATAAAGACCGCTTTATTCATGTCGAGGACTGGTTGAATGAGGATCATGCCGTTTCGCGCTCCGTCATACTAACATGTTTGCAGGATTGGTTTGGGCGAAACAGCCTTATTAAAGGTGAATGGCGGCTCAATAATGTTGTTATCAACCCTGCCGATATCAATGCGAAAATGCTGGTCATTTCTGCAACAAAAGATAAAATTGTACCACCGCGATCGGCTCATTTTCTAATCAAGAATAACAGCAATATGCAGGCTCTTGAAATTGATACAGGGCATATCGGTCTGATGGCCGGCACACATGCAAAAGAAAAAGTATGGATCGAAATTGCACAATTTTTAAAATAGTATAAAGTCCGAATGAAGGAGATATTTCATGTCAGAATCTATTGTTATTGTTGCGGCAAAACGCACCGCGATCGGAAGCTTCGGCGGTGGTTTATCAACTGTTCCAGCCCACAAACTCGGCGCAACAGTTATAAAGAACTTATGCGATGAAACAGGTATCGCACCAAGCGATATTGATGATGTTTTACTCGGGCAGGTTTTAACGGCCGGGTGCGGGCAAAATCCTGCACGGCAGGCGACAATCGCGGCAGGTATTCCTCAGGATAAAACGGCCATGACAATTAATCAGGTCTGCGGCTCAGGTCTTCGCGCGGTTGCCCCCGGCATGCAGTCAATTATAAATGGCGATGCCGATATTATTATCGCGGGTGGGCAGGAGAATATGAGCCTTTCCCCCCACTGCATGCATATGCGTGATGGCACAAAATTTGGTGATGTCTCCCTGACTGATACAATGATAAAAGATGGTTTATGGGATGCGTTTAATGATTACCATATGGGTATCACGGCGGAGAATATGGCGCAGCAATTTGATGTCACGCGAGAGGCTCAAGATGAATTTGCAGCCCAATCCCAAAACAAGGCCGAGGCGGCGATAAAGGCAGGCAAATTCAAGGATGAGATCGTGCCTGTCACAATACAAACCCGTAAAGATGAAATTATCTTTGACACCGATGAATTTCCGAGGGCCGGGATTACTGCAGACACACTTGCTAAGCTCCGCCCTGCCTTTAAAAAGGATGGAACGGTTACGGCAGGCAATGCCTCGGGCTTAAATGACGGTGCGGCGGCGGTTATGCTCATGCGTGAAAGCGAGGCAGAGAACAGGGGGTTGAAACCTCTGGCGCGCATTGCCTCATGGGCAACCGCAGGTGTTGACCCTGCCGTAATGGGAACGGGACCAATTCCTGCCTCTCGAAAAGCTTTGGAAAAGGCAGGTTGGAGCGTGCATGATTTAGACCTTGTTGAATCAAATGAGGCTTTTGCGGCTCAGGCTTGTGCCGTGATGCGTGGGCTTGATTTGCCACTAGAAAAAGTAAATGTGAATGGTGGCGCAATCGCGCTTGGACACCCCATCGGGGCAAGCGGATGTCGTGTGTTGGTCACTTTGTTACATGAGTTAAGACGTCGCGGCGGTGGCAAAGGGCTTGCAACATTATGTATCGGCGGCGGCATGGGAATCGCCATGACAGTAGAGATTTAGTTTGTTTAAACATTAAGTTTACTAAGACCACTAAAATGTTTATAAAACAAAATGAAAATGATATTTCAAAAATTATTATTGATTGCGCTTATAAGGTTTATCAAATACTTGGCCCCGGTTTATTGGAAAGCTCCTATGAATACTATTTAGCACATGAGATGGGAAAAAGAGATTTGGTTTTTTCTAACCAAATGCCTTTATCTATTGATTATGATGGTCAAACTATAAAAACGGCTTACCGACGCGATTTTTTAGTAGAGAACAAATTTATCCTTGATTTAAAAGCTGTAGATAAATTGCAACCTATTCATCAGGCTCAGATGTTAAACTACGTCCGACATGCTGGGATTAAAACAGGGTTACTTATTAATTTTAACGTTCAATATTTTAAGGAAGGAATAAAGCGCATTTCTTGCTGAAATAATTTTAGTGAACTTAGTGTGCTTAGTGTTTAAAAATGTCTCAAGATAAAAAAACAGCATTGGTCACTGGCGGAACGCGTGGAATTGGCGCGGAAATATCAAAGGCTCTTAAGGCCGACGGCTATCGCGTCATCGCCAATTTTGCCGGTAATAAACAGGCCGCGAAAGCGTTTAAAGATGAAACAGGAATTGAAACGCTGTGTTTCGATGTATCGAATTTTGAGTCGGTTCAAAAGGCTTGTGCTGGGCTAGAGGTTGATGTTCTTGTCAATAATGCAGGGATCACGCGCGACCGCATGCTCCATAAAATGGGGCTGGACGATTGGCAAGATGTGATGCGCGTCAATCTGGATAGTTGCTTTAATCTTTGTCGTGCGCTTGTGCCAAACATGCGGACGAAAGGCTGGGGGCGGGTGATTAATATCTCCTCCATCAACGGGCAAAAAGGGCAGATGGGACAATGCAATTATGCCGCGGCAAAGGCAGGTATGATTGGATTTACCAAATCTCTTGCCCTTGAAAATGCCATCAAGAAAATCACGGTGAATGCCATTTGCCCGGGCTATATTGAGACAGAGATGACGGGCGCGATGGATGCAGGCGTGCTTGAAAATATCGTGCGGCAAATCCCGCAAGGCAGGATGGGCAAGGCGGAGGAGATTGCAGGGATTGTCTCATTCTTGGCATCTGAAAAAGCGGCATTTATCAATGGCGCGACGATCACCGCCAATGGCGGGCAGTATGTGGTTTAATTTTTTTATTGACATATTTTATGATATTGTGATAATTTATTTTTAGCGTCTAACAATGAGCAGATAGGAATTTTATTATGAGCAATTTTTTTTTAGAAAATACAAATGAAGGGGGGGGGGGGATTATTTCTGCTCTCAATGAGTTTGGTGAGCATCAGCCAGCCATATCAGTTTCTTTAAAGAGAGAATATACCACTCCTGAAATGAGGCAGGCGCATTTAATCGCCAGTGTTATGCGAGAGCAAAAATCAGGAGGTCACTCAAAAGGTATTGACGAAGGATTGCAATCAGCGAGTGAGAAATTTAATCAAATAGAAAAAAAAAATGCACGTGTTGCAGAACTTGCAAATGATTTTACATTGCGCCTGCTTGATGCAATTAACCAACAAGCTGAATTAGGTGAAGGTAATAAGCCTAAACCTCTTTCCGTGTATACATATACAACAAAAACTATATCTGGATATGAGCATGAAGCAAGACGCAGATTGTATCCAGAATTAGATTTTATTGGTGGCCCAGACGCGAATTTCGATGCTATGGAAATTTATGTCTCAGATGCCAGTGGCTCTCGCCGATGTGTCGCTGAACTATATGTACGCACAGATTCAGATCCTGACCTAACAAGAAAAGTGAAAATGGCCATATATCAGATTAATAAAGATGCCTTAGACAATGTTGTAATTCCTGGTGTTGATAGAAAAGCGAAGCCTTCTTAACCCCCCTTTAAAACTTTTTTAATAAAATCTTCATTTAGGGGTTTACAGCTATAGTGGCATCGGTATATAACCCCTTTCACGACTGGCAGCGCGGCAAACATTTTAAAGTTAAACGCGCTGTTTTATTTTGGGAATTGCTTAAACTCTTGGACAGATTATAAAGTTCAAAAAAACTTTAAGAAAAACTTAAAATAAAGGTTGACGAGTGAGAAGCTCTTGAGTATATTGCGCTTCGACTTCCGAAATTATTGGTTGTTTTATACATGTCGGTTTGATGGTTAAACATTTGGATTGGCATGTCGTTTCTTGGACATCGTGATATTAATTAAGAAGAGATATGCAGGCAGCAGTTTCCCTGATGGAGATGCCTTGTTACGGATATTTGGTTATCCTACATAAGGCACCGACTATAAGACGAAATCTGTAAGTTTTTGCTCTGTGTATCTCGTGTACGCAAAACAAGACTAAAATATTAGTATATTAAGTTATACTGCTATGCAGTTTTCGTTGATTTCTTTTTGTATGTTTTTAAATAAAATATACCTTTGATGTGAGGGTGCATGGTTTATTCATGTGCCTGAAGCAGAATCTTAAACTTGAGAGTTTGATTCTGGCTCAGAACGAACGCTGGCGGCAGGCCTAACACATGCAAGTTGAACGTGAAGCCACTTCGGTGGTGGAAAGTAGCGCACGGGTGAGTAACACGTGGGAACCTACACCTTGGTACGGAACAACAGTTGGAAACGACTGCTAATACCGTATAATGACTCCGGTCCAAAGATTTATCGCCAAGGGATGGGCCCGCGCCTGATTAGGTAGTTGGTAGGGTAATGGCCTACCAAGCCGACGATCAGTAGCTGGTTTGAG
>CAZHEE010000008.1:0-81398 GCA_964531715.1 uncultured Micavibrio sp. | reverse complement strand
CCGAAAGCCGAACATCACTAACCTAAAACTGGACTCAAAAATGGGGGTTGACCAAAAGCATCGCGCCGTTTTCATGAGATTGCGGTTACTAACACCCAGCTACCAAGGCAACTTGGTGGCTGTTTTGTTTGAAAAGGGAATAAACTAATGTTTAGAAACACTATTATTACACTATTAGCAATAGTGGCACTAGGAGGCCTATCAGCTTGTGCTTCAACACATATGAAGCAATATATGGGGCAAGACATTCAAGAGGTCATGATTTACAGTGGCCCACCAATCAATGCATTTGATATGAGTGATGGGCGTAGGGCATTTCAATTTCGATGGGGAGGAGGAACATTTACTACTCCCCAAACTACAACCACAACAGGAAACGCCTCACTTATTGGTAACTCTGCTTGGTTTCAGGCTAATTCAATTACGTCAGGCGGTAATACTGTAACATCTAAAGGCTGTATAATTACGTATTTGACTCATTGGGATACTGATAGGAACACATGGATTGTTTCTGAATATAGAATACCAAAGCAATTACTTTGTTAATCTATGGATAAAGGAGATCAACAAATTAACTCTATTGAGGGATTGCTAGATATGCTTGAAAAGCCAAGTCACATAGATAAATTATTATCATCAAATAAAGCAATTAAAGATGAATTAATTAAGGTGAATACTAACTTACGCACCCTTATACTCTCTATATTTATAGGATTCATGATCCTAATAGGTGTCTCACTTTAAAATACTATCAAGCAGTAATTTAATCGCACTGGAATAAGCCCCATGTTTGAGAGCATTCGTCTTTGACTTTTCTTTGCCCTCTGCCGTTTTTGCACCTGTGCTACTTTTCCACGGTTTCCATTTCCTTATCATCTCTGATTGCCGTTTCCGCCTCTCTGGTGTCCATCCATTGTTCGTCATTGCTTTGATCCTCCAATAGCTCGTTTGACGATTTAATTTTTTCCGTGCGCGTGTGATTGTCACTTATGCCATTATTCACTTGTTGATATTGCGCCTTATTGTTTTGAATGTAGGGGCGAGGGTTCTTAATCTCTGCCAAGGTTTCAAGCGTTGTGCGGCATTGGCTTTGTGCCTTTAATGCCAACCGCATGTATTTTTCAGATGCATGAAAATATTCACCCATATTCGCTCTTGATCGTCCTATCAATTCTGCAAACAATGCATTCAGTGTATGCGCCTGTGACGTTAAAATATTTTCAGGCCTAGTCAGCTCACCAGAATTTATAATTTTAGATTGCTCCTCTAATTCTTGAATAATAGCATTAATATCGATGATTTCATCTTGAGCATACTGCCCCTTGATTGCATGCCCCATTAAGACAGCAGGATTTAAATATGCTTGTGCCATGGCCTTTTTTTCATCGTCATCTTTATTTCGACTAACACTAACCACATTATGTTTTTTATTTTTCATTTGTATTTCTCCTTTGCATCTAAAACACCTAAATCATCTAAAGTTTTGCCAACGATCCGCCATACGTCTTTTCGCCTGACGCCTTTTATGACACCTCCGTCTTCAAGCTTAATAAGATTACCGTGGTTTTCTAATATTTTGACCGTATGGCTTGCAGTTTTAGCATCATTGATTTTGTTTAAACTGCGTTGGTAGATGTCAGGAAGCGATACGATATCGAGATCCCATGATGAGTGAAGCCAATCGAGCAACTTTTCAGCTGTCAAAATATCAGCACTCACATACCCATGCTCTTGTAATCGAACGGCCTCACTTGCGTAATAAGCCGCCAATAATAACGCAGGGCGAATATAATGCGCCCCTATGACCTCTATGCGTATATCATCAATGAGGGCAAGGATAGCGGCAATACGTGCCGCATGTTCAGGCAACTTATTTGCAAATCCCCGAATTTGTGACCATTCTTGGTCTTTAGCCATTTTCTTTTCAACCTCATTCACAAAGCCAAACCAGATTTTT
The DNA here is from genome assembly GCA_964531715.1 of uncultured Micavibrio sp. Lineage (GTDB taxonomy): Bacteria > Pseudomonadota > Alphaproteobacteria > Micavibrionales > UBA1664 > UBA1664. The sequence goes on along the minus strand of CAZHEE010000008.1, from coordinate 79,441 downwards.
TTGGCTTCCTCATCGAATGTAATCAATCTTGGCTGTAATCGTTTTGTGTATTGTCTTTGATTGGAAGAGATTGATTTAAAATGCTGCTTAATCTTTCGCGATATGCCTGCATGGCAAGATTTGAATCAGTTTTAGGTTCTTTATAAAACCTTGTGCCTATAGTGCTTTTAGGTGCAGTGAATAAAAATCGAGATAACAATCCTTGATCTAATAAACCACTATCAGAAAGCAATTCATTCGCAATACTTGATTGCATCATTAAGTGAACAGAGACTCGCCTGCCAGCAAGAATGACTGTACCATCCCCAGCGCGAACACGCTTAATATCATTGCCATCCCATAGCCCACAAAAAGCGGCAGCGGTCTTTGTTCTGTTATCGGCACTCATGCCATAACCACCTACAAATTGACCCCCTTCATCAGAAAAAACACCAATGCTGGGTTGGCCTGTCATAAGATAGCGACATATACCCTCATAGGTAGGCTCTGGGCATGTGAGTAATGGCTCTAAAGGTGGTGCGGGTTCTTCGCCCAAACAGCTTAATTTTGCTTCTATTTCATCACGAGAAACGGTCTTATTTTTCTTTTGCTCTTGAAGAATTTTTGCTTTTTCCGCATCCCATGATGTTTTTTTAATTTTCCATTGTCTTAAATCGCAATCACATTGTTCGCGAAGCCATTCTTCCTTGTCTTTAATGGGTTTCAGTGCCTCACTATCTGTGCTGCTTTTTCTCTCGCCACTATCAGCAATACTTACAAAAAAACCTGATAAGGGGCGCGTTTGACCATAAGGTAGTTCAACATTGGCATGACCTTGCACAGCCAATGCGGCGGCGGCTAAAACAGATTGGGCACAAATCTCAATCGGGGATTGAAGCTTGTCATGAATAGCAAGCGCGGCATTTTCTAAAACTGATCCCAAACAATTTATTGGATAAGGTTTTGGTGGTGATAAAGGCTTTCTTAAAGGGCGCGGTGGTTCAATTTCAAACGATTCCATGTTTTCAAATACAGGGTTTAATATGGCCTTTTCCATTATTTCACCTCCATCAAAACATCATTGAAATCTTTGCCTTCAGGGGGATAAGAAATTTTGACTTTACGCCCCTCCAATGCCCATTTTTCTGCCGCCTCTTTTGCCGCGCATATTCCTGCAATATCATTATCACAGGCGATGGTTATGTTTTGCGCTAGTGGTAATGAAGGCAATTTGAGCCCTGTTAAGCCCGATGTTGATAGCGCCGCCCATGTAGACATATCTGTCATTTGAAGCACGCTTAAGCCCGTTTCAATGCCCTCTGTGATGATCATAGATTCAGAGGGGCTTGATAACTGCACAGAGCCATTTAAAACATTACCCAGCATCATTTTATTCGGGTTTATATTCGCCTTTAATCCAGTCTGTGGATCAAGATAAGTGCGATGAATGGCTGTTACGTCATTGTTGATTGTGTCCCTTATTGCCGCAATCATCACAGGATAGAATTGGCTTGTTGGTTTATGCTCATGATTTGTAAGAAAACGGATATCATTTGGAATAGAGATTGTGATCCCTCGCGCCCTTAAATATGCCTCTACAATCGTACCGCTAGCTGGTGCACTTTCACTCCATAGTTTTAATGCATATTTATTGCATTTAACTTTAGGTGTTTTAGGTGCTTTAGATAGAGGCAAAATGATATTATTACCTTGTAATTCACGCATCGATTCAAATTGAGATAACCCATGTATGGCGGCATAAAGGCTTATTAAATCGCTACCTTTTTCGCCTGTGGCATGATCTTTCCATGCGCCTGTTTTAAGGCAAATCCATAAAGATGATCCCTTATCACCATAAATATTACCCAAGCGCAAAGATTGCCCCTGACGCCTTGCATTAGCGTACCAATTTAACGGGGCATTAGATGACAATAATGATTGATTCAAAGCACGATAATCATTTTGACCGTAATCGTTATTATTGGTATATTTCTTATTAAGAAAACTCTCATGTGACGTGGGGGTTTTTCTGTATCTAGAGGTCACTATTCCTGCCCTCCATTTTGCGGTTGGTATTTTGGAAGGCTTTCACGAAATGCACGATCTGCATCATCATTTATGAAAGTTAATTTTCCTATTTTTACGGCGGTTAAATCGCCTCTATTAAGCATTCGATACACAGTTGTAAGGCCAAGACGGTATCTCTCTGCCCATTCTTTAATTGGTGTCATGATGTTTTCCTTTCTCATGGTTTTTCTCTGTGCTTTAAGGCACACCATGAAAATAGGAGGTCTTATATCCCATAAAAATATAGGCATTTAATTGTAGGGATAGAATCTAAAATTTTAAAATATCTGCAAAAATATCTTTAATCATTTTCTTTTCAAGATTTGTATTTTGATCACCACATCCAACCTTACGAGCAGTTTCTAATGAATGGTTATAAACGATCACTAAAGGATTTTTTTCGTGATTAAGCATTTTATTCTCAAGTGTTTTCTTCGAAAATTTCTTCCAAGGATCAACTTTTACTAGTTGTTCGCAAGCCCAAGAGCGGCTCTGGTTAGGTTTTTCTATAAGCTTCAAACGTACAGATAAAAATAGTTTGAAAACTTTTAAAATATCCCAATCTTCTTTTCGTCCTCTAGACTTCTCTTCTTCTTTTTTAAAGCCATCAACATGTTGTATAGCTAAATTATAGGCCAACATCAGCCATTGCGTCTCAGGATCACGTTTAATTTTGTAATGGTCTAAAAGTAAATCTAATTTTCGCAAATGTTCGGCAAAACCTTTTGAAATATTTTCACCTTGAATTTTCCTAGCTTCTTTTTCTAGATTTTCATTAAGTCCTGATATGATTTTAGAGGCCAATCCTTGATGAGGCATTGGTTTAGTTTTTATAGGTTTATTTAAATCACCTTTATATTTTTTTTTGTTATCTGATCGTTTATCAGCCATTTATTTAAGCCCTTCTATATAATCACTCCACGCTTGCATCATTTCTACGCGCTGGGGTAAAAATTGAGTGCGGTCATAGGCTTCACCTAGGGGATTGTTTGTTTTGTGGGCTAGCTGTTTTTCTATCACCTCTGCTGGGTAATGTAATTGCTCTGCAATCGTTGTGCGTGCCATGGCTCTAAAACCGTGGGCAACCATATCTTTGCCGAAACCTAGGCGTTTAATCGCTTTATTGACCGTTCCATCACTCATAGGGTTACGCAATCGCACCTGTGACGGAAACACCCATTCAGTATTACATCCCTGCAATTCTTCTCTCTGGGCTTTTAAAATTTCAATAACTTGTGATGATAGGGGGACAATATGATCTTTACGCATTTTCATCAGTTCGGCTGGGATAGTCCAAAGGGCTTTATCAAAATCAATATGATCCCATTTTGCCATGCGGATTTCTTGTGGGCGGCAAAATGTTAAAAGGGATAACCAAACGGCACGCCGTGTGCGTTCATATATTCTGGCCTCATTCCTTTCCAGTGCCTTCAAAAAATCAGGAAGTTGTTCTAAATCAAGCGTTCTAAAATGCTCTGTCTTGTGAGATTTCAACGCGCCTTTTAAATTCTGCGCGGCATCCCATTCGCATTTGCCAACCGAAATGCCATATTGAAATATACGGCTACATGTTGATTTTGTGCGCTGGGCTATATCGAATGAACCTCTGCCTTCAATTTTTCGCAATACCTCTAATAATTCAGGGGGCGTTATATCGGCAATAGGCTTATCGCCAATAAAGGGGAATATATTGCCCTCCAAAGCTTGCACAAGTTTATCTTTATATCCTTTTGTCCAGTCATGCCCCCGAACATCCAACCACTCCAGCGCAACGGCCTTAAATGTGTTTTCTGCATTGCGTGTGGCGACAATCTTTTTGTCTTTTTTAGCTTGTGACGGGTCTATGCCTTTAATTAATAGGCGTTTGGCATCATCCCTTGCATCTCTGGCCTCAGTCAATGACACAAGTGGATACGCACCAAGGGAAATACGCTTTTCTTTTTTAAGATAATAGTATTTTAAACGCCACAATTTCTTACCAGTAGGCATGATTTCAACGTAAAGGCCGCCGCTATCAAAGAGTTTATAAGATTTCTCTTTTGATCCTGCCCCTTTGATAGTTACGTTGCTTAAAGCCATCCTGCCCCCATGATTTCAACTTGCCCCTGTATTCTGCCCCTACAGTAGGGGCAATGTAGAGGCATAATGTAAAATGGCCTGAAATGATAATAGAATTAAAAGGCTTTATATGCAAGCGTTTGTGGGTTATATTGGAAGGGTAAGAAATGGAGTGAAAAAGTAAATTGGTAGCGAGGGGCGGAATTGAACCGCCGACACATGGATTATGATTCCACTGCTCTAACCCCTGAGCTACCCCGCCATTAAATTATCCGCACTTTATGCCGATTTATCCAGATTTTGTCAATGTAATCTTTTGAAATTGCATTTTCATCTAAGCCGCGATGTTATGTGCAACCTTATGTGCGCTGTTATCCGTTCGGCTAATCCAGCCGCCGCCAATAACACGCTCGCCATCATAACAAACCGCGGCCTGCCCCGGCGAAATTCCGTATTGCGCCTGCGCCAATTCGAGCATAGCCATTCCTTCATCCTGCAAAGTCAAATAAGCCTCATATGCCTGAGAGACAGAGCGCAATTTCACCGTTACTTTACCGCCAATAGTTGCGAGCCAGTTACAATCATCCAGCATCACAACATCACGCGCAAGTGCATGTTTAGGCCCGACTAAAACCTGATTATCTGCCGCGTTCAAGCCAATCACATAGAGAGGTTCATTATTATCACTGACACCGCCGCCAATGCCGAGGCCTTTGCGTTGTCCAACCGTGTAGTTAACAATGCCATTATGCGTGCCGACAATACGCCCGTCAAGATGCACAATCTCCCCTGATTTCTCGGCCTCAGGGCGGATTTTGCGCACCACATCTGCGTAATCACCATTGGGGACAAAACAAATATCTTGAGAGTCAGGCTTCTCGGCATTCAAAAGACCGAGTCTTTCCGCCTCATGCCGAGTTTTATCCTTTGTCCAGCCACCAAGCGGGAAGCGCAGGAAATCCAGCTGGTCTTGCGTTGTTGCAAACAGGAAATAGCTTTGATCTTTTAAAGGGTCAACCGCACGGTGAAGCTCTGACTTGCCAGTCTCACTATTAATGAGCCGTTGGATATAATGCCCGGTGGCAAGGCAATCACCGCCCAAATCATGTGCCATTTTCATGAGATCACGGAATTTAACCGTTTGGTTACAACGAACACAGGGAATGGGCGTTTCACCACGGAGGTAGCTGTCCGCGAAATCTTCAATCACGCTTTGACGAAAATTATCTTCATAATCAAGCACATAGTGAGGAAAGCCGCGTGCCTCTGCTACGCGTTTGGCATCCTGAATATCCTGACCCGCGCAACAGGCGCCCTTTTTTTCAATCGCCGCGCCATGGTCATACAATTGAAGCGTTATTCCAACAACATCATAGCCTTGTTCATGTAACAAGGCGGCCACAACGGAGCTGTCCACGCCGCCTGACATGGCAACAATGGCACGCGTGTCCGCTTCTGCTTTTGTGAAACCCAAACTATTCATGGCGCGCACTCTATGCTAAATTGTCGCAAATATCAATTTTTTCTTGTGAAAAGTTTATGAGCCTATCTCTCATCCTCAATAGTCTGATTTTAGTAATCATCGTTATAGTGCTTGTGAACAGCTATTATTCGCATCGCTATAAGGTTGTGAATATGCCTTCCGCGCCGCAAACACGGCGGAAGATTATTGAGGATATTCTGAGCCTAAAAGGAAAAAATGAGCCGCTCGCCATTTATGATTTAGGCTCGGGATGGGGTGGATTTTGCCGTAAGCTTGCCCGCGCTTTTCCGAAAGCAGAGGTTAAAGGTTTTGAGATTTCGCCAATTCCCTACTGGGTCAGTCGTTTGAGAAGAATTACCAGCTTCCGCCGGAGTTACTCAATTACAAAACAGAATATTTTCACGACTGATGTTTCACAAGCCGATATTATAATCTGCTATCTTTCGCCCTATCATATGGAGCGGTTTAAGGATGAGATTTTGCCGCGCATGAAAAAAGGAAGCCTGCTCTATTCGCAAGGCTTCCCTCTTAAAAATCATGAGGCGGACGCGGAGATCAAAACACCATTCAGTCTTGAAGGGAAAATTTACCGCTATATCGTTTAAGCCTCGTCTTTTTTGTCACCGCGAATATCATTTAAGAATTTTGCGACTTCGTCTTTTAAAATATCCGCTTGTGTTTTCAACTCAGTTGCAGAACTTAAAACATTGCGGGATGCATCACCGCTTTCCGATGCATTTTGCTGCACCTGAATAATCGCGCCAGAGACTTGTTGCGTTCCTGCAGAGGCTTCCGTTACATTGCGTCCGATTTCGCCTGTTGCAGCATTTTGCTGCTCAACCGCCGAGGCCACGGTGGTTGTAGCGTTATCAATTTCAGAAACGTTTGAAATAATCTTATCCATTGCGATCACACTGTTACGGATGGCTTCCTGAATGCGATTAACGCGCTCATCAATCTCTTCTGTTTTGGTTGCTGTTTCATTGGCTAGTTTTTTCACCTCATCCGCAACAACGGCAAAACCTTTCCCGGCCTCACCGGCGCGGGCTGCCTCGATTGTTGCATTCAGCGCAAGGAGGTTTGTCTGCTCAGCAATATCCTTAATTGTGCCGATAACCTCCCCGATTGAATCGGCAAGTGTGTTCAGCTCCTTAACAGATGCGCTTGTTTCTTGAGCATCATCTGCGGCAGAGCTGGCCTTTTTCGCAACACTGTCAATCTGGCGTGCAATTTCCGCGCTTGAAGCCGATAATTCTTCAGAGGCTGCAGCAACTGTTTGCACATTCGAGTCTGCTTCTGTTGCGGAACTTGCAACTGTTGCACTTAATTCCGCCGTCTGCTCTGATGCAATCTGCATTTGCTGCGCAACCGCACTCATACTGTCAGCAGAATCGGCAAGTGAAATAATGACCCCCCCGACACGATTATCAAATTCATCTGCCAGACGTTTTAAAGCTTGTTTTTTCTCTTTTTCAGCGACCGCTTTTTGCGCTTCCTGCTCCGCTTCCATTTCTTTTATGCGAAGCCCGTTTTCTTTAAATGTCTGAACTGCGCGGGCAATATCCCCAATTTCGTCACCGCGTTTCTGATCAGGAACATTAACTTTGTAATTTCCGTTTGATAATGGCTCCATCACGCTCACCTGACGGGATAAAGGCTTTGCAATCAAGCGTGCTAACCAAAATGATAAACCGGCTATAAAAAGCAACCCTATCAAAGATGCAAGCCATATTTGATATTGGGATTTCATAATCGGTGCCATGACCTCTTCACGATCAATACGTGTCATAATCGCCCAGGTCGTATCATGGAATTTTATCAGGTCATAGGCGAAAAGTCGCCCTTCATCAATACCGAAATTCGGAACTGATTGCTCGTTTTCAAATGATTCTAAAATCGCCGGCTTTGTAATTTGTTCTTTTAAAATAACGTCGCTATTGTCACGATCGGAGTAAGGATTATTTCTGTAGTAAGAATCTTCACCGATGATGATATGTTCGGATGTTTCTTCCTCACCCTTAATATGGCTCATGAGCTCGTTGATTGAGCCAATCGGCATTTGATAGGCCAAAACACCAATTTTGCGACCGTTACTATAGACAGGCGTCGAAATAAAACTGGCAGGTGTACCTTCGCTCGGTTCATAGGCTTTAAAATCGTAAAATGATACCGAGCCCTGTTCGCTGTTCATCGCACTTCTGTATGCGTTAGCTAGGTCGGTATCTTTCCACTTACCGTTATACATGTTTGTTGCATAATCAAGCTCTTTAAAAACTGAGTAAACAAGGTTTCCTTGAGTATCAAATAAGAAGATGTCATAATAACCCCGGCGCTTAAGCATATCTTTGAAAAACGGATGATAAAGTGCATGAAGCTCGCTATAAATTGATCCATCACTGGCCTTCACTGTATTAATGCGCTCCGCAGGGTCATCGACATTAAAAAGATAAGCATCGTGCAAATATTTCTTTTTATTGCCCTCAATTAAATTCCAGGCGTTTGAAAAATTGGTTATCGCATCCTGCGTATACCCATTATTGGCTGAAATTAATAAATCCTGTTCAAGCGCGTGGAGATAACGCTCAAGATTTTCTTTTTTAGCTTCTGTAGTGGCAAGAGCCTTATATTTAGCAGCGAGTAAAGCATCCTTTATATTCAGGAAAGTCCCAAGCGATGCTGTTATAAGAACGGCCGCGAAAGCCAGCCCGACCATTTGAATTGGTAATTTTTTTGAGATCTTCATATTTGAAAAGATAGACATAGTGTTAAGTTTCCCCACTTAAATTTAACGTTTATTGTGACCTATTTTTATAACATGACAATGAATGTTTAAGATAAATTTAAGAGTTTACAAATAAACATTCGTGACAGTATGACCATTTCCGATTAAACATGACCGATATGAAGATACTATCGTGGAATATAAATTCTGTTCGTTTGCGTGCTCCTATCGTTTTGAAGATGGCAGAGGAGGCTCAACCTGATATTATCTGCCTTCAGGAAACGAAATGCCCGAATGAGGCTTTCCCTTTCAAAACATTTCGTAATGCAGGTTATGAACATATTCATATTGCAGGTATGAAAAGCTATAACGGACAGGCGATCTTATCTAAAAAGCCATTTAAAAATGCAGATATTTATGACCGAGTAGGAAAAAGCGATTGCCGTCATATCTCTGTTACAATTGATGGGATAGAAATTCATAACCTTTATGTTCCCGCAGGCGGGGATGAGCCGGATACGACTATCAACGAGAAATATAAGCATAAGCTTGATTTTGTTGATGAAATGTCAGAATGGTTTACAAGTCAGCGTAATAAACATGACAAAATTGTTGCACTTGGTGATTTTAATATTGCGCCCTATGAATATGATGTCTGGAGCAGTAAGCAGCTTGAAAATGTTGTTTCTCACACTAAGCCTGAGCGTGAAAAAATTGAAAAAATGTTGCAGAGTTTAAACTTTATCGACACTGCACGATATTTTGTTCCGAAGCATGAAAAAACCTATAGCTGGTGGTCTTACCGCAATAAAGATTGGCGCAAATCCAATCGCGGTCGCAGGCTCGACCATATTTGGATCACACAGCCTTTGCTGCAGCAATTAAAATCTTATCATATGTTTGATTATGCAAGAGATTGGGATAAGCCATCAGATCATGCACCAATTATGATAAATTTAGTATGAATGGACGTATAATACTAATCATTCGTTAATATTCGCCTGCTATAATTAAGTATGGGTAAAAGTCTTTTTACAATTATTGGTGGTTTGATGTGTGCAGCATTATTATCGGCTTGCGGACAAGCAACCCATGAAAAAAGATTGACCGCACCCAAACCGCCGAAAATTCATCATCAAGAAACTTTAATTGTCTATCAAAATATTATCCCGGCCGTTGGTGAAACCACACAAGCACAATCTCTTCAACATGATACCGATAAATCATGCTCTTTTTCACGATTTCATCGGGGTCATGCTGTCGGATATGAAATAGACCCGTCACGCCATATCGGCCTGACTGTTAGTCCGCGCATGGATGTATGGAACCCAGCCGACATTGATACTAAAGTCTCACTCAGATTTACAAAAGCCTTGGGCGGTATTGCTAATAGCCGTCCTGATTGTACTTTCGGGCAAGGCTTTTACGGTCTTGTGCCTTATGCATCTAATAAAGGAAAATTACCAATCGGCAGCTTACTTAAAAAAAACGAGGTTAAATCTTACTTTGAAAGGCGATTACAAGCGCAGCAAGACCGCCCCGATTATCAAAATAATTACGACATATAAATCACAATTTATTTACCGCCTTCACTTCGCCTGATTTTTAAGCTAGATACAAGCCATGTATAAATTTATTTTCATGGTTTTTATAGCACTTACATTTTTCAGTCCGTCAGTGTCTAAAGCCCAAATCAATGATGAGGCGGCGATTGCAAAGGCTCAGGCATGGCTCTCGAATCTCGATAAGGCAAAAGCACGGTTTCAGCAAATTGATTATCAGGGCAATATCCTAAACGGTACCTTTTATATCAACCGCCCGGGGCGATTACGGTTTGAATATGATGCACCTGTAAAAGATTATATCGTTGCCGATGGTTACCTCATCCATTTTTATGACGGGGTGAGCGGGCAAGTAAGTTCCGGGCCGATTGGCTCAACCCTTGCAGATTTTATTTTACGAGACGGCAATCGATTTGACGAGCAGGTGATTGTCAAAAATATCCGCGAGCGTGATGGCAAGCTTCAAATTACAGTGACACAGCGTGATAATCCTGCAATGGGTGAACTCATCCTGAATTTCACGCAAGAACCGTTCAATCTTAAAAGTTGGCAGATTATCGATGCCCAAGGGCTTACCACAGACATCATCCTTCACAACCTTAATAACGTAGATCGCCTCAACCCGCGCTTATTCCGAATGGATAATATGTCTTTGAATGAATGATGTTATCAGTTAACGATATTTTGGCCGCCTATTCCATTGGTATATTTCCGATGAGTGATGCAAGAGATGCACCAGATCATTATTGGATTGAACCGCAAGAGCGCGGTATCATACCATTGGATAATTTTAACATTCCGCGTTCTCTCAAAAAATTTATGCGGAAGACGGATTACAAGGTCACAATTAATCAAGCCTTTTCAGATGTTATTGCAGCCTGCGCCGAGACGCCTCACGGTAATGAAAATAATACATGGATTAATCAGGAAATTGAAAGCAGTTTTAACGTGCTTCACATTATGGGGTACGCACACTCGGTTGAAGTTTGGGATGAGAACGGGTGTCTTATCGGTGGGCTATATGGTTTAGCGCAAGGTGGTTGTTTTCATGGTGAAAGCATTTTCACACGGCAAAGCAATGCAGGCAAAATCGCATTGGTTCATCTTGTTGATAGGTTGGATGAAGGAGGTTTTACGTTGCTCGATACACAATTTGTAAATGACCACTTGAGGCAGTTTAATTGTATCGCTATTTCGCAAGCCGATTACATAGCATTATTAGGCGAAGCACAGAAACTCTCGGTCAGTTTTGTTTAATCCAAACAATCCTCAACCCAGATATCATAAATGGGATGTTCCATGGAGGATAGTGATGGGGCGGAGGCGAACATCCATCCGCTGAACACCCATTCATCCTCACGCGCGTCCCTAAATTTCTCCCAGATTTGGAGGAAAGCAACGCTTTCGGGTTCTTCAATCGGTGGGGACTTTTTGCATGTCATCGGGCGAATGCGGAGTGAACCGTAAGCTATCGTCTCCCCGACATTGAGCGTGAATTCCTCGCTTTCGGCGGTGATTTTATTCAGAAAACGAAGCTGAGCCTTACCATACTCATCATAGGCCTGCCCGTCATCCATCAGAAAATCAGGGTCAGTGAATTGGTCCTCAAGGCTGAGCGGCTTTTCCGGCTCGCCTTCCAACTGTTGCTCTAGGATGCTGTCGAAAACAATATTGCCGGTATTTTCGGTTGGTTCAGGCGCCTCGATAATATTGTCTTGAGCATAGAGCGTTGAGGCGAATGTCAAAAAGCCAAAGATAAATAGCCAAAGCGCGAGCGGTTTACTCACCATCATCGTCATTTTGAAGGCTGAAAATAAATTGACCTAAGAGCTGCTCAAGATTTTGAGCGGATTGCGTGATGCTGATCTCATCCCCTTCACTCATCATTTCAGTGTCACCCCCAATATCAAGCGCAAGGAAATTACCGCCAAGCAAGCCTTCGCTGCTAATCCGCGCGGCCGTATCAAAAGGAATTTGCACATCTTCACTGATTGCGAGAGTGACAACAGCATTGTAAAAGGCGGGTTCGAGTGCGATTGAGTCAACCGTTCCGACCTTAACCCCGCTGATTTTCACATCATCCCCTGCATTCAGAGAGCCGATATCGGTAAATTGCGCAGTGATGGTATAGCCGTTTGCGCCATTGCCTGAGCCGGTTTGCCCTGTTGCCAAGACAAAGAATAGCACGGCGATAATCAGGACAGCGGCACCGAGAAATGTCTCAACCATATTTTGTTTCATGAGGCTTTATATCCTTTGAGTCAGAAATTAAAATAGAATATCTGTGTAGTATGAATATACTATAGTCATTTTAAAATAAAGAAAAACGTCATTCCCTGAATTTGATTAATCAAATTCTAAGGGAATCTAGGAATCTTAGCGATATTAAAATGGATTGCCTTAGAATCTCTGTCAAGATTCAGGCAATGACGATTATCATTAATAAGATATGGTTATTCAGGTGTCCATGCCTCATAATCGCCGGTGACTTTTGCACGTTTGCCCTTATACCCCGGCGGGCGGTAAGCCAACGTCGTTCCTGTCTTATTCGGTTCATATGGTTTAATCCAGTCTTTGCGATAGCCCTTATCCGCATCTGGAAATACATCCGTTTGATGGTGAAGCCAGCCGTGAAATTCGGGCGGAACCTCGCTCGCATCGACATTGCCGCTTTGATAGACAACCCAACGGCGCTCATGCGTATAGCCCTTACGCTTCTTACCGCGATAATATTGATTGCCGAATTGGTCTTCGCCGACATAACTCCCCTTCACGGTTAAGCCGACAAAAAATTGGAGCGGCGATTGTGTGCTGAGGAAAAAACGAAAAAACTTTTTAAACATGGAAAGTCCTATAAATCATTGAGTAAAATGCCGATGCGCTGACCCGCGTCCCAGCAATGATAATGCGCCGCAGTACCTGAGCCATAGCCCGCCACAAGCAGATTTTCAAGCGGGATGTCATAGCCGAGCGCGTGATGCCCTGCGAATGTTTTAAGCAGATGAAGCAAAGGCATCGCGCCGCCGAAATTCGCCTGACCCAGCTGGCTGGGCGGGGGGGCAATGACGCTGTGAACGATATTCTCGCTGAAATCCGGATAGGCTTTATCAATTGCACGCATCACGGTTTTTAAAGGGCCGTCTTCAAGCTCCGCTAAGCCCGGCTCAAAATATTGTGCAATGATATCCAGCACCATCAGGTTATCATCACTGACCAATGATGCATTACGCTCACTGCTGTTCACAATGGAGACAAGCGGGAACTGAGAGCCGCCGTCGGCCTGCATATCCGCCTTTGCCTTCGCGGCATAGGTTTTATCCCCTGAAATAATCGTGACATCCTCAATCGGAAATCCGCCATGTTTTTTCACGACCATTTTAATATGGAGAGATTCCTTCATATTATGTTCGGGGGCAATTCTCTTTTGAAAGGCAGGACTGAAAGAATGACCGCTCATCACCTCGTCAAACAAGATAACAGGGTCATGGTCGAGGATATAATAATCACCTTGAACCTCATCCCCGTTTTTTAAGATGACGGATTGGATATGGCTGGCATCCGCATGGATTTTTTCAATCGGATTATCATTGATGAAATTCGCACCAAAGGCCATACAACATTGTTTCAGCGCGCGCATCAGGCCATGTAAACTGCCGTGAACCAAGTGAGTGTCAGGTCGCTCGGGTATAGCAATGGCAGGTAGGATAGCGGCGGCACTGCCCTTCATGGCAGGGTCGGTTTTAGAGCCGAGAACGCTCATCGCGATAATGTCGGCCTTGACCTTATCATCAATCTCACTTTGATTAAGCAAGTCGAGGAGCGAAAGCGTAGTGCTTTTCGCAAAAAGTGATTGCACCTCCGGAGTTTTTTCGGACAAAATGCGCCCGATTTCAAATGTGCTCCACGCATCGCGCCAGGCTTTTTCACGATAGGCAGGGCGATCCGCCTCAATCGCGATAAACATATCGGCGAGAACTTTCAAAACATCATAAAAAGGAAGCTTTTGAAACGGGTTGGTGACCTGCACCACATCCGTTGGCTCAAACCCATAGGTTGATAGGCTGAGCCTCTCGACCATATCTTTAGATAGCGGGAGAGGCAGGTGCGTGACAGGCCCGACCTTGCACTCTCCATGAAATTCGTCATAATCGTTATTCTCCTCAAAATCGAGAATATCGACCTTATGCCCACTTTGCGCGGCAAGTGCGGCGGTGATTAAACCCTGTATCTGCTGTCCCAAGACAAGAATATGCATGGATGCAAGTGTACCTTGTCTGTTTTCGTGATGCAAAGGGAGATTAACGCCTTAAATCATCGCCATGCCGCCATTCACATGAATGGTCGCCCCGTTCACATAGTTGGCCTCGTCAGAGGCAAGATAAACCGTTGCCGCCGCAATATCGCTAGCCTCCCCCATACGCCCTGCAGGGATGGTTGAATTGATTTTATTCTTTTGATCATCGGTTAAGGCATCCGTCATGGCCGTTGCAATAAAACCGGGCGCGATACAATTCACGGTAATACCGCGCGAGGCAACCTCTGCCGCCATTGATTTTGACCAGCCAATCATCCCTGCCTTTGACGCAACATAATTACACTGCCCCGGATTGCCAGTCACACCAACAACGGACGCGACATTGATAATGCGCCCATTGCGTTTTTTCATCATGCCACGCTGGACAGCCTTCGCCAGTTTAAATGTCGCGGTCATATTGACATCAATCACTTGCTGCCAGTCTTCATCTTTCATCCGCATGGATAGGCCATCGCGTGTCAGACCGGCATTATTGACAAGAATATCAATACCACCCATCTCCGCCTCAACCTGCTTTACCAAGTTCTGAACAGCAGAAGAGGAAGAGAGGTCGGTAGGGAACGCCTTACAATTCGGGCATAATTCGGATAACAGAGCCTGGATCTTTTCCTCATTCCGACCCGTGATGGCAATATGTGCGCCTTGTGCATGGAGAGCCTTTGCAATCGCGCCGCCGATACCGCCTGTCGCGCCTGTTACGAGGGCTATTTTTCCTTCTAGATTAAACATGTCTTAAACTCCTAATTAATTACTTGTCTCTTTTTAACCCTCAATAAGTCGTATGTCTATGCAATCCGAATAATTTTAACGCGGAAGATACGAAGAGCGCGAAGTTATCGCTAAACTTTTTTAAATTTCTTCGCGACTGCTTCTTTGACTTCGTGAACTTCGTGTTAAGGGAAAGGGATTGATAAGCAGTAGCAAACGCACCATACTTTTAAAATGCTATTAAAAGACATATCCCCTTACTTTAATCTACGTTTGGAACGGTTGGCACGATGGGCCGCCGTGCCATCCTTGTGGCGTGACCATGCCGATAAATTGCTGGATGCCGCGCAGGAAGAAGATCTCTCTCATGCGGATGAGGCTTTTGAATTGCTTCACCGTATTCAAAGGCTTGAGCATATTTTCTCTGCCCGCATGGAAAATCACAAGGAATTTCGGGATCAGTTTTATCGCGGAACTTTTCCGACATGGAAAGATTTTACTTCGCCGCCTGTTGAAAAAGAACGCCAAAAGGCTCTTGCCGATAATCTCTATAAAACCAAAGACCCGAAAAAAGATGTGCCGATATTGGAAATCGGTGACCATGGACGCGCAATCGGATGTTTCCTGTTCGATAAATGTGTTGAGGATGGGGTGAAATTTGATGTCTCAATTTTTGATGAGAATTTTAAGGCCTTGCTCCTCAATCATTGTGATGAGGTTCAGGCCGCTGGCTTTGGCGAGACTTACGCGCTCATGCGCTCTCATGTGACGCATCGTTTAATGGCCTTGTGCAATTTGCCCGAACATACGGTTATTAAAACCGATGCCAAGAAAAAGAAAGCCTATGATGATGCGGCAATACTGCTGCGTGAATGGTCAATGTCAGGCAAGATTCAGCCATGCTTCACGCTAATCCCAAGTCGCATCGATGCCGCGGTGGATGAGTTGGATTACGAAACATATGTGCGCGATTTCTTTACAATGTGTAATCAAGACTGGCCCGCTATACATGATGTTCAGGCGAAATTGATAGAGCGTTTGAATGCCACAAAAACACTGAGATTCACTAATAATGACGGCACGGATTTGAGCATGAGCATTAATGGTTTCACATTTGTGAATTCAACCATTCTGCGCAATATTCCGGGGTCTGAAGTCTTTTCCGCGCCGAGGAAAGACAGCGTGAATGGGACAGTCGTTGCCAAAGGAAAATTTGCGGTGAAAGGCTTTCAAAACGAAATTGTCGAGGATATCACGCTCAATTTCAAGGATGGTTACCTCGAAAGTTATAGTGCTGAAAATGGGCAAGATATTTTGGATGATACAGTGAATACGGATGAGGGGTCGCGCTATGTCGGGGAAATCGGCATTGGTACGAACCCGTTTTGGAAAACGCAAGTCGCCTCAATACTTTTGGTTGAAAAAATCGGCGGCTCATTTCATATTGCGCTGGGCAGTGCCTTTGAGATGACAAACTATGATGGGCAGGATGTGATTGTCGATAACGGCAATCGCTCCCGCCTGCATTGGGATATCACGACCATGCTCCTTGGCAAAGAAGGGAAAATCTATGCCGATGGTGACATCATTATGGATGATGGCTTATGGGTATTGCCTGAATTGGAAATTTTGAATGGTAGGGATTTAATATCATGACATACGCTCCAAATAACATTTTTGCAAAAATTTTGCGTGGTGAGATTCCTTCAAACTTTATCTATGAATCACAGCATTGTGTGGCTTTCGAAGATATTGCACCGCAAGCGGCAATCCATATCCTCATTATTCCACGCGGTGCGTATAAAGATTTAACAGATTTTACTACACAGGCTTCTGAGGATGAGATTCTCGATTTTAATAAAGCCATTGCCGCGACGATTAAGAAATATAACCTGAAAGAAAACGGTTATCGCGCGGTTTACAACAGTGGCGACCATGGCGGGCAGGAAGTGCCACACCTCCATATGCACATCCTCGGCGGTGAAAAATTGCCGCCAATGATAGGCGGCTAATCGATAGTTATGCGCTGGCTGTTGCGGCCGTCAGCGCATGATATTTATCACTACCAATAACTTGCTCAATCGTTTTCAGAAGATCGTTTTTACCAAATGGTTTTTTCAAAATTGCGTTAGTTTTTTCTTCAATAATTTTTAATGCGGTTTCGGAATCAATCGTCTTGCTCCCCCCACTCATCGCAATGACGGGCATTGTTGATAGATGCCCATCTTGAGAGCGAATATAATCCAAGAATTCAAACCCATCCATATCGGGCATCATTATATCAGTAATGATGAGATCAAATTCCTCATCACCCAATTTATTCACCGCATCCCGCCCATTAATGCAGGTTTGGCAAGTGAAATTATTGTCGCTTAAAACTTTTTGAATTGATTTACGGATGTAATCAACATCATCAATAATCAGTATCTTCATTATCGACTCCCCCGTTATCTTTATTATTATTTAAGCTTTTGCTTTTTCTTTATTTTTTGCCAAGAGTTCGCCGACTTTATCCAGTAAGTCTTTTTTGGTAAAAGGTTTCCTTAAGACATAATCTACCTTCTCTTCGAGTGATTGAAGCAAGGTTGAGGCATCAACCGCTCGTCCGCCGCCACTAATTGCAATAATCGGGACAGATGCGTTCATACCTTTACCTTCACGAACATGGTCAATCAATTCAAACCCGTCCATATCAGGCATAAGAATATCGGTAATAATAAGGCTATATTGCTCAGAACCCAAGGATTCTATGGCTTGTTTTGCGCCCTCCACGCCTTTGGCTTTATAATTATGACCTTCTAAAAATTTTATCATCGATGCGCGAATAAATTCATTGTCATCAACAACCAGAATGGGGAGACCCATGGCTTTTATCCTTTTTTTATTTTTTCACAAGCTGTTTATAAGTGTACAGGATAATATATAAAGATTGGATAAAAAATATCTAAAATTTAAGATAAATTGTGAATATAAAGCCAGAAGCTTAAGATTTCTTAACCTTTTATCTTTGCAAACGGACGATCGAGGAGTTGATTTTTCGCCTCGTTCAATGGCATGTCCTCACAGAGGCATTGATAAACTGTTTCGGCGATGGGCATATCAACCGCGTTTGAATAGGCAAGTTTTTTTAGCGCTTCGGCGGTATGAACCCCTTCCGTGACTGATTGACGTTCACCCATGATATCTTGAAGGCTTCGCCCTTCACCGAGCATGACGCCAAGCGAGTAATTGCGGGATTGCATAGAGGTGCAGGTCAGCATCACATCACCAAAGCCGCACATACCCATCAGGGTTTTTTCATCAGCCCCCATGGCTTTGGCCAGTCGCCCCATCTCCGCGATACCGCGTGTAATCAAGGCCGCGCGGGCATTCTCACCTAATTTGAGACCGTAAATTGCGCCACAAGCAATGGCCAGAACGTTTTTCACCGCGGCCCCAATCTGTGCCCCGATAATGTCGGCCGTAACATAGGCACGAAAATTGCGACAGCCCAGCTGTTCTGACAAATCTCTAGCAACATCCAGATTTTCACAAGCAATCGTTACTCCGGTCGGCAGTCCAAGGGCAACCTCACGCGCGAAACAAGGCCCTGTCATGACAACAGGGATGCTGTTAGGCAAGACTTCCTCAACCACGCGTGAGAGCATGCGCCCGCTTTCAATCTCGATACCTTTAGAACAAATCACAATCGGCTTTCCGTTCAGTGATTCGTGGCGTAAGCCTTCCAAAGTCGGGCGGAGATATTGCGCCGGCGTGACCAGTAAGAAAATATCGCATTCATGTAGAGCAGATAGACTGTTTGTAACCTTGATAGAAGGATTGAGCTTAACACCGGGGAGGTAGGATGTATTCTCGTTTGACTCGGAAATTTGATCGGAAATGGAGGCTTCTCGAGCCCACAAGGTCACATCGCGACCTGCCTCGGCCTGAATATGTGCCAAAGCCGTTCCCCATGCCCCTGATCCGATTACACCGATTTTTTGTGTCATTTTATATCCTTATTAAACCGCAGAGGCGCAAAGAGCGCAGAGTCTTTGTTTATCTATTTGAGTACGAATATCAATATATTCACCATTTTTTGTATCGCCATCATTCATCCATATTCTTTCAGGAATAAAACGATATAACCTTCGTGGTTTATCATCTTTATAATTATCAGTATTTTTACCAAAATGACCTGACCGCTTCATAAGCATATTTAAAGCATACTGCATAGTTTCATTATCTGTTAACATATCTGCATATCCTTCCAAATATAACCCTTCTCCAGTTCCTTCTTTTGCACGACTATCATATAAAACACAAAATACATTATTATTATTCATAATATTAAGCGAATGCTGGTTTTCTTTATAAGATCCCCAATAAAAATTTAGATTAGAATCGTAAGAGGTGAACACAGGCGTGTTCCATGGTAAACCATTAGGACAAACAGAAGCTATTGTTAGATATTCTATAGTTTTTATAATTGTAAGTGCTCTCTCTAACATTTAATTAATACCTCTGTATCTCTGCGCCTCTGCGGTTGAAATTCTTTTTTAAGCTCCTCTAAAGGCCAGCGCGGCCTTGCCTTCATATCTAACGAATTTATTAAGCCGCGGTTCAATCGTTGCAAACCTGCCCATGCGATCATTGCACCATTGTCAGTACAAAGTGACGATGGTGGTGCAGTAAAAATCATCTGATGCCTGCTTGTCAAGTCGGCAAGCCTTGCCTTGATTGTCTTATTTGCCGCAACACCGCCGCCTGTCACGATATGCGCCTTTTTATTCGGATAATGTTTTTTGAAGATTGTGATGGCTTGTTCCATTCTGTCGAGAATCACGTCTGCGACTGCATCCTCGAAAGATGCTGCCAAATCTGTATGCGCATCCCCGTGCGCGGACACGGGGTTGCAGTTCTCTGACAGTTTCTCAACATGCCTGAGGACGGCGGTTTTTAAACCCGAAAATGAAAAATCACACCCCTCGCGCCCTTTAAGTGGTTTCGGTAAAGAGAATCGCTTCGCCGCTTCTGCCCTATCAACACATTTTGCGGCAAGGGCGGCCACATATTTTCCACCCGGAAAAGGAAGCCCGAGCATGCGCCCGACCTTGTCAAAACATTCCCCGCACGCGTCATCCAGTGTTGTGCCAAGCATTTCATAATGCCCTAAATCATGCGCAATGAGAATTTGCGTATGCGCCCCTGAAATCAGCAACACAAGATAAGGAAACGCCACATTATCAGATAGTTGCGGTGAAAGCACATGCCCCTCAAGATGATTAATTCCGATAAAGGGCTTATCATTCATAAGGGCGAGTGTCTTTCCTGCCATCATGCCGACTATCACCCCGCCAACAAGCCCAGGCCCGCAGGTTGCGGCAATACCGCTTAAGTCCTTTAAGCCCACATTGGCATCTTTTAAGGCCGTATCAATAATGACCTCAATCTGATCAAGATGGGCGCGCGCCGCGATTTCGGGTACCACGCCGCCGAACCGTTCATGGTTCACAATTTGTGAGGAGATAATATTGGATAAAATTGTGCCGTCCTGCGCCACAACGGCCGCCGCTGTCTCGTCACAAGAGCTTTCTATCCCCAATACAAGGCTATGCATGTCATTTTAAACTTTAAATTTGTTTCAAAAGGTTTTATCAAAGTGGTGACAAAAAAGAAACAATAAGACGAAACCCGTTCATGAAAATAGGAACAAGGGGCAGCAAGCTTGCATTAATTCAGGCGCAAAAGCTCATCGAAACATTGAAAAAAGCTCACCCGTCCCTCCCGCTTGAGCTGGTAGTGATTAAAACTTCAGGGGACTGGCACCCGACCCATGGCGAGACATTGCTGTCCGAAGCCGATGGCGGGAAGGGTCTGTTTGCAAAAGAAATTGAGCTTGCACTCATGGAGGGGCGGATTGATGTCGGTATTCACTCCCTTAAAGACGTGCCGACTTTTCTGCCTAAAGGGTTGCAAATTTACCATGTGTTACCACGCGAAGATGCGCGTGATGCCTTTATCTCACTTAAAGCGCAATCTTTGGATGAATTACCGGAGGGGGCGATTGTTGGAACATCCAGTATGCGGCGAAAGGCCATTATTTTATCACGCAGACCTGATTTAAAAATCGTGCCCTTTCGCGGGAATGTCGATACACGCCTCCAAAAACTGTCAGATGGGCAAGTTGACGCAACCATCCTCGCTGCCGCAGGGTTACACCGCATGGATTTGGAAGACCGTATTGCGTCTTATATTGAGCCTGAATCTATCCTCCCTGCCGTATGTCAGGGTATTTTAGGCATGGAAATTCGTGAGAATGATGAGACCAGCGCAAGAATCCTTGATACTATTCATGATAAGAAAACAGGCATGGTTGCCACGGCAGAGCGTTCATTGCTGGGCGTTTTGGATGGGTCATGCCGCACACCGATTGGCTCTTATGCACAGTGGGTTGAGAACAAAACAATGCGTTTGCGTGGCATGGTTGCATCACCCGATGGGGTGGAGCTTTACCAATCCGAAGAAACGGCCACGGTTCAAAACCCGAATGATGCCTATGCCCTTGGCCTACGTGTCGGGCGGAAGCTGAAGGCTAAAACGCCTCAGGAATATTTGCAGGTTCATGGCTAAACCCCTTTTCATAACCTGTACGCAACCGCGCGCGAATGAAATTGTACAGGATTTACACGGCTTAGTTAAAAATGTAATAGCCAATCCTCTGTTAAAAGTGACACCCTATGACAGCCCCATGCCTCAAAGTGAGTTTGAGGTGATACTTATCAGCAGTGCTCATGCACTTGAAAATATAACATTGCCTGACCTGCCTGTTATCGCCGTGGGCGAACATACAGCACGTACAGCCCGACAGAAGGGCTTTAAAATTCTTCAAACAGGTACAGGTGGCGTTCGTGATTTGGACTTGTCTGCTTATAAAAAAATCCTCTATCCCTCTGCCTTAGAGCCGAGTTTTATTCCTGAAAAAACGCTTCACTGGCCTGTTTATCAGACACTTCCAAACCCTTATTTTAAAATAACAGACCCTGACCCTATCATTACGATTTTCTCTGTGAAGGCCGCGCATATAGTTATGGGGCATACAGACATACAGGCGCGAATACTTTGCCTGTCAAACGAGATCGCCGATACTTTCGACACAAGAGGATACAGAAATCTTGCGGTCAGCGCATCGCCGCGCTATGCTGATATGAGGAATCTGATCTTACAGGAAGTAGAACACGTATGACAACGCAGGATGGTATCGGCAATGTTGATCTTATCATAAACCGCTTTGGTGGCCTGCGCCCCATGGCGCGAAAGATGAATGTCCATGCCTCTACCATTCAGGGTTGGAAAAAGCGCGGCATGATCCCTGCCGAGCGGATGAATGAGTTTCTTAAGGCCGCAAAGGATAATAATATCTCACTGGACGGTATCAATATCCCTGTAAAAATTGAAGAGGAAAGAAGCAGGGAGGCTGAAATCCCATCTCAACCCTACGAATCGCCTCTTAAACCCAAAATGCCGGAAACAAATGCCAAGCCACACAAAAAACGCAAAGTCGAAACGCGCTTTGATAAAAAGCAACATCCGACATTGGTTTCGGGCGGTCAGATTAAACGCCAGATTGTCAAACAATCGCTTATTACGACATTCTCTGTCTTTATCATTTTATTTATAATTGGCTATATTTTATTCGGTGAGGAAGCGAAAGAGCTCAACAACCTCGCCACCAACCAACAGGAAACCGAGACACAAATTCAGGCACTCCGCACTGGCTACGAAGATTTTAAACAACAAGCAACACAAAATTTAGCGGATGTCTCTGGTAAAATCGGCACGGTAACGAGTGCTATCGGGCTTCAAAAAGATGAGGCAGGTAATATCGTTATTGATACACAAACACCTCTAATGGCGCGGGTACAAAGGCTTGAAGATAACCTGAATATAGGTGACGAGAATTTTGACCTTGGCGCGCTTATCCGCTATTTTGATGGTTTTGACCAAACAATTTTAGGCGAGGATGGCACACAAGCCTTTACCAATTTCAAGGGCATGATTGCGAATATGCAAGGTCAGATGGGTGCGTTGAATAATCAGGTTGAGCAAACAAAACAAGGCGCGGCTGAACTCAGCCAATCTGTGCAAACCATGTCCGCGCGGGATTTGGGCGCGGCGGCAATGTTGCTTGCCCTCACACAAATGCGTGACAGCCTGAACCGGTCGGAACCGTTTGAGCAGGATTTAGCCATGCTTCAAAATCTTGTCGGGGATAATAATCCCGAACTCAATCAGGCAATCAACCGCCTTGCCCCCTATGCCGCAAGCGGAGTGCTTTCACCTGAAGGGCTCTCAAACGAATTAAAAAATTTGTCGAGCGAGATTGTCACCGCCGCGATGAATGGCGAAGATGTTTCGATTCAAGACAGGGTGAAGGCCCGTTTGGGTGAGGTTCTCTCAATTGAAAAAGACGGCAAACCGCTCATGGTTATTGAGGAAGAGGCGATTATCGCCGAGGCAAAGGCCGCGCTGGACAAAGGGAATGTGGCCGAGGCGGTTCAAATTCTTAATCGTTTGGATGGTGAGGCCGCCACGGCCGCAAGCCCATTTATGACTCAGGCTTTAGGCGCGATTCAGGCGCAGGAAACACTAGATATGCTGATGAACAAGGCAACGCAAGTCATGCAAAACCCGCAAAGTTTACAAGGTATGATCAAATCCGCCCCCGCCGAAATTAAAAAGCAAATGCAAGGCACAATTTCAGGCAGTCAGGATAGCGGCCTGATAATTTTGCAGTAATTTTTTCCCTCCCCAACTCGATATTCCGCAAAAAATATCAAGTTTTATGGATAATCATAGAGTATTTTACTTTTCATAACTTTAATTATGAAAGAGAAAACTATGACTAAACAAATCAAACCCTTACGTCATGAAGCATATGACAGTGTATTAACTATCATTAATGCAGGCGTACACCCTTTTATGGTCGGTCCCTCCGGTACAGGGAAAACAACAATTGCAAAGAATGTCGCCGAAGATAAAGGCTTAACATTTTATTATACAGGCGCAGTAGAGTCCGCATTTCAGTTGCGTGGATTTAAAGATGCCCATGGCAATACGGTTAAAACACCATTCCGAACTGCCTATGAAGAAGGGGGCGTGTTTCTGTTTGATGAAATTGATGCATCTGACCCTCAAGCAATTGTATCGGTACATGCCGCACTCGATAACGGTGTTTTGGATGCACCCGATGGTATGGTAGAGCGTCATGAAGATTTCCATTTCATTGCCGCAGGCAACACTTGGGGGCATGGTGCTTCATTAGAATATATGGGGCGAAATGCTTTAGACGGTGCAACGCTTGACAGATATGTCACAACAGAAGTCGGGTACGACCCTAAACTTGAAAAAGACCTTGTTTGCAGGCTTGTTGGTAAGGAACATCTCTCATGGGTTAATGTTGTTCATCAGGCGCGTAAAGCCGTTTCAGACCTTGAAATACGTCATATTGTATCGACACGCGCGGCCATTAATGGTGCAAGGCTTATCAAAGCAGGTCTTAAAACAGAGGATGTCTTTAACCGAACAGTTTTAAAAGGTCTGGATGAAGATCAAATTATACAATTAACAGGTCGAATGGAGGCTAATGCAGAAGATGCTTCACAAGTTGTAAGCGTAAGCCGCTTAGAAAAACTCCGAAAAGATATGACTCGTGTGTTTGGTTTGTCAGATCTTGTCGGGGATGCGGAACAGGCCTTGATGAATATTCCCAACATTGATCAAATTGAAGAATCATTGATACAGGTGATGAATCAGGCCGCACAGGTTAAACGCATCCATGCATCATTGGAAAGAGCCAATAGCGGTTCAGGACGAATGGTGAGAGCCATTGGTGCGGCGGCGCAAGAATTAAGGCATGGATAGTTATGTCATATAATATCATTATCAAAAAATTCCCGTCTGCCAATGCGTTTTTGGAATGGGCAACACATGCACCATGCCTGTGGACAGGTGAATTATCCAGTCGCAGAACTGATAGACAGCATTGGTATGGCACTGCCAATTATGAGGAAGCCTATCAACTGGCTAAATATGGTTGGCCTGAAGGATTGGCCATGCTCACAAAAGAGGTTAATGCCGCCAGAAAAATTATTCCCCAAGTTGTGGAAAGGAAAAAACGTTACGATGTGGCAGGGCAGTATCCTGCGCCAGGTCGTGCCGCGGCAGGGGAAGCATTCGCAATGGTGCGCAAAGGACAGGCTTTTAAACAAAAGCCAGTGCTAAAAGTTAGACTGAATATAAATGCGAATGCAGGTGTTCCTGCAAATAAAATCATGCAATGGGGGGCATCAATTTGTTCTTATATTGATATGATTGAAACACAAGGACAGTCCGTAGAACTAACCACTATAATGGAGTCTTCCAGTAGCGGACCAAATTTATCGTTTCAATTCCTTCAAAAGCCTGCACATCATCATCTATCCATGTCTTCTGTTGTTTTTTGGTGGGCAAATCCCTCGGCTCAAAGGCGTATCAATTTTTCAGGAAAAGAGCGTTTGGATATTGAGCGATGGTATGGTGATAATTATGGATGTGCCGAAAATGTCACTGAACCTGATGAAGGCACATTACATCTTTCTATATATGACGCAGGTCAGTCATTGGAAGAGAATCTTGAAATTATGCGTGCCAAACATGAAGCCATGGAAAGACGAACGTCAAGAGCATCATCGCCTGCGCCTGCATATGGCTAAGATTTCTTAATTATAATTCAATAATGGGCATGATATAATTCCCACATGCACAACCAAATCAAACGCGCGGTTGATTTTATTGAAGCGCATTTGCATGAAGATTTGAAAGCCGATGCCCCTGCACAGGAGGCGGGCATGTCCTATTATCATTTTAATCGGACATTCACCGCATTAACGGGAATATCGCCCGGTCTTTATCGCCGTCGTCGTCTGTTATCTATCGCGGCTGACCAGCTTCGGGAAACACGTGCAAGCGTAATTAATATCGCACTTGATGCAGGATTTGATAGCCATGAAGCCTTCACCCGTGCTTTTAAGATCATGTTCGGGCTTAGCCCGCGCGAATTCCGACACTCACAGTCTGATTATTATCACCTTTCACAACCTGTCTTTGATGAGGCTTTGTTATATCATATAGCGACCACGGCAATTACAACACTACCTGAAGAGCGTTCTATGAATGAAATGATCGTTACAGGCTTAGAGAAAAGATATAAATTCGGCGACAACCCGCTTGAGTTGAATAAATTATGGCAGGAATTTAATAATCGATATGAAGAGATTGATCCTGATTCAAAATGCTCTACCGCCTATGGCATTTGCAAGGGCTTTTTTGATGGGTCATTGCCTGAGAGTCACTTTGATTATATCGCAGGTATTGAATATCACGGTGAAACTATACCGGATGAAATGACAACGTGTATTATCCCTGCCGCGACATACCTTGTCTATACGCATGATGGGCCGCTCTCATCATTGAAGGAGACGGTTCAATTTATATGGGGTGTGTCACTTCCTAAATTAAAGGAAACGCCATGCTTCCCATTGTATTTCGAGCTGTATGATGAGCGGTTTAATGTGCAAACACTCAGCGGTCAAATCGAAATCTGGATACCGATTAAAGCGTGACTACCCCCCGCCGGTAGAATTGGCGAGCATGAGGTATGGGCGGCGTTCAATCAAATTCGCCTCAAAGGCTTGTGTTGCGGATTTTTCCATTGTGCGGCCATATTGGTCAATCATCCGCTGTATCTCCGGGCTCCACTGATTATAATCCATTTCGAGCATTTTCTCGCGAACATTATCGTCAAACACCATCCATTCACGCACACCAAGGCGCCCACCACCGATTTTCGGCACGAGGGCTTGTGTAACCACAAGGCGCACCGTTTCCATCAACGCATAGGCACGCTCCGCCCGTTCTTCGGGTTCAAAGGTTGATATCATTCGACGGATGGTTGCCGCAACCCCTGTTGTATGGGTCGTTGTATAGACTGTATGCCCTGTTTGCCCTGCCTCAATCGCCGCACTGATCGTTTCACGGTCACGGGCTTCACCCACCAGAATAATTTCAGGTTTACGGCGAAGGGCATTACGCACGCCTTTGTAAAAGTCAGGCAAATGGCGGGGAATTTCAGATTGGGAAATCAGGGAATGCGGGCTGTTAATATTATCGTAGGTATATTCAATCGGCGCTTCATAGGTCAAAACCTTGCCGCAACCGTTACGCTCTTCAAGAAGATGACGGATACCTGCGGCAAGCAATGTCGTTTTACCAGACCCTGTCGGCCCTGTTACGACAATCATACCCTGACGCGGATTCCAGGCCTTGATAATCTCATCCTCGATGCCCAGCTGCTTAAATGTCGGTGGGTCGGACGGCAGTACACGCATTGTGATTTGAACCGAGTCACGCCCACGAGACAGAACGGCCGTAATATTAACACGGAAACGGCTACGCGAATATCGGTCAGGGCGAATTTCATAGGATAAGTCAAGATCATTGGCCGATGCAAGCTTTGCAAGCGCTTCAGGTCCATAAATTTTATTGAGAAAAGCGTTTATTTCCGCAGAATCGAGCGGTCGATACGTTCCGGGATAAAGTTTTCCCGAAATCTCGTTATAAACCGTCCTGTCCGATTGAATTGTGACATCGGATGAGCCTTTTGATATACACCATAATAAGAAGGGGTCAACATGCTCCTCCAAAAAGCGGACAGGTTCATCAGGCCAGGTTTCACCCGCATTATTCTCCCCTTTAAGGAGGCTTATCGGCTTACGGGTTGCCATTCATATGCCTCTGTCATCAATTGCGACGGGCCTGTAATCTCAATTGCGCGGTCACCGATACGCATTTCATCACCGCCGCCCGTTACGCCACGGTCAACCTGCAACGCATAAGGCGCGGACACAATATTCATCGACAGCAATTTACGATAGCGCACCATGCCCGTATAATCGGAAACAAGTTTATTCAAATCCGCCTGAAAAATCTCATCAGCCTGCGCCATGCCCTCGTTCCAGCCTCTTGTCAAATACTCAACCCAGACTTTCCGCTCCTCATTTGTGCGAGGAAACAAGACTCGAGGGGGCAGGTCAATATTACCCCATTCACGCTCAAGATAGGCACGCCAGTTTCGCGCGGTTGAGACAATCCGCGCATTGCGGTTAATCTGAAAAATCCGGTCAGCGACGGCGGCGGTTTGCCCTCCGCTTTCAATCAGGGTGGCGTCCTCCCCCTCACTGATAATTGGCGGTTCAATCATCAGACCGGACGGCGCGGGAATAAGGAGGCGCCCGAAATCATAAATCTGATCCATCGCGCCTGCCTTGGCATCAAGTGTTTCACGGATAATTTCCGTTCGTTTGGCTAGACCTGCACGTGCGCCGTATGACAGCGCGGCTTGCTTAATCGCATCCATACGAATTTGTGATGGCTCCAACGTATCAGCCAAATCATCGACCGGATTAACATTTGCGGTTTGCTCAATCAGTTCCGAGAGGGTCAGGTTCGATACTTCGCCTTTGGTTGGATCCATTGCCGCCATTGCCATCAACGGCAGGAAAAATATCAGCAGGATAAGTGCGATACTAAAAACATGAAAACGTCCGCGCTCGGTCATTTACTGGTCATTCCTGTTATTGGCAAAATCATTATATTGAAGTTCAACCATTCTTGTCGAGGCATCAACTTTGATATCCGCCCGTGCGCCAAGCTGTATCCCGACATCGCGAAACACGTTAATCAGCGGTTTGTTAATCGCGCTCATCGTCACAATAATCGGCGTTGCAGGTTCCTTCCCGATAACATTATAGCGATAACCGCTTTTGCGGGTCAGCTCCTCAACCAGTGGCTCAACAGGTCCGACCCAGTCAAATGTGACAGCACGGCGAAGCTCCTGAGGGGCGTTTGGCACAATCGCCGCTTGAGAAGCCGCAGGCAATTGCGTACGTTCCATCGCCGAAAGCGTTTCGAGGGCGCGTGTCGCACGATCTGCCGCATCGGCAAGCATCAGGTCGGCCGTATCAGGCTCCGCCACCATTTGAGGTTGCGCAATCGGCATATAGGCACAGGATGTCAAAACCAATAAAGGTGCGGTAAGGAAAGGAAGTATTCTGAATGTCATTTTACTTTTTAATATTTCTTTATTCATTTTATTAAAGCTTCACAGGCTTATGATTATCGACTATCTCGCCAAAAATCGAAAGCTTTTTATTCTTCTTTTTTCGTAAAAAGCTCAATTCTCTAATGTGTGCCTTTATCCTTTGGGCTCGAGCAGGTTATTCCTGCGCATGGCGGCAATGACTTTCAGGCGATAGGCGCGCCCGATATGCGGCGTTCGGGAGTTATACCAGGCGATTGCCTTTGATAGTGATTTTGCCTCGTTCCAGTTTTTGCGAAAAATCCATGCGGCGACATTCACATTGGTGCAAGGGTCATCACGGATGACACGATGGGCATAAGAGCGAGAAACCCCCCATTCCTCAGCCAAAACCTTTGTCCATAGCGTGTTAATTTGCATCGGGCCTAAATCATAAGTACCGTTTGTGTTGCGCACCTGCTGCCCCACCTTACCGCCCTCAACATGGAGGATCCCAATCAGGACTTGCGGCGGTATGGCATAATTTTGTGCCGCGACCATCAGGCAAGTTGCAAATATTTGATTGAGAAGCATGAGGCTATCGCTACTTTATCCGCCTGAAAAAAACGCCATCGGGTTAAAATCACCGTCATCCGCATCGTCATCACTATCATCGCTATCGCCATTATTATCATTGGATTTCTTCGATTCTTCCGATGGTGATGTTTCTTTTTTCTCCGGTTCTTTTTCCTCTTTTGTTTTCGCAGGTGTTTGAGCTTTGGTTTTCTCACCCTTATCAATGCCTGCCTTATCACCCACAAAGGCCGTCAGCCCCTGAATTAAAATAAGACGCTGGTCACATTCGTTCCAGACATCATCCAAAGTGCCTTCTTTCTCCGCTATTTGTTTATAAGATGAGGTAAAGACAGCCAAAACAGCCTTATACAAGCCGCTTTCAATACCGTCAGCTTGACCAAGCGATTCTGCCAATTGCTCTGCACGGGTTTTAATCCCGTCTACTGAGTTTGTGAAAATATCAGGCTCTTTTTGACCCAGATTATTCGCGCGGATAGCGTCAATCAAAGGCGCGGATTGTTCGATCAGGAGTGCAATCTTACTGGATTTTGAGCCCTTTTCATCCGTTGGTGACACAGAGGATGCAAATGATATTAACACATCAAATAAGTCGGTCAAGCTGTTGAGCGCGTCCTCTTCAGGCAGGCTGCCATTCGTTACATAATAATCGCCAATAATGGGCGTTACGATACGGATTATGCGCCCACGGACATTTTCAAGCGTATAAGCATCCCGAATTTCAAGCTTCTTCGTTACTTTGGTTGCGAAATCAACCGAAACATTAAGAAGCTTCGCGAGCTTTTCAGCGCGTTGAACCTGTGGCTCGGCCTCACCGCCTGACCAGCTCTCTACCGTTTGGATAGATGTAATGAGAGGCACACCCATATGGATGAATAAATCCGCCAGTGCCTGCTTATCATGCTTTGATGTTGCCATTTTCTTAGGGATAACCTGTTATTTCGCCAATTAGCATAATATACTTATATTAATGAAACTTTACCGATGCAAGTTTATTCGATAATAATCGTGACCATGATTATAAGAAAAATGCTCATTAGTTTGGTGAGGCTTTATCAAGTTACTTTGTCACCCCTATTCGGTAAGAATTGCCGCTATGTGCCGACATGCTCTGCATATATGATTGAGGCTATTCAAACGCATGGCAGTATGAAAGGCGCCTGGCTTGGCTTAAAACGACTTTCAAAGTGTCATCCGTTGAATGACAGGCACTGGCATAAGTGTCAGGGGCACGATCCCGTGCCTGATGTAAAAGAGCATTAACGCCATTGCAGGGCTATCCATCCTGCGCTATTGTCGCGCTAAAATAATTAAAGAGCGTACTTATCCCATGCAACAAAAAGAATTTATGCACCCGCAAGATATGAGGAATATGGTTTTATTCTTCTTTGCCGTGATCGGTGTTTATCTGGCCTTTGACCATTTTGTGTTTCAACCGCGGCAAGAAGCATTGCGGCAGTTTCAAGAAGAGCAAGCCGAATTTATTCAAAATAATCCCGAGATTATCGAGAGTCTGAACGCGCCTGCCCTATCACGTGATGAAGCCCTTCAAGCCAATAGCCGCTTGGCAATAGAAAGCGAAACGATCACAGGAAGCCTGCGCCTCAAAGGGGCGCGCATCGATGATATCGCGCTCAAAAATTATATGACCGTGCCGAATGGGAATGAGATGGTGGAGCTTCTCAACCCTACTTCTGGTCCTCATGGTTATTACGGGCAGTTCGGCTGGGTTGCCGCCGACCCTGCCATTGCCGTACCGAATAAGGATACTCTTTGGGAAGCAAACGGCTCAACAATACAACCGAACGAACCTGTGACTTTAACGTGGGACAGCCCCAACGGTTTACAATTCACAAAAACAATCACCCTTGATGATGATTATATGTTCACGATTGACCAAGGCGTGCGTAACACGACCGACCGTGCAATCACGCTTTATCCGTTTGCTTTGGTCGGGCGGATGGGCTTGCCTGCCGATATGACGGGGGCATTTATCCTCCATGAAGGTCCGATTGGCTACATCGGTGACGAGCTGTTTGAGGTTGATTATAAAGACCTCGACAAAGGCGAGAATACAACGATTTCCGCAGACCAAGGATGGATCGGGATGACGGATAAATATTGGCTCGCCGCGCTCACAACTGGACGCGACTACACGGCAAGCGTAAAATATCGCTTTACCGGCAGTCCGCAATTGAATGGCGAGACATTTTATCAAACCGATATGATGGGCGCGCCGATGATTGTTCAGGCAGGCGCAACCGTGACTATGCCGATAGAGTTTTTCGCAGGGCCGAAAATCGTTAATATGCTGGAGGATTATGCCGCGCAATATAATATTCCGCATTTCGATTTGGCGGTTGATTTCGGGATACTTTATTTTCTAACAAGACCTTTTTATGAGGTTTTGACTTTTTTAAATGAGAAAGTCGGGAATTTTGCGGTCGCGCTGCTTATCTTTACGGTGCTTATTCGTTTAGCGGTATTCCCGCTAGCGCAAAAATCATTCCGATCATTCGCTCGGATGCGTAAAATTACCCCTCAGATGGTTGAAATTCGCGAGAAATACGGTCAAGACCGCGTGAAGATGCAGCAAGCAATTTACGAGCTTTATCAAAAAGAGCAAGTGAATCCCGTTGCAGGATGCATTCCGATGCTCATTCAAATCCCGATTTTCTTTGCACTTTACAAGGTGTTCTATGTGAATATCGGCATGCGGCATGAGCCTTTTTGGGGTTGGATCGACGATATGTCCGCGATGGACCCGACCAATCTTTTTGAAGGGTTCGGTTTACTCCCATGGGGTGCGCCGCTTTGGCTTCATATCGGGGCATGGCCGATTATTATGTGCCTAACCCTTGTGATACAACAACGCTTGTCACCACCGCCGCAGGATAAAACGCAACGTTTCGTGTTCGGCATTATGCCATTCTGGATAACCATTATCCTCGCAAAATTCCCGGTTGGCTTGGTGATTTACTGGTCATGGAGTAACATTCTATCCTGTCTGCAACAATATTATCTGCTCAGGAAAGAAGGTGTTCGGGTTAATATCTTCACGCGCTCGCGCTCTGAAGAAAGGCTCGAAGAATTGGTTGACCAAGGGCCGGATGTGAACCCTGCAATGGAAATTCTTGATCATAATGATGGTGATAAAGATACCAAGACAATAAAGCCGAAACAGCGCAAGAAAAAGAAGTAAGCTATTGAAACTTATACCCGTCATGCGTTGTGATAAGCCTCGTCGGTTTATCGGGCGTGTCCTCTATCTTTTGCCGCAGGCGATAAATATGGGTTTCAAGCGTATGAGTGTCAATATCAGGCGCGTATCCCCAAATTGATGTCAAAAGTGTTTGTTTTGTTTGCCCGTTCTCAGTACCCTTTAAGAGCATGAAGACCAGCTCACGTTCGCGTTCGCTTAATAGTATATCCCGATCATGAAAAGAAAGCCGGGAGTCATCATAGTTCAGGTAATAATCACCATAAGTGATGTCAAACCTTTGATGAGAAAGGAGTAAGGTTTCGAGTTGATCGAGTATAATACCCATTCTATGTCGTTGTTTGGTATTGTAATGATAAAAATAATCGGCGTTGCCTTTCGATATCAACTCATTGCTGATACAAAGATTATAAGTCTCTCGCGTTTCGGCAAAGTCTTTAACCGAATTGAACTTCTTAATTTCGATTGGCGGCTGATAATTAAGGGCAAAAGCCTGTCCCAAACTCTCCGCGATAACAGGCTCTAAATCAACAAGTGCTATTTTACAATGCGGGTAAACCATGACAATCTGACTATGGCATGAAATTTGCAGTTTGAGAATGGATGGATCGTTCCAATAATATATTACCTCAACCGTTTTATACACGTGAACGCCATTTTGCGCCAGAGCGCATGGCAGGGACATCCGCCCATTGGCAAAATAATAATAGTGTAAGTACAGCTTTTCAGCCACCGGCATTGAGATTGGATGATGAAGGCAATAAGACTGGAATACCACCCAACTTAGGCTTTAGCGAGTTACTTGATATCCTTAACCCGTTACAACATATCCCTTTTGTTAACAAAGCCTATCGCTCATTAACGGGCGATCAAATGTCGCCTGTTGCGAAAATTGTCGGCGGTACAATTTATGGCGGTGCGCTCGGTGGTGTGGTCTCAATCGTCAGCGCCGCAATGCAGGAGCATGGAGGCGGTAACAACACGTTATTATATAGCGATCAAAGACAAACCCATGGTCACTTTAACGACTGAATCTATTACCCGTGGTTGGCTATTACTGGCGTACAATACCATTTGTGCCGCGAACAACCCAACGCCCGTTTTCAACCGCAATGCTCTCAATACGTCCTAAGCCCGGAACGGTTTGCCCCAAGCTGACGGTCGTCACCGCGCCATTGGCTTGATTGGCCAGAAAAGCTTGCTCAGGCGATGCACCGCGCAATTGCCAGCTTATGCGGGAGCGTTCAGGGGTGGAGACCACAACAGGTTGGGCAGGTCTTGGCTCACGAACCTCAACTTTTTTTACAGGTTGAGGCGCAGGCGATGCAATAGTTTCAGACTCTTGTAGTGTCGTATTATTATTGACTTCAACTTGGGCAAGCTCTTCCCTTGTTTGTGAAGCCGTATCAGATGATTGCTGTGGCGTATTATCTTCCAAACTACGCAAGCGCGCTTCAAGCCGCTCAATACTGGTCTGTAATGTTGATATGTCATCAGAACCCTTATCATCAGACTGGCTTTGAACCATATCCATTATATCCGCCATTTGTTGTGACAAGATATTCATGGTCGCCTTCATCTCCGCAATTTCACTATTCTCTAAAGGCGTTTGCAGGTTATTTTGCGGCTGGTCATCTATTCTTTGTGTTTCCATTGGCTCAGTCATAACAACCATTGGCTCTGCAGGAACTGTATTCCTTACCTCCTCTTGAGTGTTATTCGCCACATTAATATCAGGTAAGGCCGGCGTGAAAACTTCATCCATCTCTGCCATAGTTTGTTGATCATTATTTTGAGCTGGCTCAAAATCCGGGAAAAAAATATCTAAATCATCTTCGGCATTCGTTGTCAGTTGAGCGTTAATCTCATCAAATACCGCGTTATCTTCTTGCGCCGAGATGTAAATAAATTGGTCATCCGTATCGGCAAACATATCAGGGTTATCGAGCAATCCGCCTTCCGCAATTTCATTTCCGCTCAATTCATCCGTCACGGCAGCCTCAGCAATATTTTGTTGCGAGGCTGGTTCGCTTGGTTGAAGTGTATCCGAGGCTACGACTGGAGTTTGCTGTTGCGCATCTTGATTGCCACCGCCAAAAATAGACGGAAGATAGATATAGGATAGGCCGATAACAGCAATCGCCAATCCACCGAAAATAAGAATGTTAAACCAATTTAATGAGGATTTTTTGACTGGTTCCGGGTAGTCAGATTCGCCCTCATCGAAAGCGTCATCTTCAAAGTCGTAATCTTCTTCCTCGAATGATATATCGTCGAAATCCTGATTGATGTCCTTATTATCCATTATTGCACTCCATCCTCAATTTCAATCACGGGTTCGAGAAAGAAAACCCCGACAGGCGTACCGCGCGCAACACGAACAAGAACACGCGTTGCATCGGCCTCATCTTCCATAAAGTCAGCCACTTCTTCAAAGGCTTCCTCGACCCCGCGCCCAATTTCCTGCTCAAAATCAAGGGCTTCTGTCTCTTCAATAACTGTATCACCTGACACTGTCACAGTTGTCTCGGCATCCTGCGCAATTGCAGAGCCAACACCTTCAAGGAAACGGGCGGCGGCGGGTAAAATCACACGCTTGAAATAGCGATTATTCACTTCGCTTGCAATGCCGGGCAATGTTGTATTTGGGTCAAGCGCGATGGCACTGACAGGTTGATTAAGTCCGTCAATGACTACTGAATTAAAATTAAGAACAAGCAGATCACCAACGACATCAAAACTGCCGATCAGGCGAGCACCTGCCAATGGTCCTGACACTAATTGCACCAAAACAGGGCCTGGGACATCGCTGTTTGCCTCAATCAAAACCTGCCCGTAATTAATTGTCCCTGCAGAAACTAAAACATTTTGAATAACCACTTCGCCAGTTTCACTATCAATACCGATTAAATCATCGACAGGTGTATCGGGAATGCCGTCACCGTTTGTATCGACCAGCCTGCCGCCTTGTCCGCTACCTGACGCAGTTGCATCCAAAGGCTGTTCCATAGATGTGACCTGAACAATTCGTGCAGGGCCAGGCGCATGATTGGCTAAAATCTCCCCTATATTGGCAGACATGGCCTGCGCCAGATTTTGTACGGCTTCCGGGTTAGGGGCAGGAATTGGTTGAGCCTGAGGTGTAAAAACCTGCTCAGGTGCGATTAAGACAGGTTCTTCCGTAAAAGCCTGCTGTTGTTCAGGTTCAGCCTCCTCCTGCATTGTTGCGCGGAAAGATGCAAGCGGGTCAAAATCCTGCATCGGCGGCAAATCTTCGGTCGGGGTTAAGAGGTCTGTTTCCTCAGGGTTGATTAACATCGGAATCGTGCTTTGGCCTGATTGAACGGCCTCTTCCAAACGCTGTTGATTGACTTCTTCCAGTACTTCTGCATAATTTTGCGAAATCTCACCACCTAACGTCTCACTTTGGTCAAGTCCGCCGCCAACACGTGACGGGATATCTTCATCACCGCCCGCAAAGATAGCAACCGCCGCAATAAGGGCTATAACCCCTCCGACAACAAGAAAGATTTTTAAAAGCGGATTACTTTTCCAAGTCTCTGATGAGTCGGAATCGAAATCACTAAAATCATCATCAAAGTTATCAAAATCATCATCTTTAAAGTCATTCATCGGTATAAAACCATTCTTAATTCTTATTCTTATAAATTAGTTATAATTAACAAATGCCCTGACCATTTTGCCTCTGTCAGACAGCAATAAAACAGGTGACTGGTTAATCGCATAAACGGATGTTCCATCGGCAGATTTGATTGTCCCAGACCATCCGGGCGAAAGCAATGTATGGGGCGTGCGCACATAAATGCGCCCGTCTACTTCATAAACGCTTGTCCGACCGTCAACCCCATCGACGTCCAGCTTCTCTGCCTGAGATGGTGGCACACCGTCCAAAATACGAATAATCTCATTATCCCCTGCCGTGGTTTGAATACCGCCATTATCAATCAGTGGCATTTCCGCATTCGGTCCATATTCAGGGATTTGAGCATCAAAGCGGACATCAACATCGCCGAGATCGCTTTGAAGGCTGAATATAACAGGCGTGTTCAAATCAACAAGGCGAACCGATAAATTACCGACCTCATGCGCCCTTAAGGGACTGATCCGAACAATATTCGCCCCGTCTTCAGGTTGGAGAATTTCAAAATTTCCGCCCCAGCTGATATCCTGTATCGGCCATGGTTGCCCTGTAATATCAAGGACATTGAGGGTTGTGACATAATTCGGCGATAATTGGATAATCGGCGGTGTTGACCCGGGGTCCAGCGGTACGGATTCCAATGTAATTTCAGGGTTTGGCGCGCCACCGATACGGCTCTCGCTTGCCTCTCTCACCTCTCTAAAAACTTCCAAGACTTCGCGGATTTCTTCCGGTTTCAAAGGGAAGGCGCCGTTCATCATAGCCTCAAAGGCTGACTCTCTAGCTTGAGCCTCGGCCTCTGCCTGACGCTCTTCCAGCGTCATACCGCCATCAAGGTTATAGCCTGCCAAGGCCTGATTAATCTGCTCTTGGGTTAAGCCTTGCTGTTGCATGCCGCCGATTGTCGGGGGCGGTATATCATCCGGGTTTCGCGGTTGGGACTGTTGTTGTGGCTGAGCCTGCTGCTCGTTACTATTTGTTCTGAATTGATCAAGCGGATTGGGAATTTGAGCCTGAACCTGAAAAGGCACAACCAAAAACGTAAAAGCGGCGGCAAGAAATTTAATTGTTTTTAGGTCTGACATGCAACTCAACTTCACATTATTTTCTTATGGTAACTAGTAAGCTTAATTTATAGCCTGAAATTTAGTTATACGCAATCCATTGTTCAATGCCAACACCGTTTGTGCTTTCCAGCTTCGGCACACGGACAATGACCAGACGAATATTCATATTGTTGGATCGGCGCGTCTGACCCAGCTCATAAGTAATCAGCATCGGCATCTCGACTTCCCATCTGTAAACACCATTTGCCAACAGCCCTTCGGCCAGAATTGTCGGTGCCTGCCGCGGCGTGGCCGATATAACCTGTCTGTTATCGGTCACCGTTTCAATCATGCCCGAATCTTGCAAGGCTTGGGCAAAGCTGGCCCAGCCACGGCGTGTAAAGTGACGGGATGATTCTTGAAGACGACGGCGATAATCGTGAAAGCCGAATGTCATTGTCTCTGTTGCCGATTGCGCCGCCCATGACAAAAGCGCAGGACGCGTCAAATTCGGCTGGGACAAGGGAACCATCGGGATAACGCGACCGTCCTCAGTTGTCGCAAAATATGTACGGACAGGTTGATGCGTATTGACAAACACTCCAACCACAACCAGTAGCCCCAAAATAATTGCCGCCTGAAACAACGCAATTTTAATAAGTGTACGATAACCATCGCGATAAAACTGGTTTCGGATAACAACATTGCCAAGTGGGCTGTCAACCTCGGGTTTTTGCGCCGCCAGTGTTTTATCTCTTTTTGGTATCGGTTTTTTTTCGACCATAAATTTTTATTTTTTCTATTTATTTATGAAGTTATGATAATGGCTTTCAACCTTTTTGAAAACACTTACTTATGTTTGAAATCAAAAACAAAAAAAGAATTTAAATAAATTATGATAGCTATCGTTCAGAATATTGAGTAAAATATAACAAATTATTAAGAATTTTATGATAATTTTAAGAGTAATA
This sequence comes from uncultured Micavibrio sp., assembly GCA_964531715.1. Classification (GTDB taxonomy): domain Bacteria; phylum Pseudomonadota; class Alphaproteobacteria; order Micavibrionales; family UBA1664; genus UBA1664. The sequence continues at coordinate 40,960 of CAZHEE010000008.1, read as the reverse complement.
TTTAACCCGATGGCTTGATATTAACGTAAGCCTGATGATGTTTTGAGGAACAATGCAACGTTTTCTTTTTGTATTAATGAGTTTAACCGTTCTCGTTTTTTTTATTGAGAGAGAGCTTTTTGCAAACACTTCAAGTGCGACTTCACCTCCCAGTTCTATAGATGAAAGCCCCGATGCCGGTGCAGCAGGCACTGGCATAAGTGTTGCTGATAAAGGCACACATAAAGGCATTAATGGTTTAGGACAAATAGTTGGTAGTAGTCTTAATATGCTTAGTGATGAATTAAGACTTGCTATAGCCAAATTATCTGAGCAATTAACTGTTATTCAGGGAATAACACTCAATGCAAATTCTGGCGCAACAAACGCTCATTCCACAAATTCCCGAATAGGTGTTTCACAAGGCACAGTAGCAGGACTTACAACCAAACAAATGGGTGTTGATGAGATTGCTTGTCCCTACATTACGATTAGTGGGAATATGGGTGATGCGGAAACAATTTCGCGTGAAACCGCCCGATCAGAACTTTCAAGGCGGATGCTTGTTCTGGCGGGTGGTGAAAACACAATTGCTGCAAATGGCTCTGCGGATATGGCGCGTCAATTATTTGAGCAAGCCATGGGATTCTGTCAACAAGAATCCAACGGGGGTGTTCTGACAGCTTGTACTTCGACAGATAGCGAGCATCTTAGTATAGGAACACTTTTATTCTCACCGAACATCGGTATTGGCACGCCCCAAGCTCCTGACGATAGTGACCAACTTGAATATTTGCAAAATCTTCTCTACGCTCAAGTTCAGGAAGCTTTATTGCCTGATTTGATTGCCAATAACCCCGGTCAAACAATACAAGAATTATTTGTAACCAGTGAAAGAAACAGGGCTATTTTAGGTATTGGGCAGGCGGCTTTTGCAAAAATAAGAGGTGAAAAAACACCTTTGTCATCCCCGGGGGGGGCAGTTCCGTTTATAGAAGAAATGCTTACAGAGGCTAATTTAAGTCCTGAACAAGTGACATCTTTGATTGCGGATAATAGGGCAAGTATCATGGCGCAGCTTGATGCCATTACAATGGGCATGATGGGGCAAGGGTTCATTACACAACAAGTTGTTAATAACACGGATGGCTTGGCGGTTAATCTTTCCTACAATGCGGCACTGACAAACCGCTTGCTTTTTAAGCTTTTGGAAATGATGCAATTCAATGTTTTAAATACCGGAACGGCAATGGCTGTTGAGGTTTATCCTCGTATCAAAGATACAAATGCTCAAATAAGAGCTGCAAATCGCGGCAGCATTCAGTAAAATTTGTTAAGCGTCAGATTAATTTGAACTTTCCTGCGCGTTATCACTTTCTTTTTATTGTCATTGTTTTATGTTAGAAATTAAACAGTGATTATTCGTCTATAGAAAGCCCTTACCATGCCCCGTTTTTTCCCCGTGGTGCTCCTCCTTTCACTTTTAACTTTGTCGGCGTGCGGTGATGGCGGGCAGGAAGGGCAACAGGGTCAGCTACAGGCCGAAGGTCGGCAAGGCCCGCCTCAGGGCGGCCCGCCATTGGGTGCCGGTGGTCCTCCCGGTCAAAGTCAGGGGCAGAATCAGCCACCACGCCCTGTCATGATGATGCCTGTCCAATCCGAAACCATTCCGATGACACAAGATTTACCCGGTCGCGTGCGTGCCTTTGCCATTGCCGAAATTCGCCCGCAAGTGACCGGCATTATCCAATCCCGTTTGTTTGAGGAAGGCAGCTTTGTTGAAAAGGGCGAGCAGCTGTACCAAATTGACCCCGCCCGTTATCAGGCGGATTATGACCGCTTCGTTGCCGCGCTGGATATGGCGGAGGCTGAATTGCGAAACACGCTGAATTTGCGCAATCGTTTGAAAAAACTGACCGACTCAAACGCCATTAGCGATCAGGAATATGACGATGCGCAAGCCGCTGTATCTCAGGCGCGTGCCGCAGTGGCCTTGGCAGAGGCAGAAGTTCAAAATACGCAAATCGACCTTGACTACACAAAAGTCTTGGCACCGATATCGGGCTATATCGGACCATCGGCAGTCACGGAAGGCGCATTGGTTACAAACGGGCAGGCCATGGCGATGGCGACCATTCGCCAGCTTGACCCTGTTTATATTGATGTGACGCAAGCCTCCGCCGATGCACGCAATTTGCAAAGTCGCCTCCTCCAAAGTCAAAAAGCGGGCGACAATGATAATGATTTTATTGTGACCGTTTTCCCTGAACGTGGTGATGAGCCTTATCCGATAAAAGGCAGGCTGGATGCGACCGACCTTGCAGTTGATGAGGGCACAGGCACAATTCGTCTTCGCGCGGTGATTGAAAACCCGAATAATGATCTTTTGCCGGGTATGTTTGTCCGTGCCGCCATTGCCGATGCGGGCGATACCAAATCGATTATTGTACCGCAAGCCGCAATTTCTATTCAACCGGATGGTAGTAAGACTGCGATGATTGTGACTAAAGATAATATTGCAGAGCAACGTAATGTCAGTACAGGCGGAAGCTATAAAAATAACTGGATTATTAATAGCGGTTTACAAGAGGGCGAGCAGATTATAGTGCAAGGCGCGATGATGCTGCCCCCAGGATCTAAAGTTCAGCCTATGTCAATGAATGGCAGACAAAATCGAGGAAATAAACCGTCTCAAACTGAAAGCCAAGGCGAATGATATCAGGATTTTTTATCGAACGCCCGATTTTCGCATGGGTGATTGCCTTTATTATTATGGGCGCAGGTGCATTATCGATTAACAGCCTGCCGATTGAGCAATATCCCAATATCGCCGCACCACAAGTCACGGTTTCCGCTACCTATCCGGGGGCTTCTGCGCAAACACTTGAAAATACTGTTACCCAAATTATTGAGCAGAATCTGACAGGGATTGATAATCTCCGCTATATTCAATCAGATTCGTCGTCTTCAGGTCAGGCAAGCATTACCCTCACTTTTGAGCCCGGTACCGACCCTGATATCGCGCAAGTGCAGGTACAAAATAAGGTCGCGCAATCAGAGGCATCCCTGCCCAGCGCGGTTCAACAACAAGGGATACGTATTAATAAATCAGGGAGTAGTTACGCTCTCATTGTCGGGTTCTACTCACGTGATGGCTCAATGGGGCGCAATGAAATTTCAGATTTTCTTGCCTCTAATCTGGAGGAGCCTTTAAGCCGTGTAGAGGGTGTGGGTGACATTAATACATTTGGGCCCGAGCATGCGATGCGTATTTGGTTGAACCCGAATGATATGCGTAATTTTGGTATTACCGCGGATGATATCATTCGCGCAATACAAGAGCAGAATGTTCAGGTAGCCTCCGGTGAAATCGGCGGCGCACCAAGCATTGAGGGTCAACAAATCAATGCCACCATCACCGCTCAATCCTTGATGGAGACAACAGACGATTTTGAAAATATTCTTCTCACTGTTGACAGTAATGGCTCACAAGTTTTGTTAAAAGACGTTGCACGTGTTGAAATCGGTGCGGAAAATTACAGTATTATAGGCCGATGGAATCGCAAGCCAGCCTCAGGTATCGCGATTGAGCTATCCTCTGACGCAAATGCGCTTCGCACAATTCAGGCGGTGAAAGACCGAGTAAAAAGCTTTGAAAACATTATTCCTGATTCGCTTGAAATCGTCTATCCGATTGATATTTCACCATTCATTCAAACATCAATTAATGATGTTGTACGGACATTATTCTTTGCGATTATTCTGGTTGTCATCGTTATTTATGTGTTTTTGCAGACAAGCCGCGCAACGATTATTCCATCCGTTGCAATTCCTGTAGTGTTGCTCGGAACCTTTGCGGCGATGTTCGCCCTTGGCTATTCTATCAATGTTTTGACGCTCTTTGCGCTTGTACTTGCCATCGGGATGTTGGTCGATGATGCGATTGTTGTCACCGAGAATGTTGAAAACAAGCTTGAAGAAGATAAGACTATCACACCGAAAGAGGCGGCCTTTAAGGCGATGAAAGAAATTTCAGGCGCACTTGTTGGGACAACGGCAGTTTTGTGGGCCGTCTTCATTCCCATGGCGTTTTTTGACGGGTCAACAGGGGTGATTTATCGCCAGTTTGCGGTGACGATTTCTATCGCAATGGCAATATCACTCTTTGTCGCGCTCAGTCTTTCCCCTGCGATGGCGGCAATTATATTGAAACAAGGTAAGGAAGAGAAAAAAACGGGTTTTTTTGGTGTCTTTAACCGCAGTTTCAGAAAATTGAAAATTGGCCATTCTCGGCTCCTCAAATGGACGTTGGCGCACAAGGTTATTTTACCTGTTATATTTATTGCGATGATTGCAACGATTGTGATTTTATTTGCAAAGATTCCATCATCCTTCTTACCTGCGGAAGATCAAGGGCGGATGTTCACGCTTATCCTTGGGAAGCCGGGGACGACGCTTGAACAAACGATTGAGAAAAACAAACAGGTTGAGAATTTTTACCTCGATCAAACGGATGGTGCGGTTGATGGGTTATTCACGGCTGCGGGTTTCAGTTTTGTCGGGAACGGACAAAATGTCGGGATTGCCTTTATCCAGATGAATCCATGGGAAGAACGCGGCGAAGCGAAAAGTGTTTTTGCGATTGCGGATAAAGCACGGCAGCAAATTCAGATTCCTGACGCCATGATTATTCCAATCGTGCCACCGCCTGTAACCGCGCTTGGAAATGCAAGCGGATTTGAATTTCAGTTAGTCAATATCGGTGGGTTAAATCAGCAGGAGCTGGGCGGCGCAATGCAACAATTTATTCAAATGGCAAACCAAAATCCGAAGCTCCAATCCGTGCGTTATGGCGGTCTGCCACCCAGCCCGCAATATAATCTCGATACTGATCTGGCAAAGGCACGCGCCTTGGGCGTAACGAACACAGATATTAATCGCCTGCTTGGTGCCGCATGGGGCGGTGTTTATGTGAATGACTTTTTACAGGAAGGTCGCATTAAACGCGTTTATGTACAGGCAGATGCACCATATCGTATGCAGCCTGATGATATGAGCCAATGGTTTGTCCGTAGTGACAATGGCGATATGATTTCCCTCACCGAATTTGTCTCAGGCGAATGGGGTTATGGCGCACCGAAGCTAAGCCGCTTTAACGGCAACCCGGCTCTTCAAATTCAAGGGGAAGCATCAGAAGGTATCAGCTCAGGTGAAGCCTTGCAGGAAGTCCTCAATATTGCCGAACAACTGCCCGCAGGTGTTGAGGTTGAATGGACGGGTTTGTCTTACGAAGAACAAGAATCGGGTGATCAAGTCTTTATTCTTTATACAATTTCAATCATTGCCGTATTCCTTGCGCTTGCCGCCCTTTATGAAAGCTGGGCGATACCGCTTGCAATCATGCTGACCGTGCCGTTAGGTATTTTTGGGGCAACTTTGGCAACATGGGCAACTGATCAAGCCAATGATGTGTATTTTCAGGTTGGCTTGCTTATGACCATCGGCTTGGCGGCAAAGAACGCCATCCTTATTATTGAATTTGCAAAAACGCGATTTGAGGAAGGCGCACGCGCCTATGACGCCGCCGTTTATGCCGCGAAGAAACGCTTACGTCCGATCCTCATGACCTCACTCACTTTTATTCTGGGTGTGATGCCATTGGCGTTTGCCAGTGGCCCGGGGTCAGGGGCGCAAAACGCAATTTCGATCGGTGTCCTTGGCGGGATTACGGCAACGACAATCTTTGTTTTATTCTTCGCGCCATTTTTCTTTATCTGGGTGTTGCGGTTTTTCAAGGCGGATGAATGCCGCCGTAACAGGGAAGCAGAAAACAATGCGGCTTAAACATCTAGCCCTTACTGGCTTAAGTGCCGCATTATTAAGCGGATGCACCATGATTCCAAAGCTGGAGGATATTCGCCTGCCTGTTCCTCAATTTTTTCCCGCGGGGGAGGCTTATAATCCCCTCATGGCGAATAGTGAGGAGGACGAAACCCTGTCCGATATTGCATGGCAGAATTTCTTTCAGGATGAAGAGCTGAAACGCCTTATCGCTATAGGGCTTGAGAATAATCGTGATTTGCGTACCGCGACCTTGAATATCACCGAAGCTCGCGCACTTTACGGCATTGAGCGAAGCGATTTATTACCGTCAATAAGCGCGGATGGCTCTTACACGCGGCAAGATAGTTCAGATGACGTAAATAATTTGACAAGCGCGCCTGAGGACATTTATGCTGTCGGGCTTGGTATCCCGTCTTATGAAATTGATTTATTCGGACGTATTCAAAGCCTGAGCCGTGCCGCACTCAATAATTATTTTGCAACCGAGGCCGCCCGCCAAGCGGTTAAAACAAGCCTGATTGCGGAAATCGCCAATGGCTATGTAAATTTCATGGCGAGCCAAAGCCAGCTTGCCCTAGCCATTCAAACGGTTGAGACGCAACAGGAAGCTTTCGACCTTATAGATGAACGGGTTGCGGCAGGTATATCCAATGCATTGCAGTTAAGGCAGGCGGAAATATTACTCCAACAAGCAAAGGCGGATCAGTATCGATTCCTCCTTGCCGCGACCGAGGCCGAAAATGCGCTTCGTTTACTTCTCGGCTCGCCTGATAATCTTTCGCTTGCTTATCTGCCTGATGCAGATGATCTTTCGGATTTAGAGAAGTTTGATAGCTTAGTCAGTAGCGTTCCTGTCGGCCTGCCATCTGATTTACTGATTAATCGCCCTGATATTATTGCCGCAGAATATCAGTTAAAGTCAGCCAACGCTAATATCGGCGCGGCGCGGGCGGCTTTCTTCCCCTCCATTTCCTTGACAGGGTCGGCAGGTTATCGTTCTGATGAATTATCAGGCTTGTTTGAATCACGGGCGGGCTTCTGGCAATTTTCGCCTCAGGTCACCATTCCGCTATTCACCGGCGGACGGTTGAGAAACACATTGAATGTTGCGGAAATCCGCAAGGAAAAGGCGATAGTCGCCTATGAACAAGCGATTGAAACGGCGTTTCGTGAGGTGTCAGATTCACTTGCCGCCGTTTCGACCTTCGATGACCGTATCAAGGCCCAAACCGCATTGATAGATGCAACACAGCAGGCAACAGAGATTAGCCAGCTCCGCTTTGATAGTGGAATTGAAAATTACCTTACTGTATTGGATGCAGAGCGTGAACTTTACGCCGCCCGGCAAAATTATATTTCTCAACTAGCACAAAATACAGCGGCAAAAATCAATCTTTACCGCGCCCTTGGTGGTGGACGATAAGCATTTTATCCACAGCTTGATACCTTAGTAAAAGAATCGCTGGCAATTATGCTAATATATTTGCTATGGTTCATTCGGGATTAGGATTCACATATTATAATCAGGTTCGCCGCCTCGATTATGAAGGGTTTGAAATATGAATAAAGGCTTTAAAATCACTGATAAAGATGCCATACGCGCCGCCGAGGAGAGTAAGAAACTCACCCATAATATCAGGCAGCTAGGCACGAGCAGTCAGAATAATAACAGTCATCAAAGCCAGATTTTATCGGCCTTGGATACGCTCGGCGCAAAGCTAGTGCGTTCGGAAACAGAGCGTGAAACCATGCGCCGACTGCTTAACGAAGCGTTAGACGCGCAGGAAAAGCTTGAAAATCAGCTTGAGCGCAGTCAGATCAGCCTTGCCCGCCGCCTTGACCAAATGGAGGCGAGAAGCGAAACTGCGATAATCTCGGATAACAATTTAAGTGATGATGACAGGAAGGCGATCACAGATTCAACCCAAAAATTATCATCTTTTGAAAAAAAGCAGGATAGCCTTGAAACACGGTTAAAAGACAGCACCTCGACAATCTCAAAATTACAACGGAAATTGGACGCGCAAGAGCAGAAACGTGCCCGCCTGCAACGCCGTATTGAGAAGGTTGAAAATATCGCTGCAGAGGCTCAAAGCGCGTTAGAAGCCAAAGCGCTCGTTCTCCTCACCGATAAAAGCGAGGCTGTCCGCGCCGCCCTGCCGCATTATGATGCAAGCGGCATGTTGCAACCGATTGATGACCTTCATGCCCCTGCAAAAGATGGCGCATATATGACGGATGATAAGCTAAGAAAGCGTAGTGAAGCGCTTGCCTCAACCGCGCTTATTCTGCTTTTAACTGCCGGAGCATTAGGGCTTGGCTGGATGGCGGCGATGAGCCTCAAACCGAGCGAACAAGCCTTTATTATGTTGGATGACGGGCGTTTGGCGCGGCTTGACCTCTCTACAGGACAAATGACGCCGTTTACTTTTAATACCGACCAAATTACTGCAACCGCAACGCCGATGGAAAAGGTTGAGCCAGCACAAAAAACGCCGACCGCTTTTATCGGTGATGATATTGAGGGCGATATCGCGCTTAGTGTGACGGACTGGATTACCGAAGATATTCTCAACGAAATGCTGGAAGAAGAGCAATCGCCCACAGAAATGATTGATGAATCAGCAATCATGACAACAGAGGATACAACCCAAACCATCACCGATGCGCAAGTGACTATGGACAGAGATCTGAGCCTGCCTGAAGATATTCAGGCTTTGGAGGTTAAAGCCTTTGAAGGCGTGCCTGAGGCACAACATGACTTGGCGGCACTTTATACGGCAGGGCAGGCGGGTGTTTCAACCAATTATGAACGTGCGGCATTCTGGTTTACACAAGCTGCGGATCAGGGCATTGCCAATGCCGCCTATAATCTTGGCGTGCTTAACCAACAAGGGTTGGGGCGTGATCCAGACATGCAACGCGCACTCGACTGGTATCGCCGCGCCGCGCAAAACGGTCATCCAGAGGCTCTTTATAATCTGGGCATTGCCTATATTGAAGGGGTTGGTACGCGGTATAACCCGAACATGGCGGCGGCTTTTTTTAAGCAAGCGGCCTTTGCAGGTATAGTTGAGGCGGCCTATAATCTTGGCCTTATCCTTGAAAATGGCTTATTAGGCGAAACGCGGATTGAGGATTCGCTCATCTGGTACCGCGCGGCGAGCGAAAACGGCTCTGCTGAAGCCGCAGAGGCTTTTCGTATTTTAACAAACAGGCTCGGCCTTAATGAAGCGGATGCAGGTTTATTGGAAAACGGTGAAAGCTTGAGCAGTGCGCTACAGCGTGAAACGGTTGCAAGCGCAAGAACCGAGGATGATAACCTTGTGTCCCTTGGTGCGCTTATTCCGAATGGGGAGCAAATTATGATTGCCCAAATACAGGAACAATTGCGTAAAAGCAGGCTTTATAATGGACCTCAGGACGGAATAGTCGGTGCAGGAACCGTTGAGGCCATCCGTGAGTATCAGGAACGCGAGAACCTGCCCGTGACAGGTCGCCCGACGGATGATTTGCTCGGCTATATGCTCCGTCAAGGCACAGATGCTTAGGGTTTAATCTTCCAAAACGGCATTCAGCTTCATGGCCAAACCCATGGAGCCTTTGATTTTAAGCTTTCGCATCATAAAGGCCATATTCGGGTCTTGTGTCCCATTCATGATGTTTTCGAATGTTTTCAAATCGGCAATCAGTGTGACATCCGCCTCACTGTCATCATGTGAGACAAGGGCAGGCCGCTCTGAACAATCAACGACAATGACATCCTCATCATGATCTTTAATAACGAACTTCACCGTTTCTTTAAATTGCGGCGCGTATTTCAGCTTGTCTTGAAATTGTGTGATGAGTGAGTTGTGCATTAATTAGACCTTTTACTTATTTGAGAATAACATCATTATTCGTGAGTCCTTATAATTACTCAATATAGTTACTCCCGCTGAGGTTTAAGTCTAAATTCTGTAACTATAGTCATTTCTAGATAAAAAGCGTCATTGCGAGGAAGCAGCGCGACCGCGGCAATTCACACAATTTTTAAGATCGTATAGATTGCTTCGTCACTACGTTTCTCGCAATGACAATTTTATAAAGATAACTTAGTAAACTTTGTGTTCTTAGTGGTGGAACACTAAAACCCCTCTACTTTCATCGCCATGATGGGTTGAGCGCCGGCCATAATGGATTTAAACCGCCAATCCGCCTCAGGGAGCATTTTCGCAAAGAAGAATGCCGCTGTTTGAAGCTTCGCCTCATAAAAATCTTTATTGTCAGGCTCACCCTCTAAAGCCTTCAATGAAACCTCCGCCATTTGCGCCCACATATAACCCATGGCAACAAGTGCAAATTGCCGCAGATAATCGGTCGAGGCCGCGCCTGCCTCATCAGGATTTTTCAATCCTTTTTGTGCCGTCATCGCCGTTGATTGTTGCAGCTTCATAAAAGCCTTGGCCAGCGGCATGATATAGGACGCCATATCGTGGTTTGCACTTTGCGTTTCAATATAATCTTGGACAGGATGGAAAAAACGGCGGAGCAAGCGACCATAGCCCTGCCCCATTTTCCGCCCGACAAGGTCGAGCGCCTGAATTCCGTTTGTACCTTCATAAATCTCGGCAATACGTGCATCGCGAACATATTGCTCAACCCCATATTCCTGAATATAGCCGTGACCGCCGAAAACCTGCACCGCGAGGTTGCTGACCATACTGCCCATATCGGTCAAATAAGCCTTCAAAATCGGGGTCAAAAGCGCGACCAGATCATCCGCCCTTTGACGTTCGGCTGCGTCCTCATGTTTCTGTGATATATCAAGGTTTTTTGCAGCCCAGTAGGAAAGAGCGCGCGCGCCTTCGGTAAAGGCCTTCCCTGTCAAAAGCATTTTGCGCACGTCGGGATGGACAATAATCGGATCGGCAGGCTTATCAGGCTCCTTTGTGCCTGTCAGCGCGCGCATTTGCAAACGGTCTTTGGCATAAGCCAGCGCGTTTTGATAGGCCACCTCGGCAATGCCAAGCCCCTGCATCGCAACGCCCAATCGTGCGGCATTCATCATGGTAAACATGGCTTTCAAGCCCTTATGTGGCTCGCCCACCAGCTCCCCCCATGCGCCATCATAATTCATAACGCATGTCGAATTCGCATGAATGCCCATTTTATGTTCGATAGAACCGCATGTGACACCTTCATTGCGGCTGTCGATTGAGCCATCCTCATTTGCCTTGAATTTTGGGACAACGAACAGGGAAATCCCCTTTACACCTTCGGGTCCATCGGGCAATCGCGCGAGGACAAGGTGTATAATATTCTCTGTCAAATCATGCTCACCCGCCGAAATAAAAATCTTTGTCCCTGTGATGGAATATGTACCATCGCCATTATCATCTGCCTTGGTTTTAATCAGGCCGAGATCGGTTCCGCAATGCGGCTCCGTCAAATTCATCGTGCCTGACCAGACACCTTCGGCAAGCTTAGGCAGATAGAGCGATTTTTGGGTGTCCGTTCCGAAATGCTCGATGGCTTCATACGCGCCTTGGGAAAGGCCCGGATACATACCGAAAGAAAAATTTGCCGCGCAAATCATTTCCTGCATCACCGTATTAACCAACATAGGCAGGCCCATGCCCCCAAATTCGGGGCTTGCGGATACGCCGCACCATCCGCTCTGGGTGAATGTTTGATAGGCCTCCTTAAACCCCTTGGGTGTTGTGACAACGCCATTGTCAAAATGGCAGCCTTCGGCATCGCCGCTTTGATTAAGGGGGAAAAGCACATCCTGACAAATCTTTGCGCCCTCATCGAGGACCGGGTCAATCAGGTCGCGCGTGGCATCCTCATAACCGGGTAAATTGCTTAATGACTCGGCATTCAGCAATTCATGGAGGACAAATCGGATATCATCAAGGGGTGCGGTAAATTGAGGCATTTGTGAACTCTTTACTGATTAAACTTTATATCATTATAGATAAAATTATTTAAGATATGGTTAGAGTGTATGTGTATCGTTTCATGCAATCTATAAGTTTTGATATGGATGGTTTGTTGTATGGTGTCATCCCGAGTAAAGTAAAACGAAACCGAGGGATCTGATAAATTACCAGATCTCTCCACGCTTTGCTTGGTCGATATGATAAGGGCGTTATAACATTTACCGAATTTGATCAAAAATCCCGCGGATGATTTGTTCTTCCGGTGATTGTTCAGGTTGAGGCGCAGGGGTTTGTTCAACTTCCTGAACCTCTTGCGTTTGCTCAACTTCATTATCATTCACAGGTGCAGGAGCTTGAGCCGGCGCTTGCTTTTGTTGTTGCGGTAAGCCAAGCAAATTATTAATAATCCCTGTTGCAGGGCTGTCCTCGCCAAGCTCTTTCCCGATAAATTCCTGAACCTTATTTTGAACCTTCGCGCCATATTTATTCACGATAAATGACCTTAAAACATCACTCGCCACATTTTGTTTCGGTGCATCGAGCGGCCCCTTAATTGTCATGCTGACAGATGGTAAGCCCTCATCAAGCGTGAAATCAACTGTATTGGTGATATCCATCATCCACCGTGAAAAGCTGACCTCGCCATTCGCGCTTAGGGTTGCAGGTGCGGAAATCAGCTCAAAATTATTGACGGGCATTGTCCCTTCGCGAATTGTCAAAGGATGATTGACAGGTTGAAACGCGGTTTGCCCATTGTTAAAAGCCCCCTGAATTACACGACCCAAATCAGTCAGGCTTTCATCCGCGATCGCCTCTGCCACGCGGTTGAGGTCAAGACCATAAATAGTGAGATCGCCTGTTTCAATACGCCCATCACCATTAAGTGCATAGATAAGAGCCGAGCTTGAAATTCCACTCGCGCTGATATCCATGGTAAAGCTTCCTGTACCATCAATATGTTTTTTATTTTGAGATAGCGCCGCCTGAACCATACGATTTAAATCAACCTGATTAGCATTGATTGAAGCATTGACAGAAAGCGGACGACCTGCCTCGCGCGCTTCGGCTTTCCCTGAGAGGTTGACTTGACCGCCAAATAATCCCCCCTGAATCGCATTAATATCCAGCACACCGCCATTTAAATCTATATCAATCGTAGGGTTTGAGATGAGCCAGTTCCCGTGAATAAGCCGGTTCGCCTTTGCATTTAAATCCAGATTGATTGAACGCATGAAGGATGTGTCAATCGCGTCACGGCTCCAAGGTGATTGGCCTGACGATGATGCCCGCGTGCTATTTGTACTGGCGGTGGATGCTTTTCCTGTCAATAATACCTGCGTATCCAAGTTACCGAAAGTCAAATCCGCCGCTATGGCAGGAATGGCACCGCCATTATTTAATCGCGCAGTACCATTTGCAGTGATTGAGCCGATAGTCGCATTCATATTATTGATTGAAAGAATATCCCCATCCTGTAACACCAGCCCTTGAAATTGAAGAGCACTATTTGTAATGGGAGAAGCCTCAAAATCGGGTTGAAACACTTGAATAAAGCGGGCGGCATTCGGGTGAGAAAGCGAAGCCGTTACCCCTTGGGTTGCATCGAGCGTGCCTTTCAAACCGACTGTTGCTCCTTCAAAATTTTGAATATTTAAATCAATAACGGGCGTTGCCTGATTAATATAGGCCAGTTTAACCCCGCTCATATCATAAGGCTCAATAGAAAGCTGAGGCGCGTTGAGCATTGCGCGGTTGCCTTGAATTTTGGCGGTAATTTGACCGCTTGCCGATTGAGGCATTTGAGGGTTATCAAACGTATCTGCCTCAACAAGTTTGAGCCAATCAACGGCAATTGTTTTTAAGGACTGAACCGCGAAATTTCCGCTTATCTGTAAGGCAGGGTCGGCGAAAATAATGGCATCTGCGGCATTATCGCGTGAGGTTGATGTTGGATTTAGAGAAAAATCCATATTTGTCGAACCGCCACCGGGCAGGCTGTTCAATGCAAAAGAGCCATTGATAGATGTTGCGGCCTTTTTGACCTCAAGGCTAACACCTTCCATTGCCCGCCCTTGATACATAATGCTCGGCGCGTTGAGTGTGATGTCGGCATTCATGCCCGCCGGAATGGATAAAGTTTCAGGCATAAAACGATAGTTTTTTGCGCCGCCATCTGTTGAAGATTGATTATTTTGTGTGCCATCAGACTGAATAAATTTGTCGAGATTGACAGGCGTACTAAAATCCAACGCGGCAGTGATATTTTTCGTATCTGCATCCAGCCCTTGAACAGCCGCGGAAAGGCCTGCCTTCATATCGGCATAGGTAAAATTACCGTTTGTCAGTTTAACGTCACCTTGTGACCCTTCAACCAAACCAGAAAAACGCATTGCTGAATCTGGAAAAGGTAGAGCTTCGCCGTTCAAACGCTGATAAAGAGGGGAGAGCTTGCTGGCATTGGCAGTCACTTCACCTTGATAACTTAAGGTTTCACCACTCATATCAATCAGGCCATTATAGTTAAGTTCAGCCTCATCAAGCAAAATTGCAACATTCACTTGCGTTGGCTCAGTCTGATTGAGCGCACCGATAGAGCCGTTAACTGCAACAGGCAAATCCTGATAAATCAGTTCACTTTCAAAATTAAACGGTCCTGACAAACTGTCGGCTTGTAAAGTCAGGCTTGGAATTGCCAAGGCCATCGCCTCGCCATTCAAAGGCTGATAGGTGATCGCTCCATCCTCAATATAAAATTGATCAATTTGTAAGGCTGTGGTCGCGGTATTCGCCCTTGCGTTGTCTTCTGTCGTTTGCGCTGTTTCCTCAACTGCATTTTCCTGCACCGTCAATACAGGTTTAATCAATGAAATATCACTTATTACAATTTCTTTTGAGAGAAGCGGCATGAGAGCCACCGCAATAGAAAGCCTTTCAACCTGACCATTCACAGTATAAGGCCCTTCGGCGTTTGAGCCGTCAATCTCTACCGCGCCAAGTGTTATATGCGGATAAGGTAAAAAAGCCGCATTCAGCTCATCATTAATCGTTATTTGATAGCCAGTGGCCTCTGCCACGCGGGTTTTAATTTGCTCGCGATATTGCCCCCAATCAACAAATGACGGAATGACAAGCATCGCGCCGATAATCAGGATAAGAACAGAGAGAATAGATAAGAATATTTTGGTCATAACAGTCTAATAAGATTGAATAAAGATAGTTCCTTTATGCGCTGAGACTATGGCTTTCGCAAGGCGGAATATATCTTATTTTATTATGATCCCTTACCGATAAGCGCTCACGGTTACATTATCGGAATAGAGATACATTGCGTTATTCGCAAATGCCGCGGGCAGGAGGATATCACGCCCAATACTCCATTCACGAATGAGCGACCCGTCAATCGGATTGTAATCGCGCACAGCCCCGTTTGACCCAATTATCATCAAACGGTTTCCTGCCAAATACGGGCCTTTCCATGTGATCGGATTATCACGTTTTCGGGCATTTTCATGTTTCGGCAGAATTTCCTGCCAAATCATCTCACCATTCAAACGGTTAAGAGAAACAAGTGTGCCCTGCGATTCAACCACAAAAATGCGATTGCCCGAAACCCATGGCGTTGATTGAGTGCCAAGCGGCACTTGCCAGATTTGCCGCCCGGATCTTAAATCTATTGCACTGAAACGGTTTGAGGTTGAGGCGGTATAGACCACCTGCCCGTCCACCACCGGCAATGCCTTGATATCCGAGATGTCGGCGGCGCCTGCCACGCGGGCGAGGGGCGATAGATTTTCACTCCATAACGGTGCGCCTGTATCTATTTGTAGGGCAAAAATCTCACCAGAGCTATAAGCCGCAATGACCGCATCGCGGGTCAGTGCAGGGGTTGCCGCGCCAAGCAGTTTTGTCTCGCCCGATAATCCGCGATGATCCCATAATTGTGTACCGCTTGCCGCATCAAAGGCAATCGTACGGTTAGTCATCGTTGTCACAAACACACGGTCAGGGAGCGCGGCAGGCGCGGCGCGAACCGGGGCGACCGTGTCGGAACGCCATAAAATCTTGCCCGTTTGCGCATTCAGTGCAACCACTTCATTAAACCCGTTTGTGGCAAAAATTCTGCCGCCCGAAAAGGCAACACCGCCGCCAATGACAACTTCATCCTCGCCTTGTTTCAAGATAGATGTTGTCCAGGACTCACGCCCGCTCTCGGCATTTATTGCAATGACTTCGGCCTTGTTATTCAGCACAAAAACATGTCCGTCCGCCATTATGGGCGGCGCAGTCAATGGCAAGCGTTTATTTCCGCCACGCCCCGCATTGAATGACCATTGGCGTGACGGCTTATCTTGCGTGAAGGCGACATGTTTCATGGCATGATTGGCATAACCTCCGGCCTGAGGCCAGAAGCGATTTTCCCATGGTGCAACGATGCTGATTTCCGTATCTTTACCACCTTTCAAGCCGGCAGGGAGTAAAGCCCCGGTTTCATTTTCGCGCCCATCCATACCGAAACGCGTTTGCGTGTTATCCTGCAACGACCGTTCAAAATCATAGAGAGATAGCCGCTCCCCTTCCAAAACGGACTCGTTTTTATCGCCAAAGCCTAAATAACTGCAGGCCGACAGCAAACTGCACAGCCCGATAATTGAAACGAAACGGAAAAATAATTTAGTCATTCAAAACCTCGGTCAGTTCGCGTGTGTAAAGGGCATGATAAGCCGCTATTTTCTGTAACAAATCAGGTGTGGCTTGCGCGGCCTCATTATTCGCGGCGTTTTCCAAAGCGATTAACGCCTGTTTTCGCTCGCCATGTTCGCCGAATAAGACACCCGCCTCCATTAAAATGGCAGGGTGATAGGGATTATCAGAATGTTCTGCCAGTTCGACCATATCGCGAGCTACACCGATTTTGACATCGGCAGCTTCCGCAACATCCGCACGCATACGTAGCGCACCCCACTCCGCCAACAAATCCCATTCTTGCGGTAAATTTGCCTCTGCCGCTTGCTGGAACAGGCGCGTGACTTCCTCCCCATTTTGTGCGGCAAGCCCTGCATCCGCATATTGACCAGCACGGATAAGCCCTGCAACCGCGCCATAATGTCCATCTATGGCGATTTCGGCTTCAGGGTTTTGTTCAAGCGCAATGAGAGTGTTTGTCCCTGCCGCCTGACGGGAACCCTGCCATGATTGCCAACCGACACCAAGAATAGTGCCAAGAACAACCATCGCCACCACCGATATGATTGTACTGCCCCACTCATCCCAAAAGGCATTAAGCTTATCTTGCCTTAGCGATTCGTCCGCTTCTTTTAATAAGAGTTGAGCCGCAAGCTCGTCTTGTTCATCCTGTGTTTGTTGTTTTGTTTTTTTTGCCATAAGGGTCGCTTTTCCGCTCAAAATTTGATAAAATAGAGTTTAATGACAGAAAAATTTCCGTCAACCGCTTTCGGTCAAACCCATCCTAGCATATTTTCGCATGGTGAGTTGCGGCAGGTGCTCTCGACCTATGCGGAGGGTGTATTGAATAAAGGCTGGCGCGATTATGCAATCACGTGCGAGGCGAAACAGACAACTTTTTGTGTCATAGAGCGCGGTCAGGGTATTCCGCAAGCCGTAATTTATTCAATTTCCAAAGCCAAATCGGCAAAACAGGGCGGCAAGCCTTTTTATCGCGTTTTTAATGGCTCAAAACAAGTTTGCCGCACCGAAAAATTTTTAGAGGCACTTATTCGCTTTCGCAATCCCGATCATAAAAAGAAACCGAATTTACGTTCATGTTAAATTTTACGAGGTGTAGGGAGACAGTCTGGATATTCTGGATTTGAAAGTTGTGCCCAAGCTCATCGCTGTTCTTCCAATTTTGCCTTAATTTCTTCAAGCTCACCATCTGCGCCAAGTCGTTTAGTATTAGCAACTTTAGGCAGGGCATTTGCAGGTCTGACGGGTTCGATCTTACTCATGATTATTATTCTTTTTTACGGTTCAGGGAGGGGGAGACTTTGGTCAAAGCTTTTAATCAGTGACCCTGCCACCAGATACCATCCGTCGACAAGCACGAAAAAGATAATCTTAAACGGCAGGGATATCATAATGGGGGGCAGCATCATCATCCCCATCGACATGAGGATTGAGGCGGTCACCATATCGATAATCAGGAAAGGCAGGAACAACATAAACCCGATTTCAAATGCGCGGCGCAATTCCGATATCATAAAAGACGGTATAACAACCGTCATTGGTAAATCCATCGGGTTTTCAACCTCTTCCGTTTCGCTGATTTCTGCGAACAACTGTAAATCCTTTGGACGGGTATGAGACAGCATAAAAGTTTTGAACGGAATAATGCCGCGCTCATAAGCCTCCATTTCCTCAATCTCTTGGTTGAGTAGAGGCTTGAGCGCTGTTTCATAGGCGGCATTAAATGTCGGTGCCATGATGAAGAATGTCAGGAACAATGCGAGCGATATCATCACCGTATTGGGCGGTGTCTGCTGTACCCCCATTGCTGTCCTCAAGAAAGACAAAACCACAACAATCCGTGTAAAGCTTGTCATCATAATCAGGATAGATGGCGCAAGAGAAAGAATAGTGAGAAGCCCCAACAGCTGAACCACGCGGCCTGTTAAGGTTTCCTGATTGTTTATTGCGCCATCAACGCCACCTTCGGGTGTGCCGAGGTCAAGCGTGATAGATTGCGCGGCAAGATTATTTGAGAATAGTAATAATAAAGTAAAACTGATAACCGATATGATTATCGAACTGCATAAGAGTTTATTGGCAAAAATTTTATGCATCATTTGTTGGCTTAATATTGGTTTCAAGAATGGCCGGTTGCCCATTTTGGGACAGTAAAATTAGATGTTCAACCTCATCGCGTTTTAAAATCACGGCCTTATGCTTCGGGTCAATCATTTTATACTCAACAATTTTTAAGCGCGCCGCACCTCCGACCAGCCCTGCCCGCGTGCGGTTCAGGTAATTCATGAGAAAAGCGAATAATCCCATTAACCCAAGGACTATGATAAGCCCGACTGCTAATTGTAAATATTGCCCGATATCCATGGCATTACTATGCCATTACATTCACGGTCATGACAAAGGCAATTTAAAAACTATCAACTGTTAAAAATACGTCATTACACGTTTTGACTTTAGGCAAATACATGTAATCCATACGATGATGCTGGATTGCATATATTGCGATGCAAAGATTTTTCACCACAAATGCACACGAATAGACACGAATTTAAACGATGTTATTATTTTTTGTGAATTTGTGTTTATTCGTGGTTTTGTTATTTGGACTAAACACGAGGTATTAAAGATACGTAACTTATAAAAACTCCTCTTACTCTATAACTCTGCGGTTAAAATATTACCAGGTTGCAGGTACAAGCCTTGCAATAACAGTTTAAAAATATCGTTCCCCCGCCTCCGAGCGGGGGTCTATTGTTCGGATCCCCGCTCAGAGGCGGGGATGACAGGGAAAGACAGTGAGGGCAATAAAACCTATCAACTGTTAAAAACACGTCATTACACGTTTTGACTTTAGGAAAATATGTGTAATCCATACGATGATGCTGGATTGCATATATTGCGATGCAAACGTGCAATGACGATTATATTTTTGCTTTTACTTATCATCATCTAAAATCGCATTAAAAGGGTCGGGTTCGCCATTTGCACGGTAAACATAGGACAGAATTTCCGCAATCACTGTTAAAGCCTCTGTCGGTATCGGCGAGTCAAGCTCCAGCTCGGCAAGCATTTCTGCCAAATCGCTGTCCTTCCGGACTTTAATGTCATTCTCAAATGCAAGTTTTAGGATTTTCTCCGCTAAAGCCCCCCGTGCCGCGGCCTTGATATGCGGCGTGCTGATACCACTATCATTATAATCTTTAACCGCAACCGCAATGGTTTGAGACGATGGTTTTATCGCCTCAAAATTCGTCTTTTTATCCTGAAAGCCGTCATCTGTCATAATTTTTGGCATGGTTCCTGCAATGCTTTATTTATAAAATATATCATGATGAGGGTCAGGATAAAAGAATGTTAGATAATATCGGTTTGATGCGCGGGATTAATGGCAAGATGAACTGGCTGAACCAGCGTCAGGTCACGATATCATCCAATATCGCCAATGCTGATACACCTGGCTTTCGCCCTTCTGACCTGCAAGAAGTCGATTTCGGTAAGGTTATGAAGGGCGCGACAGGCCGCCCGTCACTCTCACAAGCAGTCACAAACAGCAATCATATCGGTGGGCAACCCCGATTGGCAGAGGCAGATGCGCGTGAGATGAAACAGGTTTATGAATCTGCCCCAGATGATAATGCGGTCATTATGGAAGAGCAATTATTCAAGGCTCAACAAACCATGGCGGATTACAATATGATCACGAATTTATACCGCAAGAATGTCGGTATGATTCGCATGGTCGTAACAGATTAAGGAAAGGTATAGAAACATGGATTTCTTTAACGCAATGGAAATTTCGGCCTCAGGCATGAAGGCGCAAGGCCATCGCTTGCGTGTGACGGCTCAAAATATCGCAAACGCAAACACGGCGGCGAATACACCAAATGCAGAGCCTTATCAGCGTAAAACAGTTATCTTTAAAAATGTTCTTGACCGCGCAAGTGGCGTCGAAAAGGTCGAAGTCTCCCGTGTCTTGGAAGCCGAAGGTGAGTTCAAATTAAAATATATGCCAAGCCATCCTGGCGCGGATGATAATGGCTATATCAGAACACCCAAAATCAATACATTGATTGAAAGCATGGATATGCGCGAGGCTCAACGGTCATATGAAGCAAATTTAGGGATGGTTCAAATCTCAAAAGCGATGCTTGGCAAAACGATTGATTTGATAGGGCAATAGGTTTTTGCTATACTTAAATTAAAGGATAAAAAAATCACATGAATAATATAATCGGTCAGCAGGCGGCAAGCCTTTATCAAAACACGGCAAAGATTGCGACAATCGCACCGAATGGTGCTGACCGTGATGATCAGGTTTCATTCGGGTCAATGGTTAAGGCCGGGCTTGGGAAGGTTATCGATACGCAAAAAACGTCTGAGCAAGTCTCCGCAGCCGCATTAACCGGCAATGCAACACCGATTGACGTTGTTCAGGCCGTGACCGAGGCCGAAGTCGTCCTTCAAACCGCAAAATCGATTACAACACGGGTCATTTCCGCCTATCAGGATGTTATGCGTATGCCGATTTAGGTGGCGTTTTATAATGTCATCCTGAGGAGTAAAACGACGAAGGATCTCAAATCAGATTCTTCGGCTTTGCCTCAAAATGACATAGTGTTTGTCATTAACATAGCTTGACCATGCAAGCCATAAAAAATTTCCATCATCTGTTTGACCGTTTGGTGCGCTATGGTAAAATCTTTCCATGAATCACACTGCGCAAAAAAACGATATGAATGACGATGACGTCATTGCTTATTTAAAAAATAATCCGCAATTCTTGCAAAAAAACCCGGATGCGCTGGATTACCTCATCCCGCCCAAGGATAAATCGAACGGTCGGCATGTCGTTGATTTTAATCATTATATGCTTGAAAAGCTTAAAGCCGATAAGCGCATGGTTCTGGATACAACGCGTGATATTATTGAGGTCAGCCGCGAAAATATGAATAACCTCGCCCGTATTCATGATGCGGTTTTAAGGTTTTTGGAGGCCGGGACATTTAATGAATTTGTACAGGTTCTTTCTGTCGATGTTCCTGTCATCCTCGATTGCGATGCGGCATCACTCATTATCGAAAGCGAGCATGATTTTTCGAAGGCGCAACATAATACACTCAAAATTGTTTCAAGCGGGACAGTTGAAAATTGGATGGAGGGTCACACCGCCCGTCTTTATTCAAACACGCAAGGCACCGAGGCAATTTTTGGTTCTGCGGCCGGGATTATCAAGTCTCAAGCCTTGCTCAGGATCGATGAAACGCTTGATATTCCGCCATCAATTCTGGCTTTCGGCTCGCGCGATCCTGACATGTTTGTTGAAGGGCAAGGGGCTGAGCTGATTACTTTTCTTTGCCGCTGCGTTGAGCGTGCCTTAAAATTCTGGAACGGTTAGGGCGGCGCGTATGTCCTATGCTTTATACTGTGCGCCGGATTTGGATAAAGCGGTCAATGATTGGTATGCACATTTAAGCAGGCGACAACTCTCCTCCCATACGCTCAGGGCATATCAGACGGATATGCTGCATTTCCTGAAATTCATGAACACCCATCAGGGGCAACAAATCTCAATCAATGATTTATCGGAAACGGCAATAACGGATTTCAGGTCATGGCTCACGCAAAAGGCGGTGAAAGGGGCGAAGGCCTCATCCCGCGCGCGGTCGCTGGCCGGCATCCGAAATTTTTTCACCTTTCTGGATCAAAACGGAATCATGCATAACCCTGCGGCAAGCCTGCTCAACACACCGAAACGCCCTGCAAAAGTACCGCGCCCGATTGAGTATACTCAGCTTTTAAAACTGATTGACAATGCCGTTGAGAATGTAAAAAACTGGACGGGTTTGCGCGATTATGCCCTTTTTTCTTTACTTTACGGTTCAGGCTTGAGGATTGATGAGGCCCTGAAAATGAATGTTGGCGATTGGCCTCTCGATGGGCGAAAGCTACGTATTACTGGGAAAGGCAACAAGGAACGGGAAGTGCCGTTACTGCCGATCGTGAAAAAACGTGTAGAGGATTATCGCGCCGCCGCGCCCCTATCCGATGACAATTTATCGCCCCTTTTTTGCGGCATACAGGGAAAGCGGCTTAATCAAGGAATGGCACAAAAGGCAATGCGAAAACTTCGCGTTGATATGGGTTTGCCTGATACGGTGACCCCCCACGCACTGAGGCATAGTTTTGCCACGCATTTGCTTGGTGAAGGGATGAATTTGCGAGAGATTCAACATCTCCTCGGGCATGAATCACTCTCATCAACTCAGATTTACGCCGATGTCGACCATGAGGCGATGATGGATATTTTCCTCAAATCCCATCCAAGGGCTTAATATTTAAAAAGTTTAATAGTTTTACAAATTATAGTAATTTTTGACCATCTAACCAGGCAAGCAGTATTCCTCCCGCTATAATCAAGAATAATATAGACCCCATAAAAACAAATGCCCCAGTAATGCCAACAATATTATAACGCGTATTGGGATGTGGAGCTTTTTTTGAAAGTCTTAACAGATGAATTCCTTTGCTCATCATATACAACCAGGTCACAATAGATAGTAGACCAAATATATACCATGCCTCTTTCATGCTGAAGAAAATACAGATCGAAATTAAAGTAAATAAAACATATATGTAACGTAATAATGCTCGAAAAATTTCCTTATCATCTTTTTTGTAAGGAGTGTTTTTATTAGTTTTGATGGCCTCGTTTTCTTGTTTCGATAAACGTACACAAAAATAAACAAAGCCAATTACGAATGTAAAAATACCTATAATTGTTAACCACTCTGTCAGCATACTGAATAGTACGTAGTATTTTAAATATAACCAAGATGTTTAATAGAGATAGTTTTTAAATTATAACTTATTATAAAATTGACATTTACGAAAAAAGCTGTCATAACATCAATCAATGAAGCGGGAAAAGCAACGCTTCGCCCTATGAGTGTCGAGCTTACCAAGGTTAAAATCCTGACACGATTTTTCATGTGAAAGTTCAAATTTATAGAAAGACTGATAGTCAGTCGGTTTAGTGATGTTTCCTTAAGCGTCATTACACGTTTGCGCGATAGCGTAATACGTGTAATCCAGTAAGTTCGTATGGATTGCACGTATTTATTTCATAAAACGTGCAATGACGGATTAAGGAATAATTACATAAACATTAGTTTGCTTTGACATGAAAGACGAAAAAAAATGATGAAATTTACAGAGTTCGGCCTGTCCGAACGTTTAATCCATACGCTTGATGCCATTGGATTTACCGAAGCCACCCCTATTCAAGAGGCGGCCATTCCGCTCGCCCTGAAAGGTCGCGATATTTTGGGTTCTGCACAAACGGGAACAGGGAAAACAGGTGCGTTTTCAATTCCGATGATTGAGTATCTCTATCAAAATACTGAAAAAACCGCGATTGTGCTTACTCCGACACGCGAACTTGCCAAGCAGGTATTGGATAATATCCACGCGATGAGCAGCAAGAAAGCCAAACTGAATACGGCCTTTATTATCGGCGGTGAGCCATACGGCAAGCAGTTTGCGCAGCTGCGCAATAATCCGCGCATCATTGTCGGCACACCCGGGCGGATTAATGATCACCTCGACAAAGGTGCGATTGATTTAAGCCAATGCGGTTTTCTGGTTTTGGACGAAACTGACCGTATGCTCGATATGGGTTTCGGGGTTCAGCTTGACCGCATTAAAAAACACTTGCCTGAAGAGCGTCAAACACTTCTTTTTTCGGCAACAATGCCTGATAATATTATGAGCCTTGCCAAGAAATATCTGAATAATCCTGAGCGGATTTCAATGGGTAACACCAATATTGTCGCGCCGAAAATCAAAACCGAGATTGTGCGTATCGCGCATGAGAAAAAGCATGATGAAATGGTACGCCAACTTCAGACACGTGAAGGCACAGTGATTATTTTCGTGAAAACAAAATACGGGACTGAAAAAATGGCGAAGCGCCTGCGTGAGGATGGTTTTACCGCCGATGCCCTTCATGGTGATTTGCGCCAACGCAAGCGTGACCAGGTGATGCAGGCCTTTCGTAATAAGAAATTCCGCATTCTTTGCGCAACCGATATTGCCGCACGTGGGCTGGATGTTCCACATATTGAACATGTTATTAATCACGATTTACCGCAAGTAGCGGAGGATTATATTCACCGTATGGGAA
The DNA here is from genome assembly GCA_964531715.1 of uncultured Micavibrio sp. Taxonomy (GTDB): domain Bacteria; phylum Pseudomonadota; class Alphaproteobacteria; order Micavibrionales; family UBA1664; genus UBA1664. The sequence continues at coordinate 16,327 of CAZHEE010000008.1, read as the reverse complement.
GGACAGCACGTGCAGGGGCGGAAGGCTCAGCCTTATGTTTTATCTCCCCTTCCGATTACGGGAAATGGCGCGAGATTGAAAAACTGCTCGGCATCAAATCGAATGATAATGAGGGTGGCAATGGTCGCCGCAATCATCGCGGTGCAGGCGCAGGGCAAGGCAAGAAAAAGCCGTTTGCGAAGAAGCCTCGCTGGTCAAAGGAAGGTAAGCCAAAAGACGGCAAACCTGCCTTTAAAGGGAAGCGGACAGATAAACGCACCGACTTTTCCAAAAAGCGTAAAGCGGGTTAAAGTTTTAATAGCATTTGAATGCTTTCACTGGCACACTTTTAAATGTGAAAGATAAACAAAAACGCCCTGTGATATTTGTGACCGGCCTGTCTGGGGCGGGCATTTCAACTGCACTGAAAGCCTTGGAAGATTGCGGCTATGAGGTATTTGATAATTTTCCTGTCGGGCATGTCCGCGCACTTTTAGACGAGGCAGGGTATCAGGATCAACCTGTAGCTTTTGGCTTTGACAGCCGTACACGCGCCTTCAGCCCCGATCGTATCATCGGCATGGCAAAAGAAGTCAATGCAACAATTTTATTTTTAAACGCAACAAATGCAGTTCTGCAAAAAAGGTTTTCGGAAACACGACGGGTGCATCCCTTGGCGAAAGATCGCACCGTTACGGACGGCATAATTTATGAACGTGAATGGCTCGCACCGCTTAAACATGTATCGAACACTATACTCGACACGACCGAACTCACCGTTCATGATTTAAAACACCGTATTGAAAGCGATTTTAACCTGAATGATGGGCAGGGGCGGCTATCGGTGACTATTATGTCATTTGGATTTAAAAATGGGGTTCCGCGTGAGGTTGATATGATGATGGATGTACGTTTTCTTAAAAATCCGCATTGGAACGCCGAACTTCGCGCCCATAACGGGAGTGAAAAAATCATTCAGGATTTTGTCTCTGGCGACCCTGCTTTTGAGGAATATTACAAGAAAACCTATGATTTAATGGGGTTCTTACTGCCGCATTACACACAGGAAGGCAAAAGTTATTTCACACTTGCTTTCGGGTGCACAGGCGGAAAGCATCGCTCGGTTTTTTTGGCCGAAAAGCTTGCGCAAGATATTGAGAAGTTGGGATATAACGTCTCTGTCCGCCATCGCGATTTAAAGATGCTAGCCACCTAAAGATGAATAAGGCATAGTATTATTCTATGTCTGTGACGCTTACATTACTTACAATATTATCCGGGATATGCTTACTCCTCTGGGGGTTGCGCACAGTAAAGCGTGCTTTTTTACGCGGCTACGGCGCACAAATTCAGGCGGCAATTTCATACGGCACACGCAACCGCTTCACCGCGTTCGGATGTGGATTTATCACAACATTATTTCTACAAAGCTCAACGGCAACAGCCCTCCTCGCCTCCTCTTTTGTCGGCAGAGGATTAATGACAGTTTCGGCAGGGCTTGCCATCATGATTGGTGCAGATATCGGAACGGCAATAATTGCACAAATTTTATCACTCGATATGCGCTGGCTCGCGCCGCTCTTGCTCTCGACAGGAATTATTTTTCACCTGATTTATGATGATGGCAATCAAAAGCGATTTGCCGCGCGTATTGTGATGGGCTTGGGCTTTGTCCTGACAGGTTTGGCGATTATCCGTGTAGCGGCCGCCCCCCTCGCCGCATCAGAGACATTACCGTTGATCCTTGCACCGTTAGAGGCCGAACCAATTTTAGCCCTTATTCTGGCGGTTATATTAACTTATATATTGCATAGCAGCCTGTCCGCCATCCTTATTCTGACAACATTTGCGGCGAGCGGTGTGCTGTCATTAGAGCTTGCAATCGTTTTTATTATCGGCGCAAATTTGGGTGCAGGGCTTATTCCGCTTATTGCCGTTATGCGCGATACGCCGCAAGCCTTTCAAGTGCCGCTCGGTAATCTCATTATGCGATTAACCGTTGCGCTTATCACCATGATTGCAATGCCATACGCGGTTGAATATCTGGATGCAACCGACTGGGCAAACGCACAAAAAGTTCTCGCCGCGCATATTGGTTTTAACCTACTTTTAGCCTTTTTATTCATGCCATTTATCAGGCAAATTGCTGCGCTTTGTCAAAGGCTCAGTCCATCCAAAGAGAGCGAGGAAGATTTGCAAATGCGTCCGCGCTATTTGGATAAAAAGGCGTTATCCTCCCCCGCCGCCGCGCTATCCTGCGCCACGCGTGAAACCTTGCATATGGCGGAATTGCTGGAAGATATGCTGGATAAAAGTTTCTATGCCCTTTCGCGCCATGATGAGGCCGCGATAAAAGAGATTATTCAAAAAGATGAGGTTCTTGATTCAATTTTTGCAGCTATTAAAGATTATATCATTCGCCTGACACGTGAGGAATTAAGCGACCGTGAGGCGGATCAATCCATGCGCATTATGAATTTTGCAACCAATCTTGAATATTGTGGCGATATCATTGAAAACAGCCTGATGGTGAATGCCCGAAAAATGGTGCGGCGAAACGATAAGTTCTCTGCCGAAGGTTTAAAGGAAATCAAAAGCTTTCATGACAAGGTTTATGCGAATTTAAAACTGGCGCAAAGTATTTTTCTTTCAAGCGACCCTGTCCTTGCGCGGCAGCTCCTTGATTATAAAAAAGGTCTGGTCAAGGCGGAGCGTGACAGCATGCAAAACCATATGGCGCGCCTGCGGGAAGGCTTGCCGCAAACTGTTGCGACGTCCGGAATTCATACGGATGTATTGCGCGACTTTAGGCGTATTAATACCTATATCACGGCGATTGCTTATGGTGTTTTATCGAAAGATGATGACTTGAAACGCAAATAACTGATAAAAAATCCATCCATACTGCCATAGGTTGGGAGCAAGCGAGCATCGCCATCCTTTGTGAGAAACTGTGCATCAATCATCATAGTTTTATCCCGAGAAAATGCAGGATTTTGCTGCAAGAAATTTTCTATCTGCCGTTCGCCTTCATCTTTTTGAAGCGAGCATGTACAGTAAATAAGTAGCCCATCCTCTTTTAACCAGTGCTTCACTTTATCAAGCAGTTGTACTTGTAATCTGATAAGCGCGGCAACATCATTTTCGCCGCGAATATAGGGTAAGTCAGGGTGACGGCGGAGCGTGCCTGTTGCCGAACAGGGCGCGTCGAGTAAAACGATATCGGCTTTTTGCTGCGGTTTCCATTTTAGAATATCTGCACAAATAATCACAACTTTTTCAGATAATTGTGTGCGTTCCACATTTTCACGCAAGCGCGATAGACGTTTTTCAGAAATATCTACCGCTTTAACCGTTGCCCCCTTTGCCGCAAGCTGCATGGTTTTTCCACCCGGCGCGGCACAAAGATCGAACACTATTTTACCTGTTAAATCCGGCAATAAAAATACAGGATAATGCGATGCATAATCCTGCACCCACCACTGCCCTTCCTCATAGCCATGAACATTCGTGATAGCGTCATTGCGAGCGTAGCGAAGCAATCCATGCGATGGCGAGGTTTTATGGATTGCTTCGTCGGTTATGACCTCCTCGCAATAACGAAAAGTCAGTCCTGTTTCCGCCTGCTTTATACTTGCCTGTTCCAGTGCTTTAGCCGTTTTTAAACCATAGTCATCTTCCCATTTTTTCACCAGCCAGTTAGGAAGCGTAGGCTTTAAGTCTTTCTCGCCCTCTCTGATGAGCCGCCTTAAAATCGCATTAATCATTGCCTTTTGTTTTGAGCATTTTATTTTTACGGCAAGATCAACCGCGCTATTCACCGCCGCATGGTCAGGCACATCCATCAGATAGATTTGCGCCGCGCCAATCAATAAAAGTGTGTTGAGAGCGGCAGGGTAAAACGGCTTTTTCCTGTTTCCTGCCGTTTGAATGACGTCTTGTAAAGACGGTTTGTAACGCAAGACAAACCCGCATAAAGCATGTGTGAAGCCCTTATCCTGCGGTGATAAATTGAGCTTTGATGCATATTTATCAAGCGCGTTTTCAAGTGTTTGACAATTGTCAAAAACGGCGTTGAGCGTTTGCAGCGCACATAATCGGGAATTCAAACCTTCGGACATGCATATATGCTTATCATGAAGAATGATTGTAAGGAATAAAAACTATCGTTCCCCCGCCTCCGAGCGGGGGTCTATAACTTGGATCCCCGCTCGGAGGCGGGGATAATAAAAGGGAGAGGGGAAAGAACCTAGACCATCTCTCTCAATCGACGGATACGCTCTTGCGTATTAGGGTGGGTAGAAAACAGCCCATCAACCGCATGCATATGGAGTGGATTGATAATGAACATATGCGCGGTTGCGGGGTTACGTTCCGCCGCATTATTGTCAATGACCTGAGCCTTGAGCGCGATTTTCTCTAATGCGGAGGCGAGCCATTCAGGCTTTCCGCAAATCTCCGCCCCTATTTTATCCGCCTCATATTCGCGTGAGCGTGAAATCGCCATTTGAACGATTGTTGCGGCAAGCGGTGCCAAAATCATCACTGCGAGTGTGCCAAGTATGCCCATGCGGTTATTACTGCCACTACCTGTAAACATCATAAAATTAGCGAGCATGGATATCGCACCCGCAAGCGTTGCCGTGACAGTCATAATGAGCGTGTCACGGTTTTTAATATGCGCCAGCTCATGCGCCATAACGCCTGCGACCTCACCACTATCCAGCCTGCGCAGTAATCCTGTAGTTGCGGCCACGGCTGCATTTTCAGGGTTCCGACCCGTTGCAAAGGCGTTGGGTTGGTCATTTTCAATAATATAGACTTTGGGCATCGGCATCGCGGCATTCTCCGCCATTTGCGCCACCATATTATAGAGGTCGGGGGCAGACTGAGCATCCACTTCCCTAGCCTTATAATATTTCAAAACCATCTTACCCGAATTCCACCAGGCAAAAATATTGGTCCCTGCCGCAAGGATAAAGGCGATCATCATACCGCCCCGACCACCCATCAGACCGCCGATACCAATGAATAAGGCGGTCATTGCCGCCATAAGAATTGTTGTTTTCAAATATCCTGACATCACATTAAGCTTTCTTGGTTTTTATTATATATACAGTAAAAAATTAAGATGAAAATATGACGTTCATATCTTAAAACAAGATCACTTGAAATATAAGGCAGGAAGGCTATTTCATCATACATGAATAATGATAAATTGAAACCGATTGATACGAATGCCGTAAACGACAAGGACACACCATCACGCAATCGCAAAACAGCGGAAGATGCCAAAAAAGAAGGTATTCTTGATAATCGCAAAGATGAAAAAGGCGGGCGCGATGGTAAAGACCCGACCCGCTATGGCGATTGGGAGAAAGACGGACGCGCGATAGATTTTTAATTTTTATCTTGCGTTAAAGTCTTGAACTATGTTTCACTTATAGTATGAGTATTGAACAACTTGTTTGCATGTCCGTGATTTTCCTCCTGATGCTTGGCTCAGGGAATTTCAAACGCGATTATGTAACGGCGAAACAAAGCCGTTAACAAGTTGGTTTTATAACTCTCACACAAGGCCAACTCGAAACGAAATGAGTTTTGGCCTTTTTTCTATTTAATATCAGTAATTTAGGTCATTTCTCTTTTAAAATAAAAAGGATGGAATGATGACTAATATAAACTTTGATAAACCACTGTTAATTGATTTACCATTACCGATCGAGACAGAGCGGCTCATGTTACGCGAGCCTCGTTTCGGCGATGGACAAGCACTTAATGAAGCTAAGCTTGAGACTTGGGATAGGCTACACCAATGGATGCCATGGGCGAAGGAAAAAACATCTGTCGAAGAAGATGAAATATTCATGCGTGAAGCGCATATTAAATTCCTTGAAAGAAGAGATTTAATGATGCTCGTTTTTGCAAAAGAAACAGGACAATTTGTCGGCGGCACAGGGCTTCACCGCTTTGATTGGAAAACGCGCCACGTTGAAATCGGTTATTGGTTTCGGCAATCTGCCCATGGTCAAGGTTACGCCACTGAAAGCACGAAAGCTCTCATCCGTTATGCCTTTGATGTTTTGAAAGCGAATAAGGTCGTCATCGCGCATGCCGAGGGCAATGATGCCAGCCGTCGTGTTATTGAAAAATGTGGCTTTGCCCATGAATATACATCATTAAAAGATTATTATGCGCCTGACGGTTCAGTTTATGACCATCATTATTACAGCCTGTTTCATTGCAATCACTTGAAAGATTTTGATGTGCGATGGGTCGGTGAGCCATGACGCTGAAACGCAATATATTCCTGATCAATCTTTATACTTTTTGTGTCGGGACGGTCTTTATCTTGCCTGTCATCATTCCGTATTATCAGGACAGGCTTGGCCTCACTTTCAGGGATTTCCTGATTGGTGAGGCGCTGTTTGCCATTGTTATTATTGCGATGGAAGTGCCGAGCGGTTGGCTATCCGATGTATGGAGCAGAAAGAAAACGTTGTTGCTCGGCTGTCTCACCGCCATTACAGGTTATACATTACTGTTAACTGCGCAGGGTTTCTGGACAGCGATGTCAGCGCAAGCGGTTTTGGGCATTGGTGTTGCCTGTAATTCGGGAACGGTGACGGCTATTTTATATGATTCCTTGGCCATGAAGGATAAAACGCATCTTTACCAAAGGTTAGAGGGAAAACGGCATGGGACAGGGCTATACGCCGTGGCCATTGGTGCGGTTTGCGGTGGTATACTCTACCATTATGATATGCGCCTGCCGCTAATATTCGATATTTTAACGCTAACGCTTGCGGTGATTGCTGTTTTGCTGATGCAAGAACCTGAGCGGATTAAAGAAAAAGTTATCAAAAATCCGTTTTATGATATGGCGGTGACATTACGTTATGCCTTGTATGGGCATAAAGAGATTGCAGGCATCATCCTCGTTTCAACAGTCCTGTTTTGCACAACTAAAATGGTCATGTGGGCGCAGCAACCCTTTATGCAATATGTTGATATCCCTGTTCTCTATTTCGGCTATATCATGGCGGCAGGATTTTTATTTGGCGGATTGCTGGGGCATTTCGGGCATCGGTTCAGGCTTAATTTATCCAATCGTATAATGCTGTTATCCCTTGCCGGTTTTACGGTCAGTATGCTCGGACTGGCGATTATTTTTCATGTCCCGATATCTATCATTTGTTTATTAATGGTGACCGGCGTTTGGGGGTATGGTTTTCCATTTGTTCAAAATGCGATTAATAAATATGCCGACCCTGCGCGTCGGGCAACAATTCTCTCAACCCTTGGCTTTTTGATTAGCCTGATGTTCATTCCGACAGGGCTTATACTCGGATGGATTGAGGAGAATTTCTCAATATTGGAAGGGCTTGCCTATATCGCGGTGCAGTTAATTATATTAAGCGCGATCGGGTTTTATCTCTGGCATAAGGGTGTAAGGCAGAAGGAATTTTATAATAAATAAATTGCTGAATATCTTTTAGTTGCGAATATATGGATAAATTTGAAATAATATTTGACCATATATAGCTTTTATTGTTTATAATACATAATCTTTATAGCAAATTAGAATGGTTTAAATCAATGCTTACAGTAGTTACAAGAAAAGATCCTAAGATTAGTTCACTAAGTATTACGAGGCATGTTACTTGTAAAGAAGAGATGGATGAAATTATAGACCAACAGCCAGAAGGACGGCTTATTACTCTAAATTCAATGGATATGCCTTTTATACAGCACAAAATTGATATACCTGAAGATGAACAGCCTTCTTTAAGAAAGTTTCGTTCAGGAGAAGCATTTACTTTAGCTATTTATAATGTTTCATCCGATGATATTGATGTTCCATTAATGGGCTTCTCTATCAGAAGAGTCCGAGGCGGGCAAAATATTTTAGTTAAAGGAAGTAAATCTTTGATTGATCCTTCAAAAGCCGGACTTACAAAACCCGCTATTGCTGTAATACCTCTTGTCCATCTTTTTGAAGAACAAATTCGGAAGGAGGCAAAATACGCGGCTGATTTGATAGCTAAAGCTACAGATCGCAAACATGTAGTTTCATTGTCAGATGAGCGCGATAAGAGAATGATGGATGCGGCACTGACTGCAACATATAATGTAATGTCAGCATTACAAGGTAGATGCAATCGTAGAGATGAAAAGCCAAAAACAGGAAAAGCCTGTTTACAGGAAAGTCTTGATCAAACGCTTATGGCTAGTGATGAATTTTATAGTTCATTAATGCGCAGAGCACGAGAAGTATTTGATCCATCTATTAGAAGCCTTGCGAACGATATTGCACTTGAACATTTAAGAATGAACTAAACCGCGCGGGCGACCATCAATTTTTTGATTTCGGCAATCGCTTTGGCGGGGTTCAAACCTTTAGGGCAGGTTTTTGTGCAATTCATAATTGTGTGACAACGATAAAGGCGGAACGGATCTTCCAGATTATCAAGCCGTTCGCCCGTTGCCTCGTCACGGCTGTCCGCAATCCATCGATAAGCCATGAGCAAGACAGCAGGCCCCAAAAACCTGTCTGCATTCCACCAATAGGATGGACATGCGGTTGAGCAGCAAAAACATAAAATACAGGCCGAGGCCTCATCAATCAACGCTTGTTCCTCAGGGGATTGCAAACGCTCCCGCGAGGGCGGTGTGCTTTGTGTCTGCATCCATGGTTTAATCGAGGCGAGCTGCGCATAAACATGGGTCAGGTCAGGGACAAGGTCCTTAACAACCGGCATATGAGGCAAGGGGTAAATGTCAATATCGCCCTTGACCTCATCCATCGGCTTAATACAGGCGAGCGTATTTGTGCCGTCAATATTCATCGCGCATGACCCGCAGATTCCTTCGCGGCAGGAACGGCGGAAGGTCAGGCTGGAGTCAGTTTCATTTTTAATTTTAATCAGTGCATCCAAAACCATCGGACCGCATGTGTCCATATCGACTTCATAACTGTTCATATGGGGATTACGGTCATCATCAGGTGACCAGCGATAAACACGAATAGTGCGCTTATTATCAGAGCCGCAAGCGAAATATTCGCCTTTTTCAACTTTGGAATTTCGTGGAAGGGTAAATTCAGCCATTCACTATAAAATAAAGGGATTTCATTTCTTTGTGAAGGGCTAAATTTAATTGTTTGATTATAGTGACTTATTTCTTCTCATCACCAAGTGCGGCACCAAGAATATCACCAAGGGATGCGCCCGATTCGGTTGAACCGTATTCTTCCATGGCTTTCTTGTTCTGCTCTTGCTCATAAGCCTTGATAGAGAGTGACAATTCACGCGTTTTCGTGTCAATTTTCATGACTTTCGCGTCAACTTTCTCACCCACGGCAAAACGGTCAGGGCGTTGTTCCGAACGTTCGGCGGAGAGGTCAGCCTTTTTGATATAACCTTTGAGCGCGTCATTAACAGAGACTTTGACACCGGTATTTTCAATTTCGGTGATTGTGCCCGTCACAACCGCACCCTTGGCAACACCTGTTAAGGCACCGTCAAACGGGTCTTTAGTCAGTTGCTTGATACCGAGTGCAACGCGTTCCTTATCCGCATCCATTTCGAGGATTTTTGCCTTAACCTTATCGCCTTTGGAGACAGTTTTAAGGATATCTTCGCTCTGGTCTTCCCATGAAATGTCAGAGATATGAACCATCCCGTCAATTTCATCCGTCAAGCCGACAAACAAGCCGAATTCCGTAATATTGCGGATTTCGCCTTCAATCTCGTCACCGACTTTCTTGCTATCGATATAATCCGCCCAAGGGTTCGGCTGTGTTTGTTTTATACCAAGCGAGATACGACGCTTCTCAAGGTCAACATCCAGAACCTGAACATCCACTTCCTGAGAAGTTGAGACAATCTTGCCAGGATGGACATTCTTCTTTGTCCATGACATTTCGGAAACGTGAACCAGCCCTTCAATACCGTCATCAAGCTCAACAAAGGCACCATAATCCGTAATATTGGAAATACGACCCTTATAAGTTGCACCGACAGGGTAGAGCGTTTCCGCATTCTCCCATGGGTCATCTTCAAGCTGCTTCATCCCCAATGATACGCGGCCATTTTCTTCGTTAAAACGAATAACCATCACATCAATTTGTTGTCCGACAGACAGAGCCTCGGACGGGTGGTTGATACGCTTCCATGACACATCTGTCACATGGAGCAAGCCATCAATACCGCCCAAATCAACAAAGGCACCATAATCCGTAATGTTTTTCACAATACCGGTCAGGATTTTACCTTCTTCCATAGTGTCCATCAGGCCAGAACGCGCTTCTTCGCGGCTTTCCTCAAGGATGGCACGGCGTGAGACAACAATGTTGCCGCGTGCGCGGTCCATTTTCAGGATTTGGAATGGTTGCGGCACACCCATAAGGGCAGACACATCGCGGATTGGGCGAACATCGACTTGTGAGCCAGGCAAAAATGCAACGGCGCCGTTAAGGTCAACCGTAAAGCCGCCTTTCACCTTGCCGAACATCACACCGGTGACATTCTCGTTTTTCTCATGCATTTTTTCTAAATCGGTCCAAGCTTCCTCGCGGCGCGCCTTCTCACGTGAAAGAACGGCTTCACCGTTTTTGTCTTCAAGTCTCTCGACATAGACTTCAACAGGGTCACCAATATTCAGCTCGGCGCGTTGCCCTGCAAGGCCGAATTCTTTAAGCGGAATGCGCCCTTCTGATTTTAATCCTACATCAACTGTCACGTGGTCTGCACCAAGTGTGACGATAGTTCCGGTCACAACCTGACCTGCAAAATTTTCATTTTCGCCAATTGTTTCACCAAGAAGAGCGGCGAAATCCGAACTCTCTTCTCTGTCATTTAGTTTTGCTGCTACTCCAGCCATAATAATAGTCTCTCTTTATAGTCAAAATATGCCAAACACATGAAGCTTGCACGGGGGTTAGCCCAGCCCTGTGGATAACAATCGCCTTTGTAGCGTTAATAGCGATGAAATGCAAGTGAAGCCTGTTATTATTTTATGAGGATAGGGCGAGAGTATTTTTAATTTTTGCAAACGCCTCATCCACGGTCATATCGGATGTATCAATGATGATGGCATCTTCAGCGGGTTTGAGAGGATCATTCTCACGTGTCATATCCCGCTCATCACGGATTTGCATATCTTTATAAACAGTTTCAAAAGTGAGGTTTTCATCTTTGGCACTAAGTTCGTGATAGCGGCGTTCAGCACGTGCCTTTTGGTTTGCAGTGATGTAAAATTTATAATCTGCATCAGGACAAATGCGCGTGCCGCAATCGCGCCCGTCCAAGACCGTTCCTTTTTGGCCTTGAGGAGGGTTCTTGGCTAAACTGCGTTGAAGGTCGAGAACGGCCTCTCTAATAGGTTGGAATTGAGATGTACGCGAGGCCATTTGCCCTGCCAAATCTGAAGTAAGCTCAGGATTTTGAAGCAAAGCCATATCAAAATTAACGGCAAGCTGCCGCGCAAGGTTTGCAATTTCTTTGACGTCTGTTTCAGGGTCTAAGTCATTCTTCAAAGCTTCCAATCCAATCAAACGATAAATTTTACCAGTATCGAGGTAGAAATAATTAAGCTCAGCGGCAATTTTTCGCGCAAGTGTTCCTTTTCCGCTTGCCGCCGGCCCATCGATGGTTATGATATTTAAATTCATACTTTGACTATTTATGATGCTTTATCAAAATAATTCAATTTACCTGTATAATTTTTAGCAAATTCACGGAATTTAGAATCTGGAATTGGTGGCGAGTAACGGTAGCCTTGCCCTATATCGCAAGCTTCGTTAATCAAGATTTTTTCTTCAGCACCTGTTTCGACCCCTTCGGCCACTACTTTCAAATTCATTGTCTTACAAAGCGCGATAATAGTTTTGGTAAGGACAAGATTATCACGCTGCTCATCAATATAACGGATAAAGGCACGATCAATCTTCAGCTTATCCATCGGGAATCGTTGCAAATAAGATAGTGAAGAATAGCCCGTTCCGAAATCATCAATCGCAATCGGCACACCCATCGCCTGAATATCTTTCAACATTTTAATTGAATGATCAGTGTCCTCCATAAAAACGGATTCTGTGACTTCAACTTCAAGCTGATGCGGTTTAATACCCGTATCAATAATAATCCGCTCGATTTTTTGAACGAGATCTTTTTCCAAGAATTGGTGGCCGGAAACGTTCACAGCGATAGAAAGGTCACCCATCCCCTCATCTGACCAAGCCTTTGCCGTTTCGCAAGCCTTGCGCATAATCCAGTCACCAAGCGGCAGGATCAAACCTGATTGCTCGGCCACGGGTATAAAATCAACAGGAGAGATGAATGTCGCACCATCGCCATTTTCGTTTTTCTTGAACCAGCGAATGAGGGCTTCCGCACCGATAAGCTTTCCGCTCGCCATATCAATTTGTGGCTGGTAAAATAGCTCCAGATCCTCATGATCCATGGCTACACGTAAGTCACGCAAGATCTGAAACCGCTTTTGAATATCTTCAGTATAAGTCCCATCATAGCGTTTCGCACGGTCTCGCCCTTCTGTCTTGGCACGGTTAAGTGCAATATCTGCACATTTCAAAACCTCTTCAGGGTTATCAGAATCCTCTGGGCAAACCGCAATACCGACAGAGCAACGAATTTGAAAATTCTCATCCATAATCTCAATAGCTTCATTACGGAAGGCTTCAATAATTTCGTTGGCGTAAATTAAACCTTCATCCTCACCCCCGCTTAAAGGTACCATAACTGCAAATTCATCGGCGCTCAACCGCGATACAACAGCGTTTTCAGGCACAGTTTTGGAAAGGCGTTTACCGAATGCTTTGAGAACCTCATCCCCAATGGCATGCCCCATTGTGTCATTGATATCCTTAAAATGATCAACATTCATTGTGAGTACGGCGTAACGATCCAGGAAATGCTCGTCGGTTTCTGCCAATGTTTCTTTTAAAGTATTCAGAAATGAAATTCTGTTCGGCAGCCCTGTTAAAGTATCAAAGTAAGCCAAGCGATTAACCTCGCTTTCAGCCATTGCCTTGATGCGCTTGATACTGTCTGCATTATTTGTCATGAGGACATCGGCCGCCTCAATCGCACGTCCGATTTCCGTTTTATCATGGAAATCACGATCCATTTCCGGTGGGTTTTCGGGGTCTTTGGTGGCAAGAGCCAATCGTTTATAAAGATAAATAACCGGATCCAAAAACCATTTTGACAAGGCGATAATCAAAACCAGCGTAACAAACATTGAGAGCAAAATAACAATGATGATTTCAAGCTCGATTTGTCTGCTCATCTCACTGATAATCGGTGCGGCATCGAAACTGGCGACAATGAAATGCGATATACCCAGCTCCCTCGGGATATAAACAACCTCGAATATACCGCTTTCTTCATTAAAAAGCTCTCGCGCTGCCGCGGAATTGCGTGAGGCTATTAAGCTTACATTCTCTCCGCTGGACCCGACAAGATCATAATTGACATTATAAAAGGCAAGCCCGCGCAAAGGTGTATTTGAAATTAAACGGTTTGCCGTTTTCTGGTCAATCGGTGGTTGTGTCTGATCAAAAGATGCATCGGCAAGGGCAGGGATAATGGTATATAGGCCCAGCTCCTCCATATCGAAAAGACGATCTTTTTTATATTGCTCAAGCTTCATAAAAGAAAAAACGGAATTCACCGCGAGAATGACTAAAAAAAGGGCAATTGCCACACGCCATACAAGCTTGCTGGACCAGATATTATTCATTGAAAGTTGATTACCCACCATTGTGATTACAGTGTGGCGCATTTATATTAAAAAAGAAATAACAAGCGGTTAAAATATTTTTAATAAGCGATAGATATAAGCGAAAGCCCTTGCGGCGGTGCTGTCATACCGGCCTTTGTCCTGTCTTTGGCATCAAGAATTGTCTTTATTTCAGCGGGTTTTATTTTACCGCGTCCGACCTGAACAAGCGTGCCCACAATATTGCGGCATTGATGATGAAGGAAACTCTGCCCTTCAAGTTCAAAAATAATATGCATGCCTCCTTCGCAGTCATAAGATTCGTTTTTTATATGAAGTTTTTGAAGCGTTCTGATGGGTGATTTGGCTTGGCATTTACTATCCCGAAACGATGTGAAATCATGATGCCCTATAAGATGTTTTGCACCTTCGCGCATGGCTTCGATATTGAGCGGATAACGATAATGCCAGACGAAGTTACGGTCTAAAACAGGTCGAAAGGGCCTTGTTACAAGGCTATAACGATAGCATTTTACTATTGCGCCAAACCGTGCATGAAAATCATCTGCAACTTTTTCGGCTTTCAATATTGTAATCGGCTCGGGCACAAGATGGGCATTAATGGCCTTTGCTAAGTCAAAATCGGTGAGCTCACGTGTTCCGTAATCAAGGTCAAAATGGCAAACCTGACCATGCGCATGGACACCTGAATCGGTGCGCCCTGCGGTTGTAATACGAATATCCTGACCGCAGAATTTCGTAATGGCTGTCTCAATAGATTCCTGAATAGTCGGCAAGCCGTCCTGCCTTTGCCATCCGCAATAGCCAGTCCCGTCATATTCTATGGTGAGCTTCCAACGTATGAGCATTTTTTTGACATATTTTAATATTATTTTTACTATTACCTATAACATAAAATTTAATAAAGGAAAAATATTATGGATTATAAAAAGAGTTATTTAGGGCGTGTTAACACTATTCAATGATTTTTCAGAGGTGGTATGCTTTATGAATGAAAAGCATCACACAAGAGCAGTATGAACTGCTTCATCCTTAGGTGCCGCATATTTAAGTGCTAGGATGCAAAAAGCTAGCGAAACCAGAACAGCTTGGTCTTTAGCGTGCGTATTCTTTTCGGCTCAATAATATGACAGACATTAATAATGGTAATGCTGGGCTTATATCTGCCGGTTCTGCTGCAGTGAGAGGTTCTCTTTTAACAATAATTAATGATAACAATAAAAAGTTCAGATTCAAATTAGCATGTGGTTTTGCTGCTTTCAGTGCTCTAACGACTATAGTGACCACAGGAATTACTGAACAATATAATAATTTGGCTTTATTGCCCGCATATGCACTGGCCGCTACTGTGGATTATTGTGGTAATGATAAATCGCACACAATGCGGTTTTGGAAATTCGGAGCTTTAGCAACTGTTGCCTATTATGATTTCATGATATCAGGAAATTACGGTAGCGGTTTAGCTTCAGCTTTGATATTTGGACAAACATTTAAAACTGCAATAAACCAAGGCGACTTCAGAAATGGAAAAGAGACGCATAGCATTAGAACGTATTTGAAAAGCTTAAACCAACCAAAGTAAGCAAGAGAAGAAAGTGTGGAAAATTGATATCACGTTGAACAGTTGAGGACCTTGATCCGAATAAACTTATAGAGGTTGAACACAATAGAGAACCAGAAACAGGTTCTCGTTTCAGCTTTCCTATTCCTAATTGGCTTGACGAAACGGCCTGCCAAAAGAGGGATTTAAACATGATGATTTGGTCTATTCCGAACAAAAAAAGGAGTGGAGATTTAGGTTTATAAATTATTTGGATGGTTGTGAGCAGCTTGTGAAAGCGAACGGAACAGGATGTATAATGTTTATGACACCAACCAGCGCTCAAACAAAAGCTATTCTTGATATCATAACATCATATGATAAGTCAGTAGCGGATCTTACACCAGCTGAGGTCAATGATGCGCTAGATAAAATTTATTCCGCAACAAACATCTTTGATCGCTGGAATGAAAGTTTGGGAGATATTGATCAAAAATATGATGCTGTTGATAATTAAGCAGCCTATTTAGGCCGCTATGTTTATAAAG
Source organism: uncultured Micavibrio sp. (assembly GCA_964531715.1). Lineage (GTDB taxonomy): Bacteria > Pseudomonadota > Alphaproteobacteria > Micavibrionales > UBA1664 > UBA1664. The sequence continues at coordinate 496 of CAZHEE010000008.1, read as the reverse complement.
CGGGCATTTCTTCAGCGCTTCACATCAAAGGAAGTGGCTATTTTGATGGTGTTGCTGCTTCTGATCAGCGTTTTGAAGGTGGCGCTTTCAAAGTGTTTCCTGGGAAAAGCGAAACTCAAGCGATGGAAATCATTAATCGGATATTCGCCAAGCAAAGGAAAGATATTATCCTCAAGGCGCTTGATGACTTCCTTCTCATAGCGTTCATTCCAATGCTCTTTTTTATTTTCGTGCCATTCACGCTCAACAGATTCGAATATGTTATCTGCGTTTTTTTTTTGAGATAAGTTTTTTACGTTTTGTTTCTTTTGAAGAATCGATATTATCGACAACAAGCCTTTTTGCCTCTTCTCTTTTATATCTGGCCTCTTTTAAAGAAACTTGCGGATAAACACCAATCGCCAAACGGCGCTCTTTTTCATGCATCCTATATTTAAAACGCTGGTCAACCCCCATTTTTGAGTCCAGTTTTAGGTTAGTGATGTTCGGCTTTCGG
>CAZHEE010000007.1:0-81808 GCA_964531715.1 uncultured Micavibrio sp. | reverse complement strand
GACCTCATCTTCAAAGATATTGAGCAGTCTTTTCGTGAGATTGGTGTGGGTGACCTCGCTGTGCCAAAAAAGATGAAACGCTATATGCAGGATTTTAACGGATTATTAAGAGCGCATGAGGTCGCAACTGCCAACCATGCGGCGATTACAGGGCGCTCAGTCTTTGGTGATGAGACAGCAATCACCCCTGACTTTAAAACCTATATTGAAAGGCTGTATGCATCATGAACTATGAATTTTCCCATCCCGTCCGTTTTGAAGTGATAGAAAAAAAAGGTTATCAAAAAACGCTTGAGCCAACAACGGATGAAGCCGCCGCGCTTGCCAAACGCTTTGATTTATTAAGCCTTAAAAATATGAAAGCCTCTATCAGCGTTACGCCTTTGGCAGATGGCATTAAATATAAAGTGACCGGGGCCGTGAGTGCGGACATTGAACAAGCCTCGGTTATCAGCGGCGAAAGCTTCACCTCTGAAATTAATCAGGATATTGAGGCCTGGTATCAAGATCGCGGTAAAATCGCTTTATTTGAAGATGCCGTGAAACGTAAACAAGATGATGAAGAGCATGAATTAAGGGCTGAACAAGATGACCCCGAAATTATCACGAATGGGATTCTAGATATAGGGGAAGTTGCGGCACAGTTTTTAGGGCTAGGCATTGATGTTTTCCCAAGGGCCGCAAACGAGAAGGAAGGCACTGGCGACTATATTGAAATCGACCCGAAAGAAACCCGCGATAACCCTTTCGCGAAATTGGCGGAGCTTAAAACAGAGAAATAACACTGCCCTCGACTTCATGAGCAATGCCCTGTAAATTGTAGCAATGTATCTATTTGTAGGTCTCGGCAATCCAGGGGCGGAGCATGCGCGGCAGCGGCATAATATCGGCTTTATGGCTGTTGACGCCATTGCTGAGGCGCATGGTTTTCTACCATGGCGTGAGAAAAAGAAAGGTCTTTATGCCGAAGGGCGGCTTGGCACGCGAAAAGTTTTCTTGTGCAAGCCTCAAACCTATATGAACAAGTCAGGGGAAGCGATTGCGCCGATTGCGACTTTTTATAAAATTCCGCCTGAAAATATCTTTATTTTTCATGATGAGCTGGATTTAAAAGGCGGCGTTATAAAAGTCAAAAAAGGCGGCGGGCATGCCGGGCATAATGGCCTCAAATCCGCCAGCCTATGGCTTGGCACGGATGACTATCATCGCGTGCGTATCGGTATCGACCATCCGGGTAGCAAGGCACGCGTCAATGGCCATGTGCTCGGCAATTTCAATGAAGATGAACAAGTTTGGTTTAAGCCGTTACTGAAATTTCTTGCAAAATATTCCAATAATCTGTTAAATAACCCTAACGACTTTACATCAAAAGTCATGCAGGAATTAAAGGAGCATTTGAAATGAGTTTTGAAGCCTATAAAAAAGCAGAAAAAGATAAGAAAATGCTTCAGAGAATTGTCAAAAAAGAAACAATAGGTTCTTTAGATGCATTCAGCGCAGCGATTGTCTCTAATGGCGATGGACAATATGAGGCTGCCGTTATTATATCTTCCAGAATTGCCTTAAATAAAAGCAATGAAGCCATCAGTCATATTGCAGGTATAGTGGAAAAAGCTTTAGGGAAAACAAATATCCGTTATATTCATCGAAGTCTAATTTAACGCTCTAAACCTCTGTCTCTACTTCTTGGGCGTTGCATCTGTTGTACAGCATTTAGTGCCCTATCTATTCTTTTAAACTGGTTTTCCATTTCTGATTGAGTGGGTTCAGGGTTTTCTTGAAAGAAATTAACCAATTCACGGATACCAAACGGGTTATTCAGAAATTTTTCATGATATCTTAACAACCTTTCGCATTCTGTTCTCTGAACAACAGCTGAAATTATGCGCAGAGCCTCTTCGTGTTGCTCACGTGCACTTTCAACTTGCTTCTGCCTTTTTTTCTTTTCGGCCTTCTCTTGTTCGGCCTTAGCTTTGCGCTCTTTACCAGCTTCACGACGAAATTGTGCCGCAATTTTAGCGGCAAGTTCTATTTCTTGAGCTGATCTATCATCATCAATAGACATTTTATATGTATACATATAAAATATTATTTTTCAAGATTAAATTTACAAAATCTCTGTGAGCTTTGTGCGCTCTGTGGTAAACAAATTCTCATATTTATTAAGCGGAGAAAAATCATGGGATTTAATTGCGGGATTGTCGGCCTGCCCAATGTCGGGAAATCGACCTTATTCAATGCCTTAACGGCAACAGCGAATGCGCAGGCCGCGAACTTCCCCTTCTGCACGATTGAGCCGAATGTCGGGCGCGTTGCCGTTCCTGATGCAAGGCTTGACAAGATAGCGGCCCTCTCAAAATCGGCGAGCATTATTCCGGCACAACTTGAATTTGTTGATATTGCAGGGCTTGTGAAGGGCGCGTCACAGGGCGAAGGGCTCGGCAATCAATTCCTTGCCAATATCCGCGAGACCGATGCAATCATCCATGTCCTCCGATGTTTTGAAAATGGTGATATCACCCATGTAGAGGGGAGCGTTGACCCGATCCGTGATGCCGAGATTATCGAGACCGAGCTCATGCTTGCCGACCTTGAATCGATTGACAAACAAATCCTTAATATGGAGAAAAAAGCCCGCGGCAATGACAAGGATGCGGCCGCCCTCCTCGCTGTTGCAAACCAAGTCAAAACCGCACTGGATGAGGGGAAGCCTGTCCGCACGGTTGGGCTGTCCGATGATGATCAAGCCCTCCTTAAACGCTTACAAATGATTACATCTAAACCTGTGCTCTATGTCTGTAACGTGAATGAAGATGAGGCCGCGCACGGCAATGACTGGTCTGCCAAAGTTGCCGAAATGGCAAAAGCCGAAGGCGCAAACCATGTCGTCATCTCCGCCGCGATTGAGGCTGAAATTGCAATGCTGGAGACTCAAGAAGAAAAACAGGAATTTTTAGAATCACTTGAATTAGAGGAAGCCGGGCTGGATAAAATTATCCGTTCAGGCTTTGATTTGCTTAACCTGCAAACCTATTTCACGGCAGGGCCGAAGGAAGCGCGCGCATGGACAATTCATAGAGGCTATAAGGCTCCGCAAGCCGCGGGCGTTATCCATACAGACTTCCAAAAAGGGTTTATCAAGGCGGAAGTCATTGCCTATGATGATTTTGTCGCCGCAGGTGGCGAGCAAGGCGCGAAAGATACAGGCAAAATGCGTCAAGAAGGCAAAGACTATATTGTTAAAGATGGCGATATTATCCTGTTCAGGTTTAATGTTTAGGGATATTTAACACGAAGAGTTCTAGTTTGTCATTGCGAGGGAGCCCCCTGCCTTCGCAGAGGGCAGGCTTTGCGACCGCGGCAATCCATATAATGTCAGATTTTTTTTACCACGGAAAACACAGAGAATACTGAGGGTTAATCGTCATTACACGTTTTGACGATAGGAAAATACGTGTAATCCAGAAAAAATTATATACGGAGTTTTGCAATTTATTTATAAAGACTAACTCTTCTTACTCTTAAACTCTACGGTTTAAAAAACAACTGGATTGAAGGAACAAGTCCTGTAATGATGAAAAAAAAGATACCCCCTCACCCATCCCCATTCTAAAAGAGAGGGTATGTATAAATCTTCGCATAACATGGCGTGGCTTTGTGTTTTAAAAGTGAAACGCCACGGGGCTAGACCCCGGGGTGCCATGCGCGCGTATGGGTTGCTTCGCTACGCTCGCAATGACGCTGCTCTTTTATTTTTATAATATATCTTTAATAGTTTAATTGTAATTCGTAAGCCAGATTTTCTCTTGTTCATTCAGCATATCATATAAAATACACTGCTCCTCAAAAGGCACTTTTGTAACTGTTTCAAAACAAAGTAAATCTTTACCCGTCTCGTTATTCGGAGCATCGGCTTTCATATAGGGCTGCACCAAAATCAGATTTTCAAGGCGAATACCGTAATGGCCTGATTTATAATATCCCGGCTCGTTAGACAGCAACATGCCCTCCTCTATGACGCTTTCTGAACGTGGTGAAATACTGCATGGGCCTTCATGAACATTCAGGAAAAAGCCAACGCCATGCCCTGTGCCATGAGCGAAATCCATTCCCGCTGCCCAAAGTGGCGCGCGAGCGATCGCATCCAATTGCTTTCCGATTGTCCCTACAGGGAAGACCGCGCAAGCAAGTGCGATATGGGCTTTCAGAACGAGCGTATATTTCTCTTTCATCTCATGCGAAATATCGCCGATAGCAATGGTGCGTGTGATATCAGTTGTGCCGTCACTATATTGCCCGCCAGAGTCGATGAGGAGAAAGCCGCAACCCTCAATTCTCGTGTTATTTCCCTTATTTAGGCTACGGTGAATATGTGCGCCATTGGCATTCCATGATGAAATCGTATCAAATGACACACCAAGAAACAGTGGGTCTTTCGCCCGTTCCTGATAAAGCATATCTGCGACATCCATCTCAGTCAAAGTCTTGTCCGTTTGTTTTATGTAAGCGATAACTTTTGTAACCGCTCTTGAGTCTCTGGTTTGAGATTTGCGAATATTATCTTGTTCTATATGATTTTTTTTTGCTTTGAGAAATGCACATGGATCATCACCAAAATGGACATTTTCATGATTTTCCAAGATTTGTGCAATGGCATAGGGCGCATCATTCGGAATAAAAATTGCGTGCTTACCTAAATTTTTTAAACCTTCTGAAAATTTATCAAGTGCTTGGACACTCACCGCTTCACTATTATTAAAGTCCGACAAATCGCAATTTGTGTAAATTTGCGCAGAACCGTCAGAGCGATTAAGAATTGCAAAACCTTCAACCCCGGGTGACGTTGTGTTATCAAGAACACGCATATTCAAAAGCCATGCCAGAGAATCCGCCGCGGTAATGACGATTATATCTACCTCCTGCGTGCTGAGCGCCTCAAAAACGTCATATAATTTCTCTGCTGTTGTGCGCCCTGCGTATTTTATTTCATGGCGAACAGCTTTTGAGCGCTGAACTTTTGGTCTGTCTGTCCAAATCGCCGCAACCGGATTTTTACTGCAAAATTTTAAAGAAAGACTGTTTTTAACACATACATCTTTCATAAGCTGATAGCTTTTATGGCTGTGCAACCACGGGTCGATTGCTATAGATTGTTTCTCACTTAAATTATCAGAAAGCCATTCTACAGGGTTTATTTCAGTATAATATTTGATATCGTATAAACTTTTATCAATGACTTTTTCTGCGCTTTCGGCATAGCGATAATCAATAAAAATTGCCGCCTTTTCGGCCTTAACCGCGACATAGCCTGCACTTGTTTCGAAGCCCGTCAGGTAATGAAAATATTGCTCATGCGCTTGAGGATGTTCCTTGTCCCAAATGCCGCCATGCGGAATGATGAGGGCATCAAATCCTAGTGTTCTTATTTGGTTACGGAGGGCGGAAACTCTCTCTTTATAAATACTCATTTATAAATTATGATACAGTCAGTTATTTTTGAACAGTATAATCAGAAAGTGTGACATGCCATTTATTCTCCTCTCCTTTGCGGTTCTAATCGGCGGTTATGCACTTTATCATTTTTTGCGCCATGCAAGCCGTGATCAGGCTCAAAAAATTTTACTTACGGTTGCAATTTGCCTCATCACACTTATTATTTTTGTGCTTATTCTTGTCGGCAGATTACCGCTTGCGGCAATATTGGCGGCGGTTTTGATACCGCTTGCGGCAAAACTATATGCCGTTTTTAACAAATCCAAGTGACTTGATTTTATAATAAAGCCGCGGCACACTGATTATCCAATGGAGTCTTTTTCATATAAAAAAATACGTAAGGCAGTTTTTCCGGTCGCAGGTTTGGGAACGCGTTTTCTTCCTGCCACAAAGGTTTTACCGAAGGAAATGCTCCCTCTTGTTGATCGTCCACTTATACAGCGTGCGGTTGAAGAAGCCCAAGAAGCGGGCATAGAAGAATTTATATTTGTATCAGGACGGACAAAATCTCTTATCAATCAACATTTTGAAATTCAGCCCGAGCTTTGTGATGAGTTGGAACGGCGGAATAAAGCCGATATTCTTGAAAAACTGTCTCACAGCGATATACCTTCAGGAAAATTGCAAATCACGATGCAACAAAAAGCTCTAGGTTTAGGGCATGCGGTTTGGTGCGCGAAAAATCTGGTTGGGGGTGAGCCTTTTGCTGTATTCCTACCCGATGTCATGACCTTGGGTGAAAAGGGATGCATGGCGCAAATGGTTGAGGCTTATAATCTCTATGGCGGCAATATTATTGCCTCTTCCCCGGTCCCACGTGAGCTTACTTATAAATACGGTATATTAGACGTGGAAGATGAAATGCAGGATGTCTCGCCAATACAATCTATGGTTGAAAAACCTGACCCTTCCGACGCCCCTTCAACACTTCATATTTTGGGGCGTTACATTCTTCAACCTGAAATTTTTGCCCTATTGGAAGATAGAGAAGTTGGGACTGGTGGTGAGATTCAATTAACCGATGCCATGCTAAGGCTGATGGATAAACAACCATTTACATCTGTTAAATTGAAAGGTGAAACATTCGATTGCGGTCATCATCTCGGTTTTATTGAGGCCAATATTGCTTTTGCCTTGGCCGACCCTGAGCTTGGGGAATCAACACGCAAAATCCTAAAAAAATACACAGAAAGCTAATCAGGGAAATATTTATGGAACGAAAACCCCATCATTTTGACCCACTCATCCTTCGTGAATATGATATTCGCGGGATTGTCGGTCAGAATGTGACCGATGCCGATGCATGGGCTATTGGGGCAAGCTTCGGAACGCTTGTAAGACGCTCTGGCGGTAACCGTGTTGTTGTCGGCTTTGATGGTCGGCACTCCTCCCCTGCGCTCAGCGCGGCTGTCGTTGAAGGCTTAAAAATAGCTGGCGTGAATGTTGAACGATTGCCTTTAGGGCCAACGCCCATGACCTATTTCGCCGCAAAAGACCGACAGTTTGATGGTGGTATAATGATTACAGGCTCACATAATCCCTCAGAATATAATGGGTTTAAAATGGTGCTTCAGAACAAGTCCGTGTTTGGCGCAACGATAAAAGAAATTGGCCGAATTGCAAGCGAAGCAGACTGGATACAGGGCGAGCGCGGAACCGAAACCGAGCTGGACATTCGTGAAGAGTATATCCAGCGTATTTTAAAAGATTATATCCCGCGTGCGGAAGGCAAAACGCCTGTACGCGTGGCTTGGGATGCAGGGAACGGCGCGACTGGCGCACTTTTAAGAAGCCTTGTTGACCGCCTCCCGGGGGAGCATCATATCATTTTTGATGAAGTCGATGGCGATTTTCCCAATCACCACCCTGACCCGACTGTTGATAAAAACCTGGTTGATTTACAAAAACTTGTTGCCGAAAAAAAATGCGATATCGGGATTGCCTTTGATGGCGATGGTGACCGTATCGGGATTGTCGATGAAAACGGCAAGGTCATTCGATGCGACCTGATGATGATACTTTATGCGCAGGACGTGCTTAAAAAACATCCGGGTGCAACAATAGTCGGCGATGTGAAATGCTCCCCCATTATGTTTGACGAAATTAAAAAGATGGGCGGAAAGCCGCTTATGTGGAATACTGGTCACTCCCTCATCAAGACAAAAATGGCAGAAGAAAATGCACCGCTTTCAGGTGAATTAAGCGGTCATATTTTTTTCTCCGACAGCTGGTACGGGTTTGATGACGGGCTTTACTGCGCTATTCGTATGTTGAATTTGCTTAATCAGGCTGATGGCGCATTATCTTCAATGCTTTGTCATGTCTCGGAAGTCTGCTCCACCCCTGAAGTCAGGCTGGAAGTTGACGAAAGCGATAAATTCGCAATCGTTGATAGATTAACCGCCAAAGTTCGTGAGAAGGCGGAAGCGCAAGACAATATCCGCCTGATTGACATTGACGGTATTCGGGTTGAGTATGATTTTGGCTGGTGGCTTATCCGTGCCTCAAACACGCAAAATTGCGTGACGGTCAGGATGGAGGCGGATACCGAAAAAAACCTCACCGCGATTTATGATTCAGTTCAGGACATTTTACGTACTGAGAACTTAGACCTTACCGTCACAATGCATTAGATCACTATAGCTTTCGCAATGTTTCGGTTTAGAAACTGAAAGCCCATATATTATTGGATAAGAGTACTAAAGAACCTATATGTTTGATCGAGATTAAATAACATCATTAGAACATCTCAATTAATAAGCCCCACAATGCATTTATTACTCGCGCAAATCGTACTTTATAATAATACTTTTATCTTTACCGTTGGACGAAAAGACTGAACGGGACAATATTATCCTGATAATTTTTATCCTGGTAAATCTCCTCAGGGATAGGAATCATATCGCGGGATGAGGAGTTCACCTTCTCATGCCTTTCCGCATTGTCAATCATCGCACGGGCATTATCGGCATGGGCCTCACATTGATAATGCAGGATGGCGCTCAACCCCCTGATAATCTCATATTTTCCTGTGCAGGCCTCTGCAATATCCATGAATAGCGAGGCAAAAATACAAAGGATATCAGGTGATTGCTGCACTATATCGCGAATATCATCTTCACGCGCCATGTCGTATCGACAGGCATCAATCCATATCCGCCCAACCTCTTCCGCCGTATTCACGGAAAGATGCTTTAACTCGGTCGCCAGCGGTTCTATTTGCGTATCTTCGATTTGAAGCAAGGCCAATGCAATTATATTGCCTGACAGACCTGCCGCAATCATCGCCATATCGGGCGCGTGATGACCGAACGATTGATGGAAGGATGCCATATCCTCATCGGTGAGAGATTGATTTTTAAGTAAGCCATCAATCATCATCGGGGTTTCACTTACAATGTAAAGAGAGCCTAACTCCTTTTCAGTTAATGGTTTTGCCGCATGATGGGTCATGATATTCGTGCCTTTTAATTTTTAAATGAAATACTGAAATTCTGTTCAGTATGAGAGATTCGATGGTCAAGAATATCATGTTCATTCCTCTTTTCGAGGAAAAAATAAAAATTTTGTTGCCTTTTTGTTCTTGCCATGCCATGAGTAATTGGGTAATGGTTTCAAAAATAAATACAGTGGCTTTTCAAGGGATTGAGACAATCCCGATTGAGGCAGAGGTGCATATCGCAAGTGGCCTGCCCACCTTCACGATTGTTGGTTTGCCTGATAAGGCCGTGGGGGAATCGCGGGAGCGTGTACGCGCCGCGCTCCATGCCATGGGGCTGTCCTTACCGCCGAAACGTATCACGGTTAATCTTGCCCCTGCCGATGTAACAAAGGAAGGATCGCATTATGACTTGCCGATTGCGCTCGGGCTATTGGTGGCGATGGATATATTGCCTGATGATGCAATTCATAATTATGTTGTGTTGGGGGAGATGGGGCTTGATGGTGGTTTGCGGGCTGTCTCTGGTGTCCTTCCCGCCGCCATGGCTGCAAACGAAAAGGGGCACGGGCTTATCTGCCCCTCTTTATGTCGGGATGAAGCGGCCTGGTCAGGCTCAACCGATATTCTTGCACCACTCAATTTAATACAACTGATTAATCATTTTAAAGGCAGTCAGATTTTACAGCAGGCGCAGGCGGTCAGTATGGCGACATTTGAAAAACCTGTAATGCATGCCAAGGATTTAAACGATATCAAGGGGCAGGAAACGGCGAAACGCGCACTCGAAATTGCGGCGGCAGGGCGTCATAACATGATTATGAGCGGTCAGCCCGGCTCAGGCAAATCCATGCTGGCCGAGCGGTTGCCGACTATCCTGCCACCATTAAGCGCACGGGAAGCATTGGATGTTTCCATGATTCATTCGATTGCAGGCACATTACCCGAAGGCGGTCTGGTGCGCTTACGCCCGTTTCGCAATCCGCATCATTCGGCGTCACTCCCTGCGCTTATCGGTGGTGGGACGAAGGCAAAGCCGGGTGAAATTTCCCTCGCGCATAAAGGTGTGTTATTTTTGGATGAGCTTCCCGAATTTAACCGCCCGACATTGGAAGCCCTGCGCCAACCGCTAGAGACGAAAGAAGCGGTGATTGCGCGCGTACAGTCGCGTGCAACTTATCCTGCCGACTTCCAACTGATTGCCGCGATGAACCCATGCCGATGTGGCTATCACGGTTCAATGGAAAAGGAATGCCGATGCAATCCAACCTCTATCGCGCAATATCAGGGGAAGATTTCAGGACCGTTCATGGACCGTATGGATATTCTTATTGATGTACCGCCCGTTTCGGTCAGTGACCTTCGCCAAAACGCGACAGGGGAAACAAGCGAAACTGTGAAATCTCGGGTGGAAAAGGCTCATGCACGGCAGTTTGCCCGAAACGGGGATGGGAGATTGAACAGTCAACTTTCAACAGATGAGATTGAGAAGTTCTGTGCGATAGAAAATCAGGCCGCCTCCTTTTTTGATAATGCGATTGAGAAACTCGACCTATCCGCTCGTGGCTATTATCGTGTTCTAAAAGTGGCACGAACAATTGCCGATTTGGAGGGGGATTTTCAAATGCTGTCAAAACACCACCTTGCCGAGGCTTTATCCTATCGGACAAAAATTTAGCCGAAAGTTTGTTTGGCAATCATCACTCGTTGGGCGGTGGTCAAAAAACACAGCCCTGTAAAAGTAAATGCAAGCCAAACGAAGTATTGAGGGAACAGCGCGATTATTATCATGAAAACAATCGTCTCCGTTCCCTCAATCAATCCGCGGGAGTAGTAAAAACTTTTTTTGCCTTGTGTATCTGTTTCAATCTTATTCTTTGCACAGATTATGGCATAGGCGAGGAAGCTCGTTCCCGTTCCCATGAAAGATACAATAAGAATTGCCGCCGCAATTGCTGCCTCCTGCGTTCCCAATCCGTAAGCTATTGAGACAGGGAATGCGGCATAAATAATAAAATCACATACGATATCGCAATAACCACCAAAGTCGCTTTCCTGTCCTTTTATGCGTGCCAAAGGCCCGTCCAATCCGTCTGCCAGGCGGTTTAAAATAATAAAAATAACCGCCGCGATATAGGCTTCATTCATGGCACAGATACAGGCAATCAGTCCGAGCAAAAAGCCTGTTATAGTGATGTGACCGGCTTTCAAAGGGGCGGTTTTTATCTTTGAGGCGACTTTGTTTAAAACAGGATCAATAAGTGGACGGATAGCGGAATCAAACATGGCTGTCATTATGAAGAGAGCGTTTTTCGCGTGATTTATAGAGGCGGTAAGAAATAGGTATAAGCGCAATATAAAGCAGCCCCATCAGGGTCAGCGTTATCCACGGGGCATGGACAAGGAGCGCGAGCGTGAAACCTATCACTGCCAATGTCGGGATCATGCCGATTGCTGGCAGGCGAATTTGCTTGGATGAGAATGTCGGAATACGGCTGACCATCAGGGCGGCAATGACCAACGTCCAAAGCCCGATAAGCGGACTGCCAGTATTATAGGCACTTAAATCCTCATCAATATGCAGATAGATTATAAGCGGCATGAGTACCAGCCCTGCACCCACAGGGGCAGGTACGCCGGTAAAGAAATAGCGACCCCATTCGGGTTTATCATCTCTATCATCCAAACTGGCGTTAAAACGTGCAAGGCGCAAGGCCGAGGCAATGACAAAGACAAGCGCGGCAATCCATCCAACCTTGCCCGCATCGTTTAAAATCCAAAGATACATGATTGTTGCAGGGGCAATACCGAAGCTTAAAAAATCGGCAAGACTGTCCAGTTCCGCCCCGAATTTACTTGTTGCGTTGAGGAGCCTTGCAAGCGCACCATCAAGCGTATCAAGAAAAGTTGCGGCAACGATCAAGAGGACGGCACTTTGCCACGCATCACCAATCGCCATTTGAATGGCGGTCAAACCGCAAATCATAGAGGTGAGCGTGATGATATTCGGCAATAATTTGCGAAGGCGTTTATCCTTGCCTTCGCTATCTATCTTATCATCCTTATCAGGGTCGGTGATGAAAAAGCGATGCATATTTATCGTGCAACGGCCACGCGTGTTTTCTCGCGACTTGCCAAATCGGCAATGACTGTTTCGCCTTCAATCATGCGCTGCCCGACTGCAACAAACGGATTAACGCCTTTAGGTAAATAGACATCAACGCGGCTACCGAATCGGATAAGCCCGAATTCCTGCCCTGTTTCATAAGCCTGTCCATCCTCGGCATGGCACAGGATTCGTCGCGCGACCCAGCCGGCAATCTGAACCACTGCCATTTCATGTTTCTTCTCTTTATATTCGGTTTCAAACAGGATTGCGGCACGCTCATTTTCTTCTGAGGCTTTATCAAAAGCAGCATTCATAAAGGCACCGGCATGATAGGATTTTTGAATTACCGTTCCTTTGATAGGGAAGCGATTGACATGAACATCAAAGACATTGAGAAAGATGCTGACACGTGTATACTCAGGCTCTTTATTCTCCGCCATGTCCAATTCTTTAGGCAACGGAACATTCGGGATAATGCCAGAAATATGACCGCAGGCGGGTGAGATAATCAACCCTTCACGGTCAGGTGTTATACGTTTCGGATTTCTGAAAAAATAGAAACACCAGATAGTCGCCACCAGACCGATAAGACCCAATACATCCCATATCAGGGCCAAAATAATTGTTACAAAGGCAAAGCCGAGAATAAACGGCCATCCCGCATTATGAATAGGCGGTATCAGCGTGTCCTTGATTTTTTTCAGACTTTGCTTTAATTCGTTGTTTATCATAATTTTTATGTGTCTCACGGTTGTTATAACCTCTATTCAATACTATACTTACCATCATGAAATCAATTCTTTCCTTTATATTCGCCTCAATGATAATGCTTTCGCAAGCTCAGGCAGATGATTTGCAAGAGACAGGCAATAAGGGTTTTTGCGCGAAAGCGGAGACAACGGTTGATTTACTGGAATGTATTGATACGCGTTATCAAAAGGAGCGCGACTATCTTAATGACGTTTATGAAAGCCTGATGTCTGAGAAAGATTTAACACCTGAATTCTTAGCATCTTTAGAAAATAATCAAACATTATGGCAGTCTTATAAGGATGATTTATGCATGCTTGAGGCCTCTGTCTATAAAGGAGGCTCGCTTGAACGTGTTCAGCAGATTGATTGTTTGGCGAGGATAACGTCCGAACGTTCCGATACTTTGATTGCTTTAACAGATATAACCGATATCAGTAATATCCCTGTTTTTGCCGCGCCGCCGCGATGGGCAAACACGCTGATTACCGATTATCCTGAGATTTACTGGTCTTTTGCAAAAGCGCAGGATTTCGATATAAATTGTGATGAAACAAATGAAAAGATTGTCAGCGGTGTGCGCTTTAATGATGATAATCAAACTATCCCTGTTATTGCGATTGTGAATAATACTCTAACAGGTCGGCCGAGTAGCCGGCTTGTTACGCTGCCTAAACAATCCTGCGCGTTAAAATCGCCATTGTCATTGACATCTCTCGAAGGTGAGACGAATGAAAATAAAGCTTGTCGTTTTTCAGTTTCTATGGCGGATGAGACTTGTTCACCCATGATGCTCATGTATGATAATGCACAACATACTTATGAAATACTTACAAAAGAAGAATATATTGTAAATGAATAAATTAAAATCGGTCTGCGTTTATTGCGGCTCGTCCCAGAATGTTGACCCTGCCTATAAAGATGCCGCCGCCGCTTTTGGTCAAATTTTGGCGGAAAATAATATCCGCCTTGTATATGGTGGCGGTAAGGCAGGGACAATGGGCATTATCGCTGACTCTGTCCTTGATCATGGCGGCGAGGTCACGGGCATTATTCCATCCCATATTGCCGATAGAGAGATACAGCATACTGGCCTGACTGAGCTTCACGTTGTTGATACAATGCATGTGCGCAAACAAATGATGGTTGACCATTCGGATGCTTTTGTCGTGCTTCCTGGCGGTATTGGCACATTAGAGGAAATGTGCGAGATCATGACCTGGCGACAGCTGGGCATTCATGACATGCCGATTGTGATTGCCAATCTTAAGGATTACTGGACACCGTTTTTGAATGTTCTTGATAATATTATTAAGGAAGGCTTCATGCGTGAAGATGATAAAAAACTGAGCACGCTGGTGACAAAAATTGAGGATATCTTGCCTGCTCTTCAACAAGCCCCTGAAGAGACATTTGACCCAACTTCAAAATGGATATAATTTTTAAGAGATATGAGCAATAAATCCAATAATTCAGAAATCGCCCAGAAAGCCTTCCAAAGAATCCTAGATGAGGATCTGAATCCCTCTCCAGAAATTTATGAATTATTTTTTGCATATTATAGCGGCCATAACCCGGATATCGTTCGGTCGATTGACATTCTTGTTGCGCAAAATTTTGATTTAACAAACGAACGATGTATGGAGCTTCACAAACGTCACTTAAAAAATGACAGAACACAAGAAACATTGGATAAGGCGGAACAGATTGTCGGCAGTACACTTTTTGGTGTCGATGAAATTATGACCAGCTTTAAGGATGTAAATAAAGGCTTTAAAGGGTCAATCGAACATATTAATGCCGATATTTTAAATATGGCTGACACTCAAGAATTTAAAACAATCTTAACTTCTGTTGTTACCGAAACACGAAAAATGGTTTCTGAGAACATACATCTTGAAAGACAATTAGAGCAATCCTCTGCTACGATGCAGGAGCTGAAAAAAGAACTGGAATTTATCAGGCAAGAGGCATTTACCGATACATTAACAGGCATACCAAACCGTAAGAAATTTGAACTTGAAGTTGTGCGCCTTGTCGCAGAAGCGCGCGATGCCGAAGAACCTGTTTGTGTTATTTTTATCGATATCGACCATTTCAAATCTTTTAATGATACATACGGGCATCAAATTGGCGATCAGGTTTTAAGGCTTGTTGCGAAGGCTTTCAAAGAAAGCCTGAAAGGTCAGGATTTCTTTTGCCGTTATGGCGGCGAGGAATTTGTTATCTTGCTGCCTAAAACGCCACTACAAGGCGGTTATAAAATTGCAAATATTTTGAGGGAATCAATTGAAAACCGTGATATCAAAAACCTCGTGACGCATGAAATTCTAACAAGTGTAACAATTTCTGCCGGTGTATCGGAATTAAAAGACGGCGAAACTGTTGAGGAATGGATTGACCGTGCGGACCGTGCGTTATATGACGCAAAAAGAACAGGCCGAAATCGCGTTATTGTTTCCCAATAACTATTTTCTTTTGGGGCAGTTTATGGGCAATCCACTCATAAAGCGGATTGGGCAAAATTGACAAAAATTTCACCCCTGCAACCATGAAAAACGGGAAGGCTATGCGGCCTTTGTTTGTTTTTATACCTCTGACAATAATATCGGCGGCCTGATCAGCCTCCATAAAACCTGGCATTTTGAAATCATTTTGATCTGTTATACGCGATCGTACAAAGCCGGGGCAAACAACGTTTACTTTGACGCCCTTCTCCGCGTATTTGCCGCGTAACGCCTCACCATAGGCACGGACGAAATTCTTGCTTGCCGAATAGGCAGGCGCGGACGGCAGACCGACATAGCCGGCCAATGAAGACATCAGCACAATTTGCCCTTCACCGCGCTCTTCCATCACGGGCAATATCGGGTGAATGGTATTGAGCACACCATTCACATTAATCGCAATTTCCATCTCGGTCAGGCGCATATTCTCACCGCCAAGCCCGACCCCTGCATTGGCAATCACAAGGCTTAAAGCCTCTTCTCTATCAGCCCTCACAACCCAGTCCGCCATGGCTTTTTTATCTGTGACATCAATGACAGTTTCATGCACGGTCGCCCCCTTTTCGCGGCAGACTTGCGCCACCGCTTCCAATCGTTGGCGGTTTCGTCCGCAGATGCTCAAGCGGTTTGCAGGCGAAGCATAGCCAACTGCAAGGGCTTCACCGATGCCGCTACTCGCGCCTGTAATCAGAATATGTGTCATAGTTCTTATTTTTACCTCATGAAGGGTATAAAGGTCACTAAGTTTTTTAAATCCCCTCTTCCTCGGGATAAAAAAGTATTCGTCATTGCGAGGGAGTAACACGACCGCGGCAATCCATAGTCTCTTAAAGCATGTATGGATTGCTTCGTCGCTACGCTTCTCGCAATGACAAATTTAGAATTTTTGTATAAACTTTTTAACTTTGTAATCTTCGTGTTAAAAATTAATCCTTTTCGCGATAGCAATATAATTCTTAACGGTTAAATTTTCAGCGCGGAGCGTCTCATCAATATTCAGCTCCGCCAGAATATCTTTATAAGGTTTAAGGGTCTGCCTTATCATCTTGCGTCTTTGTCCGAAGGCTTGCGCCGTTATATGTTCCATCATTTTAAAATCTAATTTATCATCGCGTGGTTTTGGCACAAGCTGAATAATTGAGGATGTCACTTTCGGTGGCGGGACAAAAGCCGAGGCAGGCACATCAAAACAAATTCGGCAATGGCACAACCATTGGCACAGGATAGACAGCCGCCCATAGGCTTGCGATCCGAAAGGCGCGGCAATGCGCTCCGCCACTTCCTTTTGAACCATCACAGTGATAGATTGATAGGCATCTGCGCCATGCTCATGGATGTTTTTCAGCCAATTTATAAGCAACGGTGTTGCAATATTGTAAGGTAAATTGGCAATAATTTTCCGTGAACCGTTTTCCCTAAATCGTAAAAGATTTTCCTGTAAAGCATCACCTTGAATAAGGGTTAATCTTTTGTCTGCGGCTTCAACCAATGAATGCAAAGCCCTCACCGCGCGAGAGTCAAACTCAATCGCGGTTAAGTCTTTAGCCCCTTCCAGTAAAATCCCACGGGTCAGCCCTCCAGGCCCTGGCCCGATTTCTATGATATGGTCGCTGTCTTGGATATCGGCTTGCCGTGCAATTTTGCGTGTCAAGTTCAGGTCGCATAAGAAATTTTGACCAAGAGCCTTGGTCGCTTTTAAGTCATTGTCGGCAATAATATCGCGAAGCGGCGGCAAGGCCGCGATTGCATTATACACGCCGTTCGATGTAGGCATTGGCGATCAAATCACGAAGATAGCGTTGTTGAAGAACATTAAGCCGTTCAGTGCCAAGGCGATTTTCAACCTCCATTTCAAGCGCAGCATTATTTTCAACGCTGAATAATCGCCGTCCTTGAACCGTAATTATCAAATAACCTTCATCGGATAAAACAGGGTTTAAAATGACAGGAAGACTGCTTTCATCACTACTCTCAATCTCTCTGATTTTGTCTTCGCCGATAATGTCGCTTAGTCCTTTAGCGGAAACCCAACCAATCAGGCCGTTGCGCGCCGCCGTTGCACTTTGCGATAATTGCCTCGCGGCAGTGGGGAAGCTTTCAGGGTTGCTTTTTAAGCGGGCTGTAATGTCATCCGCTGCCTTTTTAACATCTGCATTTGCGTTACGTTCATCAATCGGCAGGTAAATTTCGGAAAGCAAATATTCAACTTCGCCCTCGCGCGCTTCCAAGCGTTCAATCTCAGACTGAATATCCGTATCGGTCAGACCAACCCGCGGGCGGATAATCTCCTGAATAACCTTGCGCCATGCAACTTGAGCCTCAATCTGGTTTTTTAAGCTGTCCATTGAGACATCTTGCCTATCTAAAATAGCCGCAAACTGCTCGGGCTGAAAATTATTTTGAGCGGCGAGTTCCGCAAAGCCTGCGTCTATGTCCGAATCTTCGACTGTAATATTTTGAGCCTCCGCCTCTTGCAACTGGATTGTCTCGGTAATCAGGGCGGTCAAAATCTGATTGGTTAAACGCTCCCGAAATTCAGGCGTATCGGGCATGCCGCTTGCGCTCATCACCAATTTCATGCGGTCATAAAGGTTGGTAAAGGTGATGATATCGCCATTCACAACCGCCGCGATTGAATCGGAGCGTTGGGCGTGTGAGGTTTTCGCGAAAATAAAAGTGAATACCACCGTCATTACGAGAAGCAACGCGACGAAGCAATCCATTCGGGCTTTTTTATGGATTGCCGCGCTCGTTTCATTCGCTCGCAATGATGAAAAAATTGCTGTACTAGATGTTTTCTTCATTGTTTAAACCGACTTAAATAACGCGGCAAAATTGCCGCCATTGATGTAGGGGTAATATCCAAATCGGTCAAAGTTTGGGCATTATCATTCACGATATTATCATGCTGGAGCGATTTTATTTGGTCGAGCGTTAAGGGCGGGGTTGGCAAAATACTCATAAAAACCGCCTGTATTTTAGCAATCGGAACAGGCAGGGAAATGAGCTTCACTGACTGACCCGTATAGTTTTTCATTGTCTGAAGCAATTCCCTAAAGCTTTGAATATCAGACCCGCCAAGTTCGTAAATGCCGGTGGCCTCCATCTTAATCGCATTGGCTACCGCGTCGGCGACATCACCGACATAGACAGGCTGAAATTTCGTGTGACCGCCCCCGATTAGAGGCAGGGCAGGCAAAATCTGTGCCATGCCTGCAAACATATTGAAAAAGCTGTCCTCAGGCCCGAACACGATGGATGGGCGTAGGATTGTTATTTTATCAAAGGCTTTTTGTATGGCTTTTTCACCGGCCAGCTTGCTTTTGGCATAGTCGGATTGGTTTTTCTCAATCCCCAAAGCGCTGATATGGACGAATTGTTTAACCCCTTTTTTGGCGCAAGCCTTGGCAATCATTTCGGGCAGGTCACGATGCGTCCCCATAAATGTGCGCTTTCCCTTTTCAAGAAGGATGCCTGTGCAATTCACGACATAATACGCCCCGTCCAGCGCGGTCTCAATCCCGCTTTTGGTATAGTCGCAAGCGTAGGGCTGTACCTGCCCCACCATACCATTAAATTTCAGGCGATCCGCCTTTTTGGGATGTTTTTCGGCAACGCGTATAATATAGCCGAGCTGTGCAAGCTCCCGCACAATTTGCGAGCCGATAAACCCTGTCCCGCCGAAAATCGTAATAATCGTTTCCTTCATGAATTCGAGTTTAAACCGCTTCGACGAAACTCTCAAGTACGCGTTTGCGTCCTGAGTTATCAAATACAATATCAAGCTTATTACCATCTATGACAAGAATAGTGCCTTCGCCAAAAGAGGGGTGGAGGACACGCCCGCCTATGCTTAAGCCGCTGGCCGTTTCCTGCCTTGCCACGAAGGCTTTCGGTGCTGCGTTAAACCCCGAACTATCCCAATGCATGGAGCGGGGTTGAATATCGCTTGATTGCTCGGTCGCTTCCTCGGGCAATTCATCTATAAAGCGCGAAGGGATCGCATTCACCCAGTTCCCATACGTACGGCGATTGGCGACATGGGTGACAAAAGCCCTCTCGCGTGCGCGCGTCAGCCCGACATAGGCCAGGCGGCGTTCCTCCTCCAACCCCTTCAATCCGTTTTCATCCATTGAGCGTTGTGAGGGGAACAAGCCTTCCTCCCACCCGGGCAGGAACACGCAATCAAACTCTAATCCTTTTGAGCCGTGAAGCGTCATAATCGTCACCTTATCGGTGTTATCATTACTTTGCGCTTCCATTACAAGCGCGACATGCTCAAGGAAAGCCTCAAGGCTTTCATAATCTGCCATGGCGGAGACAAGCTCCTTTAGATTTTCAATGCGCCCTGCGGCCTCCGGCGATTTATCCGCCTGCCACATGCCCATATAGCCGCTTTCATCCAGAATAATGCCGGTCAGTTCGGTATGGTGCATCGCCGTCATTTGCGAGCGCCAGCGTTCAAAATCGAGCATTAATGCGCGAATTGTCTCCCGCTGTTTCGGCTTCAAATCATCTGTTTCGGTTAGTTGCCACATCGCCTCGTGGAGGGAAATTTGGCTCGCTCGTGCATGGTCGTAAAGCCGTTGCACAGTTGTATTGCCAAGACCGCGTTTGGGTGTATTCAATATCCGCTCCAACGCCAGATCATCATGCGGTTGAGCAGTCACACGGAGGTAAGCCAGCGCATCGCGAATTTCCATCCGTTCATAAAATCGCGGGCCGCCAACAACGCGATAGGGGATGTTGAGCGTTATAAAACGTTCCTCAAATTCACGCATCATAAAAGATGCCCGGACAAGGATTGCGATTTCGTTATAGCGATAACCGTTACCCCCGCCTTGAGCGGGGGTCTGTTCCCCCGGGTCCCCGCTCGGGGGCGGGGAAACCGGCCGCACCAATCTCTCAATCTGCTCCCCCACCCATCTTGCCTCGGCCTCACCATCCCATAACCCATGAATAATCACAGGCTTACCCGCGCCTTTTTGGGAACGGAGCGTTTTACCCAAACGCTTTTCATTATTGGCAATCACATGGTCGGCGGCGGTCAAAATATTCTGGGTAGAGCGGTAATTTTCCTCCAACCGAACAATTTTCGCGCCTTCAAAATCCTTCTCAAAACGCAGAATATTGCCGACCTCTGCCCCGCGCCACCCGTAAATTGACTGGTCATCATCCCCGACAACGCAGATATTCTGAGACTTTTGCGCAAGCAGGCGAAGCCAGAGATATTGCGCAACATTCGTGTCCTGATACTCATCCACCATGATATAGCGAAAGCGGTTATGATAATGGTTCAGCACATCCTGATGGCTTTGGAATATTGTAATCATATGAAGCAAGAGATCGCCAAAATCACATGCATTCAGGGTTTTGAGCCTTGCCTGATATTGTTTATAAAGCGAAATCATCTTGCCACCGGCGAAATCGGCGGCTTCTTCCGCCGTGACCTTATCAGGCGTCAGGGCGCGGTCTTTCCACCTGTCAATCAGGGCGGCGGCGGCCTTTGGCGGGTTTTTCTTAGGGTCAATGTTATTAACTTCCATAAGTTGCTTTATCAAACGCTGGCAATCATCCGGGTCAATAATCGTGTAATTAGAGGACAGCCCGACCAGCTCGGCATGGCGGCGGAGCATTCGCCCCGCAAGCGCATGAAATGTGCCGAGCCACCAGCCCTCGACAGGCGCACCGCCGAGGATATGGGAGATACGCTCTTTCATCTCGCTCGCGGCCTTATTGGTGAAAGTCACAGCGAGGATTTGCGATGGCATTGCTTTACGCATGTTCAACACATGACCGATACGCGTGGTCAGAACACGCGTTTTACCTGTGCCAGCGCCTGCCAGAACAAGGAGTGGGCCGTCAATTTGCTCAACGGCATCACGCTGAGCGGGATTTAATGATGTAAGATAGTCCATGTTTAAATTTGTAAACACTCAGCGACAAAATGTCACGCTAAGTTGTGTTTTGTGCTTTTTTAAATCAGGCATTATAGGTGTTTAGTTTTTTTATGAGGTCGTATAAATTTATGAGCTGTCTCAATCTCAGTTTTTTATTTCCAATAAGTAACGGATTGCATGGGTTAGATATAGTCCTTATCATGCAGAAATGTATAGATTTTTTATGCCTGCCGTATTCTCGGCTTTGGTTTTGACGATTGTATTTTTAGCCTACGAGCTCTCAACATTAAACGCTCAAGCCTGGCAGTCACTAAGCCAAGAAGGACAGTTCTTAGAATGGGGGAGTGCGCTTGCCTTTGCAGGGGCAAGCCTGCTTGCCTTTATTGCTTTTATCAGAAAAACCGATAGCCTAAGACTTTATTTTTCATTGGCAATGGCTTTTGCCGCTATGCGGGAATTGGATTGGCACAAGGCGTTCACTTCCGACTCAATTTTAAAGTCTAATTTCTATGAAAGTAGTACTACACCATTAGCCGAAAAAATTATAGGCGGCTTCATTATATTAACGTTAATTTTTCTTTTATATCAGTTTATTAAGCGAATTCCTTTACTTATTAAATTAGTTTGGAATTTTTATATGCAGGCGTGGGTTATAGCTTCGGCATTAGGATTACTTGTTACGGCAAAATTGATTGATTCTATGGCGCGTTGGCTGCCGTTCCTCGCTGATTTTAAGACTGATAATGGGGCATATTTAGGTTTGGTTGAGGAAACATTGGAGCTTACCGCCGCAAGTTTATTTTTGCTTTTGGCTATACGTTTAGTGCAAAGGTAAATATATAGTCATTTCTAAATAGAAATAACTAAAATTTTCAACGTGATAATCGCTTAATTATCTTTTGATAAGCTTCAATAAAATAATTAACATCGCTCTCGCTTGTGTTCCACCCCATTGATACGCGGATGGTTGAAAGGGCATCATTATCGCTTAATCCCATAGCAGTCAGAACATGAGAAGGTTTTGCGACACCGCTTGAACAGGCCGATCCAGCCGACACGCAGATACTGTCCAAATCGAGATTAATAAGCTGAACCATGTTTGCAACACCAGGGCATGTGATAGAAAGCGTATTGCCAACGCGGTGGGCGTTTTGCCCGTTGATTATCATGCCGTTTATAGCGTTCGAAAGTTCGCACTCAATCTTATCACGCCATTGAGATAATTCCTTATATACAGAAATATTTTGAACGGCGAGGTCTGCCGCCAATCCCATCCCTGCAATTCCTGCGACATTGACCGTACCGGCACGTTGGCGTTTTTCTTGCTTCCCACCGCTGAGCAATGGACGTATAGGGCGACCGGCACCAAATATAAAGCACCCAACCCCTTGAGGGCCGCCGATTTTATGCGCCGAAAAAGACATGTAATCCGCATCCATCTCTTTGAAATCAATATGCATTTTGCCAAGAGCCTGAACCGCATCAACGTGCAAATATGTTCCGTATTTTTTACAAAGTGCGGCGGCTTCTTTCACGGGTTGAATAACGCCTGTTTCATTATTCACCATCATAATATTGGCAAGCGCTGCCTTTGGTTCTCGCGATAACATCTCTTCTAATACGACCAAATTAATCACGCCGTTATGATCAACGGGGATGAGTTCAATCGTATCCAAACCGCAATCAATAATGGCGGCATGTTCAATCGCACTCACCAAGATTCGCTCGCCCTTAAAGGTTTTGAGAATTGTATTCATTGACTCGGTCGCGCAGGATGTAAAAATCACTTGCGCAGGGCGTGTGTTGACCGCACGCGCCACTTGTTCACGCGCGGTTTCAACATGGGCAGAGGCTAACTTCCCGGCCTTGTGAACAGCGGAGGCATTGCCGGTCTCACCCATAATTTGTATCATGAGATCAATGACTTCGGGGCGGACTGTCGTGGTTGCATTATGGTCGAGATATACCATGCCTGTTCACATCCTTAAAAATTTTCTGGACTTTTTAAAATCAAATGCCTTATGACTGTATTCAAGAATAATAATTAAACATAGTCAAATTTTAAAGAAAGATTGGACAAAACTATATGCCGGATATTATCATTAACGGGCCAGAAGGTCGGATTGAAGCCAGCTATTTTCACTCAAAAACACCCAATGCGCCATTGGCGCTTATTCTCCATCCCCATCCTGAGCATGGCGGAACGATGAATAACCGTGTGACATACTCACTTTATAAAACATTTGCGCTTCGCGGCTTTTCAACATTACGATTTAATTTCCGCGGCGTTGGGCAATCCCAAGGTGAATATTCCGAAGGTGAGGGTGAATTGGCCGATGCGGCAACGGCCCTCGACTGGATGCAGGATTTGAACCAGAATGCGCCTTATGTGTGGGTTGCAGGCTTCTCTTTTGGGGCATGGATTGGAATGCAGCTCCTCATGCGTCGCCCTGAAATTCGTGGCTGGGTATCCGTTGCGCCACCTGCCCATACTGAGGATTTTACATTTTTGGCACCTTGCCCGACTTCGGGTCTAATCGTTCATGGTAATGATGACACGATTATCCCGCGCAGTGATGTTCAGAAACTGGTTGATACACTTCGCGCTCAAAAAGGTATTGATGTTGATTTTGATGCGATTGAGAATTGCAATCATTTCTTTAAAGGGCAGATGGGAACAATGATTGAGTCTGTCAATTCTTACCTGAATAAGATGCATGCAGGTCGTAATACGGATATAACAAAGTTATTGGCAGCGGCTTAATAAATTAAGTTTTGCCTATTCATCTTTAAAATAATTATTAATAGCAATTTCCGAACGCTCAAGAAGATTTTTTAAGTCTTCTTTATGTGTGACGCATTCACCTGCAGTAATCTTGTTATCCTTACATAAATTTTCAAGTTGAGTGGCTTTATCGCTAATGGCTTTGAGGCCAAAATTTCCGGCCATTCCTTTTAATTCATGCGCGCGCATGTGAATTTCGTTGAGCTTATCTTCTTGGATAGCACGATCAATACCATCAATAATGTCTTCGGCTTTTGTGAAAAGTTCTGCAAGAAGTTCTTTTGACTGTTGAATACCAAGCCCGTCACGCAAGCCTTTCACCATTTTCTCATCTAAGGTTTTGCCCACGTTAGTATCTTGTTGAGGTATTGGCGGTGATTGTTTAATGGCTTCATCCGTTATTTTGTCAACGGCGTCACTGTCGTGTCTAACTGAAGATTCTTCATTTATAATAATTTCCTCACTTTCATCCATCTTATTGGCAGCTTGTTTGGAATAAATATCACTGCTGGCACTATTTATTATGTCCAGCATATCTTCCGGTACAATGGGTTTTGCAACACATCCTGCGAAACCAATTCTTTCATAGAGTTCTAAGTCACTTTCGGAAATATTGCCTGTTAGTGCAATAATCGGGATATGATTGAGAAGTTTATCTTTGAGAATTGCCCTTGCGACATCTTTACCATTCATATCAGGCATTTCTATATCAAGGAGAATGGCATGAAAGCGATTATCATGTTGGAGCAGGCTTAAAGCCTCTTTACCGCTATGAATCATAACGGTTTCGTGATCCTCTTTGTCTAGAAATGCTTTCACAACTTTACGATTAACTTCATTATCATCTACAACCAGAATTCTTAAGTCCCTGCCTTTTTTGCCGGAACTGTAAGTTCTGGATTGATTTTGTGAGATTTCGTTATCGACGCTAGCTGGCTTATTTTCTTCTTTATAAGCATTGTTACTTTCAGGGCTAGCTTCAACAGAGTCTTGCTCTTCATGAACGTTAAAAAGAAGAGTGAAATAGAATGTTGAGCCAAAGCCTTCCCTGCTTCTGACATTAATTTCACTGCCCATCGCCTCAATTAAACGCTTACATATACTAAGGCCTAAACCGGTTCCGCCATATTTTCTGTTAATTGTGTCATCCGCCTGTTTAAAAGGTGTGAAAAGTTCTTTTTGAGCCTCTTCTGATATACCGATACCCGTATCTTCTATAAAGAAGTAGACGGCACACTCATCTTTACTTTTTACTTGCTGATTTGTATCAAGATATGCACCGATACGCACCTGCCCTTTTGATGTAAATTTTAATGCATTCCCTACAAAATTCAGGATAACCTGACGTAAGCGTGTAGGATCCCCAATCAAGTTAGATGGAATTTCATCATGAATATTTATGATGAGTTTTATGCCTTTTTGCTCGGCATGACCCCGCATAAGCATCTCTATTCCATTAAGAACGCGTTTTAAATCAAACACAGTTTCTTCAAGCTGAAGTCCGCCACTTTCAATTTTTGAAAAATCTAAAATATCGTTGAGAAGAGATAACATCGCATCGCCGGAATCACGAATTGTCATGATATATTCTTCTTGCTGCTGGGTTGGATTGCTTTCTTCAAGTAAGCGAACCATACCCATTATGCCGGTCATTGGCGTTCGAATTTCATGGCTGACAACCGCAAGAAACGCTGATTTTGCTTCGTTGGCTTCATCTGCAGATTGTTTGGCCTCACGCATTTCCTCGGCGCGTTCAGTCTCACGGTTTCTAAGCTCTTCCATTACCTCACGCTCGCGCTCAATAACACGCAAAAGTTTTGAATGATCATTGTCATTCTTAGCTTTTTTAGCTTGTAAAAGAGATTTCTCTTTACGCACTTTGCTGACAATCAAACTTATATTTTCTGACTGAAACTTTTTTATTATTAAAAAAGCCATTGTAAATATAATGAAAATTTGTGGTAAGAGGCTTATATATTCACTATGTGCATTGATAAAATTCGGCTCAATAACCCCTGAAAGATAAGTTATCTTAATGGCTTGCCCAACAATATAAACAACAATCCAGGCAACGACAGAGAACAAAAACAATTGATTATTATGATTTTTGTTCGAAAATATGTAGAATATTGAAACTGTCAATAATCCTATACTGGATAAATAAAGTAATAAACTTTGTGTCAGTGTTTCAACAGAAAGAAAGAAAATAAGAAGGCAGGCAACTGATGTTGTAAAGGCTGTTAAGGCAATAAGGCTCGTATGGAAAACCGACGATCCGCTATTTTCTCTGGGAACAGCGAGCAGAGTAGCTGTGACTATCAAACAAGCATTAAAAATAGGGTAAAAAGAAGCGATAGCACCTAAGCCTAAAATAGGGGCATAAAAGGGTTCTTCGACTTGCGTAAACCATAAATAATATAATCCATAAAATATAATTAAAGGTATAAGGCTGAATTCGCGCGTGAGAATGAATGCAAATAAGAGTATGGTGAAGGAAATCAATATAATAGCTGGAATATATTCTGCATAAGCTTTAGCTATGCCGACATTTGTGTCCAATGCCGTTTTACTGAGCGCTAAATCAAGACTAACTCTTTTATATTCGCTGGGTAGAATATATACCACAAAAGCAGATTTTTGACCTTTAGGGAATGTAATCGGGATATAGCGAGAATTATTTCTGACAGGATTGTTTTTAGCGCTGACCTGGAAGCCATCATAATAAATTTGACCACGGTTCATTTCATAAATAAGAAATTTCTTGGCGACGCCGGCCCTTCCATCACCTAATTCACCGATATCCAACACCCATTTTTCTTGGTCTGTATTGTTAAAGGCAGTAAAAATAAGCCAGTAAGGGTAGGATTTTTGATCTAAAGTTACGCGGTCGGGATCCTTATTTTTGAATAAAATGCGACCTTCGGAATAGAGTTGAGTCATATCCTGAACTGTTTTGCGTGCATCATAATCTTCATAAATAAAAACTTGATCATTAAGATTATAATCATTTTGTTCGCTGGAGAGAATTATAACCGAACCGGGATCACTATTTTGGGCATGGGCAAATGACCCGCTTAAAAAAGCGGCCATTATGGCAATTAAAAAGACGTGAATTTTATTGACTTTAAACAAGAAAGATCGCCATTAAAATGAGAGTTATACAAATTACGACAGCGCAAATCTTGCAGCCTTTTAAGAAATTGACCCAAAGTTGGTTTGAATTTTCGACGGCAAGTTCATCTGCTGTTTCGGTTTGATTTTTCCCCATTTCACCCTCTAAAGATATATTTAATTTCAAATACTAATAGTATGATTTAATTATATTCAACAATCAATAACCCTTGAAAAATATGCCTTAAAATGCTTTATAAAAAGTAAATGTATTTCAGGAAGCCTTTATAGTTTATGACTAAAATCCTTGGTTTAATATTTATGATAATGATGTTTGTCAGCCATACGGCGTTGGCAGTGGATTTTACGGTACGCAATCTGGCTGTTGATATTGAGGCTGAAAATGCGATCGAGGCACGCAATGAGGCTTTAAATCAAGCGCGTTTGAATGCCTTCAATATTATAAAATCTCGTGTTGCAGGACAAAATGCCAGCCAGGTTGCCACCCCATCCGCCGATCAAATCGCCGATATGGTTGATAGTTTTCAAATTAATCGTGAAAAACTGTCAAAAAATCGCTATTTGGCGAGTATTGATGTAACATTCGATCCACGTGATATCAAGGCTTACATTAATAGGTCACACCAAGCGCAAGCCAGTCCAATGGTAATAGGGCGTGAACCATTTTCAAACCGCAATAATGAGCTAGACCTCTCGTTTTTGACTGAAAACAGACAAAGTACACAGACGCAAAACCTTTCGCGCGCGCGCAGCTATGTGTCGATTTCAAATTTGAGGCAATGGACAGGCTTTAAAAGATTGCTCTCATCAGTTGATGGCGTGAGTGATTTGAAAATTATTTCAATTAATCCTCGTGCTGCCGTAATCGATGTCTTATATAGCGGGGATATTAACGCACTTCAAAGTCGTATGCGCGGTCGTGGCTTGGCACTTCGCAACAACCGCAGTGACCGTGGCGGCGCAATCCCTTATATAATAACGATGGGGGGATAGGTTTATGTCTTACTTACAGGAAAAAACATTTCAATTTTGGATTTTGGTTGCCGTTGGAACAGTTCTGTTTTTCTGGCTCTTTCATCCAATCCTCGCCCCTTTTATTGTTGGGTTTGCGGTTGCTTACCTCCTTAATCCAATCGTTGCAAAGCTTGAAAAAAAGCGCGTACCCCGATGGTTATCGTCTCTTTTGATACTCGGATTATTCTTTTTGGCCTTAATTATTGGGTTACTGATTGCCGTACCGATTTTGGTGCGTGAAATGATTGATTTTATCAGGCTCATCCCCGTTGCCGTTCAAAACGGGCAAGCCTGGTTCGCAACAACTTTTCCGACCATTCAAATCCCGCAAAGTTTTGAGGATGTTCAAAATATTGATACGGATATGTTGTCGGAGCGTCTCGGCTCTGTCATGGAGTTCAGCAAGAATATCCTCGGTAATGTTTTTCAAAGCGGGATGGCAATTATCGGCTTTATAACATTTCTGACCTTAATGCCGATTGTTGCCTTTTACCTACTGATTGACTGGGCGCGGTTGGGACAGAAAATAGACAGCCTTATGCCAAGAAGAAATGCAGGGCGCATCCATACGATTCTGGGCGAGATTGACACAAGTCTTGCAGGTTTTATCCGTGGGCAGCTGATGGTTTGTACCATTCTTGGCGGTTTTTATGCGATTGCGCTTTCGCTTATGGGATTAAATTACGGATTTTTTGTCGGAGTTGCGGCAGGCTTGCTCTCTATTATCCCGTTTGTCGGGTCTTTATTCGGATTGCTCGCCTCTGTCGGTCTTGCGTTCTACCAATTTGGCGGCTGGATCTATCCCGCAATTGCCCTTGCAATTTTCGTGGCGGGGCAATTAGTTGAGGGCAATTATCTCACACCGAAACTGGTGGGTGAGTCAATCGGTCTTCACCCCCTCTGGGTAATTTTTGCGCTGATGGCGGGGGGAATGTTGCTTGGCTTTACAGGGTTGCTCATCGCCGTGCCAATGGCGGCAATTTTGGCCGTGCTTATTCGCCATGGTGTCGATATCTATAAAAAAAGTGGCTATTACAAAGGCCGCGCCTAGGCGTTTACATGGTCGGGCAAATTCCACTTTCCTTTCCTGTTCAGCCTTCCTATGGCAAGGATGATTTTATAGAAACGCCCAGCAATCGCGATGCGCTGGCATGGGTCAGGCGATATCCTGATTGGTCCGCGCCAGCACTTGTCATCTTCGGCGAACAAGGGTGCGGCAAAACGCATCTCACACAAATCTGGGCAGGAAAAGATACGCAAGGCAATCATATCTTTGATGATGCGGACAGTTTGATTGGCGATGAGGCTCAAGAAAAAACCTTGTTTCACGCCTATAATCTGGCGAAAGAGCAAGGTAATAAATTAATTATTACATTATCAAAAAGCCCTGAATTTTTGGAATTTGTGCTTCCTGATTTAGCGTCAAGGCTCCGCGCTTCGCCTCAGGTCGAGATTTTGTCGCCTGATGATATCGCGCTTGGCACGGTGATGGTTAAGCTGTTTCATGACCGTCAGCTCAAGGTTGAGCCGGATGTAATTGCCTATATTTTACCAAGGATTGAGCGGAGCTTTAACGCTCTCCGCTCTCTCGTTCAAAGAATTGATGAAAATGCCTTGGCCGAAAAACGCTCAGTGACAATTCCGCTGGTTCGTAGCCTTATTGCAGAGCCCGCGCTGTTTTAGAAGGCAGGTTGCGTCACAACGGCAATGGTTCGTTGCGCCATTAAACCATCTCGCAATCTTTTTAAAAACGCCCAAACATTATCAAAATTTTGATAGTCAGATTCAATGCGTGCAAATTGTTGAAGAGCTGATAGTTTTTCATCTTTTATCCGATCACCGACTGCCACTCCATATCCTAGTCTCTGCATAAGTTCAAGATCAGAGCCTGAATCACCTAAAGCGATTTTAACGCCGCGGTCTTTATAATTACGATTGGCCGCAAGCAAGTCTGCGATATTTGCTTTCGATGCATCTTTCCGTTTAATTTCAACAGCATCTGCTCCAACTTCTATGATGTAATCATCTTCAGAAAATCCGCCTTTTTCAAAAGCATGTTCTGCAATTTTTAGTGCATTATCTTTCATACTGGCATGCTTGCCAAATACAAAAGCCAGCCCCATTTCCTTTTTTTCTATTTTAATAACTGGGCCATCACCATTTAGAACGGCAGCGTCATTTGTAATGTCAAATCTATTGTTTTTTGCAAATCTGACGGCGGCCTCAAACGCCTTTTTACAATTTGGTCTGTTATGTAAGTAAACAACTTTATTATTATGTTTGCCTTTTGCTGTTTCTGCTCTCTCAGGAGCATGTGGTATATTACGCAAAACCGTTCCAAATTCACTAATTACCGGAAACCCTGCCATGTCGGGCATTTCAAAAATTGACCGTCCATCACTATTTGTGGTGATAAGCACACCACCATTTGTTAGACGATTAAGATCCCATAAAATCTGCCGTCGCTCTGCCGATAAGTTTCTCTGTGTTGTAATGTCAAGCGCATCATCAAAATCAAGACATAAAGTAAATGCGGCTGGGTTTTTTAAAAGTAACTCTAAGATCTGGTCTAATTTATTATTCATAATCAATATGCACTATGTTTAATTAACTGTTGATAGATTTCATAGACTGCGGTATGACGAAAATCAAGATAAATTATTGTGATATAAAATAGGGAGTGGTAATAATGGCAGATGGGCAAGTTTTATTCAGCGGAGCTTATAATTGCCGCTATCCCGATATTCAAAATTATATAAGAGACATTTTTCAAATGGCGGCAAGTGCGCAACCTTATAAAATCGGACAAGAGGCTACCACACGCTGGGGGCATTGGCGAATTGATGATGCTCAATATGCCGATGAGGCTCAACAGATTCCAACGCTAGTTGTTAAAACAATCACTGTTAATGCAGGGGAATCACTCTCGGCTCAGGCGCATTTTGGGCGCGGTGAGACCTATGAGTGCCTCAGTGGCGTGCTGTATGTCTGTGTCGAAGGTGAAATTGTCAAACTTGAAAAGGGTGACAGCGTTCAAATCCCGCGCGGTGCGCTTCACTTCTCTTATGTTAGTACGAATGCAACCGAGCCGGCCATATTTAAAGAAACGCAAGAAGGCCCGCTTTGTGCCGAAAGCGATATTGTCCGTGGGGCAGACAGGCGCAAATTGAATTTACCAAGTCAATTAAATCCTAAAAAAGATCATCGAAACCAGTCAGTTATCGACATTATTCTTGAGCAACGCCTGATGACCGCTTTTGACCGCTATGAGAAAGAAGTTTTGCAAGGTGGAAAAAAAGCCGAGGAATTTGATGTGAAATATGACTTCATGCCAACGTTCCTTGCGCTTGCTGAACGCTTCAAAGGTGATGTTACAAATCCTGATTTTAAGGAAGCTCTCAAAGCACAATATACAAAAGATATAAAGGCGCATTTGGCGTTACATGAAAAGCATACGCCTGAGCTTCCTCCTGAAGTGTTAAGAAAATTACAACTAGAATTAAAGGTAGCCTAGAACCATGCGTATCGGAATTGATTTTGGTGGAACGAAAACGGAAGTGGTGGCGCTTCATGCAAGAAACGGAAAGGAGCTTTATCGCAAGCGTATCCCAACAAAAAAGGATGATTATAAGGCAACGATTAACAGCTTTATTGACCTTGTCCTCGGTGCGGAAGAGGCGACAGGTCAGGCGGGAACGGTCGGCATTGGCATTCCGGGCTCTCTTAATCCAAAGACAGGATTATCGCGCAATTCCAATGCGCTTTGGATGAATGGCAAACCCCTCAAAAAAGATATTGAAAAGGCCTTAGGGCGCGAAGTCCGCATCGAAAATGATGTGAATTGTATTGTCATGTCCGAGGCAACAGACGGCGCGGCGGCGGGAAAGGATGTTGTGTTCGGCGTTACTGTCGGCACGGGCTGCGGCGGTGGTGTTTATGCCAATGGCAAACTTGTCCGCGGTGCCAACGCACTTGGGGGGGAATGGGGGCACAACCCGCTGCCCTATCCGCGGCTTTACGCGCCAAAAGGTGTTGAAGACCCGTTTACACATTCAATTCATCAGCCACGCGAAGGCAACCCGAC
Organism: uncultured Micavibrio sp.; assembly: GCA_964531715.1. Taxonomy (GTDB): domain Bacteria; phylum Pseudomonadota; class Alphaproteobacteria; order Micavibrionales; family UBA1664; genus UBA1664. The sequence goes on along the minus strand of CAZHEE010000007.1, from coordinate 49,595 downwards.
TTACCTGACCGATGATAAAAACTGGGCAGAATATCCGGGCGAGGTCTCCTACTGCGGGCGGCGCGGCATGATGGAGGAATGGATTTCAGGCACAGGCTTTAAGATGGATTATAAACGTGTCACGGGTGAGGATCTCTCAACCCATGATATCATTGAAAATTTCAACCGTGGTGATCAAAAGGCAATAGATGCGCTGGAGCGTTATTGTGATCGCTTTGCGCGTGGTCTGGCCTATGTTATCCATATTCTTGATCCTGATACGATTGTTGTCGGCGGCGGGATGAGCAACGTGCCCTACATATTCGAACGTGTGCCACAAATCTGGAATGATTATATTTTTACCGATATGGACCTTTTGACGGAGTTTAAACCAGCCTTCCATGGCGATTCAACGGGGGTGCGCGGCGCGGCTTGGCTCTGGCCTAAGGCTTGATTGCGGCTTTATTATCGGTCATTTTTAATACAACCCACCTGCTGCCGTACCAAATAAAAATAGTCGCTAGAATAGAAAAGTACCCGTCAATGGCGTAATGCCATCCGAGGTGAACAGAGCCTAAGAGAATCATAAAGAAGAAGGCGAGGAGCAATCGCCCGCAAAATTTATTTACACTATAACCGACAAAAACATGGAGAAGTGCGGTTGAGACATGCAAGCTTGGCATGGCCGAAATTCCACCACCAATAAACATTTGACCTGAACTATATTTTTCCCACAGCAAATCTTGCGTTGCCAATGCCCATATCGGGTAACTTTCATGAAAATTTTCAAGGCGGTTCATGAGCGATGTAAATGGCCCCGTTTCCAAATTATAAAGTAAATCGTAATAACATGGCCCTACTGATGACATGAGAATGGCAAAGAAAGTGCCGTTAATAATCCAGCACAGGAAAAAGCTTAAAAAATAAGTTTGCCGTTTTACTATATTTGTATTGATAAATGCATTTAAAATGAAAATCACATACAGAATAAAAAACCATAGATTATAAAAAATATTAATAACAAAAGTCAGGAATGCCGTACCGAAAACGGCATGCGTCCATTTCCACGGTGATACACCGAAATGGATAGCCTTATCAATCTCATAAAAGATTTTATCCAGTTCGCCATAAGGGTGAAAATAGGGAATGAGTGTTTTCATTGTCGAAAACGCCATAATAAAAAGATAGAAAATCCCGAGCATTAACAATCCGCGGAATAAAAAGGGTGGTCTGACCCATATATAATAAAAATCATGGATAATTTGCTTGGTCAGGCGCTTTGGTCTGTCTATGAACATAATACGTAGAATAAGCGTAACCAGAATGAAAAAGACGAGCATGCCAACAAGCTTGACCTTGTCAATGATGCGATCTGCCAAGCTTAAAACCGCCTCATCACTATCGGCTACAAAGTCAATCGTTGTGCGGAAGTAAAACGCCATGGCGCAATAGACCGTAACAATGGCTATAATTAAGCCATATTCTTTTAATTGGGTTTTAAGCATCATACCACTATGATAACAAAGCCGTAATTATCGTCTATCAGAAAAAAAATCTTTGAGTATGGCGGCGCATTCTTTTTCTAAAACACCGCCGATAATATTGGGTTTATGCATGATTTGAGGATGGGTGAAGATGGCAGGCCCTTGTTCAATTCCGCCGCCTTTCGGGTCGTAAGCGCCGAAATAAACCCGCCTGATGCGCGCATGGGAAATGGCTGTCGCACACATCGCGCAGGGTTCTAAAGTGACATAAAGATCATGGTCGGGCAGGCGTTCTGTCCCTAACTCAGCACAGCGTATGCGAATAACATTGACCTCCGCATGGGCGGTTGGGTCATGACTAACCCGTGTTTGATTGCATGCTTTTGCGACGATATCGCCGCTCTTGCTATCGATAAGAACCGCGCCTACGGGGACTTCGCCATTTTTGGCTGCTTTGATTGCCTGTTTGATTGCAACGCGCATCGGTGATATATCATGTGCCATGATTGATAAATCGCATGAAACGATGAGAATTGCAAAATATATGGCACGGGCGGGTCTATGCTCCCGCCGCGAGGCCGAGCAATGGATTATTGCCGGAAGGGTTCAGGTTAATGGTGAAAAGATTGCATCGCCTGCCTTGAATATCACTTCTCAAGATAGAATTATTGTTGATGGCAAGCCGATTACGCGCGATGACAAGCAAGTTCCGCGCTTGTTTCGCTATCACAAAATGGCAGGGCTTGTCACAACCCATAAGGATGAGAAAGGGCGGCAGACGGTTTTTGATGCCCTGCCGCAGGATTTGCCGCGCCTGATATCTGTCGGGCGGCTGGACTTAAACACGGAAGGCCTCCTTCTCCTCACAGATGATGGTGATTTATCGCGGCATTTAGAGCTTCCCTCGACAGGCTGGGTACGCCGCTATCGCGTACGCGCCTATGGTCATATTAATCAGGAACGGCTTGATCGCCTGTCAAAAGGAATCACGATCGAAGGGGTCAATTACGCCCCGATTGAAGCCAAGCTTGAGAAGCAGCAAGGTGACAATGCCTGGATGACAGTCGCATTGAAAGAAGGTAAAAACCGGGAAATTCGGAAAGTGATGGAGCATTTAGGCTTACGCGTCAATCGCCTGATCCGCTTATCCTATGGCCCATTTCAGCTCGGGCATCTGGGCAAAAATATGGTCGAAGAAGTAAAATTAAAAACACTAAAAGAGCAAATTTCCTCTTTCTTTAGGGCGAAACAATAGCGCATGCGTGTCACGAGCGGAGAATACAAAAACAGAAAACTAATCGCGTCAGAGGATAATGCAATCCGCCCGACATCGGATCGTATGCGCCAAACAATTTTTAACCTGCTGTCACATGCGAAATGGCGCGGCGACTTTGAGATTGAAAATGCGCGATGCCTTGACCTGTTTTGCGGTAGTGGTGCGCTTGGGCTTGAGGCACTATCCAGAGGGGCGACGCATTGTGTGTTTGTTGATAGAGACATTAAAGCTGTCCAAAAAAATATCGAAGCTTTAAAACTGAAAAGCGATTGCTTTTTAGTGAAAAAAAGTGATGCAACAACTTTGTCAAATCCATTCGATAGTCCGTATGATTTGGTTTTTCTCGACCCGCCCTATTTTCAAAATCTTATTGAGCCGACACTTCAAAATTTGATTGATAAAAAGATGATTTCAAAAAATACTATTATTATAGTAGAGGCAGAAAAGTCATTTAAAAATAGCAAGTTATTTAGAATACTTGATAGTCGACATCAATCAAAATCCAGCCTTTATGTCTTACGCTATGACACCACTATAAATCAAGGCAAGCAAAGCAAGTCCGAGTAAAACACGATAAATCACAAAAGGCGTGAAGCTATTTTGCCTTAACCATTTCATCATGATGAGAATTGAAATGTAGGCCGTTAAAAAGGCAATCACCATGCCTGTGCAAAGCATGATAAGGAAATCCGATGATAATGTTTCATCCTGAAATAGTGACAGACCTGTCAAGCTCCCTGCCGCGCCGATTGTAACCATCCCCATAAGCATAGAGAATTTGGCAGCCTCGGTGCGGGAATGACCGAGATATCGCCCTGCCGTCATTGTGATACCGGATCGGCTCACGCCAGGGATGAGGGCCAGACATTGGGCAAATCCATAGAAGAGGGCTTGTTGCTTTGAGAAATTCTCAATTTGTTCTTCTGATTCGGGCTTTTTATCACAAATATATAACAAAATTCCGAATAATAATGTTGTCCACGCAATTATTGTGATGGAGTCAAACATGGTTGGGTTTATGGAGAAGATAATCAAACCTGCAATGATAACAGGCAAAGATGCAATCAATAAATTAATCGTTTTACGGGTAAGAGGATTATAGTTATCTCGCTTAAGTAATAATAGAGCTCCTTTAATTAACTCTATGAAATCATTACGAAAATAAAGTATAACTGCGAGCAATGTTCCAATATGAACGCCAACATCCAGACGCTTTTTTGCGAGAGCATCAAATTGCCCTTCATCATCAATAAATTCATGAACAAGTACCAGATGACCGCTCGAACTGATTGGCAGAAATTCAGTAACGCCTTGAATTATCGCTAAAATAATGACGGGTAAAAAAATCATAATTTGATTTTATAGAGGAAATTGTGGCATATAGAAAGAGCGATGAAACTGACCTTAAAGGAAATGTGTGAAAAACTGGGTGTTGAGCGGGCAATGACTGCCTATGACACGCAGCCTTGGCTGGTTTACGATGCCGAAAAAGGCGTCACCTGCATGGCGGAAGTGCGCTGTAATCATGATCAAACCGAGATCGAGGCCGAGCTTCAAATGATGCATGACAAGCCCGAACCTCATCAAAAAGCGGTTGAGCAAATGGCTTTTATCCATGTTGAGCAACAAAAGCGATTAAGCGGACATTACACGGTGACCTCTTGCCATATTAAAGGGGAAGACAGGAAAGGCTCATTATATGATTGGGAGACCAAGTCCTGTAATTTTTTCAGAATGTGCGTCAAAGAGCTGAAGAACGATAAAATTCCTGATATTGACAAGCTGATTAAACAGGAAATGCGCGATAGCGGTAAATACGGCTCCGGTCAAGGCGATGGATCTAATAAATCACCTAAAATTAACGCAAGCCAGCTTATGTATGACCGCAAAGGCATTGGCGCAGGGTTTTGAGTATACTACTTAAGCCGCTCTATTATAGCGCACGCCTTTTTGTTCAAATAACTGTTGTAGCTCACCGCTTTCATACATTTCACGGATAATGTCACATCCACCGACAAACTCCTGCTTCACATAGAGTTGTGGGATGGTTGGCCAGTTTGTAAAATCTTTAATCCCTTGACGTATATCGCTATCTTGCAAAATATCAATTGAGTGATAAGTCACACCCATAATTCCCAAGATTTGAGCCACCGCCGCCGAAAATCCACATTGTGGAAAGACGGGTGTGCCTTTCATAAACAGGACGACATCATCCTGCTGTAATTCCTTTTTAATGCGCTCAAAAACCATATTTTCCATGAAAGTTCCCCTTTTCTTGATTATTATTTATGTCGTTGGAACGGAGGTATGAATTTGTAAGGCGTGTAATTCCCCCCCCATTTTTCCCTGTAAGGCCCTGTAAACCATCTGATGCTGCTGAACCCTTGAATGCCCTGCAAAGGCGGCAGATGAGATATAAGCGGCATAATGCTCCCCGTCGCCGCGCAGATCCTCAATACGAATATCGGCATCGGGCAACCCTTGCGTTAATAAATCCTGCAACTCTTCTAATTTTAATGCCATATCATACAATACAGAATTTTTCTTTTAAAAATAAAGCCCTTTTTGCAAAACCGATAGTTTCTTTTCTTGTCAAATCATGCTCGACAGGCTTATATGACATCCATGATAAAGACAAAAAACGGCAAGGGCTTTAAGGGCTCAACCAAAATTTTTTATGAAACTGATAATCCTGCAAAGGCAGTTCTATCCTTTGAGGATACACTTCGCGGGTCTGATGAGTCGATTTCTGGCAAAGGAATCTTAACCAACCGCATTTCTTCTCACCTCATGACGTGTTTGGAGACAATCGGTTTGCCGACTCATTTTGTACGCTCGCTCAATATGCGGCAGCAGGAAATTAAAAATTTACAACCCTTTGATATTGTTTTTCGTATTCGCAATGTCGCCGCAGGGTCGATTGCCGAGCGGCTTAATTTAGAAGAAGGCACGATTCTACCGCGCCCTGTCATTGAGTTTTATTATAAAAAGGAGCCAGGTTCCTATAATCTGGTAACAGAAGATCATATCGTCGCCTTTCAATGGGCCGACCCGTTCGAAATGGAGGAGATGATTACGATAGCGTATCGCAGTAATGATTATTTAAACGGCTTATTTAGCGGTATCGGCATTCGCCTGGTTGATTTTCAGATGGAGGTCGGGCGGCTGTTCGGCGAGTATGGTGAGCTTTATGTCATGATTGCAGATGAGCTGTCACCTGACTCAATGCGGCTTTGGGATGTAAAAACGAACGAGCCGTTTGGCAAAAACATTGAGGATTATCAGGAAATCGCTGTTCGCCTCGGTATTATTCCGCGTGAAGGTCTGGTTAAAGGTGGCGATGTGAATGAAACACTCGCCGAGGAGCTGGAGCGGATTGAAAATATTTTGGCCAATGATGACAGCCGTAAAATCCGCCCGATTCATAAAACACCTTATAAAAAAGGCACAACGCGGTAAAATTTAACGCGAAGTACGCAAAGTTTAAAAAGTAGACACGAAGTTCTTTTTTATTGTCATTGCTCCCTCGCAAAGACGGGGTACAAAAATCTGTGTCTATCCGTGTTCATCTGTGGTTAATATTATAAATATGATTACTCTCGATAAAGAATTCGCAATCATTCTCCAGGATGTTGAAGCCTTAAAAACACATGACCCTGTTTTCAATCAAGCCTTCGATAAAGATTTTCAGGTCAAGCGCGAGCGAGGCGAGGTTAATATGGCCGCGCTTATCCGTATTGTGATAGGGCAACAAATCTCGAATAAAGTGGCGAACAGCCTTTGGCAGAAACTGGCGCGCGATATTGACCCAAATAATCCTGATTGTTATTTAAACGAGAGTGAGGATCAACTCAAATCCTATGGGTTGAGTCGGCAGAAGATTGCCTACGTCCGCGGTGTCGCGCAAGCGGTGAAGGATGGTGCGATTGATATTCAATCCTGGATAGAAATGGATGATGCGCAAGTCATGAGAGAAATTACAGCACTGAAAGGCTTTGGTCCGTGGTCAGCGCAGATTTTTATGATGTTCAATTTATGCCATCGCCATATCTGGCCTGCAGGTGACTTGGGAATACAGCTCGGGCTTCAACGCTATTTTAACTTGCCCGACCGACCGAATGAGAAAGAAACACTTTTCATGCAATCGCATTTTGAAGGCAAAGAAACTGCGGCTTCCTTCCTCCTCTGGGCTCTCAAGGGGGATAAGTTATTTTAGCCCTAATTTATTAAAAGCATTAGGCCGAAGAAAGCTAAATTGAAAAAATTCATTCGCTTTTATATGTATAAATTATAGTTTTTTGAATATGAAAAAAACATAGTAAAAAAAACTATGAGATCGAATAGCCTAAGTTCAGGACTTCTTAAATCCTGAACTTGAATACTTACTCAGCCTTTTCTTTTTGTTCTTTCCAGCGTTTCTTCATAGTGTCTTTGGCGGCTTTCATCTCGTCCTTTGTCAGATTACCGTCATTATCGGCATCCATTTCATTAAACTTTGCCTCATGCTTCGCCATGAATTCATCTCTGGAGACCATGCCGTCGCCATTCGTATCGACTTTTTCCATCATTTCTCCTTTATAGCCATGATTATCGGCCTTTGCATCCAATGAGACAGTTGCGAATGAACCGATAAGAGCCGCCGTTAATAATAAATATTTCATATTTTAAATCCTTTTTATTTGTTGTTGAGGATTACAGAATAAAAAGATAATGCGGCAGAATAAAGACCGCTATGCGGCCTTTTTAGTTGTCTTTTTTTCAATAGGCAGTTTTTGCCCTTCCTCGATAAAAAGATGAACATCACGTTGAGGGAACGGAATGCCGATTCCGGCCTTATCCAGCTCCATCTTAATCTCGCGCATCAGGTCAAAGCGTGTTGGCCAGAAATCAGAGGTCGCAACCCAAGGACGCACCGCGAAGTTAACCGAATTATCGGCAAGCTCCAACACTTCAACAGTGGGTGCAGGGTCTTTTAAAACACGGCTCTCACGCGTTAAAATACCGGTTAACAGCTCTTTCGTTTTCGGCAGGTCGGCATCATAAGCCACGCCAATAACCAAATCCAACCGACGTGTATCATGCGCTGAGTAGTTCTTAATATTATCGGAAGTGATGCTGCCGTTTGGAACAATCACTTCACAATTATCAGGGGTTTTCAGCTTGGTTGTGAAGATATTGATTTCCTCTACTGTGCCTGCCGTTCCGCCCGCCTCAATATAATCACCGACTTTAAAGAATTTGAACAGGATAATAAGGAAACCCGCCGCAAAGTTTGAGAGCGAACCCTGCAAGGCCAAACCGATTGCCAAACCTGCGGCGGCAATTACGGCGGCAAGGGAGGTTGTGTTAATTCCAAGTTGAGCCAGCGCGGCAATCACAACGAAAGCGAGACCGATACCAGTTAAAATATTACCCATAAAACCGACAAGGGTTTCATCAACATTACTGCGCAGCATGCCTTTTTTCACCAGCTTCACAAGGCGGCCGATAATCCACTTCCCGATATAGAAAATTGCAATGGCAACAATAAATTTCACGCCATAGACGGTCAAGAAGCCGAGGACGGCATCCATATCAATTTTATCAATATCAATTAAGCCCAACCCCGGTGCGGCGGCCTCGCCCGTTGCCTGGACTTGCTCTGGCTGACTATTCGTTGTTTCCGTTAACATGAATTTTTCCTCTAGAATTAAATTTATGAGGTATGTAGGCAGATATCGTTATAAAAATCAATAGAGTATGGTCAAAATTCTTTCTTTGGTGTATGCACTATATATGCTTTTAAACTTACCGAATATATTGACCTTGTTGCGTGTTGCGCTCATCCCGTTTATCGCGGCATTACTGTTTATCCCTTTTGCGTGGGCGGCCTGGGCGGCACTGACTCTTTATACTCTGGCTTGTGTCAGTGACTGGCTGGACGGGTATTTCGCACGCAAGATGAATACAACATCGGCCTTCGGGAAGTTTCTTGACCCGATTGCGGATAAGTTATTGATAACAATCCTCCTTCTGTTATTCGCAGGGCTTGACCGTCTGACAGGATTATGGCTCATTCCCGCTTGTGTCATTATGTTTCGCGAGGTCATGATTGCAGGATTAAGAGAGTTTTTAGGCCCTCAAAATATTGTTATTCATGTCTCAAAACTGGCAAAGTATAAAACCGCGTCACAAATGATCGCGCTCGGCTTTCTTTTAATGGGTGATTACGGTGATGTCGTCTTGCCTGAAACTTTACTCATCGGGCAAGTGTTGCTGACTATCTCTGCCATTTTAACCTTCATCACAGGTTCAGATTATATGCGCCAAGGCATGAAAGCCATTATGGATCTGGATCGCAAGACCATGTTAGAGGAAGATAAAAATAATGCTTGAGCGTTTGGCCCTCCCCCTCCTCCATCAACTGCCGCCTGAAACAGCGCATGATTTAACGATTGCAGGGCTTAAATCGGGTCTGATGACACGAAAGGCAAAAACGCCTGCTGTCTCTTTATCAGTCTCGTTATTCGGAACGATGTTTCCCAATCCGATAGGGCTTGCGGCAGGGTTCGATAAAAATGCTGAGGCGATTGACGCGCTTCTCGGCTATGGTTTTGGCTTTGTCGAGGTCGGGACAGTTACGCCAAAGCCTCAGGATGGCAACCCGAAACCGCGCCTGTTTCGTGACAAGGAATCGCGCCATGTTATTAACCGTATGGGCTTTAATAACAAGGGGCTTAAGGCCTTTGACGCGCATTATGATGCGTTTCGTATGAAAGGTAAGAATAAGAACGGCATTGTCGGTATAAATGTCGGTAAGAATAAGGATCAGGATGATGCGCTTGAAGATTATGTCGCGCTCGTCCATCATTTCGGCAAGAAATCCGATTATTTGACGATTAATATTTCATCACCAAATACGCCTGGGCTACGAGACCTCCAAGATCCGAGTGAGCTGCTCCCCTTTCTGCGGCAACTTGTGATTGTGAGAAATGCAAGATGTAAAACACCTTTGCTCGTCAAGCTTGCCCCCGATTTGGATGAGACAAAAGCCAAAGCCATTGTGGCGTGCTTAATGGAGGCGAAAGTCGATGGCGTTATCCTCACCAACACAACTATGGAACGCCCGGACTTCCTGCCTGACAATCTAAAAAATGAGGCAGGCGGGCTTAGCGGACCATGCTTGCAGGATAAAAGTAATGCACTCATCAGCCTGTTTTATCGGGAAACAGGTGGCAAGCTGCCGATTATCGGTGTCGGTGGGGTTGATAGTGCAGAGAGTGCTTATGCCAAAATCAAGGCCGGCGCGTCTTTGGTTCAGCTTTATACCGCAATGATCTATCACGGGCCTAAATTGGTGAAAAATATAACCAAACGCTTACCGAATCTCCTTGCCGCAGATGGGTTTAAAACGATTCATGATGCTATCGGTGTCAATGCAAATTAGAATTTATTTTTAACATGAAGATCACGAAGTTTAAGAAGTAAACACGAAGATGCAATAACTATAATAATTAAAAAAATTTCGTCATTCCCTGAATTTGATTTATCAAATTCTAAGGGAATCTAAAAATGTTAAACTTTATAAAATAGATTGCCTTAGAATCTCTATCGAGATTCAGACAATGACGCGATATTATTTTTTTTTGAGAAATGAGTTTTTTGTGATTGCACGTTTTGACTTGAAATAAATCTAAATCTCTATCTCAAATGCGGCTTTCATAAGTGTTTTTGTATAATACGTTTGGGGATGCTCAAAAATATTCTGAACGGTACCCTGCTCAACAATTTGTCCGTCTTTCATGACCAAAACGCGATGAGACAGAGCCTTCACCACACGCAAATCATGCGAAATAAAAATATAGGATAGCCCGTCTTGTTCCTGAATATCGCGGAGTAAATTCACGACATCCGCCTGCACCGACATATCGAGCGCGGAGGTCGGTTCATCCATAACAATCATTTGAGGGCGGAGAATAAGCGCACGCGCGATTGAGACGCGCTGACGTTGCCCGCCTGAAAATTCGTGGGGATAGCGATGAAGTGTATCAGGGTTCAGGCGCACCGTTTTCATCGCCTCAATCACGCGCGCATCGCGCTCCTCTCGGTTCAAACCTTTATAATGAATATGCAATCCTTCCGCAATAATTTCGGCGACAGTCATTCGCGGCGAGAGCGAGCCGAACGGGTCCTGAAACACGATTTGCATCTCTGCCCTGAGCGGCTTCACCTGCTTTTGAGGCAAAGACGCAATCTCACGCCCCATAAAAACAATACGCCCTTCGGGGCTCAGCAAACGCACGATTGAAAAACCAAGCGTTGATTTCCCTGAGCCGCTCTCCCCGACAATGCCGAGTGTCTCGCCTTTTTTTAATGAAAGCGAGATATCATCAACCGCCTTGACAACGCCTTTGCTTTTCCCGAAAAAGCTTTTTCCCGTCGGGAAATGAAGGCGAATATTTTCAGCCGTTAAAAGCTGTTCAGCGTCTTTTGATAAGGGCTTCACCATGCCTTTTGGCTCTGCATGAATCAGCATTTTTGTATAGTCATCCTTCGGGGCATTGAAGACATCCGCCGTACGCCCCTGCTCAACAATTTCGCCATAGCGCATGACCGCCATTTTATTTGCAAATTGGCGAACGATTGTCAAATCATGCGTGATAAGCAGGATTGCCATATTCAAATGTTCCTGCAACTCTTTTAAAAGCTTCAGGATTTGCGCCTGAACAGTCACATCCAGCGCGGTTGTCGGTTCATCCGCAATCAGAATATCAGGCTCGCAAGCCAGCGCCATCGCGATCATCACGCGTTGCCTTTGACCGCCTGATAATTCATGCGGATAGGCATTGAGACGATCTTTGAGAGCAGATAAACCGACCAAATCCAGAAGCTCAAGAACGCGATCTATCTCACTGTTTCTATTGAGTTTTTTATGAATTTGCAGTGATTCAGATATCTGCTTCCCAATTGTGTGAAGCGGATTAAGCGATGTCATTGGCTCCTGAAAAATCATGGCGATTTTGTTACCGCGAACATCGCGCAAAGCCTTGGGTGAAGCAGTGATAAGATTCTCGCCACCGCGATAAGTAATCACGCTTGCTTCGCCATAACACACATTGGACGGTAACAGTCCCAAAATTGATAAGGCCGTGACAGATTTCCCCGAGCCGCTTTCACCGACAAGCGCAAGTGTCTCGCCCTTTTTAATATCGATATTAATGCCTTTAACGGCTTCGAAATGTTCATTTTTCCCAGTTTGAAAGGTTACGGATAAATCAGTTATGCTTAAAACAGGGCTGTTTTCTTTCATGCCTCTATATTATGCTTTTAACCATGCAAGTAAAGGATGCGAAAGAGAAAAAGAATGTCGCGAAAAAGCTATCAGAGCGATATTTACGCAATGCCGGCGAATATTATCTGGCGCGTTATCCCGCATCCTCTGCGCATTTTTTGCAAGTTATGACACTTAAAATTGATCGATCCTGCCGCGACCATCCCGAACAAGACCGCGAGCATTGGATCACACATGTGAAAGACACACTAACCCCGTATTTTCAAGAGCTCGGATTTTTAAATGATGAGCTTTACGCGCAAGCTTTATTCCAATCGCTGAAAAACAGAGGTTTTTCAAAAGCAAAAATTATTGCGCGCTTGCGGCAGAAGCTACTGCCTTCCGACATGATTGCAAATTTATTTGAAGACGGATTTGATGAAAAGGAGGCCGCACATCGCTTTGCTCAAAAGAAAAAAATCGGGGTGTACCGCATAACACCTTATGCGGATTATCAGGAGAAGCAAAAAGATTTAGGCAAAATGGCGCGTAACGGATTTTCCTATGACATGGCAATGAGCGTTTTTGATAATTAACGACTTTTGTAGTCCGATAAATTTGCAACATTTTGACGGTTTGAGCCATCATCGATAGTCTGATTTTTACTGACTGCAACACGCTTTGAAGGAATAATGATTGTAACAGTTGTGCCGATATTCTTCTCAGATACCAGTTCGAGATGACCGCCATGTAATTTGATTAAAGATGATACAAGCGTTAAACCCAGCCCTGTTCCGGCATTGCTTCTTGATAATTCATTATTAATCTGACCGAAGGGGGATAATGCCTTTGGAATATCACTTTCCTTAATCCCTATACCTGTGTCCGTCACAGAATATCGTAAATCATGACCATCGTAATCAGTTGTTATCGTAATCGACCCCCCTGCAGGTGTAAATTTAATTGCATTTGATAAGATATTCATAATTATTTGCTTGAAGGCAAGTTCTTCGGCAATTATTTCAGGGGCACCACTAATCGTCATTTGATTGATTTGAATATTATTTTTCTCAATTTTAGAGGCCATGAGATCGATACAAGTCTGCGTTACCGCCCCTAAATTGACGACCGATTCATTTAAATTCCGTTGCCCGCCTTCAATTTTGGATATTCCTAAAATTTCATTAATCACGGTGAGCAGATGAGATCCACTGCTATAAATATCGGACGCATATTCGACATATGCCTTTTGTTCGATAGGCCCTAAAGCCTCACCTTTAATAATTTCGGAAAAACCGATAATAGCATTGAGCGGTGTCCTGAGCTCGTGACTCATATTCGCCAAAAATTCGGATTTTGCCCGCGAAGCCATATCAGAATTAAGTTTCGCCTCAATCAGCTCCATTTCAGCATTTTTACGTTGCGTAATATCTTCAATACTTCCTTCATAATAAAGCACCTGACCATCCCTGTCTCTGATAGCTTGGGCATTTTCATTAATCCAGATTACTTCTTTATTCTTATTATAAACCTGTATTTCTCTGTTTCTTAAAAAGCTGTTATTAGATACTTCATGTTGAAACGTTCTCTGATCGTTTTTATTCATGTAAATAGACCAATATGAAAAGTTATTAACTTCCATATCATATTCATCTTCATAACCTAAAACGTTTAAAAAAGCAGGGTTTGCACTTACAACATGACCATCAAGATCAATTTGATAGAGCCCACCAACGGCATTATCCACGATTTTTCTATAACGCTTCTCAGCTTCATTTAATGCTTTTTCAGCACGCTGCTTATCTTCCATATCTATAATTGTGCCGATAACATACTCAACAGCACTTTTGTCGCTGGTTTTTCTTGATGTTGACAAGATAATATCAACAGTCCGGTAACCATTAGATTTGAGAGCGATACTTGATGAAAAACGTGTCGGCTTATCTGTTTTTAAAAACTCAAAAAATTTCAAACGTGCTTTTTCACTTTCGTTTGGATGTATATATTTAAAAAGCTCGATATCATAAGCATCCTCAGCAGCAGTACCTGTCAATTTTTCCCATGCACGATTTAAAAATATTATGCGGCCTGTTTCATCCAACTCAAACAAAACATCTTCGACAGTATTAACAACGGCTTTATATTCCTGTTCACTTTGTTTGAGTGCAGATGACACTGTTTCAACATCTTTTATCTTTTGCTCCAAAGCTTTGTTCTTATCTTCAAGTGCAATATTCATTTGTTGAATTTTACTTGATTGATTTTGATTATTTCGAATAAACAAAGTCCCGATTACAGTGATGGATGCACCCAATAACAGAATAATAAAAGGAAGTTTGTCCCCTAAAAACATAAAGTTTTTTTCACTTATGCCTAAAGTCGCATTAAAAGATTTATCAAATACTTTTATGCTAAGGATGTTTAAAAAAATATCTGAGCCGGAATTATTCTCATTTAAACTTGCTTTATCATGATTAATTATCATATTTTGATTAATCGGGTCGACAAGCTGAAATCTTTCAATCGCATCATAGCGTTGCTCTTCTAGAAGATTACTGAAAATACTATCGTTAATCAGACCAATATAAACATCACTACCCTCTTTATTAATGATTGCAAGATAGAGAACCTCACCGTCACTCATAAAAAAATGCTTATGGTTTGATTCACCTTCATCAACCATGGTTACAAGTTGAGCTACTATCGATGTATTAATCAAATCTTGTTCATACAAATAATTTGTGCGCCATGTTTCAGATAAGCCATCTTGAATTAAATGAGCGCCTGCCTGGATATATTTATTATAATTTTCGTTATCAAACATTGATAAAGGATCGTTCGCATTTGATATTAGCTCAAAATTGCGAACAACATTTTCAAGTTTTTCGGTTATATCGGAGATGAAGTAATTAGTGGTTTTTTGTAAATATGAATTACGCGCTTTATCAATATAAACCAGAAGCGTTATAAAAATAACGATAGTCAATATAATACCATTGAAAAAAACGAGGGCGAGCTGCCACTCACCTGGCTTTTTCTTAACATCGGCCAGCAGAGAATCTGTGGACGCAGACGATATTATACCGCCATTATACATATAAATTTACCCTCATAAATTTTCCCCTCACCCCACATGATGCACAAAACATGTTAAAAAAAAGCTAAGATAGTCGAGAAATACAAAATGTATGATAATTTAAAGTGGTAAATATACCGTGACATGCAACCCGCCTAAATAGGAGGATCGCTCAAACTTCATTTGCCCACCATGGGAGGTGATGATGTCATGCGCAATGGCAAGCCCCAAACCAGCCCCACCTGTTTTTGCATTTCGTGATGTTTCAACGCGGAAAAACGGTTTTGTCAGGTCATTAATGAAGCGAGGGTCAACCCCTTCCCCGTTATCCTCAATTTCTATGATTATAATGTCTTTTTCTTGGCGAAAAGATATTAAAATTTTATCACCATAGCGTGCGGCGTTCCCTATAATATTATCAAATACACGGTTGAGTGCCTGTGGCTTGCCCCAGATAAAATCAATTTCGTTTAACTTATTTTTGAGGGTTGTTTTTAACCCTAAACGCTCTGCGTTACTGACTAATTTCTGGGCTAGGGTCTCGATTACAATTTTTTGAGATGTTTCAACCGTGTCATCCTTGGCAAAAGCCAGATAGCTCTCAATCATCAGCTCCATATCATGGATATCATTGATAAAGTCTTGTTTCTCCGGGCTCTCTTCCATCATTTCAAGCTGAAGCCGCATGCGCGTAAGCGGTGTTTTTAAGTCATGGGATACGGCCGCCAGCATGGTTGTCCGTTGAGAGATGAATTGTTCGATACGTTGTTGCATATCAATGAAAGCCGCAGTAGCAAGCCTGACCTCGCGGGCGCCGCTCGGCTTGATATGACCAATCGGTAAGCCACGACCTAAACGCTCTGCGGCAATGCCGAGCCTGTAAATCGGCCTGATCTGATTACGCATAAATAATAAGGCAATCGTAAAAAACAGAACGGATAACCCAATCAACCAAAGGAGAAAAATATAGCTGGATGAGCTGAAAAGCCGTCTTTCAGGGATAATAAATTCGATCAGCCTATCATTTTGATAGATAAAAACATTAATCTGCTTATCTTTTTCGGAGATAAAAATATCATGCTCGTAATCAGTCAGCACATATAACTGCCGTGAAAGCTCATCTTCAACACGATTAAATAATCTATAAATATAGGATGATTGACGCGTAGGCTTGATCTGGTCAGGCTCATTTAAGGCTTTGATTTTAAATTCAATATTGAAATAGCTTTGGCTAAATTTTTGTATCGCTTTGATATTGCTATCTGAATTTTCAATCAAATTAAGCGTTGCGGCAATTTCACCTGCAACCGCGCCTGCCAACCGCTCTGTCATTTTCTCCCAATGCCGGTCAAAAAACACGATTGAGGCCGTCAGCTGTAATAATAAAACAGGAATAAGGATAATCAGTATTGTTCGACCAAGCAGACCCGTCGGCAAATAACGCTTAAGCATTACTTTTCTCCGCCTTCACCATATAGCCTTTACCGCGCAGGGTGAGTAAATATTGCGGCTTTGACGGGTCAGCTTCAATCTTTTTCCTCAGCCGTGTCATTTGAACATCAATCGCTCTATCTGTAGCCTCCAAATTCATTTGAGCGGCAAGCATCTCTCGCCTCACAGGCATATTCGCTTTTAATATCAAGGCATGAAAAAGATTTCTTTCGCCATCAGTTAAAGCGATTTCTTCATTATCATTCAGAAGCGTTCTACTATTCAAATCATAAATCATCTGACCAATTGAAAGTGTTGCTTGTTCTGTTTGAGAATCTTTCGGTGGCTGGGCTTTCGTGCGCCTCAAAATGGCTTGTATCCTCAGCAGAAGCTCTTTCGGCTCAAACGGTTTAGCAAGGTAATCATCCGCACCACTTTCAAGCCCTGCAATCCTGTCATTTGCATCGGTTTTAGCGGTTAAATGTAGGATAGGTATCGCATAAGCCTTTTGAATATAGTCGGACAGGCTCAACCCATCCTCACCCGGCATCATGATATCCAAAATACAAATATCAAAATCATAATGCTTTAAGATTGCGCGCGCCTGCACCGCATCTGCGGACATGATGGCGATATAGCCTTGCTTTGTCAAATATTGCGCCAGTAACCGCCGAATGCGATCGTCGTCATCCACGGCCAAAATATGTGGCATTGTTTCCTTTAAAACCATGATAGTTTTTATCACATCCGGGCGCACTTCACATGTAAATAATCATTGTCAGGGCGAAACAATCTGTTATAACCATGCTGTTTTTGAAATTTAAAGAAAAGAGATATAAAAATGACAGTTCAAAGAACTTTATCCATCATCAAACCGGATGCAACACGCCGTAATTTAACAGGCGCGATCAACCAGCGTTTTGAGGAAGCAGACCTCCGTATTGTTGCGCAAAAGCGTGTTCAGCTCACTCAAAAACAAGCTGAAGGTTTTTATGCCGAGCATAGCGAGCGTCCGTTTTTCGGCGAATTGGTCAGCTTCATGATATCTGAGCCTGTCGTTGTTCAGGTCTTGGAAGGCGAAAATGCCGTTGCAAAAAACCGCGAAATCATGGGCGAAACAAACCCGGCGAATGCTGCAGAAGGCACAATCCGTAAAGACTTTGCCGAAAGCATCGGTGAGAACTCCGTTCATGGGTCAGACTCTGAAGAAAGCGCAAAGCGTGAAATCGGCTATTTTTTCGCCGAAATCGAAATTGCAGGTTAGAACAAAAATCGTCATTACACGTTGTTCGATAGAAAATACGTGTAATCCAGTTTCTTATTATCTGGATTGCACGTATTCAAAAAATGAAACGTGCAATGACGTGATGTTTACGCATTGCCTTTTGTTTCGGAGAACATAAGCGCGAGGGTTTCAAGAGCGTCCGCGTTGTCTTCATTAGAAAATAAATCTGGTGCTTTTGCATTCTCGCTGATAGAAAGCGAAATGATAAAGCGATCCGTTTCCTTGAGTGCGTTATCAATCCCTGCCTCTATTTTATCCAAAATATCTTCACCTTGTTCATGCATATAGGGAATCAGGCTCCTGAAAATCGTATTGCCGACACCGTCAATATCAAAAAAACCATGCCATGCACTTTCATTCATACGCTCCGCACAATCTTTAAGATAATCACGCGGCAAATTTGCCGTATCGGTTGTGATAATCAAACACTTAATGATATGTGCATCATCGTTCCATTCAAGGTTAATGCTGTAACTCCCCTGCTTCCCGTCACATTGGAAATGAAGGCGGCTTTGCCCCAGACGGTCATACTCATAACCAGAAGATTCCAAAACATCCTCAAAAACATTAAGCGGATTATCACCGGACATGTCTTTTAGCGAGAAATTCAAGCTCATGATTTGGTTTTCATCTCATTTTGAAACGCTTCTTCCAAGGCTGAAAGACGCTTTTCAAGCTCCGCAACACGGTCGGACAAGCAGCCCATTTCTTTTGCCTTTGCTATTTTATCACGACCTTTACTGGCAACTTCATTCGCCAATCCGGCAAGGCCATTGGCTATAAAACTCATATCGCCCTTTATTTTTTCACGATTAATCATATTCTCACCTTAACAAAGCAAGTAAAACTGGCAAGATATTTTCTTTAATTATGCACCAGTCAAAGAACAAAAATGTAAAGTAAACATTAAATCATTATGACACAAAAAACCCTCCGCCTGATATTAGGTGATCAACTGAGCCGTAATATTTCATCCTTATCCGATTGCGAAAAAGACCATGACATCCTCCTCATGTGCGAGGTTTGGGATGAGACAAAATACGTGAAACATCACAAGAAAAAGATTGCTTTTCTTTTTTCCGCCATGCGGCATTTTGCACGAGATTTAGAGGATGAAGGCTATAATATCGATTATATCAAACTGACCGATGAGGGTAATTCTCAATCATTTAAAGGCGAGGTCGAACGCGCGATAAAACGCCATGATGTTAAAAAAGTCGTTGTCACCTCACCCGGGGAATATCGCGTGCTTGAGGATATGCGCAACTGGGCCGATGATTTTAATATTGAGGTTGAAATTCGTGATGATGATCGCTTCGTCTGCACCATACCCGAATTTAAAAAATGGGCGAAAGGCCGTAAAGAACTCCGCATGGAGTATTTTTATCGCGAGATGCGTAAAAAAACAGGCTTGCTGATTGTCGATGGGAATAAGCCGGAAGGCGGTGACTGGAATTACGATAAGGAAAATCGCAAGCCTTTGCCCAAAGATAAAGTACCGCCGGCGACACTGACTTTTGAGCATGATGCCATAACAAAAGAAGTGCTGTCCCTCGTTGCAGAGAAATTCGATGACCATTTCGGTGATTTGGAGCCATTTCATTTTGCCGTCACACGGGCGCAAGCCTTGGAGGTTTTGGATGAATTTATCTCTGAACGCCTGCCCGATTATGGCGCCTATCAGGATGCGATGAAGCAAAGCGAGCCGTTTATGTATCACTCACTGATTTCGTTTTATCTCAATAGCGGGTTGCTTGACCCGATGGAGGTTTGCAAGGCGGCGGAAGATGCCTATCATGACGGACGGCGCAATATTCCGATAAATGCGGCGGAGGGTTTTATTCGCCAGATTATCGGATGGCGTGAATATATTCGCGGAATCTATTGGACTTATATGCCTGAGTATAAGGATATGAATGCCCTGAATGCCACGCGTAAATTGCCTGATTTTTTCTGGACAGGTGAGACGGATATGAATTGCCTGCGCCAATGTATTACAGAAACAAAAGAAAATGCCTATGCCCATCATATTCAACGATTAATGGTGACAGGAAATTTCAGCCTGATTGCAGGCTTCCACCCCGATGAAGTGAATGAATGGTATCTGATTGTTTATGCCGATGCGTATGAGTGGGTTGAACTGCCCAATGTGACGGGCATGATTCTCTATGCCGATGGCGGCGTTATCTCGTCAAAGCCTTATGCCGCCGGCTCTAATTATATTAATAAAATGTCCGATTATTGTAAGAATTGTAAATACTCACCATCAAAAAAGACGGGCGAAGGAGCGTGCCCGTTCAATTATCTCTATTGGGATTTCGTTATTCGCAATCGTGAAACATTAAAGGATAATCAGCGCATGGGCATGATGTATGCGACACTCGACCGCATGGATAAGGAAAAAGTCAAAACTATCCAACGTGATGCGAGAGACTTTCTGAATAGTTTAACATAATCTTACTGATGCCTGGTTTTTACTATTAATACCGCAGAAATTTTAAAGATTTAATTTATTCGTTATTTCGAGGCTTGTTTCTGACATCCTTATATAATTTATCGCAGAGTTATGGAGTTATAAGAGTTCAATTTTTTTAGAATTTAGAATTTCAATCCTCCGTGTTCTCTGTGTTCTCTGTGGTGAAAAACATCCAACGTGATGCGAGAGACTTTCTGAATAGTTTGGAACAGGCTTAATTATCGAACGCCTTTAAGCAAATCATTGTCTAACTTGTCATCATGAAGGACAGATACATCACCCGTTGTTTCCAACACCACTGCCCTGACCTGACTAAAGCATGTTATATTCGCCTCGCGCATTTTGGCCAAAATATTATCTTTCGATGTACGTGTCTTCGTTAATTGGTCTTGCTTCCACTCGCCTTCGTAGAACAATAATACAGGCTGGTTTTCAATATAGCCTGATAATTTATCCGATTTTCGTATGATCAAAGCTAAAGCCGCCTGAAACAGCAGCAAAGTACCAATAGCCCCGATTGATTGAATAAAATTACTCCATCCCGATGAAGTTGCCGCGGAGGCCAGTAAAGAGCCAACTGCAACAGTAACAACAAAATCAAAAGCCGTCATTTTTGAAAAACTGCGCAATCCAATGATGCGGACATAGATAATAACGATTCCTAAAGCTATCGGCCCGAGTAAAGCCAATCGCAGAAGTAAGTCGAGCGTTTCCCCATGTGTAAACATAGTGAGTAAACATTCCGAATGGGAAAGTTGTTCCTTTTAAAAGATTTAATCTTGTATTTTTAGACGCGGTTTTTCCAGATAATCTGTCGGTTCTAAATAGCCCAAACCATCAAAAATAACACGGTTTCGGCCTGTTTCTTTTGCCTCATAAAGCTGCTTATCAACCTGACTCAAAACTTCGTCAACTGTGCGGACATCTTTGCCGACATAAACCGCCCCGATTGAGGTTGTGATGGACAGCTCCCCCTCCTCAACGCTTGCCGGGAATGGGTCTTCGGCGATTGAGCGGCGAATACGCTCTGCGATATAGGCCGCGCGTTCAATCGAAACATCAACCAGCACCGCAATGAATTCCTCGCCTCCTGTCCGTGCCAGAATATCAAAGCTCCGCAATCTGCCCTTCACACGATTTGAAAAGCTTTGCAAAATCTCGTCACCAACGGCATGGCCATATGTATCATTGACGGTTTTAAAATGGTCAATATCAAACATGAGAACAGCAATATGTTTGCGATCCTCTCCCGCATTTTGAAGCAGTTTTTCAAGGTGAACATTGAGGTAACGGCGGTTATAAAGCCCCGTTAAACTGTCGGTAAGCGCCATCGAAAGGCTGACTTCATAATTGGCTTTTAACTTTTCCTGAAAGCGGAAACGACGAATTTGTGTATTCAATCTCGCCTGTAATTCATTTTTATCAATCGGGCGAACAATATAATCATGCGCACCGATTTCAAGGCCTCTTGCAATTTTTTGGGAATTATCCTGAGACACCATTAATATCGGAATTGAGCGCGAACGATCATTGGAGCGTAGATGGGATAAAAGGCGCAAACCGCCATCGTCACCCTCATTTTGAACATCTAAGGATAAAATTATAACATTGAAGTTTTTGTTATTCAGTTGCTCAATCGCATCAACACCTTGGCTGACAAGGCAGGCATAATGGCCCGAGGCCTCAACCGTATCGACCAGGCGTTTGGACTCAAAATCCTGATCCTCAATGATTAAAACATTGGCGGCAACTTGCTCTGCCGTTTTGCCTTCTGCCTCGTCAATAACACCCAGGCTGGTCGCCGTATTTTCACGGGCGCGCCACTCATCCATTGTCATTTTAAGACGTATGAGCGAGCGTACACGCGCCATCAGCGCGACATCATCTAAGGGCTTTGTAAGGAAATCATCCGCGCCGGCCTGTAAGCCGTTTACGCGGTCAGCCGAGTCGGTCAGTGCCGTGACCATGACAACCGGGATATGCTCGGTTTCAGGATTAGCCTTAATTCGCCTGCATACCTCAAATCCATCCATCTCAGGCATCATGATATCAAGGAGAATGAGGTCAGGTCGCTCACGACCAATAATCTCAAGCGCTTCCTTACCGCTATAGGCGGTGAGAACCGTATAATATTCCGCCTTAAGTTTGGCCTCAAGCAATTTGACGTTTGGCAGGATGTCATCAACGACAAGGATTCTTGCAGACATGGATTAATTAAATCTCTTTTTCGCTCAAATGGGATTGGATTGTGTCAATAAACGTTGCAATTGATATCGGTTTTGAGACATAGCCGTTACACCCGCACTCCCTAATTTTATCCTCATCGCCGCGCATGGCGAATGCCGTAACCGCGATAATCGGAATATGATTTAAGTCATCATTCTGTTTAATTTGCCGCGTAATGTCCAGCCCTGAGACTTCGGGCAGTTGAATATCCATCAAGATAAGGTCAGGTTTACTTGAAAGCGCAAGGTCGAGAGCCTTTGTCCCATCCCTTGTTGTGACTGTTTCATAACCATGAGCCTCCAGCAAGTCGTTGAAAAGCTTCATATTTAACTCGTTATCTTCAACGATCATTATTTTTTTGCCCATGGTGCATAGAGTATCAACCTCTTGCAAAATGCTCAAGAATTTTATTGATATGTGAAAATTGGCATGGTCTTCGCAATGCTTGTTTTAAGAAAAAAGAAAAAGAAAGGATGATTGTGTCGCATTACCCTGAAACAGCCGCCACTATGATCGAGCCAAAATTAACTCAACCGCTTTTTTACAAAGATCAGGCGTTGGCGCAGACTATTATGCCCGACCAATATTGGGCAATGTTGCGTCAGGCAATCAGCACGGTTCACGCGCTTGAAAGCAAATTGAGCGAGAGCGAAAAGCTTAATGCGCAAAAGGATACGCATATCCAATCGCTTCAGAAACTGGCGACCCATGATGAGTTAACGGGCCTTGCCAATCGCCGCGGTTTCATGGAGATACTGGATAAAGAGCTTGTCAAAACAAGCCGTGACGTTTCACAAGGCGGCTTACTCGTAATGATTGACCTCGATAATTTCAAGCTTATCAATGATACATATGGTCATAAGGCTGGGGATGAGGCTCTTATTCTTGTAGCCCAAACATTACAGGCCCATATCAGGCGGATGGATTGTGCCGCACGCCTTGGCGGGGACGAGTTTATTCTGATCTTTCCGAATGCCCATAAAATTGAGATTGCCGCACGCTTGCAGAAATTGATCAGGCGTTTAAATACGCTCCACCTTAAGCATGAAGGCGAAATTATCCCTATTCGCGCAAGTCTTGGAACGCAAAGTTATCAACGTGGTGACAAGATCACAACTATTCTCAATGGCGCGGATGAAAGCATGTATCAGAACAAAGAACATCGTAAATATAGCCAGGAAAGCAAAAAATCTTTAGTCGATGCCTGAAAGCCAGTTTAAGCGGTGTCTGAAACGACCCTATCCCTAACCCTCATAAAGTTAAGGGCACTGCTTGAAGAAAAGGAAATATAGCCGGTTAGCAATAATCGGCTATATTTTATTCATGCGGCATTTGCGCCAAACCTTCGCGCATTAACTGCCTTGCAAGTCGAGTATAAGGTATACCTTTTATCTTCGCCGCTTCCTTCAAAATATTTAAATCATCTTGAGATAGTCGTACTTCAAGACGGGCATCCTTTTTCTTTGCAAAATCAAAGGTGCTTAAAGGACGAAATCCAGATAAATCATACTCTGACAAATCTGCTGTATCGACGAAATTTTCGGCTTCTTCATCTGTTTTAAAAACAGGCAATGGTTTTGAATCTTTATCTTTCTTCATAATGTCGAATCTCCTTATCATGCATATATCGCGCTGAAATTGGTCTGATATATAACTTATCGTCAATCTCACTTAGGGTGAAAACAACAAATATCAAACGCGATGATTTTAAACGACCAATGGCACGCCATCTCTCTTCATTTTTATAAGGGTCAGGCATTATCATAGGATCGTTTTCAAATGATTCCTCTATTTGCTGTTTTATTAACCCATGCTTCCCGCATTTAGGCCAATTCCCTCGATCCCAATCTATCCTAACATCTTTCATCTAATGATTAGTATAACGTTTGTACGTACAAAATGCCACATATTTTATTCTTAATAAATTTCATTTATACTTAATGGTATCAATAAATAAAAAGGCTTAGCCCATGTCTTCATCTGCCGATACTCCTGTTTCAACCTATCCTTTGTATGAGCTTCTTGATAATGCCGCGCGGGATTTCCCGAAGAATAAGGCGTTTGATTTTCTTGGTAAAAGCTTCAAATGGGCAGAGCTGGCTGAAGCCGCGAACGCGTTTGCCAAAGGCTTGCAGGACGCGCAAGTCAAAAAGGGTACGAAAATCGGGCTTTGCCTGCCCAACTGCCCGCAATATTTAATTGCCTATTACGGGGCGTTAAAGGCCGGCATGGTTGTTGTGAATTTCAATCCGCTTTATGCGTTGGACGAGCTTGAATTTCAAATCAAAGATTCTGAAACCGAGATTATGGTGACGCTCGATTTAAAAGCAACTTATGACAAGGTAGGCGTAATGTTAGAGCGGACAAAAACGCTGAAACATATTGTTGTTTGTCGGTTCATTGATGTCTTGCCTTTCCCGAAAAATCTGCTTTTCCCAGTAATAAAAAGCAAGGAGATTGCCGCATGGCCACGCGATGAAGCGCATGTGGATTTCAGTGACCTGCTCGCCAATGATGGGAAACCCGAAGCAGTCAAGATTGATATTGAGAATGATATTGCCCTCCTCCAATATACGGGCGGCACAACGGGTACACCAAAGGGGGCGATGCTGACCCACGCCAATCTTTCGGCGAATACTGAGCAATGCCTTGTTGCATTTGACGGGGTGAAAATGGGCGAAGAGAAAATGCTTGCCGTTATTCCGTTTTTCCATGTGTTTGCCATGACGGTTGCCCTTAATCTCAGCGTTCGGATCGCCGCGGAGATTATCGCCGTGCCGCGCTTTGACCTGAATGATACGCTTAAACTGATCGATAAGAAAAAGCCGACATGCATGCCTGCCGTGGCGGCAATCTATAACGCGATCAGTAATCATCCGAAGATTAATAATTATAACCTCCGCTCGCTGGAACGGTGTATTTCAGGCGGGGCACCCCTTCCTGTTGAAGTGAAAAAGAAATTTGAGGACGAGACCGGCTGTATTTTAGTTGAGGGTTATGGCCTGACCGAGAGCTCTCCCGTCACACATGTTAATCCGCTTAAAGGCGTGAATAAGCCTGGTTCAATCGGCCTACCTTTGAAGGATACAGAGGTTCAGATTGTTGACCCCGAAACGCATCATCCAATCGCGGTTGGCGAAAAGGGTGAGATTTGCCTGAAGGGCCCCCAAATTATGAAAGGCTATTGGAAGCGTGAAGAAGAAACCGCCAAAACCTTGCGTGATGGTGTTTGGCTTCATACGGGTGATATCGCTTATCAGGATTCTGACGGCTATTATTTCATCGTTGACCGTATTAAAGATTTGATTATCACCAACGGCTATAACGTCTATCCGCGCCATGTGGAGGACGCGATTTACAAGCATGAAAATGTTGAAGAATGTATTGTGGGTGGTCTGCCTTGCGCCAATCGCGGTGAAAAGGTCAAGGCCTGGATTAAATTAAAAGAAGGGAGCGAGCCAATCACCGCGGCTCAGCTCAAAGATTTTCTGGGCGATAAAATCTCGGCCTACGAAATGCCGAAAGATATTGAGTTCCGCGATAAACCCCTCCCCAAAACCATGATTGGGAAACTGTCGCGGAAAGATATCATCGCGGAGGAGACA
The DNA here is from genome assembly GCA_964531715.1 of uncultured Micavibrio sp. Taxonomy (GTDB): domain Bacteria; phylum Pseudomonadota; class Alphaproteobacteria; order Micavibrionales; family UBA1664; genus UBA1664. Next base: position 23,507 of record CAZHEE010000007.1, on the reverse strand, counting down.
GCAAACTAGGCTGTTTTTCATTCGTCATTGCGAGGGAGCAACGCGACCGTGGCAATCCATACGTTGTATGATTTCTTCACCACGAATAAACACAAATAGACACAAATTTAAACAGTATGACTTTGTAAGTGAAACTATAATCCTACCGTATCTCAACCTCGCCATTTTTAATAAAAAGCCCTGATTGTCCTTTCATGAGCGAAACACATTTTGAGCCGAAAATATCGTAGCGCCAGCCTTTCATGGCGGGCACATCTGCCTTTTCGCCGTAAAGCACGATATCCTGCAAATCCCCCGTATCCGCAATACGGCGCGGTGTGATATCATGCCGTGAGGACTCGATTTTCAGCAGGAGCTTCACCATCTCAAGCAAGCCATTTTTCTTTGGCGGGAATTTCTTTTCGGCTTTCCTTTGCGGTAAGCTATCAGATTCGGCCTTCTTCACTATCTCAACGGCTTTCAACATCGCCTGCCCGATTGGTTTTTTAACTTGAGAAGCCTGAAACCCGCGCACACGCTCAAGGGCTTTTTCATCCTTCGGCATTGTCATCGCAATTTCCATGAGCGTATCATCGCGCGCAATAAATGTTTTCGGAAGATTTTTGCGCTTCGCCTCTTCCTCGCGCCACGCCGCAATCTCTCGCAAAACGCCGAGATGCTCGGGCTTATTACTCCGCATTTTGATTTTCTCATAAGCTTTGTATGGTTCTGTTTTATAAGTCGCCTCATCTTCCAACGCCGCAATATCCTCGGCAATCCAGCTCTCACGCCCGCGTTCTTTCAGCTTTTTGACGCAGTGATGATAAATTTCATCCAGATAAATCACATCACCCAGCGCATAATCGATTTGAGCCTGAGAAAGCGGACGGATTGACCAATCCGTAAATTGTTGGGATTTACTAATCTCCACTCCGCAAATATCTTTGACCAGATTGGCATAGGAAACCTGCTCACCATATCCTAAAACACTTGCAGCAATTTGCGTGTCAAAAATCGGTGCAGGCACTTTGCCTGTCAGGTGATAGAAAATCTCCAAATCCTGATAGCCGGAATGAAGTACTTTGATGACATCCTTGTCAAACAAGGCTTCAAGCAACGGCTCCATATCCGTGTCAGGGTCAAACGGGTCAATAATGGTCGGCTCAATCCCCGGACCTGAAACCTGCACAAGGCAAAGCTTAGAGAAATAGGTTTTCTCACGCAGAAATTCAGTATCAAGCACGAGGTAAGCGGGCTTTTTCGTCATATCAGACGCCTTGCGCAATAAAAAAACATCTTTAAGAAACTTTCACAAGAACATGCTTTTTCTTGCCTGCAGAGAGTTTGACAGTACCGTTAATTTTACAAATTTGAGTATCATCATTAACCGCAATATCATCGATGCGCGCGCCGCCGCCTTTAATGAGGCGACGTCCCTCCCCTTTTGAAGACACTAATCCTGCCTTAAGCAAGAGATCCAATATCGGCATTTCAGGGTAAGAGACTGTCACTGTCGGCAGGCCTTCCGCACTCATCCCTTGCTCAAATGTTTGCCGCGCGGTCTCCTGAGCCGTGTTCGCGGCTTCCTCACCATGGCAGAGTTTTGTCGCCTCAAATGCTAAAATCTTCTTGGCTTCATTAATTTCTTGCCCTTGTAAGGCTTCAAGCTTTGTGATTTCATTTATAGGCAACATCGTGAAAAGTTTTAGAAATTTGCCGACATCATTATCCTCTGTATTACGCCAGAATTGATAGTAATCATAAACGGGCAGCATATCCGCATTAACCCATACGGCGCCACTTTCGGTCTTACCCATTTTCTTCCCAGAAGACGTTGTGAGCAACGGACAAGTCAGTGCGAACAGTTCCACCCTGTCCGATTTGCGCCCAAGCTCAACCCCATTAATAATATTGCCCCATTGGTCAGAGCCGCCCAACTGGACAGCGCAATTATAACGGCGATGAAGCTCAAGGAAATCGTAGCCCTGCATAATCATGTAATTAAATTCAAGGAAAGTCAGCGGACTTTCGCGATCAAGGCGTTGCTTAACCGACTCAAAGCCAATCATACGATTAATTGTGAAGTAACGTCCATAATCCCTTATGAATTCAAGATAATTCAACTCTGATAACCAGTCGTTATTATTAACCATGAGGGCTTTATTCTCACCTTCATCATAGGACAGGAACTGGGAAAAAACCTGCTTAATACCTTTGATATTATCGAGGATATCCTCATAATCCAGTAATTTTCGGCTCTCGTCTTTAAAAGAAGGGTCACCAACCTTGGTTGTGCCACCGCCCATTAATGTAATGGGTCTATGACCCGTTTCCTGAAACCATCTGAGCATCATAATACCCATGAGAGAGCCGACATGAAGAGATTTCGCCGTTGCATCAAACCCTATATAGGCGGTTTGCATGCCTTCACAGAGTTTCGCGTCTAACCCTTCAAGGTTGCTACCCTGATAGATAAAGCCACGCTTTTGCATCACATTAAGGAAATCTGATTTGAATTTTTGTGTCATTTTATCCTCTTTTATTAACCACAGATGAACACGGATAAACACAGATATCAAGGCTTTCCCATCAAAAATCTGTGTATATCTGTGTATATTTGTGGTAAAAAATACTATGGCAGAATTATATAAAGCAATCGGATGTATGTCGGGAACCTCTTTGGATGGCGTTGATATCGCGCTGATTGAAACGGATGGCGAGAGTGTGATTAATCCGCTCGGCTTTTTATCCGCGCCTTATGATGAAGCTTTAAGGGAGCGGTTACGCGCTTGTCTCAATAAAAATCCTGAGACTTATGATATGACGGAAGTTGCGAGTGACTTCACCGCAACGCATATTCCTGTTATTCATAACCTCCTGTCAAAGCTTAACTTATTGCCCCAAGATATTGATATTATTGGATTTCATGGGCAATCTGTTCATCACGATCCTGATAATGGAATTACGTGTCAGATTGGCGATGCTGCCCTTCTCGCCGCGGAAATCTGCATTGATGTCATTTCCGATTTTCGAAGCGCGGATGTTCAAAACGGCGGGCAAGGCGCACCCCTTATCCCGATATATCATCGTGCGCTGGCTCAAAATGCCGCGGTTGCGATGCCTGTAGCAATTATCAATATCGGCGGCGTTGCGAATGTCACATGGATTAATGGTGACAACATGCTTGCGTTTGATACAGGGCCCGGCAACGCAATGATAGATGACTGGGTTATTCAGCATACAGGTGAGCCTTACGACAAAAACGGAGAAATCGCCTCCAAGGGAAATGTAGACCTTAAAGTTATAAAAGACTTTTTATCCTTACCTTATTTTTCCAAAAAGCCACCCAAGTCATTGGATAGAAACGATTTTGATAAATCATTGTCGTCCTTTGGCTTGACCAAAGGATCTCATCGGAAAGATGCCCCGAACAAGTCGGAGAATGACGAGTTTAGCTTGGAAAACGGCGCGGCAACGCTCACCGCAGTGGTTGTGCATTCTATCACCCATGCGCTTTCTCAATGCCCTGCAATGCCTAAAATTCTCTATGTTACTGGCGGCGGACGACATAATCAGACTATTATGCGCGGTCTTTCTGAAACCACTTCCCTGCCCGTTCATTCAACGGATGCGCTTGGCTGGAATGGCGATGCAATGGAGGCAGAGGGCTTCGCCTACATGGCGGTGCGAACGCTCCTGAATAAACCAATTTCTTTCCCTGAAACAACAGGGTGTAGTTATCCGACAATCGGCGGCAAGTTAACCAAATCCAACCTTAAAGCCAAAGCAGCATAATGATTAAAGCCGTTAGCGATGCCGCTATCAAAGAAGCGGTCAACCTCCTCAAGCATAATCAATGTGTGGCGATCCCGACCGAAACGGTCTATGGTCTCGCCGCCAATGCGCTTAAAGATGAGGCCATAAAGCAAATTTACGCGATTAAAAAAAGACCGAGCTTTAACCCGCTTATTTCCCATTTCAGCAGTCTGGCAATGGCTCAAAGCTATGTTGAGCTTGAAGGCGATGCTCTCACCCTTGCACAAAATTTCTGGCCCGGGCCTTTGACTCTTATCGTCACACGAAACTCAGATTGCAAAGTGAGCGATCTTGTCACGGCAAGTTTAAACACAATTGCCGTACGTGTCCCATCCCACCCCACAGCGCGGAGAATTATTGAGGGGTGCGGCTTTCCGCTTGCCGCGCCATCTGCCAATAGTTCAGGCGAAGTCAGCCCGACCGCCGCCGCCCATGTTGCCGAAAGCTTGGGCGATGATGCACCACTCATCATTGCCGATGGGGTGAGCCAAATTGGTTTAGAATCCACCGTAATTGATTGTACGGGAGAGCGAGCCGTCATCCTCCGCCCCGGTTCCATTACGCAGGAAGATTGCGCCGCTACTCTAGGCTATGACGTGCAAATTCATAACGGGCATGCGGATAATAAGCCGAAATCACCGGGGCAGTTGCTGAAACACTACGCGCCGCAAACGCCTGTCCGCTTGAAAGCATATGATGTAAAAGATGGCGAGGCTCTGCTTGCTTTCGGTTCGACAAAATTTATGAATGTGAAAGATATAGCCAGTAATCGCATTATCAATTTAAGTGAGACAGGTGATCTTTACGAGGCCGCCGCAAACTTATATTCTGCACTTCGCACATTGGATAAAAGCGGCGCGAGCACTATCGCTGTAATGGACATCCCTGCACAAAATATCGGCATTGCAATCAATGACCGTTTAAAGCGTGCCGCAGAAAAATAGCACTGGCTTTTTAAGTGTCCTCACTTTAAATCATGTAACCATGAATGCGATAGAAATTAAAAACCTCACGAAAATTTATAAAGGCACGAAAAAAAGCGCGCCAAAGCATGCATTAAAAGGCATTGACCTTGCTATACCGCAGGGTTCTATGTTCGCGCTGTTAGGGCCCAATGGTGCAGGGAAATCAACTTGTATCAATATTATGGCTGGTTTGGTTGTAAAAACGGCGGGTGAGGTTGCCATTAACGGCTATAATATTGAAACGCATCCGCGCTCTGCCAAAAAATCCATCGGAATTGTTCCTCAGGAAATTATCTTTGACCCGTTCTTTTCGCCCAGAACAGTTTTGGAGCTTCAAGCCGGGCTTTACGGTATTCCGAAAACCAAACGTAAAACGATGGAAATCCTTGATATGTTAGGGCTGGCCGATAAAGCCGACGCCTATGCGCGGTCGCTATCCGGTGGAATGCGTCGCCGTTTGATGGTGGCAAAGGCAATGGTGCATGACCCTGATATTCTAGTGTTGGATGAACCGACGGCAGGCGTTGATATAGAGCTTCGCCGTCAATTATGGGATAATGTGAAGCTGCTGAACAAGGAAGGCAAAACCATCCTGCTCACCACGCATTATCTGGAAGAAGCGGAATCCATGTGTGACAGAATCGCAATCATCAATCATGGCGATGTGATTGCGAATGAAAGTAAGGATGATTTGCTCGCGCGGATTGAGGGTAAAGAAATTACCTTCCGTCTTGATAATCCGATTGATCAAGTGCCAAACAGCCTGAATGGCTTTACAGCGCGCATTGAAGGTGAACGGCGTATTGTGATCACTTATCGCCCTTCCGATACGCAGGTCGGGCAAATGATTGAGGGGATCAAGGCCGCAGGCCTGACAATCACGGATATCACAACCGACCAAAGCGATTTGGAAGATGTATTTTTACAACTGACGAAAGATTAAGGTAAAAACTTACCTTGCCTAAAAAGCTTTCATGCGATATTCAAGAAGCATGCGCCCTTAGCTCAGCTGGATAGAGCGTTGGTTTCCGGTACCAAAGGCCAGAGGTTCGAATCCTCTAGGGCGCGCCACCTTAACCCCCGCCCCCGTGAAATATAAATTACATCATTTTTATCATACTTAAAAAAAAATGCTTGGAAGGTTCAATTGAACCTTTTTTTAAAATTACCAGTCAAAAGGGCGTATATACCCATAACTGAACTAATGGTACTTAAAGAATACCGGTGACATGTGGCGGTCTTATGTTTGACCGTCGCGGTAAATCCGCCCGTATTGCAGAGCGTAAAACAGGTCACGGTATCGAAAAACGCGAAGAGAAAAAGAAGTAATTCCTAAAAATTCATAGAATAAAAAAAAGCCCGCTTTATGCGGGTTTTTATTTTGCGGCAGAGATTTTTAATCAGATTTATCGCAGAGTTAGGGAGTTATAAGAGTTAAATTACTATAGTCGTTTCTAAATAAAAAAAGATACGTCATTCCTAAATTTGATTTATCAAATTCTAAGGGAATCCAGAAATGTTAAAAATCTATGAAATGGATTGCCTTAGAATCTCTATCGAGATTCAGGCAATGACGTAATATTTATACAAACAACTCCTTGCACTATCAAACTCTGCGCTTAAAATTGATTCTTCGTTCCTGTGCCGAGGAAGTTTGAAAAATCAAACCCGCCTTTCGTGCTTTCCGTATTATCTTCATAAGCCTGCTCAATCTGGGCTTGAGATTCAGGCAATGCCTTACCTTCCTTTTCCAGCTTTTTACGGGCTTTTGATACGGCTTGCTCCAACTCATCATAACGGCAGAGACCAAGCTCAACCGGGGAACGTGCCTTAATATTCATCATATTGCTGTGCGTTTTATTGCGGATATTGTTAATCGTATTTTTCGTTGTCCCGATTAGCTTCACAATATTGGCATCCGTCAATTCCGGATGATGTTTGAGCAGCCAGGCTATCGCATCCGGCTTATCACCGCGCTTGGACACAGGTGTATAACGTGGCCCTTTTGACCGAGCTGCAGGTTCAGGCAGACTGGATTTCGAAATTTGGAGTGTTGCCTTCGGGTCGGCCTCGCAACGCTCAATTTCTTCTTTGGTTAATTCCCCCGTAATCAAAGGGCTTTGCGGTGGCAGATGGCCTGCTTCCTGACGGGCAAGATTTTCAACCTCAATCATATTTAAACCGCAAAAATCGGCAATCTGGCCAAATGTAAGGGCCGTGTTATCAACCAACCAAATGGCAATTTGTTTCGGGAAAAGCGGTATGTTTTGTGTCATTTTTTCTGGCTCCTGACAAATAATTTCGTTCACTGCAAAGGCTTTCACCCCCTTGCACCGCGATATAAAGTTTGACTTCATAATCGGGAATATAAATGTTATAGCGATAGAGAAGGATGAAAGCAAAGGATTTTTTATAAAAATGTATGATGAGGACGGACGCAAGATTGATTTCGGACATCACATCGGTATGGATCTGAATACGATGAGCGCGAATGAATTGGATGAATATATCGCCTTACTTAGACTGGAAATAGAACGCGTTGAGGCACGAAAAGATGCCTTATCCTCTCACACAGCCGAAGCTGAAGCATTGTTTAAGAAAGAGACACTAAATGACTGATTTAAATAAGAAAATAGCTCTCATAACTGGCTCAACAAGTGGAATTGGTTTGGGCATTGCGCGGACTCTTCAAGCCAAAGGCGCGCATATTATTCTCAATGGTTTCGGCGAGCGCGATGAGATTCAAAAGATTCAGGATGAACTAAATGCCGATTACATTAATGTCGATTTATCCAATGCGGATGAGGCAGCGCGCCTTGTAAAAGACGCTGGCGAGATTGATATTCTCGTTAATAATGCAGGTATTCAACATACTGATCTCATTGAGGATTTCCCACGCGAGAAATGGGACTTGATCATCGCGCTTATGCTTTCCGCCCCTTTTCACCTGATGAAGGCTGCCCTTCCTGCCATGAAGGAAAGGGGTTGGGGGCGGATTATCAATATCGCATCAGTCCATGGGCTTGTCGGATCGCCATATAAAAGTGCCTATGTATCCGCAAAGCATGGACTGGTGGGCCTCACCAAAGTAACCGCACTTGAAACGGCGGAAAGCGGCATCACTTGCAATGCGATATGCCCGGGATGGGTTTTAACACCGTTAGTACAGCAGCAGATTGATAAAATCGCCGCCGATAATAATATTTCAGATGATGAAGCGCGGGTGCGATTGTTAAGCGAGAAAGAACCGACGCTCGACTTCACAACGCCTGAGGATATTGGGGAGATGGTTGCTTTCCTTTGCTCTCATGCCGCGCGAAATATTACCGGTTCGGCCTATACAATGGATGGCGCGTGGTCCGTACGTTAGGGAGTTGAGATATTATTTGCTATTTTTGCAGCATCTCTATCCAATAAAAATAAAAACACATTCCCGAATATAATTAACATCGTTCCTATGATCAAATAAGGATGTAGGACTGAAAAACCTAATAATATTAAAAGTATCACTGACAGCGGTGGGGATAAATAATCTAACAAAGCAATTGCAGGATTAGTTGATTTCAATAACGCGGCTGCATACGTAATAGATCCAAAATTAAAAATAATGAAACCGGCAATAAAAGCATAAGCCATGTTCTCATAAGAAAAATTTGATATATCGCTGAACATTAAGAGTACTATTAATGCAAAAGGTAATGCCACTATCCTAACTAAAGCTTCCCCAAAAATTATGCCTGAAATTACGTAATCAAAACGGGTTTCCTTATGAGATATTAATCGCGTTGTAATATTACCGACCTGCGCGCGCATTAAATCCGATAATGCCGACATTATACTTCCGAGCATTGCGACTATACATCCAATTAATGACATAAAATCACCTGTTTTTATGTATTCATCATAATCGCTGAATAAAAGCCCTATATCGTTTTGGTCCGCCAATACAATAAGGCACACCCCAAATAATATTAGGATTGTAATAAATGCGTGCTTAGCTCCTAAAACATCCCAGTTTTTTGTAACAATAACTGATGTCAAAATCATTGCATAAACGGGGGCGGTTTCAATTATGACGGCGACACCTGCTTTCGAAGTCCATAGCATGGCATATAAGAAACACAAATTATAAAGTGTAGAACATAAACCCGCGGCAACAATAAAAAACCATTGATCAAAATTCATATTCAAGACAGCTCTATGTAATCTTGTTAATGTTTTTTTACGGGTCAGTTTTTTCAAACTGAAAAATCCAAGACTATATGCACCTAAAGCTGCTGATATATGCACAAATATAATGAACCAGCCCAGTGATTCACCACTTGCGCCCAAAGCAATAAAAACAGGGTACATAGCCCAAATAAAAACAGACAAGAATTTATAAGAAAGTGCAGTACGATTCATAATTATTTAAATTTACATCAACTCTTATGATTAAGCGAGCCGAAAACCATTGTAAAAAGATGTTGCCTTGATTATTGTAGGCATAAATACAGCTATTTAAGAAACGGATTACAATCACCATGAATAATGAAAACACGGCTCAACGGCTTCAGGAAGCGGCGGCAAAATGCCTGTCGTCACTCAATCAATGGACAAATGATTTAAAGGATCGCGATGCCCGTGAAAACCTGCTCGATTCCGTGCATGAGCTTCGTAAAGTGACATCCCGATTGGAGTTGGATATCGCCATTAATGACCGCAAGGCAACCAATTCAAACCCTATTCCAATTCCGGAGCATAAATCGAAGCTGGAGAAGAAAAAGCGCAAGCCTTTAAATGACATCCTACCGGTTGAGGATATCAAAGCCGCCAAAGCCAAAAAGAAAATTGAGATTGAAGCGGCTCAACAGGATGATGATGCGGCTGAAGATAACGAAGTTTCGCCTCAAGATGAAACGCAAGAAGACGCGTCAAAGCCGCGCCGCGGTCGCCGCAAAAAACGCGAAGATAATGATGAGTAAAATTAACAGGAATGGAAAACGCTCAAGCTCACCCTGATATGATAACACTCACTTTGCCCGACGGTGCCAAACGCCAGTATGAACAGAGCGTGACGGGTATGGAGATTGCCGAGAGTATCTCCAAATCGCTTGCCAAGGCTTGCGCGATGATTGAAGTGGATAGCGAATATCAGGATTTATCCCGCCCGATTGAAAGTAATGCCGCCATCCGCCTGATTAAGCGTGATGATGCCGAAAGCCTTGAGTTTATCCGTCATGATTGTGCGCATGTACTGGCTGAGGCTGTGCAGTCTCTCTATCCTGACACGCAAGTGACAATCGGCCCGAATATAGAAGATGGTTTTTTCTATGATTTCGCGCGGGAGAAGCCATTCACGACCGATGACCTTCCCATCATCGAGAAAAAAATGCGCGAGATTATCCAGCGTGGCGCGGCCTTTGAACGTGAGGTTTGGGATCGTAATGAGGCGATTGCCTATTTTAAAAACAAAGGTGAGACGTATAAAGCCGAGTTGATTCAAGACCTCCCCGAAGATCAAACCATCACAATTTATAAGCAAGGGGATTGGCTGGACTTATGCCGTGGACCTCACATGCCGACAACGAAGCAAGTCGGTACCGCCTTCAAGCTGATGAAAGTGGCGGGAGCATACTGGCGCGGGAATTCTGATAATGCAATGCTGACCCGCATTTACGGCACGGCATGGCATACGCAGCAAGAGCTGGACGATTATGTCATGCGCCTTGAGGAAGCCGAGAAGCGCGACCATCGCAAGCTTGGTCGTGAAATGGATTTATTTCACCTTCAGGAAGAGGCGCAAGGCTCGGTTTTCTGGCACCCGAAAGGCTACATAATATATAATGCGCTTGAAGGCTATGTCCGCAGGCGACTGCAGCATGACGGGTATCAGGAAGTGCGCACACCGCAACTGATGCATTCAAAATTCTGGAAAGAATCGGGTCACTGGCAGAAATATCGCGAGGATATGTTTGTTGTGCCTGACGAAATTCAGGAAGGCAAGGATGATGACCCTGTCGAAATTGCGGCGGATGGGGATTGGCTCGCGCTCAAACCCATGAATTGCCCGGCGCATGTCCAGATTTTCAATCAGGGGATTAAGTCTTATCGCGACCTTCCTATCCGCCTCTCTGAATTCGGATGCTGTCACAGGAACGAGGCTCACGGTGCACTTCATGGGCTGATGCGCCTCCGCCAATTTGTGCAGGATGATGCGCATATCTTCTGCCGTGAAGATCAAATTCTCGATGAGTCCATCAAATTTTTTAAACTTGTTCAGGCTATCTATAAAGATCTAGGCTTTAACGATTATAAAATTACGTTTGAGACACGCCCCGAATTGCGCGTTGGCTCTGATGAAACTTGGGATAAGGCAGAGGCTGCCCTCGAAAACGCAATGAAAGCCATGGATTTCGACTATAAAATCAATGAAGGCGACGGGGCATTTTACGGCCCGAAAGTCGGGTTCATTATTCGCGATGCCATCGGGCGTGAATGGGGCTGCGGAACACTTCAACTTGACTTTAATCTGCCTGAAAGACTGGACGCAAATTATATTGGCGAGGATGGCAACCGCCATCGCCCTGTGATGCTTCACCGCGCGGCCTTAGGTGCGTTGGAACGCTTTATCGGCATTATGATTGAGAATTATGCAGGGAAATTGCCGCATTGGCTTACCCCTGTTCAGGCGGTTGTCGCACCGATTACGGATGAGGCAAAGGATTATGCCGGAAAAATTCAGCAAGCTTTACAAGATGCTAATCTCCGCACCGAAACCGACTTTAGGAATGAAAAAATCAACTATAAAATCCGTGAGCATTCCCTTGCAAAAGTGCCGTTTATCTTTGTTGTCGGTAAGCGCGAGGCAGAGGATGGAACGATTGCCATCCGCACGCTCGGCTCTCAGGATCAGACGATTCTGCCACTTGATGAGGCGGTTGCAATGCTCCGCGAAAAATGTGAAGCTCCGTATTAATCACAAATGAAAGATAAAACATGACAGCAGAAGAAATAAAAAAAGTTCAAACCTATCTCCAAAACAAATTCGGTCTGCCTGATTTAATTTTAAGAACCCGCAAAACAGGTGATTCGGTCGAAGTTTTATTAAAAGGTGAGTTTCTGGGCGTTATTTACCGTGATGAGGATGAAGGCGAGATTTCCTATGACTTTAACATGGCTATCCTTGAAATGGATATTGAGGATGCCGCGTAATTTTCCCTCTGTTAAGGCTCATGCCTTAATTTTTTGTCAATAAATCATTAAAATTTTATGAAATTTTAATCTTTCCATGTATAATATTGAAAGAATGATGACACGTTTTTTTACCCTGCCCTGTATAATTTTACTATCCGGCTTTTTTATTGTCGGCGCCTCTTTATATGCGTTCGCGCAGGAAAATGAGGCCTCAAAACCGCAATTGGTTGAAATTACTCTCAATGAGGAAACCAGTGATCCCGAAGCGGTGGATGTAGTTAAGCAATTTTATAATAACTGGATTAAAGAAAACGAACCTAATACAAAGCTTGGTAAGGTTGAAGCGCGTTTCATTCCAATTCATCAGCAGGGAAAAAATAATCGTTTTATTTTTGCACAATTATACGATGAACCACTTGGGGGATGTTTTAAGCGAGGTTGCCGAACAATTATTTTAAGATTAAATAAAAATAATGAGATAAGAGGTGTTTTTAACGCCTTTATTACTTATGCGTGGTACGACAAATCATCTACTGCCCAAAGGCCTGCCAACCTTATTTTTAGTTCTAATATAGACAAAAGCAACCCTGGTATTTGGTTATGGAATGGCCTGGGCTATCAGGTGGTTGAACGATGAAATACTTACTACTGATAGCTTTATTATTATTTTTTTCTTTCATTGATAAATCACATGCTTCTTGCTCTGCGGGGTTTGATTGTTCCGAGAGAGGAGTTGGTATTGCCGGGTCTGAACAATGCGGCAATGGAAACTGGGAATCTTTGTTAGTTACTCAAGAAAGCGGCGGTAATTATAGTATTAAAGCTCCGAACACAAGTGCAACAGGACGCTATCAATTTATTAACAGCACCCGAAATGGAATAGGCGAAAAATATTCATTACCTTGCTCAGGTAAAAATGAAGCCGATCGCCAGGGCTTTGCAAATTGCCCTGGTCTTCAAGATATTTATGCTAGAAAATTATGGGAATCAGATTTAAACGGTTTAATGTCCAATTCAACTGTTGCCAATGCCGTAAATTCTGGAACAACCTATGAATGCCCTGTAACTGCTTCTGGTATTACTGCACTTGCTCATAATGTAGGACCAGAATGCGCACGATTATGGGCATCAGGTGGTGAAGCATATATGAAAGCCAATGGTCCGACATTCAAAGGCGTACCTTCTGGAACACCAGCTTGTACAGATGCAAATGGTACAAACGCAGTGCAAAAATACGCTTGTGCGATGGGCGGTTTTGATATGTCCGATTATTTAAGTGGCGGCTCTGGTGGGGCTGTGGCATCTGGCTGTGGTTTTGGTTTTACACCTGCAAACCCACCTAGTGTTTCATTTCAAAATTCCAGTCTCATCGGTTGCGACCCTGCTATCATGGAGAAAGTGAAGGCGCGGAATGATGCCGTGCGACAGGTGAGCATTGAGGCGGCAAAGTCAATTATTACCGAGCCTGCCGATATTGCCATGATGTCCTGCCTTGATCAACAGCAAGCCTTGCTCAATGCCTCGGGCGGTATATTTTCCAACCCCGGCGGGGATATCAGCGCAACACTCGGACCGCTTGCACAACAACCGCTTATGAAGGAGGTCAATAACTTTATGGGCGGGGTCAGTGCTCAGCTTAATGCCGTGAATAATGCTTTCACACAAGTAACAAGTAATATTACTAAAAGCTTTACAGATGCTTTAGGACTTGGCGGTGGCTCGGGCACTACTGTCCCCTCAACCGATTGTGGTGTTGCCTCGGATGTGTTTAATCTTTCGCAATGCTTGCAGATGCCCGAATTTCCAAGCCTGTCAGGCATTCTTGATGAGCAGATAGGTCGTATTACAGGTATCCTCAACCCGAATCAGCCTACCCGTTCACTCGAGCAAATTTGTAGCGCTGCCAATTCTCAAATAGGCGGTATAATGGGTGATATACAAAGTCAAATTAATGCGCCTTTTGAAAACGCCGCAGACAGCTTACTTTCGCCTATCGAAAGAAATGTTAACCAAATCGAAAATGCACCCTACCAGATATATCGATGAAATATTTTATATTAACCATTCTAACCATTTTTTTATTGCCAGTGCATAGTTATGCACAAAATAAGAATGCTCAAACCATTGAATTTACAACTTTGGTGAACAAAACCGTTGAGCGTATTATTGCTCAAAAACTTTCTGATAAGCTCAATGATTTTTATGAAGAATATAGTTACATGCCCTATCCTTTTTATAGTTTCACCGATATTAATGGTGATGGCATCAATGAAATTATTGTGAAGTTCGCAGAAGAATTTGCTTTACGAGACCAATTTGACAATGTTGATACGCATATATTTCTACAGACACCGCAAGGATTGAGAGAAATTTTCTACGTGCAGGCTTTTGATATTGCTTTGGAAAATAGCCAAAGCAACTATAAGAACATTGTTATTACGCGTAAAACCAGAAATTCTAAAATGACTCAGAAATATGAATGGAATGGGAGAGATCAATATGAACTTATTGAATAAATCCCACTTTACATCAAAACTGTTTACTCTCACTTTTTTAATTGTTGTACTTTTAACAAGTGCGGTTTTGGCGGCGTCTTTGAAAGGGAGTCCGACAATAAACCAACGAGAAACAAGCCCTTTCGGCACTAGAAAAAGTACAAATTCTGTCCATCTGGCTGTTGATTATGGTGGTATTAATGCTGGTGTTGGTGGCGACCAAGTCTATTCTACGATTTCAGGCACCGTAAAAGAATCACGCTTCCAAAATAATCCAAAAACCGATAATGGTTGGGGACACACTGTACTGATTGAAAGTACTTCTGGCAATTATCGCGTTCGCTATTCTCACTTGCAAAATCCCGGGTTGGGTATTGGCACGACTGTTAATGCTGGTATGACTGTTGGTTTAATGGGTAACACAGGGCGATTAAAAGGAGAACCATATCCTGTTCACCTCGATTATGCTGTTTACGTTAAAAATCCAGACACCGGTGAATTTCAGGCTATTGATCCTAACAAAGCACAAGGATACGATTTAGATAACGCCGCTGACAGAGCTATGTTAATAGCCGATGCCAAAACAAAAACAAACGGTCAGTTGCGCAATGAGGCTGCCCCTGTCACAACGCCGGGCTTCACATCCGACACAACGGGCGGCTCAAGCGTGGCAATCATCGGTTGCGACCCTGCCATCATGGAGAAGGTGAAGGCGCGGAATGATGCCGTACGACAGGTGAGTATTGAGGCGGCAAAGTCAATTATTACCGAGCCTGCCGATATTGCCATGATGTCCTGCCTTGACCAAACACACGCCTTACTCAATGCCTCTGGCGGTGTATTTTCCAACCCTGGCGGGGATATCAGCGCGACACTCGGACCACTTGCACAACAACCATATATGCAAGAAGTGAATAATTTTATGGGTGGGGTCAGTGCTCAGCTCAATGCTGCTAATAACGCCTTCACACAAGTGACAAGTAATATTACTAAAAGCTTTGTAGATGCCTTGGGACTTGGCGGTGGTTCAGGAACATCTGTCCCTTCTACAAATTGCGGAGTTGCATCACAAGTTTTTAATCTCGAAAAATGCCTGCAAATTCCATCAATTCTAAGTGTTTCTGAAATGCTTGATCAGCAGATCGCTCGCGCGGCAGGTATCCTTGACCCGAATCAGCCTACCCGTTCACTCGAACAAATTTGTAGCGCTGCCAATTCTCAAATAGGCGGTATAATGGGCAATATTCAAAATCAAATTAATGCGCCTTTTGAAAAAGCCGCTGACAGCTTACTTTCACCCATTGAAAGAAATGTGAATCAAATCCAAAACGCACCGAATCAATTATTTTAATTTTTCTAACCGTTTGAGATCCATAAACTTGGTCAAGATGGTCAGGATTTTGCTTTTTTCCGCCGGGCGGCTATCAATTTTCTCCTGATTTATTTTAGCCAGAATTTCATGCATATCGCGTAAAATATTTTCTTCGGCTTGTTTCCGCTCGGCTTTTGACTTAAATCTTTTTGTCATGACGAACATCTTATCACAAATTTGGCGATAAAGCCCCATGGCAATTTTGCTTCCTTTATACAGAAATATGGCATATGCCCTTACGCCTGCACTTTGCGGATTGGCGAAGATACGGTTAAAGCAAGGGAAAGAGCTCCCTGCCCGATATCGTGAACGCTTTGGTGAGAGCCAACAATATCGCCCCGAAGGTAAACTCATCTGGATTCATGCCGCAAGCAATGGTGAGGCTTTATCTGCCCTACCTTTGATTGAGAAGCTAGCTTCACTTCCCTCCGCGCCGCATATTCTGATCACGACAATGACGGTAACGGCGGCGAAATTGATTGAACAACGTTGCGATGCCGAACACGTCACGCATCAGTTTATCTCTTATGACCATCCAATTTGGATAAAGCGTTTTCATAACCACTGGCGACCAGACTGCGTGTTATGGATTGAATCCGAGCTGTGGCCGAACCATCTGAGCGCGATTGCCAAGCGGAAAATCCCTGCCGCGCTCCTGAATATGCGGCTGTCCGAGACATCGCGACAACGCTGGAGCATGGCAAAACAAACCTTTCAAAAGCTCTTAAGTGCCTTTGATATTATTGCAACGCAATCTGAAAAAGACCTCACAACCATTCAATCACTTGGCGTTGATAAAGCGGTTTATAAAGGCAACCTTAAAGAAGCCGCCCATCCCCTGCCCTATGACCCGCTTGCACTGGAGGATTTGAAGGATATGATCGGGCAGCGACCTGTCATGCTGTACGCCAGTACGCACGCACCCGAGGAAGCAATGGCAGTTCGCCTCCATGAGAAACTGAAAAGCGACATTCCCGATCTTCTCACGATTATCATCCCGCGCCATCCAAAGCGAGGAACAGAGCTTGCCGAGATATTCAATAATGAGGATAGTACAGTCGCGCTCCGCTCTCTCAAAATGTCACCGCGCAAGGCGACCGAGATTTATATCGCTGATACGCTTGGCGAGTTGGGCGTTTTCTTCACGCTATGCCCTGTTGTCTTTATGGGTAATTCTTTAAATGTCATGCCCGGCGGCGGTCATAATCTGCTGGAACCTGCATGGTTTGATTGCGCGATTATCAGCGGTGATGACCTGGCCAATTTCTCAATTTTAAAACGCGAAATGCCGATTGCAAAGGCTTGCGAACTTGTCAAAAATGAGGAAGAGCTTTATAAAACTGCGCTTTACCTTTTAAAAGACAAAATTGAACGGGAAATACTTGCCAAGAACGCCCATGACTATGTCGCAAGCAAACAGGCAGGCAGCCTTGATTCCATCTGGCAAGTGATTGAACCGACTTGTAAAAAAGCGGGATTGCTATAATCTAAGTCCATTATGGCGAAGCTTACAATCCCGCAATTCTGGTATTCTTCGGATGAGGATGGACACTCCCCGTTTTTGTCAAAGGTTTTGTGGCCTATGGCAAAAACCTATCAAGGTTTAAGCGTATTAAAGCGTGGCATGACGCGCGAGCGAAAGGCACCTATTCCTGTGATTTGTGTCGGGAATTTGACCCTTGGCGGGGCAGGAAAAACACCGACTGCGCGCGCCCTCCTTGACTTAGTGGCGGAACATGGCAAGTTTGCGACGCCTTGCTTCCTGATGCGCGGCTTTGGCGGGCGGCATAAAGGTCCGTTAGAAGTCGATGTCAGCCAACATACAAGTTGGGATGTCGGGGATGAGGCATTGATGCAATCGCGCTATGCCCCTGTTATTATTTCTGCCGATCGTTATAGAGGCGCACTCCTCGCGCAACGCAACGGCTATGACCTTATCATCATGGATGACGGATTTCAAAATCCGCGGTTGAAAAAGGATTTATCCTTCATCGTGATTGATGGCGGTTTTGGATTCGGAAACGGCAAATGCTTTCCTTCAGGTCCTTTACGCGAACCTGTGGAGAGCGGTATCAAACGCGCTCAGGCCGCGATTATCGTCAATAAAACAGAAGGCGTTGACCTGAGTGCGCTTGGCGATTTCAGGCAATATCAGGCTAGCATTGCCCTTGATAATCCTGTTCCTAAGCATAAAAAACGTAAAGTTATCGCCTTAGCAGGCATTGCCCGCCCCGAAAAATTCTTCGAGACATTGGAGGCAAACTGCTATCACCTCTATGCTCACTACGCTTTCCCTGACCATCATACTTACACGCATGATCAGCTCAAAAAAATTGAAACACGCGCGAAAAAGGCGAATGTCGGCATGATTACGACCGAAAAAGACTGGGTGCGTTTCTCCGAAAAATGGCAAGGCAAAATTGACCGCCTCACCATCACCATCACTTTAAGCGAACGGTTTAAATCCGCGTTTTTCCGCGCGCTCGATAAGTTGTGATGAAACGGGTTCGCTATCGGTTAGAGCATTATCTCCTGCTTGCCGTCCATGCACTGTGCAGGATACTACCATGGCAAATAGCATCAAAAATATTTGGAAGCCTTGCCGCCATGATAGGCTCACGCATGGCCATGAACAGGAAAGCAGTACGCCATATCAAGGCCGCATTACATGTGGATGATAAAGAAGCCCAAGCGATAGCCAAAGACCATTGGCGCAACCTGGGTTGTGTCATGGCGGAATTTCCAAATCTGGACTATATCGCGAAAAATAACGTGCGTATTCAAGGGATTGAGTATCTGAAGGCCCTGCGCGATGATGGGAAGGCAGGCATTTTATTTGGGGCGCATTTAGGGAATTGGGAGGTCGTTCCCCACGCCCTGATACACTATATTGATCTTGCCGCGCACCCTGTCTATCGTGCGCCGAATAATCCGTATGTCGATGCGCGGTTGCACAAATATCGCTCAATCAACGGGCGGCTGACCCCCTATCCCAAATCACGCAAAGGTATGATGGGCATGGTCAAAGCCCTGAAAAATGGTGAGCATCTTGGATTACTGATAGATCAGAAATATAATGAGGGCATTTCCGTTCCGTTTTTCGGTATGCAGGCGCGAACAGGAACGGCGTTTATCGAACTTGCGCATAAATATCAATGCCCCATTGTTCCGTTACGATGCATCCGTGAAAAAAACGGATTTTGCATTGATGTTGCACCGCCGCTGTCTATCTTGAATAGGGATGTTGAAGATATTTTGGCGGAAGTGCACGCCTTACTTGAAGGCTGGATTAAAGAACATCCTGAGCAATGGTTATGGGTTCACCGCCGCTGGCGACCGGAGGATTTGAGAGTTGAGAGTTAGAGTTAATCCGTCATTGCGAGGGAGCAGCGCGACCGCGGCAATCCATAGATACTTAAGATTGTATGGATTGCTTCGTCAGGCGATGCCTTCCTCGCAATGACAGGGTATAAAGAAAGACAAGAAATGATAAATTACGACTATGATTATTTTGTAATTGGCGGTGGGTCAGGCGGTGTAAGATCCGCTCGAATCGCGGCAAGCCACGGTGCGAAAGTTGGTCTTGCCGAGGGTAAACATCTTGGCGGCACATGCGTTAATGTCGGATGCGTTCCGAAAAAGCTTATGGCTTATGCCGCCGATTTTCAGGGAAGTTTCGAAGATGCGCGTGGTTTTGGCTGGATAGTTGGCGAAACCTCATTTGACTGGCAAACATTTATTGAGCGTAAAAATGAAGAAATCCAGCGACTGAATGGCATTTATCAATCACTGCTTTCAAAAGCAGGCGTCACTATTTATCAGGAATTTGCATCCTTTATTGACGCGCATACGCTTCAAGTCGGTAGTGAAACTATCACCGCCAAGCATATTTTAATTGCGACAGGTGGCAAGCCGCGAGAGCTTTCTTTTGATGGCGCGGAGCATATGATTGTATCCGATGATGCTTTTTACTTGGAAAACCTGCCTGAGCATGTCGTCATTTATGGCGGAGGGTATATCGGGGTGGAATTTGCGCATATTTTCAGCGGCATGGGCGCGAAGGTGACGCTTGTTCATCGTGGCGATCTCTTCCTACGCGGGTTTGATGATGACATTCGTTGCCACCTCCGTGATGAGATGAAAAAACAAGGGGTTAATCTTATTTTTGAAACTGAAATCTCAAAGATAGATAAGGATGATTCAACCTATCTTGTGACACTGACGGATGAGAATAATACAGTTATTCAATGCGATTGTGTCATGTCCGCCGTTGGGCGCGTGCCGAATATCGGCTCGCTTGGGCTTGTGAAAGCAGGGGTCGAGACAGACTCAAAAAATTATATTCAGGTGAATGATCGCTATCAAACCAGCATTGATCACATTTACGCGGTTGGCGATGTGACAGGCAATATGGAGTTGACCCCCATAGCCATTCGCGAAGGGCAATGGCTGTCCGATACATTGTTCGGTGGGAAGGACCTAAAGCCTATCAAGTATGACACGATCCCTACGGCAGTTTTCTCCCGCCCGCAAATCGGCTCGGTTGGTTTGACGGAGGCAGAGGCTATTGATAAAGGCTTTGATATTCAAATATTTAAAAATAATTTTAATCCGATGGCTTATAGCCTTACAGACCGAGAAGAGCGGACATTGATGAAAATGATTGTTGATAAGGCGACTGACAAGATTTTAGGGCTCCATATTTGCGGATTGGACGCGGCGGAAATGATGCAGGGCTTTGGCGTGGCCATTAATGCCGGGCTGACCAAGGCAGATTTTGACGCCACAATCGGCATTCACCCGACCAGCGCAGAAGAGGTTGTAACGTTGAGGTAGAGATTGGAGTGTTAGAGAGGTAGAATGTTAGAAATTTGTACTTCTAAATTCCAATACTCTAATCCTCTAAACCCCGTTAATCCCAATCGAGCGAATCGAGACCAGTAAAGTTTGTTTGTGAAGCCCAGAAGCGTTCCATCATCTTCATGGTTTCGTTAAAGTCTTTAATACGCTCATTGGTCAGCTCTGTATTTTGAATCTGCTCCTCATGACGCGCAAACATCTTATAAAGCTGCCCGTATAAATCCAACCCTTTATCGGACAAGCGGACACGAATTGAGCGTTTATCATGAATTGAACGCTCCTGAATAATATAATTATTCTCAACCATTTTCTTCGCGTTATAGGATACGTTTGAGCCGAGATAATAACCGCGGAGCGTCAATTCCCCCACCGTCATATCATCCTCCCCAATATTATACAGGATCATGGCCTGCACGTTATTGATATCCTGAATTTGTAATTTATCCAGCTCAAGCTTTACGACATCGAGGAAACGACGGTGCAAACGTTCAATCAGTTGAATGGCATCGTGATATGCGGTTGGTAACACGGGTCTATACTCCTTTGAAAACTTTGATATTTACATCATCACTGAATTATAATCATTAATCAATATTAAGTCGCTAATTATTAATATTTTGTCAAAACCATGTATAATTATAGAATGTAAAAGTTTTCAAAACCTTACTAAATTCACATTTTTTTAAAAATTTGTGCTAAATTAAGGTTTAATTGAAGAATTAATTATTACAGGTTCTATAATGTCTGAGAATTTACAAATTCCCACCCCATTAACCCGTATGAGGCGTATGCGTTCCAGTACGATTTTAAGGAATTTTGTTCAGGAAACGCACCTACATGTGCGTGACTTGATTTATCCGATTTTTGTTGAGGAAGAGTGTGATGAGCGCACGCCAATATCTTCTATGCCGGGCGTTTACCGTGAAACTGAACAAAGCCTGCCTGAAAAGGTTAAGGAGTGCCATGCGCTCGGCATTCCCGCGATAATCCTGTTTGGTGTCTCAAAACATAAGGATGCGACGGGGTCCGATTCGCTTAAGGGTGACGGGCTACTCGCACGCATGATTAAAATCGCAAAAGAGGCCGTGCCAGAAATGATTGTCATTGCGGATATTTGCTTTTGTGAATATACGGATCACGGGCATTGCGGGCCGATGACCGCCGATTTTGCAGATGTTGATAATGACCGTACGCTTGAAAATATCGCGCTTCAGGCCGTGAATGCATCGGTAAGCGGTGCTGACATTATCGCGCCTTCGGGCATGATGGATGGCTATGTTGCCGCCGTTCGTGAAGGGTTAGACCAATCAGGCTTTGAAAACAAACCGATTATGGCCTATGCCGCAAAATTTGCATCGGGTTTTTACGGTCCTTTCCGTGATGCAGCAGGGTGCTCGCTCGGCGGCTCTCATGGGCCTAAGGATCGCAAGACTTATCAAATGAACCCTGCCAATGCTCAGGAAGCCTTGCGCGAGGTTGAGCAGGATTTGGCAGAAGGCGCGGATATGGTGATGGTGAAGCCGGGCTTGCCTTACCTTGATGTTATCCGTCAGGTCAAGGATACATTTGAAATGCCGACCTATGCCTATAATGTCAGTGGAGAATATGCGATGTTAAAATATGCCGCGGCGGCCGGTGCGATTGACCATGATATCGCAATGATGGAGGCGCTGCTCTCCTTCAAACGCGCAGGAGCTAACGGCATTTTAACCTATCACGCACTTGATGCGGCACGCATTTTGAATACAGCATAAAAGAAATTCACGAACCATCTTGGCTTAAGCAAACGATGCAGATAAACTTTTTTTATGATTAAATTAATCGGTTTTGCAATGGTTTTCGTGTGTACGATTGGTGGTCTGATGATGACCGCCGGCGTGGACAAGGCCATAAAGCTTATCACAGGGGTTTTTGTTCCTGCCTTGCCCGGGGAAACCGTGATTATTATGGGGTGTGCGCTGTCCGCCTTTGTTATTGCCAATTCCATGCATACGATTAAGGCCTCCCTCGGCTATATGAAAAAAATGCTGACGCCCGAGGCTTATACCAAAGATGAGTATATGGAGCTGCTCTCCTTGCTCTTCGTGATTTTTAAAATGGCGAAGACTAAGGGCTGGCTAGCGCTTGAGCAGCATATTGAAAATCCGCATGAGAGCGAAATATTCAAGGCCTTTCCGAACTTTTCCAAAAATCATCGTGCCGAGGTTTTTTTGTGCGATTATTTACGAATCATCTCACTCGGGAATGATAATCCGCACGAGATTGAAGCCCTGATGGATGAGGAAATTGAGACGATTAAGACGGAAGAGGAGCATCCTTCTCACGCTGTTCAAACCATGGCGGATGCGATTCCCGCGCTAGGGATCGTTGCCGCGGTTTTGGGGGTTATTAAAACAATGGCGTCGATTTCCGAACCGCCAGAAGTACTCGGAAAACTGATTGGTGGTGCGCTTGTCGGAACATTCCTCGGTGTATGGTTGGCCTATACAATTTTCGGACCGATGGCGGGTGCGATGGGCGCACGCGCAGAAACAGAAGTCAAATATTATAATGTGATGAAGATTAGCCTCCTTGCTTTCTTGCAAGGATGCGCACCTCAAGTCTCGGTCGAGTTCGGTCGGAAAATCCTGCATCATGATGTTCAACCGACCTTTGCCGAAGTCGAGGAAGCCACGAATAATGTCCCGACTTTTGGATGATGGAGGTTGGTCATTGGTGATTAGGTATTGGTGATTAGAGATTAGTAATTTGAGTAAAATTGCATTATTATATAAATAACCAGTAACCAGTAACCAATAACCAATAACCAATAACCAATAACCAATAACCAATAACCAATAACCA
>CAZHEE010000006.1:0-88277 GCA_964531715.1 uncultured Micavibrio sp. | reverse complement strand
AACATTGCGTGTTGAGGAATTCCACAATGAGGCCGAAAGCCGTAAGAAAAATATGAGAAGGAGGCCGCGTAATGTCTGAACAAAAAGCACCCTTTTTCCGTCGTCGCAAAACATGCCCTTTTTCTGGGCCGAATGCACCGAAAATTGACTGGAAAGATACAAAAACATTATCCCGCTTTATTTCAGAGCGTGGTAAAATTATGCCGACACGTATTACATATGTTTCACCAAAAAAACAGCGCGAGTTGGCCAAAGCAATCAAACGCGCACGCTTTATGGCCTTGTTGCCATATGTGCGCGATGAAGCGTAAGGAGTAATAATCATGCAAGTTATTTTACTGGAACGTGTTGAAAATCTTGGCAACCTAGGCGATGAAGTCACTGTTAAACCAGGGTTTGCACGTAATTATCTTTTGCCACAAGGTAAGGCCCTTCGCGCAACGACTGATAATATCGCTTATTTCGAAAAAGAGCGTCAAGCCATTGAGGATGCGAACGCGAAACGTCGTGACGCGGCGCAAGCCAATGCGAAGAAACTGGATGGTTTAACGGTTGATTTGATCCGTCAGGCATCCGAGAGTGGGCAGCTTTACGGGTCTGTCGCGGCACGCGATATTGCCGAGGCTATCCGCGATAATTCGGATGTCACCGTACGCCGTGGGCAGGTCGATTTAAATATTAACCTCAAGCATTTAGGGCTTTATACTGTTCCTGTGACACTTCATGCCGAAGTAAAGGTTGATGTTACAATCAATATTGCAAGAACTGCGGATGAGGCAGAAATGCAACGCAAAACAGGCAAGGCCGTTATTGCAGAGGATGAAGATGAAGCCATCGAAGCCGAGGCGGAAACAGCCGACACTGATACCGAAACATCTGAAGAGACTTCCGAAGATCAGGCTGCATAGACTTTTATAAACTCTCCTATTTTTTAAAAGAATTTAGGAGAGTTTTTTATAAAGCTTCATTATTGTTGGAACAATTTGTAACCAGCTTATCTATAATCGAAACATTGCGTCCAGAAGCGCTATCTTTTATGCGCGCATTGCGTAGCATCGAAGCCAGTTGAGCACGGCTCAGTTCCGGTTTTTGCAAAATATGGCGGAAGGATTTGATAAAACTGCCATGATTATAGCTTACGCCCTCATCACCATTTAAAAGAATATTATAGGCAGGCCCATTCTCTTGAAAAAGAATTTTCATATACATATCTCCTTTTTAATTTTTAAGACCTGATTATCGTCATCGCAATGGATGAATACAAATATGACCGAAAACAGGGATGAACTTTTTAAGTTCTTTAAACTTATATTAAACTTATAGCATATATGAACGGTTTAATCCAATAAAATAGATTGTAATAATATTCAATGCCGAAATGTTACCTCACGATTGATGATTCCCCATCCCCCTATACAGAAGAACTTTGCGCTTATTTGAAAGACCGCTCCATTCCTGCGATGCTTTTTGTTTGTGGAAAAATGACAGAGAAATTTAGTATCAAAAGCCTTATTCACGCTGTAAAAGAAGGCTTCGTGCTTGGTAATCACGCTTACTCTCACACTCATTTTCAAAATTTGAGCTCTGAGAAATTGGTTCAGGAAATTGAGATGACCGAGAGTATCATCGACCGCGTTTATTACGAGGCCGCCTGCGAAAAACCAGGGTTATATTTTCGTTTTCCGCATATGGATCGCGGTGCTGGTGGCTATGTAGTTGATTATGACCAGTATCCCGAGAAAGAAGTGGATTTTGTTCGTAAATTATTTCTTGATGGGGTTCGCCTTCCTCAACATACACCAACGTCCCAAGACCTTTCAAAAAAAGTGAAGATGCAAAATTACTTAAGTGAAAAAGGTTATCGACAACCTTTTAAAGATGTCACTTATCCATGGTTTAAGGGCACTGAATTGGAAAATGCAGTGGATTGCATGTATACATTCTCGACAAGCGATTGGATGTTGTTGGACAGGCATCGCGGCAGATGGGCTTATAAAACAACGGATGACCTTAAAGCCAAAATTGATAATGATAAATGGCTGAATAGTGATGATGGCAACAGTATTATATTAATGCATGATAAACCTGAGCCGGAGCTCCTCCCGATTTGTAAAACTCTCATTGACCATATGGTTTTAAAAGGCTATGACTTTCTTTCTGTTTCAACCAAATAAATGACATAAATTATAAGGCAGCAGCATAATGAAATTAGAACAAAAATTAATTCGTTTGATGGCCGATTACGGCGCATCGGGTGACCTTGCTTTTTCCGAAGTTGAAGACCGCCTCCATAATGAAATCCGCCCGATTAAGGCTCAAAAATTTGAGGATGGCATTCATTTTGATTATCATATTCACGTGACCCCTGTGCGCGCTTTTAACAGTTTTGAAAATGCTTTTTTAACGGCGCAACTGGCGATTAATAGCCCCATAGGTAAAGATTATATTATTTATAACAATGTTGCCCCACGTAAGGATGACCTGACCGCGCGTCAACAAAATGCGGGTGAGCCATTCATCTATCTGCGCCTTTCAAACGGTGTTCAGGTTATTACTGTAAATAGTGGTTATTCCGCCTCATTTTTAAAGCCGTTTGCCGAAGAAATTCGTAAAGTGAATGTTGATAATGATAAAACGCAATTTAGGTCTCGCGATAATTATCCGAGAACTTTGGGTGCAATTTTACGGGAGGATTGGAGCATTCTGGGCGAAGATGTGTCTGATAATGTTCCTGATGAAATGCCGAAAAACACGATTGTCTATAATGACGGTTACGGCAATTTAAAAACGACTGTCCGTGTTGAGGATATCGAAAAGAATAAAGGCGAGCGCCGTACCGTTATGATCAACGGCCGCATTCAATATGTGACAATCGGTGAAGGTATCTTCAGTGTTCAAGACGGTGAGTTCTGCCTTGCGAAGGGGTCATCCGGATGGGAAATGCCTGATGGATCACGTCATGATTTTGTTGAATTGGTGAAACGCGGCGGTTCGGCTTATGCCGAGTTTGCTAAACCGCCGGCGGGATTAAAAGTCAAATTCCCTGATACGGACAGCGAGAAATAATAATCACCCTTGCTTTTGCGAAAAAGCAGGGGTAAATATAAAAAATATTCAGATTTCTGGTTTCCTAATTTCAGGCTTCTGAACCCCGCGGGTGTAGCTCAATGGTAGAGCCCCAGCCTTCCAAGCTGGTTGTGCGGGTTCGATCCCCGTCACCCGCTCCAATTATTTTAAATGACCATAAATAGTTTGCTATATCGAAAAATAGCCTCTATTAAATAAGCATGAATAAAGTTGGCACGCGCAGAATGAATTTATTTTATAAGTTCACTACCTAGTAAAGCGTTAGGTTTTCATCCGCGATTTGCCCAATGATTCTATGCGTATGGCTGTCTTTCAACACAATGACAGGGTCGCTGTAGGCTTGAGAAAGAAGCTCGCTGATAATCACCTGATCGGCCTTTGTCAGCGTATAAAAATTATAATCTGTCTCGACAATCAAATCTTTCTTATCACCGAAAATTCCATATTGTTTTGTATGGTAGATGCGGTCAACGATATCGGCATTGCGGAGGTTTAGAACAAATTCTTTGGGTGGGAGATTTTCAATTTCATCCGCCGTAAACATGGAACGGTCTCGATTAAGAGCGGCAGGCACGCTGTATTCCTGATTGGTTATTTGAGACTTAAAATTCTGCCCTTCCCAATGGTTTTTATTCCATTGCTTAGGCGGGATACCGCAGCATAGCCAGCTTGTCTTTTTAGTGCTGTCTTGGGCACAAGCTGTGATTAAAAAAAGCGAGAGGAGGGCGAAAATTTTCATAGTGTTCATGATAGTTAGAATACCAAATAAAATTAAAAAGGCATTAAGAAAATGATGCTATTCTTTTTTAATGATAGAATCGCTCAGTAACGCCCTTTCGGGCTTGCAATCCTCATCCGCACAAGTGGCAAAGGCCGCCGATAACATCGCTAACCCTCAGCGTAATACAGAGATTATTGAGGATATTGTTGATTTGAAATCGGGCGAGCAAAATTTTAAGGCTAACGCTCAAGTGCTTGCAACCGTCAAGGAAATGCAAGAAGACCTGTATCGCGCGGTTGATATCGAGGTTTGAATAAACCCTTTTCTTTTTATAAAAAGTCGCTAACTTCAAAAATATAAGAATAATTTTTTGAAGGTTTAAAACCATGCGTCTGTTTTTATTATCTGTTTTAAGTTTGGCTATCTTGCCAATTGCCGTTTTAAAAGCGCAGGAGGCAACGCCGTATGAGGCAATGCCGGGTGGATTGTATGAGTTGGATAAAACCCATGCCAGCCTAACCTGGAAGGTGAGCCATCTCGGTCTGTCTGACTATACCGCACGCTTCACCGATTTCGATGCGAAGCTGATGTACGACCCGATGGAGGTCGAAAACACGAAGCTGATTGCGACCGTAAACCCAACCTCGATTGAGACGGATTACCCGGGGGAGAAAGACTTTGACGGTGAACTGGTCAATAAGGCCGGCTGGTTCAATGTCGAGCAATTTCCTGAAATCGAATTTCGCTCAACCAACATTGAGCGCGTTGGCGATGATAAGGCCAATGTCACAGGTGATTTGACATTCCTCGGCGTGACAAAGCCGGTCATATTGGATGTAACTTTTAATAAGGCTATGGGTAATCATCCTTTCGCAAATAAGCCCGCGCTCGGTTTTTCGGCAACAGGCACGATCAAACGTAGTGATTTTGGCATGACAAAATATATCCCGCAAATCGGGGATGAGGTGGACTTGCTGATTGAGGCTGAATTCCTCCATGCCGAGTAGCGAGACAAAAAGCCGCTATAATATACTCGCCATCATTCTGCATTGGGTAATGGCGTTTGCTTTTTTCGGTATGCTTGCAAGCGGTTTGTCCTTTGACCGCTGGGAAGGTATGTCGCAAAGCTTTAAGTTTCAGCTTTATCAATGGCATAAATCGCTTGGCGTTTTATTGTTGTTGGCATTTGTGTTAAGATTAGGCGTTCGGTTGATTGACCGCCCACCTGCCGAGCCTGATGAACTTAAACCATTGGATAAAAAAGCCGCAAAATTTGGGCATTGGATTTTATATGCGTTTATGTTTGCCATGCCGATAACGGGGTGGTTGATGGTATCATCTTCGCCATACGGCCTGCCGACAATTGTTTTTGGCTGGTTCGAATGGCCGCATATTGCCTTTGTGTCAGGCAGTGAGACGGTCAGCCGCATATCGAAACAGGCGCATGAATATATTGCTTATATTTTTATCGTTATGATATGTATTCATATCGCCGCCGTTATTAAGCATTATGTGGCGGATGGGGTAAACCTTCTACCGCGTATGGGACTTGGAAAGACTAAGGAAAAACAATGAAAAGATTTTTGGCACTTATGACACTTCTCGGATTATCGGCCTGCATCGGCACAGGGCAAAATACGGATATACAGGCAAAAGGTGAAGGGAAAATCCCTGCCATGACGGGCATTGACTTGCTGGGCGAGGATAGACCTATTCCGGACAGCTTTAAGGGGGAGTTAAATATCGTCACCTTCGCCTTTGAGCGGGAGCAGCAAGCGAATGTTGATACATGGATCCCATCTGCCGAGGCCTTGGTTGATGAGATAGACGGGCTTGATTTCTATGAAATTCCATTAATTTATGAAATGAACCCCGTTATGCGTGGGTGGGTCAATAATGGCATGCGCTCAGGCATTCCGGGGGAGCGCGCCCGTGAGCGAACTATCACGGTTTATACGGACCGCGACGAATTTTTAAACATGATGGATATGACGACAGAGACGATTTACACCCTCCTCGTTAATCGTGAAGGGTCAATCCTTTGGCGTGAAGAAGGTGATATGACGGATGAAAAGCTCGCCTCTCTTAAGCAGGCAATAGCGGATAATCTATGAGATATCTTGGCTTATTTTTTGTTATATTATGCGGTCTAAGCCTTCAAGCGAATGCTGCAGAGTATCAAGTACAAAAAGATGAAAGCCGCATTGCCTTTAGCGGAACCCATGCCGGTGATGAATTTAACGGCGTTTTTGAGGAATGGGATGCGGATATTTCATTTGATGCGGATAATCTTGAGGCCTCATCTGTTACGGTCACTATTCAAACAGAAAGCGCAGTGACTGGCAATGCGATGTATGACGGGACATTGCCGAATGCCGATTGGTTCGATATCAAAAATCATCCGACCGCGATTTTTCAATCACAGGAATTTTTAAAAATCGATGAAGGCTTTAACGTTGTGGGTGTCCTCACTATTCGCAATATTGCGAAACCTGCCATATTTGATTTTACTTTAGAGGGCGAAAACCCTATGACAATGCAGGCGAGCTTCCCGCTCAACCGCCTTGAATACGATATCGGCAAACAATCCGACCCCTCCGCCGACTGGGTGAGTGAGGTGATTGTAATAAGAATATTTATGAAAGCTAAATAAATTGACATAGACATAAATATTAAGATATAAATTCAATATGAAAACGGCTAGAATATTATTACCGAAAGGTGGATTTGTAAAATATACGGGTTATGAAGATCGCCTTGTTCGTTCGAGACAATTTGCCACGAGGGAAGAAAGCCAAGCATTTTTAAGAGATTTAGAAAAGCAACTTGGCGTTGAAGGTCTCTCCTTTTGCTGTCCACACGGTCAATGCAGGGCAATTGTGCATTTTCGGGAAGCTTCTTCCAAAACTAAAGGTAGTCGCCTCGGAGCAAAACCGCAATCATGGGTATCGAATAGAGTTAAAGACCACATTCCAGGGTGCGAAGGGCCTGTGACATTCGATTTTCAAAACTTACCACATAATAATTTATCTATTGATGAGGCGGCCTCAATTGATGGAGAGGTTATTATAATTCATCTTAACATCGAGACGGGTGAACGTCGAAAATTGAAAGGGTCGTTTAGTAAGCACATAGGTGAGAAGAACGAAGCCTTGGAATGGCGACGGAATAATCCTAAGCGGCATAGTTATTTTTCTGCATCAAGCTTGCAAGAACTTTCAAGATTAATAAGTAGAGCTTTTGAAATTGGCAGTATTGCTGCTCTCAAAAGAATAAAAATTGTACATGAAGCAGGGCAAATGACACCCTTAAAAGAATTTATTATTCGTAATAGAGCGAAAGACCGTTTAGCCTTAAAATCAGAATTAATAAAGAGAACTCCCGCCCATTGGGAAGCTAAAGTTCATGGTCCGCCACGTTTGGTTATGCTTGAAATGCCAGAACAATTTGGACATTCAGTTCATCCAAATCACGCTGATAGAGTGCGTGGGTTTATCTACCCTGATGGTCGAAAAAATGTAAGGGATCAATTTTATTTAGGGCGCACAGATCTAACTGCTGCTAGTTTCTATCCTCATGGCGCACTCATACTTGCAACTCCCTTTGTTTACCCAAAAGAAAGAGGTGGAACAAGCTATATTCATTGGAATGTCGAAAGCGCGGAGAATATTGATATGAGTCCAGATATGAATATAGAGCAAATATTATGCTGGAAAGGAATGCGGCGACCAAATGCGGTATGTAAACCACGTAACCCGCAGGGCTTACATCCTACAAAATAAACTTACTTAAATCCGTATTGCCGGCGAGTTTTTTGAGTTTCTCGTTCACAAGCTCTGCCGTCACATGATAGGTTTCGCCATCTTTATCGCTCGCCTCGAAAGATATTTCATCCAAGAGATATTCTAAAACAGTATGGAGTCGCCTTGCGCCGATATTCTCGACCGTACGATTGATTTCGGTTGCAAGCTTGGCAATTTCGTTTATCGACTGGTCATCAAAATCAAGCGTGACATTTTCGGTTGCCAGCAAGGCCTGATATTGTTTAATCAAACTGCATTCAGGTTCCATTAAAATCCGCTTAAAATCCTCTTCTGTTAAGGCACGAAGCTCAACCCGTATCGGTAGACGTCCTTGCAACTCGGCAAGCAGGTCAGAGGGTTTGACATAGTGGAAGGCCCCACTTGCGATAAACAGAATATAATCGGTGCGCACCGGGCCGTATTTTGTTGAAACGGTCGTGCCTTCAATAAGGGGGAGCAAGTCGCGCTGCACGCCTTCGCGGCTGACATCACCGCCTCTAGTATCTTGCCGTGCGGCAATTTTGTCAATCTCGTCCAAAAAGACAATCGCATTTTGTTCAACCAAATCAATGGCTTCACTTTGCATTTTATCCTCGTCCAGCAATTTGTCCGATTCCTCGGCAATCAAGACATCATAGGATTTCTCAACCGTCATGGTTTTCTTCTTCTTTTGACCCCCGACCCCGAGCATATCACCCAGATTCATCATACCGATGGATGCGCCCGGCATGCCCGGAATGTCAAAGCTCGGCATACCTTTCGATTGTTCCTGAACCTCGATATCAATTTCCTTATCATTCAGGTCGCCTTTACGCAGTTTCACTCGAAAGCTGTCACGTGTTGTCTCACTTGCATTATCCCCGACCAGCGCGTCCAAAACACGGTTTTCGGCATAGATTTCGGCTTTGGCCTTGACACTGGCACGCATACGGTCGCGGACAAGATGAATGGCAACCTCCATCAAATCACGGATAATCTGCTCAACATCGCGCCCGACATAGCCGACTTCGGTGAACTTTGTGGCCTCGACTTTAACAAAAGGCGCTTGCGCCAGTTTCGCCAATCGTCGTGCAATCTCAGTCTTTCCGACGCCTGTCGGCCCAATCATCAGGATGTTTTTTGGTAAAACCTCCTCGCGCATCGGACTTTCCAGTTGCTGCCGCCGCCAACGATTTCGCAGGGCGACCGCCACGGCGCGTTTGGCATCATTCTGCCCGATAATATAACGGTCAAGCTCGCTTACAATCTCGCGAGGTGTAAATGCGGCGATGGAGGTATCTTCGGTTTTTATGTTTGTCATGAGTTAAATTTTTTCCAAAACAAGATTTTCATTGGTGTAAACACAGATATCGGCGGCGATTTTCATCGCTTTTGTGACAATCTCTTCCGCGTTCATTTCCGTATTATGGGCAAGGGCGCGCGCGGCGGAGAGGGCGTAATTCCCGCCAGAGCCAATCGCCACAACACCGTCTTCAGGTTCAACGACATCGCCAGTTCCGCTTAAAATCAAGGAAACATCCTTATCGCATACAATCATCATCGCCTCTAACTTACGGAGATATTTATCCGTCCGCCAGTCCTTGGCCAGCTCAACACATGCGCGCGTCAACTGCCCCGGGTGAGCCTCTAGCTTTGCTTCCAGCCGTTCAAATAATGTAAAAGCATCGGCAGTAGAGCCGGCAAACCCTGCGATAATCTCCTGATCCTTGCCCAGACGGCGCACTTTTTTCGCATTATGTTTAAGGACGGTCTGCCCCATGGAAACTTGCCCGTCACCGCCGACCACAACCTGATCGCCTTTACGAACTGAGCAGATGGTGGTGGCATGCCAGCGGGTCGCATCATAAGGGTTGTCTGAATTATTCATGCTTATTATTTAATACTGATCATGTGAAACGTCAACTATGCATAAAAAGTAATATTTTTACATAATTTTAAGGGGTTCTAGTTTATACTTTTTTTTATGGATTTTTTGAAAAATTATATAGCTTTACCTTTTTTATTGGGCGCAAACCCAGCGCAAGCAGATTCTTTTAAACCTGACTATTCTGTTTTAATAGATGGGTTTATTGCACATGAAATTCATGATGTTGATCCATTACCTCAAGCAAATTTTAATGAAGCTGAGGGAATAAAGTTTATTAGGGGTAGTTCTCGAGGTACTTTACCAAATCAAGGAGATAGAGTCACTGTAGATCCATCTTCCATGAGCGGTGTGGGACGGATTATTGGAATTAAGGAAGATGGCACAAGGGAATATAGATGTGCGTTAACTGTAATTAATCCACCAGACCCTTTTCATGTAAATGGTAATGGAAATGATATAGCTGTAACTGCGGCACATTGTGCACCAAGTGACCATGTTTATGGTGGAAATTATGTAGGCTATGAAGGATTATTTATTGATGAAAATGGCACACAAATTACAGTGCCAATTGAATCAATTCACTATAATCAAACGCTTCAAAATCTTTTTCTAGCCCATTTACCGTTAGAGCTTAAAGAACAAAGTTTGCCTCATAATACATTTGTAGCAAGTTATATATACCATAGAAAACTATTCGATACTGCAATTGTACAATTTGCAGAATCTTTACCTGACACAATCGATTCTTACGATGTTATACCAAACTCATTAAATAATGTAGAAGTAGGCTCCAATATTAATTTGTTTGGTTATCCAGGAAACACAAGAGGGTTGACTACTGATCCCGATGCCCAAATAGGTGAAATTGCAGGAACTATGATTCTTAATAACACTAAAACAAATAATGGTAGTAGCGGAGGCATAGTTTTTGTGAGCGGTCATCCGGCAGGCGTTCATCATGGTGGGCTTGGTAAGAACAGAGATGAAGAAATAACTCGTAGTTTCTTCCATGGTCAAATAAGTGATGAATTTACCTCATTGGCCGCCCGTATTGATACTGCGGCACCATACATTAATGCTCCATTTTTAGAGAGAGATAGTACAGGTTTAGAACGTGTGCAAATTGCAGAGGGAACACAAACATATCTTATTCCAAATGAGAATTCTGGAACTAAAATGAGAGGTCCAATTCTCAATGATGAAGATAAAAAATATTTAGTTTTAGACAGGCAACTTGGATTTGTAGGAGTAGTTTTAGAAAGGGCATCATCAGGTGATGAAAGTTTATTTTATGTTCGTGAAGACAGTGTAATCAATCCTGGCAAAGATAGAGAACCTGATTTACAAGTGGAAAATGATGCTGGATCATCATTGCATTTACGCCCTCGACCATTGTCACACAAAACACCTTAATTGCTAAGCTAATTTATCGCTTGATAATTTCTTGCTCATCTTCATGCTTTGCTTTGCGCACTGATGGAATCGCCTTGAAGACGAGGGGTGTTACAATCATGCCCAGAACACAAACAAGGAGGAAGAATTGCCCGTCTTCACGCGCAAGCAAACCTGTGGCGAGTGACAGGCTGATAATCATTAACGTGAATTCTCCAGGCTGGCATAGGATGGTTGCGATTTCACGCGCATAATGATCTTTTATCCCGAATAAGCGGCAGAGCGGGTAGAGCGTGAGGCCCTTTACAAGGAAAATACCGACCACAGATAGGGCGAGCAGCAGCGGATAATCAAGAATGGCAAAAACATCAACCATCATTCCGATTGAGATGAAAAAGATTCCGAGTAAGACAGATTTAATCGGCATTAAAATGGCTTCAATTTTTTCACTAAATTCTGTCTCGGCAATCAAAAGCCCTGCCAGAAACGCACCAAGGGCGGCGGAAAGGCCGATAGCTTGCGTGATGACCGCAATCTGGCACAGGATAAACAGGCTGAATGAGGCGAGCCATTCGTCTTTTTTAGTGCCGATGACACGACATAATATTGGTTGCAGGATTTTCTTGCCCGTGACCCATATGCCGCCGACCACTATAATTGCCAATCCGATTGAATAAAGGACGAGGAGCGGTGTCGTCTGCTCCCCCCCTTGGCTTGCGGCGAATGCACCAATCATAATTAGGATGGGGACAACAGCCATATCCTGCATCAGCAAAATCGAGAACCCCATCCGCCCGATGGAGTGACGCGTCAAATTATAATCGCGCAACAGCTGCATAATAATTGCGGTGGAGGATAAAGCAAAGCCAATGCCGATAATGATGGAAGTCTGTGCGTTATTGCCGAAGAGAAGCGCGATGATCCCGATGACTATCCCTGTGCCGAGAATCTGCGCCATGCCCAGCCCGAAAATATATTTCTTCAGCTCTGCCAGTTTCTCCATCGATAATTCCAGCCCTATCATGAAAAGCAACGCCAGTACGCCAAGTTCACCGAGAAGTTTGATATTCTCCTCATCAACAAAGAGGAGTTGATTGAGAAAGCCAAAATCATTTTCGGCAGGGTTCAAAAGGTTCGGGCTGATTAAAATGCCGCAAATTAAAAACCCTAAAACGGGTGAGACATGAATCCGATTAAAAAGCGGAACGATGAGCCCTGCTATCCCGAATAACAATATACATTTATATAAAAGGGGGATGAGGTCTGCATTTTTAACGGCTTCTTCCATGAAAACCATCATGCCTTTTTCGTATGCGCATGGCTACAAAGATTTCTATATCCTTTTCCTTCGTGAGAAGCGTAGCAAGCCTGTGCTGGTGAAGGTCAGTAAAGCAATCTGTGCTTACTGGATATCCTATGGATTGCCGCGTTGGCTTTATAAGCCTCCTCACAATGACAAAGAAATTTAGAGGCTGAAGTAGCTAAGACCTGAGAAAGGTTGTATAAATAGCAAAAATGTGTATACGCAAAAGTCGATTAAACAAAATATTCACGGCTATTATTCTGCTTAAAAATAACTATAGTTTTCTTATGATGATACAAACCCTCATGAGCCAATATAGATGACAATTATCAGGCAACTTCCCGATAATCTGGTCAATCAAATCGCCGCGGGTGAGGTGGTCGAAAACCCGGCCGCCGCCGTAAAAGAGTTAACCGAAAATGCGATTGATGCGGGTGCAACGCGTATTGCCATTCACCTAACCCAGGCCGGGAAAAGCTGTATTATTGTCGAAGATAACGGGATAGGTATGGACGCGGAAGGCTTAAAATTATGCCTGCAACGTCATGCAACCTCCAAATTGCCAAGTGATGATTTGCTGAATATTCAGGCACTTGGTTTTCGCGGTGAGGCCTTGCCCTCGATTGCATCGGTCAGCCGCATAACCATTCAATCACGGATGAAAAAGGCAGCAGAGGCCTGGCGTATCAAAGCCGAAGGCGGTGCTTCAGGAGAAGTTGAGCCTTGCGCTCATGCGCACGGTACGCGCATTGAAGTCAGCGACTTGTTTTACACAACCCCTGCACGGTTAAAATTTATGAAGACAGACCGCGCCGAATTGATGACGGTGAAAGATGTTCTCAACAGGCTTGCCCTTGCTTGTCCTGAAATTGAATTTTCACTGACCCATGATGATAAGAAAATTTTTCATTACCGCGCCGTGCCTTTGCTTGACAGAATACAGGCGATCATGGGGCGGCAATTTCAATCATCATCCATGCCTGTCATGGCAGAAAATGACGGGGTTAAATTAACAGGATTTGCCAGTCTGCCAACCTTTCATAAGGGGAACAGCCTGTCACAATATCTGTTTGTCAATAAACGTCCCGTTCGTGATAAATTACTGATGGGCGTGTTACGCGGGGCCTATCGTGATGTATTGGCTTCAGGAAAATATCCGCTTGTCGCCCTGTTTTTGGAATTGCCGAATGATCAGGTTGATGTGAATGTTCATCCCTCAAAAACCGAGGTACGCTTTCGTAAGCCTCAGGATATCAGAACGCTGATTTTTCATGGGCTTCAAACAGCCTTGCGAGAGCACGCCCATCAATCGGCAAGCCTGACGCCCAATCAAACACAGCGTTTCAGAAGTGCGGGAAGTGGCAAAGCTTTTGGACGGCAAACACCAATGCCGATGCAACCGGATTATGCGCTTCCTTTGGCGGAATTTGCACCATCTGGGCAAGTGAATGAGACCACAATTGCCTATAACGCAACGCCGACTTATCATCATGCTGAGGAAGTTCACACTGAGCCGCCTCAGGCACAATCCTATCCGCTCGGTGCGGCATTGGCGCAATTTCATAAAAACTATATTTTGGCGCAGACAGATGACGGCATCGTGCTGGTCGATCAGCATGCGGCGCATGAGCGGCTGGTTTATGAGGAGATGAAAACGCAGTGGCAATCAAAAGCCGTGGCGCAACAAATCCTCCTCATCCCCGAAGTGATACAGCTTCATGCCGACCATAAAGATAGTGTGATGGAATATGCCGAATTGCTTGAAAAAACCGGATTAAGTCTTGAGAGTTTTGGTGATGATGCAATTATAGTTCGCGCTGTGCCCTCTATTTTATCCGATAAACTTAATATAAAAGAGATGATTAGCACTTTGATTGATGAGGCGGAAGAGTTGGGCAGCATGACCGCACTTGAAGCGAAAATTGATCACATTCTGGCAACAATGGCGTGCTATGGCTCGGTGCGTTCAGGTCGGCGATTAAACGGGGAGGAGATGAACGCCCTCCTCAGGCAGATGGAGAAAACACCCCTGTCAGGGCAATGCAATCATGGTCGTCCGACCATGATTCAACTATCTTTAGATGATATTGAACGCTTATTCAAAAGGCAGTGAAATGATTGAAAAAACAAAATACACATCGGATCAAAAAACAATTTTAAGTCTTTATGCCTTAATAGCGGCAGGAGCAACTTTATGTATGATTCCTGTCTCGCTCTTGCCCTTTGCGGGTATGGCGTGCCTGCTTGTCGGGCATATTGCCGCCTATATTTACAAATGGCGATATAGCGAGAATGATTTTATGCGCGAGAATTTGCGTTATATCATCCGCACATTATGGTGGTCATTCGTTATTTTAATGGTTGGGATATTTATGTTTGGCTGCCTGATTTTTCTGAATGGTGATTTATCCGCCCTCAATAACCTCCGCATTCAAACCGATAAAGGTATTATACCCTCACAACAAGATATTCAAATGATGCAAGGCCAATTTGTGCAGGATAACCGAGGTCTTATTTTAATGTCCGCCTTTTTTTGTCTGATGCCCTATCCGCTTTATATTGCCGGACGTATTCTTCAGAAGGTTAAATAATTTCAAAATAAAGATTTTAATTACTGGATTCAGGCAAGACAATAACATTTGCATCACGCATTACGCGGCATAAATCAACAAAATCACAAACAATCGGCTGAATTGTATCATCCTCAACAATTGACCAAAACTGACGTCGAATAGTGACAAACGTCTCACTCTCCATGTTCAGGGTGCTTGCTTCGACTTGTGCAGGAAGTAGCGGAATAAAAGCGCAATTTCTGCTATTCAGACAGTTTCGATAGAAATTTGCATTAACGATACTGCCGCTTTGAACCATTTGAGCGGTGCGTTTCATTTTTTCGTAGTGACTATCTATGACAGAACTAATATCAATTCCATAATTATCAGCAATCAAATTTGCCGACATACATTCCTGCGCCATCGGCATGTTATCAAGCGCAGGCTCAAAACATTCTTTGGAAAAGGCAGCCCATCTTGGCGTGTCAAATAGGCTTGCAAAATAGTGTTCTTCAAAAGACGGGAATTCATCGATATACTGATTAATGGCAGGAAATTGACCGTTTTCCGCGTTTTGAATATAATCTTTCCGCCAATCAAATTTTAAATAGGCGTAAGTAAAATTCAATACTATTAACACCGCGATAAAAATGACTAATGATTTTTTTCTGAACTGTAATGCGAGTGCCAGAAAGATACATAGAACAATATAAAACCCTAAAAGCGTTTCATGTCCATCTTCGGAATAATGCCATTGTGCAAAATAAAATAATAGACCGATAACTATAGCCGCGAGCCCTGTTAAAACAGCAGGCGTTATAAATTTCTTAAGGTCATTTACAGACAGATTTTCCATGGATACAGGCTAGCTTATTTGCTTTAAAACGCAAACCCTAAACTCTTTACCGTGGTCATAAAGGCAGACGGTAGTGGCGCGGTTAAGGTCATATCCTGCCACGTGATTGGGTGTGAAAAACTGATATGTCGCGCATGAAGGTGAAGCGTTTTTGAAGCCTCGCCCAGCTCTTCAGGGTAAGGATTGTCATTATATTTCGTATCCCCCAGTAACGGCGCACCGATAATCGCGGCATGAACCCGTATTTGATGGGTTCGTCCTGTGACAGGATAAAAGGCGACAAGTGCGGCATGATGACCTGCCTGATCCAAAACTTCAAAATTTGTAACCGCATGCTTCCCATCCGCTTCATCATGCACCATCATGTCACCCCCGTCACGGCGCGCCGATGCCTTTGATAGCGGCGCATTAATAGTTCCGTTGGGCTGTGCTGGTGAAGGGCAAGTGACAGCAAGATAGGTTTTTTTAACCCTGTTTGTTTGGAAAGATTTTGTAAGGTTGCGTGCGGCCTCTGCCGACTTGGCAAGCAGAAGCACGCCTGATGTCTCCTTATCCAGCCGATGCACGAGCCGAGGCTTAACCCCCTTTTTCTGATAAGATTGAAGCAAACCGTCAATATGTTTCTTGATTTTACTTCCGCCTTGAACGGCCAACCCTGCCGGCTTATTAAGCGCGATAATGTCATCATCCTCATATAGAATGAGCGAAGCTATAAAATCATGATCGGTCTGAGAATAGGTGGTAAGCTCTTTTTTATCAAAATCACCTGATAAAATTTGAGGGGGTAAGCGTAGCTCATCATCTGCGGAAATGCGGCTGTCCGCCTTCACTCGTTTACCATTGATACGGATTTGCCCTGTGCGGATCAATTTTTGTAACTGCCCGAAAGCAAGAGACGGAAACTGAGCCTTTAAAAAACGATCAAGTCGCTGTCCGTCAAAGTCATGGGTTATTTTCATTGTTCTCAATTCATAAATGACCAACCCCGAAAATCCAACCTTCTTTTTGCAAAATGGGATGAGGTGCAGGTGGCGTGGCTAGGCTTTCGGGTATAGCTACATCGTTTCCGCATAAATGCCTTAAGCCCGCCGCGGAGATGAGTGCATCCGTTTGATGATCAGAAATTTCACGGTTTTTAATGCTTAAGCTATCTAAATTTTTAAGGGCAATATTCACGCCATTGCAATCTCTAATTTTCTTATCACCAAAGCCTGCCCGTTTGATAAATTGCCGCGGGTAGATTTCGGTGATAATAATTTCTGCCTTGTCGCATAGTGCAATGCTATCAAAAGGCCAGATAGCGATTTTATCGCCTTGATTCTGCTTAAGAGAATGGGCAAGGCGCATGCCCGCCAAACCGCCTTTTCCAACTTGCTTTGCGCCGATAAGTTTAAAAGGGCTTTCAGGGCGACCCAAGCCATCTTTTGCACATTGGGTTTCGGTCATGCGTTGCGGCATAGTAAAATTCTCGGGCATTTTGCCTTCTGTCCAGAAATAAGGCGCGTAGTCAGGGTGAGAAAAAAAATCACCTGCGAAAAAATTCATATGATGTGTGTTGAGTTCTTCAACTTTTTGCCAGAGGTTTGCGGCTGTGGCATCTTTTCCGAATTGCTTTTCAATAGTTTGTGCGGCATAGCCAAAATTGCAATCTATCCCGATTAATGTTCGTTTGCCCTGCCCTAAAAGTGATTGAATATAGTCGGAGACATCCTCACGAGACCATCTCTGGCTAATGAGTGTCGGGGCTTCTTTTCCATGAGAGCATGTGGCAACGGCAATTGCTTTGCTTTTGATTGGGCTTTTCGCACCTGACCAATCTATCCCGATAAAGCTGTCAAAATTTCTCACCGCCGCGCGTGTCTGCGTCGAATAATCAGCATCGCACAAATGGCAGTCATCAATATGATCAGAATAATGGCAAAAATAACATAGAGTAAGGCATTTGCGCCAAGAAACGCATTAAAACCTGCAAGATATGTAGCCCCGCCTCCAAGACTATAAATAGCTGCCAATATGGCAACAGCTAGCCCAAATGCAATGATGAAATAAACCATATATTTCTAGATAAGTTATTTTTATAATTTTTCAATTTTATAGTACGGAATGGCTGATAATTTGCCTTAATTCTTGAATACCATGCTTTTTTTCTGCTGCGGTCAATATAGGCTCGGGATGGGCGGCAGGGTTTTTCTTAAGCTCTTTTGCAACAGTTTCCAGTGTTTTTGTAAGCTCGGCCTGATTGGCTTTATCAGTTTTAGTCAAAACCACGCGGTAAGGCACCGCGGCCTTATTGAGTAAGTCCATCATCTCGCGGTCGCCGTCTTTCAACCCATGGCGGGAATCAACAAGCACAAGCGCGAGGCGTAAGGTCACGCGCCCTTTCAGATAGTTTTCTAAAACCTTCGTCCAATTCTTGATTTTCGATTTTGAAACCTTTGCATAGCCATAACCAGGCATATCGACCAAATGGAATGTTTCGCCGATATTAAAGAAATTGAGCTGTTGCGTTCGCCCGGGTGTGTTGGATGTCCGCGCCAGTTTCTTTCGCGCGGTAAGCGCATTTATCAATGTTGATTTCCCGACATTTGACCGCCCGGCGAATGCAACCTCTGGCAAAGTCGCAGGCGGTAACCAGTCGAGCGTATCCACGCCCGCTATAAAATCGCATTGCGATGTAAAAATCTTGTCTATTTCATCCATTATAATAAGATTTAAAACGGGAGTTTAATATCCGCAGGGAGCCCCATCGAAGACATCATGTCTTTCGTACGGTCGGCGAGTGTCTGCTCCCCTTTCGCCCGCGCGTCATTCACGGCGGCAATGATAAGGTCTTGCAAGATTTCAGGCTCCGCAGGGTCAATGACTTCAGGGGCAATTTCAAGGCCGCGCATATGCCCTTTACATGTCATGGTCGCCTTGACCATGCCGCCGCCTGCACTGCCTGTTACCTCAACATTGTCAAGCTCAGCCGTCATTGTTTGCATTTTTTCCTGCATTTGCTTGGCCTGTTGCATCATTTTCATCATATCCATTGAGACTTACTCCTTTTTATGTATTAGTTTTGTCATTCTGAGCAAAGCGAAGAATCTAATCTATAATATCTAACTTTAATCCTAAATCTTCCCATAAAGGATTATTCATTTCGATAAGATTATTTTTCTTTTTTCTCAGCCAGCCTTTTATTTCCTTTTCACGCTTTATGGCACCTTCTATACAGTTTCCGTGCTCAAAGAAAACTAATTTTGTGCAGTTATATTTTTTTGTAAATCCGTCCGCTGTTTTATTTTGATGTTCCCACACGCGGCGAACTAAATTATTGGTGACACCTGTATAAACAGTAGAATGAGATTTGTTCGTCATAATGTAAACGTAATAATTATGTGTTTTGACCATTTTTGGGGATTCTTCGCTTTGCTCAGAATGACAATTTAAGTTTCTTTATTTAACTTATAAATTTTCACAATTTCGGCATCGGGAAAAACATCCAAAACCGATTTGACTGTCGAATTTTCCAGCAAGGCTTCTGATTGCTCCTGCTCCGCCGCATGTTTTTTCTCGGCAAGTGATAGGGCACCATCCTGCCGCCGTGTTACACTCACCATCCACTGTTCCCCTGTCCAGTCTTGCAAACAAGACCGCACACGCCCTGCAAAATCTGGCGGCGCAGCCTCGTAAGGGACAAATTCGAACACGCCTTTTTTTAGAGTTATGCACGCGATATTGCGATAGAGATGGTCAGCCAGCATCATCTCACGATTTCGCTCAAACAAATCTATCATTGCTTCTAAAGTTTCAGGGCTTTCTTGATTATACGGCTTGGGATTCTCAAGCGGTGCGGTTTGCATCACGGCCTGCCCGCCGCCTGCAATCGCCCTTAATTGCGGTTGATTGCCGCCGTCATGCCCATTTGCATTTTGTTCAGACGCGATGGCTTGCGTTTGTTTTTCAGCCTTAATTTTCTTTAATAAGTCCGCAGGGTCGGGCATATCCGCGGCGAAAATCAACCTTAAGATAATCATCTCGGCGGTTTTTTGAGCATTCGGCGCATTATGAAGCTCAACCATGCCTTTCATCAAAATTTGCCATGCGCGTTGAAGCTGCATCATTGTGAGCTTTGCCGCCATGGCTTTCGCCTTATCCATACCTGCATGGGGAAGCGTATCCAACCCTGTATTATCCGTAACGGTCAGGACACTTAAGCCATGAACCATATCCATCACATCCTGCACAACCGTATCAGGCGCGGCACCCATGGCATACAGGTCGCGCATAATGCCAAGCGCATTTGCAGCCTGTCCGCCGAGTGACGCCTCAACCAAATCAAGAATTTTCAGGCGGTCACTGGCACCCAGCATCGTTGCCGTATCTTCCGCCGTCACCTTGCCTGCCTCCCCCATTGCCATTGCTTGGTCAAGGAGGGACAATCCGTCACGCACCGACCCATCCGCCGCCATTGCGATGAGTTGTAAGGCCTCATCTTCTGCCTCGACATTTTCTTTTTTGCAGATAGTGGCAAAGTGCGCCTTAAGGGTTTCGGTTTCAATCCGTTTCAGGTCAAAACGCTGGCACCGTGATAAAATTGTGACCGGAACCTTACGGATTTCCGTTGTCGCGAAGATAAATTTTACGTGGGATGGCGGCTCCTCAAGGGTTTTCAGCAAGGCGTTAAAGGCCTGCTTTGACAGCATATGAATCTCGTCAATGATATAAATCTTATAGCGGGCGGAGATAGGGGCATAGCGGACACCATCCAAAATCTCGCGGATATCATCAATCCCCGTGCGTGAGGCCGCATCCATCTCCATCACGTCAGGATGGCGATCTTCAGCAATAGCTTGGCAAACTTCGCAATCCGCCGTGTCGCCGCCTGTCGGACCGCTCTGCCCATCTGCGCCTGTGTAATTCAAGGCCTTTGCAATAATGCGTGCGGTTGTCGTTTTCCCCGTTCCGCGAATACCCGTTAAGATAAAAGCATGTGCCACGCGGTTGGCCTCAATCGCATTTTTAAGCGTACGGACAAGCGCATCCTGCCCGATCAGCTCCTCAAAATTGGAAGGGCGGTATTTGCGCGCTAAAACGCGGTAATCCTGATTTGCTTCACTCTCACTCATGTCTTGTATAAGTGATAGCAAGATTTAGAGGGGATTTCTATGGACAATTTTTCTTAGGTAGTGAACTCATTTAAATGAAGAATTTATTTTAATGCGAAGAAGAGATAAACAAAGTCCCCTCTCCCTTGGGAGAGGGTTAGGGTGAGGGGAAATATGGTTTTAAAGCCCCTCATCCGGCTCACGGGTGTTCGCCACTTTCTCCCAAGGGAGAAGGTTTTCTTGTAATGACGAATAAAAAAAAGAAGTCGGACACGACCCGGATGAATTCGTTATGGCTGCTCCGTCTCCGGCCTGACCAGATTGGCGAGCGACCCGCCCGCGCCGACTTCCAAGGATGTATTTAGATTATAAATAGCGAAAAAGCAAATTAAAACTCTGAGAAGAATAATTGTCATCCTGAATTTATTTCAGGATCTAGAAATTTACTCACCCATATCGGTTGGTGGTTTGGGATGACGGTTATTTAGGTTCGGGTTTTGAATGCCGCCAGTTGACCTGCCACCGCCTGAATTGCCGCCCATTCCCATAGTAGGAACGGTCAATGCCGGAGCCGGTTTCGGCGCATTGGCCCGCTCTTGCGCCAACTGGCGTTGGAGTTGAGGGGCGAGCCTGAGAACTTTCGGGGAGACACCGCGCATGACGCCGCCG
Source organism: uncultured Micavibrio sp. (assembly GCA_964531715.1). GTDB lineage: Bacteria > Pseudomonadota > Alphaproteobacteria > Micavibrionales > UBA1664 > UBA1664. The sequence continues at coordinate 66,937 of CAZHEE010000006.1, read as the reverse complement.
CTGGCATTTTCATGCCCCAGATTATCGCGATGGATGGGTTGCCCCTGAATCGCGGTTTTAAGCCAGTATTCCGCTTGACTGATTGTGCCGTAGGCTTGCCCGCTTGTTGATGAACCTGCCGTTGCCCCTGTATGAATTAATGGGATTGTCTCTGCCATCACGATGAAATCACCCTCATAAACCACGAAATAAATCTGGTTTCTTAAAATGAGTGCCTCTGCATGGTCGAGTGCCACGGTAACATTCAATGGCACGCTATCCATCGTTTCGCTAAATTCCAATGATAATCGGAGCGTATCATGGTCAAAGAAAGCGGCCGATGGTTTTGCCTCGAATTGATGCGTGGTGACAATGCCATACTCGCCTGTTTTATTGATTAATAAGTCTAATTCCATGTTAACAGTATGTCACAGATAGGCAGATATAATCAATCAAGATTGCCGTCTTTGCTTAAAGATATGATGATGATAGCGTATTATTCTTAAACTTAATTTGATTATGAGCGTAATAATAGCATGCCTGCCTTTAAAAATTTTCAAGAAACACTCAAAAAATCCGCTGCAAAAAAGCAACATACACATATTCCTGCCCATGCTTTATCTCAAGCGGTTGAGACGGCGGAGGCATTACTAAGAAATAAAGATAACGGCGCAACATGTATCCATATCGATGCGGTTGAGAAACAAGGTAAGCAGGATAAACATGACCAAACCGTGCTTGTTCTGATAACGGATGATAAACCATTCTTGATTGATTCCATCACAGCGGATTGTACGGCGCATGGTTTTACGATTGAAGGCGTCCTTCATCACAGTGTGAAAATTGAACACAACAAAAACGGGGAGCTTGAAAAAGTCGATGTCCTGACCCAGCCTTATAAAGGTGAGGATGATGTCCTGTCCCTTTTAATTATAGCCCTACAAGGAATTTTAAGCGTAGAAGATAAAAATAAGCTTAAAGAATCGCTGCGCTCTGTCACTGAGGATGTCAGCTTCGCCACGCGCGATTGGCAGAAAATGAAGGAGGCCTTGAAACAAACTATTCAGGCACTCGACATACAAAATGCTGCACCTGATAAAACTTTATTTGAAGAGTATCAGGCATTTCTTAATTATATTCATGATGATAATTTTACGCTTCTTGGCTATCGCGAATACAGCCTGTCTTCATCTCAAAAAACAACAACATCAAAAATAGTCAAAGGGTCCGGTCTTGGCCTCTTAAGCGATGAAAAACGCCCTGTTTATATTAATCAGGCACGGCAACAATTACCCGAAGCGTTGCAGCAAATCCGGCTGGAACAACCCACCCTCACTATCGCAAAAGTCAATAAACGCGCAACTGTTCACCGCCGTGTGCCGATGGATGCGATAGCAATTAAAACATATGATAAAAATGGCAATGTCAATGGTGAGCGGCTGTTTATCGGGCTATTTACCTCTGTCACTTACTCCCGTTCAATTCAGGATATTCCTTATTTGCGTCACAAGGTTAATCAAGTATTAGAGCAATCCGGTTATCGCCCGAACAGCCACAATCACCGCGCCCTTATGCATATTTTGGAAAAGTATCCGCGTGATGAGCTGTTCCAGATTGATACAGATTTGCTGCAGCAATATGTGGTCTCCATCATGGCGTTGCAAGAACAGCCGAAAGTTGCGCTATATGTTCGCGAAGACCCCTTCAAACGCTACGTATCCTGCCTTGTTTATACGCCGCGTGAGAAATACGAAACCGATTTACGCATGAAAATGCAAAATATATTGGAAGAATCCTTTCATGGTACATGTGAGGCTTTTTACACGGTTTTGGATGACTCACCTTTGGCGCGTGTGATTTATCGCATCACGCTTTCGGATGATGATAATGATGCAAAAAAGCATGATTTTGATGCCATTGAAGATAAGCTTGTAAAGGCCGCGCGGTCATGGCCTGAAAAACTAAGGGCTATCTTGCTGAATGCTTGCGAGGAGGAAAAAGCCGCGCTCGACCTTGCAGAGAAGTATGCTTCCGCATTTCCGTTAAGCTATTGTGAGCAAGCCGTGGGTGATGAAGTTCACGATGATATTCTTAAGCTGGAAGAAATGGCAGAGACAGCATCTTTTGCGCTTAACTTGTATCAGGATGTTACTGACGATAAAGCAACACTCAATTTAAAAATTTATCATCCGGATGACCCTGTAACACTATCAGATATTTTGCCGATTTTAGAAAATTACGGTTTTCGTGTGATTGCCGAAAAACCCTTTAAGTTAAAAATTAAAGGCGATAAAGCTGTATGGCTTCATGATTTTGAAATTGCGTTTCGTAATCCGGACCATGCCCGTTCCGTTAAAGACATTAAGGGTGTTTTTGAGGAAAGTCTACGCGCCATTTGGAATCAAACTTCTGAAAATGATGCACTTAATGCCCTTACGGCCAAGGCTCAAATGCCATGGCGCGATGTATTGATTCTACGAACCTTTATCCGCTATATGCGCCAGACAGGTATACAATTTTCCCCCGGTTATATGATGCAGGCTCTGACTGAATATCCAAAAATTGCAGCTTCATGTGTTGATTATTTCTATGACCGTCACGACCCATCACGCCCTCAGAAAGAAAGGGAGAATGCACAAAACAAACATATAAAGAAAATTGAGAAATTGTTGCAGGATGTGCCGTCTTTTGATCAGGATAAAATTTTGCACTCTTTGCTGCAGCTGATTGGTGCATCGCTTCGCACAAATTTCTTTCAGAATAAAGATTATGTTTCGGTAAAACTCGATAGTTCCCGTATAGATATTCTCCCCCTTCCGAAACCCTATGTTGAAATATTTGTTTATTCTCCCCGCGTTGAAGGGGTTCATTTACGCGGCGGTAAGGTTGCGCGTGGCGGGCTTCGCTGGTCAGACCGTCATGAGGATTTCAGAACAGAAGTGCTTGGGTTGATGAAGGCTCAAAATGTAAAAAATGCGGTAATTATTCCTGTCGGTTCCAAGGGTGGCTTTGTTGTCAAACGCCCGCCTCAAAATCCCGATAGAAAGGCCATGCAAGATGAGGCGATTACATGCTATAAAATTTTCATTTCAGGCTTGCTTGATATCACTGATAATATCGTGAATAAAAAGGTGAAGCCGCCAAAAGATTGCGTTCGCCATGATTGCGATGATCCCTATCTGGTCGTTGCCGCCGATAAGGGAACCGCAACTTTTTCCGATATTGCGAATGGTATTGCAGAGGATTATAACTTCTGGCTTGGCGATGCATTTGCCTCTGGCGGGTCGGCCGGGTACGACCATAAGGACATGGGCATAACGGCCAAAGGCGCGTGGGAATCGGTCAAACGCCATTTCAGAGAGCTTGGACTCGATATCCAGCGCCAAGAATTTGATGTTATCGGTATCGGCGATATGGGTGGTGATGTATTCGGGAACGGTATGTTGCTTTCCCCTTATATCCGCCTAATAGGGGCGTTTAACCATCTGCATATCTTCTGCGACCCTGACCCTGATATTAAAAAATCTTTTAAGGAACGGGAAAGATTATTCAACGAGATTAAGGGGTGGGATCATTACAACGAAAAAATCCTGTCCAAAGGCGGAAGAATATTCTCGCGACATGATAAAGAGTTGAGCCTCACCCCTGAGATCATGAAGCGTTTTGACTTAAGCGATAAAAAAGTCTCACCGCAAAAGCTTATGAACGCCATGTTAAAGGCTCAAACTGACCTTCTCTGGTTTGGCGGTATCGGTACTTATATCAAGGCGCCTAATGAGTCTCATGCCGATGTGGGGGATAAGGCGAATGATACCATCCGCGTTGATGCACATGAGGTTCGCGCGCGTGTCATTGGCGAGGGTGCGAATTTGGGTGTAACCCATGCAGGGCGTATCTGCATGGCTCTCCTTGGTGTTAAATTATACGCCGATTTTGTTGATAATTCAGGCGGCGTCAACTCCTCCGACCTCGAAGTCAATATCAAAATTCTGCTGCAACAATTAATGCAGCAAAATGAGATGGATGTGAAAACGCGGAACAAACTCTTGAAAAGTATGACGGATGATATTGCCGCGCTTGTTTTAAGAAATAATGATCAACAAGCGCAAGCCATCTCGGTTGTGGCGCATGAGGCTTCGGAAACGCTTCAATTGCACGCTGACCTTATCACGCATCTGGAAAAAGCGGTAAACCTTAATCGTGAGATTGAATATTTGCCCAATGCGGCGGCGATTGAAGAACGCGCGCGCAATAATCAAGGGTTGACCGCGCCAGAAATTGCGACGCTAGTATCCTATACGAAAATTAAATTATTTCAGGATTTGCTGGACAGTCATATTCCCGATGACCCTGCCTTTCAAAGCTGGCTTATCAATTATTTTCCTGCAAAATTGCAAAAGAAATACCGTGATCAAATGGACAGCCACCGTTTGAAACGTGAAATTATCGCGACTCAACTTTCAAATACAATTATCAATCGTATGGGGCCTGCCTATATCATGGATCAAACCATAAAGACGGGTGTTGCCGCCTGCACGGTGGCGCGTGCCTATATTATTATCCGCGAAATTTTCAGCCTAAGTAATCTCTATGCCGATATTGAGGCCCTTGATAACAAGGCTTCCGCATTATCACAGATTGAGGCTTTATCAAAAATTGCGACATTTGTGAATTATGGCACAACATGGTTTTTGAAAAATTTCGATGTTGAAAGTTTAAAAGATGAAAACCTTGTAGCGCTTGGCAAAAATTTTCAAAAATCAGTGCAGCATTTAGTGAAAAATATTGACAATCTCCTCCCTAACTCAGGTTTACTATTTATTGCAGAGCGACAAAACAGATTGAAAGAGGCTGGCTTTCCAATGGATATCGCTCGCCGTGTGGCTATGCTTCCAATTCTCAATACGGCTTTTGATGTTGCGCATATTGCGGATAATGAAGGTAAAAATATCGATACGGTTGCGAAAGTTTATTTCAATTTAAATGAGATTTTCTCATTCGTTTGGTTGCGCGATCAAGCCCGCGAAAGGCAAGCTGAGTCACAATGGGAGGCGGAAACGCTCAAAAATTTGACAGATAGGCTTTATAAAACGCAGGCCACGCTGACGCGTTATATTGTCTCGAATTACTGTGATACCTATAAAAAAACCTGCGATAAAAATCCTGTTCAAACATGGTTGAAAGCGCATGAGAATGCGACTCAGCCGATTATTGACATGCTCGGTCATTTAAGAGAGCATGATGCACCCGATTTTGCGATGCTCACCGCGACAGAATTGCGCTTAAGTCAGTTGATTTAAGTATAAGGTTTTAAAATAACCATTTTACAGAGTTTCACAAAACTTACGTGATAATCTTGTCATCCCGAGCTTAGCCGAGTGATCTGATTACCGCGCAGATCTCTCCACTCATTACACTCGGTCGAGATGACAAGTTTTTTACAAGCTGTAAGGAATATATCTTGCCATTTATTTCTTTTTAAAAACGGTCACTATGATGCTTATCAAGGTCGCGGAAGCGGGTGTATCGCCCGTCGAAAAATAATGTTTCCGTCCCTGTCGGACCGTGTCGTTGTTTGGCAATGATAATATCTGCCTTGTTATAGGCCTTGTCCATCTTCTCCTGCCAAGCCGCCATTTTCTCGGCATCATCTTCCGATGGCTGTGCGTTTTGTAAATAATATTCATCACGATAGATAAACATCACCACATCCGCATCCTGTTCAATCGAACCTGATTCCCGCAAATCCGCAAGCTGGGGTCGCTTATCTTCACGGCTTTCAACCCCGCGCGAGAGCTGCGATAAGGCAATCACCGGAATATGCAAGTCCTTCGCAATCGCTTTTAAGCCACGCGTAATCTCTGAGACTTCGAGCACGCGGTTTTCATTCCCCTGTTTTGATCCCGTTCCGCGCAAAAGTTGAAGATAGTCGACAATAAGCAGTTCCAGCCCATGCTTCCGCTTCATCCGCCGGGCGCGTGTCCGAATGGCGGTAATTGTCTGGGCAGGCGTGTCATCGATATATAGCGGGATAAGTGAGAGGCTGTTTGCGGCCTCCGATAACCTCCGAAATTCCTCTGCGCCAAAATCACCCCGCCTGATTTTATCGCCCGGCATCTCGGCCAAGTCACAAAGCAATCGAGAGGCGAGCTGGTCTGACGACATTTCAAGGGACAGAACACCAACGCGCCCGCCTTCCTGCCCGCCTGAACGATGATGCGCATAGGCGGCATTATAAGCAATATTGACCGCGAGCGAGGTTTTCCCCATGGCAGGTCGCGCGGCAAGGATGAGCAAATCAGAGGGCTGAAGCCCGCCTAAACGCTTATCCAAATCGCGCAAGCCTGTTGTCACCCCTGTCACATGCCCCTCGGTTTTGAAGGCTTTTTCGGCATTTTGAATGGCGACACCGACCGCGTCTTTCATCGTGATAAAACCGCTTTGCCCTTCGCCCGTTTCCGCCAAATCATAAAGGCGTTTTTCGGCATGCTGAAGACAGTCATCAGGGCTGCTGTCAATATCCTGTTCAAAGGCTTCATTCACAACATCGCGCCCGATGGCGATGAGTTCACGGCGAATATGGAGGTCATAGAGCACTTGTGCATAATGCTTGGCGTTTAAAACAGAGATAACGGATGAGGCTAGGTCGCTGATATAAGCCGCACCACCGACATCTTTTAAATCATTATCGCTTTCAAAATAAGCTTTGACCGTAACCGCGTCTGCATTTTGCCCACGCTCGGTCAGTTTCAGGATGGCGTCATAAATCCGCTGATGCACAGGCATAAAAAAATGCATCGGGCGCAGGAAATCGGAGAAATTGTCAATGATGCGGTTATCTTCCAACATCGCGCCGAGCAAAGCCTGTTCAGCCTCTAAATTATGCGGAAGCGTCCGAATGGCGGTGACATCATCCGTACCGCCGTTATTTTCATTGTCCATTATTTGTGCCGCCTCAACCATTATCAGACATTACAAAACTACCATAAAAAAAGCGACTCAATTTTAGTAAGCTTGTCTTAAACCTTAAAGTTTTTACCGAGATAGACACGCCGGACATCATCATTTTGGACAATTGTGTCAGGTGTACCCTCAGTCAGGATATATCCGTCATGAAGGATATAGGCGCGGTCAACAATTTCAAGCGTATCACGCACATTATGATCGGTAATAAGCACCCCGATACCGCGATTTTTAAGATGGGCAATCAAATCGCGAATATCATTCACCGCTATCGGGTCAATCCCTGCCAGCGGTTCATCAAGTAAAATAAATTTCGGGCGCGAGGCCAAGGCTCTAGCAATTTCAAGCCTGCGCCTCTCCCCCCCCGACAATGCAACAGACGGTGTCACACGCAAATGAGAAATTGAAAATTCGGCAAGCAGTTCATCAAGTAATGCTTCCTGCTCATCCTTGTTCATGTCCTGATTGGTTTGCAGAATGGCGCGGATATTATCCTCAACATTTAACCCTCTGAAAATCGATGCTTCCTGAGGTAGGTAGCCGACACCGAGGCGCGCGCGCCGATACATGGGCAGTTTAGTAATATCCTCACCATCAAGGCTGATAGTACCGCTATTCGCCTTTACAAGGCCTGTAATAATATAAAACAGGCTGGTTTTTCCTGCCCCATTCGGACCAAGCAGGGCGACGGATTCGCCTTGTTTTATAGAGATACTCACATCCCTTAAAACAGGGCGTTTTTTATAAGATTTTGCGATAGCAACGGCCTGCAAACCCTTCTTCGCACTCTGAACGGTTGCGTCTTTCATCAATCCGCTGAGCGTCCATAGAAAACGGCACGCACACGATCATTGCCTGATGCCCCGCCTGTCATTGTGCTGATATTCGTGGTGAGGTCAAACACGGCACGATTACCCTCTAAAATATTCTGACCTTGCTCAATACGCACATTGCCGGTGATAACAACAGTCTGCTCAATCGTGTCATAGATTGCTTTGTCGCCGTACAATGTTTCGCCTTCGCTTTGGAGAATAACATCGCCATTGGCAGTAACCTGCGATAATTCGCCATTGTCAAAATCGGCAACAACCTCATAGGCGGTCAGCTCTTGGTTCTCACGGATTAGGGTAGCATTCGGTGCAGCGGTCACCTGATAAACCTCAATCGCGTCATTTTCATTATACAGCGCAGTGATGGTCGGCGCAGCAATCGAATCCGCACCTTGGCGGACAACCGCATTGCCTTCGGCAGTGATAATGCGGTCGGCACGATTCCATTTCAGTTCATTATCCGCAGTGACCTCAATAGGCGCGGCATTATTGCTTTCTTGAGCAGAAGCTTGAAAGCTGAAAAAACATATGAGAGTGAGAATAAGAAAATAATGCATGTATTTAAAGTCTATTTTCGTTAAATATAACAGCTTTGGCTGGCCCTTGAAAAGTGGTTGTTTCATTTGCGTGGTCGAGAATGACTGATTGCCCGTGAATTGTGCCTTGCGGTGTGGTTAAAACTGCCTCACTTTCACTGCGCGTAACAGAATTTGTAATATCAGTCGTCAATTTTTCAGTTGAAAGAACATTACCTTGATTATCCTTCATTTTCACCGCATCAATCAGAATCAAGGTTTCATTCGCCTGATCATAAATGCCATGACCGGATGATAAATTAAGGTGTCTGTTATCCTCTATTATGGCCGCGCGCGGTTGCGCCATATAGATTTTATCTTGTTCATCTCTATTTTGGCGTGCCTCTGCGGCGGAAATTGACAAAGGCCGTTGCTTTGCATCAAGCGTGTTGAAAACTGGATTGAGCAGAATATTTTCACGCTCAGCCTCTTGCAGGGCTGTCAAATCATCTTTCGTCAGCGGCGCCTCGGCAATATTGCTAAGCTGCGGCCATATGATAAGCAAGCCGATAAGGGCAATAATTATCAAAGGAAAGGCGATTTTTAATGACCTGATAAAACGCGAATAGGTGCGGACATTGCCCTTATTGCTTCGCACTTTCAGGCTGGAAAGGCGATTATCGTTTGTTTTTGTTTCCTCAACCATTTTTAGACTAGGCAACGCCTGCGGCAAGCAAAGTCTGAAGCCTTAACATACCGACAAGATTTTGCCCCTTATCATGGACAAGCAAAGATGTGATAGGAGAGCCACTGCCGTTCAGCATAATTTTGATGGCTTCCCCTGCCAGAACATCCTGCGCAATCATTTTAGGGTTCTCGGTCATGATGGATGATGCGGTTTTGGTTAGGAAATCCTGCGCCATATGACGTTTCAAATCACCATCCGTGATTAGCCCTGCAACATGTTTGTTATCGGGTGACACAATGACACAACCCATATTTTTTTCGGCCAGCTCTACAATCACATGATCCATTGTATCGGTCGGTTGTACAAAAGGCAGCGTGGGAAGCGTATCCATCAAGTCAGAAACCGGCGTTAATTTTGACCCGATTTTCCCGCCCGGATGCCAGATTTTAAAATCATCACTGCTTAACCCTTGTCGGTTGAGCAGAGCCATTGCCAGACAATCCCCCATTACAAGTGTCATCGTTGTCGATGTCGTTGGGGCAAGCCCGTTCGGGCAGGCTTCCTTAGCTTGAGGGAGGAGAAGGCAAATATCGCTATGCTTGCCGAGATTGGATTCGGCGTTAGATGTAATGGCAATCAAGGGAATGGCGAAACGCTTGCAATAGGTAATAATATCACCGAGTTCTGGCGCACCGCCGGAATTGGATATGGCAATGACAATATCATCCTGCGTGATCATGCCAAGGTCGCCATGGCTAGCCTCGCCCGGATGCACGAAATAGGATGGCGTTCCGGTGGAGGCAAAGCTCGCCGCCATTTTAAGCCCGATATGCCCGGACTTCCCCATGCCGGTGATAATCAGCCGCCCGCGGCCTTTATCTTTCATAGATTGAATGGTTTGAACGGCATTGTCGAATTGCGCATCAATCATGGATTGAAGCGCGGATAGACCCTCAATCTCAGTCTGGATTGTATCAAGCGCAACTGATTGATCGGATAATTGTGGCATGTTAGCTATGGCTGAAGATATCGACATTTTGCCAGCCTTCCAAGTCAAGTTTCGCGCGAATGGGAAGGAAATCAAAGCAAGCCTGCGCCATTTTAAGCCGCCCTTCGCGTTTGAGCATCTCTACCAGTTTATCCTTCACCTTGTTCAAATGATAAACATCATTTGCGGCGTAGATTTTTTGGTCTTCGCTTAAGGTTTCTGCGGCCCAGTCGGAAGATTGCTGTTTCTTATCCAGCTCAACCCCGCTCAGTTCGCGGAGCAAATCTTTAAGCCCGTGACGATCGGTATAGGTGCGCACCAATTTTGAGGCAATTTTTGTACAGAAAATATTGTTAACCGCACAACCCAGATATTTTTCCAATATCGCCGCATCAAACCGCGCAAAGTGGAAAATTTTCATTATATTATGGTCAGTAAGCAAAGCCTTCAAATTCGGGCAGGCCGCATAATCATCGCGAAAGAGCTGAACCAAATGGGCATCACCATCCCCGTTCGAGAGTTGAACCACGCATAAACGGTCACGATGGGGGTCAAGCCCTTGCGTTTCCGTATCAATTGCAATTTCGTGACCGAGGGAAAGCGTATCGGGCAAATCGCCCTTATAAAGATGTATCGTCATGAATGCGATTTTAGAGATGTTTCCTGCGAGAATAAAGAGTTATTTGGTTTTGTGTTTGAATTTAAAATTGTCATCTCGACCGACTGAAAGGAGTGAAGAGATCTGATATAAGATCCCTCGACTTCGCTCGGGATGACATAATAAAAAAAGGGCAGGTAAAACCTGCCCTTCTTCTGTTATATGTTTTCTTCTAAAAAGATTAGAAGTTAACTTGTGTACCCAAAAGAACTTGTGTTGAGTCTTCCTGTACGCCTGTACCACCATCAATGTATGATACTGAACCGCGGAAAGACATGCCCGGACCGTATGAGTAACCTGCACCGACTGTGTAGCGGTCAAGGTCGGCTTCATCCTGATTCAACCATGATGCGCCCAACTTGTAAGCACCCATTTGGTAGTCAGCACCGACAACAAGTGTCTCTTCTTCAACTGCAACATCAGCGTCATCACTTTCTGTTTCCAAATAAGCAACACCGATACCAAAACCAGCGAAATCCAAGTCTAAACCAACATTCCATTGTTCGACATCATCGCCATCTGTCTCAGCAGAGTAGTCACCCCAACCTGCACCGAATGCAAGGCCAACACCTTCAAAGGCGCCTTCATAACGAACAGCTACTTCATAACCGTTATCAAGTGCATCATCAGTATCATTGTCAACTGATGCAGGTGTAGTGCCGAATGACTCAGAAGTAGGGTCAACTGCAAAAACATATGAAGCACCGGCTTGGAAACCGTTAAAGACAGGTGTCATATATGTTGCTTTGTTAGCTTCTTCAGCGATATCTTGAGCATAGTCAAGCTCACCAACTGTTGAAATGTATTGACGAAGACCGTCAACATTAGAGTCAGCAGAAGGGGCAGCAACTTGTAACAAGTAAGCGGCACCGTCTTCACGACCGGCATTCAGACGACCCCAGCCGCCTGAGAAATAAGCGTAAACTTCGTCTGTTGAAACGCCGTCATTGACATCTGCTTCAACGTGAACACCAACAGTCAAACCTGAATCCAATGTTGTTTCACCTGTGAAGTGAACTTCCGTTTCCTGACGCCAGTTAACTTCACGAATATCATCCGCGTCTGTGTCTAAAAATACGCCGTAACCTTTATAGTGACCGGCAACATCAAGGTCAAGGCCATCAGCCATTGCAGGCGAAGACGCCAATGCAACAAAAGCCGCACCTGTTAAAAGTAGTTTTTTCATTTTATCTTCCTTTATAAAAACGATTTAAATTAAATCGGTTGTTAAATATTCGTTAAACGAATTGGGGTAATATTTAGCCATTCTTATGGCGAGGTCAAACCCATAAAGCCAAAAAATGCCATATTCACCCATAATATGTTGCATTTTTGCAACAATTCTTTAGATTTAATCGTCATTGCAGGATTTGTTCCTGCAATCTACAATATCTTAAAGTTATGTTTTCACCACAGAGATCACAGAGTTTATACAAATAAACTCCTTCTACTCTCTAACTCTGCAATTAAAAAAAATCGTGAAGGGATTGCCTTAGGATCTCTATAGAATTTCAGGCAATGACGTTTATAGGAGCCGTATATCCTTCCAAGCAAAGCAACTTTCTTCTGCCCAGCTTGATTCGCCGATATCAACACGCTGTTTCCCGACCTTCTCACCATTCAATGAGGTATAGAAAGCTTGCGCAGGTTGGTTCTTTTTTAAAGCCCATAAAATAAGTCCATAATGTTTTTGGTCTTGTAATAACCTGCAAGTCTCTGAGAATAACGCTTTGCCGACGCCTTGCCTGAAATAATCGGGATGGACGTAAAGCGCATAAATCTCTGCGCCGAATTTCGGCACAACACCCCGGTCAAAGGCCGGGCGTGTTTTTACACGACCAAAGAGCGAGAAGCCTTTAAGAACCCCATTATCTTCAAAACAAATTTTGTAAATCTCATTATCGGACAGCCAGTCTTGCCAGTTATGAACAAAATCCGCATGACTTTTGCGGTCAAGGTCGCTATCGCGGATAATGCCATTTTCCGATTCGCGGCGTGACAGGCGGTGAAGCTCCGCAATTTGCTCAATATCATTTTCTGTTATTGCGCGAATACTCATCTTTTAAAATTCATGGCGACAAGATAAGTCTCGGGCGAGGTTTTGCGGCTTGCCTTTGGTTTGACATGTTTGACCGTTTCAAAATGATGTTTTATTTGATTGAGCAGCTCGCTCCCCGTTCCCCCCTGAAAGACTTTGGCAACAAAATGCCCGCCTTCTGCAAGCGTATTGAGCGCGAAATCCCATGCCAATTCAACCAAAGCCATTGTCCGCAAATGATCCGTCTTTGGATGTCCAACCGTATTGGGCGCCATGTCGGATAGCACAAGATTGGGGCGTTTGCCGTCCAACATGTCTATCAATTTATCAGGGGCATCATTATCGGTGAAATCCATCTGGATAAAGGATATATCAGGGATATCCGTCACTTCGATAAGGTCAATGGCTACAATATGAGAGGCCTTCCGCTCGGCGAGAATTTGACACCATCCGCCGGGCGCGGCGCCCAAATCGACCGCAACCGTTCCGGGTTTAATCAGCTTGAGCTGATCATCAAGCTCCGCCAGCTTAAAGGCTGCACGGGATTTGTAGCCCAAGCGTTGAGCATCGCGCACATAAGGATCATTAAGCTGTCGTTGAAGCCAGCGGGTCGAGCTGTTCTTCCGCCCACGCGCGGTTTTCACACGCACCGCCTTGTCCCGAACGGTTTTCCGCCCGCTGGTTTTTTTATCATCTGTCATGAGAAGTACTTTAAAGCAGTTTTGCCCTTCTTTCACCGTAATTTTTGACTATAGTCGTTTACAATGAAATATAAGCTGTTTTTCACAATCATGCTTTTAATGAGTATAAGCCTCCAAGCGCGTGCTATGGCTGTCATTCGCGACACTGAAATTGAGGCCGTGCTTGAGACATGGGCCGAGCCCATCTATCAGGCGGCGGGGATGAACGCGGATCAGGTCGATATTATTCTGGTTGACAGCAGTGAAGTAAATGCCTTTGTTGCAGGCGGCGCCAATATCTTTATTTTTGCAGGGTTGATACAGGCCGCGGATTATCCGGAAGAGATTATCGGCGTGATCGCGCATGAGCTTGGCCATATTCAGGCAGGGCATTTGATTGAGAAACGCCGCGCGGCAGATCGTGCAACCTATCAATCCATCTTCGCCGCGGTGGCAGGGGTTGGTGCGGCGATTGCAACCGGTGAAGGCGGCGCCGCAACGGCAGTCACCCTCGGCGGTTCGGGCGCGGCAACGGGCGGATTTTTAAGCCACTCGCGCACGCAAGAATCAGCGGCAGATCAGGCCGCGCTCCGCTATTTGATTGATGCCGATATTAATCCGAATGGGCTTGTGACATTTCTTGAAAAACTTCAAAAGGATGAGCTGCTCCCTGCCGCACGTCAAAATGCCTATATGCGCACGCACCCTTTGACCCGTGACCGTATTGAGGCAATGCGACAAGGCGCTTCTCAAGCCGAGGTAGAAATTGAATTGGGTGAAACAGGTAAACAAGCTACCTTTGACCGTGTGAAAGCAAAATTGAGGGCTTTCCGTGAACCACATATGGTTCAACGATATTATGATAGCAACAGTGAGACCATCCCCGACCTTTATGCCCATGCCATCATGCATTACAGGCAAAAAGATTATGATCAGGCGATTGAGTTGTTTAATGCAATCCTTGTAAAAGAGCCGAACAATCCCGCCATTTTGGAAATGAAAGCCCAGACATATCGGGATTCAGGTCAGCTTGAAAAGGCGCGGGTAATCTATGAGGAATCGTTGGCGGCTTATGATACGCCTGCCCCACTCGTGAAGGCAAACCTCGCGCAAGTGCTCACAGGGCTTGGTGATTATGGGCTGGAGGTTGAGAATTTATTGCTTTCCGCCCTCGCCTATAACAAAAATGAATCCTATATTTATCGCTTGTTGGCAACTGTAAAGGGGCGCAACGACCGGGAAGCGGATGCGCGCTATTATCTGGCAGAGGAGGCCGCGATGCTTGGTAATAGGGCAGAGGCGAAACGTTTGCTTTCACTTGCTTTGGCGGATGATACTCTTGATGATACTCTGGCGGTTAAGGCGCAAGATTTACAAAAATATCTGGATAGCTTGCCGAAGGGATAAAATTCAGTCAAAATCATGAAAGAAAAAAGGATTATAGAGACATGAAAAAAACGGTTTTAACATTGGCACTATTGGGTGGATTATCGTTTCCCAATGGCGCGTTTGCTCAGGATATGACGAAGGAAGATGTTCAGGGCATTATAAAGGAATTTATCAAAGACAACCCTGAAGTGATATTGGACGCGGTTGAATCTTATGGGCGAGAACAGCAAGCCGCCGATATCCGCGCAAGGCAGGAGGCAGTGAAGGAACATCTTGGTTGGCTTGAAAATAACGATATGCTCCCCATTGCCGGAAACCCCGATGGCGATGTCACAATGGTTGAATTTTTTGACTATAATTGTGGCTATTGCAAGAAGGCTTTAGATGATGTGATGACATTGATTGAGGAGGATAAAAACCTGAAAGTCGTTTTTGTTGAAATGCCGATTTTGGGCCCCTCTTCACAACTTGCCGCGCGCTGGGCAATGGCCGCGAAGGAACAAGATGCCTATCTGGAATATCATATCGCGCTGATGGAACATCGCGGCATGATCAACGAAAGCGTTCTAAGCGACATGGCCGAGAAAATCGGGCTTGATGTTGAGCAGATGAAACAGGATGCAAAAGGCGATAAAGTCATGAGCCAACTGGATGAAAAAACCAGTAAGGGCGCAGAAATGGGCATTAACGGTACACCTGCCTTCATTATTGATGGGGAGCTGTATGGCGGTTATATCGGGCTGGATACAATGCGACAGGCCGTCTCCGCCGCACGCGAAGAGGCCTGATTTGAGATGAGTAAGCTTATAGGCATTCTCTTTTTTATCGGGCTTGCCTATTTGGCTTATATCCTCGTCGGTTATCGCTTTGTTATTCATTATATTAATGATAACGCTGACCCTCGCATGGTTATCGGCAATCAAAACGCCGAGACGACTATTCTGGCTTTTATTGATTATGAGACTGTTGAGTCCCGTCATTTAATCCCTGTCCTGACAAATCTTGCAGCCGCGGATTCAGAAATAAAGATTCATATATTACCCGTCACACAAAAAATGAGGCAACATGAAGAACTGGTCAATCTGGCAATTGCTGCCAAAGAGCAAAGGCAATTTTTAACAGTCAATAATCTGCTCTTATCACTCAATGAAAAAAATATGGATATTATTGAAAGCAGAATAAATGCGCTTGGGGTCGATTATAGTGACCTGATAACGCGGTCAAGGGCACAATCTGTGTTGGATGAGGCAAAACTCTATCATAATTATGCAAGGGTACTTGGTATTCATAATCTGCCCACTTTTTACATTGCCGGTAAAAAAATGCCGCCTGCCCTTTATTCTTTAGGTGAGTTGCGGGAAGAGATTGATAATTTAAATCGCGATCTTATCGGTCATTCGTTGTTTTGAAGGTAAATAATTCCACTTGCTTTTAACAAGCATTCACTTTAAAAAGTTTTAAAATTAAAGGGGCTCGTAGCTCAGTTGGTAGAGCGCTACAATGGCATTGTAGAGGTCGTCGGTTCGAGACCGATCGAGTCCACCATTCCTTATTTTCTGAGATAGAGTCGCCAACGGAATTTTTGATATGTTCGGCGGTGACAGTGATGGTGAAAAAGTGGATGAGCTCTATGACCAGGCGGTGGCGGTGGTCGCACGCGAAGGCAAGGCCTCAACCAGTTTCATCCAAAGGCACCTGCAAATCGGCTATAATCGCGCCGCACGTATCATGGAAGAAATGGAGGCACAAGGTGTCGTCTCCCCCGCATCCGCAACCGGAAAACGCGAGGTTCTCATTGGGGAGCGGTAGGCTTTAGTTTTTAATGCGAAGTGAATCAAGAATTGAGTGACATCCCTTAAGCGAAGCGATTGGATAGACCTGATTATCTTTTTTTTCCACTGAGGACACAGAGAACACAGAGGTTATATCTGCGTTTATCTGTGCTCATCTGCGGTAAAATTATAAAACTGGATTACACGTATTTTTCTTTCAGTTAAAACGTGCAATGACGAAATTTGGTAATGTGAATTTATCAAAAATCATAAGAAATCTGGAAGTAAATACGCGGAGAATCATCATCCTGACCATAAATCGGGTTGGAGATTGATCTTGTCAGAGGTTGAGCAATGCTCAAATCCGCCTTAAAGCCTGAATCATGAAATAACCGTAAGCCAAACCCTGTTGTTGCAGCGGAGGCATGGTTTTCCTGCCCAGTATCCTTATTCCAGATTTTCCCGATATCATAGAAAAAATAAGGATTAAATTTAAAATTTTTGAATTTTTTTAATCCTGTATATATGGCCTCGATACTGGCGGTCACACCCTCATCCCCCAGAAGCTCGGACGGGTCATAGGCGCGGCCTTTATTCGGGCCGCCAAAGCCAAATTCCTCGGATGAATAGAGCGGACCGGAGGCTTTTTGTGCCGCAAAGGATGTGGATAAAACAAATCCTTTATAAACTGGCATTTGCCGAAACCAGCTTAAGTTCAATTTTGTGAAATCGGGTTTTGCATTATTACGGGACAGGTTCGGATCGCCTTGCTCACTGCTTCCTAAAAATTTGACACCTCTTGTAATTTTAGCATTCGCAATGTTATAGCCTTTGAGAAAATCGAACCCTCTATAATCTAATTTTAAGGCTAATGTCCGAATATTATCGCGTACAAAGGTTGTTCCTAAAATATCGGTCTTAATATCTTGCGCGCTGAATTCTATGCCTGCCGTTAATTCCTTATTACGTTGCTTGACCGCATACCAATTTAAACCGAAATCAAGGGACAGAGAACGGCTTTCAAGCTCATTCGGCGCAAGCGTATAACCCGGTTCGGAACCTGTGTAAGCTGTTGAGAGGCTTAATCCGAAATCGGGATGAAATTGATAATCGTGGGTATATGCGAGGGAGTGGACTTCCTCCCCTTTCGGCAGACTGGACGTTACAGAAAGGTATGATTGATGCAACGGGCGCAGATTAAATGATGTGGCAAAGCCTGTACGATGTGGCCCCGTAAATCTGGATGCATGATTATTTACAAATATTCTGGTTGCTGAAGGTTCTTTTGTCGCTTGTAAGGCCAGCGCAACCGCGCCTGGTTGCGCATTATCAAGTGATTTGAGCGTAGACTGAAAATCATAACCGGGCAAATCATTGAGCCTGAGCAAGACAGATTCCAACGTCTTAAACTGAATCGGTTTTTGGTCTGTTAGCCTTTGTTTCAGTTGTTCAATGACAGGATTATCAGGCGAACCGACGTCACTATCGATTGAAATTTCACCGATAAAACCCTCTACTACCCTGATACGGGCGAGCCCCTCTCCGATGACCTGCTCAGGGACAAAGGCGCGTGAGAGGAAATAGCCATCTTGTTGATATTTTTCCGTAATTTTATTCGCAATCTCCCATAATATGGATACCGGCACACGCTCTCCACCGATATAAGGAAAGTAAATTGCATTTAACTCTTCAATAGAGTAAGCGGTAATATTGCCTTCAATCACAACAGCCTGAAGCAAGAATGTAATATCATCAAACCCTTCAGGAACCTGCAGAAGCTCAATTTGCCGCTGCCGTTGCGCGGTAAGAGGACTCTCGTCCTGTGGTAAGATATCGGAGGGGAAAACCTGATTGCGTGTAATATTAACCGTGTTCGGTAAAGTTTGCGCATACGCACTGACCCAAACCACCATCATGATAAGGCATAAAAATAATATTTTAACTGGCTTTAAGCCCTGCAAATCACATACCTTTGTATTTGTTTAATCACACTTTATCATATTCTTAATCTTTGTCTTGTACCCTGACAGACAAACATAACGAATATGGTGAAGTTGTAAACTATACATGCGGGGCCGAGTATTTTAAAATTATCTCAATATCATTTAGGATTATGTTTACTTTCTTCCCTTGTAGGGTTTTCCGTAAGTCATAGTTCTTTTGCAAACCCTGAAAACGGTGTTGTATCAGGCGGGCAAGCAACGATCATAGAAAATGAGACAAAAACAGATATTTATCAACAATCTCACCGTACAGTTATTGACTGGCAATCGTTTGATATAGATGTAAATGAGCATACAGAGTTCCACCAGCCTAGCCATGAGGCGGTCGCCTTGAATCGTGTAAATAGCTCTGACCCATCGCGTATCGCAGGGCAATTAACAGCAAATGGCAATATCATTCTTATCAATCCGAATGGCGTTTTTTTTGATAAAACATCTGTTATTGATGTGAATGGACTCATCGCAACAACGGCCAATATTAATACTGAAGATTTCATGAATGGTGACAATCATTTAGATATTACTGGTAATCCTGAAGCCGCAATTATAAATCAAGGTCATATCACTGCAAAAGACAGCGGCCTTATCGGTCTTGTTGCCCCGAATGTCGAAAATAGCGGGGTCATTACAGCAAGGCTTGGTCGGGTTCAACTTGCCTCGGGTGATACGGTCGTTGCCGATTTTTACGGTGATGGTTTATTGAACATTGCGATTGAAGATGACACAACCGCTGAGCAGATTGTTAAAAACACAGGGAAAATAAGTGCAGAAGGCGGTCAAATTGCCATGACTGCCGCCGCTGCCAGACAAAGTATAAATAGCCTGATTACGGTAGAAGGTGAACTGAAAGCCCCTGCCGTGACACAACAAGGGGGTAAAATTATCATCGCCGCGGCAGGCAGTAATCATACAAGTTTAACAGGCGACAGCCGCGTGAGCGTTCAGGCGGATCTTGATGTGTCGGGTCGCAATACAGGGCAACAGGGGGGGGAAATCGAAATACTTGGCGACCGTATCACACTTGCGGAGACTACAATTATCGATGCAAGCGGTCACAGCGCGCAAGATGCGATAACAAAAGACAGCAACGCCAATCTGACAGATGATAATCAAATTCGCACCGAAGATGCATTTATGGCGCATGGTAATCGTGCCGGCGGTTCAATTAAAATCGGGGGTGATTATCTGGGATCAGGGGATACGCAAACCGCAAAAACATTGACGGTTGAGGAAAATACGCTGGTTCTCAACAGCGCATTGCAAGAGGGCGATGGCGGGCGTACCATATTCTGGTCGGATATGACAACAGATTTTAATGGGCTTGTCATTGCGCAAGGGGGCGCGGCAGGCGGTCATGGTGGTTTTTTAGAAACCTCGGGGAAAGAAAATTTAAGGGCGGATGGGTTTGCCTTTCTTGATACTCAACATGAAGATTTTGATAAAGGGCTCTATCTCCTCGATCCGAATACGATAAAGATCGTCGGTAATGTCGATGATGAATTTCAGTCAACGGACGGAAGCATTGATCTGCCGGATGAGCAAGTCGTCAATATTGATTTTACTGAAAATGGTGCGGCAGCGCCTGTAATAGTGAATACGATAGAAGGTATAGGCGGGGCATCCTCAATATTTCAGACTGATAGCATTATAGATTTTGCAAGCGATCAAAGAACACGCCGCGCGATTTTTTCGGTTGCATTAGCAATTGATGACAATTCGCGGGGAACTATATTTGAAGCTGGCGGATCTAACCGAGGGAGCTATGTAGGTTTTCAAAATGATGGTACCCTTGTTTTCCATGCAGGTTCGGGTGGTGGTTTTAGTGCAGGCAATGCATCAAATATTCAAATTGCCCCAACTGATCCGAACATGCCAAGGGGTATTGGTGTTCTTTCTTGGGATATAAATCCTGTTACTGATACCTTAACGGCTTATTGGAATTCTAATCAAATCGGACAAGATACAGCTGCCTCTGACTTTGACAGCTGGACAGGTAACAACTCAGGCGCTCTCGGTGATTTTAATGGACATACTGTGCGAGATGTTGATAGGGGTATATTTACAGGGCAAATTTTAAGTGACTTAAAATATTATGACGATCAAACTATCGCAATAACGTCACAAACAATAACAATTCCGTTTAATAATAATACAGCTAATACTGGTATTTTATCAGATTTTTCTGGAGGTTCCGCATCATATAATCCATCAATTCTTAATGGAAATGGGGGAGTTATTATCAATGATAACATAAGTCTTATAATAGATGATTCTGCTCAAATAAATACAGGAAATAGGGGTAGCGCATCCCGTCTTTTTACTTTCGAAACGGATAGCGATGTGACAGCAGAACAAATTTTGTATGCTGAGGGCGATGATGCGAATGGAATGATTGCCTATATCGAGAACAGCAAACTTCATGTCGGGATTTATAACGATGATGGTAGCCCAAGAGCCTTTCAGGAATTTAATGTTGTCGGTGACGAGGTTTATCACCTCTCTGCCGGTTTTGATGCCGCAACGAATAATTTTACAGCGACATTAAACGGTGAAGTGAAAACCGGCAATGCATTAGGAATAGGGACAAATTTAAAAGATCACGATCAGGCTGTACTGGGTGCAAATATATCAAATTATAGAGACGAAAACGGCAATACTATTAATCAAACAAATACAGTTTCAAAACACGGTCAGTTCTTAATTTATGACAGAAATTTAAGTGAGAATGAACGCGCAGTGATGGAACAATATCAGGCAACAAAATACGATTTTGCGTTGCAAGGGATAGGAACTGGATCAAGCGAAATTGAGCGTGCCACTGCCGCCGATGGCTATGGCGTATTTACAACCGACTATCTTGAATATTTATCAGGCAGTGCGGATATTATGCTCCGTGCAACCAATGATGTGACGCTGGATTTACAGGGTGATACGCTCGCTCTTGATACAGGGCGATCAATCAGTCTGATATCAGAAAACGGAGATATTACAGATATATCTACAGGTATTATCCAAACCGATAACGGCAATATAACCCTTAATGCAATAGGGGGTGATGTTATAATTGATGAAACGGAAATGAATGCTCTTAATGGCGGTCGTCTCTTACTCAATGCGAGTGGCGAGGTCAATTTGGTTCAGGCCAATAGACTGAATCTAGGCAATATTCAGGGCAATAGAGTTTATTTGGAAACAAGGAATGCAACATCCGATATAACTTTAAATGGCTTGATTGAAGCGACTGGTACAGGCAATGCAATGACCCTGAATACAGGGCGGAATTTTATCAATAATGCGGGTGTGACTGCCTTGAATGTATCAAACGCAAGCGGTAGGTGGCTTGTCTACTCCGCCAACCCTGCCGCAAATACTCTTAGTGGTTTAAACAGTGATTTTGAACTTTTTAACCGCACATTTTTAAGTCATCCCCCGGCTTCGATAACTGAAAGCGGCGATGGTTTCATCTATAGCAGCTTACAACCGCCCTCGGTTATTGCAGATGTTACGAACCCTCAGATTTTGATACCGACATCATGGGAAAATGCTGCCTATAATACTTATAATGATTTTCCAAGGTCTTTCTCTTTTCAAACATCTTCAGCTCTTATAAACGAAACATCTGATAATAACCAAGATTTCACTTTTTTCAGTAATCTAGGTTTATTGATAGACGATGATCTTTTGCTTAAATTTCCTAATATATTAACACGGCTATAGAGAGATATTCTATATTTGCCTTTGCCTTGCCATAAAGGTGATAGTATATGATAATCATGATCTACCGTATTTTTAGTGTTTTTAGCTTTCTATTTGTAATGAGCTTTTCCGGTGCAATTTTCGCGCAAGAAGAGGTTGATGAAATGAGCGAGATTGAACAGGTCGTTGAAGATGAGACTGAAGCCCAGGCTCCTGCCAAAGTCCTAAACGCTATTGGTCAAACCGAGATTATTAAGGCAAAATTTGAGGACACTTTATTAGAACTTGGGCGGGCGCATAATCTTGGCTATGTTGAAATTGTCTCCGCCAATCCCGGTGTTGACCCGTGGCTTCCGGGTGAGGGCACAAAAATAACTTTACCGAAAATGCATCTTTTGCCGGAGGTGACACGTGAAGGTCTGGTGATTAATCTTGCCGAAATGCGGATGTATGATTTTACACCTGAGGATGGGCAGCCGAAAACCTATCCGCTCGGTATCGGGCGCGAGGGGCTGAATACACCGCTCGGTCAAACAACTATTACACGGAAAAAGGACGGCCCTTCATGGCGACCAACACCCCGAATGCGTAAAGAAGATCCAGACCTACCCGAAGTTGTCCCGCCGGGGGATGATAATCCACTCGGTACGCATGCGCTTTATCTGGGCTGGCCGCAATATCTGATTCACGGTACGCATAAGCCCCTAGGCGTAGGGCGGCGCGTCTCATCGGGCTGTATTCGTATGTATCCCGAGGATATTATCAAGGTTTTTGAGGAAATCCCTGTCGGTACAAAAGTCACAGTGATTAGCCAGCCTATAAAATTCGGCTGGATTGATGACATGCTCTACATGGAAGCCCATGCGGAAGATGAGCTGGCCGATAAAATTGAGGATGTCGGGCGATTGAAAGAATATCGCGTGCCTGAAACTTTATTTGCAGAATTAAATCGTGTCGCAGGGGATGCCAAAGACAGACTGGATTGGCAGGTCATTCGTACAGCCGTCAAAACGCGAAATGGCATGCCTGTTGCGATATTGAGCAGTGATGCTGACCCTCTACCCGAAGAGGAAGCCGAGGTCATCCTTTATGAAGAGCCGGTGATAGAACCGAAACCAAAACGACCTGCCTCATTGTCATTAAACAGTTAATAAATTGTTCTGTAAAAAAGAAAACTTAACAGAGCCTATGTTCAGGACTGATAAATAGAAGATGAAGGTTGCAACAATTTTTCATAGCTGAGAGGAAGGCATGTGCCTTCCTGTTGTATTTTATGGCGCGTCAATGGAGGCAACCATCATCCTTTTAAAAACAGCTTAGATATGGGTATAATTATGCTAACTTTAACCCTTTTTTAATACTTGACCGAACACCCATACGGTTGAGTTGTACCGTTTTCGATTTCCTCACCTGCGGCAACGGCCTTCCAAGCGGCAGAGACATAATTTGTTGCGGTTTCAATGCCCTCTTGCTTAAAGCTTGGATCGGAATCAATCGCACCTTGGTACACAAGCGTCCCATCACCATCAATGACATACATATGCGGTGTTGTTTTGGCGGCATAAAGTGAACCGATTTCACCCTCATCATCAATGATATAAGCCGTTGCGTTTGAGCCGACCTCTGTCATCATTGTGTAAGCCTCATCCGCGGTCATGAAACCCTGTTTGCCTTCCGCGCCTGAATTAATTGTTAGCCAGACAACATCATTCGCGGTCGCATCCGCCTGCAAGGCCTGCATATTGCCGCTGTCATAATGCTTCACGACATACGGGCATTCAGGGTTATTCCATTCAAGGACAACTGTCTTACCCGTAAAATCTGTTAAAGTATGCTCAACACCCTTTGTATCGTTCGCTGTAAAGACTGGTGCGGGCTCACCCGTGACAGGCGCTGCTATCGCTGCGACACTTGTTGTCATTAAGAGGGCTGTTGTTAAAAGTAATTTTCTCATTTTATTATATCTCCTTCAAGAGTGTTTAAAAGTATGTTTGGGGTTAATATTTGAGGCAGGATTTGACCTTGCGGCCTTACCCCATCTTCATTTGCCCGTCCGTAATAAACATAGAGCGGAACACCGTTTCGACCATAGGATTCGAGATAAAGGCTGATATCCTCGTTCCGATTGGTCCAGTCACCTTTCATATAAATGACATTATTATCGATAAAAGCTTGCTTAACTTGATCCGTATTGAGCGATGTCCGTTCATTCACAAGGCACGTAATACACCATGCCGCAGTCATATTGACAAAGATTGGCTGACCAGGATTATCGGTGAGAGTTTGTTCAAGTTTCGCGCGTGTAAAATCTTCATAGGCAGCTGTTTCAGGCTTTGATAAATGTGCAGAATAAATGATTAAAAGAAGCGCGATAAGGGCGGTTAATCCTATTTTTAACCACTTGCCAGCATGCGTTTTGAACAGCCAAATAACAAAGGCCAGCGAAAGCAACAGGCTGAGAATATAAAGTAACGCCATATCACCCGATTGTTTTGCAAGCACCCAGATGAGCCAGATGACACTGGCGAGCATCGGGAAGGCGAGGAACTGCCTGAAACGCTCCATCCATGCGCCCGGCTTTGGCAAGAAGCGTTGCGTCTGCGGCAGGAAGCATAATATCAAGTAAGGAAATGCAAGCCCAAAACCAAGCATGGCAAAAATTGTGAGAGCAATGATGCTGGGTTGAATAATTGCATAGCCAAGCGCGGTTGCCATAAAAGGTGCGGTACAGGGTGTTGCGACCAGACAGGCAAGCACGCCCGTGAAAAAAGATGCGCGTATGCTTGAGCCACTTGCAAAGCTTGAACCCACGCCGCTTAATTTATTACCGAATTCGAAAAATCCGAACAGATTAAGTGACACGAGAAAAAGTAAAGCCGCCAAAGCCGTAATCACATAAGAGTTCTGGAGTTGAAATCCCCAGCCGATGGCTTCACCACCTTCACGCAGGATAAGCAAAGTTGCGGCAATGGCAAGAAAGGATACAACCACCCCTGCCGTATAAGCAAGTCCGCTTGCCTTTGCATGCTTGCGCTCTTGCCCTGAAAGCTTGACAAGACTTAAC
The DNA here is from genome assembly GCA_964531715.1 of uncultured Micavibrio sp. Classification (GTDB taxonomy): domain Bacteria; phylum Pseudomonadota; class Alphaproteobacteria; order Micavibrionales; family UBA1664; genus UBA1664. The sequence continues at coordinate 41,674 of CAZHEE010000006.1, read as the reverse complement.
GCTTTCATTGAAAGCACAGGAAATACGCAAGGCATGAGGTTGAGAATAATGCCGCCCACAAATGCAAAAAATAAAACAAGGATGAGTGATGGTGCACCCTCGGGAACTATACTCATGATTGTATCGGTCTCTGCCGCCACCTCATAAGATGCGTTACCAGTTTTCAAAACAAAACGCGGATTGATTAGCTCGGCAATATCTCTGTCACCATACGTTTGGGAAAGAGTGACTGTACCTTCATCTTCATTAATATCGGAAATGGCTGTGGCAGTCGTTGCCATCACGCCCCAATCATAAGGGAAAATCTCAACATCCGTGAATTGATTAAACAATGTTTTAGGAACATTAAGCGTTAAAACTGCCTGTCCTTCATATTGGGAAAGTTGAGCAGGCCAGTCGACCTGTTGCGGCATTGCGGCGCGGGCTGATTTAAAGATATTTTTATTAATCTCACTTTGGTTTTCCGCCACAGGAATTTCAATCGCAATATCTTGCGATTCAGGGATACAAATTTCCTCACAAACGAGCCAAAAAGCCTCCCCATTGAGCGTAAGAGTATCCCCTTTATAATTATCCGAAAGCGTAATGTTTTGCAGATAAATCGGTGCGCCTTCATAGCCATAATTAACCAGCGGATCGTAATAGATTTTCTTTGGCGTCGGGAATTTCAGGTCACTGACCATAACGTCCTTGGGCGGATCCCATTCTATCGAAAGCGGCTCACCTGAATCGCCTGCATTATACCAATAAGTGTGCCACCCGTTGCGGATGGTTTGTTGTATCGCAATCTCAAACGGCTCACCCGTCATAATTGCATTATGGGATGGATAAATATCAAGCCGCGCATTTTGCTCACTCTCCTGCGCATAAAGCTGAAATGGCAAGAACAGCAGGAAAAGTGCAAGAGCGAAAAATCTCATGAAAACAGTATCATGGCAAATTATGGCGAAAGCAAGGTGGCCATTTGGATTATTAAATATTATGCATGCTGTTGATTTTTATCAACATTATCATTGCTATAATCAAAACTTATGTCAGGTTTCAAAACAAAGGAAGGGTCGAAAGCGGCAAGATTACGAAGTTTATCCTGATCCACAATATGCATGGTCGAGCGATTATATTGAATATAGCCGTTATTCTTCAAATTTGTCATTGCACGGCTCACATGAACCGGACTTAAACCCAGTAAATCCGCGATGTGTTCCTGTTTCAACGGGAAGTTAAAGCTATTATGTCCTTCCATTCCTAGCATGCCATAGCGTAGGGAAATTTCGACAATAAAATGTGCCACTTTTTCAAAAGCAGTCCTGCGCCCGATTGAAATAATCCGTTCATTCGCAATCGCTTTTTCACGTGATATAATTAAGAAGAATATATCCCTCAATCGTGTTGATTTTGAAAATATGTCATCTAAGTGTTTGCGCGGGAACGGGCATAAAGTCAAATCAGTCAAAGCATGCAAATCATAGAGATGATTTTGAAATGAAATCTCAGGAATACCGATAAAATCGGCATCGAGGCGGACATCAAAAATACTCCGTAAACTTGTATCCAAGTTGGCAGAGATATAGCCCCATCCATCAAAAACGATATAGAGGTTTTCTATTTTTTCGCCTTTGGTAAAGACCGTTTCACCCGCCTTGTAATGCTCTTTGCTATCTTCGAACTTATCAAGAATTGCTTTTTCATCATCGGTCAAATCGCCGTAATAACTGAATTTCTCGATGATACAGGAACCCATTAAACTCTCCATTAATTAACTTACATTAAAATTACGCTTTTTTCTTTGCTTTGTTCCCAAAATAAATTGATTTTCGTAAAAAAGGAATAAAATGCATCTTATTGTATATATTAGTGACCATGTCGGAACCGACATGGAAGCAAAACAAAATCTGGCCGATATCATGGCCGTATCCAAGCCTAAAAACATGGTATTAGGTATTACGGGCGTTTTGTTTTATATGGAGGGGAAATATCTTCAAATTCTTGAGGGTGAGGAGAATAATGTCCGCGCGATTATGGCGGACATTGAAAAAGACTCACGTCATCAAAATCTTGAATATCTGATTGATACAAAGACAGAAAAGCGGGGATTTTATGACTGGAAAATGGATTATTTTAATTTTTCAAATGGTCAAAAATTCAGTCGGGAAAGATTGAAGGACCTTTCCATCAGTTTTTCAAAAAATCTACAACCACAATCAGATATTCTTGTGATGTTTTATAAAAAACTCCTTGAAAAAAAAGACACGGCTTAAACCTTTGTCAAAATAATCGAAGCATTCGTCCCGCCGAAACCAAAGCTGTTGGACAGTGCGGCAGTCACATTTTTCTCTCTCGCTTTATGGGGGACAAGATCCATCCCCTCACATATCTCAGAAGGATTATCAAGATTAAGTGTTGGTGGCAGGATTCCCGTCTCTAAAGCTTTCGCGGTATAGATGGCTTCAACAGCACCGGCAGCGCCGAGTAAATGCCCGATGGCCGACTTTGTTGAAGACATGGAAACATGATCCAATGAATTTTTAAACATGCGCTTGACTGCGGCGGCCTCAATCCCGTCACCGACAGGGGTTGAGGTTCCATGTGCATTGACATAGCCGATTTCATCTGCATTCACGCCTGCATTGCGCATAGCGGCCTCCATTGCGCGATATCCGCCATTCCCATCTGCGGCAGGGGCGGTAATGTGATTTGCATCGCCTGATAAGCCATAGCCTTTAACCTCGGCATAAATTTTTGCACCACGTGCCTTGGCATGCTCGTAATCTTCAAGGACGACGATACCTGCCCCTTCGGCAATGATAAATCCGTCGCGGCCTTCATCAAACGGGCGGGAGGCTGCTTGAGGGTTATCATTATAGCCGGTTGAGAGCGCGCGCGCGGCGGCGAACCCTGCCATGCCAATCTTATTGACCGAGCTTTCCGCACCACCTGCAATCATGACATCGGCATCACCGAACATAATGAGGCGTGCGGCATCGCCAATCGCATGTGTTCCCGTGGCACATGCCGTGACAACCGAGTGATTTGGACCTTTAAAACCGTATTTGATTGAAACATGACCGCTTGCGAGATTAATTAAGGCTGAGGGAATAAAGAAAGGTGAAATCCGCCGCGGGCCTTTTTCCTCCATAAGCAGCGATGTATCGTAAATGGTTTCAAGTCCACCAATTCCCGAGCCAATCAAGACACCTGTCCGCCACTGTTTCTCATCCGTATCGGCCTCATAACCAGAATCCGCAATTGCTTCCTGCGCCGCCGCCATGGCAAAGATGATGAAATCATCCATTTTTTTCTGTTCTTTCGTATCAACGAAAGAGGCCGCATGGAATTTACCGTCATCTGTCGGTTCATCTGCGCGAAGGATTGTCCCTGCAATACGTGAAGGGATGTCGGACACGTCAAAGCTCTCAACCTTGCGAATGCCCGACTTTCCGGATGTAATTTCCGCCCAGTTATGCCCGACACCAACACCGAGGGGGGACACCATTCCCATTCCTGTTATCACAACACGTTTCATGATTATATACTCCTACCAAAAAACTTTTAATCTTTTTACCATAGCGAACCTAAAGTTCCAGCATCTTTTTACATCCCATAAGAAAATCCCCGCTTTATGTCACCATAAAACGGGGATAAATCAGTGAAATCAATAGTAGATTACTCGCCTGAATTTTCCTTGATGAAGGTCACGGCATCGCCGACAGTCTGGATTTTCTCCGCTGCATCATCGGGAATTTCAACATTAAATTCCTCTTCAAAGGCCATTACCAATTCAACCGTATCAAGGGAGTCAGCACCCAAATCGTCAATAAAGCTTGCGCTTTCAACAACTTTATCTTCTTCAACGCCTAAATGTTCGACAACAATTTTCTTAACGCGTTCTGCAATATCACTCATAAATCATGTTCCTTTACGTGGTTTAATCTTTTTCTTTATAAGACTGCCGTTATTTAGCAGAGTGTTCATGTCCTGACAATAGCTCTTTTTCATCCCCTGTCCAGTCAAAGCATCCTACGCCACTTTGGCATGTGGATAAATAATTGCGTCGAGGTCACCCATGGCGGTAATCACATGCGTGCAATCAATGGCTTTCAGGCGGTCAAATTGCCCATCACGATGGGATAAGCCCGTATAGCCGACCGTATCGATGTTCGCCGCCAAGCCTGCCAAGGCTCCCGGAACTGTATCCTCAATCACAATCGCCTTATCCGGCGTTGCATGCATTGCCTCACAAACATGGAGGTAAAGGTCGGGTGCAGGCTTCGGGTTTCTGACCATTTCAAATGTAAAGATAAACTCATCAGGGAAAAACTCATCAAAGCCAGCGGCGCGAATCGTACCCAAAACATTATCGCGTGTACCGTTAGAACCGACCGCCATTTTCTGCCCTACTTCTTTTAATTTTTCTAAAAGCGGGCGGCAGGTCGGGTCAAGGCGCATGTAATTGGGTAAAATTTCCTTGTATAGCGCTTGATTTTTTTCCCAATGATGGTCGGGAAAGCGCACGCTATGCTCTTTCTCAACCCTTTCAACAATGTCCGTAATGGCGCGACCTGCGAAGGTTTCCATAGTTTTTTCAGGAGTGTATTCGGTAAGGCCTAGCGCATGGAGTTGTTCCAGTAGAACTTTGTTATGCGCCATCTCGCTATCAACAAGTGTGCCGTCACAATCAAAAATTATCAGGTCGTATTTTGAAATATTTTGCATGGCACAATCTTTATCAGACCGACCTTTGATATTCAATATAAAGTAAGGGGAAAAACTATTCTTTTTCCATTGTACATTGAAGCGGTTGTTCATGGGCGCGTGCATAGTCCATCACAAGCGAAACTTTTGTCTCTGCAACCTCATATGTGAAAATACCGCATACACCGACCCCGCGGCGATGGACGTGGAGCATAATTTCGGTGGCTTCCTCGCCGGTTTTACTGAAAAATTTTTGCAAGATATGGGTGACGAAATCCATCGGCGTATAATCATCATTCAACAAGATAACCTTATACATGCTGGGCTTTTTGGTTTTTGGCTTAGGCTTGAGGAGGACATCATGAAGCGGATTATTAGAATCGCCACCGTCATCCGCATCACTCGGAAAATGATCTTGCATGATTATCATGACAGGAAATCCGTTTTTCTAATTATAAACCATAGATGTGCCGAAAAAATCATTATCGACCGTACTATATGCTCTTAAAAGATTTTTGATATCACGATCCAACGGAAGGCTATAATCGGTTGAACCGAGGATTTGCCCGTTCACTGTATTAAGCATCTTTAAATGAACAATGACATCGCTGCCTGATAGGGCATAGCTGCCGACAATCGCGGCCATTGCCGTTTGCTCACCCGGCAATGCCTGAACGTCACGGGAAATCAGGAACTCACCTGCCTCAGACGGGTTTAACAAACCGCGTTTGATATTAAGACTTTCCCGCATTTTAAGCTCGGTCACGTGAAAACCTCGTTGTGCCAAACGCCCAGCAATTTGCTCACTAACCAAACGTCCGAAAGCATTGCTTGTCTCGGGCAAGTTGATATCAGAAATCGTTGTAACAATCAGCGGTTTGTTTTTATCATCATTGGTAAGACCTGAGGATCGAACGAGCGAATCTGTCGCTTCATAAGTTCTGTCGGCAATCATGTCGCCTTGGGAATATGTCGCGCACCCGCTTATTGTAAATAGGCTGAAAAATACCGCTATAATCGGATATCCGAATTTCATACTGATAACTCCTGTAAAGTCATTTTATTTTTTTATATGAACAGAATTATATCAGCTTGCAAGAATGATGAACATTCCTAAATTTTATAAAACGGATGATGCCTCTTGTTCGGTTTTTGCAACGGTTTTCCCTTTATCAGAAAGCCAACAAACACAACGCCCGTGACCATCACGGAATTTAATACGGCGGTGTTCAATTAAACCTGTCTCAATCGCTGTGATCGTTTCCGATTTACCGTAACGCGCCCATAAATCCGCCTCATAAATACAGGCTTCCGCGCCGCTTGCAAAGGTTTCAAGTTCAAGCAAATCATGCAAAAGCGTGTTCATCTGTATCTCTCCGTAATGATAAATATTAAGCAGTTTTGATTGAGAGTGATTCTCAATAATTTAAGTGTGTCTCAATATACTGTGGCGGTCAAGCATGAAAAACACAATATATAGTATATTTTGATATTGCCGGGATAAGTTCCTCTCATGCTTATCCTATGCCTTTTTAATTTTCACTTGCATTTGATACAGGCTTTCCTTTATAGAATGAGGACTTAAACGAAAATACGGGCGAATGGCATGCCTGGTATTTTTATGAATGATAACCCTTCAATTTAAAAGGATATATGAAATGCCGAAAATGAAAACGAAATCAAGCGCCAAGAAGCGCTTCAGAGTCACGAAGTCAGGCAAAGTAAAGGCGAAACAGGCCAATGCCCGCCACATGCTGATGAATAAACCGACAAAAAGAAAACGCCAGGCACGCGGAACGACAGTTCTGTGCAAGGCGGATGCGCGTATTATTCTGCGCTCTTTCATGCCGTATAATCGCAAAAATAAGAAAACTTCGTCTAATGACAATTCAAATACAGGAGGGCAGGCATAATGGCACGCGTTAAAGGAGGGGCTCGCGCCCACGCAAGGCACCGCAAGGTCATCTCAAAAGCCAAGGGCTATTACGGTCGCCGTAAAAATTGTTTCAGGACAGCCGTGCAAGCGGTTGAGAAGGCGGGTCAGTACGCTTATCGTGACCGCCGCAATAAAAAGCGGAATTTCCGCGCGCTTTGGATACAGCGTATTAATGCCGCGGTTCGCCTTCACGGTTTAACCTACTCACAATTTATGAATGGTTTAAAATTGTCAGGTCTCGACCTTGACCGTAAGGTTTTGTCAGACATCGCCGTTCATGATGAGGCAGGTTTTAAGACAATTTGTGAGACAGCTCAAAAGGCTCTCGATAAAAAAGCGGCCTAGTTGTAACTCTATCAGTATTTTAAAAAGCCCTCATGATTTGAGGGCTTTTTTATATGTTGTTCAGTTCCATCATAAACGGGCCATCTGTCCAAAGAAGTGCGCATTTAATTATATGCACAGGGTAAAGCTGACTGATTAAAGCCTTATAAGCTTTTAACTGTTTGCGATATTGATTTGGAATATCATGAGGCTCGCGTGGCGGCGGACGGTTTGATTTAAAATCGATAATCCAGATATGACTGTCGGTTATCAGCATACGGTCAATTTGCCCACTGATAATATCAATTTTACCATCAGCATGCGTGACTGTTCCGGTCACCGGTACCTCGGCAAGTGATCCTTGACCAAAAAACGGTTTGAAATTTTCATTGTTCAAAATTGCAAGCGTTTCAGTGATGATACTCTGCCGAATATTTTCGGCTATATCCGTTGCTTTGAGTGTCATAAAGTTATGCGCGGCCTGTTCACGGTTTTCAGGCGCAATATCAGGAAGATATTGTAATAAACTATGGGTCAATAATCCGCGTTTATAACGATAGCTCTCATCATGCGCATCCAAAGGTGAGCGGACAGGCACTGCCTCATTATCCTGTGACGGTTTCAAGACACGCGGCGGTGTCCTCTCTTTTGGTAATGGCGATGTCACCCATTCGGGAAGTTTAAATTTTTGTTTTGTTAGTTGTGCAGCATTTTTAATATTTACTTCGTGCTCCTGCTCTGTCTCATGAATATAGATTAAAGGCTCGGTTTCGGGGAGCATATATGCCTCATCATGTTTCCAAGCCTCTGTTTTTACACTGAAATCATCATTATCTCGCGTGAAAGCCCGCAAACATGAATCATACCATGAGGCTTCCTTCGGTTTAGATTGTGTGCCATTCAACGCACCGCAAATAACGAGGCGATCTTCGGCACGGGTTGCCGCAACGTAAAGCAGGCGATGATACTCCGCCATTTCTGCCTCATATTTTTCGGTCTTCATCTGTTTAATTATTTGGGGGTCATCATCTGACTTCACCGACCAAAGCGGTATATTATTATCCGTCCATAATAGCCCATCATGTTTTCCCTTACTGATAACGGCAGCGGTATCGGGCAGGATAACAATCGGCGCCTCCAAACCCTTTGAGGCATGAACCGTCATAATGCGTACCTTACCCCCACCGCCATCCAATTCACGTTTGATATCGATTTTGCTGTCCAGCATACTATGCACAAAACCTTGAACTGAATCTGCAGCATTATTCAGGTCATAATTCTGCGCCAATGCCAGTAATTCCTGTAACGGGTCAATAGAATCCTCACCCAAACGGCTGATTAATGCCTGCCAACCTGTTTTTTTCTTATCAGCCGCCTTAAGGTGCAGCAAATCACTCACTGCGCCAAAGGTATTTTGCGCGTTTAATCTTACTATCAAATTGTTTAACCAAGATATAATTTCAAGCGCGGCCTTATCTTTAACCGCTTGCCACAGGCTTCCTTCGCGCGCATATGCGATATCTTCGATTTCCGCATCATCCATACCGATGAATGGTGACTTTAACAAACAAGCCAGATTCAAATCATCTTCCGGCAACAATGCAAATTGAAGTGCGGAAAGAATATCCTGAACCGCGATATGGTCAACAATAACAAGCCTGTCTGCCCCTGAAACAGGAATATTATGGGTTTTTAATGCGCGAATAAGATGCTCAACCAAAGCATTTCTTCGCCGTACCAGTATCATAATATCGCCTGCTTCAATCGTCCGCCCTTTGGCTTTAAGAACTTCACCATTCTTGATCCAGTCCGCAATATAGGAGGCGATACGGTTTGCCAAGGCCTGCATGGCATTATGGCCTTCCACGACATTTAGCGGTAATGTCCACGGAACAGGCAGCTCAACATTTTTAGGGGCTTTATAAGGGGGCCAGATTTCGACTCGCCCTGCATCCAAGGTCTTCTTTGCAATATGGTTTTGATAGGCATCGGGGTTTTGAGTGAGGGCACAACGCAAATCATAATTGGGCATGAAAATGGTATCGACAAAATCGAGGATGGCTTTCGAGGAACGAAACGAGGTGTTCATCGGCACATCCTGCCAATCATAATTCGCCGCCGTCACTTTGTTTTTCAACCCATTATGAACATCGTTAAAATTTTCCAAATTCGCACCTTGGAAGCTGAAAATCGATTGTTTATTATCCCCGACAACAAAAAGCGAGCGATTTAAACCGCTCTCGTCACGCACCGATTCTCCATCATAAAAATCATCGCATAAGGCCTTGATAATATTCCATTGGTCGGGACTTGTGTCTTGAGCTTCATCAACCAAAATATGCTCAATAGTGTAATCCAATTTGAACAAAACCCATTGCCGCATCGGGCCATTGAGCAAGGTAAGCGTACGATGAATGAGGTCATCATAATCAACCTTCCGCGCGGCGGTTTTCATGGCCTGATAACGGTCGATTATCGCTTGCCCGATTGCCAGTAAGTCACAGGTTGCACGATAGGAATTCAGGCGCAGCAATTTATCGGCAATAGTTTGTATCCGTTCGGCCTCTTGCATAAAAATATCTTGAGCCTCAGGGGCGTATGCGAGAGCATCTTTATTCAATCCTTTTTTAGTTTTTCCTTTTTTGTCCAAAAAGATTGATTGATAAGAATTGTAATTTTCGACCCTGTCACTTTTCAAAAAATCACGAAGGATTACTGCATTTTGAACCTCTGTTTTTGTGCCTCTATCAAGAGCATCCGCAAGGCGGTGAATAGTTTCTTCAGGTAAATCATCATAGAGTCCTTGGTTGAGAATGGTCTCCCGCGTCACACTGTTCTGCAATTCAAACGCATAGCGTATTGCTGCAGGATAATCAGGATATGTCGCAAAAAATTCCGAAAGTGGCTTCCTGTCCGCCATAATGGTTGTCAGGAGTTTGTTCAGCTGCTCGCTGTTTTTTAAAATGGCTAGGCGCGTAAAGCTTTCACGCAAATTATGATTGTCGTTATTAAGAATATCACTTATCAGGTTATTTCGCGCCTGTTTGACCATAAGGGATGCTTCGGCTTCTTCTGCCAAGCTAAAATCAGGCGGCAACCCGGCCTCCAGCGTAAATCGCCCGAGGATAGACTGGCACAGCGCATGAATGGTTGTAATATTTAACCCGTTCGGCAAATCAACAATCTCGGCATAAAGTTGCCGTGCCTTATCTTTTTGCTTACGTGATGTTTCTTTACAAAGAAGCTTGTTAAGTTCTTTAATTAAATCTTTTTCACTACACACAGCCCAGTTTGAAAGGATACGCATCAGGCGCGTAATCATCTCATTAGCACCGGCCTTAGTGAAGGTCACACAGAGGATATTATCCGGCGCAACACCATCATTCACGCCGTCAATTGAAAGGAGAAGGCGTAACACGCGCTCGGTTAAAACCTTGGTTTTTCCCGTTCCTGCCGAGGCATTAACCCAAACATTTTTCTGGGGGTTTGATGCCTGCATCTGCATGAGTGTCGCATTGACAATGATATCATTCATTATTCGAAACTCCCATCATCGTCGCCCTCATTGACCGACCATTCCGTAATGCGTTCAAGATGCGCATAATCGTTATAGCTCAAGGCCTTTTTCGGGTCGGGTTGTGCAATATAGGCGGTTGAGCCATTGTGAAAAGCGGTGAACAAGGCCTGAACGCCTTCGCCTGCCTGTTTGATCAAGGGCGCAGCATCGGCATTTTTTTTGCTGCCTTCTGCCGCGCGACATAGCCCGCCTTCCCCTGTTCCGCTGATTGACCAATAAAGAATTTTTATTTCATCGGTTGCATTAACTTTAATTCCTTCAAACGCACCCTCTTGCACCATAAAAGCTTCAATAGGGAGTTGTGATGAAAGCCCAAGCGCAACATCGCCCACGCTTGGAATGGAACCGGTTTTATAATCTATGATTGCAATAGAATCATTGCCACGCGACTCTATCCTGTCTGCCTTTGCTTTAAGCAAATATTTTGACCCCTTGATAGGCAAAGATATTTTACCTTTCATTTCGCTATAAATATTTTTCGTTTCTTTACGCCAGCCTGTTTCATGCGCAATAAACCATTGCGCGGCCTTGGTAAATCGCGGCCACCATAGCCCGTGAATCTCTGTATTTTGTGCCTGTTTATCAAATATGCTGCGCCCTGTTTCTATCAACTTGTGATAAGCGTTATCTGGTAAATTATTTGCATAGGATTTCACAAATTTTTCTATTGTTTCATGAATGAGCGTACCGCGATCTGCCGCGCCGACTTCCATATCAACAGGGTCAAGCTTTTGCAAATTTAGGATTTTCTTCGCATAAATCCAATAAGGGTCGCGCATCCATTTTTCAACTTCAGTCACGGAAAAACTTAATGGTCTCCGCTCCAAAGCTGGCATCGGTTGTGGGCGCGTGATGGATTGCACATCCTCAACTTTCATAAATTCATGCGCGTAATTGAGTAAGACTTGACCTTTAGTCTGCGGCTTGTCCTTATCCTCTAAACCCGCCGCTTGCATCACTGTATTCAGGCGATTAAGCCAACGTGAAGGCAAAGTCGGTTGCCCGTCTGACTTTTTTGAACGTGTAATCACTACATCATGGGCACAAAAGGCCGCAAAAAAATCATGCGCTGCCAATGTTGTTTTCTGCTCAACCGAAGGTAAGCCAAAATCGCTTCGCATTTTGCGTGACATCCAAACATCAAACCCTGCCTCAGGGGGCCAAATTCCTTCATTTAACCCTGCCAAAATGACGCGATCTGCCTGTACCATTCGTGCCTCAATTTGCCCAAGGATAGAAAGGCGCGGATGCTTGCCATAACGTGCTGTGACTGCCTCTCCATTTAATAAAGTTTCGAACAAGGTGACGTAGGATTCAAATGTCATTGGCGGCGCAATATCATTTTGCATTTGTAATTGCGTGAGGAGCGACGCCAGTGCCTCACCATCATCATTAACCCAAAGCCTTTCTGAGCCTGACTTATCGTTCGTTGCTGATAAGTTCTCAAGGGTTAGAATATGCGCCATGACATATGATTTTAAAGCATGCTTATTAGTCTGAAGCTTATTAAGAGGCTCAAAATAAGATTGCATAAGCGTGAAAAAATCCCAGTATTGCGGATTATCTTCTGCCAGCTCCTGAAAGCCACCATGCGGTCTGACACCGCGAAAAACATCGTGCTCAACTTTACGAATAAGCGTTCGCATATTATTCAAACCCTTATTCCCGATAAATGCATTTTTTAGTAACGCAAGGAAAGAGATGGGTTGAATTTGATCGCCAATCTTTGCTTTTAGCGATGCGAGCGCAAATTGACCGATTGGGGTTTGCGATAAATTAACCCCGGCACTATCATCAATTTCTATATCGAACTGTCGCAATATTGCTTGAACACGCATTGCAATGTGACGATCGGGTGTAATTAATGTAGCGGTCTTTGTTTGATTTTTATCTGCAGCAATTTCTAAGAGAGATAATGCAATCGCCAAGGCTTCATGATGATCATTATCCGCCTCACAGATTTTTATATTTTCCAATCCTTTTAGGATCGTCTCTTTCTCATAAGATAAAGACAGATTTTGCCATTGGTCACTGATTACGGCAGGCCGCATCATTTCAGAGGCAAGCTTATGACGTGCCTGCCTTTCGTCATGAGTCAATAGCTGAACATTATTCGGCTTTATTCGGCATACGTCCAAAAGATTTTTCAGTAAATATTGGGCATGACCGACATTGACTTCATGCCAGTATTTTTCACTAGCCTGATTATCAAGCGCAGGGAGGATAACATAGCCATTATCAAGACCCGCAATTGCTTTGATAAAATTTCGTGTTGCAGGGATTGAGCCTGTTGAACCCGCAACAATAACGGGATAGTGACAGCCATTTTGTGCATAGAAATCTGTTAAAGCATTTGTACGCCTGCGCCTGTCTTCACCAGGGTCGATCAGCGCTTTTTCTTTTAAGTAGTCAGGCCAGATTTGTGTCAAAACCACGCTTAAGAACTGGCTTGTGACTTGCCAATGTTCGGCATAGTCACCTAGCCCTTCAAGAGTTCCGAGGTCGGACGGGTTAAGATTTTGCGTATGAATTTGATCAATTAATTGGCTTAGCTGCCGCGCAACAATCAAGGCATGATCAAATTGATAATTATGGGGCCAAGCCTTTTCCAACAAGCGAGCCAGAGCCATTTGCCGATGAAGCGGATCAATAGCAGGCGGAATATCCGCATCAACCATGCTTGTAAAGGCCGCTTCCTCTAAATCCGCATCACCGATAGATTGCAATAAGGGGAGCAAGCGCGGTTTGCCTTCTGACAAATTTAAAAAGGCCTGCTGTATCGTGCGAATTGCACGCCGTGTCGGCAAGAAAACTTTAATTGATGAGAGAGCGCAGCCTTGCTCAACCGCCAAATCTTCACAAAATTGTGCAAGAATTGTTGCAAAAGGTTGGGTGGCAGGGATAGTGTAAAAGCTCATGCGGCTTTCTCAATCAAAAGCGCGTTGACCGCCTCAACATCTTGCGGTGTGCTTAAATGATACCATTGACCTTCATGGATTTGTACGTGAAGTGCACCTTGCGCCTCCATTTCATCCATAATTTTCAGGAAAGAAAAGCATGTCGATTTATATTTTTGTAAAATAGCGGGATGACAAACACGAATACCTGTAAACATCGCCGCCCCATCGCGATTTTTCGCGCGCTGTGCCAAGCTGTTTATTAAATTATAATCGCCTACGGCACAACCTATCATCAAAGTTTCAATGGGTTGTACTAATAACAATAACCGCGCTTTATTACCTAATTTATGCCACGCATCGCTTAGTTTTATTAAGCTGTTACTATTATTCGGATTTTGCCAGAATGCATCACCGTTAATCATATAAAATGGCTGATCAATATCCAAATATTGCAAGGCCTGAACCGCGCCACCACCAGTTTCTAGCAGCTCGATTTCTTTTGACAAAATAAATTCTATTGCAGGGTAATCTGCAGCAATTTTTGCAATATAAGCCTCAAGCTTTTCAATCGCGTGATAGCCATTAATGACAATACGCGTCACACCCGCATCAGATAAATGGCGAATACTATGCGTTAAAAGCGGTTGGCTGTTTACTTCAATAAGTGGCTTTGGCAGATTATCGGTTAAGGGGCGCATGCGTTTCGCCTCGCCCGCCGCCATAATAAGTGCCTGTTTGATTACCATCTATCGACAATAATATGCCGCGCGTCATTTTCCAAGACCGTAATCGTGATATTAATCCCTCTCTCAGGTTTAAGAGCGCCGAGACGCTCAGGCCACTCAATCAGACATAGTTTAGCGGTCAAGGCTTCCTCCCATCCCAACTCATACAGGTCATTTGTTTCTTCCAACCGATATAAATCGAAATGCCAAATCGCCTCATCATCATAAGTCTGTAGAAATGTGAAAGTCGGGCTAGGCACAACCAATTCAGGCTCATCAAGTATGGTACGGATAAATGCGCGCGAGAAAGCTGTCTTACCCGCCCCCATATTGCCATGCAGGCAGATGATTGCAGGGTAAACGAGATTATCCGCAAGCTCCTCTGCCGCTCTCGCGGTTTCTTCTTCATTTTTGCAAATCCAGTCTTGTTTCAAGTCAACCTACTTCGGCAGGGCAATTATAACCGTTGTGCCTTCGCCGAGGACACTCTCGACAGTAATATCACCGTCATGCATGGCAATGATATTTTTGGCGAGGGACAAACCCAACCCTGTATGAGGCCGCGCCGCGCCTTCCTCACCTGCGGTTATTCGTTTGAATGGCTCGAAGATTTTATCTTTCTCATCCTCGGGGATGCCAATGCCTGTATCTGTTATAGTGATTAGCACTCTTTCTGCCTCATCTTTTACCTTCAATGTAATGATACCCCCTGAAGGTGTGTAACTGATCGCATTGCGAATAATATTGACAATGGCCTGTTTCATGCGGCGGTCATCCAGATAGAGCGGCTCTATCGCATGCTTAGGGGCAGTATATATAATCCTGAGCGTCTCCATCCCCGCCCATTCGCGTGTCAGGTTATAGACACTCTCCATCAATATTGTGATATCAGTCTCATTCTTATCAAGGCGGAGATAACCCGCCTCAATCGAGGATAAGTCAAGCACATCATCAATCAGCGAGGCAAGCCGCTCCGCCGCGTCTGTGATGCCTTGCGTATATTCGCGTTGCTTATCATTAATATCGCCGAAATACTCATGGTTCAAAATCTCGGCAAAGCCTGAAATGGCATTGAGCGGCGTACGGAGCTGATAAGACACATTAGCCAGGAAATCAGTTTTTAACTTCTCCGCATCCATCAATGCCTGGTTCTTTTCCTCAAGCGCATGGCGAACGCGAACACTATCCGTGACATTGCGATAAGTCACCATCACAGCCCCATCAGGGAGCGAGACTGCATTACATTCAAGGACAATCCCGTCCGTGCGGGTGATATTTTCATTCAAATCGCTGCGGGATATCACATAATGGGTCAGACGTTGTTTGATATCATCCCAATTTGCATTCTTACCTTTAAAGAACCGTTTTTTCTTTTCTATCAATTCATTAACATGCGGGTGAGTCTCGGTATCCTCTGGGTTTAACGCCCATTGCCGTAGGTAAGCAGGATTACAAAAGCGCAATCGCGCATCACTGCCGAATACCGCCACGCCGTCAGACAGATTATCAAGCGTTTCCTTTTGAACCGCAATCAATGTGTTGTAAGAGGATTCAAGCTCCAGCCGGCTTGTCACATCCTCAAATGTCATCATCAGGCCACCCATAGGGTGAGCCACAATTGTCACGCGCACCGCCAAGCCATCAGGCAGATAGAGCATCTCCTGCTTTTGATCAATCAGGGCGGTGAACATGTCAAGCCAGCCCTTTTTATAATCGCGGAAATTCGCTTGCTCGGGCAGGCGGCGCATTTCCCGCAATTTCTCTAACACATCACCTAGCGTTGGATTGCTGTTGAGCCATTGGTCTTCAAGCCCCCAAAGGGTTGAGAACCCTTGATTATAAAACTCCAAATGGTGGTCAGCGCGAAAGATGGCAATCGCCGTTGAGAGGTTTTCAAGCAAACTGGCATTCGCGGCAACATAGCGGTCTAGTTCGACCTTAAGATTTTCCTGCTCTGTTATGTCATAGGCGGATAAAATCGTATACTCTTCTTTAGGGGATGGCGTGACATGAATATCGAGCATACGGCGTTTACCATTGATAATCATGCGTCCCTTTGAATGGTCAGCTTCGCCTGAATTCAGGCTCTGCTTTGCCATTTCGGACACTGATAATTTCTGTGCATCGGATAAAACAGGGTTAAAATTATCCTGATGTCCGATGAGGTCAGCCTCGCTTTCGGATTTAAGAATATCTTTATAAAGCTTATTGTGATAGCGGATTTTCTGGCGGTCATCGCTTGTCCAGACTGCTTGCGGGAGCGCATCAAGAATTATTTGATACAGTTGTATATCTGAATTTAAGCCATCAATATCATCACGAAGCGCGTTGAGCGCGTGCATGTCCTGTGTCGCATCCTCAACCCAAAGCACATCATAACTGTCAAGCCCGTCAAGGTCGCTGCCCTCTTGTCCGTGAATGATGAGGGTTTTCATGCTCTCAACCGTTTGAACCTTGAGCGAGAATGGCTCGCGGTCATTTTTAAGCGTGTAGATCATACCCTCCAACGCGGCGGCATCGGACGGTAAAATCGCGTTTTGAATGTCGCGTATGGTCTGGATTGTCGCAAGGTCGAACAGATGGGGGAAATTCTTTGACCAGATGACGGTACCGTCGCGCCCCCAGCCACAATATTCATGCGGAAGGGCATTGAGGAAGGCCTCAAGCCGCCTTTTTTCCTGCTTCTCCTTTAACCCGAATGATAAAAAACCCATGATTTATAAGATATCACGGGTTTTATAGGATGGCTATATCGGTTTGTTTATGTTTGATTAAGCTGGACCAATTCTTCTGAAAGGGCCTCTGCGCCCTCGCGTTTTATTTTCAGTATGTAAACGACCTGCTTTCTTTCTATCAATTCTAGGGTCACCTTTTTTAGTTCTCTTAAAAGAGATTTGTTCAGTATCTTCTTCTGGTTTTGACTGTAAAGGATCATTAAAGTTGCGTTTTTGTTTTTGCTTGGCTATATAAACATCCCATTCATCCGCCCCCGATAGCTTTTGAGATTGCAGAGGTTGATTATCACCACCATTTGTCTCAATAGCCTTGAATGGATTAGTCATGACCGCCTCTACAGTCTTAGTTTGATTTACCCACCCTTGAGATAATATTTCTTCCTCGGACGGCTCATCAGGAATAACATCACCAAGCAAAGAATTTTCTCTAGCTTTTGCGGCGCGTTTAGATTGAAACATAACACGCTTTTCATCCACACGGTGAGCAGCCTCTAATACTAAAGGTGCTTTTTTCGCTTCTTCTGCAGCCTGTACAGGCGTTTTTGCTTGAGCAGGTTTCTGTTCGCCAGCATCCGCAGGTTCTTCACTTATAGCTAAATTCATCGGTGGCTGAGATTGTTGTGCAGCAGGTTCAGCTGGTTTTGGAGTTTCACCTGTAGCGCCAAGTAATTTTAGTGCATCTTCTTTTTTAATGTTACCTAAAGCTACTTGATAAGCGTAAAATTTCTGGTCATCGCCAATATAATCCTTTAAAAGCCGTCCATTATTTTGCGCCGTTTTCGAGCTATCACCGATCATACCTTTCTTACCTGTGCCAAGCATTTTTCGTGTCCAAAAACCGACGGGCGGTGAACTTTTATATTGATTTACTAATTTATCAAAATCAACCGTATTAATATTTTCTCCCTTTAATTCAGCGGAAGATTGTTCTTCTTGAGAAGCTTGTTGAGCGTCCGCCTTATCTTGCATTTTTTGAATGCTAACTAATTGACCAGAAAAAGCTTTCGCTCTTTTTTCTTTTAATTCATCAGAAGGGTCTTTTGATAAGAATGAAGCAACATTGCGCATCATTAATGATAGATAACCAACTGATGCTTCTTGGTTTTCAAAATCAAAATTAACAATTTTATCTGAAACATCAGGTGCGTATTCAGATATATATTTGGCTATTCCAGATAAACTATCAGATTTTATTTTTTGCAGAGCCTCAACGGCTTTTGAATTACCTTGATTTAAATCTATTTGATAATCTAAAAGGCGTTTTATGTTTTTATTAAGTTTAGCCATGTCTTCTTCAGATAAAGTTGTCCCCACAGACATTCCATTGCCATCTATAATAAAATCACCTACTACATTTAATTGTTGTGACGCTAAATCTTTTTTGATTGCCTCTGCGAAACCTAATTTATCCGCTTCATCAAAATCAGAGTCTTCTACTTGAGATACAATATTTGCAATTTGTTTATCGAAGTCACTTATATTTTCTGAATTTAATTCATTGGCATTTTGTAATTCTTTTACTCTGGCGGCGATAGGATCCTTTAATTCAGGAAGATATCTTCCTACAAAAGAAGCAGCTTTACTATACACATCATCACTAACGTTTCCTGCAGTATCAGAAGATAAAAGAGCACGCGTGGTCAACCATTTTATTCTGAAGGTTAAATCACTATGGTCAAATATAAAAGCGTTACCATAAAAATTACTACCATCTGGCATTTTAAATCTCCGTAATTTTCTTTCTATAATACTCTAAATTTTAAAATATGTCAAAATAATATTTGGCGGCTTTATATCGTGGGGCATGCGGACTATTTGCAGCTTTTAAGCCATACTCTTCTTCCCGCGATGCCAAACGCACCATTTTCACGCCGTATTTACCCAATAAACGCTTCATTTTAGGCGTTAACATTAGAGGGTCTTTAATTTCCTGCCTTTTAAACAACACGACATCATCCATATTTGGGGCGGTGACTTTATTCGCTGGAGCCTGCTTTTGCGCCTGCTCAAGTGCTTTTTCACCTTGAGTAGTAAGGGCAACAATCTGCCCGCCCGGGCCATATCGAACATGGCTTTCATTCAAAGTTACAACTTGTCCGTTTTGTAATATAAGCGTTGGTGCTTGCTGTCTTTCCAAGCGGTCAAGATTACCGTCAAAACTGTTACCGACAACCTGCCCGCGTTTAAATTTTATTTTCTCTGCCTGCATTATCCCTATTCCCTAATAACGATATTCATCTTTCTTAAACGGTCCCTGAACATCCACCCCGATATAGTCTGCTTGCTCTTTACTTAATTCTTCCAACTCAACCCCGAGCTTCTCAAGATGAAGCCGTGCAACCTTTTCATCCAGATGTTTAGGTAAAACATAAACTTTATTATCGTAATTGTCAAAGTTTTTCCATAGCTCAATCTGCGCCAAAGTCTGATTTGTGAAAGACGCGCTCATCACAAATGACGGATGCCCGGTCGCACAACCGAGATTGACCAATCGCCCTTCGGCCAACAGAATCATCCGCTTTCCGTCAGGAAATTCAATCTCGTCAACCTGAGGTTTGATATTTGTCCATTTTAAATTGCGCAATGGCTCGACCTGAATTTCATTGTCGAAATGCCCGATATTACAGACAATGGCGCGGTCTTTCATGTCACGCATGTGATCCATTGTGATGATGTCTTTATTGCCTGTCGTGGTGACAAAGATATCACCGCGTGGTGCGGCCTTGTCCATTGTCACGACCTCAAAACCTTCCATCGCGGCCTGAAGTGCGCAAATCGGGTCAATTTCGGTCACAAGCACCCGACACCCTTGGGAGCGCAGGGATTCGGCAGAGCCTTTCCCGACATCGCCAAAGCCCGCGACTACGGCGACTTTTCCCGCCAACATAACATCGGTTGCGCGGCGAATACCGTCAACAAGGCTTTCACGGCAACCATATTTATTATCGAATTTCGATTTCGTGACCGAGTCATTCACGTTAATCGCCGGGCATTTTAATGTGCCTGCCTTCTCCATCTCGTAAAGGCGAAGAACACCCGTTGTTGTTTCCTCCGATATACCTTTCACATCGGCCATCAGGTCGGGATAATCCTCATGCATCATCACGGTCAAATCACCGCCATCATCGAGGATCATATTCGGTGTCCAGCCATCAGGCCCTTTAATTGTCTGGTGAATGCACCAGTCGTATTCCTCCTCGGTTTCACCTTTCCATGCAAAAACAGGAATGCCGGAAGCCGCCATGGCCGCCGCCGCGTGATCTTGTGTTGAATAGATATTACAGGATGACCAGCGCACGCTTGCACCAAGGGCTGTCAAAGTCTCAATCAAAACGGCTGTTTGGATTGTCATGTGGAGGCAGCCGACAATCCTTGCCCCTTTTAAGGGTTGCGCCTCACCATATTCTTCACGCAAGGCCATCAGGCCGGGCATCTCGCTTTCGGCAATGTCAATTTCCTTTCGCCCCCATGCGGCGAGCGTCATATCGGCAACTTTATAATCATTATCAAGTGTTTGGGCGAGCGCGGTCATTATGTTTCATCCTGCATTATGGTGTTAAAAATAACAATTACGCCAAGTGAGCCAAAATGAAAAGAGGAAATCATCGCCTTTTAACCAATCTCTAAAGTTTACGCATACTATAAAAATACGCGCATGCTCCTGGTCATTAAATGCATCTGCATGGGCAATTTATAAGCTTGTTTATTCCCATTCAATCGTGCCGGGGGGTTTGGATGTAATGTCATATGTGACACGATTAATGCCGCGCACTTCATTAATAATACGCGTTGCAACACGGCTCAAAAAATCCATTTCAAACGGGTAAAAATCCGCCGTCATACCGTCCGTAGACGTTACCGCCCGCAAGGCGCAGGCATAATCATATGTCCGCCCGTCACCCATCACACCGACAGTCCGAACAGGGAGGAGAACGGCAAAGGCCTGCCAAATCTCATTATATAAGCCTTCTTCGCGAATAGCGTCGAGGTAAACCGCATCGGCTTCCCTTAAAATATTCAGCTTCTCACGCGTAATCTCCCCCGGGCAACGCACCGCCAAGCCCGGCCCGGGAAAAGGATGGCGCGATACGAAATCATCATGCAAACCCAATGTCCGCCCCAAATCGCGCACCTCATCTTTAAATAATTCGCGGAGTGGCTCAAGGATTTTGAGATTCATCTTTTCGGGCAAACCACCCACATTATGATGCGATTTAATCGTAACACTTGGCCCGCCAGTAAAGCTCACACTTTCAATAACATCGGGATAGAGCGTGCCTTGCGCCAGCCAATCTGCGCCGCCAATGCGCGAGGCACATGCATCAAACACATCAATAAATGTATTACCGATAATTTTGCGTTTCTTTTCAGGGTCATCCAAGCCCTCAAGTTTGCTTAAGAAAAGGTCGCTCGCATCCTCGTGAATAAGCGGAATATTATAATGGTCGCGGAACAGCTTCACGACTTGGTCGCTCTCACCCTTGCGCATCATGCCCGTATCGACATAGATACAGGTGAGCTGATCGCCGATGGCTTCATGGATGAGAACGGCGGCAACCGAGCTGTCCACGCCTCCTGACAGGCCGCAAATCACTTTCTCACGACCGACTTGCGCGCGGATTTTTGCAATTGCTTCTTCCTTGTAGGACGCCATGGTCCAGTCACCTGAGCAGCCTGCAATTTCAATCACAAAATTGCGGATAATGTCCGACCCGTTTTGGGTGTGCATGACCTCGGGATGGAATTGTATGCCGTAAAAATGGCGGCTTTCATCCGCGATAATCGCGCATGGTGCGCCTTTTGAGGTTGCGACAATCTCAAAGCCTTCAGGGATTTTCGTGACGCGGTCGCCATGGCTCATCCAGACGGTCGGGGTGGAGCCTTCTGTCCATGTACTGCCGAAAAGGGCGCAATTTTGGGTAATCGCAATCTCGGCGCGGCCAAATTCGCGGTGATGCCCTGCCTCGACTGTGCCGCCCAGTTGTTCGACAAGCGTTTGTTGTCCATAACAAATGCCGAGGATTGGAATGCCCATCTCAAAAATTTCGGCAGGAGCGCGGGGGGAGCCTGGCTCTGTCACGCTTGCAGGCCCGCCCGAGAGGATAATTGCCTTAGGCTGAAATTTTTTAATACGCTCTAGTGAGGCATCGTTAAACGGCCAAATTTCACAGTAAACACCATGCTCCCGCACCCGCCGCGCGATAAGCTGTGTCACTTGAGAGCCAAAATCGAGAATTAATATATGATCATGATGCATAGCTATTTTATGCATCAAAATAATTAAAGTGTATAGTCAGATATATGGTTTACTTTTCTAGAAATATAACTTTGATCATCTTGCTGAGGTATATCATGCCCCCAATGCACAAGAACGGTTTCGGCACAACCTTCTCTTGCCATTTTAAGGTTTTTTCTTGAATCATCAAAAAACCTTGTCTGGCTTATGTCTTTTAAACCCATTGCACGAGCAGCCATACATAATGCATCGTTAGATTCATGTTTATGCCGGTAATTTATTTCTGGCATATCAACAGCATATAAAAAATCTTGCCTAAATAAATTCGATATTTTTAATTTTTTTAGTCCGTGTAATAACCATTCCAAGCTCCCATGCGTTACTATTGAAAAAGGCAATCCAACTAATAACCTTCCTTCAAAATGTTTAATAACATCTTCGTCAATATTAACAGCATCGAATATCTCTTCCATCGCTAAACGATGGTATAATGGATGTATCTCAGAAATAGGAATATCAAATTCTTCCACAAACACACCAAAATCTGTTCCATATTTTTTGTATGAGTTTTTGGCTTTTTCTTCTATAACTTCTTTTGATAAATTAGGCCTTAATAATATGGCGGCCTCTATAGCTGCTCTTAGAAATACTTCGTTTTTTATTTCTGGGTCAGGGTAAATAGCGTTATCAAAATCGTATATTTCACCTAACATTGTATATCCTTAATAAATTTGCTTGACAATGTATATGACAATATTTACCAATACGTCAACTTAAATAAGGAATTCACAATGTCAGCGACTTCTTCAAAACTAATTACAGACCCATCTTTTGAAATGCTTACGAATGGAAAAACTCCTATGGGTATACAATTTGCTAAAGCAGTTTACAGACATTCTGAAATATTAGCCCGCCAGTATTTAAGTACTCAATATGGGTATTACAAAGAAAAACTGGCAGGCGTTATTGCAATTCCCAGAGGTGGCATTCCTACAGCGAAAGCTACTTTTAGCGCTTTGGCCGACCATGAGACAGGCGATATGATTTATGTTGAGAGCCGTATAAAAACAGAAAAGAATCAGAAACATATTTTAGGTGATTTGTTGAAACTTATTCAGCCACAAGTCGTTTTTATCACTGATGGTGTAATTGCAACGGGAGGTTCGGTTGTAAAGCATTTTTCTGCTTTAGCTGATGCAAGTCCAGAGAAAGTTATTGTTTTATCGAACTGCACAACTGAAATGGGCATAGAATATTTAGCCGAACAAGCAAAGCGACACGGGCTACCTAATTTCGAACAAGTTACAGGCCGTATTTTTTCCGAAGATGAATGTGACTGGGTCGAGGAAGACGGCAAAAAAGTTCTGTTTGTTGGTTATAATAGAGCGAGTGGATTAGATTTAAAATTGCCAGATTTTGGGAACGCTATTCAACCTCGAATGCGTTAAGAATGTATTGATAAATTGCCTGTAACCTATCCTCGGCCATGCATTGCATGCCGGCGATAGCATCCGCCCTGACTTCATCTGGCTTTCTAAAGCTTGTTAAGCCAGGGATTAAACAAATATTTCCATCACCGTAAGCCGCCATAGTCATTTGCCCATGTCTTTCAAGTCTTGAAAAGTCAAAATCGCAAGCGACTGCATCAAAAGCCTGCGCCGCCTCGTGGTTGTTTGTGAAAGTCACATTTGTCAGTGACCGCGCAGGTAAAAACAGCTCAGGCCGCGTTAGATAAAGTGCGGTTTGCGGGTCATGAATGAACGCGCCAAGCGCATCAAATTTATCCTGATCAAGCTGCGCAGCATTATCCAGCATAGATGCTATTTCAACTGCTATTTCTGATTGACCGATTGCTTTCATCATACGTAAGAATTCTGTCACTTGTGTCACACCTACAACCATATGATGTGTTGCGTCGAGCGGCATGATGGTGACGCTGGAATGCTTAAGGTCGGCGATGATTTGCGCCGCAATAGGGTCATTTATCGCGTTAAATTCCGCATATTGCGTGATGTTGCCTTGGCGTGGCTCGCCATTTTCCATTTTTGCAGGCAAATGGTTGCCACCACAAGGGTGAAGCGCACCGCCGAGCCAGACAATCTCAACAGTATCACGGTCAAATTCGGGATTATCGCGAAACACCTGCCCGATATTGGTGAGTGGACCGGTACAGAGAATCGTTATTTGCCCTTCATTATCACTTAAAATCTTTGTCAGCGCCGTAACCGCATCCTCATTTTGAGGCTCAATATCCGCGCGAGGCAGGCTCGCATTGCTTAAGCCATTTGAACCATAAGCCCCATCCAGCAATGGCGGCAAGCCGCTTAACGGTCTGTTTGAACCTTGATAGACCAGAATATCGGGTAAATTGAGAACACCAAGCATATCGCAAACATTGCGTGTGGCCTGCGCGGCATTTGTATTACCGAAACAAGTTGTGATGGCTTTCAAGTCAATCTCACCTTGTTTCAGCATACCTGCCAGAACGGCAATCGCCCACAAATCGTCGCCGCCGCCATCCGTATCAAATATAACTTTTTTCATATTTAAAGCTTTCTATTATCATCCTGAATTTATCGCAGGATCTATTCAAATATCAGGGCTAGACCCTGAAACAAGTTCAGGGTGACGATAGTGGGTAACTGAATATGAGTCAACAAACTATATGAAAACTATCCAATGCTTGAAATAATACAGCCGTAAAATTCGGCGGCCTGTTTCAAACCTTTCTGCAGCGGCTCATGAATTTGTCGGAAATGCCATTCGGAACCAACACGTTCCAGCTCACAAAATTTGACGGCTGTCGTATCCTCGAACTTATCTTCCATATCATCACGCGCCAGCTCTTCTTCCGTTGCGTCATTCACAACACGGACAAAGGCATTATCAACATGCGTGAAATCCTGCTCCCGCTCATCCGCCAGATAAATTGAGGCGACAAAGACAATTTTATAAACCTCAAATGAGAGGGCGGAAATATCAACGATAATCGCCTCATCATCTTTCTCGCCAAAGCCATCACGATTATCCCCCAAATGGCGTACGGCAAGATCGGCAGATTTTAAATTATTGTAAAACACAAAATCGCTGTCCGCTTTTGTTTGACCCTTGCTGTCCAGCAGGAAACAGCTGAGATCAACATCGATATTCTCACCGTCAAATTCTTTCAAATCCCATCCTGCGGCCACGCGCAAGACCTTAACCGTTCTGTCTTTTTCGCTAAGATTGATGTAGTCGAGAGCCTCGTCACTCATGGTTTACACTCCTGCAATTGCCATTGATTGCTGAATCAAGAGTAACATATATCCGACATATCCAAGCGTGAAAATAACCCCTGCCCACCGCGGAATGGACTTAAAGGCAACAAGGACAATAATAAAAGCAAGCGTGACACCAATCATGATGGGGATATCCTGGCTGATTAAACCAGGTTCAGTTTGATATATCGAATAATTACCGATAAGGCTGATACCCCCCAAAACCATCATAAGATTAAAGATATTTGAGCCGATAATATTTCCGATTATCATCTCGCCTTGTTTTTTCATGGCAGCAATAGCGCAAGTCGTCAGTTCAGGGAGAGAGGTTCCAAGCGCGACCAAAGTCAAGCCAATCACACTTTCCTGAATACCGACAATTCGCGCAGTGGTAACCGCCCCACGGATAAGAAGCTCTGCCCCTATTGCCAAACCGATAAGCCCTAGGAAAATAAACAGGAAAGCTTGTTTAATATTTTTGACATTATTTTCTAAATCTTGTTCAACCTTGGTGATTGCCTCGGCATTTTGAATGCCTTTATCGGCAAGCTTATATTGAACAGCGACATAAGCGATAAGCAAGAAAATTGATACATAACCAATAATTGCTGTAATTTGCATGGTTGAAAGCATGTATGCCCATGCAACAGTCACAATCAGTAACATAATGAAATCGTTTCGAAGATCCGACAGTTTAGCCCTCAACGGATAAATCGCCGCACAAACGCCCCCAACAAAGAGAATATTAGAGATGTTTGAGCCAACCATACCGCCGACAGAAATCGCGGCTGCACCCTTCAAATTCGCATTGATTGAGGCGATGAGTTCAGGCAAAGATGTTCCGAAGGCGACAATTGTAAAACCGACCAATAAAGGCGGCATGCCATAATGCCGTGCAACCTGCACCGCGCCATCAACGGTTAAATCCCCCCCTTTAACAAGGATTGCCATGCCTAGGATAAGTGTTCCAAGCGCAAGAATAATAACATCAGTTTGTGAAAGAAAATCCATGCTATCTTATATAGAGATGATGGTCGGAGACTACAAGCCTCGTTCTTTAATCCTTTGCGCCATCTTCCCATTTAAGCCCTAGCCCGAATGCGCGATCCATGGAGGCTTGTGACGTAAAATACTCACCATGGGTTGTAACTCGCACGCCATCTTTCACATTTGTTAATGTCGCAAGCGCGCACACGACCATCTTTTTGGTTTTAAGGGCAGGCGCAATTTTTATTGGCTCCATTTCATCCATATTAAGATTGATTGTGAGTTCAGGTTTGATTTGGGACCAATCCGTGCCGCCCTGATAAATATATGTATAGATAAGTATTTTTTCGATTTGAGGCCATTTATAGCCATTAATTTTGAGATATTCATCATCGCCTGATTTGTCGCCTGTCCGTTCATCCTCGGATAATTCGATATAGGGCACACGATTTAAATTGCCGTGCAATTTCCCGAAAGGTTGTAAAATCCCACGCGTGCCGTCTTTCAATTCGAAAAAGCATCCTAAATCGAGGTCAACCCCTTGTTTAGTTGCTTTCTTAAGAAGACCTGATAGGCCGCCAGCTTTTTCCAAAATAATATTATTCCAACTTAGGCCGATGTGAAAATTTTTAAAGCCGCTTTCAGGCGGGCTGATAATCTCGCTCTCGCCCTTTTTATTGAGCATATCTTGCGTATCGGCAATGCCCTTTTCCTTAACACCGCCAGCGCCAAGCGAGTTATTATGCGCCGAATATTCATCCGTTGAATCGGATGCTTTCGCCAAAGATGCCCCTGAATTTTTAACCATAAAGAGATATTAAATCAGTCGCATGGCATTTGGCAAATCAATTTAGTGGAGGCGAACATCCACATTTTCAAAATCGCCGAGCCTTTGTGAAATATCATCCTTCACATCACCCAGACCGAGGCATAATTCCTCAAAAGTGATTTCGTTATCGCTGTCCAAATCAATAACAAGGCTTTTGCTACGGCTCCATTTTTTCAATGTGATATTGTTGATACATGGGATAAATGGGTTTGTTTCATCAATGTGATTTTTCATGGTTTTCATTCCTATAATTAACTTATGTTGTAAATATGAAGATAATTAATATCTGTAACAATAATCGGTCAGTATCGTTTCAATCTTGAAAAACTTTGTTTCATTTGTGTAACAAATAATAAAGCTACTCAAATAAGTCTCATAGCTATCAGCATCAAATCATGTAAGATAAAAAATATATGTTTGAAAATTTAAAATCATTAACCAGCGGCTGGCTCAAAACGCCTCAGGACAAGATTGAGAAAGCCCTCAACTTGCCAAAACCTGTAAAGTCACAGGCTGAAATAAGGGCTAAACAATATGAACAGCATGCCTCCGCAGATTATAATGCGCTGAAGCTCGCTTTTCGTGATATCGGGCGCTTTGGCGCGGTGATTGAAACAATGGGGCGAGATTTCCTGACCGCCATGCCGGAAGGGGCGTATGTTTCGCGCTTAGGGCAAATTGCATTTCTTTATCGCCGTATGCATGAGGATTTATCGCATGAACGACTGATTGGTTTGCTGGAAAAATCATATGCGCATGCCAAGGGCAACCCTGATGACTGGGATAACTGGAACATGGCGAATTTGAGGGAAATTGAATCTTCCATCCGCCATCATGCAGGCATTCCCTCTGACTTAATTGAGAAGAAAGCACGGTTGGCCTATGAAGGACGGCATGTCCATCGTGATGTGCTAAAGAATAATGACTGGACACAGGCGCAAACTTTTTTGGAAGGCATGGTCGAGCTTCATCAGAAGATTGCTGATTATCGCGCTGACCACATGCCTGACTTGCCTGAGAAACGCTACGTCGCCTTGATGCAGGATTATATGCCTGGCACGGATTTGGCTCAGATAGACAGACTTTTCACCGATTACAAACATGATATTGACCGGCTTTACCCTCAAATCGTGGCCGCGCAAAATAATCGCCCCGAGCCAATAGAAATGACAGGGATTTTCAGCGGAAAATCTCAAAACTGGCTTAATCGTGCCTTGTTAAAGATGATTGGCTTTGATTTTGAGCGTGGCGGTCTGTATGAAACAGGGCATAATCCGGTCGAAGGCGGCACACCGGATGACACAAGGCTTGTCATTAAAACCGCAAAAATCGGAACATTTTTGGATTCTATGAAGTCCGCATTGCATGAAGGTGGGCACGGGCTGTATATTCAGGGATTGCCCCGTCAAGAATGGCGCTATCAACCTGTGGGACAGGATTTGGGCGCGGTTATTCATGAGAGCCAAGCGCTCCTAATTGAAATGATTATCGGGCGTAAGGCCGAATTTTTTGATTATCTTGCACCGCGTGTTGAAGGTGTGTTTCAACGCTTTGGCGATAAAGCCCTAGAGAGCGGAAATTTACATGCCCTCAAAACAAGCGTGGGGAAAACGATTGATCGTAAATCGGCGGACGAGGTCACGTATTTTCTCCATATTTATATGCGAACTCAGCTGGAGAGAAAACTGATTAGCGGCGACCTTAAAGTCTCTGATTTACCTGATGCATGGGCGCAATATTCCAAAGACTTATTCGGGATGAAGCCGAAAAATAATGCCGAGGGCTGTTTGCAGGATGTGCATTGGTTTGTCGGGAAGTTCGGCTATTTCCCATCCTATGCCCTTGGGCATATGCTGGCGGCACAGCTTTATGAAACAATGCTGCGTGATATGCCTTCGCTGCCTTCGATGATCAGCCAGGGAAATTTGGGGATATTCATATCTGGCTCAACCATAAAATCTATCGAAAGGGGCGGTTGCTTCCCGTCAATGAATTGATTAGTGAAGTAACGGGCGATGAGCTGTCTCACCACGCGCTTGTGAAACATATCAAACGCCGCTATTTGGGGTAAATATTAATCTTTGTTTATGTCTTCACTAGTATTTTGCTAGAGGCATATCGGTTTAAGAACCGAATTTATTGTGCTGTAGATATCAATTATTTTTTTGTTTTTTGTTTATTTTTATACATGTCTTTATCTGCACGTTCGATGGCTTTATGGAGGTCTTCAACCTCGCTGTTTTCATAGAAGCTAATACCGATTGATGATTTCACCTTAATATCACTATCATTATATAAAAGTGTGAGCGTGCTTAAGATATCTTCGATTTTATTTAATCGATCGCTCATTTCATCTCTTTTCGCACCCGGTAGAACCACAAGGAACTCATCGCCTCCGTGTCGCGCAACGATATCCGTATCATCACGAAAATTATCCAGTAAGGTCTTGGCAACGAGCTTAAGCGCGGCATCCCCCGCCGCATGCCCATGTGTATCGTTGATGGCTTTAAATTCATTCAGGTCGAACAAAAGAACAAGGCCGCGGTTAAGGTCGATTGTTTTGTGAAAGGCTTCATCAAGACCGGCACGGTTAAAAACGCCAGTCAGCTGATCATGTTGAGCCAATAACGTCATGCGCCTCAGCTCTCGCCGCGTTTTGGCAAGCTCTTGTATCAAGTCGGCTCTGTCTTTATGAACCGCTATAACCGGATTGGCCTTTTTCTTATTTTTTCTTCTACGCTCATCCATAAATATGACTGTAGCATAAAAAGTCTTAAGATTTTCTTAGGCGGTGAAGGATTGACGCCCTGAAGGAACATAGAGATTTGTTAGTTGTTGAAGTGCAGATTCCTGTCTTGCAATATGATTGAGTGCTTTATCAAGTGAACGCCCTTTAGGGCTGCTTATACCGTAATCACTCACCGCGATACGGGCATGGATATGGTCACTGTATGATTTGCCGTGCATATCAACACCTTCAATCAGAATAGCACGGCTTGAGCGAATGAAATCTTCAACGCGTTTCCATGCGCCCTTTGGGTCGGACGCATTGCCAAACGCGTCCTTCATGCCCGCATCTTCAGCTTTTAAAGTCGCATCAGGCAATATGACGTAAAATTCATCACCGCCAGTATGAAAGAACATATCAGTGTCCCTAAAGGGAAATTCTTTAAGATGTTTGGCAAATTCCTTAAGTGCATGATTGCCGCCTTCTTCATAACCATATGTATCATTGATCCGTTTGAAACCGGCAAGATCAATTTTCATGATAACGCCGCCACGCGTTTTGTCTCTTTGCAGGCGTTTTTCTTCTAAATCATTTTCACTATTGAATTTATGTTTGCTATATAGCCCTGTAACAGGGTGGCGTTCAGCTAGGCGTGCCAATTCTGCGAGCTTGCGAATTGCTTCCTTATCCCCTCGAAGTGCTAGAGTTTCTAGCTCATCAATATCCATAAGCTATAATTAACATAATATTTAAATATAGTCCAGATATTTTTTCTTCCCATCATTTTGAAATCGGCTTAAACTGGCATAATGGAATCAACCGAATTCTTGCAGGATTATTTTCCGATACTGATTTTTATCGCGATTGCGGCTTTTATCTCTGTCGCGATGATCGGCGGGGCGTGGTTGTCAGGCATAAGAAGGCCTGATCGGGAAAAGTTAACCCCGTATGAATGTGGTTTCGATGCCTTCACGGATGCGCGGCATAAATTTGATGTTCGGTTTTATCTTGTCGCTATTCTTTTTATCATTTTCGACCTTGAGATAGCATTCCTGTTTCCATGGGCGATATCGCTTGGTGAAATCGGTTTATTCGGGTTCTGGTCAATGATGGTTTTTCTCGGTATCCTGACAATCGGATTTATCTATGAATGGAAAAAAGGGGCTTTGGATTGGGAATGACGGAAATCAGAAAGTCAGAAATCGGAAATCAGAATATATTCAGGCTTCAGGCTTCTGAGTTCAGGATTTTGCAATGACCCATGAACGCATCACCATAAAGGCACCAGCGGTTCCACTTCAGAATTCTGATGTTAAAATTCAGACTTCTGAATCAATGGATTTATCCGCTTATAACGTTGCACAAACGGTGAAGGACAAGGGCTATGTCCTGACCTCTGCCGATAAATTATTTGACTGGGCGCGGGGTGGCTCAATGTGGCCGATGACATTTGGCTTGGCTTGTTGTGCGGTTGAGATGATCCATGCCTATATGCCACGCTATGACCTTGACCGTTTCGGCGTCATTCCGCGGCCAAGCCCAAGGCAATCCGATGTGATGATCGTGGCGGGAACATTGACCAATAAAATGGCGCCTGCATTGCGCCGTGTGTATGATCAAATGCCCGAACCACGTTGGGTGATATCCATGGGCTCATGCGCAAATGGGGGAGGGTATTATCATTACTCATATTCTGTTGTGCGTGGGTGTGACCGTATTGTGCCTGTTGATATTTATGTGCCGGGCTGTCCGCCAACGGCCGAGGCTCTTGTTTACGGTATCCTCCAGCTTCAAAAGAAAATCGCCCGTGAAGATACGAGGATGATGCGGTGAAATAAGCCCTTCTCCCTTGGGAGAAGGTGGCTGAGCGAAGAGAAGCCGGATGAGGGGTTTATTGTTGGTTTATTATCCCCTCACCCTAACCCTCTCCCAGGGAGAGGGTATTGAAAGAAATTTGAAGGTAAAGATATGACACTAAATGAACTCACCACACACATCCAAAAACAACTTGGAAAGTCGGTTTTATCTTGCGAAGTCGTCAAAGGCGAATGTGTTTTGACCGTCAAACGCGCGGATATTTATCATGCTGTTCATATCTTGCGCGATGATCCTGAATGCTTGTTTAAACAATTGATTGACATCACCGCTATTGATTGGCCTGCGCGTATGCCCGACCGTTTTGACGTTGTGTATCACATGTTGTCCATGAAACATAATATACGTGTTCGCTTGAAAACAATGACGGATGAGGCGACCCCGGTGCAAAGCATTGTTGAGCTGTTTGATGCCGCTGGTTGGGCCGAGCGTGAAGTTTTTGACCTTTACGGTGTTTTGTTTGAAGGCAATCCTGACCTTCGCCGCATTCTGACCGATTATGGGTTTGAAGGGCATCCGCTCCGCAAAGATTTTCCGCTCACCGGCTATAACGAAGTGCGCTGGGACAGTGAGAAAATGGAAGTTGTCTATGAGCCTGTGACCTTGCAACAGGATTTCCGTGTCTTTGATTTTGAAAGCCCTTGGGAAGCGATGACGGATGTTCAACTCCCCGGTGATGATAAGGCCGTGAAACAAAGCGCAGGGCTGATTGACTATCGCAATGAAAAAATAGCAGATTAATAATAATCTTGGAGTTCCCTCTCTCTTCAGGGAGAGGGAGGAATCAAAAATTTAATAAAGACAGAACCTCCCTTTTTCCCTTATAAAGAACACCATGAAACGGAAAACGGTCATTGCAATCGGTAATTTTGACGGTGTTCATCGCGGGCATCAGCATCTGTTCAGGCAAGCGGGGGCGCTTGCAAATAAACATGATTTTGACTTTGCCGTTTTGACGTTCTCGCCGCATCCTTTGCGCGTATTTCAACCGCATCGGCAGAATTTCATCATCACGCCCGAGCCGATAAAGGGCAGTCTTATCAACGATATTGCCAAGCCTGATATATATCATAGCCTCGATTTTAATGATGACTTGCGCCTTATGGCCGCGCAGGATTTTATTGATAAAATCCTGATTAACGATTTAAATGCAGGGGTTGTCATCGTTGGACCAGACTTTCATTTCGGGCATAAAAGGGGCGGTGATATTGACTTACTCAAAGCCCAAAATGATTTTGAAACCATCGCCGCACCTTTATTAGAGGGGGGGACTCAGCCTATTTCCTCAACCCGCATTCGCGAGCATTTGAAACAGGCCGAAATAACGCAAGCGAACGATTTACTGGGACATGAGTGGTTTATCGAAAATGAAGTTCTGCATGGCGATAAACGCGGGCGGGCGCTTGGCTATCCGACGGCGAACATGCATTTTGGTGAGGTCATTATTCCCGCGCATGGTATTTATGCGGTCAAGGTTCAAATTGAGGGGGAGCAGATATGGCGACAAGGTGCGGCTAATATCGGTATCAGGCCAATGTTTGAGACGGCTGTACCGATGCTTGAAACCTATATTTTTGATTTTGATGGTGATTTATACGGTCAAAATCTGAAGGTGAAACCGGTTCAAAAAATTCGTGATGAGATGAAATTTGATAATCTTGAAGATCTCAAAACCCAAATGGCTAAAGATTGCGATGATGCGAGGGCGTTATTATGAATACGAATATTTAACAAATATCGTCATTGCACGTTGCATCGCAATACGTGCAATCCAGAAAATTCAGTCTGGATTACACGTATTTTCTATCGAAGAACGTGTAATGACGTATTGAGAGAACTTTGCGAAATATTGCATGGCTATGCATTTAAACTTGTAGATTGTAGGAATAAATCCCGCAATGACAACGCATCACCCATGAAAAAAACCGTATATTTTTTCTGCGAAGGCTTTGGAAATGCCCTCCACTTTTTGTAAATCGGATAGAGAGGCACGTGCAACGGCCTTCCCTGAACCGAAATAGGTGAGGAGTGCTTTTTTCCGTTTCGGGCCAATACCCGGCACATCATCCAGCGGTGATTTCTCAATCGTTTTCGCGCGGCGTATACGCATTGAGCCGATGGCAAAACGATGAGCCTCATCGCGTAAACGTTGCAAGTAAAACAGCCCGACATCATTGGGCGGCAGGCGGAAAGGCGTGCGCCCATTCATATAAAAATCCTCACGCCCTGCATTGCGATCAGGACCTTTGGCAATGGAAACCAGCGTCACATCGTCTAAAATGTTCAGCTCTTCCAAAATTTCCGTGACTGAGGATAGCTGTCCTTTTCCGCCATCAATCAGGATAATATCGGGCCATGTCTCATGATTTTTACCGCGATCTTCCTCTAATGCGCGCGCAAAACGACGTTTCATCACCTCGCGCATTCCGCCATAATCATCGGATGCCTCTGTATCTTTAAGATTAAATTTACGATACTGACTTTTTTGAAAACCATCAGGCGTGGCAACTATCATCGCGCCAAGCATATGCTCCCCGCCAGTGTGGGAGTTATCATACACCTCAATTCGTTGTGGAATTTCATCCAACTCAAAAATGGCTTTTACCCGTTTTAACCCGTCACTATCGCTTGTTTTCCGTTCCTTATGACGGATGAGTGCGGATTGCGCGTTTTGTTCTGCCATCGTCACCACCTGACGCCGCTCGCCGCGCGTTGGCTTTGTAATGCTCACTTTACGCTCTGCCTGGATGCTTAGGGCTTCGGCAAGCATGTCGCACTCGCTAGGTAAAATATTTGTAAAGATACAAGGCATGACGGGATGCTTGGTATAAAATTCAATCATAAATTCAAGGAGAATATCGCTTGGCTTTTCATCCTCACCAACTTTTGGGAAATGGGTTTGATTACCGAAATTCTGCCCATTGCGAATGAAGAAAACCGAGATACAAATGAATCCGGCCTCTACAGCCACCGCAAATATATCGGCATGTTTTACATTTTCAAGGTTGATAATCTGGCTTGCTTGTAGGGCGCGTAAAGCATGGATTCGGTCGCGATAGGTCGCCGCCATTTCATAATCCGTCCGCTCGGATGCTTCCTTCATGCGTTCTGCCAGCTCGCCTTGGATGTCGTCTCCCTTTCCTTCAAGGAAGTTTGAGGCCTGCCTGACTTGGGATTGATAATCCTCCTTGCTGACCTTCCCGACACATGGCGCGGTGCATTGCTTGATATGATATTGCAGACAAGGGCGGGAGCGATTATTAAAATAATGGTCGCTACAATTCCTGATCTGAAACACTTTCTGAAGTGTGATAAGGGTTTTGTTCACCGCGCCTGCGCTTGCAAACGGGCCGTAATATTCACCCTTCATTTTCTTTGCCCCTCGATATTTCATCGCGCGTGGAAAATCATGTTCCGTATTCATATAGATATAGGGATAGGCCTTATCATCCGTCATCATAACGTTATAGACTGGCCGCAATTCCTTGATGAGGTTGAATTCGAGGAGAAGGGCTTCCAGTTCGGTATGGGTTTCGACAAACTCCATCGCCGTTGTCTCCGCAATCATACGTTTCAGGCGCATCGGCAGTTTATCAGGTCGGGTATAGCTCGCCACGCGTTTAGATAGATTTTTTGCCTTTCCCACATACAAAACCTTCTTATCATCATTGACCATGCGATAAACGCCCGGGCGGTCGCTCAGCGTTTTTTGGTAAGATTTGATGATTTCTATGCCGTTAGTAAGTGGTTTCATGCATTCATTCGTATGGATTTAAGGCGGTTATTATGGGTTTGGGCGGCTTTATGTTTCTATAGAACAAACCGCCATAGGCCAAGCATTACAGGGCTTAATATGGGCTTTTCAGTGATTCGTTTCAAGCGTCTTAGCATAAAATTCCGCTTTGTATACAACCTATTGGTGTATAAACTGACTTCGCTTATAATTTTTTGAAAGCAAAACGCATGAGTGAGAAAAGACAATTTCATATTAAAAACCGCTATAATGGCGAAGGCATTTTCGGCGGCTATTTCAAAAGCCAGAAGGCCTGCGTTGAATATGCAATGGCTGAAAAAGTGGATTTGAGGGCTGCCAGTTTCTCTTATTTCGATTTGGGTCATGCAAATTTGGATGGTGGTAATTTTGAAGGCGTATCATTTGCCGGTGCGAATTTGCATGGCGCTAACCTGTCCGAGTGTAACCTTGACCATACCGATATGGCGCATGCCGACTTGACGCTCGCGTGCCTTGCATGGTCAACGCTGAATAATGTGAATATGCTCGGCGCGAGTTTTGGTATGACAGATTTCGGTGATGCGGATATGACGGCTTGCACAATCTCCTGCCCGACATTTTTTAATTCAAACTTGAACCGCGTTCATATTTTCGACTCTTGTATCTATCAGGGTAAAAATAAAACAGATTATGCCATGACCCGTGTTCCGATCGTCATCCAGGGTTTGAACGCGCCTGTCATTTTGCTGGACGAGGGTGCGCTCATTCAAAACAGGTTTATCCGCTATGCTGATATCCACGAGGTAAGCTTGCAAAAGCTCTTTACCTATGATGACAACCGTATTGAGCAATTTATCGCGCTGGTCGATGCGCATAGCGAACGCCATGGAAAAATTTTCGCCTGATCCTCTCGGTGTTATTACATGGCTTATTCTTACAATCCAGTCAAAAAATTTAACGCGAAGTTTTTAAACTCCCTGTACTCTTAAACTCTGCGATTAAAAGATTGCGCTAAAGTATTTAAGGGTTAGTATTTAGCGCCAAAGATTATTACACGGCTTCATCACACGCATTGGATCAAAAAGATAATAGCGCATTATTATCATCCGATACAAACTTCACCAGTTTGCCGCGATTTGATAAAGTAAATAAAGAGTTTGCCAGAGGCTATAGGAAATCAAATGCCTTAAAAGCTATATTTCACTTCCGCGCTGGATTTATTGGTGCAATTATTGGGGGTGCAGTGTTATCATATACTTTAACTCAAGAAAAAGAAAATCAAGCACCTGTAGCCGTTAGGCCAAAAGATTTATAGCCTGATGCTAACCAAAATTCGGGGTTTGTACCAAAGACATAAATGCGCCCTCTTGCGCGGCCATAGGAAAAGCGTGCAGCGCAATTTTGTGTATCTATTAAAGTGGATGAAAGTTATTTTGGCGGTCATCGAAAAGAAAAAGAGAGGCCGTGGTGCGGCAGGTAAAATCATTGTGTTTGGCCTTTTAAAACGCGGCGAAAAGGTTTTTTACAGTCCCAGTATCCAACACCAAAACAGCCACGCTATTACTGATTATTCACCAGAAAATCAGACCTGACAGCGTCGTCTACACAGATGGGCACACAGGCTATAACGCCCTTGATGTATCCGAATTTAATTATTTCAGGATCAATCATTCTATTGAGTTTGTTGACAATCATAATCATATCAACGGCATTGAAAACTTCTGGTCTCAGGCCAAAAGACATCTGCGAAAATATGATGGTATACCTAAACAGCACTTTGAATTATTCTTGAAAGAATGTGAATGGCGGTTTAATGGTGGAACACCAAAACAACTACTGGACGACCTTAAAATCATCCTCAAAATTAAATATTAGGTGTCAGCCCCAAATTTATTATTGCGTTTCCCTTTTTGTATTGGCGTAGTCGTTACCCTTTTTAATTTTTGCAGTAAGGTTTAAAGTTGAACTGTGTTTACTGCTACTTTACTGCGAAACGGCGTAAAACCCCGCCATCCTCAACCAATCATACAACAATGCCGGATTAACCCTGCTTCCCTCCTGAAATTCAGGCATTTGCTCAAATCTAATATATGCATACCGACCGCTAACTGGTAAATCGCCCCTTAGGTTTTGTATAATTTCATTACCTTCACGCCAAAAGCCAGCCCCTCGAACACGTAAGCGATAAAAGGCCCCGCCTTTCGACATTCTTCCATTAATACATTCGCAATTTTTTGGTGGTCAATCTGTCCCGTAGGCAGGCCGTCTTTGGTATATTTAGGTTGAAAATCTAACCAAAACTTTAGCGGTGCTAAATCACATAAACCAGGTACTGACATCAAACTATTTGGTGATAGGACAGATTGAATCATCTTCTTTTGGTGTAAGAAA
Organism: uncultured Micavibrio sp.; assembly: GCA_964531715.1. GTDB lineage: Bacteria > Pseudomonadota > Alphaproteobacteria > Micavibrionales > UBA1664 > UBA1664. The sequence goes on along the minus strand of CAZHEE010000006.1, from coordinate 3,749 downwards.
ACATAATGGCCATTATCAGTATATCCAAAGGGTATCGGTCCGATATCGGCAGGACCATAGGTAAGGGCTTGGCATAGTCCTTTTTCCTTGGCCGATCGAACCATCTCCGGTAATTCATCGCGTAAGTTACCACTATAATCTTCCGGTAAAAAAGCCTCCAAAAAATTAATTATAAGCTGCCCGTCATATCGACCGGCTAACTTTGCAGTTAACGGGTGGAAGTCAACTAACAATTTGGAAGCGACAACACCTCAGATTACAATCGAAGAGGATTTGAAAGCTGACCTCCCTGCTATTTTGAAATTAGCAGCGGTGCAAATGACCGCAGGTGCAGATAGCGTTGAGCTTAAAGAAACAAGTATAGAAAAGTGCCCCAGATGCTGGAATCATGGCACATTGTCATCTACTTTCGGTACATGTGTAAGATGTGAATCAGTGTTGCAAAAGAATGAGCGATTTATCAGCAGTAAATATTCTCCAAAACAGCCTTAAATCATAGGGAATTAAGATGTTAATAATGCTCTTTTAATGAATTGATAGTTTTCAGGGTGACAAACAATCCAATTGTCTTTAATTTTCCAGTTATTATGAAACATGGATGCATTAATGTTGTATAATCTCTCGTCTGTTTTCATATTGAATATTTGATGACCAGTATTTTTAGCAAGGCATATTGCACCTGCAAAGTCCCATAAAGATAAGGTATTAATAGCTGTTGAACCCGCAGACTGACTTAACAATGTATTGTAGTATCCCTGCACTGCGGATTCTGGCGTATTGAACCAAAAGTTACTATCAAATCCTTTTCCCCACCTTCTGTCACAACCAAAATAGCTCTCAATAAAAACCTCTCTATTTATTTTCATTGTTTTTGCTTTAATAAGAGTTTGCTTATTTTTAATTATATCTATGTGTAAAGATTGTTCTTCATCAGCTAGTAATATTGTTTGCAATCCAGGCATGTATATTCCTCCCCATACAGGATGACCTTGATGAAATATACCCAAAGAAATCCCCCACAATCTCCTTCCTAATGCGTAACCTGCAGTTCCATCAATAGGATCAATCACGCATAAATAATCATAATTTTCTAAAGCCTGCTGAGGATTCAAGTTGTTTGTTTCCTCGTCAATTACGACATAAGTTCCATCTTTAAACCACTCAACAGCATATTCTCCGAACATTTTTGATATTTCTAAATCTACGTTGGTAAGAATCTGACCCGCATCTTTATATGTAATTTGTAAAGTTTGTTGTTTTTCTATAGCTATATTGCCTGCATCTAATAAGAATTTTTTAATTTGTTCTAAGTCCATCATAGTTACCTCGTATTTATATTTTAATCTTAGCTTAAAACAGGTGAGGCATTTTTTCATTAATAATCTTTATATAACATCACCTCTGCCTCTCTGCGTCGGATGAGGCCTTTTAATTTGCGACCGTCGGCCCAGACCCAGCGCATGAATTGTTCTGGCACTTCGGCGTGCTCCTTGCGGTTGATTTTACGGCGCAGTGTAGAGCGTTGAAGTGCCCCACCACCTAAGTTGTAAGTGAAAGACACCAGCGCATCAACCTGCCCATCGGTAAGAGGTACAGTAATCAATCTCAGGACGCATCGATCATTCGCGAATACCATATGAACTTTGGTTGTCCGGCCACCGCGGGATTTGCCGATGGATTGCGGACCCTTTTTTTAATGCACCCGTACCATCGGGATGAACCTTGACAGAAGTGCTGTACAGGCCAACACACTCAACATTGATGCGGATCAGCTGATGCGCTTGTAAGGCTTCAAACAAACGCTCCAAAACACCCTTATCCGCCTAACGGCGAATGTGCGTGTAAACCGTATGCCAATTCCCAAACTCGGGCGGCAGTGATCGCCATTTACAGCCGTTCTCCGCCACATATAAAACCGCGTTGATTAAATCCAGATTTGATATCGATACATTGCCGCGTTGCACGGGAAGGTAAGGATGAAGCAGTTCATACTGCTCTTGTGTGATGCTTTTCATACATAAAAGCATACCACCTCTGAAAATCATTAATAGTGTTAACACGCCATAGATAAACTTGATGGCTTAAACAAAGCTCGCTTACTACTTTTGTTTATAGTATTACTGAATTAAAATATTCTTAAAAGTATACTTAACTTTTTTATATTAATGCCTTATCATAACAAATCGATATAAATTAAATTGTAGGTATCATGGCAATTACAAAAATAATGGTTGTTGATCGCGATCGCGATACAATGGATGAAATTCGCGGATTTACATCAAATATGGGTTTGACCCAGATAATATTTGAGCCTGTAAAAAATAAAGCCATTGAAATGGTGAAAGAAGAACATTTTGACGGGCTTTTCTTTGATCCTTCACCTAACATAGAACAGTTAAGAGCGTTTGTTATTGGTTTACGACGTGATAACGACAATTATTTACCGATAACGATTATGTCGCGTCAATTGCATAGGGATGAGGCGGTTGCATATGGGGCAAATGATTTTATTGCCAAACCAGTGGAATTTGATGATATACAAGACACTGTAAAGAATATGAAAAATCTAAGTGATCTCATAATTCGTTTAAGAGATGACCATAAAGATTTTATTTCACGTGATGGGGTTGTATCAAAAACAGCTTTTTATCAAGTTTTTTCTTCATGTCTTGATAGAGCTGACCGCTATGGTGAAGAAACATTTCTGATTTTTGTTCGTATCGATAATATTCGTGATTTGCAAAATTTTTACGGGGAAGAGCGAACCGAAGATATATGCACTAAAGTTAAAAAATACACGGTTAAAATTAGACGTTTGAGCGACATAATAGGGCGCACAGCAGTTAACGAATTATGCCTTGTTGTTTCACGCCCAATGAATAAAAATGAGCCTATAATGGCTGTTAACCGTTTTTCCGATACACTTATGGAGTATGCCGATATGTTTGTTGATGGGGATGCAAGAGCAAAAGTCAGTGTTCATATGATGGCCATACCAAGCGGTAAAATTCTGTTTAGTAAACAATGTTATTCCGACTAATGATTTTATACGTTTATCAATAGAAGAAAATCGGATAAGCTCTTATTTTATTTCTTGAGCAATCTCCGTTTATGCCATTCTCAATATCTTCAAATAATCTTAAAAGGTTTTATCTTTATTTTGCATTATTCGGCCTGATAACTGCTTTTATAAGTTTTTATTTTTTAAAAGATATTTACCGTGCTCAGGCTCTTTTACTTTTGCCCGTAGAAAAGTATTCTATATACAACCATAAACAGCTTATTCTATCTCCTGAACTTTACACGGATCAATTTATTAGCAACGGCAGGATAGCCAAACCGCTTTATGCGCGTATAGATGAAAATACAAATGTTCTTAATCTCTCTATTATTGGGCGAAAGAATGATGAATTAGAAGAAATTTTAAAGACTCTTATTCTGGAATACAGCAACTACCTCATCAAAGATCATGAGTATAGTCTCTCACAAAATATAAATTATATTTCCGACATCACGGAAAAGCTGGAAAATCGGGCTATTAATAATGCAGATAAAGATGACTTATCAAACCTTGCCGTGCTTGAAAAAAAGTTAAGCCTATCGAAAAATGAGCTTAATAAAACCCGAGAGGCATTAAAAAATATTGAGGCTTTACTCTATTCTTCTAACGCGCCTTTAATTGTTCTGGATTATATCAACAGTCCGGTGTTCAAAGACTTGAAAGAACAAGAAACAAATCTCCTTAATGA
>CAZHEE010000005.1:2684-98689 GCA_964531715.1 uncultured Micavibrio sp. | reverse complement strand
AAGCCGAACATCACTAACCTAAAACTGGACTCAAAAATGGGGGTTGACCAATCAAGTGCGAGAAATGTTTCGCTCTGATTTTCAGCCATTCTCTGCTTTAAGCTTTGCCAGGGATGAGAAAGCACATCACGCAATGCTTTGTAGCCAACACCAGCATTTGCACCTTTACGATAAGATTTCTTTAAATCTTTAATTTTAATCATTAAATCAGTCACGACTATTACAACCGATCTATCAATGTTTGCTCAAGTCGAGCTATATTTTTTAAACCCGCATAAAAAGTAAAAATTGTAAAACTCGAAAATACAAAAAGTGATGTAACGTTTGGAAGGGGGGTGTCGAATAAGCACCAACGTACAGAATTTACAACCGTTGCAATAGGGTTTAAATCATAAAAGAAACGGTATGAGTCAGGTACAACCTCTGATGAATACATAATTGGGCTTAAAAACATCAGAATTTGAATCAAATAAGGCAAAGCCAAACCTACATCCCTATATATGGCATTAATTGGTGCAAATATCATGGCAATACCCATAGCTAGAATACCTGCCATTATAATAACCAACGGTAAGAAAATAATTTGCCAGCTAATGATATAGCCTTGAATAAAGCTAATGATTACTAAAACAGCTAAAGCCAAGATAAAATCAACTGAAGCGGTCATGGTTGGTACAATTGCAGGAATAGCCCTTGGAAAATAAATTTTAGTTAACATCGCTGACTGGCTAACTAAACTGCTGGATCCCTCGGTAATGCCTTTGCTTATTAATTGCCAAGTAATGAGCCCGCTAAAAACAAACAAAAAATACGGTAAATCACCAGATGGAAATTTTGCAAATATACCAAAAATAACAGCAAAAATAAGAGAACTGATAACAGGTTGCATGACAACCCATGTAACCCCTACTAATGTTTGTTTATAGCGTACGGCAATATCTTGCCGCGTAAACATAATAATAAGATCAATAAAGCTAAACAATTCTTTTAATTTTGATACAAACCCTGTCGATGTTGCAGCGGTGATGACAAATTTGTAATCAGACATGGCTTTTATTAATCCCTGAGACTTTATACTGCTTTAATTTTCTCATTATTATCAATTATCCTTAAAATATCATCTTGTTCAACCTGACCGCTTTGCACCTCGAAGAGCTTTAATGCGCGATCCGTATTGTTTTCAATCGTATGGGATACACCCTCGGCGGCGGTTAACGATTCACCCGCATTCAATATATGCACTTTACCATTCAAGGTAATTTTAGCCACACCTTCCAAAACAACCCAATGTTCATGCCTTAGTTTATGAATTTGAGTTGCTGTTTTTTGAAAGGGTTGGAGATTAATTTCTTTTGCGGCAAAATTTTGTTTTTCAATCAAAGTCTTGGCATAGCCCCAAGGCTGACGCTTGATCGCATTTTTTAGTGATGGACAATTCTGCTCATCAAACATTGCATAAACCTTGTTAATGTCCTGAGCATTATCTTTATGCGCGACCATTACGGCATTTTGCGCGGCAATAACGATTAAATCTTCTGCGCCTAAGACTGCAACGCTACGGTCATTACTGCTCCTGATATAACAATTTTTTGCATCTTCAACAAAAGCTTGCCCATGAATATGATTACCTTGCAAATCTTTTTCAGCAATATCATAGAGCGCATGCCATGAGCCGAGGTCATTCCATTCAATGTCCAACTTTTTCACAATGCTATTGGCATAGACCTCCATAATTGCATAATCAACCGATATGGAAGGAATTTTAGCAAAGCTTAACTCCTCCAAGCGGACAAAATCCAGATCTTTTTGAGCATTCTCATAAGATTTTGCGCCATATAGGGCTATTGTCGCGGCATGTTTCTCAAATGCTTTCAATAAAGTCTCGGCATAGCCTAAAAATATACCTGAATTCCAGAGGTGAGCCCCATTATCCAAATAGGCTTGCGCTGTTTGCTGATCCGGCTTTTCGGTAAAATCCTTAACCTGATAAAAACCATCACCTAAGCTATCACCCTGCTGGATATATCCGTAGCCTGTTTCAGGGGCAGTGGGCTTAACACCGAATGTCATAAGCGTATCTTTTTCACAAAAATCTGCCGCCTCAATCACAAGATTTTGTAGCAACTTTTGATCATGTATATAGTGATCGGCAGGAAGAATAAGAACAAGACCATCCTCGTCTTTCTCAAAAACAGATTTCGCGGCAATATAGGTTGCCGCAGCGGTGTTTTTGGCTTCAGGTTCGATAATAATATCGGATACGTTTAATTCATAATCATCACAGGCCGCAGCGACGTGAAAACGATGGGCATTTGCGCAAATAATTGTCGGTGAAGCAACCCGCTCTACCCCTTGAAAACGATGGGCTGTCTCAACAATCATCGGCTTATCTGAATAAAGGGCATGAAACTGCTTTGGCATATCCTTGGTTGAAAGTGGCCATAACCGCTTTCCCGAGCCGCCAGATAGAATAACAGGATAAATTATTGAATTCATACGAGTTTTAAAATTTAAAATATAGTTTTGATAGTCATAGAATATTTGGTTATAAATGTCACGATAAATTAAAAAAGCACACACATGAATAACCCTGTCATATCCGTTATTACGCCCAGCTATAACTGCGAAGCCTATCTGGAAGAAACCATCCAATCCGTTCAGGCGCAAACGTTTGCAGATTGGGAAATGATTATCATTGACGATTGCTCGAAAGACAAATCTTTTGAAATCGCGGAGCGATATGCAAAGGAAGATAACCGTATAACCGCTTTAAGACTGGATAAAAACAGCGGGGCTTCAAAGGCACGCAATGAAGGCCTCAAACGGGTAAAAGGTCGGTATATTTCATTCATAGATGGTGATGACCTGATCATGCCCGACAAATTTGAGCGGCAAATTGCTTTTATGCGGGATAATGACTATGCCGTAACTTACACAAATTATCGTTGCATGAGTGTGGACGGATCTGAAACGGGTAAGCTCATCCGCAATCCTGAAAAATTGACCTATCAAGGCCTCCTCAAAAATACGGCGATGGGAACCCTCATGCCCATTCATGATCGTGAAAAAACAGGCGATCACTATTTTGATGAAAGCCTTCCTAATGCAATGGATTACGCGTTTTGGCTCACTGTTTTAAAACAAGGCATCACGGCGCATCGCTTTGATCACGACATGGCACGTTACCGTCGCGGGCATTCGTCAATTTCCAGCAAGTTTAAACTCGGCAGAAAAATAATATGGACTATCCATCGTGAAAAAGAAAATCTTGGGTTTTTAAAGGCTTGTTGGTGCTACACAAACTATTACATTAACGGCATAAAACGCAGATACAGGTTTTAATATTTGAATATGAGTGGTGACCGCGCGGGGGCTCGAACCCCGGACCTACTGACTAAAACTGAGATTTTATCGAATAGGTTCAATAAAGCATAATAATGAAAAACAGTAAAACTACATTTTAGCTAGGCACTGTCGACATCTGATTACAAATAAGTAAGAATCATTTTTCAGAAGGTGATTTATGAGTTATAAAAAACATTTAAGGGAATATCAGTGGTTGGCGATATGCAATATGTTGCCCGGCTAAGAGGGCAATAGAGGGCGCAGTGGCATTAATAATCGTCGTTTTGTTGAGGCAGTTATTTGGATTGGTAAAAATGGTACAAAATGACGGTTTTTGCCGTCGGAATATGGGGGATGGTCAGGTGTTCATAAACGCTTTAAACGCTGGTATGACAAAGGCATATGGCAAATTATTTTTAATACATTGGCGATTTCTGCCGATACAGAATGGTTGATGATAGATTCGACAATTATTCGCGCCCATCAATGCGCCTCTGGCGCAAAAGGGGGCAATTAAATCACGCTTTTGGTCGTTCTCGAGGCGGTTTTTCAACGAAAATTTACGTTGCTTGCGATGCGTTAGGCAACCCCATTCGCTTTATTCTAACAGGTGGGCATGTATCGGATTATGTCCCTGCAATCGATCTCATCGCAATTGCAACAAGATATGATAAAACAGATCAATCTTTTATGGGATTTATCCTCATCGCTTCCATTACCTTATGTCTGACTTAAATGTCGACAGTGCCTAGGCTCAGGGCTCATAAATAGAAGATAACAGTAGCGGCGATTTGTATTGCAGAGAGGAAAGTATTGGCTTGCCTGTCATACCTCATTGCAATACGTCTACAATCTTTGAGGCGTCAGAACATAATTTTTACCTTGTAGCGTTGTTTATGCAAATCATGATATCTCTATTCCAAATGCTAAGAAACGAAGCTTGATAGTGGAGTGTTTATGGATAGAAGTAAATAACCCGCCTGATAAGACGGTTTTCGACTGTAAAATTTGCGTCTGTGTTTACAACCTTTTAACAAATAGCTGTAGAGCTTTAATTCTTTGCCCTCTGTGCCATGAATGAACCTGTATATGGTTTCGGCGCAGGCGTAAAACTCTGAATGCCCAAATCCTTTAAATATCCAGCAATTTACTTTGGTAACCAGTATTATTTGATTTTCTCGATAACAAAGATTTTCAAATCAGGATATCGCCTAAACAACTGCAAACTCTAGCGTCTGCGCCGATAATATTCTTGAGCATTCGACGGACAATAACCATTCATTTTATGGTCATCTTCCTCAAAATACATATTATGATTGATCTCACGATAAATCGTAGAATAATGACGACCGAGTTTCTTCACAATATCAATGGCAGACATTTTCCTGCCAAGCATTAAATAGCATCGCAGACAGCATGGATTGCAGGAACAAGTCCTGCAATGACGCTATCCTTACTTCACCGTCTCGATGATAGCCTCTTTTGTGATGCCGAAATGCGCATAAAGGTCATGGGCAGGAGCAGAATCACCGAAACCATCCATGCCGATAAATGTTCCGTGACCACCGATAATGCGATCCCAGGATTGGCGTACCGCTGCCTCAATCGCGATTTTCTGGCTCGCATTACACAGCAGGCTTTCAATGTAGCTTCCTTCCTGCTCCCAGAACAAATCAAGGCAAGGGCAGGATACGAGGCGCACCTTCTTCCCTTGAGCGGTTAAATCTTCATAAGCTGCGGCAGCAATTTCAACTTCTGAGCCGCTTGCAAATAAGGTCACTTCAGGCTCGCCATCGCAATCTTTTAAAATGTAGGCACCACGTTCAGATAAATTTTCTTCTGTGTAGACTGTCCGCTGAGGCTGAACCCCTTGACGGGTCAACGATAAAACGGACGGGCTTTCATCCATGTCAAGCGCGACTTCCCAGCATTCAGCCGTCTCTGTCTGATCACATGGCCTGAAAACATAGAGGTTCGGCATGGCACGTAATGCCGCCAGATGCTCGACAGGCTGATGGGTTGGACCGTCTTCACCAAGCCCAATCGAGTCATGCGTCATAACGTGAATAACTTGTTGCCTCATCAATGCACCAAGGCGAATGGCTGGCCTCGAATAATCTGAAAACTGCATGAATGTTCCGGCATAAGGCACGATACCGCCATGAAGCGCCATACCATTCATAATGGCCGCCATGCCATGCTCACGCACGCCGTAATGAATATACTGACCGCCATAATTGGTTTTTGAGATAATCGGATTGCCCTTTTTATAGGTATTAACCGAACCAGTAAGATCGGCAGAACCGCCAATTAAATTCGGTAAAATCTCAGTGAGCTTCTCAATCACATTCCCCGAAGCCTTACGCGTTGCAATTTTCTCAGGATTGCTTGCGGTGGTCTTCTTAATCTCTTCAATCACCTCTGCGACATCATCAAGATACGCGCCTGACAGCCAGTCAACAAGCTGTGTCTGATCGGACGATTTTTCAAAATGATCCTGCCATAATTTATGGCGAATTTTACCGCGTTCTGTTACCTCACGCCAATAATTGATAATCTCATCAGGCACTTCAAAGGCAGGGTAATCAATGCCCAGCGCCTGTTTTGTTGCTGTAATTTCTTCATCACCAAGCGGTGAGCCATGCGAAGATGCGCTGTCTTGCTTATTCGGTGAGCCAAAACCGATATGCGTTTTACAGGCAATGAGCGTTGGGCGGCTGTTATTTTTGGCAAGCTCAATCGCTTGTTCAATTTGCGTGTAATCATGCCCGTCAATCGTATCAACCGCCCAGCCATAGGCTTGAAACCTTAGCAATGTATTGTCGGTAAAGCTCAGGTCGGTCTTACCATCAATCGAAATACCGTTATCGTCATAAAGCACGATGAGTTTATCAAGCTGCAAATGCCCTGCCAGCGACGCCGCTTCATGGCTAATCCCTTCCATCAAGTCACCATCGCTCGCCATCACATAAGTATAGTGATTGACTAGCTGATTGCCGAAACGAGCATTCATAATCCGCTCTGCCAGTGCAAAACCAACGGAGGAAGCAATCCCCTGACCAAGCGGCCCTGTTGTCATCTCAACCCCTGTGTCTAAATCGACTTCAGGATGCCCGGGCGTTTTGCCGTGAAGCTGACGGAAGTTCTTAATCTCATCTATCGTCATCGCCTCATAGCCGAGCAGATAGGACAGTGAGTAATGCAACATCGAACCATGACCGATAGACAGAATAAAGCGGTCACGGTCAAACCATGTCGGGTTGGCAGGGTCAATATTAACAAATTTTGAAAATAGCACAGTCGCGACATCTGCCATTCCCATCGGCATTCCGGGATGCCCTGAATTCGCCTTTTGAACCGCATCCATCGACAGTGAGCGGATCGCATTCGCCATTGCCGTATATTTTGTAATTTGTTCTTCATTCAAATGTGATTGTGTTTCAAGCGCTTCAACAGACATGATGTTTCCTTTAAAATTTTATTTGTTTATACAGTTACGTATTGGGTTAGGCAATATTAACCACACATTTTGTTCATAATAAACATTGCACCCTTAAAAACTTCCTACTGGAAATTTTTACTGAATATCTTTAGCTTTAGCCAAAGCCCCATGAAAATTATTCTGAAAGCCACTATTATTATCATCGTTTTAATTATCGGCAGTTTTGCCGTTTTTACAGGGACAATATTGGCATGGTCGCAACCTGACTTGTCTCAAGAAAAATACGAGTCCATCATCGTGCTGACGGGGGCAAAGGGGCGCATTGAAACAGGTTTTGAATTATTATTACAAAACCATGCGCCGCAACTTTACATCAGTGGCGTGCGCGAAAAAATCACCCTTTCCAATTTGATTGATAATAACCGCGAGAATTTATCGGATGAGCAGGTACAGGCGCTTGAATCGCATTGTTGTATCACGCTTGATTTTACAGCGGACACAACCTTTACTAATGCCAGCGAGACCGCTTCATGGGTTCAGGAAAACGAGATCAAGAACTTTATTCTTGTGACTTCCGCGCTTCATATGCCGCGTGCGTATTTACTGTTTAACAATGAAGTGGGTGACCATGTCAAAATCATTCCCTACCCTTACTTTGATGATGGTCGGCTCAATATGATTCAGAATAAGCATTTTTGGGTTTCTGCCGTTACAGAGTATTTCAAATTCATTGCAAGCTTTTTACATCTGGCGAAAATCTGAAAACCCGTCTATAAACTCCCCTCATGATTTATATCCGCTCAACCCTTTTTCATATTGCGTTTTTTGCTGTTAATCTGGTTTTATGCCTGTTTTACCTTTGGACGCTTCTATTACCGCGCAAATGGGCGTGGACAATTATCTATCACGGTTATTTCAGGCCGCTTGGCTGGCTTGAGAAATATATTCTCGGGCTTGATTTTAAGGTTGAAGGTAAAGAAAATCTGCCTGAGGCTGGTCCTTACATTGTCGCCATGAAACATCAATCCATATATGAGACGCTGAAAATCTTTCACCTGTTCGGTGATATCCGCATAATTTTTAAGCGGCAACTCTCATGGATACCGATTTGGGGCTGGTATATTAACAAGGTTGGCATGATCCCTGTAGACCGAGGTAAAAAGGGTGCGATGAACTCGGTCATTGAAAATGCCGCACCTGTGATTGCGCAAGGTCACAGTGTTCTCCTTTACCCTCAAGGGACACGGGTCAGTATTAATACGACCATTCAGGAAAAACCTTATAAACAAGGTGTTTCACGGCTCTATGCGCATTATCAAATTCCGATTGTGCCCGTTGCCATGAATGCTGGAAAATTCTGGCCTAAACATGCATTTTTGATTAAGTCGGGTACAGTAACTTTCAAGATTTTACCGCCTATTCCCGAAGGTCTGCCTCAAGAGGAAGCACATCAAAAACTGCAAGATGTTTTAGAGCGAGAAAGTAAAGCGTTACTATAATTTCTTGTCATACAGACATATAATACCCTAAAGCCTTATCGAGTGCAGCCATAGTCGCCGCAAGGTCTTCGCTCTCATCCTTAATCCATTGTCTTAAGACATTTAAATATAGCCCTGTAAATAATGTTATTTTGACACAGCCTTTAATGCCTGAAATATCATCACCCGCAAGGCTCAGCATATGTTTAATAGACCCGACCAGAAACAGCATTTGTGCCAACCCGTTTTGAGGCTTCAGCGTTAAATCATTCAGAATTGCAATCACCCCTGCCCTATTTTCATTCAGTATATCAAAACGCTCTATCACAATATCAAACAGACGGTCTCTCACATTGTCATCAGTATCAGACACACCTTCAAAAGTTTCGCACAAACATATATCAATAATTTGGCCGTAAGCCTGCAAAATAGAGTCCTTATTTTGAAACAAGGCCTTAACATCCAGTAAATCAATGCCTGCTTTCGTTGCAATAGTCTCAAGCGTGACCGCATCCCAACCATGCTTTGCCGCATCATCCAATGCGGCTTGCACACATGCCTGTTTTATCGCTTCAATCTCTTGCAAACTTGTCATTGCCATGCCACATATATAACGCATGAATAATTAAAAAGAAAATAAAAGAGTTCAGGAAAAAACCATGGCAATCTATGATGTAACAGGGATAGGAAATGCAATTGTGGATGTCCTCGCCCCATGCGATGATCAATTCTTGACTGATTTTGCCATCGAAAAAAGTGCGATGACCTTGATTGATGAAGCGCGCGCGCAAGAGTTATATCATGCCATGAGCGAATCCACACAAATATCAGGGGGATCGGCGGCAAACACTTTATGCGGTTTGGCGTCATTCGGCAGCAAGAGCGCCTTCATCGGCTTGGTCGCCAATGATGAATTGGGTCAAGTGTTTGAGCAAGATTGCCGCGCTCTGGGCCTCACTTATAATACACCGCGCTTGATAAGCGGGGCGGAAACAGGGCGGAGCTTTATTTTCATCACACCGGATGGGGAGCGGTCAATGAACACCTATCTAGGCGCGGCAAGCGCGTTATCCATCGAACATATTGACAGTATCCTGATTTCAAATTCTGCCGTCACTTATATGGAAGGTTACCTCTTTGATAAAGACCCGGCGAAGGAAGCCTATCACAAGGCCGCGGAAATTGCCCATAAGGCAGGAAATCAGGTTTCGCTGAGCCTGTCTGACAGTTTTTGTGTTGATCGTCATCGCGCAGATTTTCAAAATTTAGTCAAAGATAAGGTTGATATCCTCTTTGGGAATGAGAAAGAATTATCCAGCCTTTATGAAATTGAAAATATTGATGAGGCCATGCAAAAAGCGGCGGAGACATGTAAAATTGTGGTGAGCACACGCGGCGCGAATGGCGTTGTCATTGCCGTGAATGGTGAGGCTATCACTGTTGCCGCCTCAAAAGTCGATAAAGTAACAGATGCAACAGGCGCGGGGGATCAGCTTGCGGCGGGATTTCTCTATGGCTACACCAATGGCTTGAGCTTAGAAGAGAGTGCCGGCCTTGGCGTCAAGGCCGCGGCGGAAGTCATCACCCATGTCGGGCCACGCCCACTTATCAGCTACAAAGATTTTCTCACGGCATGAGAATTACAGGCTTATTTTTACTCTTTATACTTGCCTTTACAAACCCTCTTGAGGCTCAAGAGGTACAACCATCTCATGCGCTTGCCATGCATGGCGCACCGAAATATGAGACTGAGTTTAAGTATCTTTCTTATGCTAACCCCGAGGCCTTAAAGGGCGGACGCCTGACCCAATGTGTCACAGGCATGTTCGATACGCTGAATGATAATACCATGCGCGGGAAGCCTGCACGCGGGCTTCATTTGCTCAATGATCCATTGATGCGCCGCGTTTGGGGGGAGCCATTCTCCCTTTACGGTGTGATTGCAAAAAGCGTCATAGTTCCCGATGATCGCTCCACAATTACTTTTAATCTCAACCCGAAAGCCCGTTTTCATGACGGCTCACCTATTTCATCCGAAGATGTTGAGTATTCTTTTAACATTTTGAAAGAAAAGGGAAAACCGAACACGCGCAGTGTGTATAAACTGGTGGATAAAGTTCAAGTAATGGATGAACACACTATCCGATTTGATTTTGGCGACGGACATAATTTTGAAACCGCGATGATTCTCGCCATGATGCCGATTTATTCAAAAGCTTATTGGGAAAGTCGCGATTTTGATGCGACAGGTTTTGACAAACCAGTAGGCAATGGTCCTTATAAAATTAAAAACATTGATGAAGGTCGCTCAATAACCTATGAACGCGTAAAAGATTATTGGGCGGCGGATAACCCAATTCATGTGGGACATTATAATTTTGATGAAATGCATTTCCAGTATTTCAGGGATGATCAGGTTGCGCTTGAGGCCTTCAAGGCAGGGACATGCGATTTCCGAAGTGAGAGCAACCCCGCAAAATGGGCGGTGAATTACAAGGATGGTGAGGGTTATATTACGGAAGCCCTCCCTCATGATAAGCCTGAAGCAACAAACGGTTTCATTATGAACACACGCCGTGAGCCTTTGAATAATAATAAAGTGCGTCAGGCTCTTACCCTTGCCTTTGATTTTGATTGGATGAACCGCACACTGTTTTACGGTGAGGCGAAGCGCATCAATAGTCTGTTTTCAAACAGTGCCCTTGCATCCGGTTTCCGCCATGAAAAATTGAATAAACGGACAGCTCTTAAAAAAGCGGATGATCTCCTCACGCAAGCGGGTTATCCGCTTGAAAATGGTCAGCGATTTACGCTGTCCCTCTTACTTAATCGTGCGGAGGAGGAGAAAATCGCGCTCGCTTATGCGCGGGATTTAAAACGTCTTGGCATTATTTTGGACATTAAAACCCTTGATACGGTTCAATTTACAGGCGCACTTAATGATTATGATTACGACCTGATTTCATGGCGATGGGTGAATACTTTATCGCCCGGAACTGAGCAAGCAATTTATTGGGGATGCGCCGCCGCAGAAGTTAAAGGCTCCCGTAATTATGCGGGTATTTGTAACCCTCATATTGATAAAGTTATTGCGCAGCTTGCGGACACGCGCGATTATGAGACCCTGAACCAACTTGCCAAACGGCTTGACCGCATGATTATGGAGCGTGCGCTTTTTGTACCGCTCTATTATACAGGTGTCAACTATGTCGCCTATTGGCCGCCGCTTAATCGCCCGGAAAATCAATCGCTATACGGGAATGTCATTGAAACATGGTGGATGGAACAATAGCGATTGTCTTCCACCATTGTGTAATGTTAAACTTTTGTAAAATAAAACGGACTAAGATAAATTCCATGAAAAAAATACTCATTCTTTTGCCTTTATTAATTTTATCCGCATGCGAAAGCACGCAGCAGAAAAAACGGGATGCCGCCTATTGGCAACGCTCTGATGTTGAATCGGCCCTCTATATGCGTGGACCAAAGGCACAACATCAATTGCATAAAGATATTGCAGATTGCGTGACAAGCGTAAAGGAACTGGTGCGTTTGGGTACAATCGCAGAGGCGAGCCCGCCTGCGCGTATTGAGATGAATGTCGGCCTCGCCGAAAACTGGCAATCGCCAAAAGGTGATGGTCCGCTCCATACCGAATATCGTGAGTATGCTGATTTTGAATCCTGCATGGACTATAAGGGTTGGAACCGTGCGGCCTATGTGAAGCCTGAAATCATGCAGCGCGCGCACAGAAACTATAACACTGTTATTCTCGGTAAAAGCTATGATGTGAACGCGAACCCTCAAGCGGAAGTGAGCCACGAGCATAATAGCCTTTATAACCAATAAAGGCTGTCTTTATGGTTCATGTAAAGCTCCCGAACCGTGCAGAAATTTCTGTTCAAGGTGATGACAAGTATGACTTTCTGCAGGGTCTCATCACGCAAGATATTCACCTGTTAAAAAAACAGCCATTGATTTACGCGTTTCTACTCACCCCGCAAGGGAAGTTCTTACATGATTTTTTTATGCGCGAAGATGGCGAGGCAATCAAAATTGATTGCGAAGGTGGTGAGAGAGCAGAAGCCCTCCTCAATACACTTACAAAATATAAATTGCGGTCAAAAGTGACTTTAGAACTTATAGGCGATTGCGATGTTTGGCAAATCTGGGGAAGTGACAAAGCCTTTAATGACCCTGACCCGCGCGGCGAAATTTGCGGCTATCGAAGCTATCAACAACCTGAAAACAGCAAAGAAGTTGATTTTGATGATTGGGATTATTATAGGATAAGTCACGCTATTCCTGATGGCTCCCGCGATTTTATCCCTGAAAAATCATTTATCCATGAAGGGCGCGCAGATGTTCTGAACGGTGTGTCCTATGATAAAGGATGTTATGTCGGGCAGGAGCTGGTGAGCCGCATGCATCATCGCGGTCTTATTAAAAAGACCCTCCAATGCGTACAACTTGATGCGATTCCCGATGGTGCAGATCTCCGCTCCACCTGCCGTAATAAAGGCTTGGCTTTGGTCAGGCATTGAGTTTTTTAAATAATTACAAAATCGCTCATCATTACACGTTTTTTGATAAAAATACGTGTAATCCATTTTTGATATTTCTGGATTGCACGTTTTCATAAATGAAACGTGCAATGACGTAAATTTTTGAAGCTATTTCCCGACCATCTTACTAATCAAATCCGGGATGGGGAGGACAATCGTATTTGTCTTTTCACTTGCAATTTCTTGAAGGGCGGAAAGGTAACGGAGTTGCATTGTCTCAGGGCGCGCGGCCATAATTTCCGCCGCGGCATCCAGCTGTTTTGCCGCCTGAAATTCTCCGTCGGCGTTAATGATTTTTGCACGACGCTCCCGCTCGGCCTCGGCTTGTTTGGCAATTGCGCGGATCATGGACGGGTCGATATCAATATGTTTTAATTCAACATTGGTGACCTTAATCCCCCAGCCTTCGGTTGAGGCATCCAGAATCTGTTGTAAGTCGACATTCAGCTCATCCCGCTTTGCAAGCATATCGTCTAGCTCATGCTTACCCAAAACAGACCTTAATGTTGTCTGCGCCAGCTCGCTTGTCGCCTGAATAAAATCCTCTACCTTGTTTATCGCATCGGCGGGGCCAACCACACGGTAATAAACAACGGCAGAAACACGCACAGGAATATTATCTTTAGAAATCACGTCCTGAGACGGCACATCCTCTGTTCGCACACGCAAATCAATCGTTGTCATCGATTGAACGAAGGGAATGAGAACTATTAAACCTGGTCCAGTCGTATGTGTATAGCGACCAAGTGTATAAACAACGCCTCGCTCATATTCCTTCATAATGCGCACAGATGTCGCAACGAAGAAAGCGATTAAAACTATAAAAAATATTAAAAATTCCATGAGTTATTTTCCCTTCATTTTAGAAAAAGAATAGAGGTGACTTAATGTCCATCGATTTCATTTCAGCATTAAATATTTTACCAAATTCATACCAATTATTAGACTTAAAAGAACCAGATACGAAAAATTTTTGTCCTTTTTCAAGGTCTCGACCACCATAACAAGTATGTAGAGGTATAGAAATGTCTATTTTTTTAAAATCTTTCTTGCCCTTTTTTTTATTTAAAACTTTTACTGTTACTATTTTACTAGGGTCTGTTTGCTTCCTATCTTTCAAGATTTCAATAAGAAAAACATATTCTCTATCTAAAGATTCAACAGGTAAAGCTTCAAAAAATACGGCGGAATGAGCGGGAGGTCCTATACAAGCCTTTGCTTGTGCTGAAACCGTTAATAGCAATATGAAGAATAATAAAATTTTCATTTCTGTTTTACAATTAATGTTAGGTCTTTATAGCCTTCAATAATAACAATATCGCCTGATTTAATGGTATCAGGACCGCTTGCGCGCCAATCTTCACCATCGATGAAAACGATACCCTTTGTATCTGACCAAGATTTAACCGTCGCTTCTTCTCCTTTAAGCGATTCGACTCCAGTCTCGACTTTCTTGTGGCGGTTTTTCCTTAAATAAACAAGCAAAATTACAAAGGCGGCAAAGAAGATGATACCAAGCGTAATGATATTACCTAACGTAAAACCGTAAAATGTCTCTGCATCCGACTGAACAAAAGCCCAGAGGCCTGCCACATAAAATAAGAAGCCGAGAATAGCCTGAATGCCCAAAGTCGGGTTGAAGGCTTCACTGACCAACAGGACAAAAGCCAAAATAAAGAAAATCTCAATCATTCATAAACTCCTGAAAAGATAGTAAAAGTTGCGTATCAAATTGTCCAGCCTTATCGGTTTTCATGCGCTCAATCACCGCATTCGGCGAAGTATCGCGATCATCGAAATGTGGTCGAAAAATCGTCCAGCCATCAAAAGCATCACAGATACAGGCAAGCTTTATTTCAAGGCTCATCTCTTCGCTTTTTAATCCGCGATAGCCGCTCCCGTCAACACATTCATGATGATAGAGCATGAGGTCGATCATCAGCTTTAGAAAAGTATCTTGCGCGCAAACCTCCTCACCAAAATGAGATTTCACAATATCCGCCCCCCGCCAAGTATGGCTTCGGCGTTCATGGCGTTCTTCTTCCGTGGGTTTTTCAGGCAAATCCCAAATTTCGACCGGCATTGCCATTTTGCCGATATCATGCGGTAACATCGCCCAATAAAGAGCCTCGGCCATTGCCTCATCAAACCCTAATGTTTGGGAAAAAGATTTGAGCGTTTTGGCAACACGTTTCGAATGCAAATGGAACTCATAAACATGGCCTTTAGGGCGTTTGGCATCATATGCCGCCAAGCCCTGCATTTGTTGGGTGATGAAGTCTTTATGCGCTTGGCTCACAAACATAGATACAATTTTATCGATTATTAAACCGGTCTCAACTCTTGTTTTCTATAATTAAGTATAAACTTTATAGGAGAGTGATTAATGACACAAGGTTTTGCAGGCGGTTCAGTTGTCGTCCCCGTTATAAAAGAAGAGTGATTGAAGGTGTCCCCATTGCTTTATCATTTATGCTCAGATGATAGATTTGCAGTCGCCAGAAATCATCAGGCTTAAGGATTGCGGCGTTTTCTATTTTAAGTCCACATGTTCTTATGAAATAACGAAAGTCTTTTTCACTCCAATCGTGATGATGGGATTTGTGCCTATATCGCCACCACAGGCTTGCCAGATAAAGCTTCCAACTATTTATTGCAATTTCAGATAAGAATATATGCCCGTTTTCGGCAAGCCCGCTGTAAAAACTTTCTATATGGTTCATAGGGCTTTCAAGATGATGCAAAACCGTCGTTGAGATAATCACATCAAAGCGATCAGTGAACTGAAACTCAGCCAAATCAGTTTGTGTCAAAACCGCGCGGTTTTTTAGCTTGGCTTGAGCTTTCGCAATCATTGCACTTGTTCCATCAACGCCATGAAGCAGTGCATTCGGGAAAAACGCGGTAATTTGGGATAGAATTTCCCCCGTACCACACCCCAGATCAATCACCTTGAAAGAAGCATCCGGTTTATAAAGAATTTTAAGGCGGTTTAAAATCCATTCCGCCTGAAGCGCGATAAAATCACCCCAACGCGCGTCCATATCCTCGGCATGATGCGTGTAAAAATCCTGAAAAGCTTGAAAGTTCATTTAGCCTTTACACACTTAACTCGCGGCCTTTTCCTTTTCTTCAGATTTTTTCTTTTTTGATTTTTTATTGCTGTCACCGCGCACATAGATGGGTTGAACATCATCTTTATTAACTGTGTCGGCATTCACAACAACCTCAGTCACATCATCGAGGTTAGGCACTTCATACATTGTATCAAGCAACATATTTTCAATAATAGACCGCAAGCCGCGCGCCCCCGTTTTACGCTCAATCGCTTTTTCTGCAATGGCTTTGAGTGCATCCTCTTTAAAGGTCAACTTCACGCCCTCAAGCTCGAACAGCTTGCCATATTGCTTCACAAGTGCGTTTTTCGGCTCTGTCAAAATCTGGACAAGCGCATCGGCATCAAGGTCACGCAATGTTGCCAGAACAGGCAAGCGTCCGACAAATTCAGGAATCAAACCGAATTTCAACAAATCTTCTGTCTCAAGCATAGAGAGCAACTCTCCCACGCCGCGAGTCTCAGGCCCACGCACATCCGCGCCAAAGCCGATAGATGTTCCGCGACCGCGCTGTGAAATCACTTTATCAATCCCGGCGAAAGCCCCGCCGCATATAAAAAGAATGTTTTTTGTATCAACCTGCAAGAATTCCTGTTGAGGATGCTTGCGCCCACCTTGCGGTGGTACAGAGGCGACTGTCCCCTCCATGAGTTTCAGGAGCGCCTGCTGAACCCCCTCGCCGCTTACATCACGAGTAATAGACGGATTATCGGATTTACGCGAAATTTTATCAATCTCGTCAATATAAACGATACCGCGCTCCGCCTTCTCGACATTATAATCCGCTTGTTGAAGCAATTTTAAGACAATATTTTCAACATCTTCACCGACATAACCGGCCTCGGTCAAGGTCGTTGCATCCGCCATTGTAAATGGCACATCAAAAGTCTTCGCCAATGTTTCGGCCAGCAAAGTCTTACCGCAACCGGTTGGCCCGATAAGCAGGATATTCGACTTGGCAAGCTCGACATCCTCACCTTTACCGCCATATTCAAGGCGTTTATAGTGGTTGTGGACAGCGACAGACAGCACACGCTTCGCATCATCTTGCCCAATCACATAATCGTCAAGCACTCCACGAATTTCTGACGGGGTTGGAATACCGCCATCTTCTGATGAGGCAAGCTGCGTTTTATCTTCTTCACGGATGATATCCATGCACAGCTCAACACATTCATTACATATAAAGACATTTGGCCCTGCAATCAGTTTGCGCACCTCATGCTGGCTCTTCCCGCAGAATGAGCAGTATAGTGTGTTTTTGCCGTCGCCTGTATCGTCTGATTTCGCCATGGATAATCTGTCTTCCCGTTTCGTGAATCTTGCCTACCACTGTGCCAATGTCATGATAGGATGGCAAGAGGGGCAATCATTTTTCTTATATCTTTACTTTTACGGTCAAAACCTAAATATTCGTTAAGATGACAGATATGCCGGCTATTAAAACAATTCAAGAGACATTCGCCCTTCTGGATAATTGGGAGGATCGTTATAGCTATCTGATTGATTTGGGGCGGGATTTGCCGCATATAGATGAGGCATACAAAACAGAGGAAAATCTTGTCAAGGGCTGCACCTCTCGTGTTTGGATGATTTTGGAAGAAAAAGACGGGCGGCTATATATTCTTGCGGATAGTGACGCGCTTATCGTTCGCGGGCTGATTGCCCTTGTTATCAGTGTTTATCACGGGCAAAAAGTAAACGACCTTCAAAATATCAATATGGAAGAAATATTTAAGTCTTTAGGCTTAAGTGAGCACCTCTCCCCCAATCGCCGCAATGGCTTCTTCGCGATGGTGGAGAGAATAAAGGATTTTAAGTTGCTAGAACCTTAAAACCCAACTCCGACCTAAACGCACATCTAAACTCTCTGATAGATCCCCATCCCCATATGAAAAAGGTTGTCATCAAGTTCGTAAGCATCCTGTTCTATAATTGAACCCAATCCTAAAGACCATGTTGAGGCCAGATTACCATCCATTTGAGTGCGTGAGATTTGGACTCCATAAGAAGTTACAACATTAACCGAATTTGCACCCCTGCCTCTCATTTTATTGGTAACAGGCTTATCATTACCTTCTGTAAAAGCTTCTATAGAAACCGCTAAAGCCCATCCGTTACTATCCATAAAACCAAAGGTAGCTGCACTATGATTTTCTTGCATTCTATCTGCTGAGTATATAACAGAACCTGCGGCTTCAAAATCTTGTCCTGCGGCTAAACCAAGACTTAACATGCGTAGCTTCTCATCAGACAGTTCATGTTGAATAGGAGTTTTAACACTATCAACAGACTTAAAATCATGTTGTTCAGGATTATCAGGTTGTTCATAAAAAAATCCTTGATGTACTCCCATCTCTAAACTAGCTGAATGAGCCTCGCAACCTTTCAATATACAGCTTTCAAGACCATAGTTTTGCGCATCTGCACTACCAGGTATAGTTGACAGTGCTGCTGCTGTAACTACTACTGCTGCCGATGTTGAGACTAAAGCTGGGGTGCGCCTACGAAATATATTACATAATTTCATTACAATATCCTTCAATAAATATTAACATAAGGTTAAATTATATTAAAAAGATTTCTATGTCAACTTTTTTTAAGATTAACTTTTTATCAACATTTTACTTCCATACTTGCATTAGATAGTAGGAGAACAAGTTAATGGAAAATTTCGCAAGGATGGCATTTATGAAGGTTGCAAACTATATAGCCCCAAAATTTGAACAAAGTATGGAGGCTGTAGGACGCTTTTTTGAAAAAGCAAGTAATTTAGCAGGTGTAACCCTTATGGGTCGTAAATTATTCGGACAACCAGAACCTGCATTTGCAAGAGTTCCAGTCGCTAGGTCGTGTTGATAGTTATGCTTTTTAAAATGTTATGAAGATGATTCACTTGTTAAAAACACAACCTAGAGTTTCAGCTGTATTTTCTTTCGCCATATTTTTGCACCATTAAGATTAAACATATTGAAAAAGCTGTAAAAAAACACGCAAAATCACAACCTTAAATCACCGTTAAAGGTCAATACTCCCCGCATATCTGTAAGTTTTTTTAATTTAATGACTATAGGAAAAATTGGTGCGCCCGGGGGGACTTGAACCCCCACTTCCAAAGGAAAACGGATTTTAAGTCCGCAGCGTCTACCGATTCCGCCACGGGCGCATGCCATTGCCCTCTTATATAAAACAGCCTTCGAACAATGGCAATATGTGTTTTGGTATCAACCACGAATGTACACAAATAGACACTAATTTCAAATACGTGTGTTTAAGCCACCCGCTTTCGCGGGGAAAGGCTGTGGTCACAATTTACTTTTAGAGCTGAAGTAGCTAAGACAGGAGAAGGGTCGCAACAGGATTCAACAAGTTAAGCCGTAATTTCTTCGCAGCCATCATATACTATTGGATATAACCTGTAAGTCTCGAATCTAGGCTCAGGACCTATTGAACATGTCTTTTTGCAATTAAGGGAATGTAATTTACTTGTGAAAAAGGAGATTTTTATGAGTGATATTTTGGTTAAGCGATGAACAATTTAATGTGATCTAACGATATTTTCCAAGTTCGCATAGCGTTCCCCGTGTTGATTACACGGTCAAGCCGTGCAACAGGTGACCGCCGCGTAGTGAGTGGTATTATCCATGTTTTAAAGCGTGGTTTGCAATGGCGTGATGCACCTGATGTTGGAGCTTGCCCCGGACCCTGATCCGGGGGCCCACATAAGACATTATATTATCGTTTCATCCGTTGGTCGCGCATGGGTGTATTTGATAAGATATTCAAATCATTGGTTGAGCAAGGGTCTAAACCTGAACATTTACAAATTGATGCCACCCACTTAAAAGCCCACCCCCCGTTCAGGCCGGGGACAGGCTGCCAGCAAGCTCTCTGTTAAAAAAAGGGATGTTCCCCGCGCTGTCGGGAAAACCAAAGGCGGCTTAAACTCAAAACTTTATGCGGTTTGCGATCAAGACGGGCGGCTATACATTCTTGCGGATAGTGATGCGCTTATCGTTCGCGGGTTGATTGCCCTTGTTATCAGTGTTTATCACTGGCAAAATATAAGCGATCTTTCAAATATAAATATGGAAGAAATATTTAAGACTTTAGGCTTAAGTGAGCACCTCTGCCCCAACCGCCGCAATGGTTTTTTCGCGATGGTGGAGAGAATAAAGGGTTTTTAAATTTTCATAAAATTCTACTTTTTATTAACATTTCATCAACATTTTCCTGCCATACTTGCATTAGATAGTAGGAGAGTAAGTTAATGGAAAATTTCGCAAGGATGGCATTTATGAAAGTCGCAAATTATATAGTCCCAAAAGTTGAACAAGGTATGGAAGCTGTAGGACGCTTTTTTGAAAAAGCAAATAATTTAGCAGGCGTAGCGCTTGTGGGCGGTTCAGCCGCTCAAAGACATCTACAACAAGCACCTGCCCTTGCAAGAGTTCCTGTAACAAGCGAACCACGGAAATTTAAACGCTAGTCACTTCACGTCACTGAATTGAATATTCGGGAATTTATCCTGCGCATCTTGGAGGTGCCAAGCGTTTCGATCAGTCAGTTATATTGAAAAGAATTTGAATAGTTATTAACTCTGTCAAGTTTTGCATTTAGTGCTTTATGCCTTTTACACTTTTCTTGATTTATGCGCTGTCCAATTATTCCTGCATCTGCTCCTGACTCAATTAGGCTTATTAACTCTTGCCCCATCAATAAAAAGGATATCAAGTCTTTTTCTGGTTTTGACCGGTTAAAACCTTCAACAAAATGAGGAAGTATATGCCTATTAAAGGCAATTCTATTTTCCTTTAATAGCTTTTTAGCTAAACCAAAGTGATGTACTATATTATCATTGAGCCGAAAACATATCAGCTCTGCCAATTCATTTTTTGCGTATCCAGAGTTATCTATTAATGCTATTAGCATATCCCCATAATTTTCTAAAAGCTTTTTATCTTTTTCAGGATGCTATTTTTTAAATCCTATCATGATATCATGAAGAATGGCTGCAAACTCAAATTTTCTTTTATTTTCAGATGCCTCTCTTGTAAAATTTGGTCTAGCTGAGATGGGACGCTCAAGCGGCTTAGACCATAAAGAGCCTTTTTTATCTTTACCTCTTAAATTATCTCTTGCACCGTTTACAAGTGACATAAGACGGGAGCGAGCATTATGTAGATCGCCTTGTGTTCCATCTGCGGCTACTTGCCTCATAATAAAACTATAAACTTTGTTAGCTGGCATCTCTTTCCAATTTATACCAAGCTTTTCAGAAGCCGCTATGAGTATAGCTTGGGCAGGTTGCCCGTCAATTTCGGCAACTAAATCTTTTATTTCATGTGGACTATCTTCAAATCTCATCTCTAACTTCAAAAAAAAATAACAAATATTAAAATTTATGTCAATATTTATTTTACATCTGCAAACCTGATATTAGGGAATTTATCCTGCGCATCCTGAAGGTGCCAGGCATTCCGCGCGATGAAGACGGGGTCATTATCATGATCATTGGCAATTGCCGCGGCGTTTCTGTCCAGAAAAATCTTTAAATCTTTCGCATCATCCGCCATTACCCAGCGTGCGGTGTAAAGCTCAGTCGCTTCAAACCTTACAGGGCAATTATATTCGGTCCGAATGCGGTCTTTCAACACATCAAATTGGAGTGCGCCAACCACGCCCACAACCCATCCGCTATCCAGATTGGATTTAAAAACACGTGCCGCGCCTTCCTCCGCCAGTTGTACGAGAGCCTCACCCAGATGTTTCGCCTTCATCGGGTCCTCAGGTCGTGCGCGTTGCAGGATTTCAGGCGCGAAGGACGGGATATCCGAAAATAGTAAATCTTCCCCTTCAGTCAAGCTGTCGCCGATGCGCAGATTCCCATGGTTCGGGATGCCGATAATGTCACCGGCAAAGGCCTCCTCCGCCATCTCTCTATCTTGCGCTAAGAAAAGCTGCGGTGAGTGGATAGTCAGCATCTTGCCAGAGCGGGAATGTTTCAGCTTCATCCCCTTTTTGAATTTGCCTGAACATATTCGGGCGAATGCGATGCGGTCACGGTGCTTCGGGTCCATATTCGCCTGAATTTTAAAGATAAAGGCGGAGACTTTTCCCTCATCAGGTTTGACTTCGCGGCTATCCGTTGTTTGGGAACGCGGCGCGGGTGCCATATCTTTGACACCGTTCAAAAGCTCCCTTACGCCGAAATTATTAATGGCAGAGCCGAAAAACACAGGCGTCATTGAGCCGTTGCGATAGGACTCCATATCGAATTCAGGGCAGACACCCTGCGCCATTTCAACGCCGTCGACAAATTCCTGATAGCGGTTTTCATCCAATATTGCCTTTATTTGAGGGTCATCATAGCCTTTGACGGAGATAGACGGCTCGGTCGTCTTACGGTCAACAAGCACGATAGAATCATCAAATAAATTATAAACGCCTTTAAAATCGCGGCCTTGCCCTATGGGCCAGTTGGCAGGCGTAACTTCAAGCGCAAGTTTCTCTTCAACCTCGTCCAGAACCTCTAAAGGGTCGCGCCCGTCCCTATCCATCTTATTGATAAAAGTGATAATCGGAATATTGCGCAGGCGGCAAACTTCAAACAATTTACGCGTTTGTGTTTCAATCCCTTTCGCGGCATCCAAGACCATGATGGCACTATCAACGGCGGTTAGCGTGCGATAAGTATCCTCGGAAAAATCTTCATGCCCCGGCGTGTCGAGCAAATTAAATGTATGCCCTTCATATTCGAATGTCATAACGGATGATGCCACCGAAATTCCGCGTTCCTGCTCAACCTTCATCCAGTCGGATGTTGCGCGGCGGCGGTCGCCTTTTGCCTTCACCTCACCTGCGAGCTGTATCGCGCCACCGAACAGCAAAAGCTTTTCAGTCAAGGTCGTCTTCCCTGCATCAGGGTGGGAGATGATAGCGAATGTCCGCCGTTTAGATATTGTATCGGTTAGCATGAGGCCATGTTTTAGTGGATTTGCCCTGATTGCGCAACAAGCCAGCGTTCAACAGTGATTTGCGCATCCTCAATCGTATCCTCGGGATGGTGATAAAGATAGATTTTCATCGCCGCGTCCATCGCTTTTTTATGCCCATGAGATTTTAAAGTTTCATAGGCATTAAATACGGCAGGTTTACAAATGCATTTTGCGGCCTCGTTCGCGTAATCCTGCTCTATCACTCTGAAATCACACATTATTTATTTTCCCTATCGTCATTGCACTTGCCTGCCCCGGCGAAGGCCGGGG
This sequence comes from uncultured Micavibrio sp., assembly GCA_964531715.1. Lineage (GTDB taxonomy): Bacteria > Pseudomonadota > Alphaproteobacteria > Micavibrionales > UBA1664 > UBA1664. Next base: position 75,475 of record CAZHEE010000005.1, on the reverse strand, counting down.
TGCAATCCGGTTCCATATCATGGATTACACGTATTTTACTATCGTAAAAAACATGTAATGACATTTTGTTATTTATTATCTTCAAGCTTTCGTCCGTAAAGTTCAAGAGTATGGTCGATTAACTCATAGCCTAACTCACGCGCGATTTCTTCTTTAAGCTTTTCAAGCTTCTCGCTTTGAAATTCAATAACATCACCGCTTTCAAGGTCAATTAAATGATGATGATGGTCTTCGTTAACCTCAAATCGGGCGAAGCCTTCCTTGAATTCATGCTTGATGACCAAATCCATTTCATCAAGCAATGAGAGCGTCCTGTAAACCGTTGCCATAGACACCGACGAATCGATGGCTTTTGCCCGGTCGAGTACGTCCTCAACCGAGGGGTGATCCTCCGAAGTCTCAAGGACATTCACAATAATTTTACGCTGGCCTGTCATTTTCAGGCCTGCTTTGGTGCATTGCTGCTCAAGGGAATAGAGTTCTGTCATGTCTTTTTTCAATTTTTTTTGTCACACTGAATTTGTTTCAGTGTCTGGTTACATAAAGATCCTGAAACAAGTTCAGGATGACGTACTACGTTTCATTAATAACACGGGTTTCAGGGAAGTGACAAGTCACAAGCGTGCCTTGCCCACTCTCCGATTGAATATCAAGCGTTCCGCCATGCATATCCATCATTGCCTTGGCAATCGGCAGGCCAAGCCCTGTCCCCTGCCCCTTATTCAATTTCGGGTCAATGACTTGCCCGAATGGTTCTATTACCTCCGCAAGGCGATTTTCAGCAATCCCAATCCCTTCATCTTCAATTTTCACTATGAAACCGTCTTCCTGATGAATATTAATGTCAACCTTGCCGCCCTTATCCGAAAATTTCACAGCGTTACTTATTAAATTAAGAAAAACCTGTCTTAATAGTCTTTCATCGCCACGTAAGGCAGGCATATCATCCTGATAAGTCAAGTTGATCGCAACATCCTTTTCGTCTGCATTAGAGCGAAGCAAGCGTTTCACGCTATCCAATAAAGCAGGTAAATCTATCACCTCCTCATCAAGCGGCATTTTACCGGCTTCAATTTTAGACATGTCTAAAACATCATTAATAATCTGCAATAAATGACGCGCCGAGAATTTTATATCACCCAGATACTCAAGATAATTTTCATTTTCAATTTTACCGAGTGTGGCATTCAGCATCATTTCGGAGAAGCCGATAATTGCATTCAAAGGCGTGCGGAGCTCATGACTCATATTCGCAAGAAAGGCCGATTTTGCGCGGTTGGCCTTATCCGCCTCATCCTTCGCAATACGAAGGTCACTTTCAATTTGTTTAAGCGCGGTCACATCCGTGACGGTGGTTATCCTGAAAGCTCGTCCGTTTTTCAATTCCATCATAGAAGATGTCACCATGACATTCATGAGTGACCCATTTTTTTTCAGAATTAAAATTTCCCCAAAATTTTTACGGCGGTGGTTAATCGTATCATCATGGCGTTTCATCGCGGCATCATGTTCGTTTTCAGGAATAATTTTCGTGAGTTTATGACCCATCAAATCAATTGATTCCCAACCCGTTAAACGCGTAAAGGTCTGATTAATCCTGACAAAGCGTCCATGATGGTCGACAACTGTAAAGCCGACATCACTGACATCAAAAACGGTTGTGAACATTGATATTGCATCATCACGTTCCTGTTCAATCGCCGCCTGATCCGATGATGGCGGCTGAGATTGCATATCGATGAATGTTACATCATCATCTTGAACGGCACTCAGCAAAAAAGTCTGTATTTCGGTCACTTCCCCTTTTTTTGGTAAAATCTGAATCGTCACAGGCACCTGAGAGTCATGGCAAACCGTCATTGCCTGTAGAATATGCGTTTTATTGGTCGTATCAATAAAATCGGGTAATGCCATCCCGTCAATCTGACAATCTTTTTCCTTATCGGGGCAAAAATAATGAATTGCTGCCTTGTTCGCTTTCAAAACAAAAAAATGATCTTTTTCCGCTTGCGTAACTACAAGGCGCGGCAGAGGTGAGGCATTAAATAACAGTGAAAAATCAACGGCTTTATCAAGCATGGCGCATCATAGCTTCAAAAAGTAAACTGCGCATCAAATATTTTAGACCGTCCCGAAATAGCGGTCGCCTGCATCGCCTAACCCAGGAACAATATAGGCGTTCTCATTTAAATGGCTGTCGATCGCGGCAGTATAAACAGGACTATCAGGATAGAATTTGCGAAGCTCTTCCAAACCTTCAGGTGCGCAAAGAAGGGTTACAATTATAACATTTTGAGGTTTCGCGCCTTTATTGCACAGGATATCCAGCGTTTTTATCATGCTATGCCCTGTGGCGAGCATCGGGTCACAGATAAAAATCGGTCGGTTTAGCTCACTAGGGAGTTTCACCAGATATTCAACAGGTTTGTGCGTTTCCTCATCACGATATAGCCCGATATGCCCCGTATCGGCATGGGGTAGGATGCGGTTCAAACTTTCGGATAGCGCAAGCCCGGCACGTAAAATCGGTATGATAAGAGGGCGCGAAGCCAAGGCGTGACCTTGATGGCTTGCCAATGGGGTTTCAATGTGAAGCGGCTCTAACGGTAAGTCCCGCGTGGCCTCAATACCGAGAATAGTCGCAATATCATTTAAAGCCGTTCTGAATGTTTGAAAATTAGTGTTCTTGTCCCGTAAAAGTGTTAAACGGTCTTTAATAATAGAATGAGTGGATATGAATGTGTTTTTCATGAAACTTATTTTTAACGCAAAGCCACACAATGTCACGCAAAGTTTAGTAAGGTACTAAATCTAACCCACCAACCATTCTTTTTCCAGCGCATCAAGCGTACCTTCGCGGATTGCATCCCTCACATCACGCATAAGACGCGTCATCGTTGCAATATTATGCACCGAGAGAATATGCATCGCCAGTGGCTCATGGCTCTTAATCAAATGATGCAGATATCCGCGTGAGAATGTTTGAGAGTAATAATGGTCTTGCGTTTCATCCAAAGGTGTTGGGTCATCACGATATTTGCCGTTCCGCAAATTCATGCGTTCATTCTCCGCCCCTTTCATGAGTGCCCAGCCATGGCGAGCAATCCGTGTTGGGGTCACACAATCGAATGTATCAATCCCCATGCGTACCCCTTCAAAAATATCGCGCATTGAACCAATGCCCAGCAAATGTACAGGGCGTTCTTCAGGGATATAAGGCATGCACCAGCTCACCACCTGATCATAAATCTGGTCAACCGTTACACCGAGAGAGCCACCAATCGCTGTCCCGAAAAAATCTCTTGATGAGACATAGTCGCAGGATTCACGGCGCAAATCCTCATATACGCCGCCTTGCACTATACCGTATAAAGCTTGAGAGCCATCCATGCCGCGCTTGAATTCTTCAAATGAGCGATCCTCCCAACGATGCGACATCTCCATAGATTTTGACATATAATCGCGATCAAGGTGATAAGGCGGGCATTCATCCAGACAATAAATCAGATCCGCGCCGATTTTACGTTGTGCGTCTATCGAGCTTTCAGGGGTGAGAGTGAATTTCTCGCCATTGATATAAGATTTAAAAACCGCGCCTTCCTCAGTAATATCAAGGAGGAGTCTGTCTTTTGGATTGTCTTTGCGCCGACCTTTAATTTCATCGGCGACAGTCCCCTCGCCAAAGGCAAAAATCTGAAACCCGCCGCTATCGGTCATCATCGGGCCTGTCCAGCCAGTCATGCCATGCGCACCGCCCAGTTTCTCAACAATATCCGCGCCCGGTTGAACGACCAGGTGGTATGTGTTTACGAGGTGAATATCCGCGCCCGCCTCCGCTGCCTGTTTTGATGTCATACATCGCAAGGCGGCCTTTGTGCCGCAAAAAATATAATTCGGTGTCTGGATCGAGCCGTGCGGTGTTTTAAGAGTCCCTATCCGCGCGCGCGATTTCGGGTCTTTATACTCAATAATAAAATCGTGATTAGGGTAAAGGTCTTTTGAAAGCATGAATAACTGTCATCCCGAGCGTAGTCGAGGGATCTATTTATAAGATTAAGATCCCTCCGCTCACTGCGCTCGGTCGGGATGACGAGTGAAGGGATGACAATAAAAAATTTAAGCCGCGTCTTTTTTCGACTGAATTTCCTTGCGAACTTTTTTCAGCTCGGCATTCGGAAGCTTACTTGGTGACGTATCCAATAACCATGCGTCAAAACCGCCTTTATGTTCAAGCGTACGCAAGCCTGCCGCAGTGACCTTAATTTTGAAAAAGCGTCCGAGTGTTTCGCTGAACACGCGTGTGTCTGTCAAATTCGGCATAAATTTACGGCGTGTTTTATTATGGGCGTGGGAAACATTATTCCCCGAAACAACGGCTTTATCAGTAACTACACAACGGCGTGACATGGCTTTAATCCTTATTTAAACGTAATTTTGTCGGACAATACTGTAAAACCACAGTGCAAGTCAAGCGTTGCATCAATGATTTTTCCTATATTGTCATTGCCTTAAACGTTTTAACGTTTCTAAGGCAATCCAGCAATTGATTACCCGTCTGGATTACCCTAGAATTCTTTTTTTAAGAATTCGGGTAATGACGTTATAAGGAAGTTGTATGAGTAAGGCACAGCCAAAATTCAAAGATATCGCTGATATCATATCTGCCCTGCCCGATTACGCGCCCTATCATCATGATAAGCGTGAACCGATAGCGTGTCTCTCGGGCTGGCTCGATCATTTTAAAGGCCAATTTGATATGAGCAAAGGGTTTCAGCTTAATCGCTGTGCGCTTTACTGGGCAGGGTATGATGCAATGGATGGCTTTGACGGGCAGGCTTTTGTTGAAAGCTGTCAGGACGGAAAAGGCTCGCTTAACCAATTGGCAAGTATGCTTGATACAGATTTGCAGATATTTGAGCTTCAGCCTGAGAACCACGCCCCTAAAAGCGAGGATGATTTGGCTCTCGCCGCCAGTTACGGCATGATGGCGATTGAGGAAGGGACTCAGCTTTTCGCTGCTTGCGCCTTCGGGCAAGGGGTTGAGGGCGCTGCAAAAGATGCTTTGGAAGCTTTATCGTCATCTGTTAATTTTACGTCATCCCCGCCCCCGAGCAGGGATTCATTAAAACAGACCCCCGCTCAAGACGGGGGAAACGAATGGTTTGAATCTTTCATGACCCAACATTGCGGGTTGGATCATGCCGCCATGCTCGGCGCAGCAATTGCAGGAAGCTTAAAAGGCATGCCTATTATTCTAGAGGGGCAAAGCGGATTACTCGTCAAAGCCCTTCTTGAAAAAACAAGCGGTAGAGTTTATGACAATATAATTTGTACCGAAGCGTTAAGCTTGAAAAATATACATAGCAACCCGGCATACCAAATGCTCACAATCGCTATTCTAATGAAAACCTTACATTTTCAAGCCGAGCTATAAACTATTTTCATTAAAATATGGCAGTGACATGCGACGCCAAACGGTCGCGCATATCCATCGCGGTTTGGAAGCTGTTCATATCCGCCTCATGCGCCAGCGCGTAAAACATGCCTTCATGCGCAAAAAACACGATTGAGGCCGCGGCGCCTTGTGCATTATTGTCAACGCAGGCAATATCAGCCACCTGAATAGTAAGCCCATTCACATTGCGCTGTTCAACCGTTTGGTCAAATGATTGTGTACAGCGCGAGCGGGTTTTATTAATATATTGTGTCACCGCGTTATTAAAGGCCGAACGACCGACCAGACGGCTTTGCTCTCCACTGCCGAAAACTGTACCCGTATCCCAACGGAAGGCGGCAAAATCAGGCCCGGATACGCGGTCAATGCGATCAATAGTCCCCATTAAAGGAAGTTGAGCCGAACGGATAATCTCTTTAATTTCTGACCCGCTTAAACGTGTCGCGGTTTGAATTCTCGGTTGTTGCTGAACCGCAACTCTTCTTTGAGCCTGGGGCATAGGCTCAGGCGTTTCTGCCACACGGTCGCGCAATGATAAGCGCTCCGATACGACAGGCGCACGCGGCGCGGCTTTCGCCGTTTCCATTGATACAGGGCGGCTGATGCGTCCTTCAAATGTTTCTTGTGCAGGCGCTTTTGCAATCTGCGGCATAGCAGGTGTCGTAACAGCCGCCTGCGTTGCTACTTCTAATGTTTTTGCCTCTAAGGCTGATTTATACTGCATGACATCGCGGCGCATCAAATTATTTTGAGCCTCTAACGCCGCAATTTCTGATCGGAGCGTTTTGACCGTATTATCATTGACGCCTTGCGCATCATCACGCGCGAGCTGTGCAACCGATACCTGGCTGGCGCGGGCAATCGCCATTTTCGCATCATTTTGTGCGGTAACCAATTGCGTTTGCAAATCAGCTACGCGCTTATTCGCCGCGTTCAATTTTTCCTGCGTTTCAAGAAGCCGCGTATTAATACGCCGAATTTCCATTTGCGCATTCTGCCCCTGCCCTGCATTCATTTCCTGATTAGACTGAACAAAAGCCAGCTCGCGTTTCAGCTCGGCTTTTTCTTTTTCAAGCCGTTGAATGTCGGCAATCATATTCACATTCTCATCAGGTTGCGAGGCGGTTTTTGCGCGAAGGCGTTCTTGCTGCAATAATTTTTGAAGCTCATCACGCTCGGCCTTGAAGATTTTGGCTTGCGTTTCTGCCTCGGCAAGGCGCATTGGCATAACGTCGCCAGCTGGGGCGGAGGCTATCTCCGTCATGCGCTGCCGTGTTTCCTCAAGTTGCGTTTGAAGTGTTCGATTTTGACGCGTGAGCAATGCTATTTGAGCATCACGCTCCTGAACCAAGCCTGACAAATCTGGATTAAGCGAGCGACGAGATTGCACCAAATCGGCTTGTAAAGTTTCAATTTGAGCAAGAAGGCCGGCCTTTTCTTGTTCACTCACCGCTAAATTTTGTTGAAGTTGCGTTATTTGCGCAGAATTATCGGGTGTCACTTGCGCACTATTTCTTAAACTGGATTGCATCTCACGATCACGGGTCAGCAGCTCTTGCGTTAAACGTTGATTTTCTGCAATAAGGCGGTCGATCGTTTGGTTTTGTTGAACACTCACGACAGGGGCAACGGGCACTTGCGGCATGGGTGGTTGCGGTGTAGGTGAGGCATTCGCCGCTGCAACAGCTTGCGAGGGTGCAATTCCAAGACACTGATTCATAGTACTGACAGCATTATTATAACCACTTAAATCTAGCGTGAATGTCTCATTATCAATCATGATGGTGAGCGCATTATTCTCAACCATGGCTTGTAAGAATTGTTGGTCAGAGCCGAGCCTGAGCACAAGGGCGTTTGGGACAGCGGCCTTTTCTGCAAAGTTTCTTTTTTGATTGCCAGATTGTATAACAACAGGGTAAGGGCGCGTGACATCGAAGGCTTCCCGTTGAAAATCGAGAGCCAATGTCGCCTCGCCATTTGCATTTTTGGCAATCGTGACCACCGCCCCTGCCTGATAAGACCGGCTTAATGTGCAATAAGGTGTCTCGGCGTTAACTTTTTGAACGGCCCAATCGGTTTGGGCGGTTAATGTCCGCGCCTCAGTATGGTGGCTAAAAACAGTCAAGGATGCCATCATCGTTGCGGATAACAGGATTTTTTTCAGACGAAAAGACATGGGTAAGATTTTCTCTATAAACTCTTTAATTTAGCTGTAGTTTAAAGGCTTTAAGCCATGAGTTCAAAGGATTTTTTATCAACCAGTTTTATTTGGGGGATTTAACTATCAAAGACCATGATTTTGTCTCAGGGTCGAGATTAAGTTGAGCCATCGGCTTTTTATCATCATCCTTGAATTGATTTAGAACGCTTTGTATAGCCTCGGCATAAGTGCCTGTAAATTTTGCAGTTTGTTTGATGTTAAAAGTTTCATCCGTATCCCAGATGAGGCGGATGTTATCCTGCACGCTCCAGCGTTGCAAAACAGGTTTAAGGTTGCCGCCGCGCAAGACTTCATAATTTCGGACTGGTGTGACTGGGAAATTCTGTATAATCTCTTTTGCTTCGCGCTCTGCCGCATCTTGAGGCTGTTCAACAAAAGCGTTGCTATCGAGAGATTCATGCTTCAAGAGATTTTGAACGGCAAGCGCCAAGGCATCGTTACTGCTGAAATCTTGTGTCAAAACCATGGTATCATCAAGCGAAATATCGGTTTTCATACCTGCATCTTTAGCCCAGCGTTCAATAACTTTTTTTGCCTTTTCGCCCTTCGCCGCAACCCATTGATAGCTATCTTGTTTGACTGTTTGAGCGTTTTTTAAAGCTTCAATATTTTCAAGCGCATGGACTGGCGGCTCAGGAATAGTATCAATGATAGCATCTTCTGCAGGCTTAATGGATGGCATTAAAACTATCGGTTCATCAACGGTTTCAGGATGGGGCTCAACCGTTTTGATTGGGGCGACCTTTATAGTCTCTAACATTTTCTCTGCTGGCTTTTCGGCCTCTATCGGGGTCAATTCAGGGCGTGTCGTATCCACAATTTTAAGTGTCGTAAGCCGTCCCGTGTCTTGACAAGCCGCAAAATCGTCATTGGCCTCCACAAATGTTTCGGATTCAAACTCAAAAACTTTATCATCTATGATAAGGCTAAAGCTTTGCTCGCTTGCGATCAGATCGCTGACGCTCGAAATATTATTCAAAATTGCGTCAACGCGGTTCGGTGTCACTTTCGCCTGAAGCTTATACTGCTTCTGACCAACCATCAGGCTGACAAAGCCGCTGAACATCGCGCGATCTTGCACATCTGTAAAGCGAATTATGCCTGAACGGTCATCTTTGGCAATCAGAGACACCTCCAAACCGCTTTCATAAACACCGCTTATCATGCAGTCATTATTCGCGATGATGCGGCCAGCGCGGGATTGTTGCAACGCCCATGGCGTCTCAATAACAGAGATATACTCCTCATCCGCCTTTAGCATTGGCACATAAAGCATTGAAATCATTAAGACTAAAGCCAAAAAGGGGAAAAAGAATCGCATAACCCTTTCTTTATACTGCGCCCCTATAGAGCATGGCAAGGGTGATGAGCGTTTTGCCCTCAATTTTCCTGCCCAACTTTGTAAGCCAGCGTGCCTTCGAGGAACATATCAATATCGCCATTCAGGACTTTATCGGACTGGTTTGTTTCAACGCTTGTTCTTAAATCCTTGATCATCTGGTAGGGGTGAAGAACGTAGGAGCGAATTTGATGCCCCCAGCCGATATCGGTTTTCTCGCCATGAGCCTCGGCCTTGGCTTGTTCCCGCTTTTGCATTTCAAGCTCGTAAAGCTTTGCTTTCAGCATATTCATCGCCGCATCGCGGTTTTGATGTTGGGAACGCTGATTTTGGCAGGAGACGACAATTCCGCTTGGCTCATGTGTGATGCGCACCGCAGAATCGGTCGTGTTCACATGCTGCCCCCCTGCCCCGCTTGAACGGAACGTATCAACTCGTAAATCTTTCTCATCCACTTCAATATTAATTGTGTCATCTATAACAGGGGAAACGGATACAGAGGCAAAACTCGTATGCCGCCTGGCATTTGAATCAAACGGCGAAATTCGCACTAGTCGATGCACGCCATTCTCACCTTTAAGCCATCCATAGGCATTATGCCCTTTAATATGGATAGTGGCGGATTTAATCCCTGCTTCCTCGCCATCACTTTGGTCAAGCAACTCTATCTTATAGCCTTTCGAATCAGACCAGCGCGTATACATGCGTAATAACATGAGTGCCCAGTCGCAAGCCTCAGTCCCCCCTGCGCCTGAATTCACCTCCAAATAAGCATCATTTGCGTCCACTTCACCCGATAACAGACTTTCAAGCTCAAGCCGCGCTGCCTTAACTTGTAACGTCTGTAAAGTCATTTCGGATTCACGGATAACAGCTTCGTCACCTTCTTCCTCGGCAAGGGCAATCATATCAATGGAGTCTTGAAGCGTTGTTTCAATATGACGAACTTGGTCAACTTGGTCAGAAAGATTAGTTCGCTCGCGCATTAAGATCTGCGCCTTGTCAGGGTCATTCCATAAATCAGGGTCTTCGGCGAGTGTGTTCAGCTCGCTCAAACGGTCAAGGGCTGTGTTCCAGTCAAAGATGCCTCCTCAGCAATGCGAGGGACTGCTCAATCTTATCGATACTATTTTGTGTTTCGGCTTTCATGACTGTTAATATGTATGTTTTTCAGAGGTAAAAATGTCAAGTGTATAAATTCATTGCTTTACAACAAACTATTTGCCCCTTAAAAGCGTTCATGTAGAATAGTATGCAAATTTATGAGTATTAAGGAGAAATACATGTCTTTTCTAAGAACAATTCTGGTCGTCACTACTGTCACAGGCCTTGCCGCCTGTTCAGCCTTTCAGGGCGATAACGAGGTTGAGAAACTGAACGCCGCAAGTGCGACAGGCTCTCCTTTTACACAGCAATTAACAGAAGAATATCGCGCATTTGCGAATTATGAACTGGATAGCGAGCGTGATTACGCCGATGCGCTTCATTTTGCACGCAAAGGTTTGGCCAGTGCAAAAGGCATTAATGTTATGCCCGAGCCTGTCGTAGACTGGAATTTAAGTGCGGCTGAGTTAGAAGAGCTTTCCGCGGCTTATGTGCGCTTAGTATCCGCGCTTGATCGCGGTGCGCGTGAAACAATGCCGTCCCAGGCCGCTTTGGCGCAAGCCCGCTATGATTGCTGGGTAGAAGAAGCCGAGGAAACAAACGGTCAGATTGCCTGTAAAAATGATTTGATGGCTTTATTGGATGAGCTGGATGGCGGTATGATGCCTGCCCCTGCACCTCAGCCTTCTGCTGAAGCTTTCCCTGCACCGGTCAGTGTTATTGACTCAAATGAACCATTAAATGTTCAGGATGCGATGTATCTCGTCTTCTTCGACTTTGACAGCTCATCAATCAATCAAGGCGCAGCGAACGTTGTTGAAACTGTTGTCAGTGAAATCCAATCCGGTAACTTACAAAACATAACCGTTGTTGGCCACACAGATACATCCGGCTCTGATGCTTATAACCAACGTTTGGCAAAACGCCGTGCAGAAGCGGTTAAGGCAGAACTTGTCAGCATGGGTGTTCCTGCCGGCAATATAACAACTGAAAGCCGTGGTGAGAATGATCTTCTTGTTCAAACACAAGATGGTATCCGCGAGCCGGCCAACCGCCGCTCAGTCATTACGTTTCAGTAAATCTGATATATGAAATTTAAAATTAAAGGCCTCATTTGAGGCCTTTTTTTACAAGCTTATACTGTGGTTGTTGCGAATGCTGAAAGTATAAAACTGTTTATACAATATTGCTTATGTATCATTCGGCTATTAAGATTGCTTAAATGGGAATAAAAAAAAATAGTTTTAGACAGCAAGGCAAAGATATTCGTGCGAAAATTAATGTTGAGCAACGCATAAGTGATGAGCAACATATAAAACTAAATATTCTTAAAGTTTTAAATGAGCTGGATTGCAAGAACAAATCTTTAGATGACGAATTGATTATCGGAAGTTATTCTCCGATAGGAACTGAAATTAAACCGCCTCGTGTTTTTGATGGTTATCAAATCGCTTTGCCAGTTATACGTAATAAGAATCAGATGGCTTATTACCCTTGGCGCGAAGATCAACCTCTCATAAAAGGTGCATTTGGCATTAAAGACCCTGAAACGGATCATCTGGCCCCTGTTATACCTGATATTATTCTTATGCCGCTGCTGCTTTGTGATAATAAAGGCAATCGGCTTGGCTATGGCGCGGGCTATTATGACCGGTATATTGCGAGCCTGAAACACAAACCGCTTCTCATTGGAATTTGTTTTGATGAGCAGGTTTACAGTATAACACTCCCAGCTGATAAACATGACATGATGCTCAATTTGATTATTACGCCAAAACAAATCATTACAACCACCCCTCTCCCTTGAGGGAGAGGGCAACAAAACTTAATTTTTAAGAATTAAAATTATAGTTGTAGTGGGTGAGGGTTTAGGATATTTGAAATTGTAACGATAAGAGGATACCCTCCCCTCGCCCCTCCCTGAAGGGAGGGGGAAAGATTGGACACTATGAAAATATTATTTATCGGTGATGTGGCATGGGATGTCGGGCGCGATGCGCTCGCAAAATACTTACCTCTTGCGCGGGATGAACTGAAACCGGATGCCGTCATCGTCAACGGCGAGAATTCCGCCCATGGCGCGGGGATTAATCCCAAAATCGCTGATTGGATGCTGAACGACCTGAATATCGATTGCATTACAGGCGGTGATCATAGCTTTGATAAGCGTGAGATACTCCCTTACATGAAAGATGAGCCGCGCCTGATTCGCCCCGCCAACTTTCCTGATATGCCCGGGCGCGGCGTTTACAGCTTTAAAGACCATAAAGGTCGCTATATCACTGTCATTAATATTATAGGGCGGGTGTTTGTCTCCCCTACTCTCGATTGTCCTTTTAAGGCGATTGATAAAATTCTTGAGAATGTGAAGCTTAAAACCAATAGCGATGCGATTATTGTTGATTTTCATGCCGAGGCGACATCTGAGAAATATTGCATGGGGCATTATCTTGAAGGGCGTGTGAGTGCGGTTCTCGGCACGCATACCCATGTGCCGACCGCCGACCACCATATTTTGCCGCAAGGGACAGCCTATCAATCCGATGTCGGTATGACAGGATGCTATGAAGGCTCAATCGGCGTGGATTTTAAAGTGCCGATGCAAGGGTTTTTAAAAGGTCGCATGCTTGACAAAATGGAAGCCGCCAAAGGTGCAGCCATTCTTTGCGGCGCGCTCATAATTATCAATGAAAAGAGTGGTTTAGCGGAGAAAATTGAACCTATACGTTATGGTGTGGGGCCATTGTCGCAAACTTAACCTAATCGCTATCCTTATCAACCGCACGGCGTTGCGGTAGATTTTCATCCTCCACAATTTTACGCCTGCGATCAGGCCCAAAAAAGTCAGGGCTTTTAACAAACTGGCGTGGTTTCATAATAATATGATCAATCTTTTTATAGAGATCATTGGCTGTAAAAGGCTTGGCCAAAAATTCTGTCACGCCTGTATCTCTCGCCTGCATAACACGCTTTCTTTCCGAAAAACCTGTCATCAGGACGATTGGCACAAATGGGTCAGGGCTCAAGCTATCCATCCTGATTTTTTTAGATAGTTCTAACCCATTAATTGGTTTAACCAACCAATCAACCAAAATAAGATCATGTTTTTCCTCAACAAAAAGGGCATAACCCCTATCCGCATTATTTGCGCTTTGTACAAAGTTACAGCCAAAACCTTTTAATAAAGCAACAGTGATATCAGTCATCGGTTGGCTATCTTCAATAACCAGAACCTTTACATTAGAAAAATTGTAACTCATGAAATTACTTGATACCTTGCTTCATTAAATTTTCGGCTTTATAAGCTATAAGAAAAACAGTGAGCAATATCAAGGATAAACTGGAAATATGGCAGGTCATTCAAAATTCGCAAATATTAAGCATCGTAAAGGCGCGCAGGATAAAAAACGCGCTAAGATTTTTGCCAAACATGCGAAAGAAATTACTGTTGCGACAAAGCTTGGCGGTATAGATCCTGACATGAACCCGAGGCTCAGACTTGCCATGTCATCCGCACGCGCGGCCAATATGCCCAATGATCGCATTGCCCGCGCGATCGAGGTCGGCGATCCGAATGCGACTGATTCGGCAGATTATGAAGATATCCGCTATGAAGGCTATGGTCATGGCGGCGTTGCCGTGATTGTTGAAACTTTAACAGATAACCGTAATCGTACGGTTGCCGAAATCCGCATGCTTTTCTCAAAATCAAACGCCAATCTGGGTGAGACGAACTCAGTCGCCTTTGGATTTGATAAGGTGGGCGAGGTTATCTTGCCGAACACTGTCGGAAGCTTTGACGATGTTTTCGAATTTGCACTGGAAGCCGGTGCGGAAGATATTACTGAGGAAGGCGGCTATTACACAATATACACCGCAATGGAGGATTTCGGCGCGGTTCAAAAAGCCTTGGAAGATAAGTATAAATCAATCGAAAAATCTGGCTTAATCTGGAAACCGCAAACACTTATCGAAGTAGATTATGACACGGCTGAAAAGAATATGCGCCTAATTGATGCGTTGGAAGACAGCGATGATGTTCAGGCTGTGTTTACAAATATGGATTTATCGGACGACATCGCCGAAAAAATGATGGCGAACGAATAGAGAACACGTTACACTCGTTTTCATGAGAATAATTGGCATCGACCCGGGATTGAATAATACAGGCTGGGGCATTATTGAAAAGCGTGACAGCGTGCTAAGCTATATCGCCAGCGGCGTTATCAAACCCCATGCAAAAGCAAGTATGACGGAACGGCTCAATGTTATAGACAGCGAACTTGCGAAAGTCATCACGCTTTATAACCCAAACACATCCGCGATTGAGGAAACATTCATTAATAAGAGCGGCTCTTCATCCTTAAAGCTTGGCATGGCAAGGGGGGTGGCGTTCCTTGCTCCTGCCCGCGCGGGTCTGGAAGTTGCGGAGTACTCAGCCAATAAAATCAAGAAATCGGTGGTCGGTGCAGGGCATGCGGATAAAAAACAGATTCAGATGATGGTGAAAATATTATTGCCTAAGGCTGACTTTAAAACTGCCGATGCGGCAGACGCGCTCGCCATTGCTATTTGCCACGCGCATCATTGTGTTAGTAATTGGGCATTGGCGGTTGGTGATTAGAATGAATAATATTACTCTAATAACCAATAACCAATAACTAATAACCAAAGACCAGAAATGATCGGAAAATTGACAGGTAAAATTGATGCGATAGAGTCCAACAGGCTATTGCTGGATGTGCATGGCGTTGGCTACATCGTCTTTGCCAGTTCGCGAACTCTAGGCAAAATCGGGAACATTGGCGATAGCACTTCTGTCCTCATCGAAACCCATGTGCGTGAGGATCATATTCATCTTTACGGATTTGCAGATGCGTTGGAACAGGAATGGTTCACCATCCTGACCAAGGTTCAAGGGGTCGGCGCAAAAGTCGGGCTCGCCATTTTATCAGTGGCAAGCCCGAATGATTTATCGCTCGCCATCGCCGCGCAGGATAAGGCGGTCTTTTCCCAAGCCGATGGCGTCGGACCTAAGCTTGCTACACGCATAGTTACCGAACTGAAAGGCAAAACCGCAAATATCGATTTATCACCAGCCACCCATGGTACAAGAGATATTGCTCTTCCGAATAATAATAATGATGACATCGCCGAAGCTCTTTCTGCTCTCGTCAATCTTGGCTATGGTCGCAGCGAGGCCATGATAGCCATTAACCGCGCGAAGCAAAATCTGACCGATGATGCCGACCTTGGTACATTGATTAAACAAGGATTGAAGGAGCTATCCGCGTGAATATTGAAAAACTGAATCAGGCTGATGATCGTATACTTAGGAAATTAGAAGATTATAACAACCATTTTGAACCAAAGGTCAATTATAAACCTGTTATATTTCAAGCCACTGAAAATGGTAAATTTTTAGGTGGCCTCGATGGTCATATTGCTTGGGATACTTTCGAAATTAATAACTTAATTGTCGAGAAAAGAAATCAAGGTATTGCCACACAATTAATGCAAGAAGCAGAAAATTTTGCAAAGGCACATGGGGCAAATAAAATTATTGCTTCTACATTATCATTCCAAGCTCCTCGTTTTTATAAAAAATGCGGCTTTGTAGAATTTTGTACCTTACCGAATTTTGCGGGAAAACACACTCAGCATTATTTTATGAAACGATTGGAAAATTTGTTAGCCTAATGCAAGAGCGCGTAGAAGATTTAAACAGAGAATTAGCGGCGGGAGAACGGGAAGACCCCGCGCTCCGCCCGCAATCGCTTGCCGATTTTACAGGGCAGAAGAAATTAAAAGCCAATCTCTCTGTCTTTGTTCAGGCGGCACGCGCAAGGCAGGAAGCCCTCGACCATGTTCTGCTTCATGGGCCGCCAGGTTTAGGGAAAACAACTTTGGCACAAATCGTTGCGAAGGAGCTTGGCGTTGGTTTTAAGGCCACCTCAGGGCCGGTGATTGCACGCGCAGGCGATTTGGCGGCGATCCTTACAAATGTTCAAGACTTTGATGTGTTGTTCATTGATGAGATTCACAGGCTTAATCCTGCTGTTGAGGAAATCCTCTATCCCGCGATGGAGGATGGGAAGCTTGATATTGTGATTGGGGAGGGCCCTGCCGCACGCTCGGTTCAAATTGAGCTGCCGGCTTTCACGCTTATCGGCGCAACAACGCGCAGTGGCATGGTGAGCAACCCTTTGCGTGACCGTTTCGGCATACCGCTCAGGCTCGAATTTTATACGCCTGATGAATTGCAAAAAATTATCAGCCGTTCGGCTTCTCTTCTGAATGTAACATTGGATGAGAGCGGCGCCGCGGAAATTGCATCACGATGCCGTGGAACGCCGAGGATTGCAGGGCGGCTCATCCGCCGTGTTCGTGATTTCGCCCAAGTGGCGAATGTTGAGGTTATTTCTTCAGAAATCGCTGACAAAGCGTTGCGACAGCTTGATATTGATGGTTTTGGTCTGGATAATATGGATCGCCGTTATCTCTCAATCATAATTGAGAATTACAAAGGCGGACCGGTCGGGCTGGATACCCTCGCCGCGGCATTATCAGAACAGCGCGATGTGCTTGAGGATGTGATCGAGCCTTATCTACTCCAGCAAGGGCTTATTCAGCGTACACCCAGAGGGCGTACCGTGACCGAAAAAGCCTACAAACATTTAGGGTTAATTGCACCTGTTACGGATGATGGTCTTTTTTAAGCTACGGATAAAAAATCCATTGTCATTGCGAGTAAGTAATAAGAGCGCAGAAACCCATAAACAATCAGTTTTTTAACCACGGAGTACACAGAGAACACTGAGAGATAAAAGAATGAACTCCTCTTACTCTATAACTCTGCGATTAAAGTTTACTGAATTGAGGTCTTTGCCGCAATGACACATAGAAAACTTTGCGTTTAAATATTTTATCAAACCATGCTAAAAGCTTTTCATGAAAAGTCACAATTTTAACATCCGCATTTATTACGAAGACACTGACGCGGGAGGGATTGTCTATCACGCAAATTATCTAAAGTTTGCTGAACGTGCGCGGACAGAAATGATGCGCGATGCAGGTCTCACCAATTTTGATATTCGTGAAGAATATGACATCGTTATCGTTGTTCGCCATATCGACATTAACTATACCGCGATGGCGCGGTTAGAAGATTTACTCACCGTCACAAGCACGATTGAGGAGACAGGGCGCACATCTTTCTTAATGAAACAAGTTGTGAATCGTGAGGATCAGCCGCTAGCAACCCTCATGGTAAAACTGGTTTGCGTTGATGTTAAAACAGGCAAAGCCGTTCGCATTCCCGAAAGATTAATGGCTATTCTTGCTTAATAAATATCAAGCACCAACCGTGACGGGCTTTGAAGCGCAAAAATTTCGGCTTTCCTTGCCTTGTTCAAGCCGACTGCGATGATTGTCCCTGCCCCTGTATTTTTTGCTTCGTAGCCAGAAATGCGACCTTTATTAAAAACCTCACCAGAAGCCGCAACCCATTTTGTTTCGGGAAGTGTAAGCGTGACAATGCCCACCTCTTCATCAAATTGCATATTATGTATGGTTGAACCATTAATATCGAACACAAGCCGTGTCTTATCCGCATGAATGCCATGGCGGACATTAAAAATACCTTCTTTATTTGAGGTCATCAGTTTTTGCGGTTTTGATGCGGCTTTTTTTACAGGCTGTATAATTTGCGGTTCAGGTTTAGCGATCACAGGTTCTGGCTCAATAGCAGGCTTTGCCAAATCATTAACTATGTTATCAACAATTAGGCTTGCGGGTTGTGCCGTTGCTTGCTGTATAGAAGGCTCCAAATCGGCTTTGACGCTCACTTTTTCAACGAGCTCTAGGCCTGCAATATCATCACGCAAACTGTGAAGACGATTGACCAGCATCTCAACCTGTTTTTCAATATCGCTTGCCTCATTCACCATAGTGCGAAGACGATCATCCATGATTGAGGTGTTCATACCCCGCTCCTGCGCTAGAGGTAGTTTATATAGTACATTTGGGTTAACTGCCTGATTACCATCAACAACCATATCATCACCACCCTGATTATTAACGGGCGTACAAGACAGTAAAATCGTCAGCGCAGATAGATGAAATAAAACGGGAAAACGCATTGCAACCATTTCATGTGAGTCACATTATGCCCGCAAGTGTGTATGTATAAAAGCAATTATAACATGTGGATAAGTAAATGAGATGTCAGCTTTTCCGCAATTTATTCTTTCGATCGGGAAGGTCTTTCCCCCAGTGAAAGCGCGGCACGAAATAAGTCGGCATCACGCCATGATTTTTACCAAGCAGCGACAGCATCTTAGAAATATCATTTGTGTTGGAGACTTTAGAAAAAGAACCGCTATGCATACCGCTTGCGATGAGTGCGCAATCCAAATCGAGATAGCGTGCGCCGCGCATATCCGCCGCAAAGGAATCGCCAATGACACAAACTTGCGAAGGATATAAATTATCAAACAGTTTCAATGCATGTTGAAATAAGGCCGGAAATGGTTTGCCGATATAGGTTACAACGCCGCCGACCTCTTCATATCGTCTTGCAATCTCACCACTGCCGAAATGTTGCTGTCCTTGAATTGTCATCGTTTTTTCAGGGTTGGCGCATATCATTTTAATGTTGAGACGCGAGGCTTCCTTCAAAATTGCATCATAATAATTTTCAAAAGTTTTCTCAGGCGCATCAGAGCCTGTCAATAGAATGAAATCAGCCTCATTCAAATTAACGGTTTGTTCTATGGCTTTTAAATCATCAATCAGATAGGTATTGCCTTTCCGCGACATCAGATAGCATTTTTTACCGATATTTTTAAACAGGCTGTCTTCAGGTTTATCAAGATTTTGCCGCGTTGCCTCGGCCGAGGTGACAATATTATCGTAATAATCTTGCGTTAGCCCCATCGCCTCAAGCTGTTGAATATTTTGTGCGGCCATGCGACCCGAATTTGATATCAAGATAATTTGTTTATGCCTTGCCTTTAGATGCCGTAGCGTTTCTAACGTCTCTGGAAATAGTGCCTCACCATTATGCAACACACCGAATTGATCAATCAGGAAGCCTTGATAGCTGTCCGATAATCCCGATATGCCTTCACTGATTTTGACGCCGTCTTTTGTAATCATAAAACCCTAATACAAACTTGTTTTTCTTAACCAAAAGCTGTCATCCTGAATTTATTTCAGGATCTACACAAACTCCATCCAGACCCTGAAACAAGTTCAGGGTGACAATAAAATATAGTATAGGGTTTTAAAGTATCTTAAAAGTTAAGATTTCAGCCTTTGATCGTGCATAAAAAACGATAAATTTTACCGATATCTGATGCCACGAACACAGTTCCCAAAACCGCACCACGGTCAACCGTATCGGCCTGGGTGAGCACATCTTCATATTGTCGGATAAACTTCTGAACATAGCTTCGGAAATCATGATCCTCTGCATATTTATGACGCACCATATCTGATCGTATTTGATCCAAACGCTCAACAAGTTTTCCGGTGAAAATGGCGATATCACCATTTTGATAAGCCTTCCAGTCACGACTTTGAATATCGCCATCCAATGTGCGTACAACATCAACCGAAAGGGAATGCAGGCTTTCCATCACAAACCGTGTTGCATTCAGGAAAGTTTCGCGTCCCGCCTCCAGTTCCCCTGCTCTGATGTCAGCGATTTTATCAGTCGCAAGCTTGGATGCCTTAATCAAATTATCCGTTTGGGATGTAAAAATCGCGCTTGTTTGCTCCGCAAAATTGGCAGACTTATTCAAAACCGCAAGATAGTGCGCAGATTGCTCAGCCAGACTGTCTTTCGAGATATCAAGGCAGGTCATTACCGACTTCGCTTGACTGCCGACTTCATTTACTGTTTTTAACAATTCGTGATTGGCATCATTAACGAAGGAAACCGATTGCACTGTCTCATCGGATAGCTGTTTGACTTCATTCCGAAGAGTGATAAAGCCTTCTTTTGAATTATTGACTGATAAGGTCAAAACACTATCCATTTCTTTTGATTGTTCAACAAATTGCGCTGAAGCTTGGCTCATTTCATGGATTGCGCCACGGCTATTCTTCTCAAGATGTTGAATGGTATCGTGAATATCGGATGCAATCGCGCCACAGAATTCGGACATTTTGACCGATGTCTTTTTAAGCGAGTCAGTTTTTGCCTCAATATAATCACCGGCCTCAACAAAGGCGGAGGCAATCATATCCGCATCCTGTCGCATACGCACCGATTGGTCGCCAAACTTGTCGCCGGCTTCCTCAATTTGAGTGACGGCAAGCCCGATAGAAACTGATAAATCCTGCAAATGCCCATGAAGAATTTTTTGTGTTCCGCCGATTTTGGCAAGCACATGGTCACTGAGCAAATTAATATCATCACCTTGCGTTTTGATGGCGGAGGACAGCTTTTGCATTTTCCCGTGCGCCTTATCCGCGGATAACTCAATATCATTTAGATTATCTTTAATGCTGCTGCCAATTATGTTGAGTGACTCACGTGCTTGTTTAGAACCTGACTGAATTTGAGAGAGTTTTTCATCAAATAAATTCGCGGCCTCATTCATGCGATTGAAAGACAAATCTGATAAGTCATTATAACCATCCTGAATATGGAGAAGCTCGCTCATCGCCGCGCGGGAGCCATTTTCAATTGTCTTATAAACAGGCTCAATCTCTTGCGCCGCTTGGCTAATCTGCAAAGTCGTTTCACGTGTTATGTCTGTGATGGCGTTCATTTTTGAAACGACGTTATCGGTTTGTGTAACAAAGTCACTCCTTGCCTCATCCATTGATGTGGTTGCATGATTAAACATTATATCAAAATCTTGTCTAGCTTGAGACAGAGCCTCACTCGCATCCCCGACATGCTTGACAATATTAAAGCTACTCATCGAAATTTGCCCGCTTTTATCCGCAATATCCTCAATATAGCGTGTAACGTCATTCATATTTGCATCAATCGTTTCACCGATAAGCTTTTTATTTTCGGCGAGCTGCTGATTAAGGGTTTTAGAATGTGTGATAAGAGTACCGGAAAGCGTTGAGATTTCAGTCGTTTGCGTGTGCAAATCCTGCCTGATTGTTTGAATAATATCGGCGGCCTTATCCCCTGCCTCACTCAAATCACTAATGCGGTTTTGCAATGTTTGATTAATGGCTTCATGCTTATTATCGACTTGCGCGACTGCATCACTCACCAAATCAAGCGGATAATGAAGCGTTTCAGTAACAGCCTTAATCTGATCGGCAAGTTGCACAGATTCCGACTTTAACAACTCGGTTTTAGTATCAAGTGTATGATAAAGTTTTTCGCTCTCTTCAACTGCTACAACGGTATGATTTTGAATTACTTCATATGTTTGTTGCAGCGTATTCAAATAAGTTTCGGCATATGAAACATGCTCTTCCTTGGCATCCGCAAGCGATTGTACATGCGCTTGGTTAGCTTCGATCATACTGAGCATTTCTTGTGTTGCTTCGGCTGATTTTTCTATCGTAAGGTTTACCGTTTTCTCAATAGCCTCAACCGTGCGATGCGTGTCATTCGCAATCTCGCTCCGTAATGTATCAAAAGTCTTTTCAATCAGAGATGTTGAGCGTTCAAGCTTTTTGGACTGGTCAATCAAGTGAAGCGAGGTCGTATCCAGAATGCTCACATTATCGCTGACACGCATTTGAACATCCTCAATCCGCTCAAGTGTTTCGCTTGCATTTTGTTCCATAGTCTCCATGACATTTTTTAAGCCATCTGTCATGTGATCCGCTTGCGCTGTCAGGCGGTTTGTATACTCTTCCAAAATACTCGCCTCTTGTGTGACTTGAGAGGTTGCATTTGTAATTGTCTCAACCGATTGCCCTGTAACATTGCGCAAGCTATCAACATGGTCACCCATCATCGTGTCAATGCGCGTAACTTCCTGCCCGATATCATTGGCCGCTTGCTTAAAGCCATCCAGTTGCGCTTTAAATGCGTCTTGCCCTGCCATAATACGATCAGCACCGTTATTCAGCGTCTGGTCGAAAGTAATGATTGTCTCATCAAGATTAGCGCGTATAGACAAGCCTTTTTGTTCAGCTTGCGCCGCCATGTGAACAATGCGATCCGCGCTGTTTTCAAGCGTTGCCTCAATATCCGCCGCGCGTTCTACCATGCGAGCGGACGCATCATCCCATATAGTCACCGCCTTATCAGATCGGCCTTCAATCGTTTGCAAACGCTCATCCAAGGTCGAAAAGAGCGATTCAGCATTCTCTGCGCGTTTAACAAGTGTCTCAGACAAGCTTGAAATATAAGTCTCGGTTTTTTTGGCAAATCCCGCAAATTCGCGAATTTCCATACGAAGCCCTTGACGTGTTTTGCGGATGGATTGCATGGCGGCCTTTGATGCTGCGGCCAGCTCTGCCGCCTGCAACGCCATACGCTCAATATCTTTATTCACATTTTCGCTGTCATCCTCGGACGGGAAGAATAGATGATACATTTCTGCTCGCAAAGTCTCGGCATAAAATTGCATATCGCGATTGCGTTGAAGGTAAGACATTATCATCCATAAAAATGCCAGGGGCATGCACATGCCCGCCAAGAACAGCCCTGTTTCATAAGGTGTTTGCATGGCAAAGCCACTATCCATAATAAAAAAGGCGACACAAATGGCAACCCAGACTAATGAGAGAGCCATAATGATCGATTTAACAAGTTTCTGGCTCAAGCTTCTTTTGAGGCGTAAAGGCGGTTTTGATGGTTGAGCAATAATAGTATCCGGCTCATCCTCACGATCGTAATGCGGCGCTTCGGACGGTTTATAGTGATACCGAAAATGATTAAGCGTTTCAGGCTTCTCTTGAGCATTTTCATTTTTATAGCTTATGTCTATATTTTTTTGATTTTCTGCCGTCATTTTGTCGCTACCTGAATTTTTTTGAGTGTATAAATAGCGATAGCGGAAAATTTTTACTTATGAAAGGATGCGAATCACCTTATCCCCATATGATTTTTCAGCTTGTGGATAAGCATTGTATGAAGTTGTATAAAAGTCAAAAAATGGTTAAATTACAAATGGTTAGTTATAACGCATCCTTGCACGTGATGCGGGGTCCATAATATTTAAACTACAGAGGTAAACAGTGATAGACATAGATTATGTCATTTCATATGCATCCCTTGCAAAAGCTGAAGTGTAATTAAACTATAAAATTCTAATCGCAGAGTAATAAGAGTACAAGAGTTCAAAACTCCGCATAACTTCGCACGACTTTGCATTTTATTAAATTGTCATCTCGAGCGCAGTTTCGTTACTTTACCTCAGTGCTCTCTGTGCTCTCTGTGGTAAAATTAAAGCGGCCATAACACGACTCTTTATTTATAATTCAAAATATGTTGCTTATATTTTTTGAGTTCTGCTTTAATTTTTGGGGCGAGGATATAAAGCCCGATAATATTAGGGATTGCCATCGCGAAATACATGGCATCGGACAACTCGATAATCACATCCAGTGACGCCGATGCACCGACAATAATCACCAGACAAAAGATAATTTTATAGGCTAAATCAATATAATAATTATCACCGAGGAGAAATTCTATTCCCTTTGACCCGATATATGACCAAGTGAGCATTGTTGAATAAGCAAATAAAAATACAACAAAAGCCAAGACGTAAGGATACCAGGGCATAACCGTTTCAAATGCGCTTGAGGTCAAGGTTACACCCTCAATCCCAGCCTCGGAAGTGAGTGGGACACCGCTAAGCAGTATCACAAGCGCGGTCATGAGGCAGATAATCACCGTATCGGCAAATGCGCCGAGCATGGCAACCATCCCTTGAGCCACGGGAAAAGGTGTTTTTGCAACCGAGTGCGCGACAGCCGCGCTTCCGATACCGGCTTCGTTGGAAAAGGCCGCGCGGCGTACGCCCTGAATAATTGCACCGACCAATCCGCCGAGCCCTGCTTCCAATGAAAAGGCGGATGTTATAATTGTGGATAAAGCTGTGGGTATTTCTGTATAGTTTACGCCAATGACGATGAACCCTGAAATAAGGTAGATGATCGCCATTGTGGGTACAATTTTCGCGGCGACATTCGCAATGGATTTAATGCCGCCGATAATAACCGCACCGACCAATACAGCAATGCCAAGTCCGAATAGCCAACCTTTATCCGCCCAATAGCTCACCTCATTCCCGCCGGTCACATTCACAAGCTGTTGATGAACCTGATTAACCTGAAACATATTGCCTGCGCCAAATGCGCCGCCTATGGAGCAGATGGCGAAGATAACGGCGAGGACCATGCCAAGTTTTGGCCAACCAAGCTCTCTTAAACCATCGCGCAAATAGTACATTGGCCCGCCCGATAAATCGCCATGCTGATTTTTAATACGGTATTTAACGCCGAGTGAAGCCTCCAGAAACTTTGTCGACATCGAAAATAATCCCATCAGAACCATCCAGAACACGGCCCCTGCCCCGCCGATGGATATGGCGACCGCGACCCCTGCAATATTTCCAAGCCCGACTGTACCGGACAAAGTCGTAGCCAAAGCTTGAAATGGAGTGATATCCCCTTCGGCCTTTGCATCTTCCGGATGCGTGACTCGCCCCGTGGCAAGACCTACCCCGCGCTTGAAATAACGAACATTGATAAACCCGAAATAGAATGTTGAGAATAATCCGATTGAAACCAGTAAAACAAGGATGAGAGGAAGTGAAACGCCCTCCACTAGAGGCACGCTGAAAAAAATGATGCCAGATAAAATATCGGCAAGCGGCGTTACAGCCTCATTAATAACTTGGTCAATCTGCATAATCCTATCCCCTCAGATTATATTGATAGGATTAAGCATAACCGATTTATCCCGCAGCGCAAATCGGCCTTGATACAGGGTGTCCTTGAAACGGTGTGGATGCCCAACGGCGGAGCTTTGATTGATCCATCTGTAAAGCCTGAATAATACGGTTGCCATAGGCCTTACAAAAGACATTCGGCTTCATCTGCGCCGCATCATTTGAGATTTTATTGGCAAGACTCGTGCGAAGATCATTGATAGCAAGCTCAGGATTAGCACGACCTGTCCGCGTAAAATAATTTTTCAATGTTCGCTCATAACCGGAAATCAGGTTGGAATGCCTGCGTGTAAAATCCTTATATTGCATGTAAAGATTGCCGTTCACATGATGCACATGCTGACAATTTAAGGAAATCACCATCAGCTCGCTGTGAATACGCAACCCCTGCTCCGCCTCAAATTCAGACATGGAATAGCATTGCGCTTTCACGGCTTGTGCTGACAATAAAATAATAAAAAAGGACAGAAAAACTTTATACATTTGAAACTTTTCGTTGAGAATTAGAACTGAATGGGTGTTTTGACAGGCTTGCCTTCAAAATGCAACAGAAGATTTTCAACGACTAGCGCATCAATCTCATAGAAAGTTTCTTTTGTTGCCGCGCCCAAATGAGGGAATAAAACAACATTATCCATTTTTTTCAGCTCGTCGGGGACATTCGGCTCATCTTCAAAAACATCTAAACCTGCACCTGCAATGATATTATTTTCAAGCGCGTTAACTAAATCAGTTTCTTTAACAACTGACCCTCGCGCGACATTGATAAGATAGCTCTCATTACCTAAACTTTGTAAAATATCCATATCGACCGAATGTTTTGTGACTTCACCGCCAGGGCAAGCCAGCATCAGAACATCTACTTCTTTCGCCATATCGGCCAAATTATCATAGTAGCGATAAGGCACATCCTGTTTATTGCGTCCGAAATAGGCTATATCCATTCCAAAAGCCTCAGATTTCCCTGCGATATCTTTACCAATCCGCCCAAGACCGTAAATGCCCAGCTTTTTACCTTTCAGCGTAACACCGATAGGCTTGCGACTGCCGTGTCGCCATTGCCCTGTTCGAACAAAGGCATCACCTTCCGTATATCGCCTGAGCGTATTGAGCAGTAAAGCCATGGCTGTATCTGCCGTGTCATTTGTTACAACTTCGGGCGTATTGGTAATAATAATATTATTTTCTTTTGCCGCTTCTAAATCAACATTATCATATCCGACAGCACTTAAAGATATAATCTCTAGT
Organism: uncultured Micavibrio sp.; assembly: GCA_964531715.1. GTDB lineage: Bacteria > Pseudomonadota > Alphaproteobacteria > Micavibrionales > UBA1664 > UBA1664. The sequence goes on along the minus strand of CAZHEE010000005.1, from coordinate 49,217 downwards.
CGAGGGCAAGCATTAATAAGGTTGGCTCTAACAGGGTTGCGCATGGTTGCGATAATACCCCTGACGTGGTCTTTGACTTTACCGAGAACAATCTCAGGGTCATTTTCTTTATAGAGTTTGATAAGCTCAAAATTGTTTTCAAGCTTATCCATTAAATCATTTTCTAAGGCACAGAGAGCCAATAAAGTCGGTTTTGTCATGGTTTCCATTATATGCTGTATCTTATATGACTTCAATCCCACACTTGATGTAGGGACTGTGATTTTTAACTACAGAGATAACGGAATTTTTTTTATTAAAACTTCGCTAAACATTGCGTTTCATAATTTGTCATCCCGAGCGAAACAAAGTGAAGCCGAGGGATCTGATGTTTACAAGATCTCTCCGCTCGCGTTACTCGGTCGAGATGACAAGTTTGTTCAAAAACTATTGCATCGAAACCACCATATATGAAATAACCATTGCATCATGACCATGCCGAATGCAAAGAAACTCTATATCAAAACCTGGGGTTGCCAGATGAATGTCTATGACAGTCGCAAGATGGCGGATGTGCTCGCGCCCATGGGCTACACCCAAGTTGAGAATCCTGACGGCGCGGACATGATTATTCTCAATACCTGCCATATTCGCGAGAAAGCCACTGACAAGGTCTTTAGCGAGCTTGGCCGCCTCAAAAAACACAAAGAAGAAGGCCATAAAGATAACCGTAAAGTCATCATGGCGGTTGCGGGATGCGTGGCGCAAGCCGAAGGCGATTTTATTGCCGAGCGCGCACCTTTTGTTGACATGGTGTTTGGCCCTCAAACTTATGGCGAGCTGCCTGAAATGGTTGCCGAAGCCACAGGCGCTTATGGTAAAAATCGTGTTATAAACACCAATTTTGATGAAGAAGACAAGTTTGACAAACTGCCCGAGGAAACCTTCGCGACAGGGCCAACCGCCTTCCTCGCGGTTCAGGAAGGGTGCGATAAATTCTGCACTTTTTGTGTTGTGCCATACACACGCGGCGCGGAATATTCCCGCCGTGTTGAGGCGGTGATTGACGAGGTCAAAGCCTTGCGCGACCAAGGCGTGCGCGAAATTTCCTTCCTCGGGCAAAATGTGAATGCCTTTCACGGGCTGAACGCCAATGGTGAGAGCCAATCGCTTGCCGATTTGATCATGCTTGCCGCGGACATTAATGGGATTGAGCGGATACGCTATACCACCTCTCATCCACGCGATATGCGCGATGATTTGATTGAGGTTCATGCTCACCCTAAAGTTATGCCCTATCTGCATTTGCCTGTGCAATCAGGTTCTGACAAGATTTTGAAGGCCATGAACCGCAAACACGGTCGTGAGCTTTATTTTGAGATAATTGACAAATTCAGGAAAGTCCGCCCTGATATAGCGATTAGCGGTGATTTCATTGTCGGCTTCCCTGGTGAAACCGATCAGGATTTTGAGGATACTTATGATTTGGTGAAGTGCATTCAATATTCCTCTGCCTATTCGTTTAAATATTCGCAAAGGCCGGGAACACCTGCCGCAACGTTTGCCGGGCTTATCCGTGAAGAGGTTAAAGATGAGAGGCTTCAACGCTTGCAAGCTCTTTTAGCCAATCAAATGCGCGATTTTAATGAGCGGACAATCGGGCAAAGCCTTCCCGTACTGTTTGACGGCACGCCAAAAGAAGGGCAGCTACACGGGCGAACGCCGTATAATCAGGCGGTGCATGTGAAAGGCAACCCCCGCCTGAATAAGCAGATTGAGACTGTTATGATTACAGGCACAAATGGCAAGTCATTAACGGGTGAGTTGGTTTTGCAGGAAATTGTTTAATACGACTAAGGCTTTCTTGGAGTTAAAACCCAAACACTCTTTCTTAGTTCCTGCCCATCAAGCGTCTCAACTTCAATTTCCATAACAGTACCATCATGTGCTTTGTCAAAAGCCTTAACAATAGCGCTATCTAATGCTTGCTCATCTTCAACAATTAATCCAACTACTTTTCTGTTCTTTTTAATTTTATCAGGGTCACTCGTAATAACCAACTCCTGACCATTTAAAGCATTAAAAGATAATGATGCAACTCTACCAGCTTGGACTAATTGTAATATAGCATAGACAGCATTAGCATAAGCGGCGACCGCATCAGAATTATTGTCCAACTTTATTGTTTCAGATGGTTTTGCTGGTTCTTGGGATTTACCTCTATTAATATAAGCTCTAGCAAAGGTTTTTAATTCTTCTTCCATTGATGCCGGTAAAATAGCGCCTAAAATCTTATTACCATGTGTAGTATACGTAATTGAATCATCAGGAAGTGATTTAAAGCCTTCAACAGTGCTTTCTTTTTGCTGTTCGGTGCCATTATTACTAAACTTTTTTAATTCAGGGAAATTTTCTTCGAAACTTTCTATCCAACTTGCAGGAATAATATAGCCAATAGTAACCTTATTTACTCTATTGACTGAAATCTTTCCTATTGTTTGACACTCTTTTATTGTATCAAAACACTGTCTTCTATGACCAAAAAAATCAGATATAGAAAATTCTTTTACTTTTAAATTTCTTCTTTTAGACATTATTAACTATCTCCTTATCATTTATAAGGATAGACTTAATATATATATGTGAATGTCAATAAAAAATATGAAAATAATTTTTTTGTTTTAACCACTGATCACATAGAGGCTTTAAAAAAACTCCCCTTACTTTTAAACCCTGCGATTGAAAAATGACTGGATCGCACGCATGGAGGCATGCAATGACGCATATAAAAATTTCTTAACCACTTCAGTTGCTTTGGATCTTCGCGTTTAAATTTCTATGCTTATGAGATGAAATAAAATTTATAAATACCGATCCAAACACACGACACTCGCCAAAATATTTAAACTTCTTAGATAATTTTTTATCAAATGCTTCTTCAAATATTAATTAATTTCTAAACTTATCAATTTACACTATGTTATATATATGAAACAAAATTCAACTCTGTTTGACCTCACATCACTCCTCTCATCCAAAGATGACCCTGTCGCGATTAAGCGCACATTATGCGGGATTAATAATGAAAACCTGACCTATCTGGAAAAGGAATTTCAGGCGAGCATTCAAAACGATCCGCTTGGCTTTATGCTTCAGGGGGAGATGAGCCGGCTATATCACCTGCGCGGTGTTCTGGAATCTCTCATTCCTCTCGCGAAAAAGGGGGACATTTCGGTTGATGATATCAAGACCGAGCTGGAACATATTGACCATAAAAAGGCTGAGACGATTGCCACGCAAAAATCAACCGTTACTGCGCGCACTTTCATGCAATCGGCGTTCATTGATTCCATGCGTAAAAACGACCTGATTTTCGGGGTTGGCCCTGCAGGTACTGGAAAGACATTCCTTGCCGTCGCCTATGCCGCAATGATGCTTGAAAAAGGGGAAACAAAGCGCATTATTCTCTCACGCCCTGCCGTTGAGGCGGGGGAGCGGCTAGGCTTTTTGCCAGGTGATATGAAGGAAAAAGTCGACCCCTATCTGCGCCCGCTTTATGATGCGCTTTATGAGATGTTACCGCCTGAAAAGGTTGAGAAATATTTGGAGAAAAATACAATCGAGATTGCACCGTTGGCTTTTCTGCGCGGTCGAACGCTGAAAAATGCGGCGATTATTCTGGATGAAGCTCAAAATACAACGCCAGAACAAATGAAAATGGTGCTGACGCGTATCGGTGAAAACGGAAAGATGATTGTCACGGGTGACCCAACGCAAACAGACCTTCCCCGCGGAACGAAAAGCGGATTAAGGGACGCATTGGATACACTCAAACGCATTGAAGGCATGGGGGTGGTAACATTCGGAAATCGTGATGTTGTACGGCACAAACTTGTCAGCCAGATTGTCCAAGCCTATGACATGGCGAATGCCTTGCGGAAGTATGATTAATCTTGTCTCGGCATTCAGAAATTTGATATACTTTATATATGAATAAAATCACCGAAATAATTGAGAATAATATTAATCGCTTTCCAAACGAGTCTAAAGATGAGGCTTATATAAGGTGGAAAGAGAATAAAGTACGGCAGACCTTAGACCTCAAATTGAAAGGTGAAATGAGATTGCACTCTGTTAAAGATGTCGAGTCACTCCTCAATGCACGTTAGATTTACTGAAAATGCGCTACAGGATTTATATGATATCCATGATTATATTGCGCTAGATAATCCTTTAGAAGCGAAAAAAATTACCTCACGCATAACGTATGTTACAGATTTATTATCATCATTTCCTTTAATAGGGCGTGAAGGCTTGGTGGAGAACACCAGAGAATTCTACGTATCCCGAACATCCTATGTTATTATTTATGCATATGATGACCCGCTATATCTGGATATTTTGAATGTAATTCATACCTCAAAGCTATGGCCCAAAAGCGATGAATGACGACCCGTATTATTTTGAGATTCAAGGTTCGGAGATTTCAATCGATGATGAGGCTTGGCTTGCGGTTGACGGTTTACAAGGCGCTGTTAAAAAAGTGCTTGATCGCTCTGAATTCCATTCTCACTCTGTAAGCATACTTCTGACTAACGATAATCATATCCAACACCTCAATCATGATTTTCGCGGGATAGAAAAGCCGACAAATGTGCTGTCTTTTCCAAGTGATGAAGATGAGGACTCCCTCGGGGATATTGCTATATCTATCAACACGTTAAAACGTGAAGCTGAACAAGAGGATAAAGACTTTATCCACCATTTTATCCACCTTTTAGTGCATGGCTTGCTTCACCTCAAAAATTATGATCATGAGACAGATGAAGAAGCCGAAGAAATGGAGTCATTGGAAATAAAAATTTTACAGGACATGGGCATCAAAAATCCTTATATTGAAAAAAACTAATCTAAATCAAAAAATATGAACACACTAATTAAAAAGCTCTTTAAACCGCGCAATGACAATCAATCATTAAAAGAAGCGATTGAGGAAATTATCGAGGATCATGGCGAGAATAATAATGACAATGCCAATGGCTTAAAAATTGATAATTCTCATGAAAAAACTCTTATTGCCAATATCCTGAAATTACAGGAAAAAACAGCCGAAGATGTGATGGTACCGCGTGCGGATATCATCGCGCTTGAGGCAAAAGCGACACAGGAAGAATTAATGTCACTTCTCGCCGAGCATCAATATAGCCGCTTTCCGGTTTATAAAGAGCATCTAGACGATATTATTGGGACAATTCACATTAAGGATATGATTGCAAGTCTTGCCAAAGGCAAACCGATTGCGATTGCCGACCTTGTGCGCCCTATTCCAATTGTCTCCCCCGCTATGCCTGTCTCCGATTTGATTTTATTTATGAAGGAAAAGCGCAAGCATATGGTTCTTATTGTCGATGAATATGGCGGCATAGACGGGCTGATCACGCTCGGTGATATTATCGAATCAATCATTGGAGAGATTGAGGATGAATATGACACATCCAACCATACAATTTTGGTTGAGCGGCAAGATGGCACAATCCTTGGTGAAGGCCGTGTTGAATTGGAAGAATTTGAAGAAAAATTCGGCAAATTTTTCACTGAAGATGACCATGAGGAGGCCGACACGCTCGGCGGTTTAGTTTTCTCGATTGCAGGTTACGTCCCTGCCCGAGGCGAAATCATCACCCATGAGAATGGTATGGAATTCGAAATTTTAGATGCAGGGCCGCGTCGTATCAACCGCCTGAAAATTCGTAATTTGGACAAGGCGCGTGAAGCAGCAAATTCTCAAAACACCTAGAACGCTTCTTTTTTGTTCAGGGTGTTTCAGTGCGCTTGCCATGGCACCTGTTTACGCTTGGCCGTTGATGGCAATAGGCTATAGCATTCTGACCTATGTGATCTATCAATCACATTCATGGAAACAAGCCTTCACATACGGATTTGTCTTTTTCTTTGGCTATTTTTTAAGCAGTCTCTATTGGATTTCGTCCAGCCTGTTTGTCGAGATTGAAACATGGTGGTGGGCGTTGCCGCTTTCATTCGCGGGATTGCCGTTTCTGTTAAGCCTTATTCCTGCGGTATGTCTTACCCCGACAGCTATGAATAAGAAATTCAAATTGCCTTTGATAATCATCATGCTTTGTGTTGCGGATTTTTTTCGTGGGCATATTTTAACAGGCTTCCCATGGAATATGCCCGCCCATGGTTGGGTTCAAACCGAGTTGATGATGAGCATTCTTCCCCATATCGGATTTTACGGCTTGAACAGTTTAACAATTATACTCTTTTGCTTGCCTGCATTGATTTTGACTTTGAAAGCAAAAACAAAAATTTTTGTAGGAGTAACTTACGCCTCCCTACTCTGCTTATTATTTTTTCCGTTCGAGATAAAGACAAACACTCAAAGCCTTGGCTCGCTCGATAACATCATCATGGTCCAGGCGAATATTCCGCAGACCGAAAAATGGAATGCGGATTATATTGATCGCAATCTTGACCGCTATATAACCATGAGTGAAGACGCTATAATAAGTAGAGAGTCTCATATCATCATCTGGCCTGAAACGGCAATTTCTCAAAATTTATTGAGCTACCCTGATCTCCAAAATCAGTTTTATCAGTTTTTAAACACGCTACCCAAGGGAAGCCTTCTCATCACGGGGTATCTTTATCAGAATGCCGATGGCTTCTATAATGCGATGGCTATTCTTGATACAAACGGAGAGATTATAGACATCTATAATAAGCATCATCTTGTGCCGTTTGGAGAATATATGCCATTCAATCTAGGCACTCTGACGGGCGTGAGCGGCTTTCAAACGGGTGAGAAACCACGCATAATTAATCTGCCTTCATTTAATTTCAATATTCTCCCTCAAATTTGCTATGAGATTATTTTTTCGCGCTATGCCAGGGCGGTTAATAATAATGCTCTCATTCTCAATATCACGAATGATGCCTGGTTCGGGGAAACGGCAGGGCCTTATCAGCATTTTGACCATGCTATCTTCCGCGCGCGGGAGACAGGCCGACCGGTTTTAAGATTATCCGGCAATGGTATCAGTGGGCTCATCTCTGGCGAAGGTCTTATTTATTCAGCAACCTTGCTGAATGAGCAAAAAACTGTGGCCATTACTAAATATCGCAGTCGCGAGATTGCAAATATAAGATTTTTTTAAAAAGAAAGGGTTCAAAATGACTATAAAGGCTCACATTAGACACGATATATCATATAAGACAAGGGTATTTTTGAAACCTCGGCTTCCAGGTCGTGAGGGGCGTAGGGGAGCGGACAAACCACGGTTAATCTTCAATTTATCAACGCCATATTTTGGATTATGGCATAGGGCATTATGGTACGATCTACCACCAGCTTATGACGATGGGAGCAATAAGCACCGCCGTTTTGTTAGTTGGCGGAACAATGATATTATTATATTAACCTCTGTAAATTACTACACTTAGTGAAACGCATTTCCACATCTCAGATGGTGCAAGGAATTTCAGGGTGTTATCACCGATGAGCCGATATCTTCAAAGCTGCAATCATTACTTGATAAGCCTAATGAATCCTACACTTAGTTAATTAAAATTTCTTTTATAATCATGTTTTAATAGGAATTATAATGTTACAACTCATGCTGAAAATTTATCTGTTATTCTTATATATTAATTATAACCCATAATAATATTTTGCGATGAGTGTGAATGTAATCCACATCACGATAATGAGCGGTATCCCTGCCTTCATGAAGTCCTTAAACCTGTAATGCCCCGGGCCCATGACCATTAAATTCGTCTGATACCCAATCGGTGACGCGAAGGAGCAATTCGCCCCCATCACAACCACAACGGCGAAAATATAAGGGTCAATATTGGCATTAATCGCCAAATTCATTGCAATCGGCGTGTAAAGAATAGCGCAAGCATTATTGGTGAGCAGATTGGTTGTAATCGCCACCAAAATGAACAAGACGGACGCTAACACAAGCGGATCATCTGCATAAGGCATAATGGTCAGCACATCAGCCATTGCCGCCGCGCCTTTTGTGACTTGAAGAACGGTACCAAGCGCAAGCGCCGCACCAACAAGCAGATAAATCTTGCGGTCAACGGCGCGTAAGGCTTGCTTCAAATTCAAACATCCCGTTGCAATCATGGCCATCGCACCCGCAATCGAGGCCACTGGAATTGGTAAAAAGCCAAGGGCTGCCGAGCCGATTGTCGCCAAGAATATTGCCATGGCTATCGGTGCTTTAGAGGTCAGCGGCATATCTTTAATGCTCCCTGCCATAACAATAAAATCTGTGCTGGACCGCATTTGGTCAAGCGATGCCTGCGATCCTGCAATCAGCAAAACATCCCCTGCCTCTAATTTTACACGACCGAGACGGCGGCGCACAACCCGCGCACGGCGTTGAATACCCAGCACGACCGCGCCATATTGTTTATCAAACCCCGCTTGTTCCAACGACATATCAATCAAGCGCGATGTCGGCGTAATCATAACTTCGGCCAAAACACGCGTATTCAGCTCATACCCTTCTTCGTTCTCGGCGTTATCATCCTCTTCATTCTCAATAACATTTTCAATTTCATGGTCGGAAATCAAAAAGCCCGGATTGGAACCGAGAACATCTGTTAACGCGGACCGTGTTGCCGCAACAATAATGATATCGCCTTTATGAATGGTATAGCCTTCAAAAGGCGGCAAAATAACGTGACCTGAGCGTTGGATCATGCGGATATTCATGTCCGGCATCTTCGGAAATTTGCCATTGACGCATTCAACGCCAATCAGCGCGCTTCCCTCCTCAATATCAATTTCGGCAATAAATTGCTTATCCTGACCCGACAAGTGATTGGCAAGCGATTCACGATTCGGCAGTAAAAACGGTAATATGAAGGCAACATAGATGAAACCGACCGCGGCCATCATTGCCCCGACGATTGTAAATTCAAAAAAATCAAGCGGCTCAAACCCAATATCGGTCATGGCACTTGACACCAAAAGGTTTGTGGATGACCCGATAAGAGTGGTCATCCCCCCTAAAATTGCCCCGAAACTAAGCGGTATCATGACCTTTGATTGCGGTATCTGAATATTGTTGCACAGCACCTGAAGGATTGGAATCGCAAGAATAACAAGCGGTGTATTATTCATAAAAGCTGATGCGACAAGCACAAAAAGTATAAGCAAAATAACCGCAATTTTGCCCCATGACTTGTTTTTGACCTTAAAAAGCTGCGTTATCGGGCGCAACGCCTCCGTCTGTAGCATCCCCTGCCCCATAATCAGGAGCGCAAGAACCGCCATGAGTGATGGATTGGCAAAGCCTGCCAGAAGGCTTGTCGGGTTTAAAAGATTATCCCCTGCCGCATCATTGACAGGAAAAATCTGCCCATATATCAACAAGACAGCAACCAGTGACAAAGCCGTCATTTCAAGGGAAATTTTTTCCTTTGCAAATGAGTAAACCGCAAGCAAGGTCACGATTATCCCGAACCACATATGCATTTGCATCGGTAAATCTATCATAATGCCCCCCCTACAGGTGAGCTGTAATCATAGGCGGTCGCCTCAAACTCTCCCAGATTTTTCAGGCGAAAACGGAGAAAAACTGTCGTGTCATTTGACCCTGATGCCTCACGTTGCAGCTCACGCTGCACCTCTGCTGACACCCCGTAACATTCATCATCATAGGCAATACCGAGGCTTGATCGACGCAAACCCGGCTCTTCACCAAGGTCATAAAGTGCGCCTGCCCGGACGGTCCAGCTATCGCCAACCTGTTGCGTCAGGGCTGCCGTGACTTGCTCCCTACTCTCGGTAAATTCTGTATTCTCCGCACCTTTTTCAAAGAAATAAATCGCGGATAATTGTGTGTTTTTAACCCTTGTTGAGCCAAAAATTTCGTGGCGTTCTGCATTCAAACTTTGCCCATTTAATTGAAAACGGTAATTTAGGTTATGCCGCGCATCATTAACACTTGCGCCAATTTGCCCGACAATGTCCGAGGCTTGCTCCTCAAAGCCTGAGCCATTCGGAAAAGGATTATCCTCATCATCAAGGCGATAAGATTGCCCGATTTCTGCAGTATAGCGGTCACCTTCATCTGTATAAAAACCTGTTTCAACACCATAATTGATGCGGCTACGATCCTCAACGCGGTCAAGACCCGGAAAACGGTCAGCCTCAAACAAATTTGTCACATCAATTTGAGCGTCAATACTATCCTCATTTGGGATATCACTATCATTATCCACATCAGGGCGAGCGGTTAAACCAAGCTTAGGCTTGACCCGAATTTGACCTCTTATGACCTGTTTTTGAAGCGGATATGCAACCTCAATATTGGCGGTCGGTATCAAACGTGTATCAAATTGCGCATCATCTTCGGTCGGATCTACCTTTGCAATATCACGGTCAGAAGTATAGTAAGCGTCACCTCTGAGGGATAATTCGGTTTTGGTGGTTAAACCGGCAGGTAATATATCTTGTCTGTGCCATGCAATGCGGCTGCTTACGCGATTTACATCCTGGTCATTACCCTCGCGAAACAAGCTTAAAAATGAATTATCCCACTGCAAACGACCACCCAAAGCCGAATCAGGCTTGCTGATAAAAGACATATTGGCATAGGGTAGCGCATTCGGCTGGTCAACATCTGTATCAAGCCGCAAGTCCTGAAAAGCCAGCAATTCAACCGAGGCATAATCACGATTTTCAAATCGCTCTGCAAAAATTCGATTGGTCAAAACATCCTCATCTTCTTCAATATCATATTGTTCCAAATATTGCTCGTCTGTTGTGACCTTTAAATCCGTTCCTGCACGCCAATATTGGTTTATGTTCCAAAGGCTGTCCAGTTCCAAGTGGCCGCGAAACTCATCATCACGCGCGATACTTATACCATTTACACTGTCAATTCGGTCAGAATATGTGGCCGAGCCGATAGCCGTTACAGCTGCATTCTCATATCGTTTTCTCAGCTCAAGATTAAGTTGAGGCTGTGCTTTTGTAAAAACACGCGCGCCGATTGTCGCATCGAAATCAGGCGCAATGGCCCAGTAATAACTACTCATCGCATTAAAACCGTAATCACTTCCAAAACCGACGACCGGGGCTAAAAAACCGCTTTTTTGGTCTATTGAGCCGTCAGGGTGGCTAAAATAAGGGATATAGGCCACAGGTTGACCCCAAGCTTCAAACCAGACATCTTCATATTGAATAGAGGCCGTCTCTTGATTATGCGTCACTTCGGATGCCCGCAAAGCCCATGCCGGCTTACGGTCAGGGTTTATCTCGCAAGCCTGACATGGTGTATAGCGCGCCTTTTCAAGAACATGTTTGTCAGGGGTTTCACGTACCGCGCGCGCAGCCCACAGGCGCGAGCCGTCATCGAGTACCGTATAAAGACTGCTGACAAAACCTTCTGTCATGGCATTACTGAGCGTAAAATCATCGGCATAATGAATACTGCCATCTATATCGCGCAGGATAACATTGCCACTCGCCACCGCTTCATCCATATCAAGATTATAGCTGACCTTATCCGCTTCAAGAGTTCGACTGCCTTGAGTAATCACAACATTGCCGCTCGCCTCAACGATATTACTGTCCTGATTATAAATGAGGAGGTCAGAATTAACAAATGTTTGAACAGTTACCTGCGCATGTGCAGTCATATGAAAAGCGCATACCGTGACAAGCATTAAGAAAAAAGTGACGGTAAAATGCATTGAAAACATACTGTTATTTTGAGAGCGCCGCTCTATACTGTCAACAAAGCTTTTAAGGCCATTAACGACCAATCGCCATAAAGTCAGGCAAATCATTCCCGAAACCGATTGGTGAATCAGTGTCAATGACCTCATTTTGACTTTTTTGACGCGAATTTGACTTGTTTTTGACCTGTTTTTGATCTGTTTTGACTATTTTTGGCTTTGTAAGCTCTATGCGCCCAATTGCATTTCCGATTATGCCCTCAATCGCTTCCAGATATTTTTCATCTGTTTTAAGCACTACAAAACTAAAGGCTTCACCTTCTTTACCTGCACGGCCAGTCCTGCCGATACGGTGGACGTAATCTTCCGCATTTGTTGGCAAATCCATATTAAAAACATGAGAGACATCGGACACATCAATACCACGCGCGGCAACGTCACTACACACCAAGATATCTAGCTCTCTATCCTTGAATTTCTGAAGCGTGCTTGTCCGCGCCGATTGTGACATATCACCATGGAGCGGGCTTGCCTTTATACCTGCCTTCTCAAGCGCAACGGCATATTTATCAATATCGCGCTTACGATTACAAAAGATAAAGGCGGAATCGACTTGCTTATCTTTCAAAAATTGAACCAGATGACCCACTTTTGAGGCTTCATTTTGAACAATGATTAATTTCTGGGTGACATTGGCCGTTGTCGAAGATTGGCGTTCTATCTCAATAACTTTTGGATTATCCATCAGCTTTTCAGCCAATTTCTGAATAGGCTTTGGCATAGTCGCAGAAAATAATAAATTTTGACGTAGCGCAGGCAGGAAGCCAATAATTTTCTCAATGTCAGGAATAAACCCCATATCGAGCATGCGGTCGGCCTCGTCAATCACAAGAAACTTGATATCACGCAAAAGGACATTACCGCGCTCTTGCAAATCCAAAAGCCTCCCGGGTGTTGCAATCAAAATGTCAACGCCACGCTCAAGCTTGGCAATCTGATCATTCGCTTGAACTCCACCCACAATTAAGGCATGGCTGAGGTGTAAATATTTTGAATAAAGCTCTATATTTTCGGCAACCTGTGCGGCCAGCTCCCTTGTCGGTGTCAAAACCAACGCACGCGGCATGCGTGCCTTTGCAACGCCACCTTGTAAAACCTCAATCATCGGAAGCGTGAATGCGCCTGTTTTACCCGTTCCCGTCTGGGCAATGCCGATAATATCCTTCATCATCAAAATTGCAGGAATGGCCTTTGCCTGAATTTCAGTGGGGGTTTCATAGCCGACCTCTTTGACAGCTTTTAAAATGTCATTATGAAGTCCTAAATCATCAAAATTGGATATGGTCAAATCAGAATTTTTCGTTTGTTATCAATAATCTGTTTAAGTATTTAAATCCGTTTATTTAATGGCATCCCGTACGGGATTCGAACCCGTGTTGCCGCCGTGAAAGGGCGGTGTCCTAGGCCTCTAGACGAACGGGACATGATTAAAAATCGTGCAAATTCCAGATTTTGCCTTGGTTGAATGTATATAATGGGTTTCGGCACATGAAATCAAGCCTTTTTTGCAATTTTTCTAAGCCTCCATCGCATCTGTAATGTGAAACTCAACCGTTTTATTGCCTTGCCATTCATTAATCTTGACCTGACCATGCAGGTGGAGTGCTCTGCCCGTCCCTTTTGATTGTGTCAGCAAAGTGCCCAGATCCGTCTCTAACGCTTTAAAAGCCATAGCTTTCATTGCGCGACCACCGCTTATATCGCGGATGTTACAGCGGAGGTGGTTGCCACCCACCTGCTCCGCATAATCAATACATATGTCACTCAAAATAATATTCGGTTCGGGATGTCCCATACCGAATGGGGCAAGGGCATTTATCAATAAATCTGCCGTTTGCATGGTGAGACTTTGAACCGATAGGCAACTCTCAATCAAGATATTGTTATTTTGACTGTCTTTGTCCTCACGCAGTGCCTCAACAGTTTTTTCCTCAAAAAATACGCGGAAAGCCTCGACATTTTGAGGCTTGATCGTAAATCCGCCAGCCATCGCGTGCCCGCCGCCTTTTTCAAGCAAGCCATTTTGCTGTCCCTCAATGAAAATATTTGCCAGATGAACACCTGCTATAGAGCGTCCGGATGCCCTGCCCTCAATGTTGCCATTTTCTGTCTCAACATAGGCAATGATGCAGGCCGGTTTATTATATTTATCTTTAAGCGCACCTGCGACCAGACCGCTCAGCCCCGTATGCCAGCCTTGACCATCAATCACAAGGCTATGACATTGCGGATGATTGATAAGATGCTCTTTAGCCTTGGCCATGGCTTCGCGCGTCATATCCTTTTGCAACATTTTGCGCTTTTCGTTACAATCATTGAGAAGCCACGCCAGCCGCATTGCCTCATCATCATTTTTTGCCAAAAGCAGTTGCGCACCAAGATCACTTTGATGGACGCGCGACCCTGCATTTATCCTGGGGCCGAGCATAAAGCCTGCATGATATGGATCGGGCAAGCCTTTTATGTTGGAGACGGCAAGGAGTGCTTTTAAACCGATATTATCGAGTGTTGCCATCTGATGAAAGCCATACTTCACAAACAGGCGGTTTGCATCGATTAGTGGCACCATATCGCACACCGTGCCAAGCGCAACCAAATCCATAAGAGGTTTCATGCTTGGTTCAGTGACCTCATTATAATACCCTTTTTGACGCAAAGTGACATTCATGGCGATGCAAAACATAAATGTAATCCCGACCGCCGCCATATAATCATAGCCACTTTGACACTCTTCAAGCTTCGGATTAATAATAAAATTGGCGTCAGGGAGTGTCATTTCAGGCTCATGATGGTCAATGACAATGACTTCCATTCCGATGGAGCGCGCATATTTAATCGGCTCTAATGATGTTATGCCACTATCAAGAATGACAATAATCTCACAATTTTGAGCCTTTAGCGTATCAAAAGCCTTAACTGATGGACCGTAACCATCATTAAGACGATCAGGAATAAAGAACGGAACAACATTATTCTCATTTGTCACACTATCCAAAAAATTTTTCAAAACGGCGCAACTGGTCGCGCCATCAACATCAAAATCGGCGATAATACCAATTTTTTTACCGCTCATAATTGCGTCAGAAAGAGAGCATGACGCGTCACGCATATTCGCCAATTTAAAGGGGTCCGGGAAATCGCGTGCTATTTTAGGTGTCAAAAAGCGGTCAATGCACCCTTTATCAAGATCACGTGACACGATTATGCGTGCAATGATTTCAGGAATATTATGTTGTTGGAGCAATGCCGCAACCCGCATCTCATTAATCAAGGGCATGACCCATGACTTGCCCTTAACAGAGAGTTTGCCTTTAAAGGGGTTTTGGCATTCTTCTAAATCATAATTTTTAATTGCCGCCTGAATCATGCCTTAAGCTTAACTGATTCTATTCATATGCGGTGAGGATGGGAGGGCTACGCCTTGAAGGGCTGTCAATAACCGATGGCGTGTTCGGGTTCATCATATTTTGCCCCTCAAAGACAGGTGCGCGCGGAACCATGGCCACGGGTGCAAATTTAATGTCAGGTCGTTCCACCTGCCCGGTCAAAGATGGGCTAGGTCGTTGCAAAACAGTCGAATTATTCGCCATTGTCTTTTGATTGCCAAAGGATGGCACGGCATATTCGGGGATATAAGACGGGCGGAAAGTTGAATTATCAACCGCAAACACCTCCACGCTCGGGTCAAAAGCGGTCATGCCACCCGTATTTCCGGATGTGTTCATTTGCCTTTGTTGCGCCTCAACATCACCATCGAGAGAAAAGACAGTCACATTCTGGTTGGAAAACAGCGAAGCACGATCAATATCGCGATAGCGTGATGATTCTGCCAGCCTTTGCGGTTCATCATGAAGTTTTTCACCTTGAAACCATTGGGAGGCGTTACCCTTTATATCCGTCATTTGCGCACAGCCTGTTGATAATGCGCTGACAGATATTAAAGCGATTGTAAGGAAAATTTTATTCATGGTCACTATTCCGTATACTCGTCAATTATTTTTGCCGATAGTGGCGAATTATTATCATCATAGCAAGGGTTAAGACTGGATTATCCCGCAAATTTTGATACTCTTTGCCGATGTCTGAGCCTGATTTTTTCGCCTTTCAAATGCAAGCCATGCAAAAAATGCAAAAGCTATATGCCGTTATGGCGGAAAAGAACCCTGAATTCCCCCCGGCGCTGGCTGCCATGCAGGCGACATTCATGCAATCCATGACACATTACTGGGCGGACTATTGGAAAAACCCGCAACGTTTTGTTGATTTGAGCCATGATTACCTGCAATTCATGCAAGGCAATACGCCCTCTTTTTCACCGCAATCTAAATATTTTAAAAGCGAGAAATGGCAGGATAACCCTTATTTTAGCTGGCTTAAGGACATTTACCTTAAATCCGCGGAATGGATGATTACAACGATTGAGGCCGATACATTTGATATGCCCGAAAGCGAGCGTGAAAAACTCAAATTTATAACACGGCACATGCTGGACAGCATGAATCCGCGCAATTTTCCGTTTCTCAATCCGGATATTATCGAAGAGACGCTTTCTACACAGGGTCAGAACCTCCTGAAAGGCATGGAGAACCTGACAAGAGATATCGAAAACGGCTTTATCACAATGGTGGATAGCAATGCTTTTGAAATAGGCAGGAATATCGCGATAACAAAAGGGCAGGTTAGTTATCGCAATAATTTGATGGAGCTCATACGCTTTGAACCGACAACAAACGAGGCTTATGCAGAGCCGCTTCTTATTATTCCGCCTTGGATTAATAAATATTATATTCTGGATTTGGCGGAAGAAAATTCCTTTATAAAATGGTTGGTTGGGCAAGGGCATAAGGTTTATTGCATCTCATGGGTGAACCCTGATGCAAGTCATGCGCATATCGGTTTTGAGGATTATATCACGGATGGCGTCATGCAGGCCGCGCAGGAAATACAGTCGGTTGAAGGTGCAAACACGCCAATCAATGCCATGGGATATTGCATCGGCGGCACATTATTAGGGCTCGTTTTGGCATCATTATCAGGTCAAAACAAGTCAAATCCATTTCAATCAGCAACATTTTTGACGACTTTACTGGATTTTGAGCATGCCGGTGACATTAAAAATTTTATCGGGGTCGATCAACTCGAAAGCCTTAACAGCATGATTGCAAAAGACGGCGTGATGGATGGACGCGTGATGAGCCTGACCTTCTCCCTCCTCCGCTCATCCGATTTAATTTGGAATTTTGTGATTAATAATTATTTTTTGGGGCGCGAGCCGATGGCATTTGACCTGCTTTACTGGAACAGTGATGTAACGAATTTACCGGCCGCAATGCATATGGATTACTTGAAATCCTTTTATATGGACAATGCACTTGCCAAAGGTGAATATAAGATATTCGGACAGAAACTTGACCTTAAAACCATTAAAACACCTGCCTATTTCCTCGCCACGCAGGATGACCATATCGCACCGCATAAAGCAGTCAAAGAAGGGGCGGCGTTATATGGCGGGGCGCATGAATATGTTCTCGCAGGGTCGGGGCATATTGCGGGGGTTATCAACCCTCCCCATAAAAATAAATATGGGTATGAGGCAAATGGCGAAAAGCATGAAGGCTCATGGTGGTTACATTGGCAAAAATGGATTAATTCACGTAACAAGGGAACCAAACATAAACCAATAGGTTTTCAAGGCAAGACATATGGAAACGCCCCAGGAACCTATGTTTTTAAAAAACATAAATAAAAAAATTTGACTTAATATTAATATTACGTTAATAAGTATCTAAATAATAAAGGAGATTAAAATGTTAGAAATTTTGAAAAGACCAGCAGTGGTATTTGCAGTAGCAGGAGCAGTAGGAACATTTATGCTAACGCCTAGCACTGCTGAAGCAAATCGATTTGATGTCAGCGGTGTTGATGTAAAGAATGAATCAGACCCTAAAACAAAAGATCCTGAAGCGCCGCCAAGTAGAGATGAGCCATCAAGACCTGAGCCATCAAGACAAAACAGTGATCGCGATGATGATGATGATGATAATTCTAAATTAAATGAATGTGGTGTACAGGTTGCTATCGCAACACTGCATGGACAACGTATCGGTGTATTAAAAGCTACTGCTGATGGTGTTAATCCTAAGGTAGATACTGTTATTGGTGTTCAGCAACGTGGTTTTCAAGCTGGTAAAGGTTATTCAGCTACTAATGATGGTCTTGTAGATTTATCGCCTTTAATAGGTGATAGAGAACAAGAAAATGTTGCAACTGTAATGGCTGATTTTGAAGGTAAAACCACATTTTTGGAATGTGCCTTACGCGAAGGTCGTGTTTTTGTTAATGAAAAAACTAGAGGTGGAGAAGTAGAATTGTTCATTATTCAGCGTGGGTCTAATGCTAATCAAATATTAAGACCAACACGCTAACTATAATTCCTACCCAAGTCACAATAATGTGACCAAGACCAATCCATAAGTTTATAGTCATCCTCGGTCAGGTCCCGCATGTAACGTGCGGGGCGGCCTCCCCATAATTGCCCTTCCGGGATTCGTTTGCCGGGTGTTACAAGTGACCCTGCCGCAACAAATGCCTTAGATTTTACGATCGCTCCATCCATGATGCAGGCCTGCATCCCGATATAGCTGTCATCTTCCAATGTACAATCATGTATCAACGCCTGATGCCCGATTGTCACACAGTCACCGATATGGGTGCCCTGCCCGTGGGTTGCGACATGGATAATCGTGCCATCCTGAATATTTGTATATTTCCCGATACGGATTTTATTGACATCACCACGAATAACAGAGCCGAACCAGACTGAGCTACCCTCCCCGATATGCACATCGCCAATCACAGATGTGTTTTCGGATATATAGACACTGTCATGAATTGTAGGGGTGATGTCTTTATAAGGTTTGATAAGCCGTGTCATAATCTGAGATATAACGTTACCAACGGTAAAGTAAAGTCTTTAGACTTTATGTTCGTACCAGAAGTTTTATTTTTTACGCGTAGTGCGCAAAGCTAATAAAATTCATACAAATATCCCGTCATTGCGAGAAACGGAGTGACGAAGCAATCCATACAATTATTGATATCGTGTGGATTGCCGCGGTCACGTTGCTTCCTCGCAATGACGCTTTCTATTTGGAAATAACTATAATTTCAAATATATGAATTCCCTTAGAATTTAATAAGTCAAATTCAGGGAATGACGTGCTTTTTTGTTTAAAATGGTTACAAATGATTTTGGTGCCCTGAAAAGGACTCGAACCTTCACTCCCTTGCGGGAACTACGACCTGAACGTAGCGCGTCTACCAATTCCGCCATCAGGGCACAAAAAAACGGCGAAAATAAAATATAATCGCCGTTCAAGTAAAACTTTAAAATTAACGCTTAGCCCATTGTTTTGTACGGCGTGCCTTGTGCTTACCGACTTTCTTCGGCTCAACTGTTCTGCTGTCCCGTGTTAAGAAGCCGGCCTTTTTCAAAGAGCCGCGCAATTCAGGGGCAAAGTCAGCCAAAGCCTTTGAAATACCGTGACGCACTGCGCCGGCCTGCCCTGATAATCCGCCACCTTTCACAGTTGCCATCACATCAAAACGGCTCACCTGTTCGGAAACGAGGAAAGGTTGATTAATCACAAGCTGCTGAGTCTTTCTTTTAAAGTACGTTGCTTGTTCCTGCCCATTCACAATAATTTTACCGGAGCCGGGCTTCACCCAGACACGGGCGACCGCATCTTTACGGCGACCTGTCCCATAAGACCGCCCTTGGTCGTCAATTTTTGGTGTCCGTGGCGCAACCGCGTCACTGCTTCCCTGTTCAGTGTCACCGGATGTTTCATCTGTATTTGTGTTCTCACCTGATGCTTCAGCAACCTCTTTCAAGTCGGCCAAATCATTAATTTTTGTGTCTGCCATCTTGCTTATCCTTATCTCTTATTCTTTGAATTTTTGGCGGCCAGATCCAGCGTCTCCGGCTTTTGAGCATCATGCTTATGCTCAGTCCCTGCATAGACATGGAGCTTCTTCATTTGCGCGCGTGCCAATGGGCTTTCTTTCGGCATCATACGTTCAACGGCCTTTTGAACAACGCGTTCAGGATACTTACCATCCAGAATCTGCCCTTTCGTGCGTTGCTTAATCCCACCAGGGTAGCCAGTATGCCAGTAAAAAATATCGGCATCGCGCTTATTCCCTGTCAATTTCACCTTTTCGGCATTAATGACAATCACATTATCACCCGTATCAATATGGGGCGTGAACATCGCCTTATGCTTACCACGCAGAATTTTCGCGATTTCGGCAGACATGCGGCCAAGCACGACATCCTCGGCATCAATAATCCACCATTTCTTTGTCACTTCTGACGGTTTGGCTGAATAAGTTTTCATGGTTTCTTCCTACAATTTAGTTAGTGGTGTTTTATCAAACATCTGAGACTAAAAGTCAAATAAAAAATATTTGAAAAATTATTACAAAACAATAGGTTAAAATAAAGGTATTATTATACCGTATTTAACTTTTGAACCTTTAATGTTTTAAGTTGTTAATGTTTAAGTATGAGCGAACAAATCATTTTATGTCTTACCTTATTCATTGCAATACTCACGGCGCTTGGTTTTTCAAACAAGGCTTGGTGGTTTGTTATTGTGGATTTTTTCCGTTTACAATATGCGGTTGTTACCATGTTGCTTTGCGTTGCTGCTTTGATTTTTGGGCATTTTTATATAGCAGTTTTTGCGATTATCATAAGTGCCATTAATCTTTATCGTATCCGTAATTTTTTCCCTCACATGCCCCATAAACCTGAACAGAGTGAAAACAAAGATGTATTTTCTGTTAATGCTTTTAGGGATAATGAAAAACCTGAAAAGCTTGCTAAACTTATAGAAAAAGCTGACCCTGAATTACTTCTGATCATGGAGATGACAGAACGGCTTGACCGTCATTTGGTTGACGCCTTAAAACCTTATACGCACCGCCTTCAGACCAAAGTCCGTGACGGGTTTAGTATTTGTTTACTCAGCAAAAAACCGTTTTTAAAAAAATCTGTAACATATCATGGGCCGGGCGACACCCCTCTTCTTTATGCACTCACTACCATTCACGGTCAGGATTATCATGTTTATTCGGCACATCCTAAGCCTGCGCTAAATAAAAGCTGGTTTGAAGAGCGGCAAATTTATTTTAATGAAATCAGTCAGCATATTAATAATGAAGATCATAGTAAATCGGTCATTGTTTTAGGTGATTTTAATTCTGTCCCATGGGAAAGTCATTTTGTCAGTTTCCTGAATAAAAACGGTTTAAAAAGTACGGTGCGTGACCAAGGTTACAAAGTGACATGGCCAGTTTATTTCCCTCTGATGGGTATACCCATGGATCATATATTAATTAGCGAAAATGAAACTTATAGCCGCGTTGAGGTTGGCCCTTACGCAGGGTCAGATCATTTCCCCGTATCAATCAACCTTCGATAGATTCTGTCGGGTACCCGAAAACCTTGATAAATTTTTTAAGTGCCGCGTCACTGATGGTTGTTGATAAAATTGCGGTTTCTTCTTCATAAAGAATATCGTCAACGCTGGCATTTGTATGAAGCCAGGCAATTGCCTTGCCATCTTGTATCGGAACATGAATTGCGGCCTGAAACTGATCTTTCAATAATAAATCAAGGATAACAGTCATCAACGCATCAATACCGAAATTTTTTCGTGCTGAAATGACCGCCGTTCCCATGTCATTTGCGTAATAATTTTTTAATCGTGACGCCTCAAACGGGTCAGTCTTCTCAAGCATATCAATTTTGTTCATGACATTGATAATATGTTCAGAATCCGGATTTATTCCGATGGATTGCAGGGTATCCTTTACCGTCTCGGCCTGTCCCTCATGGTCATCACTACCAATATCCTGCACATGCAAAATAATGTCCGCCTCATTGACCTCTTCCAAAGTTGCGCTGAATGCGGCGACTAGTTCAGTCGGCAAATTACGGATAAACCCAACTGTATCGGACAAAATGGCCTTTTGCCCGTTTGGCAATCGAATTGCGCGCATGGTCGGGTCAAGTGTTGCAAACACCATATCCTTCGCCATGATATTTTCCTGCGTTAAAACATTGAAAAGCGTTGATTTCCCTGCATTGGTATATCCCACAAGCGCGATAATCGGAAATGATTCCCGTTCGCGCGCGCGGCGTTGAAGTGCACGATTAGTCTTAATTTTATCCAAATCTTTTTCAAGCTTTCGAATTTCGGTATCAAGCGCACGACGGTCAAGCTCTGTCTGCTTTTCCCCAGGTCCACCGATAAATCCCCCTCCCCCGCGTTGCCTTTCAAGATGAGTCCATGCGCGAACAAGGCGTGACTTCTGATAAATTTTATAGGCCAGGTCAACTTGGATGCGCCCTTCCTGGGTTTTTGCGCGGTCGGCAAATATCTCTAAAATCACGCCTGTTCGGTCAATGACTTTGACTTTCAGCTTTTTTTCTAAATCGCGTTGTTGACCGGGTTTGAGTTGGGTATCAATATAAAGAAGCGGTATATTCTCATCGGTCAGTTTCGTTTGAAGCTTTTCTAAATAACCTTTTGTAAGATAAGTCGAAGGGTGAATGGTTTTGAGGGTATAAAATTGAAAAAACGCTATTTCAAGATTCAGCGCGGTACAAAGCCCTAAGGCTTCTTCTTTTAAAATTTCAGGATTATCTTCATGCCGATCGACAGGGCAAATGACACAAACGCGGTTATTCTTATTGTCAGACAAAGATTACTCTTCATCCTGTTCATTGAGATTTAATGGCCCTGCAGGCATGATTGTTGAAATAGCGTGTTTATAAACAAGCTGAACATGCGCTTCACGCCTCAACAACACACAAAAATTATCAAACCATGTAATATTGCCTTGTAGCTTGACACCATTACAGAGAAATACTGTCACAGGAACTTTTTGCTTTCTGACATTATTCAAGAATACGTCTTGAACATTTTGACTTTTTTCAGTCATGGCAATATCCATTCATTGCTATTCTGGCTGATTTATCTTTATTACTAGTTCATATAATCGCAAGTTACAAGTAAATTATAGGATTTTCTTAATTTAAGTTAAAATAAGTTGATTGAGAATGAGAATAGCTTCTCAACCTCCGCAACCGAAACATTATTTGCAACTATAATAACCACATCGCCGGACTTTAAAATACAGCTATCACTTGCAAAGGTTATTTGCTCTGTTTCAGGGCGATAAAAGCCTAATATCTTGATACCGTCATGAAGGGATAATTCTGACATCGGAATGTTGATAATGCCGCAGTTTTCGGTGATTTCCGCCTCTATAATTTCAATGCCGGTATCACGAATAGTATGAATAGAGCGGATATGCCCGCGCTTTAAATTGTGTAAAATGCGCGAAACCGTAATGGTTTCGGGGTTTACAATTGCATCAATAAATTGATCAGGCAAAAGCTGTGTATATAGCCTGTTTGTACTGAGCGCGATTGTGTAATCCGCCCCCATTTTTTTTGCCAGCATGGCAGAGAGAATGTTATTTTCATTACTGTCCATGACACTGACAAAAACAGATGCGTTGTCAGACCCCGCCTCTTTCAAAATATCATAATCAAGCGCAGAGCCACTGAGGATAAGGGCTTTCGGCAAAATTTGGCTGATAGCCCGTGCGCGTTTTGTGTTTTGTTCAATAATCGTTAGATTGGATGCTTTAAACTGAGTATCCTCACTCAGCCTGTTTGCGATGGCTTCGCCAATAACACCGCAACCGCTGATTATGACCCTGTTATGACCTGTTTTGATATTGACGCCAAGATTTTCTAGAAGCGGTATGAGAACCGCGCGCTCGCATAAAATATGGATTTCATCGCCATCATGCAAAATAGTTTGATCAGTGCTATTTAATTCTTGACCATTCCGAATAATAAGAAATATCCTGAACTCATATATTTTATTAGCGAAATAAATATTCTTGATTGTTTCCCCGCAAATCGGATTAGTCTCGCCAATGATTAAGCCAGAGACATGGAAATGATTATCGCTTAACGCAATGTCATTCGTTGTTCCGGGAATTGACATACGCTTGAGGATAGCATCGGCAATCTCTTCCTCAGGCGATATAATAATGTCAATCGGCATGTGGTTGCGCGAAAATAAATTTGACCATGCAGGGTCGCGATATTCCTTATTCCTTATCCGTGCAATTTTACGATGAATGCCAAAAACCGAATGCGCAACTTGGCAGGCAACCATATTAACTTCATCACAATCGGTTACGGCGATAATAATATCCGCCGTTTCGGCCCCTGCTTTTTTAAGGATATCAGGTTGTGATGCATGCCCGACAATGCCCGCAATATCATAGGTGTCACTGACCCGTTTGACAAGGTTCGGGTCGGCGTCAATCACCGTGATTTCATTATCCTGCATGGACAGATAGCTTGCAATGGAAAGCCCTACACGCCCTATTCCGCAAATAATAATTTTCATCATGATCGTGCTGCCTCCGGAACGGTTTCAGGCTCGTAAACAATATTAAGCGATTTTAATTTGCGATGGAGTGCGGTTCTCTCCATGCCTATGGCTTCCGCCATTTGGGTTACATGACCATCATGCCGGTAAATCATGTAAGTCAAATAATCTCTCTCAAACTGGTCTTTGGCTTGTTTATAAGGCGCATTATATTTAAACCTTTCGTGACCTGAAAATGATACGTCTTGACCCGTATTTGCATCATTTGATACTCTCACAGTCAAATCAGCCTTCAGTTTCTTATTTTCATCTTGTAGCTGTTTTTGTTCATAAGCGCGTTGCGCCGCGAGGAGAATATGGTCTATCTTAAACGGCTTTTCGATGAAATCAAATGCGCCAAGTTTCATGGCATTAACCGCCATTTCAATATTCCCATGACCACTAATCATCAGGACTGGAATACCGCTATAAACTTTATTCTTTTTTAAGGTCTTAAGAATCTGTATGCCGTCCATATCACTGTTATCAAGCCAAATATCAAGAATGATGATATCCACCTCATGCTTGCCGATGAGTGCCAAAGCCTGTTCAGAATGCGCGGCCTGCAAAACCTGATACTCTTCATCTTCAAAAATGCCTGTCAAAAGCGCACGAATATCCGCCTCATCATCGATAATCAGGACAGAAGGCATGGTTTAAGCCTCCCTAAGGGGTAATGTAAACGCAATCAAAGTCTTATAAGGTTTATCCATTAAATCCATGATATTCAAATCGGGGTTAAAGAGCAATTCTCCATCATGGTCTTCGATAATCTTTTTAACAATAGCGAGGCCGATGCCTGTTCCCTTGTTTTTATTGGTCACATATGGCTCGCACAGGCTTTGAATGTCAATATCTTTTGGCAGACCTGAACCGTTATCGGCCACGCCGATAATTAAGTGCGTGTCAGTCAGATAACTGATGAGTGCAATATGGGCTTGTTCACCCTTTTTATTTTGCTCGCAAGCTTCTAGCGCATTCTTGACCAAGTTGACCAAAACTTGCCTGATTTGTTGGGTATCATGCGGAATATTAAAACCCTCGCCTTTTTGAATATTACTATAATAATCAAAAACCGCCGCACTATGTGCATTTTGACTTAAAATATAAACATCCATGATTGTCGGAATAATATCGGCAAGGTGAATATTCGCCTCGGGCATTTTTGCAAACTCGGCAAAGCTGTTCACCATGGTTTTGATGTCCCCGACATGGCGGATGATTGTTTCAGTACATTGGTCAAAAACTTCACGCTCACGCGCATTTAAATTTTTCGTATATTTACGGTTTAGGCGTTCCGCAGATAACTGTATCGGGGTGAGCGGATTTTTAATTTCATGGGCAATGCGCCGCGCAATATCGGCCCAAGCGGCTTTCCTCTGATTGGCAAGGACTGACGTCAAATCATCGAAGGTGATAATGGCGCCTTTTTCCTGATTATCAAGATTTTCAATTACAATTCTTACAATAAAAGTACGAACAGCTTGGTCTTGCCGCCGCATTTGTATTTCACATGTTTTAACAACGCCTTGCATATTAGCCTTGAAAGCCTCGTCCAGAAACGGCGCAAGCTCAGGCATGATGTAGCTGATTTTGACACTTAGCAAATCTTCTAAAGACAGATGAAGCAGCTCCCCCGCCGCATTATTGGCGAGCGTGATTTTCTTATGCCGATTAACCGATAAAACACCTGTCGAGACACCACCCAAAATAGTTTCAGTAAATCGCCGCCGGAAATCCATCTGCACATTTGCACTCATCAAATCTTTTTGCTGGCTCTCAATTTGCTCTGTCATGCCGTTGAACGCATGACCCAGCATTTTGAATTCGTCGACTGCATAAATAGGGTTCACGCGCACGCTCAAATCCCCTGCCCGTGCCTTTTCCGAGGCATTTATGAGGTCGGTAATCGGTGTAATCAAACGCTTGGCAAACGACAGACCGAACCAAATCGCGGCAACTGTCAACAGCAGAGTAATTAAGACGTAAATCAACGTGAGAATAATTTGAAGCCGCGTACTGGCATCTTGAATCTCGCGATATTGGTTCGAGCCTTCGCGCGCCTTTTCAACATGGGACAACACTTTAGGGTCAATATCACGCTCAACATATACCAGCCTGTTATTATAGTTTTCAAGCGCATATATTGCCCTGATTCCGTCCGTACCGCCTTCATAAAGCTTAATTTCATTTTCAGTTACATCTGGCGGAATAGTAACAGACTGAGGCGTTTGACTGCTGCTTGCCCTTGTCAGAATTCTGCCGTTCTCATCAAGGAGATAAATATCGGAAAAATTTCTTAAAAGTGACTGAGTACCGAGCATGCGACGCATGGCCTCTGGGTTATCGCCCAATATCTCGACCTGTCTGTTAAGGTCGGTTGCAAGGGCAAAGACATCAGCCTTTATCAGCTGTTGATGCTCCGCCAAATACGCCTCTGCCACCGCTTGTGACTCATAAATCGCGGTGCGCACACGATCATCGAGCCAGCCATGAAGCCCGAAATAAAAGAAACCGACCGAAAAAATCGCCATGACCATAGCGGGCAAGGCTGCCAATAGTGAGAAAATAAAAACGAGCCGAATATGGAGGTTAGACCCCGCTATTCCTTGCTTTCGCCGCACATAAAGCGCGATAATTCTGCGGCTGACCAAGACAAGCAAAGTCAGCAAGATAATGAGATTCACATTAAGCAGAATAATGACCCCGCTTGAGCTGTTCCCAAACGGAGGAACGTTGGTGAGCGCGGCATAGGTCATCAGACCGCATATCGCACCCAAAATAATCAAACCTGTGACAAGGCGATTGCTAAGTGTCTTGCGATTAAGCCATATCTTCATATGTCGATAAAATTTCGACCTGAAATCATGATTGGGTAGCGTTAAATTTTGCATCTCCCCTATTCTTTTAATCGGAAATTCGCTATTTTCCAAGAATAATGCGTAATACAAAATCAAAAATGGCTGTTTTAATCGTTGCTGGCGGTTCAGGTACACGCATGGGCGGTGATGTGCCAAAGCAATATTTACGAATTCACGGTGAGTCTGTCATCAGTCACACTGTCAATATCTTTGAAAATATGACCTGTTTTGACACTGTTCACTGCGTCATTGCGCAAGAGCATGAAGACCTCTATAGAAACGCATTTTCGGGTCATGACACCCCACCACATACTCATGGCGGAGAGACACGACAACAAAGTGTCTATAATGGTTTGAAGGCTTTAAAGGCTCATAATCCAGATATTGTTTTCATCCATGATGCGGCGCGTCCTTGTGTCACAAAAAAAGATATAGAAAACCTCATTCAAGCATGTCAAAACTATGATGCGGTATGTCTGGCAATGCCCTTAACGGAGAGCGTTAAGCGTAAGCAAGACATGATCAACCGTGAGGATTTATGGATTATTCAGACCCCACAAGTCTTTGATTTTAAAACTATTTTAAAGGCGCATGAAACATACCCAGATAATGACGCACTCGATGATACAACGCTCTATCAAAAATTGACGGGTGAGGCTATTCACTATGTGCCAAGTGGTCGGCATAATTTAAAAATCACAACACAGGATGATTTAATCATGGCGGTAAGGCTTCTGACACCGATTTACGAAAACATTACGGGACAAGGTTTTGACGTGCATGCTTTTGATGACAAACATTCTAAGTATATTCGCCTTTGTGGCGTTGATATTCCTCACGAACGGTCATTAAAGGGCCATAGTGATGCCGATGTCGGCCTTCATGCCCTGACCGATGCTATTCTATCAACAATCGGCGCGGGCGATATCGGCACGCATTTTCCGCCAAGCAATGACGATTTTAAGGATATGGATTCTCACATCTTTCTTCAAAAATCATTAGAACTTTTAAAAGACAATGGTGCGGAATTGCGTCATGTCGATATCACTTTGATATGCGAAGAACCGAAAATAGGTCCTTATCGCGAAATCATGCAGACGCATCTGGCTTCCTTTCTCAACCTACCCCTTCATCGTGTGAGCATTAAGGCAACAACAAGTGAGCAGCTTGGCTTTACGGGGCGTAGGGAAGGCATAGCTTGCATGGCATTGACCACAGTGAGAGTAAAGTTATGAAGCTCTACGATTTGCTTGCAACATGGTTTTACTCAGGCTATTTGAAGCCTGCCCCCGGCACATGGGGTACACTTGCCGCGCTTCCATTTTGCTTCATTATTGCGGTCATTTTTGGGTCATTAGGGCTCATTTTCGGGTCAATGATACTTTTTTGCATTGGTTTGTGGGCCGCCAATCGCTATGAACAAGTAACAGGCAAACATGATAGCAGCCATATTGTCATTGATGAGGTCGCGGGCATGATGATCGCCTTTATACCCGTTATTTATGCGCCACATTATTGGTGGATGGTTGGCTTATGTTTTTTAATTTTCAGAGTATTCGACGCGGTCAAAACCGGCCCTGTCGGATGGCTTGACAAAAACATTCATGGCGCCTTCGGCGTGATGATTGATGATATCGCGGCAGGGTTACTGACAGCCATAGTCATTATAGGAGGTTTGCTATGGATGAGTTAATTGAACAGCTATTTAAGTTACTTGATAAACACAAATTCAAAATTGCTACGGCTGAGAGCTGTACTGGTGGCATGATTGCCGCTGCACTAACTGATAAAGCCGGTTCTTCCGCTTATTTCGAGCGCGGCTTTGTGACCTATTCAAATGAAGCAAAAATGGAGCAATTAGGTGTCAATCCTGTCACTATTCAAACGTTTGGCGCGGTGAGCGAGCAGTGCGCTCGACTGATGGCTCGCGGCGCCTACGCGCATTCTCTTGCTGATATCGCCGTATCCGTTACAGGGATTGCAGGCCCGGGCGGTGGGTCGGATGATAAGCCTGTCGGACTTGTCTATATCGGGTTATCCTTGGACGACCATGCAGAAGTGCATAAATATGTATTTAAGGGCGACCGCGCCGAGGTCAGACAACAAAGCGTTGAAGCGGCTTTAAAGCATGTGATTGCACTTTTGGAAAATAATAGTCATTTCTAAGTAAGAATCGTCATTGCGAGGAATGAAATGACGAAGCAATCCATACAGTCTTAAACATCCTATGGATTGCCGCGGTCGCAATGACAGGATATTTTGTATGTTTTTTAAAAAATAACTATAGCTGTGGATCCCCGCTTTCGCGGGGAAGCCCATACAGGGATTGTGCTCTGGCTTCAAAGGCTGAGACCATGCGCCGCACGGCCTTATCAAAAAAGACGGTGACAAGCCGTTGTAACATCGGGTTTTTAAATTCAAAATCGACATAGAAATCAATGGTACAGCTGTTATCATCGTTGCGAATAAACGCCCATTGGTTCGAAAGCGATTTGAGTGGGCCATCGAGATAATCGACACGGATTTCTTCAGGATGATCCAAGATAACTTGTGATTTAAACTTTTCACGAAACATTTTATAGCCGATGATGAGGTCGGCCTCGATCATCTCGCCATAATCAGCCGTTTTTCGGCACGCCACGCACCACGGCAGGAACTCAGGGTAACGCTCAACATCCGCCACCAAATCAAACATTTGTTCAGGCGTATAAGGCAGGTGTTTTTTCTCGGCATGGGTGGGCATGAGAATTATTATAAACCGCAGAGGCGCAGAGAGACAGAGTTTTTATAATGATTTTTGTCTTGCTTCATAAAATTCTTTTGGTCGATTAAATTGCCATGGCTCTCTTGTGCTACATTTATATATTTGAATATCACGTCAGACATCACCAGTTACATAGGGTTCTTCGTCTAGCCATTTATGTAGAGCAGCTTCATTTTCAAAATCAACAAAAAAAGCTGAACCAGCCATATCGCCATTCTGGTTTAATATAGCGGCTCCAAACCACACATTACCATCTTTAACTAACTGATCACCAACTCTTATATGGTTTTCTCGTACTTTTAAACGACGCTGAATTGCTTCAGCATCTTTGCCATCTAATCCAACAACTAAAAATTGCATTTCTCTGCGCCTCTGTGTCTCTGCGGTAAATCAAGCCTTCGCCAGCTTAGCATTACGGGCGGCCTTAAGCCTTGCAAAATCCTCACCTGCATGATGCGATGACCGCGTCAAAGGTGACGATGACACCATCAGGAAACCCTTAGCATAAGCCATTTTCTCAAATTTTTGAAACTCTTCAGGTGTCACATAGCGGTCAAGCGGTGCATGTTTCGGGGTGGGTTGCAAATACTGCCCAATCGTGATGAAGTCAATATCGGCGGCGCGCATATCATCCATCACCTGCCCGACTTGTTCATTCGTTTCGCCAAGCCCGACCATCAGGCCGCTTTTTGTGAAGATTGTCGGGTCAACTTCTTTTACACGCTCAAGCAAACGGAGTGAACGGAAATAACGTGCACCAGGGCGAACTGTCGGATAAAGCGCAGGCACCGTCTCAAGATTATGGTTAAAAACATCAGGCTTTGCGCGCGTGACTTCATCAAGAGCATTCCAATCGCCCCGAAAATCACCCGGTAAAATTTCAACAGTCGTATCAGGTGAGAGGCGGCGGATTTCACTAATCGTTTTAACAAAATGAGCCGCGCCTGCATCCGCCAAATCATCACGGTCAACGGATGTAACAACCACATGGGAAAGCTTCATTTCCTTGACCGCTTTTGCAACGCGTGTCGGTTCCCATACGTCCAAGGTCTCTGGCTTGCCCGTTGCCACATTACAAAAGGCACAAGCGCGGGTGCAAATCTCCCCCATAATCATGAATGTTGCATGGGATTTCGCCCAGCATTCCCCGATATTGGGGCAGCCGGCTTCCTCACAAACCGTTGTCAGATTTAACTTTCGCGCAATCTGGCGTGTTTCCTCGTAAATGCCTGTTGAGGATGGTGCCTTAACTTTTATCCAATCAGGCTTCTGCCCAGCTTTACGATCAGGATTTTTTTGCTTTTCTGGGTGCCGCTTTGTGCGATCGAGCAATTTTTCATTATAAGTCATGATGCATTAAAGCTAGCATGAATGGACTGAAAAAAGGAGTCTATTTTGATGTCGCGGATGAAGAATGCGCGCCATATAGCGCCTTAGCCTCGCGCATAATTTCCTTGTAAGATATTTTGGTAAAATTATTTTGAAATCTCAGCATCACGGATAAATCAAAGGGAAGCGGATTATCGGTAATTCGCGCAGGCTTACTTAAATCTCGCTGCATATCTTCATTATTCAATGTCATTGTCGTGATAGTCTTCTCATAAAATTAGTGGGTAGGAATATCACAAAGTTTATAAATATCAAATATAAAAATTATATTTTAATAGTTTGACAGGGTAATTCGTTAAAAATGAATAACTTTTCCATAGGCATCAAGCACGCTTTCATGCATCATTTCGGAAAGAGTGGGATGCGGGAAAATTGTATGCATAAATTCTGCCTCTGTCGCCTCCATCGTTTTACCAATGACGTAGCCTTGAATTAACTCGGTCACTTCCGCGCCAATCATATGTGCGCCTAATAATTCACCGGTATTTGCGTCAAAAATTGTTTTAACGAAGCCTTCAGGCTCACCCAATGCAATCGCTTTCCCATTGCCCATAAAGGGAAATTTACCGACTTTATAATTCAATCCGCGTTCCTTTGCGATATTTTCTGTGATCCCGACACTGGCGATTTGAGGATGGGAGTAGGTACAACCCGGAATATTCTCCTTCACCATCGGGTGAACGCCTTCCACACCTGCAATTTTTTCAACACAGATAATGGCTTCATGAGAGGCTTTATGCGCAAGCCATGGCGTACCGCAAACATCGCCAATCGCATAGATATTTTTCTCGGCGGTTCTCATATAATCATCAGTGACAATATGTCCGCGGTCAAGCTTTACCTTCGTATCCTCAAGACCGATATTATCAGTATTGGCCGTGATGCCAATCGCCATGATGCAACGATCCGCAGTAATCTCACGATCCTCGCCATCAATTTCAATATGGGCAGTGATGCTGTCTTTGCCCTTTTCAAGCTTACCCAGCTTCGCACTTGTCAGGATGGTCATGCCTTGCTTTTCAAACTGTTTGCGTGCTTCGGTTGACACTTCGTGATCCTCAACAGGCAGGATATGATCCATCATTTCGATGACCGTGACCTCAACGCCAAGTGTTTGGTAAAAGCTCGCAAATTCAATGCCAATCGCGCCCGAGCCGACAATTATCATTGATTTCGGCATATCGGTCGGGACCATCGCCTCACGATAAGTCCAGATTAGCTTACCATCAGGCTCCATCCCCGGTATAATACGTGCCTTTGCGCCCGTTGCGATGATGATATGTTTGGCGGAAAGGATATCCTGTTTATCATTCACGCCAACCTTGCCGTCTCCAAGCAATTTACCGTAGCCATCGAATACACTCACCTTGTTTTTCTTGAGCAAATGCCCTATGCCGCCTGAAAGTTGTTTCGCCACACCGCGTGATCGCTCAACAATTTTCTTAAGGTCGAACGATGGGTTCTCACAAGACAGACCGAATTGATCGGCATGCTTCATATAGTGATAAATTTCGGCGGAGCGCAGTAAAGCCTTTGTCGGGATACAGCCCCAGTTCAGGCAAATTCCGCCAAGATGGTTTGCCTCAACCACAGCGGCCTTCATGCCTAACTGCGAAGCGCGAATGGCGGCTACATAACCGCCCGGCCCACCGCCAAGGATAACAATATCAAATTCGTGTTCTGTCATTTAATTTTACTCTCTATCTGTCATTGCGAGAAGCGAAGCGACGAAGCAATCCATACGTTAAACAATATCACAGTATAAATCTCTCCATTCTGCATTCATTACTTCAATCAACTTTATTTTCTTCTTTCGCGACCCACCTTTTATTTGTTTTTCTCTCGTAATCGCATCATACATTTGCCCGAATAATTCATAATAAATCAAAATTTTACAGTTATGCTGCGATGTAAACCCTTTTGTCACTTCATTCTTATGTTCATAAATTCTTTTGACTAAATTGCTTGTGACACCTGTATAAATTGTTCCAAATTTTTTGTTTGCCATCATATAAACTGCATGCTGTTTCATTGTTAAGCTGTCATCCTATGGATTGCTTCGTCCTGTCAGTCCTCGCAATGACAGTTTCACACAAACAATAACACAGGGTTTTCAATATAATTCTGGAAAGCCTGTAAAAGTTGAGCACCAACCGCGCCGTCTACAACGCGGTGATCGCATGATAAAGTTGCCTTCATCGTTGTGCCGATTACAATCTGTCCATCTTTCACAATCGGCTTTTGAATGCCCGCCCCGACAGCCAGAATGCACGCCTGCGGTGGATTAATTATAGCCGAGAATTCATGCGTTCCGAACATACCGAGATTGGACACAGAAAATGTACCGCCCTGAAATTCATGGGGAGCCAGCTTCCCTTCGCGCGCTTTTTTCGCAAGCGTTTTCATCTCAACCGAAATTGATGGCAAGGATTTATGCTCTGCCTCCTTGATAATCGGTGTAATCAACCCGTTCGGCGTTGCCACAGCCACGGAGATATCGGCATTATCATAAGCAATAATCTCATGCCCGCTCCAACTCGCATTGGCTTGAGGGACATCTTTTAACGCCATTGCAGAGGCCTTGATAATGAAATCATTGACCGATAATTTATATTTCCCATCCGCGAGCGTGTTCACCTGTTTTCGCGCTTCCATCAGCGCATCAATGTTGCATTCAACCGTCAGGTAGAAATGCGGAATGGTTTGTTTTGATTCGGTCAAACGCCCTGCAATGACTTCGCGCATTTTTGAGACTGGCTCGGCCTTATAAGCTATGCCGAGCATATCAGCAAGCTGCCTTGCCGATGGGCCTTGAACTTGCGATTGTGATGCGGCTTGCGGTCTAAAATTCTCAATATCGGATTTAATAACTCGCCCGTGAGGGCCAGAGCCTGACACTTGTGATAAGTCGATATTCTTGCCCTGAGCCAAACGCCGCGCCAAAGGTGAGGCAAAAACGCGATTACTGGATGATTGGATGTTTAGCTGATTAGAGGTTTTACGGGCAGGCGTATTGATGGCTTGCGCCGTTTCAATTTTAGGGCTTGCCACATGGCTTGGATTATCTGTCATCCCGAGCGAAGTCGAGGGATCTTGTTCCTTAGATTCCTCCGCTACGGCTTCGCCTACGGTCGGAATGGCAATATCATCAACACTCTCGCCCTCTTCCAATAAAACCGCAATCGGCGTATTGACTGCAACGCCGTCTGTTCCACCTTGGATAAGAATTTTCCCAAGCGTGCCTTCATCAACCGCCTCGACCTCCATCGTGGCCTTATCCGTTTCAATCTCGGCCAACACATCGCCTGCTTGAACCTCATCCCCTTCGGATTTCAGCCACTTGGCGAGTTTTCCCTCTGTCATTGTCGGCGACAAGGCCGGCATTAATATTTCTATCGGCATTTATGTTTTTCTCAATAAATTTGCTTTCAAAGTAGTAGCAGATTTCATGAAAAACGGAAGATTAATTCAATGCCGCATAGCACAATAGTGAGTAAATTTTTAGAAACTTTTAAAATAATAAAGTTATATTATAGTAACCTTGCTCTTTATAAAAGTTACAAAAAATAGACAAAAAATGTAATTTTCTCTTGATTTTTCAGCTAGCTATGTGTTTATATAATTACATAACTTTCATAATTAAATTAGGATAAAATAAATGTGTGACCCAAAACAAGAATTACAAAAAGCTCAACTTAATTCTCAAGCGCCAGAAATTAGAGAAGCAGCTAGTATTGAAGGTGTAAGAGCGATATGCACAGGTGGTTATAAAGGACCTAAAACACCTGCAAATGGTTAATTTAAAATTATTCAAAAAAGCCCTCATATGAGGGCTTTTTTTTTGCAATGACGTTATTTGTAACACACTGTTTTAGCAGCAGCGATGATATCATCCACTTGCGGTAAGGCCAGTTTTTCAAGGTTACTGGCGTATGGTAGCGGCACATCCTTCGCATGCACACGCTCTAGCGGGGCATCGAGATAATCAAACGCGTGCTCACCCACAAGTGCCGCGATTTCAGAGCCAATACCCGCAAATGGCCAGCCTTCCTCACATGACACAATACGGTTCGTTTTCTTGACTGATTCCAAAATCGTATAACGGTCTAATGGGCGTACAGTCCTCAAATTAATCACTTCGGCATCAATCCCCTGCTCCGCCAGTTTCTCAGCGGCGTCCATGGCTTTACCAACCATAATCGAGAGCGCAACAAGTGTCACATCACTGCCTTCGCGCTCAATCTTCGCACGACCAATCGGCACAACATAATCCTTATCAGTGGGGCATTGAAAGGATTGCCCATACATAATTTCATTTTCAAGCACAATTACCGGGTTGGGGTCACGAATGGCGGCCTTCATCAAGCCATAAGCATCCGCCGCAGACCAAGGGCTAACAACCTTTAAGCCCGGAATATGACCGTACCATGAGGCATAACATTGTGAGTGTTGTGCACCAACACGTGCCGCCGCGCCGTTCGGACCTCTGAAAACAATCGGGCAACCGAGCTGCCCCCCCGCCATATACAGGGTTTTCGCGGCAGAGTTAATAATGTGGTCGATCGCCTGCATGGAGAAATTCATCGTCATAAATTCAACAATCGGCTTGCAACCCGTAAAGGCCGAGCCAACGGCAAGCCCGGCAAAACCATGTTCAGTAATCGGTGTGTCAATCACGCGCTTTGGCCCAAATTCATCGAGCATACCTTGCGTGACCTTATAGGCGCCGTTATATTCCGCAACCTCCTCACCCATGATATAGACCATCTCATCGGCGCGCATTTCTTCACTCATCGCACGGTTGAGCGCCTCGCGAACTGTGATTTCTTCTGCCGTATCCATAAAAACATTTTCATCAAATTTTGGCGGTGCGATGATCTCGCCTTGGGCATAGAGGATATCGCGGTTGTCAATGTCTTCGCCTGTTGGCTGATTGGCTGATTGGCTGGTTGGCTGAATAGTTTCAATTTTAGGGGAAGCAGCTTCTTCCTTAGTTGTCATCCCGAGCGCAGTCGAGGGATCTTCTTGTTTTTTAGATTCCTCCGCTACGGCTTTGCCTTCGGTCGGAATGACAATATTCTCCGCACTCTCTCCCTCTTCGAATAAAATCGCGATAGGCGAATTAACGGCAACGCCGTCCGTTCCGCCTTGAATAAGAATTTTTCCAAGCGTGCCTTCATCAACCGCCTCGACCTCCATCGTGGCCTTATCCGTTTCAATCTCGGCCAACACATCGCCTGCTTGAACCTCATCCCCTTCGGATTTCAGCCACTTGGCGAGTTTTCCCTCTGTCATTGTCGGCGACAAGGCCGGCATTAATATTTCTATCGGCATTTATGTTTTCTCATTTTTAATTTTTCCGTCATTGCGAGAAGCGAAGCGACGAAGCAATCCATACGTTAAACAATATCACAGTATAAATCTCTCCATTCTGCATTCATTACTTCAATCAACTTTATTTTCTTCTTTCGCGACCCACCTTTTATTTGTTTTTCTCTCGTAATCGCATCATACATTTGCCCGAATAATTCATAATAAATCAAAATTTTACAGTTATGCTGCGATGTAAACCCTTTTGTCACTTCATTCTTATGTTCATAAATTCTTTTGACTAAATTGCTTGTGACACCTGTATAAATTGTTCCAAATTTTTTGTTTGCCATCATATAAACTGCATGCTGTTTCATTGTTAAGCTGTCATCCTATGGATTGCTTCGTCCTGTCAGTCCTCGCAATGACAATTCTTTAGACCTCCACCATGACATCGGTCCAGAGTTCCTGCGGTTCCGGTTCAGGCGATGTTTTTGCAAATTCTTCTGTTTCCTTGATAATCGCTTTGATATCCTTATCAATATCTTTCAAATCATCCTCACTCACCCCATCATCAAACATAACGGCCTTCAAGCGATTAATCGGGTCTTTTGAAGTTTTATAATCTTCAACCTCTTCCTTTGTGCGATATTTGGCAGGGTCGGACATGGAATGCCCACGATAGCGATAGGTCATGACCTCCAAAATATAAGGATCATTGCCCGAGCGCACATAATCGAGTGCCTGATGCGCCGCCTCACGAACTTTGAAAACATCCTGCCCGTCAATCTGCTCTCCGGGAATGTCAAAGCCCTCGCCACGGCGGTAGAGACCGCCCGCCGCGTGACGTGCCGTTGACGTTCCCATCCCGTATTGATTATTTTCAATCACATAAAGTACAGGCAAGTTCCACAGCTTCGCCATATTAAAACACTCATAAACCTGCCCCTGATTGGCGGAACCATCCCCCATATAGGCCACACAAACGCCGCCATCTTCCTTATATTTATGCGTGAAAGCCAAACCTGTTCCTAGAGCCGTTGATGCGCCCACAATCCCGTGACCGCCATAAAAATTCTTGTCACGGCTAAACATATGCATAGAGCCGCCTTTCCCGCGTGAAAATCCACCTTCACGGCCTGTTAATTCGGCCATAATGCCCTTTGGATCCATATCACAAGCCAGCATATGCGCATGGTCACGATAGGTTGTGATAACCGTGTCCTGAGGCTCCTGCATAGACTGAATCCCTGTGACGACCGCTTCTTGCCCTATATAGAGGTGACAAAAACCGCCGATAAGCCCCATACCATAGAGCTGCCCCGCCTTTTCCTCAAAACGGCGAATGAGAACCATATCGCGATAGAGCTCTTTCATCTCTTCAATTGTCGGTTTATCAAGCGTGTTTGATTTATCCTGCTTTTTCTGTTTTGCAGCCATCGTCCTCAAGCCCTTTCAAAGCCCTTTTAAACTCTGCAATGGTTTTAGATGATTTTGAGATGAAGATAAAGAGGACAGACATGTTGCAACGCGAAAATCGAGAGTAGATATGTTGATACTTGAGCATTCTTGCCTTTCCACTTCATTATCCCCGCTATCCCATCTTGTCATCCCCGCCCCCCGAGCGGGGATCCAAACAAAACTAGACCCCCGCTCAAGGCGGGGGAACGTTATTTTTTATAATTCGTCATTGCAATATTTTTTTATGCTTATTCCGTGCCTTCAGTGGTGAATTATTTAACCGCAGAGAACGCAGAGAACACAGAGTTTTTCCTTCTTTACCGTAAAAGAATTCTTTAAGTTATCCCCGCTATCCCGTCTTGTCATCCCCGCCCCCGAGCGGGGATCCACACAAAACTAGACCCTCGCTAACGCGGGGGAACCTTATTTTTGTAATTCGTCATTGCAGGACTTGTTCCTGCAATCCAAGAATGAGTTTACACGGAGTATCGGAGGTTGGGAGTTTTTTATATTCACTCCTCTTCTCCGAACCTCCGTGTAAAAATAATAGGTTATTTATGGATTCTGAGGCTCAGGAACCTGCTTAAAATCCTTTGCCCTACAACACGCACAAATTCAGTATTCTCTTACTCAACCTTGATTGACTCATATTTTTGATAGGCGAGGCGCAAAACGGTATAAGCCATATTAATATCTTTCAGCTTTTCCTCGGCCTCGGGGTCATCACGATTGCGGTCAGGGTGGTATTGTTTTGCCAATTCCTTATATTTAGCCTTGATTTCATCGAGGGTAATAGGTGGGGCAAGATCCATAATCTCTAGCGCTTCGCCTTCAGGCGTTTGATCATCAATTTTGCGGGCGCGTTCCTGCTCCCGTTGTTTTTCTTTTTTGGATTGTCCGTCAAAATCGCCGTGTAAGCCTGAGGCTTTTCTAAGCAACTCTTCTTCTAAATCAATATGACCCGTAAATTTCCATGTCGGACGGTGACCAAAAAGTGATTCGTAGAGATGGCGTTGCATATCCGCATCGCTCATCCCGTCAAAGTAATTCCATGCACGGTTATAATCTGTCACATGAGCTTTACAGAAACGATAATATTCACTCAATGTACGGTCTTTCGGCGCGCGATACTCCCCTGCCCCGGTGCAGCCTGCAATATCGCAATGATGTATCTGTGCCTTTTTTCGATTTTCATCGAATTCGGGTGATTTCTCTTTGAGTTTTACGCGTTTCATTTCTATAATTATAGAATGATTGAGGTAAAGCTTAAAGACATATTGGAAAAAACTTTCGGCGCGGAGAATGTTGAGGTTATTAATGAAAGCCATCTCCATGCAAGTCATGCAGGCTCACCGCAATCTGGGGATAGCCATTTTACGATTACTGTTCGTTCCAAAAAATTTGATGGTCTGTCGCGTATTGAGCAACATCAGATGATAAACAATGTAATCGCGCCGCTTTATCATGAAGGGCTTCATGCCATTTCAATGCAGTTATCAACAACATAATAATATAAAATACAAACTTTTTGGTTGCATACATCATACATATATACTACCTTAGGTTGTATTAAGTTTTTAATACATATTTTCATGGGGAGTAAAATATCATGTCAAATAGCCTTAAAACGGCATTAATAAGCCGTAACATTACAGTCAACGGAAAGCGAACATCCATTCGTTTAGAAGGGCAAATGTGGACGGCTTTAAAAGAAATTGCGGATAGAGAGCATTGTACGATTCACGATATTTGCAGCATCATTGCGCAACAGAAATCATCCAATATCACGCTGACAGCCGCGATGCGCATTTTCATCATGCTCTATTACAAGGTCGCGGCAACCGAAGAGGGTCATAAAAAGGCAGGGCACGGTGGTTTTCACAACATGGTTGCGCGTTTGTCAGAGCGCACTGCACCCGCTTATGACGTTGATAAAGTTTACAGACAAAATGCAGTTATAGCGTGAGAACTAAATACTTAATTTCTCTTTAAGATAATCAAGCACTTTATCCATACCGATGCGTTCTTGCGCCATCGTATTGCGCTCGCGAACTGTCACTGTCTGATCCTGAAGCGTGTCCCCATCTATTGTAAAGCAATAAGGCGTGCCGATTTCATCCTGCCGCGCGTAACGCTTCCCGATATTCTGCTTAATATCCAAATCGACAGGAAAATGCTCCCTTAATTCAAGATAAAGCTTTGTTGCGAGTTCAGGCATGCCATCCTTGGCCACCAAAGGTAAAATCGCCGCTTTTTTCGGCGCCATTTTAGGATGAAAATTAAGATAGACGCCCGACGGACGGCTTTCATCGATTGTATAAGCTTCGCATAAAATTGTAAGCAGCGCCCGCGTTAAACCAAGCGAAGGTTCAATCACATGCGGCAAGTATCGATCATTCGTAACAGGATCAATATACTCAAGCTTCACGCCTGAATGTTCTTGATGCTGGGTTAAATCGTAGTTTCCGCGATGCGCTAAACCTTCCAACTCATCATAATCATCGCCTGAAAAGGGGAAGCGATATTCAAAATCAATTGTGCGTTTTGAATAATGCGCACGGTCAGTATCAGGCACTTCAAGAAAATTAACCTTGCTCATATCCATGCCGATATCTGACCACCATTTTTTGCGCTGCTCAAACCAGAAATCGAACCATTTCGGCACATCATCCTCATGGCAGAACCATTCCAGTTCCATACCTTCAAATTCTCTTGTTCTGAAAATAAAATTTCGTGGTGTAACTTCATTGCGGAACATCTTCCCAATTTGGGCAATACCGAAAGGCACGCGAACACGTGACGTATCAACAATATTTTTAAAGTTCAAAAATTGCCCTGCACAAGTCTCGGGGCGCAAGTAAGATTTCGTTTCTTCCCCTCCTGTCACGGTCAAACCGCCAGTTGAGATCATCATGTTAAACTGCCGCGGCTCAGTCAAAGTGCCAAGTTTACGCGCGTCAGGCCCCCAGATTGCACCCGTATCACTTTGGTCAGTAATACGATTTGCAGGATTTTTATTCCAATCACTGTCTATTTTAACTTTCAGCTTCTTTGCACGCTTTTCAACTTCTTCTATCGATGTATCCTTATCAAAAGCAAGAAAAATGGATTGTCCATCATGACTACCCTCAACCAAAAAGAGGTGATCAGCGCGATAACGGCTTTTGGTTTCTTTACAATCAACAGTCGGATCATTAAAGCCACCGACATGACCGCTGGCTTCCCAAGCCCTTGGGTTTTGGATAATTGCGCTGTCCAGCCCGACAATTTGCAACGGCTCACCATCCGGTCCGATTGGCGGCGTGATGACCATTGATTTCCACCAATAATCGCGAATATTATTTTTCAGCTCAGTGCCGAGCGGACCATAATCCCAAAAACCATTAATTCCGCCATAGATTTCGGAAGCAGGAAAAATAAATCCACGCCTTTTGCACAAGGCAACAAGGTCTTTCATAATATTATTGTCAGTCATAATTATTTATATGCCGTTTTTACAGGCATAAGTCAAAGGCGGTTATTCAATCGGACCGGAATAATCGAGATTA
The DNA here is from genome assembly GCA_964531715.1 of uncultured Micavibrio sp. Lineage (GTDB taxonomy): Bacteria > Pseudomonadota > Alphaproteobacteria > Micavibrionales > UBA1664 > UBA1664. The sequence continues at coordinate 7,594 of CAZHEE010000005.1, read as the reverse complement.
TCTCTGATCATTTTTTGAACATAATCATCATCAATTCGATCATCGGCAATTGTCCGCTCAATTTTAGCGGCAGGCATCTTTTTTAAAACGCGTTTTGTCTGTTGCGCCTGTGTCATTGGCGATGGTTTGAAGGGGTCAGCCTCGGGCATAGCAGGCGCGGTTTTTTCAGGATCCATAAAAGAGTCCGCATCATCGCGCGGGGTTTGTATTGCAGACTGTGGCGGCTCATCCCTGTCTATGATGCTGTCACCACTCACAACGATGCCGCTTGGTCCGCTCATATCATCCTGATTAAATGACATTTGAGCATGCGCATAACCGGAAAAAAAGAATAAACTAAAAGTAAGCAAAATTTTTAATATCATATAGCAAATTAACGCTATTGAAGGCCTTACTGCAATAGAATAAATTAGTGAGCATCATGAATGTATTAAAATGGGACAAGCAAACGCGTATTTTTGAAAACCTCGACCTTGTCTATAAAACACTATCGCATTGCGATGTGTATTATATTCCGCAGAGTGCCTATGCGGTTTTGAACAGCAAGCCGGCATACCACCTCTATCAAAGGCTGGGTATTGCGGAGATTCAAGATATCTACGTTATGCCTGATTATCGTAGGCAGGGTTTGGCAAGCAAGCTTATTCATCATTGTGAAACTCAAGCCGAGGGAGATATGGTAGGTATTAGCGTGCCTGTATCACCACAATTCGGTGCGGCACAAAGGCTTTATCATAAATTGGGCTATGCGCCCGACGGCAATGGTGTCACTTATGAACGGCATGCTATTGAGCATAATGCAACAGTTAAACTGAATGACGATCTATGCTTGATGTTAGTTAAAGAATTAGAAAACAAGCCATAAAGCCACAAATATGAGTGCGGTTGAAAGTTCAATCGCAGGATATCGCCATGAGATAGCACTTCCACAATGGCGGCATCGCCCCTTCGATAAAATCCACGATAAAAGCGGGATGAGATCATACCATTTCAGCTGCGTTTGGCATTTAGGACATTGAGAACGTTTTGCCTCATGTCCACTTAACCAAGGCTGGTTATGGCGAATACGATAAGTTATGAAAGTCAAAAAACTCCCGAAAATCAACCCATAGCAGAAAATAACAATGAGCCAAAACCAGAAGACTAAATCTTGGCTCATTTATTTAGTTGTAAAATATGAGGTCTATTCTACACCGACCATAAGGTCGTAAATCTTCATTCTGTCCAAACCAGCATTATGAAGAGAATCGCGTTTTAACGCCTCCCTGTACCAGTTCAAAGCTTCGGCATTTTGTCCTTCGCTATTGTAAAAATTAGCAAGCCTTAAAGCAATTTCTGCATTATCTAACTCAGTTTCCGCTTGCATCAACATATTTTCTATATCAGAAAATGATCCTTGTGTATTTTCCAAAGATGATAAATCGGCAATCGGTTGAGGTTCTGTAACAACCGGTTCAATTATTTCAGGCATAGAGGCAACAGCAACAATATCTAAATTCTCTTCATTTATAGGCCCGTCCATAGCAGCAGCACCTGGCGTTTCAATGTCTTGAACAAATACATTCTGATCTGATATCATTTTATCCATCAGAATGATATTCTCATTATTCAAAATGCCTTCATTCAAGACGGTTGGCTTCGGAATATCTGAAATAATAATCACTTCTTGCGATACCTCTGACTGTAAAGGTTTAACCATTTGTCCCTCTTCAGCCTGTCTCAAACGATCGCGAAGTAAACGACTCTCATCTGTGGTTTCAATCACAACATTATTGAGATTGGATCCTGACTGACGTAAATCATCGGTAAAGTTTAGTGATGTTAACGATTGGTCAAATACGCTTCTGCGCACTTGAGGTGCATCAGGACTATCAAGATTTGCACGCGCAATTTGAATGCCTGTCAATGCGCCTGTATTTGCAGGGTCACTTTCAAGAATGGATTGATATAGACTGTAAGCATCATTATAATTCCTATTATTCAGTGCCGTTTGAGCCTTCTCTAAATCTTCTTTGAAGGGCTTTTCGCTTATAGAGGGTTTAATTTTTGAAGGTTTGGCTTGTGATAACGGTGCCTCGACAAGCTTTTGCGGCTCAATATTCTTTTTCTGCACCACAGGCTCTTCATGAGTAATAACAGCTATATCTGATTGCACGGATTCCGCTTCTATCGTATTTACTGCGATCTCCAAATTTTGAACTTGTGCATCTGTAATAACTTCGGCTTCCTCAAAAATTAATTCAAGCTCCGCTTCCACTTCCTCAATAATAGTATCGGCAACATCTTGATTATTAAGTGAGCTATTTGTTTCTTCTGATAATATATCAATAGTCTCTTTAACAGCCTCCTGAATAATTGTTTGCTCTGCCATTGGAGTCATAGCCTCATCTTCTATCACTTCATCAACTTGCATTACGACTTCATCTACGGTTTCAACCATGTCAATAAGATCTTCATCAGGCATATTCATGACATCATTGGCGATTTCAATCTGTTCTTCGGCAAGCGGTTGAAGATTTTCAGTTTGATTTATTAATTGATCTGTCGCAAATGTCCGTTCAAAGGCCGGATTATCATTCATGGCTGTAATAGGCTCATTTTCGGACGGCATCGTGTCAAACGCACTCTCTGCAGGAATATCCATAATATCCTGTTCTTCAAGCGGTATTTCCACCATTTCAGGTTCTTCAACCGTTTCATTTTGTGCCATGGCTAGAGCCTCCGCAATTGAAGGTGCCGGCTCGGACTGATCAATGACAAAGTTATTATTATTTTCAACGTCAATAGTTTCATCTTGTGTGTCAATCGCTTCTGGCATAGATATGGGATTCAAATCAGGCGCAGGCGTTGATACGACTTCTTCAGATACGCTCACTTCATCAGACATACTTAAAGGAACGATGTTAGAGGCCGCCCTGTTATCCAGAATATTTTGTAAATTGTCTGTTTCTTTATCGCCAAACATGGACGGCACAAACATCAAAATGGCATAAAGCAAACCGCAAAGCAAAATAACCACCGCGAAATAACCAGCGTATTTTGTACCACTGCCTTTATTCTTATCTGCAGATTTAAACTTGGAAGCGGTTAAGACATGATCTTCATCTTCAATCACATCTTCTTCCTGCTCAAGCAGGAATTCATCCAATTCTTCAATTTCTTTATCCAGTTCAGACGTATCATCCGTTTTCTTCTCGCCGAATTTTGGCTTGAATGTGCCTGATGCTTTTGCATCTTTCTTATCATCAGCCGAGGGGACAGCCTTATCTTTTTTGATGTCATTTTCAGATGATTTGTTTTCTTTATCGCTCATGGCCTTATTTAATCCCTTAAATATATAATCTTTATCACGTTAAAACGTTTATATTATTTTTGCAACGGATGGTTTTCATGGCAAAAGTTGCCGCTATCCCACTTAAAATATTCGTGATGATGATAGAAAGTAAGAATCCTTCCACGCCCATTTGCATGGTCAAAATATAAGCAAGCGGCAAGCCAATCACAAAGGCGCGTATGATATTAAGAACAAGTGCGCCTTTCGGTTTTTCAGTGGCATTCATTGAGGAGGTTACAACTAAAAATAAATTTAAACCAATGAATGATACAGGAACAAAAAACAAATAATAACTGATGAATTGTGTGATGTAGGCATCGTCCGAAAATGCGTTGGCAACCGTTCCCGCCGCCAGAGCCAGAAGTATTGCACAGCCTATGGCATAGAGAATGGCAAACTTGATCCCTTTTTTAATCGCTTCATTCACACGGTCAGACAGGTTAGCACCGTAATTCTGCCCAATGAGGGGAGCTAGCCCCCCTGCCAATGCCATAATCGGTATAAGCGCGAAGGCTTCAAATCTTGAAACAACGCCGTACCCTGCAACGGCCTGATTACCTAGCTCGGACAAAATCATTGTATAGCCGAATGATGTTAGCGGTGTAATCAAATTGGCAAGCGCGACAGGAATGGCAATCACCAATAAAGGCTTACTGGCGAATCGCCATGCATTGCGACTGAAAACACAAATTGGTTTTAAGACTTTTTCACGAACGATTAATATGCTTAATGCAACAACAAAGGCCACGATATAGGCACTCACTGAGGCAATCGCTGCACCTTGCATCTCAAGCCTTGGTGCACCGAATAATCCGAAAATCAGGATAGGGTCGAGGATAATATTTATAATCGCTATCATCACCATCACGACAGCAGGCCAGAAAGGGTCACCCATTCCGCGGATGGCGGCGTTTGCAACAACGGGTACAGACAGAAATATCGCCCCAAGCAACCATATCGGCATGTAATCATAGATAAAGGGCATAACCTCATCCGTTGCGCCCATTGCCTGAAACAATGGCGTTAAAAACATGTAAGTCAGAATTGATAGGAATGTTGACGCAATAATTACTATCGCAATACCAACAGTGACAATCGTTTTAATATCCTCGAATCCCCCCTGCCCCATTTTGCGGGAGACGACCGCGCTCATCGCAATCGCCATGCCAAACACAATATTAAAAAAAAATGTCGTGACAGGCATAGTGTAGCTTATCGCCGCAAGCTCGGTTGCGCCTAATTGCCCGATAAAATAAGTATCGGCGACAGAGAAACTAACGATTGAGCCAATCCCGATAATCATAGGTGCAGACATACGAAACACATGACCCCAGATTGAGCCTGTCGTCATATCACGCCTGCGGGAGCCTTTAGGTTGGGTTATAGTTGAGCCTGAAATAATAAACCTCTTTTCATACTCTTGGTTTTTGAGAAGACGCACGCGCCAGATGCCGCCCGAGGATAGATGAAAATTCGGATGCAAAATTCTCCAGCCTCTCGGCATAGCGGTTTAAATCACTTGAAAATTTGTTATAGGCAATAACGGCAGGAATCGCGGCAACAAGCCCCAACGCTG
>CAZHEE010000005.1:0-2663 GCA_964531715.1 uncultured Micavibrio sp. | reverse complement strand
CGCCTCGGCAATACCGGGCGCAACAACCGCAAGCGATGTATTATTTGACCCTGCAATCGCGGTGAAGCTGTTCATCACGCCCCAAACCGTTCCGAACAAGCCGATAAACGGCGCGGAAGATCCGACATTGGCAAGGAATGTCATATTTTTTTCAAGCTTATCCATTGAGCGTGTAATCTCAACCGCCATTGCGCGTTCGATCCGCTGTTGAAGCCCTGCTTGTAAGGCGGTGTTGCCTGATTTCTGGTCATTTGCGGCGACATTCCACTCATCCATACCGGCGATAAAGGTGGTTAGTATCGGGTCTGGCTTGGATTGTTTAACGCGCTCATAAAGCTTATCAAGAGGCTCCCCACTCCAAAATGCATCTTCAAAACGTTTGGCACGGCGGTTCATGATTTTCATGGTTTTAATCTTGTCGAAAATAATCGCCCAACACCATATTGAGGCCGCGATGAGCATCAGCATAACCAGCTTCACCACAGGGTCGGCCATCATGAATAACCCCCATGCCGACATATCATGGGCAACGATTACCGCCTCGGTCGACACGGCCTCAACTGCGCGATTAACGGGTTCCGCCGTGATGATATTTTCTCCGCTCATAGTTTATTCCTTTAGAAAGTGAAAAAATTAATTCATAAAGTAAATGAAATCAAAATGATTACAAGGATTGAGAATGGCTTTTGTTTAAAAGAGTATTAAACCCCGTCATTGCAAAGAGCATAGCAACCTTCGCGCCTTCATGGCATCTTGTGAAATTTTTACACGGAGATCACAGAGATCACGAAGGTTTGTTTTAACGCGAAGATACGAAGAAAGCGAAGAGAAGGAATGCATCCGCAAACTTCGATTGATGAACTTGTAATGTGCTACTCTAATTAAGAATTACTATAGAAATCTAGCTTTTTGCAATCTTGATCAAGCTTAGCGCTTACAAAGATTTTATTATTTATCAAGTCCTTCACTTGCACTATCGCTATTTCCTGACAGCTTTTTGCGACAGCCTTTCAAGCTCTTGAGACACAAGCCGCTCAATAATGTCAGGGAGGTTGTCATCCAGCCAATTTTTCAACATGGGGCGAAGTAAATCGCGAACGATATCTTCAAGCGTTACGCCATCTTGCGCACGCGCCAGTGAGATATTTTCAGCCAGTTTCGCCATTGCTCCTATCGTTGCTGTCTCCGCAACCTTGTCAACAAGCGTATCTTTTTCCGGTTCCGCCTCAGATATGACTTCCTCAGCTTCGAAAGCGGCAATATCCTCTTCTTCATCTTCATCAAAAATTGCGGCAAGACCGTCTTCATCAATGGTTTTGTCAGCGCCCGCATCAACCATGTCAACATCATCTGATTCGGAGTGGTTTAAATCAATGCCATCAAGGGGATCAACTGTACCAATCACATCATCAGCCTTAGTTTCAGGCTCTGTTTCTTCTGGCTTATCTTCTTCCTCGAAGGCTGCGAGATCGAGCACATCGTCATCTTCGGAAGATTGAGTAACAGAGGCTTTCACAGTTTTAGCTTCATTAGCTTGTTTGGTCGTTGTGTCAACTACCTCTACCTCATCGTCCTCCGAGATGATTTCGCGAATTGAGGAAAGAATTTCTTCGATAGATGGTTCGTCAGGATTGTTTTTATCGTCAGCCATAAGAGTATTTTTTAAATTATTGATGTACCACTATTAATGAGAAACGTGAACTTGTCAAAGATATCATAGTCATGAGCAGAAAAGAACTCACATTTTTTCCACTGGATTTTTGGGTAACAGCATGATAGTAAACATATCAAATACATAGGGCGCGATGTCAGAGTGGTTATGTAGCGGATTGCAAATCCGCGTACGCCGGTTCGATTCCGGCTCGTGCCTCCAAATTTTTTAAATGATTTGTGAATTGACATGAATTTTGAAATTCACTACAACATGGTTTGATTTTAGGTTATTCCTCGATAGCTCAGCGGTAGAGCAGTTGACTGTTAATCAATTGGTCGCAGGTTCGAATCCTGCTCGAGGAGCCATTATTCTTATTTTACCCCATCCAATACAATCCAGAAAACATAAGAAAATAAGGGCTTTCAAGTCATTATTTCATCCAATCCCATCCGATGCGATTCCTTGACATCCAATAAAAATGGGGGCATAATTGGGGGCATTAGATAACTAGCGGGAAAATATGCCCCCATGAAGTTGACAGACACATCATGTAGAAACGCCAAACCAAAGGAAAAAGCCTATAAACTCTTTGATGGTGGCGGGTTATATCTTGAAATATCCCCAAAAGGTTCAAAATATTGGCGTTTCAAATATCGTCATATGAATAAGGAAAACCGCCTTGCCTTTGGGGTTTACCCCGATGTTTCATTAAAAGAGGCACGAGATAAAAGAGAGAAGGCCAAAAAACAAATTGCTGATGGTTTTAACCCCTCATTGAAGAAAAAACAGGATAAACGCCAAAAAGAGGCGGAAACTCAAAATTCATTCCAAGCCGTGACAATGGAATGGATCGACAATCATTTCAGTGACAAGACCGAACGCTATAAGAAAACCGTACTTTCACGATTTGAGCGCGATTTATTCCCTGCCTTTGGATCAATGCCTATCAATGACATGACCTGCCCCCTATAATTAGGTCCAGAATATAGTTAGTAGTTTTTAATTTTCT
>CAZHEE010000004.1:74349-169120 GCA_964531715.1 uncultured Micavibrio sp. | reverse complement strand
CGTGACCAATCGTCCCGATATTCACATGTGGCTTATTACGCTCAAACTTATCCTTACCCATTTTACTCTACCTTTCCTTACTAAACTGGATTAACCCGCCATTTTCTCTTTAATTTCATCGGCAACATTCTGTGGCACAGGCGCGTAATGCGAAAATACCATTGAGAATTGCGCACGACCTGAAGACATTGACCGCAACGGGTTGATATAGCCGAACATATTCGCCAATGGCACATTCGCCTTTACAACCTTTGCATTCCCGCGATCATCCTGACCCTGAACAATACCGCGGCGTGATGATAAATCACCGATAATGTCACCAAGATATTCTTCAGGTGTCACAACCTCAACCTTCATCATTGGCTCAAGTAACTGAGGCCCTGCCTTTTTCATCGCTTCCTTAAAAGCCGAACGACCCGCGATTTCAAATGCCATGACAGATGAGTCAACATCGTGGTAAGACCCGTCAGACAAGTTACAAACAAAGTCAATTACCGGGAAGCCTGCAATAACGCCGTTATCCTTCGATGAAATCACACCTTTTTCAACACCCGGGATATATTCTTTCGGTACGTTACCGCCAACAACCGTATTGGTGAAAGCAAAGTCAATTTTCTCGCCTGTTTCTTCATTAATTTCAGTCGAAGGCTTGAATTGCATAATCACACGTGCAAACTGCCCTGATCCACCGGATTGTTTCTTATGCGTATAGTCGACCTCAACCTCTTTCGTGATTGTCTCACGATAAGCCACCTGAGGCGCACCGATATTCGCCTCAACCTTGAATTCACGCTTCATACGGTCAACAAGGATATCAAGATGCAATTCGCCCTGCCCCTTCATGATTGTCTGACCTGATTCATGATCAACGGAGACAGTAAAGGATGGGTCTTCCGCCGCCAATCGTTGCAAGGCCAAGCCCATTTTCTCTTGGTCAGCCTTGGTTTTCGGCTCAACCGCGATTTCAATCACAGGCTTTGGAAATTCCATCCGCTCAAGCACAATCGGCTTAGAAATGTCACATAGAGTGTCCCCAGTCGTTGTTTCTTTCAAACCAACGAGAGCCACAATATCACCGGCAGAGGCCTTCTTGATTTCCTCGCGGTTATTTGAGTGCATGAGGAGCATACGCCCGACACGCTCGCGCTTACCCTTCACAGAGTTTTGAACATAAGAGCCTGACTCAAGCACGCCTGAGTATATCCGCACAAACGTTAAAGAACCGACAAACGGGTCATTCATGATTTTAAATGCTAAAGCAGAGAAAGGCTCATCCGCAGAGATTTTTCTTTCATCTTCCTCATCACTGTCAACCTTCTTACCCTTCATCGCACCAACATCGAGTGGTGACGGCAAAAACATGGCAACCGCATCCAACATTGGCTGAACACCTTTATTTTTAAAGGCAGAGCCGCAAATCATCGGCACGAAAATATTCGCGATTGTTCCCTTACGGATGCAAGCAATCAGCGTCTCCATGTTCGGCTCATTGCCTTCAAGGTAAGCCTCCATCGCATCGTCATCTTGCTCAACAGCAGTCTCAATGAGTTTTTCGCGATATTCCTGAGCCTTATCCATAAGGTCGGCAGGAATGTCTTCTTCATGGAAAGACGCGCCGAGATTTTCACCGTCCCAGACAATCGCCTTCATCTTTAACAAATCTACAACGCCTGCAAATTCATTTTCTGAACCAATCGGGAGCTGTATCACCAATGGTGTTGCGCCCAAGCGGTCAACCATCATTTTCTCGCAGTTATAGAAGTCAGCGCCGATTTTGTCCATTTTATTGACGAAGACCATGCGCGGTACTTTATATTTGTCACCTTGACGCCAGACAGTTTCAGTTTGAGGCTCAACACCCGCATTGGCATCGAGAACCGCAACCGCACCGTCAAGCACACGCAATGACCGCTCAACCTCAATGGTGAAGTCAACGTGCCCCGGCGTATCAATAATATTCAGGCGTAACGCTTCATCTGTTTGCGGATGTTGCCAGAAAGTCGTTGTCGCGGCAGAAGTAATTGTGATTCCGCGCTCCTGCTCTTGCTCCATCCAGTCCATTGTGGCCGCACCGTCATGAACCTCACCGATTTTGTGAGATTTCCCAGTGTAATAAAGAATACGTTCGGACGTTGTCGTCTTCCCCGCATCAATATGCGCCATAATACCGAAATTGCGGTATCTGCTCAGTGGAATGTCATCTGTGGTTGCTTCAGCCATCTTTTTTGTCTTTTCTACTTTTATTACTAAACCGGGGACAGCCTAAAGACTTTCCCCTACTCCCTACCATCTAAAGTGAGCAAACGCCTTGTTTGCCTCTGCCATTTTATGTGTGTCTTCACGTTTTTTGATTGCATTACCACGATCATTTGCTGCATCAATCAATTCACCTGCAAGACGCTGCATCATTGTGCGCTCGGACCGTTTGCGCGCCGCGCCAATCAACCAACGCATCGCCAAGGCGCGACCACGGTCAAAGCGAACCTCAACAGGAACCTGATATGTCGCGCCACCAATACGGCGAGAGCGAACCTCTAATTGAGGGGCAACTTTTTTCAACGCCTTATGAAAGAGGCGAAGCCCTTTTGACCCTTCACTTGACGTTGTGCCGGTTTCTTCATCCTCGGCGACATCATCATTTGAAGCTTTCTCGCTCACGATATCGAGCGCACCGTAAACGATTTTCTCGGCAACGGATTTTTTACCGTCAACCATGATATTATTCATGAACTTACTCAAAACCACATCATTGAATTGTGGATCCGGTAAAATTTCTCTTTTTTCTGCTGCGTGTCTTCTACTCATTTTATTTCCTTAAACGTCATCCTGAACTTGTTTCAGGATCTAAACTTTTGCTCTCACAGATCCCCGATCAAGTCGGGGATAACTGAAGCCTAAATTCGGCTTCGCCTCATTAAGTCTTCCGTTACTTACCTTTCTTCGCACCGTAGCGTGAACGGGAGTTCTTACGGTCTTTCACACCTTGTGTATCCAATGTTCCACGAATAACGGTATAACGCACACCTGGCAAATCCTTCACACGACCGCCGCGCACGAGAACAACAGAGTGTTCCTGCAAATTATGCCCTTCACCCGGGATATAGCAAATAACCTCATAACCCGTTGTCAATCGAACCTTTGCCACCTTACGCAGCGCAGAGTTCGGCTTTTTCGGGGTAGTCGTGTAAACACGTGTACACACGCCGCGACGTTGCGGACATTCCTTCAATGCGCGGTTTTTCTTGGCCTTCATCGCCTTTTTACCGCCAACGGCGCGAGGCTTCCTAATTAACTGTTGAATGGTTGGCATATGGCCAAACTCCTTATTCTTTGTTTTGTTTGTCATTCCGACCGAAGGCAAAGCCTGAGCGGAGGAATCTACTTTTCACACTTAAAAGATCCTTCGACTACGCTCAGGATGACAGTCTGTGTTTTGAAAAGGGGGAAAGAGAAAGATAACTCATCAAACGGCATTGAAAGCCGCGTATTTGAAGAGGAATCTGTCCGTGGAAATCCACCCGATTCATTCACTTGCGCGTTTATAGTCTTTATCACCGCCTAGCGTCAAGGAAAAAATGAAGAAAAGCTTAATGTTTCTGCTTAAGTTTATTTCTGTAGATTAAGGATTGCGTATTGAGCGCATGCGGACATATAGCGCCGTCTTTCAAATCATGTGCAATCTTTATGCATTGCTTAAGTTGTTCTTCACTTAAAGAACGAATGGCAGGTTTATTCCAAACATTATCCCATTTCGCCCCTGCAACATGGTCATAGATGATGCGAGCCACGCAATGATCCTGCCAAACCGGCCAGTTATTTGCGCGTGCATGGGAAGGAAGAATGTCTTGATACCATTCACGCCATTGGTTTTTGAGAGGCTGGGTCATTAGTAAGTTATATATATATCGTTATCACACGTTTTCCGATAGAAAAGACGTGTAATCCATTTTTATAATTTCTGGATTGCACGTATTCATAAATGAAACGTGAAATGACGGGGCATGAAAAAAATTTGGGCGTTAAATTTAACGCCCAATCTCAAACTTTCTAATCTTCTAGCACTCTACCCTATGCCGCCTCTGTCTCGGAAGTTTCTTCCTCAATCACGGGCATGTCGGCCTCAGCGGATTGTTGGGCAGACAGCGCAATCGCGTCACGGTCGGCGGCAAGTTTGCGAACCTTGCTGACATGCGCGCCAGTTCCCGCAGGGATCAAACGCCCTACAATCACGTTTTCTTTCAGGCCGTGGAGTCTATCCATTTTCCCTTGCGTTGCCGCATCGGTCAGAACCCGCGTTGTTTCCTGGAATGACGCCGCAGAGATAAATGACCGCGTCTGGAGCGACGCTTTTGTAATCCCTTGCAAGACAGGGCCGGCCACCGCGCCGCGCTTCCCGGCATTGATGAATTTTTGGTTTTCGACTTCAAAATCGCGACGGTCAATCTGCTCGCCCACGACATATGTCGTGTCACCAACCTCGGTCACTTCAACCTTCTGCATCATCTGACGGGCGATAACCTCGATATGCTTGTCATCGATTTTCACACCTTGCAGGCGGTAAACATCCTGAATCTCATTGACCAGATAATCAGCCAGAGCCTCAACGCCCAGCACTTCCAGAATATCATGCGGCACAAGCGCACCGTCCAGCAACTTATCACCCTTACGGACAAAGTCACCTTCGGCAACCGCAAGCGGCTTCCCTTTCGGAATCATATATTCCGCGGATTCGGCTTCGGCATCTGTCGGATTAACGATAATGCGACGTTTTGCCTTGTAATCCTTCCCGAATTCAACATAACCGTCAATTTCGGAAATAACCGCAAAGTCCTTCGGACGGCGAGCCTCAAAGAGTTCAGCCACACGCGGCAGACCCCCTGTAATATCACGCGTTTTAGAAGATTCGCGCGGAATACGGGCAATCACGTCACCGGCCTTCACTTCCGAACCATTATCAATCGAAAGAACAGCCCCTGTTGAGAGATAGTAATTCGCAGGCAGATTATTCGGCAAAGTAATCACTTCACCCTTTGAATCTGTCAGTGAAATACGCGGTTTCAGGTCAGAGCCTTTCGGTGTTGAACGCCAGTCAGTCACAACCTTAGAGGCAATGCCTGTTGCTTCATCAACTTGCTCGGACAAGGATACACCCTCGACCAGGTCAAAATAATTCGCAACACCGTCTTTTTCAACAATAATCGGCAATGTATAAGGATCCCACTCCGCCAGTTTAGCGCCGGCCTTCACCTTGCTGCCATTTTTGACGAGCAATTTTGACCCGTATTGCAAGCGATAAGATGCCTTGACCGCGCCTTTGCTGTCCTTAATGGAAAGCTCCATATTACGGCCCATGACAATCGCAACGCCATCGGAATTTGTCACTGTATTCTCATGAGAAATCTCGACAGTACCCTCCAATGATGCCTCGATAGAGGATTGTTCCGCCCCACGTTGAGCCGCCCCACCAATGTGGAATGTTCTCATCGTCAGCTGTGTTCCCGGCTCCCCAATTGACTGTGCCGCCATAACGCCTACGGCTTCACCGACATTGACTTCCGTTCCTCTTGCAAGGTCACGACCGTAACATTTGACACAGACACCTTCCGCCGTTTCACATGTCAGAACAGAGCGGATAAGCACGCTGTCAACGCCTGCCGTTTCAATCTGTTCAGCCATCGCTTCATTCACGACCTCGCCAGCAGGAACTATCACATCACCCGTCAATGGGTTTGTAATATCACCGACAGGCACACGCCCCAAAATGCGTTCAGACAACGGAACAATCACATCACCGCCGTCAATGACCGCGCGCATGGTCAGCCCCTTATCCGTTCCGCAATCACGCTCGGTGATAATCACATCTTGTGCAACATCAACCAAACGACGTGTCAGATACCCAGAGTTAGCTGTCTTCAACGCCGTATCGGCAAGACCTTTCCGCGCCCCGTGGGTGGAGTTAAAATATTCAAGAACCGAGAGACCTTCCTTAAAGTTGGAAATAATTGGTGTCTCGATAATCTCACCGGATGGTTTCGCCATCAGACCACGCATCCCGGCAAGTTGACGAATCTGTGTCGCAGACCCCCGCGCACCGGAATGTGCCATCATATAAACACTGTTTAACCCGGCCTTTGAGATATCGGAAATCTCATCCATCATCGCATCGGACACTTCATCCGTACAGGCCGACCAGATATCGATAACCTTGTTATATTTCTCGCCTTTCGTAATCAGACCATCCTGATATTGCTGCTCAAACTCTTTGGTCTTGTCCTGAGCGGCTGAAACCAGTTTTTCTTTTGCAGCAGGGATAATCATATCCGCCTTACCAAAGGAAATACCCGCCATACAGGCATGCTTAAAGCCAAGCTTCATCATACGGTCACAGAAGATAACCGTCTCCTTTTGACCGCAATGGCGATAGACAACGTCAATCAAATTCTTTACGGCCTTTTTCGTCAAAATCGTATTGAGTGACGCAAAAGAGACATCAGGGTGACGCGGTAGCAAGTCAGACAAAATCATACGACCAGGCGTTGACTCAACAATTTCGTATTTCTTATTCCCTTCGGCATCAACGCCTTCATAGCGGCATTTGATTTTAGCATGAAGTGACAATTCATTATTGGCAAGCGCATGTTGAATTTCTCCCGTTCCGCGAAAAATCATGCCTTCGCCCTGCTCACCATCCAGCTCAAGCGACATATAATAAAGCCCAAGCACAATATCCTGTGACGGCACGATAATCGGCTCACCCGAAGATGGTGAAAGAATGTTATTTGTAGACATCATCAGGCATCTCGCCTCTAACTGAGACTCGATGGAAAGCGGCACGTGAACCGCCATCTGGTCACCGTCAAAGTCAGCATTAAAAGCCGTACAAACAAGCGGGTGCAGGCGGATTGCCTTCCCTTCCACGAGGACAGGTTCAAAAGCCTGAATACCGAGGCGGTGCAATGTCGGCGCACGGTTTAGCATAACAGGATGTTCGCGGATACATTCTTCAAGAATATCCCAGACTTCCGGTCTTTCTTTCTCAACCATTTTCTTTGCGGCCTTAACGGTCGAGGCATGCCCGTAAAGCTCAAGCTTGTGATAAATGAACGGCTTAAAGAGTTCGAGCGCCATTTTCTTTGGCAAACCACATTGATGGAGGAGCAATTCAGGTCCGACCGTAATTACCGAACGACCTGAATAGTCAACACGCTTTCCAAGAAGGTTTTGACGGAAACGCCCTTGCTTCCCTTTTAACATATCGGAAAGCGATTTCAACGGACGCTTATTTGTACCCGTAATTACACGACCGCGACGACCATTGTCAAACAGAGCATCAACGGATTCCTGCAACATTCTTTTTTCGTTTCGCACAATAATGTCTGGCGCGCGAAGCTCAATCAAGCGGCGGAGACGGTTATTTCTGTTAATCACACGGCGATAGAGATCGTTCAAATCTGATGTCGCAAAACGACCGCCATCCAATGGCACAAGCGGACGAAGCTCAGGCGGGAGCACTGGAAGCGTATCCAGAATCATCCATTCAGGACGCGTGCCTGACTCAATAAATGCGCCGAGCAATTTCGCACGCTTCACAAGTTTCTTGCGCTTCATTTCAGAACCTGTTGTGGCAAGCTCTTCCTCAACCTTGACGCGCTCTTCCTCCAGATTAACGGCGGAGAGCACTTCTTTCAGGGCTTCGGCACCGATAAGGGCGCGGAAATTCTCCTCACCATACTCATCTTGTGCATCCATAAATTCTTCTTCAGTCAAAAGCTGGAACATCTTAAGCGGTGTCATGCCCGGCTCAACAACCATATAGCTCTCGAAATAAAGGACTTTTTCGAGCTCTTTAAGAGTCATATCCATCATCAAACCGATACGTGACGGCAAAGACTTCAAAAACCAGATATGGGCGACAGGTGCGGCAAGGTCAACATGACCCATACGCTCACGGCGAACCTTTGTGAGTGTGACTTCAACGCCACATTTTTCACAGATAATCCCTTTGAATTTCATGCGTTTATACTTACCGCACAGGCATTCATAATCTTTCACAGGACCGAAAATGCGGGCGCAAAATAAACCGTCACGCTCTGGCTTGAATGTCCGGTAATTAATGGTTTCCGGCTTTTTCACCTCACCGTAAGACCAGCTGTTAATCTGTTCAGGGGAAGCGATTGCGATGCGCAACGCGTCAAAGCTTTGTGGACCCTGTCCGGTGCCAAAGAGGTTCATCAATTCATTCATTTTTTTTCCGTCCTTCTTTTTCTAATTTTTTTTTCGCTCGAAATTTTAACGAGGCATATTACTTTTTGCCATAGTTCTATTAGCGATAACGGCGGCGTGCCTTCGGGGCAATCCATCCCTAACCAATCTCTCCCGTAGTTGACTACGTTTTTCTTGTTTTTTTACAAATTCTTCAAATTTTAAACGCTTTTTTGCATCCTCAAGCATTTCTGCAAGCTCTGCTCTAAAATTATCAGAGTATTGTTTAGGCATTGAAACCGTTTGAACAGAACCACCATTCATACATAACATGGTGATACGATTAGTCCCTTTATATTGCTCTATTAGTTTCGATAAATCTTCTCTATCTATAATACTAGCTCCACTCAAAGTAACCATCTCACGTTCCACATCAGGTTCAGATGCTTTTTGCATAAATATTCCACGTAAAAATTTATCTAAAAAACTCATCTTAAATTCCTCTCTTTATTCCGCCATTGCTAAGAAGCGCACGCGCCGCGGCAATCCATACAATATTTTTATCTTAAAACGCAAAGTCACGCCATGTTACGCAAAGTTTTGTTTTTTACCTTTTAGTCCACTCTCGCACCCCCGTACTTAACACGGAGCCTATGTAATCTTTGTTTTCACCACTAAGACCACGAAGTTCACTAAGGGCTATTCAATTTTAGTGGTCTTAGTGACCTTAGTGGTTTAATTCCTTTTTTAAAACGAAGCATCGAAGATGGAAGTTTTTTACTGTGTCATTCCAGCGAAAGCTGGAATGACACAAAACTTAACTCCTAGTATTCTTCAAATCAACATTCAAGCCCAGCGCCCTTAATTCCTTCGTAAGAACATTGAATGATTCCGGAATACCGATTTCAAAGCTGTCCTCACCGCGAACGATGGATTCATAGACTTTCGCACGGCCTGCAACATCATCGGACTTCACTGTTAACAACTCTTGCAGAGTATAGGCCGCACCATAGGCTTGCAATGCCCAGACCTCCATCTCACCAAAACGCTGACCACCAAATTGAGCCTTACCACCCAATGGTTGTTGCGTCACAAGAGAATATGGCCCAGTTGACCGTGCGTGAATCTTGTCATCGACGAGGTGATGCAATTTCAACATATAGATGTAACCGACAGTCACGGGGCGGGCAAATTTTTCACCCGTACGCCCGTCATAGACGGTTGATTGTGCATGGGTTTCAAGCCCTGCCTCACGCAACATATCATCAATATCCGCCTCATTCGCGCCATCAAAGACAGGGGTCGCAAACGGGACACCCTTACGCAAATTACCCGCCATTTCGACAAGTTGCTTATCATCCAGCTGGCTGACCTTATCATCATAGACGTTACCATAAACGACACGAAGTTTATCTTTCAGCGCATCGAGTTCAGTTTTCGTTGGCTCATCCTTTGTTTTAAAGGCATCAATCATTGTCCCGATTTGCTCACCCAGTTTGGCAGACGCCCAACCGAGATGCGTTTCAAGGATCTGACCGACATTCATTCGTGACGGCACACCGAGTGGGTTCAAAACGAGGTCAACAGGCGTTCCATCCTCAAGATAAGGCATATCTTCCTGCGGCATAATGCGCGAGATAACACCCTTATTCCCGTGGCGACCAGCCATTTTATCACCTGATTGCATTTTCCGCTTCACCGCGATAAAGACTTTAACCATCTTCATTACACCAGGGAGCAATTCGTCACCACGTTGCAGTTTCTCAACCTTGTTTTCGAAACGTGCCATGAGATTATCAATCTGCTCGTCAAAAGTCTTGCCCATTGCCTCAATCTCGGTCATTTTTGACTCGTTATCGATCGAGAGCTGACGCCATTGACCGCGCTGCATATCCTCAAGATGGGCGGATGTAATCGTATCACCCTTTTTAACGGAAACACCTTTCGGTGCGGATGTGACCTTCTCACCTGACAGTAATTCCTGCATACGATTATAAAAACCGCCTTCAAGGATTTTACGTTCGTCATCACGGTCTTTTGCCAGTGCAGCGATTTCTTCACGTTCAATCTGGATGGCTCTGGCATCCTTATCAACGCCGCGACGGTTAAAGACACGCACTTCAACAACTGTTCCCCCTACTCCCGGTGGAACACGAAGGGATGAGTCTTTTACGTCAGATGCTTTCTCACCAAAGATTGCGCGGAGCAATTTCTCTTCAGGAGTCATGAGACTTTCGCCTTTCGGTGTTACTTTACCGATTAAAATATCGCCCGGCTCAACTTCCGCACCGACATAGACAATGCCTGCCTCGTCAAGGTGGCGAAGGGCTTCCTCACCGACATTCGGAATATCACGTGTGATTTCTTCCTGACCCAGTTTCGTGTCACGTGCCATCACTTCATATTCTTCAATATGAATAGACGTATAGACATCATCCTTCACGATACGCTCGGAAACGAGGATAGAATCCTCAAAGTTATAACCGTTCCAAGGCATGAAAGCACAAAGTACGTTACGACCGAGAGCCAACTCACCCAGTTCAGTCGAAGGACCATCGGCAATAATGTCACCCTTACGGATTTCATCACCGACCGTCACGAGCGGACGCTGATTCAAACATGTATCCTGGTTCGAGCGTTGGAATTTCGTCAAACGATAGATATCAACCGTTGCCTCATCGGATTTCAAATCCTCCGTTGCACGAATAACGATACGGTTGGCATCAACTTGGTCAACAATCCCTGCTCGGCGTGCCGTCACGGCGGCACCGGAATCACGGGCAACAATCGCCTCCATCCCTGTTCCGACCAAGGGTGCATCGGCCTGCATCAAAGGCACGGCCTGACGTTGCATGTTTGACCCCATCAAGGCGCGGTTCGCATCATCATTTTCAAGGAAAGGGATAAGCGCGGCGGCAACCGAGACAACCTGCTTCGGTGACACGTCAATCAAATCAATCTGATCAGGCGGGCTCATCACGTTTTCACCGTTTTGGCGACAAGACACGAATTCATTAACGAATGCGCCTTGATCGCTCAATTCAGAGTTCGCTTGCGCGACCGTATAACGGCTTTCCTCCATCGCTGAGAGATAGACAACCTCGTCCGTTACATTACCATCAACAACCTTACGGTAAGGGCTTTCGATAAAGCCGTATTTATTGACACGCGCAAAAGTCGACAGCGAGTTAATCAAACCGATATTCGGGCCTTCCGGCGTTTCAATCGGGCAAATACGACCATAGTGCGTTGGGTGCACATCGCGCACCTCAAACCCTGCACGTTCACGGCTTAAACCACCTGGTCCAAGAGCAGAGAGACGACGTTTATGCGTAATCTCGGACAGCGGATTTGTCTGGTCCATAAATTGAGACAGCTGGGACGAGCCGAAAAACTCACGAACACTTGCCTGCAAAGGCTTTGAATTAATCAAATCATGCGGCATATAAGTGTCAATCTCAACGCTGGACATGCGCTCACGGATTGGGCGCTCCATACGGCTTAAGCCCAAACGGATTTGATTCTCCATCAGCTCACCGACAGAACGAACACGACGGTTCCCGAGGTTATCGATATCGTCAACCTCACCTTTTCCGTCTTTCAAACCAATCAAATAACCGACAATCGCAAGGATGTCTTTTTTGTTCAAAATACGGAAATCATCAGGCGCATCGAGGTCCAAACGCTGGTTCAATTTCACACGGCCAACGGCGGACAGGTCATAACGCTCAGCATCAAAGAAAAGTGAATTAAACAGGGCTTGCGCAGACTCAACGGTCGGCGGCTCACCCGGGCGCATGACACGATAAATGTCAATCAAGGCTTCCTCACGGGTTGAGCATTTATCCGCCACTAGTGTATTGCGCAAAAATGCAGATGTATTGACATGGTCAATAGCAAGCAAAGGCAGCTCTTTCGTGCCACGCTCCTCCAGTGTTTGCATCAGCTCTTGGTCAAGCTCCGCACCGGCTTCTGCAATCACTTCGCCAGTGCTTTCATCGAATAAATCGACCGCCAAATAGCTCCCCAAAATCTGTTCTTCTTGAATCAGAATGTTTTTCAAGCCCTCTTCTTCAAGCTTTTTAAGCTTACGCGGTGTCATTTTGTCGCCGGTATGCGCAACGGCCTTACCCGTTTTCGCATCAATCAAATCATCGGTCAGCTTTGATCCTCTGTAACGCGTGGCGTCAAACGGCGCTTTCCAACCCTTCTTATCCTTTGTATAAGTCGCGGTCTCATAGAATGTACCGAGAATTTCTTCGTTGCTCATCCCCTGAACCATCAACGGGTTCAGTTCTTCACCATTTTTCGCGGCTTCGGCACGGGCGGCTTCTGTCTCTGCAGACTCAAGCGCGCGCAGGAATGTTGTAACAGGCAATTTACGGCGACGGTCAATACGGCAGTTCAAAATGTCTTTCGCATCATATTCAAAGTCAAGCCATGAGCCACGATAAGGGATCACACGGGCAGAGAACAAATATTTTCCGCTGGCGTGTGATTTTCCGCCATCATGGTCAAAAAATACGCCCGGGCTACGGTGCATTTGGGAAACGATAACTCGCTCAGTCCCATTGACAATAAATGTCCCGCGGTCGGTCATCATTGGCATGTCGACCATGTAAACGTCTTGTTCCTTAATATCGCGGATGGATTTCAGGCCGGTATCCTCATCAATATCAAAGACAGAAAGGCGAAGCGTTACGCGCAACGGCGCGGAATATGTCATATCGCGCTGGATACATTCTTCCTCGTCATATTTCGGCTCTTCAAATTCATAAGACACGAAATCCAGCACGGCCTTACCCGCAAAATCATTAACAGGAAATGATGTCTGAAGAACATCCTGCAAACCAGTGCGCGTGCGCTCGTCCGCAATCACGGCATCTTGTAAAAATTCTTTATAAGATGTGGTCTGAACGTTAATCAGGTTCGGCATTTCGATGACTTCAGGGATTTTACTCCATGAGCGACGAACACGCTTTTTCCCATGGAACGAATGAATATCCGTTTCATTGTAATATTGTGTTGTTCCTGATTTTTTTACTGAAGATTTGGCAGCCATAATAGTTTTGTCCTCCGGCATTCATCCGTTATTATTATTTTTCATCAAGGTGCATGTAAGACGACAAAAACCGCGGAAAGAAGGCAGCTCAAACCCTTCCGCGTTCATTTTATCGGTTTTATTGTCTTTTAAATTGCGCCAAAAATATCACTGAGCCCATAATTCGTATTCGCCTTTTAACGAATAATTAAGAGTT
Organism: uncultured Micavibrio sp.; assembly: GCA_964531715.1. Lineage (GTDB taxonomy): Bacteria > Pseudomonadota > Alphaproteobacteria > Micavibrionales > UBA1664 > UBA1664. The sequence continues at coordinate 155,660 of CAZHEE010000004.1, read as the reverse complement.
ATGCAAGGAGTTTTTTTGATGACAGTTAAAGAGAATTTGAAATTACATATCCCCGCATGAAGCGGGGTATAAAAAAAGATTTATAGTTAAGGTATAGTCGTAAGATAAAATACCGCTAGCCTAAAACACATTCATCGGCAGATGCTTTTGCTCTACGCATATTATCAAGGGCATCGCCATCTGTTGCGACATCTGCTCGGCTTTTCAGAACTTCACCAGTAGAGTCCAATATTGTGAGACCTGTTTGGAGATTGCCTTTGCTGTCAGTATAGCCATAACTCATGGAAATATTACCCTCATTGCCATCACGAATGACAACTTCTAATCTATGCCCCATTACAATTTGCCCTGCATCTAGGGTTGCCTCTCCAGCGATTGTAACTTTAGACGAATCTATTTCTCCTGTTTGCGGCGAAAAATTTGTTGTTAAACTCACTCGACCTTCTTTACCTTGTATTTGATGACCGTTAATCGCCATTTTTTGTGCCATGCAAGTAGCTAAAGCAGGACCATTTAATGTAGCATTATCGGCAAAGGCTGTTGTTGCACTTGCTACTGATAAAATTGCCCCTGCAGCCATTCCTCTCATCTTACTCATAGCTAAATTCCTTATTCCTATTATTTAAATCATTATATATGAAAATAAAAAAATGTCAATTAAATTTATGTAGTGCATTATCAAACTCTCTTTTCATGAATAAGATCTCTCCGCGCGCTTCGCTTGGTCGAGATGACAAGCTTCAATGTCTTAGTGGCCATTGTGTCCTTAGTGTTAAACAAAAATCCCCGCAGGGCGCGGGGATAAATTTGATAGATCCTAGGTCAAGCCCGGGATAAATCGCTGGCTAGGTTCGCTTTCGCTCACCAAGCATCAATTTACTTCAACTCAATAGTCGCACCAGCGGCTTCTAGCTTTGTCTTCATTTCTTCGGCATCTGCCTTGGCAACACCTTCTTTAACAGGCTTTGGTGCACCGTCAACGAGGTCTTTCGCCTCTTTCAAGCCAAGACCTGTAATCGCGCGAACTTCCTTAATCACGTTGATTTTTGATGCACCTGCATTGGCGAGGATAACATCAAATTCATCCTTCTCCTCTGCACCGCCTGCATCCGCACCAGGTGCAGCCGCAACCGCGACAGGAGCCGCAGCGGCAGAAACGCCCCATTTTTCTTCTAAATATTTGGAAAGATCAGCAAGATCCATTACAGACCATGTTGATAATTCATCACCTTGTTTTACAATTTTTTCTGCAAAATCAGTCATTTTTATTTTCCTTTTTTAAATATTAATAGTTTATATTTTTATCACAAAAACATTACTCGCCTTTTTCGGATTTTGCTTTCAATACGCCAACCATATTCTGAGCAGGTGCATTGATTGTCCGAAGAAATTTTGAGTGCGGCGCTTGAAATAGCCCAACAATTTTGGAACGCATTTCGTCCAGAGACGGGAGTTTGGCCAAAGCCTCAACGCCAGCCTTATCCAGAACTTTGGCACCCAAACCACCGCCGAGAATGACAAGCTTGTCATTATCCTTGGCATAGTTATAGGCCACCTTCGCCGCGGCAACAGGGTCTTGCGAATACACAATTCCCGTTTGACCGACAAACAAATCGTCCAGACCTGCATAGTCCGTATCCTTTGCCGCCAGTTTCGCCAGAGTGTTTTTTGTGACAGTGAATTGTCCGCCTTCTTCGCGTAATCTGGCTCTCAAATCATTCAGGTTTTGTACGGTCAGCCCTTGATAATGGCAGACAACAACAGAACCGGAATCATTGAACATTCCGTTATATTGCGCGATGGCTTCCTTTTTTTCAGTCCGATTCATGGGTATGAACGCGTCCTTTCCTTCATCACAAAGTTAAAATTCATCTGAAAAATTTTCATGCAAGCACAAAAAAAACCAGACAACCGTAGCCTGCCTGGTTTGAAAACGGAATAAAAGCCTGAAGCCCTCATCCGTGAAATTCTTACCACCACATCTATATAGGATTATTAAATTGAACCAATCGCCCAATCCCTATAGTCTTTGACAGGATGTAGTGGTTTTAGTACAAAGCCCAGTTACATGTCAAGGGTTATTTGGGGTTATATGATTTGAGATTGCGCGCTTCAGAGTTTGTGTTAAAAAGTCAAAAAACCTATCTGCGTCTACATCCAGTGCAACTTTTACATTACCTTGATCATCTCTCGCAAATACAGTCTGACCTTCATTACTTCGCCCTTCAACATGAGGTACTATAACGCTTCCAGTATCAGTCGTATATAAATCACGTTTTTCTAACATCGCCATCGTGTGAAAATCATGTAAAGGAGATACATTTGGCTCTTGCATACCAGGATAATCGTCTGCATACGCGGCAAGCATGCTTGCCAAGTTTTTACCCTGAGGACCCATATCTCTTATCATATCACGAAAAGATTCTCCTTGAAGAGTTTGATGCGTTACGTCCAATGGTAAAGCAACGATATTAGGGAAATTTCTATACACAATATCGGCGGCAAGGGGGTCACAAAATATATTAAATTCTGAAAAAGGTGTAATATTTCCTGAAGGGTTACCGTAAGCCCCTCCCATAGTAACAATTCGTTTAACATGTTCCGCAATCAAAGGATTTCTTTGATAAGCTATGGCAATATTAGTCATCGGTCCGATTACAACAAGTGTTATAGGATCATGTTTGTTAGCTAATATTGTTTTTATAATAAAGTCTGCTGCATCTAAATCTGTTTTAGCCTCAGCTGCCTTATCGAAAGGAAGCACAAGACCATGAACCCCATCTTCGCCATGAACGTCATCCGCTTTCGCAACAATCTTTTTTTCCAATGGACGGTCACAACCTGCATAGACAGGGACATCTGTTCTGTCAACTAATGCGCATATACCTAAAGCATTTTTTTGGGTTTTGAGAGGGTCAACATTACCACCAATACTTGTTATGCCTAAAACATCAACATTTGGAGATGTCAAAGCGTGAACCAATGCAATCGTATCGTCACAACCGGGATCGGTATCAATAATAATTTTTGTTCTATCAGACATGCAATCTCCATTTTTTAGTTTGCATATCAATACATGAAGCCTTCAGCTATGTCAATATTTATAGAGAATTTATTTAACAGAAGCTAAACCTTTCCAATCTTCAATATCCAATTCGGGTTTTTCAGAGCGGTATTTTTTGTATAATTCGATGCCTTTTAAGTCTTCTAATATATCAACTTTGATGTCCTTACTTTTTAATAATGTTTCGTTGCCTGAAGCGTTTGTAATATCTCCAACGACAACACGATTAAATTGACGCATATAAATAAGCGTTGCGCATACATCACATGGGCTCAGCGTTGTGAAAATAGTCGTTTGAGAGAAATCTATACGACCTGCATCGCGAATGGCCGATGTTTCCCCATGATTATAAGGGTGATCCTCTTGCACTAAAGTATTATGGCCTTTGCCTACGATAGCTTTTAACTGATTATTTATAATAACACCACCAATAGGACACCCACCTTCATTATAAGATTTTTCTGCTAATAGAACAGCTATACGCATAAAATGGTGATCTTCTAAATTTCTAAAAAAATCTAGCTCAACATTACTCGCTAAAGATTTTGTTGGTAGATAGGCAATTAACTTTAAAAGATCATCTGTAATTTCAATATTTTCTTTAATAAACATGTTTTATCCTTTTATTTTAAAAAGCCCGCTGGGCTAAGCGGGCTTCTTAACTCGTCATCCTGAACGTGATTGTGCGAGACCCTGTAATAAACTCAGGGTAACGCTCTTTTTATTAAGCCGCGGCCTGCATGCTTTCCTGAATATCATTAATATCAATCTTGATGCCCGGACCCATTGTTGTGGTCAGCGTGACCTTCTCAATATAAGTACCCTTCGCGCCGGCGGGTTTCGCCTTTTGAATGGCACTGACAAAGGCGACCGCATTTTCGAGCAAATTCTTCTCGTCAAACGACGTTTTCCCGATACCGGCATGAATAATCCCTGCCTTTTCGGCGCGGAATTCAATCGCCCCCGCCTTGGCTTCCTTCACCGCATCACCGACATTCGGTGTCACGGTGCCGAGTTTCGGGTTTGGCATCATGCCCTTCGTCCCGAGAATTTTCCCCAAACGCCCGACAAGCGCCATCATATCAGGCGTTGCAATGCATCTGTCAAAGTTGATTGTCCCACCCTGAATTGTCTCAACAAGGTCTTCCGCGCCAACAATATCCGCGCCTGCGGCCTTGGCTTCCTCGGCCTTGGCATCACGGGCAAACACCGCCACACGAACGGATTTTCCTGTCCCGTGAGGCAAAGACGTCATGCCGCGCACTGTCTGATCCGCATGTTTCGGGTCAACGCCCAAATTCATGGCCAGCTCAACCGTTTCGTCAAATTTCGATGTCGCCAATTCCTTTGCAATTTTCACCGCATCGGCAAGTGAGTAAAATGCTTCAGGATCAACCTTATCGGCCCATAATTTTTGTCTTTTTGATAATGTCATGATTTTAACCCTCCACAACCTCGACACCCATAGAACGGGCGGAGCCTTCAATAATTTTCATTGCCGCCTCAATATCATTCGCAGAAAGGTCAGCCATTTTGGCCTTCGCGATTTCCTTGATTTGGGATTTCTTGATTTGACCAACTGTTTCTTGTGACGGATTGGTTGCCCCTTTTTGGAGCTTCGCATGCTTCTTAATAAAGTAAGTCGCAGGCGGGGTTTTAATAATAAATTCGAATGAGCGATCTTCATAAACGGTAATCACAACCGGACATGGGGTGTTTTTCTCCATATCCTTTGTACGGTCGTTAAACGCGTTACAAAAATCCATAATTGCCACGCCGGCCTGACCCAAGGCAGGGCCTACGGGTGGTGACGGATTTGCTGCACCTGCAGGTACCTCAAGCGAGACGACCTTGGTGACTTTTTTTCCTTTTTTCTTAGGAGCTGCCATATTTTTCACACCTTGTTAAATGTTAAAGTTTAAACAAGTGTTGAGTGGTACAATCCCCGACGCATGTCATCCTGAACTTGTTTCAGGATCTGTTCTCTTGCGAGATCCTGAAATAAATTCAGGGTGACATTTACCGTGGTTTTAGCGGCTTTCACCTCCCACATCAGCACGATTTATGATGTTTATAGAGCCAAGCCCGAAAAATCAAGCCTTTTGTTCATCACGCATGGCGTACTCTGCCATTTTGAGGAGCAAAACAATAAGAATAAGATAACCGAACCACCATCCGTGAAACAGGGATGTCAACGACATGGATATAATCCCGTAAGATAGCGCAGAAAGCAGAACCATCGAGGCCAGTTGCTTCGTCCGTCCGCTTTGACACTCTATATATGCCTTGAAGAAGCCAAGCGTAATAAACCCTATTGTAAGGCTTATCGCCAAAAAGCCAATTATACCCGTTTCCAATAATGTTTCCAAAACCGCATTATGGGCGTGAATAACATATTCGCCTTCGTTTTTACGAATATTCAGCTCCCGCGCGCCGCGAATTCCAGTGCCTAGCCACAGATTTTCAGGAATAAGCGCGATTGTATCACTCCAGACAATCAACCGCCCTGATGCGGGCCTCTCAAGATTGGTCATCGCCCCTGCCCGCCATTCCAAGCGTTCGGGCGTGAAATAATTCTTATATGATAAAGTCCCCAGAAAACCGCCAATGACCAGAACCGATAATGCAAGTGACGCTTTAAGGAGTTTTCTTTTTAAGGGCGACCAGTGAAAGATAAACGGAAACAGAATAATCATCGCGGCAAGCGTGACCCAGGCCGTTCTCCCATCCGATGCAAACACTGCATTTGATTGCAAAATCAAACATATAAGCCAGAATATTCTGACTTTTGTTGAATGACCGTTTTGCATGATAAAATAAAGCGTGAAAGGTATCGTCATCAGGATGACAGACCCGTAATGTGGCCCCCAACTCACCTCGATAAACGGCTTAAACCATGAGCCGACCAACATTAAAAGTGAGAAAAAACTCGTTATAATTGAAAGACTTGCAACTGTCTTTTGAAGTGAAACTTTTGAATGCACAAGCATAATTCCAATCAGAACACCGCCGAGCATCATCAAGCTCAGCTCGCTTGATTGTTTGAGTGCCTCAATCGTATTTAACCCTTGAGACGCGGAGATAAACCAGACAATAGAAAGCGTCCCCAAACTCCATAACCAAGGCTGCCTGAAAAAAGATGAGACCGCTATTCTCATCAACATATCATTGCGTTTTTTGACAATATAGATAATCGCCACAGATAGTAAAACAGCCAGTCCATAAAGGATGAGCTCTTTGCCAAAAAAGGATAGACCGAATGCCAGACCAAGCAGGTAGGCGACATTATTTTTAAAATTCACGACAAACATAATTTTTTATAGAGGAGAGAGAGCTTATCTCCTAGCGGCACTTTGCAATAATCCCAAGGATTGTCCACCAGATTATTTTCATGTCGAGCAGGAATGAATGATTCTCAACATAAAACAGATTATATTTAAACTTCATCGGCAGGATTTTTTTGATATAAACCGCATCGGCGTCCTCCCCTGCTCCCGCAATCATCGCTTCTTCTTTCTCATGAAAGCGAATGGAGGCAAGCCCTGTCAAGCCCGGGCGGATAGCTAAAATTTTCTGATAAGTCTCGGGATAGCAATCAACATAGCGCGGCGTTTGAGGGCGTGGACCGACAAGGCTCATCTCGCCTTTGAGCACATTCCAAAGCTGAGGTAGCTCATCAATCCGATATCGGCGGAGGGTCTCACCGATTTTTGTAATTCGCCCCTGCTTGCCTGAACACGTGATGCCTTGGGATGCGAACTCATCCGCGTCAGATGTCATCGTCCTGAATTTCCATGTGCTGAACGGGGTCATGCCCCGCGTCATGCGCGTTTGTTGGTAAAAGACAGGCCCCTTGGAACTGCGCTTAATAAGGATCGCGATAACAGGAATCATGAGGGTAACGAGTATTAAACCAAGTATGGAAAACACAATATCAAACGACCGTTTGCCGATTTTACGATAGAGCGTATTTGCAATATTTTCCGAAACTTCATGCTCCCGAAAAAACACCTTGCCGCTTTTGCGTGCCATCGGCGCATCATCGCTCGAACGAATGACTTTTAACGCGGGCGTCTTTTGCGGCTCAAAAGCCTTTTTTGGTATCTGTGCAGCAGTTTTCATTTAATGATAGTTTAGGAAACAACGCATCATAATAAAAGAATTAATAATGCGTTATAAGCAAGAGTTATCTTTTCTTACGAGGAATGTTATTTTTAGACTGCTGCCCTCTTTGCATTAAACCACCCTGACTTTTTTGATGCTGCGCCGTAGGGCTTGATGCAGGCGTTGCAGATGGATTTTGTTGCGGCTCAGGCTGGGATGAAGGTCCTAAATTCCCATCGTTGCCACCTGTACCAGTACCGCCCCCACCACCGGGAGGAGGAGGATTATCATCATCAGATTTGAAACCTCGTCCTATGGCCTGTCCCAATCCACCCGCATTAGAAGAAATAGAATTAGCTACACTACCTCCTAAAAATGCCCCTGCAGCACCTAGCATTTGAGTGTTTCCACCCATATCAACATCATTACCATCACTGAATGATGAGGCACCACTTCCAATCCACCTTAATATTTGATTTGGAATTTTATCGACTAATTTGAACGATGTTATACCCGCTGTATATGTTGTATAAGCAAAAATAAGCGCAAAAAATAAATTTTCCAAACCATTAGAATTGCCTGAACCATTTATAATAAGAACACTGTCAAACAAAATCTGAAGCAAGTATATCGAAGCTGTGAATATTAAAACACCTGCAACCAAACCTATAACAATCAACGCAGGTCTTATCAGAATAGACAATAAAAGAAAAAAGCCGTTTACTGCGGATGGTCCTGGAAATCCATCTCCTTCAATTTTTAAAAAAGATAAAGCCCATAATGGCATAGCGATGACAGCCTCGAAAATTTCCATTATCCATGAAACAACTGCAAAAAAGAAATATAAAAATGGCAATAAAGGAAGCAAAAAATAAAGTATAATGCCCGCGGTTAATCCTAAAGCACCAATTAAAATTGCTATAGAGCCAAGCGATGACATCACAACACCTAAAACGCTTGTAAGAGGACCAAACACAGCCAAAATACCGCCTAAAGTATTGGCAACTAAACCTGTACCAATTGCCCACCAAGATTTTTGAAAAATTTCATATCCCGCATTTATAAGTGTAGCCATTGGGTTTAAAGAACGAGTTGCTGGATCACTTTGAGATAAAATAACCAATTGATCAGGCACAATTATAGCGCCAACCAAACAAGCTGCTGAAACATACCAATCGGGCGCATGTCCTAAATTCCTACAAGCAAGTGGAGTAGCCGCATTATCATTAACATTATATTCGTTTATATATTCAGCTATATCAGGCCATAAATTAATTAATACAGTTTCTGTTTCATTTCCTACATTTACCGCATAACCTACATGTTGCGACAGTGTTTGACCAGTCGCAGTTCTTTGAACTTCTCCTCTTAAATGTGTTTCTAAGGTATGAAAATTTGGTACAGAACTTGAAAGAATATCTTTTGACTGTTGTATAATACGAGCTAATTCTAGATACCAAACTCCCGCATATATAAAACTATTGTCAGCTTCATCAAACAAAGCCTGCAATTGTTGCTGTGTTTCATTTTTAAAATCTTCCGTAGCTGTATCAACTAAAACACTGTTTTTTACGTTCTCAGCGGCTATAATTACATTGTTATACTGAAAGCCATCTGGTGCAGCATAACCTCCATTACTAATATTTTGTCGGGCAATTGATAATGCTGTTTCTGGAACAAATTTTCCTTGAGTATCGACGCCATCTAATTCTCCCATAAGTTCTTTAAGAATTGTTACAGACATCTGATATGCCGTTTCGACAGGCAAAGAATTAGCTTGTAGTATAATCGAGTCAGTATCTTGAGAATTAATCGTTAAAGTAATTTCTCCACAACTTCTATATATTAAATTACCTACTCCCAATGTTCCTCCAAAAGAAGATGGTTTATCATAGAATACTTTGAATACACGATTGTCATCAGAGTTGTCCTCTTCAACAACTCTTCTCCTTATACCGTTTTCGCTTAATGGATCTTTGTACATTTCTTTATTAGACGCATACATGCATGTTTCCATAAACAATATACGGAACGCTGCTTCATGTACCCATTGGTTTGCAAATTCGCCAATAATAATATCTTCGACATTTCTTTGTCCCATGGCTTCATGCATAACTCCCCAAACTTGCGTTCCTAAGCCAGAGCCCATTTTTGCCAGCCAGAGAGTAATATATTGGGCAGAGTTTAACCCTGTCCCAAGCGGTACAAGAAGACCAAGCGCAAGAACCAATCTTATTGGTGCCCAGACCGTATTAAAACGACGACCAAATGGCTGACCCGTTTGAGCTGTCTCTGCAACAACCGTCATTATATAATAAATGATAATAATAACAGCAATGACCATTGTTGCCATGCTATAAAGCCTTAACATAGCATAAATTCCAGCATGTAGTTTACTATCAGCTATAGGACCTACTGGAACCTCAATAACATTACCATTAACTATTTCGTTTCTGACATCACCTGGATTTATACCCCAAAAACCATCTAAAAACCCAAAAACATGTGCAAAAAATTCCATCATTGGATCTTGCTTAGGCTCGGGCGTTGTAAAAAAACTACTCGCACTCGCTTCATTGCCGAAACCGGCGAGGGCGGCAAAGGCAATCAGAAGTGCTTGTATCACAATGATAATAAGACCGATAACAATCGCCGCAAAGATTCCGATTTGGTCAATGTTATTACGTGACCAGGTGATATTATTTGCCGCAATGGCTATCACCTGACGGACGCTGAATTGCCCGATATTGACGGGATTAAGTGAAGGATGGTTTACAGGAATGAGCCTTGCGGATGAAAAAACCAAGGCAATCAAATAAGCAAAATGCCCGAAATGGAGACCGATGGCACGGATACGCGGCAAAATCTCCGGCATCATGGTATAGCGCAGAACACTGCGTTTTGCGATGCGCTTGCCCTCGTTGTCCGCCTGCCTACCTATAGGTTGATACCCTGCCATCCAAATCCACGCCTTTTTGAGCTTATATTTCTTATTTTATAAAATTTTAGATAAATTTTTATTAATTATCTTTCCTTTAATATACCATAATTATGGGTAATTTGCATTAAAAAAGGCTTAATTTATCATTTTATAAAAAAGGAACTTCTATTTGACCTTTGGCTGTATCTCAAACTGGTGGAATGGTGGCGGAGACGAGACTGTCCATTCCAACGTCATCGTATTTGGCGCAACATTCCAGTAATTGGCAGAAGCCTTGCGCCCGAAAAACAATGTATGAATGACGATGTAGACAAAGAGAATGACAGATAATCCCGCCATATAAGCCCCCATCGATGAAACAAAATTCCAGCCGTGGTAGCCCCAGGCAATCGCAGACTCATATTCCGTGCCTGTTATCCAGCTGCTGAACTGCATCCACGTCTCATTGGCCATGAAAGCCGTGCGCTCCCACCAGCCCATATCTTCGGTGACAAGCGGTGCGGGATAGTCGATGTAGCGGCGGGGCATTCCGGCAAGTCCCAAGAAATGCTGCGGGAAGAAGGTCAGATTCACACCGATAAAAGTCAACCAGAAATGCACTTTCCCAAGAAATTCCGGATACATACGCCCCGACATTTTTCCGATCCAGTAATACCATCCTGCAAATAAAATAAAAACGGCCCCAAGCGACAGCACATAATGAAAATGCGCGACAACATAATAAGTATCATGGAGAACCGTATCAATCCCAGCATTGGCAAGCACAACACCGGTCACACCGCCGACTGTAAACAGGAAAATAAACCCGATTGCCCATAGCATCGGCGTTTTAAATTCTATCGAACCGCCCCACATGGTCGCAATCCATGAGAAAATCTTAATGCCTGTCGGTACGGCAATAATCAGCGTTGCGGCGGTGAAATAGGCGAGCGTATTGACGCTCAAACCCGTTGTATACATGTGGTGCGCCCAAACGATAAAGCCGACAAAACCAATCGCCACCATCGCATAAGCCATGCCGAGATAACCGAAAATCGGCTTGCGCGAGAAGGTTGAGATGATATGGCTGACGATCCCGAAAGCCGGTAAAATCATAATGTAAACCTCCGGGTGACCGAAGAACCAGAAAAGATGCTGGAACAATAGCGGGTCCCCTCCGCCCTCTGGCTCAAAGAAACTTGTCCCGAAATTTCGATCGGTTAGAAGCATGGTGATTGCCCCGCCAAGCACGGGAACAGCCAAGACCAGAAGGAAAGATGTCACCAACATCGCCCAGACAAATAGCGGCATTTTATGCAGTGTCATACCGGGCGCGCGCATATTAAATATAGTGGTGATAAAGTTTGCCGCCCCCAAAATCGAGGACGCCCCCGCCAGATGGAGTGCGAAAATCGCCATATCCACCGACATGCCAGGATGCCCTAAAGTCGCCGAGAGAGGTGGATAAATCGTCCACCCCGTCCCTGCCCCGACATCAACAAAGACAGATGCGCATAACAATATAAAAGACGGCACAAGCAACCAGAACGAAATATTATTCAATCGCGGAAACGCCATGTCAGGCGCACCAATCATCAGCGGCACGAAATAATTCCCGAATCCGCCAATCAGGCCCGGCATGACGACGAAAAACACCATAATGAGCCCGTGAGCCGTGATAAACACGTTCCAAAGCTGCCCATTCGGGGAGCCGTCATCATTCACCATAAACTGAACGCCGGGGTCTTGAAGCTCGGCTCGCATAACCATCGAAAATGCACCCCCGATAATGCCCGCAAAAATCGAGAACAAAATATAAAGCGTTCCGATATCCTTATGGTTCGTGGACATGAACCATCGTGCAAAAAATCCGGGAGTGTGATCGTGCGTATCAGCCATTTTTTTTATCTATTTCTTCTTTAATTTATTTCTTATCTAAATTCCGGGGTTTGATACATTTTCAGGCTCAACCATCGGGTTATCCAGTTTGTTGGGGACGGTATCCGCCTCTATTGTTTCACTATTCTGAATAATCGGTGTACCGCCATTGTCGGCAACCCAGGCATCGAACTCCGCCCGCTCAACCGCTTTAATTTCAATGGGCATATAGGCATGACCTGTACCGCAAATCTCAGAACACTGCCCGAAATAAGTTCCGGGATAGTCAATACGCATCCATGTCTCATTTAAGCGACCGGGAATCGCATCCTTTTTAACCCCTGCGGCAGGCAACGCGAAAGAATGAATCACATCGGCAGCCGTTATCACAAGCTGAATATTTGTATCAACAGGTACAACGACAGGTCGATCGGTTGAAAGCAAACGCCGCTGGCCTATGCTCTCATCAATCTCCTCATCAGGGATCATGTATGACAGAAACTCCAGGCCTTCATAATCCATATATTCATAGCCCCAATACCATTGATAGCCAGTGACTTTGATGGAGAGTTCAGGCTCGGGGATGCGGTCTTCAAAATAAAGAAGGCGGAAGGATGGAATGGCGATAACAAGCAGGATAATTACTGGAATTATCGTCCATATCACCTCAATCAACGTGTTATGGGCGAACGTTGCAGGCTCAACATTTTTCTTACGGCGGAATTTGATAACGGCATAAATCAGTAAAGCCGTGACAATCACGACAATGCTCGTGATAATCACTAACAGAAGATTATGAAAGTCATGGACTTCTCTCTTAATCGGACTGATCGGGTTCATAAAGCCGAGCTGCCACGAATCGGCATAGGCCGTACCCGTCTGGGCATAGACAGGCATAGTCAAAAGCATAAGGAAGGCCGAAACGGCAAACGCCATCGATTTTGTCATTATATTTTGCAAAGCTTCTTTTATTTATTTAATTGCTCAACAAAATAAACGATTTTTCATCACCTGTGAAGATGGAAAGAACAGTAATACATTTGAAGTGAACAATTACGGCGTAGGTGCAAATCTGCGAGGTTGTTGTTCGGTTTGAAAAAAATCTCTCAAAACTTCTGTATCTTCGTAGACTCTAACGTTTGGGCTTTTCAAACCTAGACGTTCCTGAGCTCTTGATGTTAATGTTAAATCAGTCCAGAGAGTATTTTTACGGCGAACAAGTTTAACATCGCCCTTTTGCAATACTATTGTACCAAGATTTTTTTCAGTAACCTCAATTGTAGCACTACACTCTTCCATAAATTATATATATAATATATGTAAATTTAAGTCAAATGGTTATTGAAAAAAATGTAAAAATGCTTATTTATTTCCTAAATTATATGGAGAAAACACATGCCCGCATACCAATATATCTATGTCATGAAAAATCTGTCCAAGACTTATGCCGGAGGAAAGCAGGTTTTGAAGGACATCACGCTGCAATTTTTGCCGGGCGTCAAAATCGGTGTGCTTGGCCCCAATGGCGCGGGGAAATCGACCCTTCTCAAAATTATGGCGGGGTTGAATACTGATTATACAGGCGAGGCCTGGGCAGCGGATGGCGTGAAGGTCGGCTATCTCGAGCAGGAGCCTCAACTTGATAACACCAAAAATGTTTTAGAAAATGTCATGGATGGCGCGACGGAAAGCAAGGCGATCCTTGACCGCTATAATGAGCTGTGCATGGATTACGAGAATGCCGACCCTGACGAGATGTCAAAGCTCCAGGATGAAATTGACGCCAAAGATTTGTGGGAGCTGGACCGCAAGGCCGAGAAAATTATGCAGGCGCTTCATTGCCCCCCTTCGAATGCAGGCGTAGAGAATCTTTCAGGTGGCGAAAAACGCCGTGTAGCGATTGCGCGCCTGATTATGGCAGAGCCTGATATGCTCCTGCTTGACGAACCGACAAACCATTTAGATGCCGAAACGGTGGCGTGGCTCCAAGATTACCTCCATGATTTCAAAGGTACGGTCATGATGATTACGCATGATCGTTACTTCCTTGATAATGTCACGGGCTGGATTTTGGAACTCGACCGCGGGCATGGCATTCCTTATGAGGGCAATTATTCAGCCTACTTAGAGAAGAAAGCCAAACGTCTGGCCCAGGAATCACGCGAGGAAGCGGCGCGTCAAAAGACCTTATCCCGCGAGCTTGATTGGATACGCCAGTCACCGAAAGCGCGGCAGGCAAAGTCAAAGGCACGTATCAATGCCTATGATGATTTGTTGAAGCAATCACAGCAAGATACGCTCGGCAATGCGCAAATTATTATTCCAACGCCAGAGCGTTTGGGCGATACGGTTGTCGTTGCCGATAACGTCAATAAATCATTTGGCGACAAAGAGTTAATTAAAAATCTTAACTTTAAACTTCCGGCTGGGGGCATTGTCGGAATCATCGGACCAAACGGTGCGGGTAAATCAACATTATTCAAAATGATTACGGGTGTTGAGCAACCGGATAGCGGAACATTAACAATCGGTGAAACGGTTAAGATGGGCTATATCGACCAATCGCGCGACTCCCTTGACGATAATAAAAATGTCTGGGAAGAAATCTCTGGCGGAAATGATGTGTTGCAACTCGGGAAAATCGAGAAACCATCCCGCGCTTATGTGGCCTCTTTTAACTTTAAAGGCTCGGATCAACAAAAGAAAGTCGGCACATTATCGGGTGGCGAGCGTAACCGTGTCCATCTGGCGAAGATGTTGCAGACCGGCTCGAACCTCCTCCTGCTTGATGAACCGACCAATGACTTGGATACGGAAACCTTGGCGGCCTTGGAAGAAGCGCTCGAAAATTTTGCAGGCTGCGCCGTTGTAATTTCTCACGATAGATGGTTTTTGAACCGTCTCGCCACACATATTCTGGCCTATGAAGGCGATGGCCATGTTGAATGGTTTGAAGGGAATTTTGAAGATTACGAGCGTGATAAATCCCGCCGCGAAAGCAAGGCTGCTTAGATTATAGCTCGTCATTGCAAGGCTTGTCCTTGCAATCCAGAATTTTTTTAATCGCAGAGTTATGGAGTAAGAAAGGAGTTTAAAACCCTTCCCTCTTGGGAGAGGCGATACCTTCATTAATACAGGCATCCCCGCACATGATGCGGGGTTTATAGTTTTTACCATTGAGAATACTGAGACCACAGAGGGTATTTATCTGTCATTACATTCCCCCGCTTTTACAGAGGGCGGTTGTGAATGCAATCCAAAAAATTATTTCTTTACACGGAGTATCGGAGGTTCGGAGTTATGATAAAAACCCTACTTATATATTTTGAAATTATAGGCTCTGCATTAAATGCGGGGATGCGTTCATTGTCCCCTCCGTGATCTCAGTGATCTCTGTGGTAAAAATTATAAACGGATGACACATATCTAACCTCAAACTTAAGCGACTTTCAAATTATCGCAATAATCCAAAATGCGGCTTCTCCTTTTCAGGGCAGAAATAGAGAAATCAGAGCTTATGATTATAAAATTGTAGCCCTCGTAACAAGGTTAAAATCAGAAATTAAGCCCCACTTGCAAAAGCAAGGCGATATTCAGGTTCTTTTGCAAGGTTTGTTTTCAGTTTTTGCATTGCGCGTTGTTCAAGCTGTCTCACACGTTCCTTACTAATGCCAAGTTGCTTGCCAAGCTCTTCCAAAGTAATCGTGTCATACCCTAGATGGCGGTCACGAATAATTTTCTGCTCACGGTCATTCAAGCCTGATAGTGCATCATTCAACCATTGGGAGCGTGTTTGCGCATCCTTCATGCCAATCACGACTTCTTCGGGGTTAGGGCGGTCATCTTGAAGTAAAGATTGCCATTCATCCGCGCCATTTTCATCCGAGACCGTGACGTTGAGAGAGTTATCTCCCCCGCTTAAACGTTGTTCCATATCCTCGACTTCCTTGATTTTGACGCCAAGGTCGTTGGCAATTTTTTGCCGACCGATTTCATTCAGGCCTTCTTCTTCCTGAGCACTTTCAATTTTTGAACGTAACCGGCGGAAGTTGAAAAAGAGTGATTTTTGTGCGGCGGTTGTTCCGGTTCTCACAATCGACCAATTCCTTAGCACATAATCCTGCATGCAGGATTTAATCCACCATGTCGCATAGGTTGAAAAGCGAAATTCGCGCGCTGGCTCAAAGCGTTTCGCGGCCTCCAACAAACCGATATTACCTTCCTGAATCAAATCATTGAGTGGCAACCCGTAATGACGGAATTTTGTTGCCGCGGAAATAACCAACCGCCCATAGGCGTTAATCATCTCGTGCAAGGCTTTCTCATCCTCGTGATCGCGCCAGGCATGTGCCAATTCCTGCTCATGCTCTTTGGACAGCATTGCCGTATTCATTGATTGGCGGATATAGTTTAAATCCGACCGTTGCATTTCATCATTGTGAATATAGGAACCCATGGGAAAACCACCTTTCTGTTATCAACATACGTGACGAAAGGTATTCAGTTCAAACAAAATATTATTTTGTTTCTATTGACAAATCAGGCTTCACGTAACTGGAGAATTTCCCCGTCGCCCGAAATTTGTGCATACACCAAATTACCGCCGCGTCCGCAACTATTATCCAGTGTAGCGGTAAATTTGTTCAAATTAAGACCGTGATTATCAGGGTCATAGCCTCTGAAAATCGTTTGATAGGGGCTATAGGCTCTGGCCATATGTTTGAAGCCATTATGCCCCCACCAGAAAGCATCGCCTTGGTCATCCAGAGGTTTTGTTGAATCGATACCCGCATTGACAAAGAGAAGCGGGGCGCAGGTTTGATTGTATGGGCTGGCTTGCACGACGGAGCATTCCGTAAAGGCCGCCCGTTTGCATTGTGCGCCGAAAATATTATGCCCTGCATGCTCATGAATCTGGCAACGCACACGCTCCGTCCATCGGGCGAGGCGGATGACCCCCTCGCGCGAAACGCGTTTTGCTTCATGCAAGTCTATACAATAGGATTCAAGTGTTTGGGCAAGCCCTTTTTCCAGCATCCATTCAAGGATAGCGGCGGGATTTGGGGCAAATTGAAGCTGTAGCAATTTTTGCCACATCTCTTCTTGTTGTCCATGGAGGTAGATAATATCGGTCGGCTGAACACCTGCAATAGACAGTAAGCATCGCCTGAAGGTCAAAAGGGAATCAATCGTTTCTTTTGAATGCGCCCCGTGCCCTGTATAATTACCGAGATAAACAAGACGGTCACCGGGTTGAAAGTCAGACCAGATATGCTCATGAATAATCTGTAGTTTTGGAAGGCTCGCATGAATGGATGGAACGGCAAAAATCCGTTTGGGCGCACCAAGCGATGCGAATCGGCAATCAATCAGTTTTTTATCTGTTTTAAGTGGCATCCCATGAGAATTCAGGTAAGCGGTGGAAAAGACTATTTCTATAAGTCTATAAAGTTCGTTAAGCTTTGTAAAATAGGAAAATTATAAAAAACCGTAACATTAATTTAATATTTAAAAGCTACGATTATTTATAATGCATAAATATTATTTTCATAAATATAGCAGCACAATTGCTAAGGCACTGTTATGCCTTACGCCGCTAATCGTTTGGTATTATCTTTTTATTCATGGTGTCATTTACGAATTGAAAGCCCGCGCGGATGTTGTTTCACAATTAAATCTGCTGCCGATTGTGCTTTTAATAACTCTTTTATGTTTTTTTCTTTTGAGTAAAGCGTGGTTTAAAAACCATCGCTCCATGAAATACAGCACTATATTTATTCTTATACTGCTTATTCCTCTATTGTTCGATGAAAAACGCCATGAGGATATTGTACCACTTGAATCAGCATCAGAAGTTTTAATAAATATTAATAATTTTTCAAAAAGTATAGTCGAAAATTTTGAGGGGGATGAATTCTGGGCGTACAATTTTGAAAATGATTGCAAATCAAGGTTTTAACGTGAGTACGGAAAATCGTAAAGGTGCTCAGAGCGGTGAGAGAATGAGAGATTTGAGAGAGAATTTTGCCCTGTTATTTTTTCTAACCGTGCTCACACGCACAGGCGAAACAGCGCAGAAACACGCTTTTTTCAGGCATAAAAAAACACCCATAAAGGGCGTTTGTTAAATTAAATGGTGGAGGGAGTAGGATTCGAACCTACGTATTCCGAAGAAGGCGGAGTTACAGTCCGCTGCCATTAACCACTCGACCATCCCTCCAAGAGCATGACGAATAAGTGCTTAAAAAACTATTTTTAACCTCAAAAGTCAAGTTCAGTTTTACGTTTTTTGCAAATGGGTGATGAGAGCCTCTATATCGCCGCCATTCCGTTGGATAATGCTGGAAAATTCGGATCGTTGCGTGACAGACATGCTGACCCCTTCAACAATGACATCAATCACCTTCCCGCCGCGTACGCGCCAGTCGACGCGCACTTTTTGAGGGCTTCCTGGCGTGGATATAAAAGAGTTGACTATAATATCCCGCCCTGCAGGTCTTGCCCCTGTCACCTCAAACTGCTGATTAGTATATTCGGAAAAACGCTTTGTATAAACCGCAATCACCATGTCCTTAAACGAACGGACATATGTATCCTTTTGAACGGCATCAAAGTTGTTCCAATAACGTCCAAGGGCAAATCGGGCAATCACATCCATATCGAAATTTTGATTTAGAATCGTCTCAAATTGTTTTTCACGCTCAGGCTGATTATCCTCGGTTTGTTTTAAGGCGGTGATTGCCGTTTTCCCCAAAGTTCGGATAAAGATTTCGGCTTTCTCCGTATCGGATGCATGCGCAGCCGTGATCGTAAAACCCGTTAAAATTATTACAAAGCTTAAAATTGCATTACGCATAGTTAGTATCATTGCCTAGATATATGGCTTTTTCATGAAAAAAGAAAGAATTATTGTTTATTGAGCCGTTTGATTTGCGTTTTGGCTCATCATCAGGTTATCAATCTGATTTTGCATGGCCTGAAGTTTTTGTTCAGTTTTATCCTGCATGACTTGCAATTCATTATTACGGGCATGCAAAGTTTTAACAGCATCAATCAAGGGTACGGTTAAGCGTTTATAATCCACTTGCAGATACCCATTGCCGTCTTCATTAACCAAATCGGGGTAAACGGCCTGAACATCCTGGGCGATAACCCCGACTTCTGCATCTTTGCCACGGCCTTCATCTTGCCAATTATAAGTCACGGTTCTGAGTGTTGTTAATTTCTCAATACTGTTATCAATCGGTTGCAAATTGGTTTTCAACCGTTCATCCGATAATGTCGCGCCTGCATCCATTGTCCGCCATCCGGCACCGTCATAAAATTCGGCATCACTGGTTGAAGTGTTAAAGATTTGTAATCCATTAGCAGGCGATGAAACGGCGTTACGCTCAGTTGTTGTCATACGGGGGGGGAGGAAACCACGCGTGGTAGAGGTTAAATCAAGGATGGCTGTGTCCGCGATTGCGGTCGGATCTGCCGTACCTATTCCAACACGCTTTTCATTGACTGTCGCCGTTGTATCATCATCTATATAACCATGAATAAGGTCACCGATATTAAATTCATAACTACTGGTAGTTGATGTTACATTGACACTATTCCCGATAATAATATTACTGTTACCATCCCTTAAAGTTCTTGCGGCGCGGGTTCCAATAATTGTATTTTCATCGCTGTTAGATAGGTCAGTAGCTGAACGTGATCCTAAAATCACATTCTCATTACTGGATAAACTCGTCAACGAAAAGGCTGCTACATTATGTCCTAATATTGTATTTTCATTCCCAGCAGGAATGGCGCGGAATGCTCTGTTACCAATAACAACATTTCTACTTGATGTAAAGCTTGATGCCTTCCCAAGTGCATCATTTCCAATGATAACAGAATCGGCAAAATTAGGCGCATTTATATCATGACCAATGGCCGTACTTCCACCACCTACATTAAGATCATTCCCAATTAAGATTCGTTTGTTTCTATCAACTCGGGTATCCGTCTCATTATAACCGATAGCAATATTATCATCCGCTGTTGTTAATTTATCCAGCGATAACCGCCCGATGGCAATATTTCTTGCACCGGGGTTTGTCGCATCCAGATTAGGGAATTCATGACCGATGGCCAAATTATCATCATTTGTCGCATCACCGTCACCATCATGGTCAATGTCGGTTGAAAAATAGGCATCGGATAAATCATCAATCTCAATTGAGCCGGGTGTGACACCACCGACAGTCAGGCTGGACGCCGCAACCCCTTCCCATCCGCCTGCACCGGCATTTAATGCCGTATTCCATTGCAGGACATTACCATTTGAGTCATCGGCGGTCGCCTCAACATCATTGACATCTGTCAAACTATCAATCGCCGCGGGCGTGTCAATATTGGTCCAGATTGATCCATTGCAATACTGAACCGTATTGCCGCTTGTCTCATATTGAATCGCGCCTTCTTGGGTGCTGCCACATGTTGAGCCGGCACCAAGCTTTATCGCGCCATTAACATCCAACCTAATCGCCGCGGCGGGGAACGCCACACCGATACCCACACGATTATTCGCGGCATCGACAACAAGTGTATTTGTATCAACCGTTAAATCATCCCCGATTGAGGCATCGCGCGTGACGGTTAAATCCTGACCCACGCTTGCATTCCCGCTGATGGTTGTTGTATCGCCCACCGCATCACCCAGCGTTGCATTGCCGTTTACAACGATATTACCTGAGAGAAGCGCATTACCAACGACATCGAGAACTTCGGAAGGTGAAGAATTGTTAATACCGACAAATCCGCTGGCATTTATTACCAAATCATTACCGGATTCATTACCCCGATTTAATCGTAAAATGTCAGTCGATTCGGTATATTTTAAAGAACCAACCGTAGTATTTCCATCATTTACAATTTCATATCCTGCATTCGCACCAGTTTGATTATTATTATTATCAGGACGAACTACAAAAGAAGCAGAAAGACCAGGATTTAATAAGGTAACTTGGTCACCCACAATTTCGAGTTTATCTGTAGTTGGCGGGCGGCCTATACCCACGCGGCCAGACGAGTCTATCACCATCGCTTCTGAACCCGCGACACTAAAGCTGATTGTATCTGTATCTGTATTGGCCGTTCCCGCAACGGTTATAAATGTGTCTGAGCCATGCGCATCATCGATGATGCGCCAAGGCTCTGCACCCGATGTTGAAACATCAACAAAATTCGTGCCGTCACAAACCTGTAAAGCACCGCTGGTATTCCAGCGTAAAATACCTGCGGCAGTCCCACCGCTACATGCGCCATTCACGATTAAAGTTTGGTTCGCCGCCTGAAAGCGACCATCATCAATATCAACCGTGCCACCACCCAAGGGGACTACAACATCCGTGCGAATGGCAGGGAAAGACCCCGTTCCCGCCGTCCCCGTATTCACACCACCAATATCAATACGTGCGCCGCCCCCGATAATCACCTCATCCGTTACATCAGGGTTTGCAATCACCGCGTCATTGCCTGTCTCACTCCATAGCCCGCCTGATCCTGCCAGTGCCGCCTCATAAGAATAGAAACGCACAATATCATCGCCTGCGCCTTCAGGGTCGCTCAACCCCTCAACACCCCCATCACCAAATGCGCCGCATGATGTATCAAATGTTCTGTTGCGCCCTGCACCGATAATCGCTAACACAGGGCGTGAAGTCACGGCCTCACCATTCAGGCGGTTATCCGTACCCGTTCCTGCATCATTTTTTCCGTTTACTGTCGTGCCATGATCCCATACGCAATAGCCATATTCACTGCCGAATGGGTCGGTCAAAATTGCCCCGATATCATCGGGCAAACACCCGCCGCCCGTGAGCGTTATGCCGCAACTTGTTGTGCGATATTCCGCCGGCTCAATATAACCATCCGTATCGCCATCCCCGTTATCGGGCAGAGTACTGGCATTTAGGATCATTATCCGCGCATTTGTGAGGAGGTCGGTATCGGTGATATTTTTCTGTGTCACTTTTGTAATGGTTTGCACAGGCCCTGAAACGGTTTGCATCCCGACAACGCCCAGAACGCCTGTTAATCCCACCGCTGCAAATAACAGCGCAAATATATTTCCCTTAGATTTCTTATTAAAAGAGTTTTTGACCATTATGGTTTTCGAGTAGCCTTAAAGAGTATGATTCGTTTTAAATTTTATCATAGCATTTTCGACTTAACAAAGTTTTAAATCTTCTCAGTGTTATTGTCATTGCGAGGGAACCCCCCTGCCTTCGCAGAAGGGCAGGCTTTGTGACCGCGGCAAATGATAATGAGCTAGTTATTTTTACCACGGAGAACACTGAGATCACGGAGTGCTTGTAAAACTCCTCTTACTCTATAACTCTGCGATTGAAGAATGTATTGTTTCTTCAATTCTTCATGTTGCAACTTATTTTATCACACTTAATTTTACACGTATTTATTCATCTAAAAAATTATTATACAATCTCATCTAACTAACATTTTAAAATTTGAAAATCGATTACATGAACAAGCCTTTATGGAAGCCTGACAGTAAAGAAAAAACGCGATTGACGAACTTTTTGCGCTCCTGCGGCTATAATAATGCCGATTATAGTGATTTTTATCGTTATTCTATTGAAAAGAGTGATGATTTCTGGTCAAAATTATGGGATTGGCTAAATATTATTGGTGAAAAAGGCGAAAAAATCATTCAGAACGCCGAAAAGATGCGTGATTGCCGTTTTTTCCCTGATGCATACCTGAATTATGCTGAAAATTGCTTACAGTATTATGGCACGGAAGATGCCATTGTTTTTTGGGGTGAGGATAAAGTCAAAATACGTATGAGCCGCAATGCCCTTATCGCCCAAGTCTCGCAAATGCAGCAATTCCTGAAAAGGCAAGGTGTAACAAAAGGTGACCGTGTGGCAGGCTTTGTCGCCAACACGCCTGAGGCTTTGATAGCCATGTTCGCCACCGCTTCTCTCGGTGCGGTCTGGTCATCCGCCTCGCCCGACTTTGGGGTTCAGGGTGTGCTGGATCGGTTCGGGCAGATCGAGCCAACCGTTCTGATTGCTAGCCAAGCCTATTATTATAACGGCAAAGTTATTGATTGCGCAGAGAAGATAAAGGCTTTTCTACCGCAATTATTAACCGTTCGGCATACTGTAATAGTACCTTACGCCGCTGATAAGCCTCTTGAATTAGATAATGCAACTGTATGGCATGAGGCTCTTTCTCGCCATGAACCGCAAGAAGTCATGTATGAGCGAGTGGCTTTTGACCATCCGCTTTTCATTATGTTTTCATCTGGCACGACTGGCATTCCGAAATGTATTGTGCATGGCCATGGCGGTGTCCTCCTCACCCATATGAAGGAGCATCAGCTCCACTGCGATATCCGCGAAGGTGATAAGGTTTTTTACTTCACAACTTGCGGGTGGATGATGTGGAACTGGCAAATGACAGGTTTGGCAAGCGGGGCTACGCTCCTGCTCTATGATGGTTCGCCTTTTTACCCCAGCCCGAACATCTTGTGGGATTATGCGGATGCGGAGGGCATGACCTTGTTCGGCACGGCGGCAAAATATATTGATGCGCTCAATAAGCATCATGTTAAACCGAAACAAACGCATAAGCTGGACAGTTTAAGAACCATGACCTCGACAGGCTCGCCACTGGTGCATGAGAGCTTTGACTATGTTTACAATGATATTAAATCTGATATCCATTTGGCGTCTATTTCTGGCGGAACGGATATCGTTTCCTGCTTCCTGATTGGTAATCCGATTTCACCCGTTTATCGTGGAGAGATTCAGGGTGCAGGCCTCGGCTATGCCATGGATGTGGTTGATGAGAATGGGGATAGCCTCCCTGCAAATATGAAAGGCGAGCTGGTCTGTACCAAGCCTTTTCCTGCCATGCCTATTGGTTTTTGGAATGATGAGGATGGTACGCGCTATCATAAGGCCTATTTCAACCGATTTGATAATATCTGGTGCCATGGCGATTTTGTTGAAACAACTGACCAAGGCGGCTGGATCATCCATGGACGCTCGGACGCGACACTCAATCCAGGGGGTGTGCGTATCGGCACGGCGGAAATTTACCGTCAGGTTGAACAAATTCCCCAAGTCAAAGAGTCAATCGCCATCGGGCAAGATTGGCAGGATGATGTGCGCATCATTTTATTTGTTATAATGAAAGACGGTGAAGAACTAACCAATATCATTAAAGACATGATTAAACATCAAATTAAGAACGGCGCATCACCACGTCATGTTCCTGCAAAAATCCTGGCCGTGCCTGATATTCCGCGCACTAAAAGCGGCAAAATGACGGAAATCGCCGTCCGCGATATCATGCATGGCCGCGAGATTCATAATATCGAAGCCCTTGCCAACCCTGAAACATTAGAATATTTTAAAGATATAAAAGATTTGGAAGTCTAAATTAAGCCGCTTCTTTGTCTGTGTTTGAACCATTTGAGCCAAGTCCAGGTTCATTATGCTGTGTTTGTGAAGGTGTCATATCGCGTGAGGCATCCAATCGCGCTTGACTGACTTCTGCCCTCACTTCTTCGGGTGCATGAATTGTGACATCAGTTCCGCTTACAGCAGGTACGCCTCCAATCAAGAAATTCACTTCATCGTTATTTAACTCTTCATAATTATCTTGCAAGGCAGGGTCGGATGATTCCGTGAAATCATGAGCCATATCATCCCCGGCTTGAAGACGCTCTTCCAGATCGTCTGCTTTTTCGTGATAGGCTTCTTCCATATCTTTATCAATATTGGCAACAATGGCACGAACTTTAACAACATACTCCTCGCCATTAAATTCATAGCCATCAATAATAATTGTAATGGAAATTTTTTGGACGTCTTTATAACCGCCCAATATGTCCGCGATTGCCGCGGAAATCGCTTTTGTCAACGAGGTTTTGGATGTGCCTTCAGCTTTTGCTGTATCAATATGAACCATTTTTTTATAAACTTTTTAAAACTAAGGATAGTTCCAATTAAGTTTGTCGATTAATTAAATAGAAAAACTTTTTATACATAATTATTTATGAATATTATTAAGTAAAACGCTCTACTTTAGTTCATAAATTAATTATGCCATAATTGTTGCTTTAGCATTATCACGCAAAGCCGCTTTACCGCGTTTAATGAGCGAGCGGACGGCTAGTTCACTGCTTTGCATAGCCGATGCGATATCAATAATCGCCATGTCTTTGAAATAATACATTATTAAGGCTTGGCGTTGAGCCCCCGGCAATTTATCAAGCATTCGCCTGACTTTCTCTGTTTGTTGTTTTTCCGATAATTGTTGATAGCCGTCTTTTGATTGGCATGGGATATCAACCTGATCAATCAATTCGGCAGGGCGGCGTTTGCGCTTATAATCAATCGCTTTGTTTAACGTGATGCGGTAAATCCATGAGGAAAATTTCGCCTGCCCCTTTTTATCCCAATCCTCAAGATGAACCAGTAAGGCCATAAACACATCCTGCGCGACATCTTGGGCCTCTTGCTCCTGCCTTAACACGGAATAAGCCATACGCATGACTTTCGGCGCGTAGCGTTGCATGAGAACAGCATAGGCATGGCGATCATCCGCATTGATTTTGGAAATTAAATCTACATCTGATAATTGCAGGTAGGTCTTGGTTGCTTCTCCCATACATCAGAGAAGTGCAAGGACCGTACCAAAGTTTAAATAAACGCAAATTGTCATCCCGAGTGAAACGAAGTGAAGCCGAGGGATCTCATTATCTTAACAGATCTCTCCGCTCGCTATGCTCGGTCGAGATGACAAATTTTTAATATCTGTGTAAATCCGTGTTTATCTGTGGTTTAATTTTCGGATTGCAGGAACAAGTCCTGCAATGACGCTACTATTTTTCCTGCGCTTTGACAGCGCTGGCAGGCAGGTCGATAGCCGCCTGCGGTTCGCCTTTTTTCGCATTCGCCGCATGCTCAACCCAGATATCTTTAACGGGGAGGAGCATGGCATGAACCTCATCAAACTCCCCCAATGGATCCTCGGCACGAAGAACCTTAAAAAGTTTGGCGAAAATACCTGTGTAAAAATCATTTAAGAAAACTGCGGCCTCACCGCCCTGCTCAAAATCAAGATGGGATTGAAGCGCCATCAGGATTTTATTTGTTTTTTGTATATACATGCACATATCGTCAAGCTTACCCGCTTCATAAGCCGTTTTCGCCTGCCCGACAAATTTAATCATACCCTTATAAAGCTCTGCCACAACCTCAAAACCGGACATTGTGCCGGCCTGCGTATTGCCATATGCGGTTGCCGCCGTATGATAGGCATTCGGTTGTTGTGGTCGGTTGAGTGGGTTAGTTATCATCATCAGTTCCTAATATAGCACGAATTTGGTCGCGCAAAGTTTCAAGTTGCTGTAATCTTGCCTCAAATTCGGCATATTTTTCAATCTGCCGCTCTCTGAAGGCTTCCGACCTATCCCTAATCTCCCTTATATCCTCTGCTTTATTTGTATTTTCCTGCTGCAGGCCTGCCTTTTCCTGAATAATCAAGCCATCAATGCTGTTTGTGTAGCCTACAACACTGTTAATCAACCTGTCTGCCAAACCCTGCCCCAGTTCAAAATTGACTGTCGTGCTGCTCGACCCTTGAAAAGAAAAGCGCAAGCCCTCATAGATCGAGCCTTTCTTACCTATTATAGATGTTCCGCTGATGTCAAAAAGATTTGAAGTTCCGTTTGCGCTCACCCCTGTAATATTTCCGCCACTCATCGTGATGTTAAAAACGATTGATTGTGATGAGAGTGATGATGTGTTGCCGAGCATTGCGAAGTTGCTGTCATCCGATTGACTTGAGGACGCAAAGGCTGCCTGAACCTCTTCAAAATTGTTCAGAAGCGCATTGTCCAGAACTGCCTCATCAGACAAAACAAGCTTACCTTCATTACCGATAGTTATGCCAAGGTCACGAATGGTTTGAATGTCGCCGCCATTGCCGAAATTTTGACCTAAGATATCGGCGTATTGAGCGGATAATCCTGAGAGCAGTCCATCGCCGAATAAAGCGGCATTTTCATTGACAACACCGTTCGCACTGATTTGTTGATTTTGGGAAACAAAATCGCGGAATGCATTATAGGCCTCAATAAAATTGAGAATGGCATCTTTCACACCGGAAGTATCGTTGCCGACTTCAAGGCTGAGAATAGTCCCCGGTGCTTCATTACGGACATTAATCGCAATACCATCGATCAAGTCATCGAAATTATTATCATCGCGCGTGATTGTGACATTATCAAATTCGATAATCGCCGATTGCGGTACTTGTAATTCGGAATTAAAACCACCTGCGCCATCTGTCACACCTAACTGGAACATAACACTTGTACCCGTAACATTCCCGATAACAATGGTTTGATTTTCTTCTTGCCCTGAGAGAAGGAGTTGATATTCATTTTCACTGGTTTTGATAACTGCGGCGGCCACGCCTGATACATTTGTGGTTGTATTGATAGCGGCGGCGATCTCATTCAAGGACATATCATTTGTAACGGTAATATTCGAAGACGCCCCACCCGATAAACCGATTGAAAAAGACCCATTATAGTTTTTATCGCCATCAGGATTGAGAGTTGCATTTGTGCCGATAACCTGTTGAGCTTGGGCTGCTTGAATAACCTCAATATCATATGTGCCCGGGACGGCTTCCTTATCAATAACAATATCAGCAATCGAGGAAAAGTCAGAACCATCGGATGTCAGAACCGTTCCTGATTTCAGGTCAAAAACAGAATCATTTTCATCAAAAATAGACGGATTTCCTTTTAAGGCATCGAGTGAAGTTTTGATATTTGCGGCAAGCGTTTCAAGCTCGCTATAAGCATTAATCTGATTAACATTTTCATCAATCTCAATCTGAAGGCGGTCGGCGCGGATATTTTTCTGCTGGACGGCGGCATCAATCAGGGCATTCGTATCGATGTTGGAGGCGGTTCCCCCAACAAATACTCTTGTGCCAACTTGTGATACTGTTCCGACCATGACTTAAACTTTATTTATCCTTTATTTTTATCTCTATTATTCTCTCTTGCAAAAATGATGCCCCTTTTCCCCACATGTATAAAGGGACACCAAAACTTTTTATCAAATCACTTTAAACGTTTACCGATTATCTCAGTAAAGATAGAAGTGACTGTGTAATCTGGTTGGCCTGAGCCAATCCTGCAATCGCTGCCTCTGTCAAAACCTGGAAGTTTGTGAAACGTGTTTGCTCTGCCGCGATATCAACATCGGCAATGGCTGATTTAGCCGCTTGCAAGTTTTCAATCTGTGTGGCAACAACTTCACCTTGGAAACCAACCGCAGATTGTAACGCACCAACGGCCGCACGGAATCCACCAATTGTGTTGATATCAGCATCAATATCTGCCGGTGTCGTACCACCAACAGCCGCATCACCGACAGTTGTGACGTTGACAGTCGATAAGTTAATAACAAGTGTATTAGCAGCATCCGCACCAACAATCACTGTTTCGTTGAAGGCTGTACCACCACCGATAAGCTCAACACCGTTAAATGTTGTTGAAGAACCGATCAAAGCGATTTCTGTATTTAACTGAGCCATTTCAGAGTTAATAAAGCCTTCTTCAGCTGCTCCAAGTGTACCGGAGTTAAACTGCGTTGAAAGTGCTTTCATCCGTTGCAGAATTTCTGCCACACGCTGTAGACCACCATCGGCAATCTGGAGCAAAGCGTCCATTTGCTGAACTGTTTGAGCGGCCGTTTCTAACGATGTGATATCGGATTGTAATGACTGCGCAATCGCTGAACCGGCGGCATCATCGGATGCACGAACAATTCTTTGACCTGACGAAATTTTCGACAAGGAACTTGATTGGTTGTCAGAGTTACGGTTGAGGTAGAAAAGCGACGAGTTCGCCGCGAGGTTGGTTGCAATACTAGGCATAATAAGATCTCCTTTTTATCTGCCGTTATGTTTAACACGCCTCATCCTGAGGCATGCGGATATCCCACATCGGGTTATCCTATTTTGTTACACGAATGAAGTTTGTGTTTTTGGGCGGAAAAAATTAATTTTATTTTTATCGCCCAACTTCCCCACACTCGTTCGTGTAATAGTACAAGAATATTTGAAACATGTTAACAGCACGTTAAAAAAAGATTGTATTAGAAATGAATATTTACTCAGCCCTCGGCACACAAAGCCTTATCCCATCAGCGCAAGACGTTGACAACAGCCCTTCTGCGAGTGAAGTTGCACGGGAACAGGCAGAGAAAGAAAAAGTCGATTTTTTACAATTATTGCTCACACAACTTGAGAATCAGAACCCGCTCGACCCGATGGATACGGATGAATGGACGGCACAATTAACGCGTTACTCCATCCTTGAACAAGGGATTGAGACAAACGAAAAACTCTCTGTCACCAATGATATTCTCGGCGGAAGCGCGGCCTCGGCTAATTTGGCTTATATAGGTCAAAGCGTTGAAGTGGCCACGAATATGAGCCCTATACAAAATGGCGAATCGACATGGTCTTACGTTGTGAATGGCAGCCCGAGCGAGGTTAAACTGACGATCTCAGATAATTTCGGCAATCAAATCGATGAGGTTGAAGGCAGTATCGCCGCGGGTGTCCGCTCATTCTCTGTCAATGCCGCCGATTATGATTTAAGTGAAGGTGAGACTTTAGTTTTAAGCGTGAATGCGATTGATGCGGATGGCGAGCCATTGGATAGCAAGATTTCATCCCTCATCACCGTCGATGGTGTTTGGACAGACAACCAAAATAACTACCTGACGGCGGGACAGATTTCTTTCAGGACAAATGATGTTTTGAAATTGATTGATACAACAAATAACCAAACCACTGACGCGGCCCAAACAGTTGCCGCAAACTAAGTAAAACGAAGAAGGAGACCAGACCATGAGTTTAGGAAGTGCATTAAACGCCTCAGTATCAGGCTTAAGAGGACAGAGTGCGGCAATTGCGGCCGTATCCGAAAATATCGCGAATGCGAGTACTACGGCTTATAAAAAGCGGACGATCAGCTTTGAGTCACTTGTCACCTCATCAAACGCGGCATCATCCCTAAACCAGGTCGGGGGCGGTGTGAAGTTTGAAACAGGTCAAAACCTGACTGAGCAAGGCTTGATCCAAAATACAGGAATTGCAACAAATATTGCCGTGAACGGTCAGGGATTCTTCACGGTCACGGATGACCCATTGAATCAGCCTTCGGGATTTACTTACACAAGAAATGGTGATTTCTCGACCGATCAAAACGGGTTGCTTATCAACAATGAAGGTATGATTTTATTAGGCCAACGGACAGATATTGACGGTGTTGTTATTTCGGCAGATGCCAGTAACTTGAACTCGCTGGAACCGATTGACCTTGATACGATTTCAGGAACGGCGGGTGTGACCACACAGGCCGAGATGGACATTAACTTGCCGTCTGATTCACCTTTATGGGCTGTGGTCGGTGACCCTGAATATATTACCGCGATGGAAATTTTTGACGGACAGGGTAACAGCTTATCGTTTGAACAAACTTGGCGCAAGACAGGCCCCAATACTTGGGCGGTTGATTACACGAATCCTTTCCGGACGAATGATACAACGAAAACACCTGTCGGTGTTCTTGACCTTGACGGTGCTGCGGCAGGTGTGCAAACAGCCCTCGAAATTACATTTAACGGGGATGGGTCAATCGACCAAATTGCAACCGGAACATGGACAGGAACAGCATTTGACGGAACAGGCGGTAGCCCTGCGGCAGATGCACTTCCTTTCGATATATCAATCGCACCGAATACGCCGCCATTTTTGGATACAGGTGCCGACCCGATGACGTTTGAACTTGATCTCGGGACACATAATCTGTTTGATGGCTTGACACAATTTGCTTCCAGCTCGAACGTGCCTTCACTCGATGTTGACACGATTGAGCAAGATGGTGTGCGTTTCGGTCAATTTAGTGGCGTAGAAATCAACAGTGACGGGCTTATCACCGCCTTGTTTGATAACGGTGTGCGACGCCCGATTTTCCAAATTCCTTTGGCAACTTTTCCTAACCCTGAAGGTCTGACCAATATTCGCGGAACAATCTATGATGAAAACGAGACTGCGGGTAACTTGAGCCTCAACCTGCCGACCCAAGGGAATGCAGGGAATATCGAGGCCACCTCGCTTGAACAATCAACAGTCGACTCATCAGATGAATTTAACAAGATGATTGTTGCGCAACAGGCTTATTCCTCTGCCGCGCAAGTCTTGAGTACGGTTGATGATATGTTTGAAACGCTTATCGGTGCGGTTCGATAAAAAGAGTATAGTTAAATTATGGATGATATCGCGCTCATACGCTCAAAATACCAAAGTGAAGATGGGAGCCCCCTCCCCTCTTATAAGGAGATGGAGCGCGATATTGCCAAACTCGGGTCACTTATCAATCAAACCGACTATGATGAGAGTGATAAAGCCCGCGCCGCTTTAAAAGAAATATCGCTTTTGCTGTCTCAGGAAAGCAAAAAGATGGAAAATAGTATGGCGAATAATAAAGCGTCCAGACAGCAAGTTAAAAAAATGGCCGACGCCTGTATCGCTTATAATCAGTCAAAACCGAAACCAAATAAGGATAAGAAAGGGTAAATTATGTCGATTACAGCCGCACTCTACTCATCCTTCCACGGGCTTCGCAATACGGAAAGCAAGATTGCTGTTACATCCCAAAATGTCACCAATGCCGACCGCGCCGGCTATACGCGGAAAGAAATTGAGTCCCAATATCTGACAACCAATGCAGGAACGGTTCCAATTCGTAGCACGGTTGAGACGGTCAATTATAATGAATTTATCCTTAAAAACCTGCTTGAAGATACTACAATCGCGGTCAGCAACAACACGATTGCGCAATATTTAACAAGCTACGCCAATGACCTTGGCTCAATAGATGGTGATAATTCCTTAAGCGCCTATATTGATGACATGATTAATGCCTTAAGCAGGCTATCCATCACACCGGAAGATATCTCACTTAAAAACCAGTTTGTGGCCGATGCCAATCGAGTGGCGATTGAATTAAACCGTCTGTCGGATTCAGTTCAGGATGCACGATTGAAAATTGATCAGGATATTGACCGCGCCATCGGTGAGGTGAATGAGTCTCTCAAAGTCATTGACCGCCTGAATTTTGAGATTATCCGCGCCGAAACACTCGGCACGACCACGGCTGACCTTATTGACCTTCGCCATGTTGAGCTTGAAAATCTGTCACAACTTATCGATTACGATTACTTTATCGACAGTAAGAATAAGCTTCAAATATATACAGCCGGAATGCCACTTCTCGATTCCCGTCCGCGTGAAATTGAATTTGAATCTGTTACCGCTCTCGATAAAAACACAATTTACCCTGCAGGCTTTAATCCGATTGATCTGAACGGGACGGACATCACACCGTTTTTAAGCGGTGGTGAGATTGGCGGTCTTCTCGAATTACGTGACGGTATTATGGTTGAGGAGCAAGCGAAATTGGATGAGTTCGCCAGTGTGCTTGCAACCGAATTAAATGCGATTCACAGCGAGGGTGCCTCTATACCACCCCGACCTGATATGATCGGCGACATAGAGGGGCTCGGGCTTGGTGACCTTTTGGGCGGAACAGGTAACATTCGCATTGATGTTTTGGATAGTGATGGGATTGTTCAAAATCAGGCTAATCTCAATCTTGCAAGCTTTACAACGATCGGTGATCTTGTTACAGGAATCAATACCGCCCTCGGCCCTGACGTCACGGCCAGCCTGACAACCGATGGGCAGCTATCACTTATTGCCAATAATCCGGGGGAAGGTTTGGCCTTAGGGCAAGGGACAAGTGATTTTGGCGGCGATAATTTCTCAACCAATTTTGGACTGAACAATATTTTCAACGGTACCGGCGCGGATGTCATTCAGGTGTCTGATTACCTTCTTAATAACGGCAGCTATCTTTCAACATCACGCTTGAATACAGGAACAGGGATTGGCGACCGCGCGGTTAATGTCGGTGATGCCAGCCTGACTAATGAGCTTTCAACAGCGTTTTCAACGTCGTATAGCTACGCCGCGGCAGGCAATTTTGCCGCACAGAATGACTCACTGAACAATTACATTGATAAGATTATTTCGGATGTGGCTTTCCGTGCGAATAATGCAAAGACCGATGCGGATATTACAAGCAATCTGATGCAACAAACTAAAAACACGCTTCAAAATCTTTCAGGCGTCAATATTGATGAAGAGATGGCCTACCTGATTGATTTAGAAGCGAAATATGAGGCTTCGGCAACCATGCTTTCAGTTTTGCAAGAAATGTATGACACGTTGATTGCCGCGGTACGATAAATAAAGGATGAATAAATATGACAGATAGAATTGCAAGCTTTACCCAGACAAGCCAAATTATCAGCAATAATCTGCGCCTTCAAGGACGCTATGCCGAAAGTCAAATTCAAATCTCAAGCGGATTTAAAAGTCAGAATTTTCAGGGTATCGCAGGGGATACCTCGCGTTTGCTTAACCTTGAATCCGACTATGAACGTATTGCGCAACAAACCGAAAACACGCAAATTGCGCTTGACCGTGGTGAGGTGATGTATAGCGCGTTGAATGGTATATTAGAAGCTACACGGCAGTTTCAGCAGGACTTACAATCAACCGCATCCGGCTTCGGACTTGAAGGTCCTGATCTTGTTAATAATGCCGAAACATATCTGAACCGTATTGCGGGGAGTTTGAATACAAGCCTTGCCGACCGATATCTTTTCGCAGGCTCGGCTACAAAAACACAACCTGTTCAGCTCGCCACCTTCGGGGGTCAGATTTATACGCCACCAACGCCTTCTGCGCCTGATGATGGTTATTATGAAGGAAACAACTATATCCAAACCGTTGAGGCGGCGGATAGTTTTAATATTGATTACGGTGTAACCGCGAATAATCCGGCATTTGAAAAAATCATCCGCGCCCTTGACCTCGTGATTTCCAATCCGACTGATGATGACACGCTTTTTGAGGCTTTACGCGTGATAGAGGAAGGTTATACCGAGACAGCAGTCTTGCAGGCCACTATTGCCCAACGCGTGCAAACAATGGACAGGCAGATTAATTCCAATGTTGAGGAGCTGAACTTGCTCGACAGCCAAATTGTCGATATTCGCGAGATTGATGCGGCGGAAGTGACGGTTCAGCTTAAGCAACTTGAGACCCAGCTTGAGGCCTCCTATTCCGTCACAACCGACCTTATGCAGCTTTCATTGGTTGATTATATAAGGTAATTTCCTTATTGAGCAGAGCCTGCTTTTGCTCCAACCCCCAAGCATAGCCGCCGAGTGTGCCATTCGCCGCTAGGACACGATGGCAGGGAATAAGAATACTGATCGGGTTAGCGCCGATGGTGTTACCGACCGCGCGGCAGGCCTTAGGCTTATGAATGGCTTCAGCGATGGCTTTGTAGCTTGAAACTTCACCTTGCTTTATTTTCAGCAGCTCTTTCCAAACCGAAATTTGCATGGCCGTTCCATAAATATCGAGGCTGCTCAAATCCGCCTTTACCTCGCCCTCTTTAAAAACCGCGAGTGGGAAAAAGCGATGAAGTGATTGCATGGCTTTTGTAAAATCACCGTCAATCGGTAAACCGATAAAGCAAACGCCCTTCTCACTTTCAGCAAGCAAAACCTCATCATATGGGTCAAGACTGGTTTGGGCATAGGTAATCACCATCCCCTGCCCACGCTTTTGTCTTGTTTGTTCTGTCCAATTTATATGCATTTTTTTTCTGTTTTTTATATCCCCTCTCCCTGGGGAGAGGGCTAGGGTGAGGGGCAAAAAATTTGTTGTAAAGAACCCCTCATCCGCTTCCTTTTCTCACATTCTTCGCGTTAAATATATTTTGTCATCTCGACCGAGCGAAAAGAGCGGAGAGATCTGTAGAGACAAGATCTCTCGACTACATTCGGGATGACATTTTATTAATTTTTTCTTCCAGCATCTCAAAAGCTTGCTCAACTTGCGTTTCATCAGTACCGCGAATGATAATTGTTACCTCTGGCTCGCCATTTTTATAGCGCGGATAGCTGCCGACCTCGATGCCTTTAAAATCACTCTCAAGCGTTTCAATCAAGGGCGCAATCGTGCTTTCGGCCTGATTAATAACCATCTGTCGCGATTTAATCACATCACCGCCTTCAAGGCTCGGCAGGATATAATCCAACATGGATTGCATGATTTTCGGCACGCCAGCCATAACATGCACATTATTAATTTGAAAACCAGGCGCGGAGGATACAGGATTTGGAATAAGGCTTGCGCCTTCAGGAGTATAGGCCATTTTTACCCGCCCATCATTCATCTCTGCCTCATCACCATAATGGTTGAGCAAAATTTGATAAGCCTCTGCATTTTTGAGCAGCTTAACATCGAAAGCCTTTGCGACGGCTTCGGCGGTTTTATCATCATGGGTCGGGCCAATACCGCCGGTTGTAAAAACGTAATCAAAAGCCTCACTAAAATGCCGAACCGTCCCGATGATTGTATCAATCACATCGGGGATGACGCGCACCTCTGTTAAACGCACGCCGATCATCTCCAGCTTTTGAGCGATATAGGCCGTGTTTTTATCCTGAGTCCGTCCGCTTAAGATTTCATTGCCGATAATTATTAGCCCAGCGGTTTTTGTGTTTTGTGTCATGCCTATGAGATTAACCACGAATGAACACAAATCAATATTAAAAAATGAGCAGCCAACCTTTCCTTCTCCCTTTAGGGAGAAGGTGCCTGAGGAAACGAAGGCGGATGAGGGCTCTCAATAAGAATGTTCGTAAACCCTCACCCTAACCCTCTCTCTCAAGGGAGAGGGAATTAAAAACTTATTTGCATTTTAAGGCGTAATCGCATATTTTTCCTCATGAAACAAATCAATTACGCCGCTCCCCAAATTACCGAAGCCCTGACCTATGATGATGTCTTGCTTACCCCGCAAGCGTCTAATGTCAGCCCAGCAGAAGTGTCAACCGCAACACATCTTTCACCGCGTTTAAGGCTTGATATCCCCCTCCTTTCCTCCGCCATGGATACGGTCACGGATATAGATATGGCGCATGCAATGGCAAAGGCAGGCGGACTCGGCGTTATTCACCGTAATATGTCTTTTGAGGCGCAATGCGCGATTATCAAGTCCTTAAGCGATGCTAACTTACAAAGCGCCATTGCAATCGGAATAGGCGAAAACCAGCTTGAGCGGGCGAAAAAGTTCATAGAGTTAGGTGTCAATTTAATCGTGGTTGATACGGCACACGGGCATTCCGCAAATGTCTTAAAGCAAGTCGCGGCGGTTCGCGCTCTTTCCGATGACATTAATTTATGCGGCGGTAATATCGTGAGCGGTGCGGCGGCGCAGGCTCTCATTAACGCCGGCGCTGATACTGTCAAGGTCGGTGTCGGTCCCGGCTCAATTTGCACAACGCGCATTATTGCGGGGGTCGGCGTGCCGCAACTTACCGCCATCCTTAATGTCGCGGCAGTCACTAAAAAACATGGTATAGGACTGATTGCCGATGGCGGTTTGCGCCATTCAGGTGATATCGTCAAGGCCTTGGCGGCAGGGGCGGACGCGGTCATGATCGGCTCCCTCCTCGCAGGGACTGATGAAGCCCCCGGCGATATTGTTGAGTACGAAGATAATATATATAAATCCTATCGCGGTATGGGGTCAATCGGCGCGATGAGTGAAGGCTCTGCCGATCGCTATTTCCAAAAAAACACGGGCGATAACAAAAAACTCGTTGCCGAAGGTGTTGAAGGCTTGGTGAAAGCCAAAGGTCCTGTCGCGGATATCCTCTATCAACTAATCGGCGGATTGAAATCAGGCATGGGTTATATCGGCGCGGCAGAGGTGGCGGAAATGCAGTCAAAGGCCGAATTTGTTCGCCTGACCAATGCCGGACTGGCCGAAAGCCATGTCCACGACCTCGCCAGCATCACCAAAGCCCCGAATTATAATTGACAAACAACCCTGAAAAATATATTATACATATTTTTAAGAGAGGTGCAATATGGTAGATATAGATTTAAGCGTGAATGATTTAAATAGATTAGCAGCAAGAACTGGAAAGTTAAATAAACCTGCATCAATTCTTGCGACTATTGCGGAAAAACTTGAAATTGATTGGGATGGAAAAACCCCAAAACAAATTAGAGCGTCTATTGTAAAAGCGATTCATCCTGACAGGAACAACCCTGATGAAAAAATGAAAAAAGCTCGCGAAGCAGTTCTTGTCCAGGTTAATAGAGCCTATGATATGGCGAAAAGAATCGGCAAAGAAAAGCAAGTTTTAAGAAAAAAAGAAACAAGCCGTTCATCGTTTGCAGAACAAGCACGTCCTTTTTCAGGCGGGTATAGAGCACAATCTCCTCAACCCGAAGAAAAAGGACATTTCCATAGACCTCGTCAAGAACAATCACCAAGACATATGACAGCTGAAGAACTAGACGCGATACTTAAAACAATGCGTGCTAAAGCAAAGGATTATTATTTCAATAATAATAATATCAATTATAATAAAAGAGACAGATTTTTTGATGATTTAAAGATGTATGAAAATAAAATAAATAAAAAATAATGCGCATAACAAAAAATTCTAAAATTTGAATGGATAACAAAAAATCCCGCAAAATCCATTATTTCCTGCCGAAGGCTGAGATGCATGTCCATATCTCGCTCGCGCTGTCCAATGACATGTTTGTACGACGTGTCAAGAAACGGCGGACACCGCTTGAGCTGGAATTTCTGGTTGAGCGCGAGAAACGTTATTACAACACCCTTATCGACTTTCACCATACCTATGAACAATGCCGCGACATGACGGATTCAGTGGCTGAATTGGCAAGCACCGTTCAAGGCTATCTTGAGCGGATTGCCCGCGAGGGTGCGATTTATGCCGAGATTTCAAATTCTTACCGTGCCGGCGACACATTCAAGGCGCAACTTCAAGCGATTCAGGCAGGGATTGAGGCTGCGCGCGCCAATACGGGCATCGAGGCCCGTATCGTTGTCACCTGCCTGCGTGACCACGGGGCGGATTTCGCCATGAAGGCGGTCAAAGACCTTCAAAAGCTTGATAATCCGTATGTCACCGCATTCGGGCTGGTCGGGGATGAGAGCGCGAATTGCCTGTCCACCTATCGCGATGTGTTTCATGAGGCTTGGGATGGTGGGCTTGGTCTTGCCCCTCACGTGGCGGAGCAGCATCTGGATAATGCCGTGAATTTTTTACAAGCCGTCCCCAAGGCCGCGTTCGATATTTCACCTCAGGATTCGCGTCGCTTGCGTGTCGGGCATGGTGTTCTCATCCACACCTCTTCCGACCTGATTACAGAGTTCGCAGAAAAGAAAATCTGTATGGAAATGTGTATCTCCGCCAATAAACGTATCGGTTTACCAGACGAGACTAAACATCTAAAAAATAATGACAAAATCACTTCAAGTGATGGCAGTTATTCAATTGTGATTGACCGCCCTCTTCGC
Source organism: uncultured Micavibrio sp. (assembly GCA_964531715.1). GTDB lineage: Bacteria > Pseudomonadota > Alphaproteobacteria > Micavibrionales > UBA1664 > UBA1664. Next base: position 117,098 of record CAZHEE010000004.1, on the reverse strand, counting down.
CTGTATTATGAAACAACAGAGGCGCACCCGATTGCCGATTTTATGGGGGCGGGCATTCCGATATGCTTAGGCTCTGACAATCCGCTGCTCATGAATACTAATATCGGGAAGGAATATTCGATGGCGTGGAAGGCGGGAATTACTGAGCCGAAAGACAGTCTCACCCTCACGCGTAATGCCATTGCCTATGCCAATATCGACCCGATTACCCGCAACCGCCTGATGAAGCATGTTAATGATTATGCCCAGGCACTTGATAAAGGCGTTCAGCCCGAAGCTACCGCGCTCGGCTATTCCCGCGCGGCATTAGCAGAATAAGCTTTTGACTTTAATCGCTTTTCGCCATACAAAATAAACCATGTATAGTGCGGAAAAAACAGCCGAAGGCATACCGATTCATAGCGCGGAAGGCTTTGCCATGATGCGTAAAGCAGGGCAACTTGCCGCACAAGTGCTCGACTTTATCACGCCGCATGTGGTTGAGGGGGTCAGCACCGAGAGCCTCGACGACCTGATGCATTCTTATATTTTGAAACATGATGCCGTGCCTGCACCGCTCAATTACAAGGGCTATCCCAAGGCGACGTGTATCTCGGTCAATAATGTGATTTGCCACGGAATCCCCGCCCCTGATAAAATTTTAAGAAATGGCGATATTGCGAACATAGATGTGACTGTCATTCTGAATGGCTGGTTCGGGGATACGTCGCGCATGTATGCGGTCGGGCAACCCTCAATCAAGGCGCAACGCCTGATGGATGTGACTTATGACTGTCTGATGGCGGCGATTGATGTTGTGAGCCCAGGCGCGAGGCTTGGCGATATCGGCGCGGTTATTCAAAAAATTGCAGAGGCAGAACGCTTTTCGGTTGTGCGCGATTTCTGCGGTCACGGGATAGGCACGCAATTCCATGAACCACCCAGCGTGCTGCATTATGGTCGGGCGGGCACTGGAATAATACTTGAGGAAGGCATGATTTTCACAATCGAGCCGATGATTAATGAAGGCAAATATGACAGTAAAGTCCTGGCCGATGGCTGGACGGCCGTCACACGCGACCGCAAACTTTCCGCGCAGTTCGAGCATACGATCGGGGTCACGGAGGATGGTGTCGAGATTTTTACTCTCTCACCCGAAGGTCACACAAAACCACCTTATTAAGCATTGTCATTGCGAGGGAGCGACGCGACCGAGGCAATCCATAGATTCACCACGGAGAGCACTGAGATCACAGAGATTTCTCATTTTCTGGCATCCTCATTGCATGGCTTGACCATGCAATCCACAAAATTAACTTTGTTACATATATAAGTCAATTATTGTCATCTCGAGCGTAGCCGAGGGTTCTAATTACTTAGTAGATCTCTCCGCTCATTGCATTCGGTCGAGATGACAAATTTTATATAATTTATATTTTATTGCCAATAAATTACTTCGCCTCTACACTCACCACTAATGACAATAGACAACCATAAACAAGGGCATCGCGACCGCCTACGCGAGCGGTTTATCAATGGCGGAGAGACAGCCTTAGCCGATTATGAGTTGCTCGAACTCCTCCTTTTTACCGCCATCCCGCGAAAAGATGTTAAGCCGATTGCAAAGGATCTCATCGCCGGTTTCGGCTCACTTCACAAATTATTTGTGGCAAGCGTTGATGATATCACCGCCGTCAAAGGCGTGTCCGAGAATACCGCAATTTTCTTAAAAGCAATCCATGCGCTTCATGTCCGTGCCATGCAAAAAGAGCTGATGAATAAGCCTGCACTTACAAATTGGGATCGCCTCATCGCCTATTGCCACGCGGCCATGGCAGAGGATGACATTGAGCGGTTTCGTGTGCTCTATCTCAATCGTAAAAACCATTTGATTGAGGATGAAATCCATGCCAGCGGTACGATTGACAGCGCGAATGTCTATACACGCGAGATTTTAAAAAAGGCGATGAATATCGGCGCGACCGGAATGGTTTTAGTGCATAATCATCCAAGTGGCGACCCGGCCCCGTCAAGGGCGGATATCGATATCACAAATTATATTGTGAAGGCGGCAGAGCCACTGAATATAGAACTCCACGACCATATTATCATTAGCCGTACAGGGCACTTAAGCATGAAAACCATGGGTATGATTGTTTGAAAGAACAGATTTTAGCCATGCATAAGAGCTTCAGGTTTCAGTTCTTTGGGTTTTAAACCGCTAATATTACTTGGATCGGATAAGAAAGTTAGAAATTCAGAAGGTGTGTAAAAATTTTCACCTATTTTGACGGGGTCGGAACCTTGACATCTTTCGTCAGATTTTGCCTTGTTTAGAAAGAAAAAAATAACGCTCAAGGTGCTAAGTTGAGCTTCTCTGTCGCCGTGATACCCTTCTTCATATATAACCTGTGCAACCAATGGTATGGTTTGTTCTAACGTTTGAAATGCAGCTGGCCATTCTAAATCTTGAGACCTAGGGATAATATTTAATGCTTCAATACCCGCAGATAATGCTGAGATAAGCTGCTTCCTACCCATAGAAAAAACTTCTTCTTCATTCTGTTGCAAGAAAGACATGAAACTATCAACATAAAGTTTGTTCAGGTGATTTACCATGTACAAATTGCTTTACACCATGAGCCAAGATTCTGAACAACTTTGAAATATTTAAAATCACAAAAAACCCCCTATTCGTCAATTACCGTTATGTATACTTTTAAAGATTACCATAAACTATAATATTTAATCCTTTTTTATATAAATATGACAATAAAGTCAAGATAAAAAAGTTGCTTTGTTTGCCGCTGTCCCCTATCTGATAATGATGAATGCGATACAGGAATTATCATTAGCAAATGCCGTAGGGTTGGAGCAGGAGCAGGCCGCGCGTCAACCGATGGAGAAATCTCCGCCGTTCAAAATGAAAACAGATTATATTCCCGCAGGCGATCAACCAAAGGCGATAAAATCCCTCGTTGAGGGCGTAAATAATGGCGAGGCAGATCAAGTTTTGCTCGGTGTCACCGGCTCGGGCAAGACCTTCACTATGGCGCATGTAATACAGGAAACGCAACGCCCTGCCATCATCATGGCACCGAATAAAACGCTCGCCGCACAGCTCTATCAGGAATTCAAAAGCTTCTTTCCTGACAATGCGGTTGAATATTTCGTATCCTATTATGACTACTACCAGCCCGAGGCCTATGTCCCCCGCTCCGACACATTTATCGAAAAAGAAAGTGATATTAACGAGCAGATTGACCGCATGCGCCACGCCGCCACGCGCTCCCTGTTTGAGCGTAAGGATGTGATCATCGTTGCCTCGGTTTCCTGCATTTACGGGATTGGCTCGAAAGAAGATTACGCCGCGATGACCTTTGACATTAAGGAGGGCATGACGATTGACCGTCAAGATTTGCTGCAGCACCTCGTCGCCTTGCAATATAAGCGCAATGATATCGCGTTTGAGCGCGGAACATTCCGCGTGCGCGGCGATACGGTTGAGCTGTTCCCATCCCATATGGAAGACCGCGCTTGGCGGTTTAGCCTTTTCGGGGATGAGCTTGAGTCTATTACGGAATTCGACCCTCTCACGGGTGAGAAAGTCGATAAAATGGAAGGCGTGCGGATTTACGCGAACTCGCACTATATTACGCCAGGCCCGACAATTCAGCAGGCAATGGGTCAGATAAAGCAAGACCTTAAAAACCAGATTGAATTCTTTGAATCGCAAGGGAAATTACTGGAAGCTCAACGCATTAATCAACGCACAACGTTTGACCTTGAGATGCTCGCCGCAACGGGCATGTGTCAGGGGATTGAGAATTACTCGCGCTATTTAACAGGGCGCGCCCCGGGCATGCCGCCGCCAACTCTTATTGAATATATGCCTGACAATGCGCTCATGTTTCTGGATGAAAGCCATGTCATGGTGCCGCAAATCGGGGGCATGTTTAACGGTGACCGTGCGCGGAAAACCACGCTTGTCGAATATGGTTTTCGCTTGCCTGCCGCCGTTGACAACCGCCCCCTTAAATTTGAGGAGTGGAACAAGTTTCGGCCCCAGACCATCTGCGTCTCCGCGACACCAGGCGATTGGGAACTGGAACAAACTAATGGTGCGTTTATTGAGCAGGTTGTGCGTCCGACCGGGCTGATCGATCCGCCTGTCGAGGTTCGCCCGACCACGCATCAGGTGGATGATGTGATGGATGAATGCCGAAAGGTCACTGAAAAAGGCTTCCGTGTCATCATCACAACCCTCACCAAGAAAATGGCGGAAAGCCTTACCGAATATATGGTTGAGGCAGGGATGAAAGTCCGCTACCTCCATTCCGATATTGATACGCTTGAACGCATTGAGATTATCCGCGATTTGCGCTTGGGCGAATATGATATACTGATTGGAATCAACTTGTTACGCGAAGGTCTTGATATTCCGGAAGTGGGCCTTGTTGCAATTTTGGATGCGGATAAGGAAGGCTTTTTAAGAGCGCGTCGTTCGCTCATTCAAACGATAGGGCGTGCCGCGCGAAATGTTGAAGGACGCGCCATTCTTTATGCCGATAAGATTACGGATTCCATGCAACATGCGATGGATGAAACAGCGCGCCGCCGTGAACGCCAAATGACCTATAACGCGGAACATGGCATCACGCCCGCCACGGTGAAAAAGGCGATTGCCGCACAAATGGTTCAGGATGAAGTGCCGAAGGATGTGACAATCAAGGGCAAGGGCGGCAAGGCCGATATCATTGCGCCAGAGGATTTTGCCAAGACAATCAAAAGGCTTCAGGGCGATATGCGCGAGGCCGCAGGCAACCTTGAATTTGAGGACGCAGCCCGCATCCGCGACCAGATTAAAAAGCTTGAGGCTCAGGATTTGGGTTTGGGGCGTTAAGCAAGCTGCCTTCCCCGTCTCATCCCCGCTTTCCCCGTCCCTCCATTGTCTTCCCCGCGAAGGCGGGGACCTGTCTATTCCCTACCGTCATTACGGCGCAGGCCGCAATCCATTTTGAAACACTATGTTCACTAAAACACTAAATCAATTCGTCGTTACACGTTTTGGCGTCAGACAAATACGTGTAATCCATCTCGCAACATTCTGAATTGCGCATGTTTATTTCATAAAACGTGCAATGACGATGGATTATTATTGCCATACCCTCTGCCCCCTCCCTTGCCTTCCCCGCGAAGGCGGGGATCTTATAAAGCGACAAACCAAATTTCAACATTGCGACGAATACCAGAATCCAATCCTAAACACAAGGACACTAAGAAATAAAAAGTGAACAAAGTTATTAACAATTAAGAATTATATTTAATACACTATTGATTTATTAATCAACTTAATTATTATAGAACAATGCTAGAACATACCTGTACTGAAAATCAAAACTCGTCCATTGACATAGGTCGCCATCATTATAAGAAAAATGACGGAAGCCCAATAATATCATTGTTTAGCGGGGCTGGAGGTATGGATATTGGATTTGAACAGGCTGGGTTTAAAGCGGTATGGGCAAATGAATTCGATAAAACAATTGCACCGTCTTATCAGAAATATTTTAAAGATGTAAAATTTGATAGTAGATCTATAGCGAATGTTCCTAATAGTGAAATTCCAAAAAACATTAATGGTGTAATTGGCGGACCACCTTGTCAATCATGGTCAGAGGCAGGAGCCAAACGCGGTTATAATGATCCTAGAGGGAAACTTTTCGATGAATATATTCGTGTTATAAAACATTGCAAACCGAAGTTTTTTGTAGCCGAAAATGTTCATGGAATTATTCATTCACGTAATTATAATTCGTTTTTACAAATACTAAATCAACTTGAAGAATGTAATTACAAAATATCGTGGAAATTATTAAAGGCGAGTGACTATGGTGTGCCTCAAGATAGAGAGCGAGTATTTATTATAGGTTATCATAATAGCCTTAACAAAAAATTCGTTTTTCCTGATAAAGTAAAAACAAAAGTAACTTTACGTGAAGCAATTGGCGATTTAGAAGATATTCCAATTGGAGATACGGATACAGTTAAAAACCACGAATTTATTGATTCAGGTTATTCTTCTGTATTTATGTCTAGAAATAGGGTGCGTTCATGGGATGAGCAATCTTATACAATATTAGCGACCGATCGACATATACCCTTCCATCCTCAAGCACCTAAAATGATTAAAGTTGATGGACAAGATTTGCGTGAGTTTGCAAAAGGTTATGAGCATTTATATCGTCGACTAACCGTAAGAGAATGTGCAAGAATACAATCATTTCCAGATGATTATGAGTTTATTTATAATAATGTACGAAATGGTTATAAAATGATTGGAAATGCCGTACCTGTAAAGCTGGCATATTTTATAGCAAAAAAAATAAAAGAAGATTTAAATTCTAGTGAGTAAACAAGCAAATAATGGTAGAGCTTTTGAATGGGCGTTAGCTTCTGAACTAAGCTCTGAAACCGGTTGTGCTATAAAGGAAACAAAATATAGTATCTCTGCGTTTAATTCTTACAAGCTTATCCCGACTAATAAACAAGCGTTTTTTGACCTATCTGCTCAAAAGGCTGTTGCACATATTATCGCAAAAGAAGCAAAGAATTTAGATATTTCTTTAAACAGTTTTATTACTTTTAATTCTGATCAAGCTGGCAAATATGGTGATGTGCGTGATGTTTTACTTATTACACAGCAAAAAGAGATTGGATTTTCTTGTAAAACTAACCATGAAGCATTAAAGCATCCACGGCTATCTTCCACTATCGACTTTGTAAAAAGCTGGAAACTCAATTTGGATGGATGCTCAAAAACTTATTGGGAAAAAGTAAATCCTATTTTTGAACGCCTTAACTCTATTAAAATGGAAACTAGTTCAACTGCTAGATGGGATAGCATACCCAATAAAGCTGAAACTATCTACTGGCCTCTTTTGGACGCTTGGGCAGAGGAATTAGAAAGAGTATGCCAAACACCCCAATCATGCCACGCTCTTATTGCTTATCTAATTGGTCATAAAGACTTTTATAAGATTATATCTTCGAATAAAGATAAATCTGTGCATATTCAAGGTTGGAATTTTAATAACAATTTAGTAACAAAACAAACGAAATATCCGACATCTATTATTGCAATTAATAACAAAAATGGTGGTCAATACTCAAAAACCGTTACTTTAAATCACGGATATAGCATTAACTTTAGAATACATAGCGCTAGTAGCCGTGTTGAACCATCTTTAAAATTTGATATTAATGCTATTGGATTACCATCAACTGAAGTTTATCAAAATACTATTAGTCTATATTAATAGCTTGACAAAATATGAATAAATTCCTATTATAAGTGGATGTTACAGGATGATTCTATCTATCACGCATTTCATAAAAGAGCGGAAGATAACAAGAAAAAGCGCAATGCTACCCCTCCTCCCCGCGCGGCAAAAAACAAAATCCCTGAGAATTATCGGGAGTTTTCAACCTTAGATACAAAAACCCATCTTTCCAAAATTTTAAGGGAGATGGAACGCGGTGATTTTGACGGGGCGATTATCACATCCTATGGGAGACAGGTCGGAGTGCTCTTCCCCGATCGGCGATTGCGCGGCGGTTGAAATGGCATTCTCCTATCGTCATCCTGAATTGGCTTCAGGGTTTGTTTACAGATTAGACCCTGAAACAAGTTCAGGGTGACAGAGTTAAAAACTTATATCGACATTAAACTTAAAAAAATCCTGACCAAGTTGGTCAGGACATTATAAATCAATGATTTAGACTTAAAAATCTTGGTCAACTTGACCAAGATATAAAAATTAAGCAGCTTCCTGAAGATTGACTGCAGAAGTCTTACCCTTTTTAGGGTCTGTCTGCTCTTCATAAGTCACCTTCTGGTTTTCTTCCAAACCGCGAAGGCCTGCCGCCTGAACTGCTGAAATATGAACGAAGACATCGTCGCCGCCGTTATCAGGCTGAATAAAGCCGTAGCCTTTTGTTGTGTTGAACCATTTTACTGTACCTGTAGCCATGAGAATATCTCCTTTTATTGGCATTAATGTTAAGCACTGATAGTCGTAGTCGTCGTAGAGTGCTTAAGCATTTTTGTCGTCAAAAGTCACATCAAGTCGTCATGGCGTCTATCAAACGCAAGGATACTATGACATCTTTCAACGAAATTTACAAATTAAATCGTTTTACTCTTATAGCGGCATAAATCATGGACAATACAGCTCGCGCATTCGGGCTTTCGCGCCTTACAGATATAGCGCCCATGCAAGATAAGCCAATGATGGGCGAGCATGGCAAACTCTTTTGGTACGCGCTTTTCAAGCTTCGCCTCGACCTCATCGACATTTTTACCGGGGGCGAGTTTCGTTCGGTTAGAAACGCGGAAAATATGGGTGTCAACCGCCATGGTCGGTTGCCCGAAAGCGATATTAAGGACAACATTCGCGGTTTTCCTGCCTACGCCCGGCAAGGCCATCAGGGCTTCTCGCGTTTGTGGCACTGCGCCGCCATGCTGTTCTATCAGGATTTGGGAAAGCTTATACACATTGGCCGCCTTTCCTTTATACAGGCCGATTGTCCTGATGTAATCGCGAATGGTCTCCTCGCCCAGGGCGACCATTTTCTTTGGCATATCGGCAATCGGAAAAAGATGGCGTGTCGCCTTGTTTACGCCTGCATCCGTGGCCTGAGCGGATAGAACGACTGCGACTAATAATGTATAGTCATTCACATACTCAAGGTCGCTTTTCGGCTCGGGATCAGCGTCTCGCAACCGTGAGAAAAACTCATGAATTTGGGCTTTGTTCATTTTATTTTGTCATCTCGAGCGTAGCCGAGAGATCTTCATAATTAAAGTTCATCATATAAATCTCGCCAATCAGGATTCATTTTATTTATGAGGCTATCTTTTTTAGAGCGCCGCCATCGCTTAATTTGTTTTTCTCTTAAAATCGCGCTCTCTATATTTTCAGAGATCTCATAATATACAAGTTTATCGGTATTATATTTTTGAGAAAATCCTTTTGCGAATTTATGCTTATGTTCATAAATACGCCTTTTTAAATTACTTGTAACACCCGTATATATAACCTCTCCTGTCCAGTTCGTTATGAAATATATATAATAATATCTGTTCATATTTTTTTAAGTATGCAGATCCCTCGACTGCGCACGGGATGACAAGTTGTTATATAAATAAAATTTATTGAGGATGACAATACTTTATTTATACAACGAAAATTTACCCGTAATGGCTTTAAGGTCTTCGGTTTTGCCGAACATGGCAACAGCGAAATAATTCAGCTCCTCTGTTGAGATTTTCTTCGTTTCTTCCAGTTGAGCCTTGGATGAACCAACCGTCATTGTTTCAGTAAAATCAACGAAAGGAATACCCGCCTCTTTGGCTTTATTTCGTGCGGTAAGAACCTGATTAGAATTTTTCGCTTTTAATACAATTGTCGGATAATGTGAGATTGAAGGGTGAACCTCTCCACTTGCATCCTTATAATCAATAAAACAGAAATCCTTAACATCCGACGTTTTACCGACTAGACCAGCCATAGAATGCCCGATTGCGTTCATAATCCGCCCAATGCTTTCCTCTTTGCCATTCACCACAACAGCGAAGCGGTACTCATTATCATCCCTATTCTGATAATCCTGAATATCAGCAACATCATCGGCGAGGGCTACCGCGGCCTTTTGAACAGGTTTTACAGGTGAGAATTTCAACGGTTTTAATGTCGGGAAGGCAATAATCTCCCGAATATTTGTTGAGTCTGTAAGGAGCATAGAGAGCCGATCAATCCCGATGCCATAGCCGCCATTGGGCGGCAATCCGACACGCAAGGCCGTGACATAATCATCATCAACCATCTGTGCTTCCTCATCCCCTGCCTCGCGCATGGCGGCCTGCGCGTCAAAGCTCGCCTGTTGAATATCAGGGTCATTCTGTTCCGTAAATCCGTTATGAATTTCCCAGCCATTGGCAAAGCTTTCAAGTCGTTCTGTCAAGCGTGAATCATCGCGGTCAAGCTTAGCCAGAGGGGAAATATCATACGGCAAATGTGTAATATGGGTAGGTTGAATGAGTGTATGCTCCACATGCTCATCGAAGATTTCCGCAACAATCTCCCCCCATTTCATGCTGTCAGGAATATCGCAACCAAGCTCTTTTGCCTTTGTCGCCAAAGCATTACGGTCAAAATCAAGCGGATTAACGCCTGTGCGTTTTTCAATTGAACCGCACATAGTTTCACGCGGCCATGGCCCTGCAAAATCAAGCTCGTTTTCGCCATAAGTGATCTTGGTCGAGCCGCCTGTCAAATGCTGAACCAGCGCGCTCAGGATATTTTCAACGAATTGCATAACATCATTATAATCCCACCAAAGTGCATTGCCCTCCATCATTGTAAATTCGGGATTATGTTTTGGCGAGATACCCTCATTGCGGAAATAACGCCCGATTTCATAAACATGGTCGGTCAAACCACCAACCAAAAGCCGCTTGAGATAGAGTTCTGCAGCGACTTTCAGATAAAATGGTGTGTCGAGCGCGTTATGATGCGTCATAAAAGGCTTTGCCGATGCGCCGCCCATGATGGGATGCAAAATCGGGTTTTCAACCTCAACCGCGCCAAGTTTATTCATATAGTCGCGCAAGAAAGTGACAATTTTTGACCGCGTCAGGAGCTTCTCCGCACTTTCATCGTTCATAATCAAATCAAGATACCGTTGGCGGTAGCGTGTCTCAATATCGTTTAACCCGTGATACTTCTCCGGCAAAGGGTCAAGTGCTTTTGTCACAAGCTCGATTTCAGTAGCGCGAACTGAGAGTTCTCCGCGCGGTGTGCGACGCATGGTTCCTTTCACGCCAATAATATCCCCTAAATCAAAATAATCGAGATTGGCGAGCATGTCTTCACACATTGAATCCTTATGACTGAAAATCTGAATACGACCTGTTGTGTCTTTCAGGTCAATGAACATACCGCCATTGCGCATGGCCATAATTCGACCTGCGACCGCAACTTGATCTGTGGTTTCATCACCATCTGCAAGTGATTCATACTCACTATGAAGGGTAAGCGCATCATGCGTTTTCGGATAATTATAAGCGTAAGGATTTTTACCGGTGGCCTTATAAGCATCTCGTTTCGCTTTGCGGGCCTCGCGAGGGTCGGTTAATCCTTCAGTTTTTGGTTCTGTCTGCGCCATTCGTCTATCCTTGATGGTTTAATATGTCTTAGAAAATTAACATTAAGTGTTAGCAGGAACAGGCTATCCCTGCAATATTCTTATGACATTTATGTTCTATACGGATTATCGTAAGATGGCAAAGGCTGCCGTGCGAAGCTGGACGGTGTATCAACACCTTGAGCCTCAAGCACATCTTTCAGGCAATAGCGGTTCGTTGTGTCACTTGTTTGTTCAAAACGCGCCTGAACATCATTATTCAACATCAATGGGCGAAACTCAATGTAATCGGGCTTCTCTGCATCTTGGCTGAAATAAATATCAATCGCGCACGCCTCGCCATGGTAATGCCAGGATGTCACAACCCGTTCATTTTTATTAATTTGAGGTTGCCTGAGCAAAATCGCCAGTTCATCCCTTGTTAAACCTTTAATGGTTTCAGGTTGCGCCATTGTGGCATGAATAAGCGTTAGTTTTTTAAGATTATCAGAAATCGATAAGCGATGATCCGCATACGGATAGACAGATAAAGCCATATGCATCACAATAACCAACCCGATAATCATACCTGAGCCAAGCAGGATTGAGAGGGAAATTGGCACTGACCGTTTAGGAGCGGCTTTAACTTTCATATCAGTATTCGAGCGGATGAAATAAGTCATACTTTCAATTTACCATAAAATTTAGATAAAATAAAGTATATGTTAACTATTTCTTATGCTGCGCTTGCTTTCTTATTATTTGTCGTCTTTGATGCTTCTTTTAATTTAGAAAAATCCGTCGCCGTTGTTCCATCTGTTTTCTTGCCTGCTGTCGCGAAGGAGGAAATCTTCCCTTCAATCGTTGCGCCCGCCTCAACAGTCAATTCACGATATGTCATCGTGCCGATAACAACGCCTGTTGCACGCGACCGTCAACCGTAATATCACCTTCAAAACGTCCTGCGATAACCGCTTCCTCAATATCAACAGAGCCATAAAACACCCCTGTTTCGGCAATATCAAGAAGTTTCGCGCCGTTTAATGTGGCTTCAACAGTACCTTCAACCAATAGTTGATCACAATTTTCAATCTCACCAGATAGTGTAATGCCCTGACCGATTGTTAATGTGCGCCCATCTGTGTGGGTGCGCGTTTGTGCAGTACCATAGGCCGTTGATTGTGCCGGCATTGCAGGGCGACCGAACGGTGAGTTAGGCCTGCTGCTTGGTGTATCCTGATTTTCATTTGCGCTCATAATTGATGTGTCCTTGTTTTCGGTTTCTTGTGTATCGGTTTCAGTTGTATCGGCAGTTGTTTGAGGCTCCATCTTCGGAGGGGCCGATGCCGGAATATTTTGCTTATGAAACATTTATATAATCCTTTGGTTTCAAAATTTTTTATTATCTAAAATCATGGTAAAAAAACGAATGACCGAACCTTTTACCGCAACAAAAACACTATAAACCTTGCGTTTTTACCTTCTTTCCCGCACCCTAGCATGTGAGATTTCAGTTTTGCAAGGTTTTTTGAAAGAGATATCAACATGCCGTTACGCCAGATACAAATTACTTTGCCCGCCGAGAAAAAGAAGACAATCCTTGATATTGCCGAGCGATATGAGGCGATTGACACGTGGTGGACGCCCAAAAACGAGGATGGACGGCGAACAGTCTCAATCATGGTTGATGAGTCAATGCAGCAGGATATCCTCGATTCCATTCAAAACAATCTGGGCGAAAATAACGATTGGCGCGCTGTTCTTTTCGCAGTTGAGGCAACGCTCCCTAAAATTGAAGAAAACGAGCAAAAGGAAAAGGCAAAAGAAAAAAAGAAATTCCATTGGCGTAAATCTTTAACCCGTGAAGAACTTTATGAGGAAGTCTCGAATGGTGCGGAGGGTGACCGCCTCTATTATATAATGGTTTTGCTATCCACAATAGTGGCAGCGGTAGGATTGTTACAGGATAATGTCGCTTTCGTCATTGCCGCGATGGTGATTGCCCCGTTACTTAGTCCTAATCTGGCTCTCACATTCGGGACGGCTCTCGGTGATAAGGGGCTGATATTCAACGCGTTAAAAACAAGTTTCGGCGGTTTGGTGGCCGCGCTAATACCCTGTATTATCATTGGCTTATTAATCGATATTAACTTTAAAAGTGAGCAGTTAATGGATCGAACGGTTATAGATTTTGCCTCTATGATTGTTGCGCTGGCCTCTGGGGCGGCGGCGGTTTTATCTTTAACCACAGGGGTTTCTTCGGCCTTAGTGGGTGTTATGGTCTCGGTTGCCCTCCTCCCACCCGCGGCGGCTTTAGGCATTTTTGCAGGGCAAGGCGAGTTTAGTTTTGCCTTTGATGCTTTTTTATTATTACTCACAAATCTGGTTTGTATCGGCTTATCATCACAAATAGTGTTTTACGCCATGGGTATTGGCCCACGCAAATTTATCGAACAAAAACAGGCCAATCATTCCCGCATGATACAAGGCGGTGTTTGTATAATTTTACTAATAATTATTTCAGTCATCATTATATTTACGGATGCAAACCTTGCCCCAAAATCTCTTGAACGATAAATTTTTAAAATATTACTTTTAATGTGGACAAAATTAGTCCTTGTCTCTTGATAATCATTCTCATGTTGGTATGCTATGAGTCATGGCACATCAAAATGCACAAGTATCATATCATGAAAGCGGCGAAAATACGCTCCTTCCTGCTATGGAAGAAGGCGTTTCCGTTACCGACCTGCCTGACGATGTTCAGGCCGCCTTGGATGATTTGATTGCCTTTTACAGTGAAAATAACCTTCGCCCTAAAATCAGTTTGAAAGGCGATGCGCTGACTGTTTGTTCATCGCTTGTGCAAAAGGTGAAAGCCGATTTGCCTGAACAATTGGATGACCAGGCACGACTTTTCCTTGACCATATGATTGAGCAAATTGTCGGTTATTGCCGCCATCATAATACAACAAAATTATCATTCGCCTTTTCATTTGATGATGAGACCGAACCCACCGCGACCCCTAAGGACTAAAAATCATGGCTATAATTACGCATAAAAATAATGGCATTCACGCTGCTTCTTATACGCAGAGAAGTAAAGAAGAAGCTTATAAAGCCGCGAAATTGGTTGAAAGTGTTATGGGCGGCAATCGTGAGAGACATCTTTCAATGGGAAGTTACAAAAATGATGCTTTTGAAGCCTTAAATAATTTGCCGAGCGTTGGTGGCCCTTCTGTTAAAATCGCGATGGGCGGCATGCGTGCGGATGATGCCCGTCAAGAAACTCTTGATGTTGAGGCCGTTGCAAATATCAATCTCTCACCTGATGCTCTGGCTCAGCTTGATACAATCTTATCTGCCGGTGCGGATAATGTCGTGAGCCTTGCCATGGCACGTGAAGTGAAGGCGGCACCGACCCCATCACCATCACCTCAAACCTCTATGCCAAGCGTTGAAACGTCAATACCTCAAGCGCCCGCAAACGTAAATAGTTTAACAAAAGCCGAAATGCCAAAACCGCAAATAAAAATATGTGAATCAGTTCCGCAGCAACAAGCTCCCCAAACATCTCAACAAACTGTTCAAGTCACATCGCAAGTACAGGTACAAAATAAAGCTCCTGCCGTTCAAAAAATGAAAGTAACGGTTCAAGAGGTCAAATCTGCATCGCCTGTCATTATGCCTGCGGCGACTATCAATAATATTTCGGTAAAACCTGTCACGCCTGCAGTGACGACAGTATCAGTTACTCAGTTACCTACGCCTCAAGGAACTACAATCAAAGGGGACACCCTCATGAGGGTGTCCCCTTTGCAAAGTTCTTTTAGCGTGCAACCTCGGCAGCCTGCCGCCAATATGCCATTTGCGCCGACAGCACGGCAAATTAGTCCGAATGTTTCAACACCAAAACCTGCGGCTGTGAATCCTATTGTTAAATCAACTCCTCAGAGCCAAACACCAATTCAGAATGCACCTGTAGTCAAGCCTCAACAACCGTCGGTTCCTGTTCAAAATCAGCAGCAGCAACAAACGCCGCCGCAAGCTGTTCAGAATCAAGTGCCCCTTGCGCCAGAGCCTGTAAGCGTTTCGCCTTCAGCCCCACCTCCCGCGCCTGCTAATAATACACCTCAAACACCGCCTCCTGCTGTTGAGCAAAAGCTAACACCGCCGAAAGCTGTTAAGAATCAAGTGCCCCTTGCGCCAGAGAGAGTCGAGAACAAAGGGGACACCCTCACGAGGGTGTCCCCTACGCCCGCGCCTGTAAGCGTCGTAACTCAAACACCGCCTCCTGCTGTTGAGCAAAAGCTAACATCATCGCCTAGGCAAATTGAGGCAAGCAATCCTCAGCCCGTTGCTCCGCCACCTGTAGCTCAACCGAAGCAACCTGATAATATAAGACAGCCTTATACATCTGTTAAACCAGAAACACCTCGTATTGTTTCTGATAGACCGCAACCTTCTTTTGAAACTCCACGAACCAATCCCAAACCAGAGCAACCACCAAGAAGTTTTGAAGAGCCTAAAGTGCATCCGGCTTTCGAAAACCATGGCGGTGTTGGTCGTGGCGGTGAAGCCCCTTTCACTCCTCGTCATGAGCGTTTTACTGCTCCTGTAGAGACAGGCATCACGCATGTTTCTCACACTGGCGATGATAATGTTGTGTCATTCGTTGCGCGAGAAACACCAACGGCGAATGCTTTTGGCAAGGCAAGCGATCCCGTACAGTTTAATCCTGCCAATAAACCCGAAACACCAAGTGCAAAGAAAGCTTTTAGAAAATGCTTGGCCACGGGCGCTGAAACAGAATGTCTAAGTGATTGTGGTTCATGTCCAATGATAGCTATTAATGCCAGATTAGCTGTTAGATAAAAAATTAAATATGGTGCGCCTGGCCGGACTTGAACCAGCGACCAATCCGTTATGAGCGGACTGCTCTAACCAACTGAGCTACAGGCGCATAAAATCTTTTCTTTTCTGCTTTTACGTTGTCTTGCGTCGTTCATGTAGGCTTCCCTACATTTCACTCCTTAATCCTAGTAAAATCAAAAAATCTAAAGATTTTGTAATATTCAGAATTACAATAATTTAATACGGTATTTTCTTGACAAGGGCAAGGGGTGTGCCGTAAAACATGACAACATTCTTAAAATGCGGCAGGGTAAAAGTTGTTTTAGCCGACATATACCCTCCCTCCCCGATGAACCTCGGATAAGGATATTAGGAAACAATGATAAAAAGGATTATAAATCATGAGCGCTAAACGCCCAAATGCAAAACATAAAATTGACCGTCGCCTGAAGGAAAACCTTTGGGGACGCGCAAAATCACCTTACAACACGCGTCAATATGGCCCCGGTCAGCATGGCCCGAACGCCAGAACAAAGCTTTCAGACTTTGGAACGCAATTACAGGCCAAGCAAAAGCTTAAAGGCTATTACGGGAATATTGGTGAGAAACAATTCCGTAAATATTATCAGGAAGCCGTTCGCCTGCGTGGTGACACATCACAAAATCTGGTTGGCCTTCTTGAACAACGCCTTGATGCCGTTGTTTATCGTATGAAATTCGCACCAACCGTTTTTGCCGCTCGTCAGCTGGTCAGCCATGGTCATATTATGGTGAATGGCAAGCGTGTAACAATCGGCTCTTATATGATCCAAACTGGCGATGAAATTTCGGTGCGTGAAAAATCCCGCAATCATCAAAATGTCATTGGCGGCCTTGAGTCTGTTGAGCGTGATGTTCCTGAATATCTGGATGTGAATGAAAAGACATTCTCCGGTAAATTCATCCGCGTGCCTGTATTGGAGGACATCCCTTACCCGGTTCAGATGGAACCAAACCTCGTTGTGGAATTTTACTCACGATAATCACGAACTTAATATCCCCGACTCGATCAGGGATCCAAATACTAACCATGGATCCCCGCTCTCGCTGATTATTATCAATAATTACATAAAACGAAACAAACGAAGACTAGGTTTGTTTAAGACTTGTCTTAAAGTGGTGATAAAGCCAATGCTTTATCATCACTTTTTTTTATTGTATCAGCATTTCTTGAAACAAAACGTCTTTCACTTTAACAGGGTGGGCGGCGATGTTTACACGATAGAGGAGCTCTTGGCGTAGGCGGTAAATCCCCGAAGACCCTCGCAAATCCTCAACCCGCATTTCCCTCAAATAAGTTTGGAACTGGTCAATGACACGCGGCGTGACCGCCTCAATCGCTGCCAAATCTGCCTCATCCGCGATTTCAAGTTGAACCTTCAATTTCAAAAAACGCGAACCGCTTTGTGAGGCCAGATTGACAATCAAATCAGGAAGCGCATAAAACGCCGCATTTGTTTCTTCCTCCGCTTCCGTTTCTTCTGAGACCTCACCCTCGGCAAGCTCGACCTCCTCAGCCCCGCCACCGATGACCCCAGTAAAATATAGCCCGCCGCCAATCGTCAACAGCAAAATCGGAATGATAATGAGCAAGAGCTTTTTATTCAGACCTTTTTTACCGCCCTCTTCTTCTGTGCCTTCACCATCTGCACCTTCGGCTGCGGCGGCATCGTTTTCATTCACTTCGTCATCATCGGCCATGGTTCTTCCTCAATCCCTCAAAGTTTAGATAAAGATAAGTGTACGCAATCCATCATGCCGTGACAATGCGCAAGTTTTGGCACGGGCTTTGCAATGAAGATAACAACACAAACAGAAATAACATATGAAAAGATAATGGAAAACGGACTTTATGTAGGTTTATCAAGGCAGTTGGCTCTCCGCAAAAATATGGAGCTGGTCGCCAATAATATTGCCAATGTCAACACGCCCGGCTTTCGCGCGGATAAAATATTGTTTGAGGAATATGTTCAAAAGACAGATACCAAAAACCGTGAAGAACTTTCGATGGTTCTGGATTACGGGCAGTTTAAAGATACGGCGCAAGGGACAGTGAGCTTTACAGGCAATGCGCTTGATGTCGCGCTGGATGGCCCTGCCTATATGATGGTTGAGACAGCGGAAGGCACAAAATACACGCGTGGCGGCAATCTGGCGATGAATAATGAGGGCTTGCTTGTCACCGCCTCGGGTAATCCTGTGCTTGATAACGGGCAAGGGCGTATCACTATCCCCGAAGGCGCGCGCGATATTGTGATTACAACGAATGGTGAGATCAGTACAGATCAAGGTGCAGTCGGGCAGATCGGCATGGTTGAATTTGATAACCCGCAAATGTTGCGCCCGACAGGCGATGGCTTTTACACGATTGATGCAAATATTGAGCCTGTACCTGCCGAAAACACGACAATGAAACAAAATATGCTTGAAGGGTCAAACGTGAAGGCTGTCCTTGAAATGACCGATTTAATCGAGATTTCGCGGCAGTTTCAATCGAACCAGCGGACACTTCAAAATGAGCATGAGCGCCAACGCTCGACCATACAAAAACTGACTGAAACGAATTAATAAGACTTTATAAGAAGGAGACTACATCATGTTATCACTGGATATCGGCGCAACCGGAATGCTGGCGCAACAGCTTCATGTGAATGTTATTTCAAATAATATTGCCAACATGACAACAGCGGGCTTTAAGCGGCAACGCCCTGAATTTCAGGATTTGATTTATCAAAATCAGCAACGCCCGGGGGCAACCTCATCCGATGTCGGAACGATTGTTCCATCAGGGATTCAAGTCGGTTTGGGGGTTAAGCCGGGCGCGGTTTATAGAATTATGGAACAAGGATCCTTCGAGGTCACAACAAATGAATATGATATTGCGATTGCAGGGCGCGGTTTTTTCCAAATTCAGACACCGAATGGGGAAACGGCTTATACACGCGCCGGAAACTTCGGATTAAACGCGGATGGTGATATGGTGACGGATCAGGGCTATCTCCTCGATCCCGCGATCAATATCCCTGAAGATACGCTTGATACAGTGATAAATGCCTCCGGTGAAGTGCTGGTAAAATTGCCGAATACGACAAGCTATTCCAATGTTGGACAGATACAGCTTGCCATCTTTGCCAATGAAGGCGGATTGGAAGCGATGGGTAATAATCTATTTATGGAGACCGACTCTTCAGGCTCACCGACAACAGGCAACCCTGATCAGCAGGCTTTCGGAAAGCTTGAACAAGGGATTTTGGAAAATTCGAATGTTGATGTGGTTGAAGAGATTACAAGGCTCATCACCGCACAGCGTGCCTATGAGATGAACTCCAAAGTCATCCAGACTTCTGATGAAATGATGGGTACTGTATCTAATATGCGGTAATTTGGATACTTTATAATGCAATGGGGACACACTCTCGAGAGTGTCCCAAAACTATGTAAAAAAGCTTTATATTTTCCGCGAATGCGGGAATATTTTTACAAAAAGACACAAAGGCTAGGCATGCCACGTAGGGTTTCTCAAGAGTCCTCTGTGATCTTTGTGTTCTCCGTGGTTAAAAACTGATTGCTTATGAATTGCCGCGGTCACGTTATTACCTCGCAATGACGTTTACACACCATATCTGGCACGGCTCTTGCAAATATCATTACAGTTAACCTAAAAGGGAGTTATGTCATGTCAGAAAGAGCCATTAAAAATATCTCAGGTTTTGTGAAATTCACGGTTGCTTTGGTTATTATGGTTGTTTCAATGGCACTTTTCCTTGCCAATATCAACGAAGCAATGTCAGCCGAATTAGTGCGTGATGTAACAATTACAGGTGAAGCCATCACGCTTGGCGATATCTTTAATAATGTGGAAAACAATGCGGATTTTGTCCTTGCCCCCGCACCACGCCCGAATGAGACGCTCATCTGGGATGCAAAAACCCTCCGCCGCATTGTGCAATCTTTCGATTTGAACAAAAGACTATCGGCGACCGACCAAGTGAAAATTCGTAGGCTTGCAACCTTTATCAGTCGGGAAGATTTAGAAAACGCCATTGCAACCGCCCTTGCAGATGAAGGAGTGAGCGGACCGGTCGCACTCGATTTTGTCGGGGGTGAGCCTGAAATTATTCTGCCTTATAATGAAACAGCGATTTTAAAAGTGAAAGAAGCGTCCTATAACGCTTCACGTGAAACATTCTCAGCGCATGTGTCGGTTGGTGAGGCTTCATCCCATCATTTTACAGGGATTGTGCATGGTCTGGTTGACATTCCTGTCCTTAAAACACCCGTGATGCGCGGTGATATTATTTCAAAAAACATGATAACAACAATGCAAGTCAGGGAAGACAGCCTCACCGATGCGACATTGCTTAGTGCAGAGGATTTGGCGGGTATGACCCCGCGGCGCGTTCTTCGTGCCAATACCCCGATTATCATGAGCGAGCTAAACCGCCCTGTCATGGTAAAGCGTGGTGATCTGGTCACAATGGAGCTGAATAGCGGGCCGATAAGGGTGACAGCAATCGCCAAAGCCATGGAAAACGGCACCAAAGGGGATATCATAAGGCTGGTCAATATGGACAGCAATCGCACGCTTGAGGCCGAGGTGACCGGTCAACGCGCCGCCAAGGTTTATTTTTAAAGGATAAATAACAATGACACATAAATTTTTTCTCTCAACCGCGCTTATTCTTTCTCTTGGCGCGTGTTCATCTCTTGATAGATTATCCAGAATTGGCGAGGCTCCTGAGTTCTCAGCTATTGAAAATCCGGTTGAGCAAGCCGATTATCGCCCTGTTTCCATGCCGATGCCTGAACCGAAAGTTGAGACAACGCAGATGAACTCGCTATGGTCATCGTCAAGGCAAGCCTTCTTTGAGGATCAGCGTGCGGATAATGTCGGGGATATTTTGACGGTTGTGATTGATATTGAAAATGAAGCAGCCCTTGAAAGCACCTCACAGCGTAGCCGTAATGCCAATGAGGGGCTGGGCATTGCCGCCCTTGGCGGATTTGAAAATGTTTTAGACAGGCGATTACTTCCCGATGGGGGCGACCCTGCCGATCTCGCAAATGTCGATTCCTCGGCAGGAACGAATAATTCAGGGACGACTGAGAGTGAGGATGATTTAGAACTCCGTATTGCGGCCGTGGTTTCTCAAATCCTGCCTAACGGGAATATGGTGATTACAGGGCGGCAGGAAGTACGTGTGAATTTTGAAAAGCGAATCTTGGAAATTGCAGGCGTGATACGCCCTGAAGATATCACCATTGAAAATGCCATTCCCTATGACAAGATAGCGGAAGCACGGATCGGTTATGGCGGTAAAGGATTCATCAGTGATGTTCAACAACCGCGCTATGGACAACAAATTTTCGATATTTTACTGCCTTATTAAAAAACTTGTCTTTATTTACTTTTCATTAAGCATAAATGTTGTATTCTAACTAGTAAGTGAGTGGAAATGCTTCGCTTTAATTTTAAACATTAGGAGATTAAACATGTTGAAAGTAATTTCAAAAATTCAGGCCAATGCAATTGCCCTGAAAGATAAATTTAAAAATGATGAAGATGGCGCGACAGCGATTGAATATGGTTTGATTGCCGTTGGTATTGCGCTTGGTATTGTGGCAGTTACACAACTAGTTGGAGATGATTTGCTTAGAAACTTCAATGCAGTATCTACTGGTCTTGGTGGTGCAGGTAACGCGGTAAGATAATCAGTGTCCTTTATAAAAAGGATACTTTTTAATCAAGATGGTGCAACGGCAATCGAATATGCGATGATTGCCGTTGGCATCGCTTTAGCCATAGTTGGCGTTATTTTTAGTCTTGGCGATACCCTAGAGGTTGAGTATTTTCAAAAAGTTGCAGATGCATTTTAGCCTTTAATGCATTACACTAATTTATGATATTATATTTTACGCTTACATTATTTGCTTCCGGAATAATCATATTTGCCGCGGTAAATGATTTTCTCCACCTCAAAATACCTAATATTATTTCTCTGACTCTCGTTTTTTTATTCTTCATAGCTTTTTCAATAGATTATTTTTTTATTGAAGAAGTAATTTTTGAGTCTTTGTTTTCCCATGTAAAAATAGGTCTGATAGTTTTTATAATCATGCTGATTGCCTTTTTTATGAAATACATGGGCGGTGGTGATGCAAAGTTAATTCCCGCCATTGCGTTATGGGTCGGTACAGAAGGTGTAGCGCAGTTTGCAATTGTCACCGCTTTCATAGGAATGCCACTTGCGCTAATTGCTTTATTCTTTTCAAGAACATCTGTTGGCCTCAATCTTGCAGAAAAAATTGCACGTAACCATTTTTTTTCACAAGGATGGATTAATGCATTGGCAAACAAAAAGAATGTAGTACCATATGGTATCGCGATTGCCATTGGCGGACTTTATGCATTTTTCGACGTCGGTTATTTCGCTTTAAATTCGTAACGCTTTTTTAATAAAGCACGTATACTCTGTAGACGATAATAGAAGGCGATCTATATATGAGCAAACAAACTATTTTTATCTTATTCGGGGGCTTGGCTGCCGCTTTTTTTGTTGCATTTTTAATGCAGATTCTTTTGGCTCCGGAACCGCAAGAAATTGCAGCTCCGATAGACATCCCACAAACTCAAATTTTGGTGGCTGGCCGCCAATTACAAAAGGGGGATGATCTGGTTGCAGGTGATTTCAGGTGGCAGGATTGGCCGGAGGAATACTTGTTTGAGGGGGCCATTACAAGAGATAGCTTGGATGAACCTGATGCGGACCCTCAAATTGAAGGGCGTTTAAGAAGAATTGTTTATACAAATGAGCCTATGGTTGAGGCTGCTCTGGTTCAAGATGATGGTAATTTTGTTGCGGCGACTTTAGGTGAAGGTATGCGTGCGGTTGCAATAGGTATTAATGCCGAGACATCCGCGGGTGGTTTTGTCAATCCAGGGGATATGGTTGATGTAATTTTAACTTATAGAGTTGAGTTTTCAACCGAGCCGGAAGCTGCGGAAGTAGCCCGCAGGATTGTGTCCTCAAATGCTGCGCAAACTGTATTGGAAAATGTTCGCGTTATGGCGGTTGACCAGCAAGCCGTTGATGCATCTGAAGTTGGTGTCGGTCGTACGGTGACATTAGAGGTAACCCCTAAGCAGGCTGAAGAATTGATGCTTGCCACCGAAATGGGTGATTTATCACTGGCTTTAAGAAAAATCGGTGATGATGTTTTATATAGTGAAAGTGAGTCCAGCAAAACAACAACGACTGATTTTCGTTTAAGTAATATAACGCGAGAAGTGAATGAGTCAGTTGAAGTGGATGATGAAAAAACAGTGAAAGTTTTTTCCGGTAATCAGGTACAAGAAGTGACAATAACGCCTTAGGTTCAAGGCAATATGAATATAATGGTAAGGTTTATACTATGAAACGACAAATTTTAATGATTGCTTTATGCGCCGGTGTGTCATTTACGGCCGTTAGTGCTTTAAATTTAAAATCTGCATCTGCTGTGTCAATTGAAAAGGCCGGCGATCATAATGGCTCTCACCTTACTTTAACCCGAGGTAAGTCCAAGGTTATAAAAGTATCCGATGACATCGCGGATGTCTTGGTTGCCGACCCCTCTGTGATAGAAGTTGGAGCAATCAAAAAAAATCGACTATATTTGGTGGGAGCAGCTTTAGGTGACACGAATGTTACGGTATTCGATCGCGATGGCAATACAATCGATCAAATAGATGTCCACGTTCGGGTTGATGAAGCAACATTACAAAAAACACTGGAAACACTTTTTCCTGATCAAAATGTAATCGCCAAAACCGTTAATGATGATATTATGCTGACTGGATATGCGAGCAATCCTGCCGTTTCTGGGCGCATTGAAGCCGTTGCGGCGCGCTTTGCCGGCAATAATGAGGCTGTTGTCAATATGATGACTGTTTTAGGCGAGCAACAAGTCATGCTCAAAGTTCGCGTTATGGAGGTATCTCGAAGTATTCTTAATGAACTTGGTGTTCAGTTAGATGGTTCTCTCACAACAAGCGATTTGGATGCGGGATTATTTTCGAATTATCTCGGTTTAACGGCTGCTGCTCCCCTTATAGATGGCCAGTTCGTTGGAAATTTCGGAGATCTTGATGTGGGATTATTTTTTTCAGCCTTAGAAAGAGACGGTTATATAACAACTCTGGCTGAACCAAATCTAACCGCTATCACGGGGGAAAATGCGCGGTTCTTGGCTGGTGGGGAATTTCCAATTCCAACCGAGATTGATGATGAGGGCAATGTTACCTATACTTACAGGCCTTTTGGTGTAGCTTTAGCCTTTAAGCCTGTTGTTTTGGATAAACAACGTATTAATCTTAATGTTTCGACCGAAGTTTCCAATATCTCCAATGATTTGACATTTGAATTCGGGGATCTAAGCGTACCTGGTTTTGATGTACGACGGGCTGAAACAAGTGTTGAAATGCCAAGTGGTGGTACGCTTATGCTGGCGGGACTGATTGAATCTAATACGCTTGCAAATATGAACCGCGTGCCTGGCATTAAAAATATCCCTATTATAGGTGACTTGTTAAGTTCAGAAAGCTTCCAGCGCAATGAAACTGAACTCGTTGTTCTAATCAGCAGTTATTTGGTTAGCCCCTATGCTGAAAATGAAACAGCCGCGAAAATTATACCAGATTCCCAAACTTCGCCCCTCTATTTGTCTTTCATAAATTCACTAAAAGACAAGTATAGTGAAAACGATGTTATAAACCTTACAAATGGCATGCCTGTCGGCTATATATTGGATTAATACAATGAAAAAATATCATTTATCTATTTTATTATGTTCGTCTCTTTTAACTTTGGTTGCTTGCGGTACTGCCGGTTCCGGAGGTACATATAAACCTTCCATGTTTGAAAGCACAACGGCTACACAACGATCTATAACTTTACAAAGCCAAAGATATGTGGAGACCTTAGATGTCAATGATTTATCGTTTTCATATTTGGGAGATATTGCAAGAGATTACAAACGCCACGGGTCATCGCCCATATATGCCGTACTCAGTTATGATCCAAATATAAAAAATGGGAAATTAACCGCCTTTAATCAATCGAATGTTGTTAAGGGGCAATTAGCGAAATTAGGTGTAACGAATGCTGTTGTCAAAACAATGCCGGTTACTGACGCATCAAATAATATTGTTATTGGCTATGATCGTACAACGGCTCATGGTCCTGAAAATTGTGGTAAAATGCCTGGCTATAATAGTGAAACAGGGGTACAAGATAATTACGGCCTTGGGTGTACTGTAAAAGATATGATTGCAAAACAAGTTGCCTACTCAAATGATCTTGCAGGTCAATCGGATATGACAGCTTTTGAAGCAGGGCGAGCAGCTGCTGCTGTTAATCGTGATGCACGTTCAGGCGAAATTAGTGATTTTGTGCCAAACTATATCTTAAGTGAAGTAGGGCAATAATTTAGGCAATTTAATGACGAGTGAGGCAATAAACACATCAAATAATGTGGAAAGTCATAAGGTTGACAGCCTTTTGCCGCCGGCAAAGATACATCTTTTCAGTGAAGATCTGGAAACTTTAAGTTTATTTGATGCATTAAGTGAAGATTGGCGCTTTGGGCGTATTCACACTGCTATTCGCGGAAATAACTTAGATGATGCTATTGAGTATTACTCACGGAGAAAATCGCCTACTTTAATTGTTATACAGACAAACACCATAGAGGATGCCTTTCAAAAACGTCTTGAAGATTTGGCTGGTGTCTGTGATGAGGGAACTGCCGCTGTTATCGTCGGCCCAGTCAATGATGTTCAGTTATACAGACATCTAATTAATATAGGTATTAGCGATTATCTTGTCGAGCCGCTCAGAACAGAAGATCTGGTAAGTTCTGTTGCAAATGCCCTTCAAGATTTGGTTGGGGCCGTTAATAGCCAACTCCTTGCGCTTGTCGGTGTAAAAGGCGGGGTTGGCACAACTTGCGTAACTTCAATGATGGGTGACATACTATCTGGATCATTTCAGCAAAAAACTCTTGTTCTTGATGCAGCAGGCGCAAATTCAACGTTATGGAATAATTTTGGATTCTCTCCATCCGGTAGTTTGATAGAGGCCGCTTTGGCTGTTGCAGACCAGGATATGGAAATATTTAAACGACTTATAGTCAAAAAGTCTGATTATCTTCATGTACTCAATTCAGGTACAGAAAATATTCTTGATAAGCCTGTCGCTGTTGAGGCTTATGAAATGCTTCTGGACTATTGCCTGTCTATTTATCCGAATGTTATTGTTGATACCTCAGGCGCCCCAGTCGCTATCAAAAAAGTTGTTCTTGCCCGTGCAAATTCAATTGCGGTAGTAACCACCCCCAGAGTACCTGATCTTTCTTTGACTAAACTTATGTTGAAAGCGATCAAATCGATACCAGGGGGGCATAATAAAAATCCTTATGTTATTTTAAATAAAAGCGGAATGTCAAAATCTCATGAAATTGGGGCGAAAGATATTTGCGAAGCTTTAGATATCAGTGAAATAATTGAATTACCTTGGGATACTAATATGTTTGCGAAGGCTGAAAACTCTGGCGAAGCTTTATCAACACAGAAAAATTTTAGTGTCTATCAAAAAAAACTATATGGCGTTTTGTTAGCTATGTTTAATGTTAAAATACATTCAGATAATGATGATGCTAAAACTACCTCATCTATAGGTTTTTTTAATACCTTGTTAAATCGTGTGAAAGGTAATTAATCTATGTTCGGAAAAAGAAAAGACGGCGAACCAAAATCTTCAGCCCCTAAAAAGATAGAACCTGCTATTGAAGAAAAAGAATATATCGAAGAAAATATTCCAGATGATGAAATTGGTATTAATGATGATTTAAAAGATGAAATTATAGTTCCGAAAAAAGTTGTAAGTAAAAAGCAGGTAAGTCAGCTTGATGATCTTAATACCCGTTTTAATCTGGGCGATGTTAATGCTGTCCAAACCGAGGGGGCATTTGTACAAAAAGCAGATAATCCTAGGATAGAAATTGCGCGCAAACGTATTTGGAAAGACTTACGTGAGAGTCTTGATATTAAAAGTTTGGCTGCAATGGATCTTGAAACGGCGCGTGAAGAAATTAATTCCGCTGTGCAGGAAATTGCAAAATTCCGTTCTCTTGACATTAGTGATAGCGAGCAAATGCAGATTGCAAAAGAGTGCGCCGATGACATGCTTGGGTTCGGACCTTTGGAACCCTTGCTTGAACGTGATGATATTGCCGATATTATGATTAATGGCCCTGATACAACATTTATTGAAGTTGACGGCCGTATTGAACGGGCGGATATTCGTTTTCGGGATAATGCGCACTTAGTCACAATCGCTCAAAGGATTGTTGGTGCAATTGGCCGTCGTGTTGATGAATCTTCGCCGATTTGTGATGCGCGCCTGCCTGATGGTTCTCGTGTAAATGCGATTATACCACCATTGGCAGTAGATGGCGCGTCCATGACCATTCGGAAATTTAAAAAGGATAAACTGACACTCGACAATCTCGTTGATTTTAAAGCCATAACCCCTGAGTGCGCTAAACTTCTTATGGCTATA
This sequence comes from uncultured Micavibrio sp., assembly GCA_964531715.1. Classification (GTDB taxonomy): domain Bacteria; phylum Pseudomonadota; class Alphaproteobacteria; order Micavibrionales; family UBA1664; genus UBA1664. The sequence continues at coordinate 89,439 of CAZHEE010000004.1, read as the reverse complement.
GGTCGTGCGCGCCTCAATACACTAATTTCTGGTGGTACGGGTTCCGGTAAAACAACTATGCTGAACTGTTTAACGCGATATATCGATCAGGGTGAACGGATTATTACATGTGAAGATGCCTGTGAATTGCAGCTCCAGCAACCTCACGTCGTTCGCCTTGAAACACGCCCTCCCAATTTAGAGGGGATTGGTGAAGTCACGATGCGTGATTTGGTTAAAAACTGCCTTCGTATGCGCCCTGAACGTATTATTGTTGGTGAGGTTCGTGGCCCTGAGGCTTTTGATTTGTTGCAAGCCATGAATACCGGTCACGATGGTTCAATGGGAACAGTTCACGCCAACAACCCGCGTGAGGCTGTCTCACGTATGGAAAATATGATTGCAATGGCTGGCTTGAATCTTGGTCCAAAGGCTGTGCGTGAACAAATTGCTTCAGCGGTTCAGGTTATTATTCAGGTTCAACGGCTCCGTGATGGTTCAAGGAAACTAACACATGTGTCTGAAGTTACAGGGATGGAAGGCGAAGTCGTGACGATCCAAGATCTTTACGTTCTCAAATTCGATGGTGAAGATGAACATGGGAAGCTGATAACAAAACAAGAGCCGACCGGCATCCGGCCACGATTTTTTGATCAATGCCGTCAGTATAATGTACACGATCTTGTTTTGGATGCAATGGGTGAGGCGTTTGCAGAATGAATAATAGTTTAATCTTTCTTTTTGTAATTACGCTTACTGCGTTCATTATTTGTGTGGTTATTTTCTTTTTGATGATCAATAAAAAAAGAAATCAAAACCAAAAAAAACTTATTGTTGAACGCGGAAGAAAATATGATAACCCATCTCAATTAAATGAAATTCCAAAAAAGGTTAAGTTAAAATCGCATGAAAAGTCTAATGTAAATATTAAGAAAAAGCTAAAACTTGCTGAAAGAATTGCAGGCGCAGGAGCTTTATCACCGTCATCTGTTCGTTATATGCTTATTCAAGCAGGATCCAACAAATCTCTTTCTTTCTTTTGGATTTTATCTGCCTTATCTGCAATCTTGTTTCTGGGAATAGGATTATATTTTAATTTCTCTCGCTTTGTTTTGGTTTGTTTTGTCTTTACAGGATTTTTGGGATTTCCACGTTTTATTTTAAAAATGAAAGTTAACAAACGCCAGAAGAATTTCTTGCAGGAAATGCCGGATGCTTTGGAAGCCATGGTAAGATTATTAAAGTCAGGTATGCCTATTTCAGAGGCAATTGCAATGACTTCTCGTGAATTTTCGGGACCTATAGGTGAAGAAATTACAAAAGTTTATGAAGCTCAACGTGTCGGCGATACTCTTCCCGAAGCCGTACAAGGCATGGCTTTTCGTGTTCCGACCCCTGAAGTTAAAATGTTTGCAACCGCCATTACAATACAGGCACAAACCGGGTCATCACTTTCTGAAGTACTGCAAAATTTAGCAAATGTTATCAGGCAGCGTTTTAGATTAAAGAGAAAGATTAAGGCTTTATCAGCCGAAGCACGTATATCTGCCGGTATCATTGCCGCCTTGCCCGTTAGTGTTTCAGTCGGTATGTATTTTTTAAATCGCGAATATATTGAGGTTTTATGGATTACCGAACAAGGGCGTTTTATGTTGTACGGTTCAATTGGTTGGATGCTTTTAGGATGTTTTATAATGCAACAAATGATCAGTTTTAAAATATAAGCATTAACATGGATATTGATCAAAACGTCATTGCTATCGTAGTTGCTTTTCTTGCTTGTTTATCCCTTGTTGGATTTATCATTCCTTTTGTTAATAGAGCAAAGAAAAAAGACCGCTATAAAAGCTTAATACAAGATCGCCGTAAAAATTTATACCAAGAAGCCGTTGATGCGAGCAAAACAAAAGAAATAAAACGTGTCAACACACAAGAAGACCTTGCAACTTTTTACAAGGTCGAAAAACTCATCGGAAAGACTAGCGCTGATATTCGTAAAAAATTAGCAAACGCAGGTTATCGCTCACCGAACGCCCCTATCAAATATATGATATTCAAAATCATATTACCTGTAATTGGCGGATTATTTGCTTATATCTATTTATCACCCAATGAAGAAATGAAAGATTTTAACAGGTTAATAATTATTTTCGGTGCCGCTGTGTTTGGCTTTTACTGCCCTGAAATCCTGATAAAAAACAAAATTCAGAAACGACAACAAGAAATTAATATCAGCTTTCCTGATGCTCTCGATATGATCTTGGTTTGTGTCCAAGGCGGTATCAGTATTGAGCAAGCCATTGCACGTATCAGTGATGAAATAGCCATGCAATCACAAATATTGGCTGAAGAACTTGCGCTCTTAAGTGCTGAGATGGGTTTATTAAGCGACCGCAGGCAAGCTTATACCGATTTTGCCGAACGTGTCGGTGGCGGCTCCGCACGCGCTTTCGGGACGGCGATGGTTCAATCTGAGAAGTATGGTACAAGCGTGTCACAAGCTATACGCGTTATGGCAGATGAACTGCGTGACACACGTATGCAACTCGCAGAACAAAAAGCGGCCTCTCTTCCCCCTAAATTGACGGTACCAATGATATTATTTTTCTTACCGCCTCTCTTTATCGCTATTTTAGGACCGGCCTTCATTCAAGTTGAAGATTCAGGCGTGAGATAAAAAAACGCCCTCTAAAAAAGGGCGTTAAGTTTACAGGTAACTGAAATAATTTTTACGTTTTACTCTCGCCTTCGGAACGTTTTTTCTTCTTTTTCGAAGACGATGCGCCAAGTGATAAACCTTTCGGCGCAGCCGCGGCGGCAACTGGATTAATTGCCGCATTGAAATCAATATCTTGAGAAGCAAAGGGAATTGTTTTCGCGGCTGATAATGTCTGTTTCGCAATTTTAGCTGCTTGTATCGCAAGCTCCATAAAACGATTGGCATGACCTTGTGCCAGAACCTTTATCGCGGCCAAGGCTTCCATTCCATTGGCGGCTTTGCCTAAAAGCTTACCAGAAAAACTACCCTTTTCCTTGTTTGCGTCAAGACCCGAACTTTTACTAAATGATTTTAATGATGCAACTGTCATGATTTTACTCCTTTAATAATTCTAATGCTTAGTATCTTTTTTAATATTAAATTCAATAAAATTCTCACTTTGAAGCCAGACTTCGTAATTCTTCAAATCTTTCCGAGAAGGTAGCTGACCGCTCAAACCCGGGCGTACTTCGACACGGATTTTATTAAGGTCAGTATGCCAGTCATAGACCACCGTATATGATGTTCCTTCCTTATGGCCTGCCACTTTGCGGTATTTAATCATACCCGGCGCCATGGTTTCATCCATGCCTGCTTCACTTAAAAATTCTTGTGCTGTTAATTCCATTTCATGTATTCCTTTACTTAACATGATTAACTTTAATAAATAAACTTTATGAAAAAAAACTTAACAGAGACTTAATTTTTATTCGAAATGAAAACGATTTTTAAATGAAGATTTAAGAAGTCTTGTTGTATAATAAATTTATGAGAATTTTTAGATTATTTTTAAGCTCTTTTCTTACGGCATGTTTTTTGTTAATCAGCTTAACAGCATATGCCGGTTCAGAGCGTACAAATGTACCGATTTTTATTCAGCCTTATCAACAACCTGATAACTCACGCGTTTCCACAACGCCGACCATTGTCAACCAGCCTCAAAACAGCCAAATGAAACGTCAGTCCCTACAGCGTGCTCAATCTAATAACGATGGCGGTTTTGTTTTCCGCACACCCACCAACCCCTATGCAGGGACGGCCTATGGACGGATTACAACCGAAATCAAATATTTTGATAAACAAACGCAACGTTATATGAATCAATATGACTATATGGCGGCATTAAATGCGAGAGGTGATAGCGCAACACTTAATCAGGTGCGCAATTATATTCAGCAAAACGGTGTTTTTGACCCCCGAAAATATCAAGCGGCGATGACAGGTAGTGGTTCCGCAAAACAAGCGGGGTCTTCACAAAACTCAACCAATGCTAGCCCGAATGGAACAATCATCAATCGTAATGCGCGTACTATAACACGACAGCAATCAAGCGAAGACAATACGCCACAAAAACTTCATCGCGGTTACGATGATGAATCCCAAAGCGGTTCGAGACCGATTTTCTTGCGCTAAGCCTTAACTCTGATAGGCTTTAAGAATAATGACCTATCTGTCTTTTTATGGTGCAATTCTACTTTACGTTGTTTTTTCAAGTGCGACACCTGACAGCATAGGAATTGCAGAATACGCCATTGCCCTATTATTACTATTATCCATCGGAATGCTTCGTGGATTGAATAATGTTACAGCCGTCTATCATAGCCAGACTCTCAACTTCCACCGCTTTTTTTTACTTTATATGCTGACCATCCCTCTTATGCTCGGCATAATTCATACAAACAGCCTGAGTGATGTTATAAGGGATCTCATCCCCCTTCTTTTCCTAATATTACCCCTTTGTTTTTATAGAAATTATTTACCCCGAATTGAATATCTTTTAATGATAGCGGGCGGTATTCTGGCTCTCCGTTACCTTATGCCGTTTTTAGGAACGAGCTTGATAGAGTTTAAACCGCTTCTCTATCTCGCAAACTCTCCGCTTATCCCATTTGCCGCCATAATGGGCTTTGGCTTAATTTTCAGCGATCGAAGAAGACACAAAGCCTTTCTACTCCCCTTACTTGGCTTAAGTATCAGCCTTATCTGCTTTACAGCGATGGCATTAACTTTACAACGCGCACCGATGGGACTCTGTGCTTTGGCTTGCCTTATTATCTTTAGTATTAAAATGCCCGAAAAACCGATAACTACATTATTCTTATGCGGAGGTCTTATCCTTCTCACCCTTTATTTCTGGCCTTTTATTCTGGAAATTACAAATGGGCTAACCGATAAAAACATGACTGTTGGCTTCAATAATCGTGTGACAGAATTCCAAGCTGTTTTAAGCCGAGCCACATTATTCGGGGAGGGATGGGGCGCCATTTGGCCATCCCCCGCCGTCGGTGATATCGAGGTTCGCTACACTCATAATATGGTAAGCTACTATATTTTGAAGGCTGGGCTTATCGGCGGTGCGATCTCCATTGGCTTTATTACTTTTTGGTTCTATCAAATTATAAGGCTTTTGCGGCAGGATATTACAATGGCTCTTGCGATTGCCATACCTTTTATCATTCATATCAGCCTCTATGCAGGCTTTAAATCGCTTGATTTTGCCCTTATTTTAACGTTACTTATGACACTGTCATGTCATCACAAACTGCCAAGAAAATCACCATCATCAATCGCGTCTTCCCGCCAGCCTCTGGCGCAACAGGTCGTGTAGCCTATGACCTCGCCATGCATTTACGCAAATCGGGGCATTTTATCACGGTTTTAACAACAGGTGTAATGGCGAAAGTTGAGACCGCCAAACGCCTGAAAATCATCCGCGTTAAATCTGAACAAAAACCCGAGGGCATTTTTGATTATCTCAAAATCACCCGCGCGTTGAAGAAAGAAGCCGCCAAACTGCCCGCGCAGGATATTGTGATTTCAATGACTGACCCGCCATTATTGGCAATAGCCGCATATAAAATTGCAAGGCATTTGGGCGCAAAGCACGTTCATTGGTGCATGGATATTTATCCCGACCTGCTGCCCGTCATGGGAAAAAATGTGCCGAAATTTGCCTATCGTATCGCGCAAAACAAAATGCTCAAAACATTAAAAAAAGCCGATGCACTTGTCCCGATCAGCAAATGCATGGCGCGTTACATGGCGCATCAAACCCTGCCACGACATAAGATGACTATTATTGAAAACTGGCCCGATGCTATCTTAAGCGAAAATAACAATGAAGATACGAGCGACTCTATTTTTAAAGAGCAGAAATTTCGCGTCCTTTATGCGGGCACAGTCGGTCTCGCGCATGATTTTGGAACGGTGATAAAGGCGGCGAAAATACTCCAACGTTCTAACCCAGAAGTTGAATTCGTTGTCACAAAACGCGGGCGCGGTATTGAAGAATTGCAGGATAAAATAAAGCTTCATGGGCTTACCAATATCCGCCTGATCAAACCGCAAGCTTATAAAAAATTGCCGCAATTCCTGGCAGAGGGGGATTTGCATTTGATAACCATGCGGGAGGAAGCGGTTGGGAAGCTCCTCCCATCAAAATTTTATAATGCTTGCGCGGTAAAACGACCTGTCATTTTTATAGGACCGAAAGAATGTGATTTGGATTATAAAATCACGCGGCATGATTGTGGAATAAGCGTTCGCAACGGCGATGGGAAAGCTCTCACCAATGCTATCCTGACCTATCTTAACAATGCCAAAGAATGGTTCAAGGCCTGTGATAACGCGGGGAAAGTCTTGAGTAATCATCACCACTTGCAAGAGTGGGAAAAGCTTATTCAGGATTTATCGTAAAACTGTCATTGCGAGAAGCGAAGCGACGAAGCAATCCATACAATTTTTCACATCCTATGGATTGCCGCGTCGGCTTTTATAAGCCTCCTCGCAACGACGTGTAAAAACCAAATTGTCTCCCTATCATGAATGATTTACCATCATGCCTATGAACGAATGGGATACAGTAATTGCAACCATAAAACACCATAAGTCAGGGATGCTGATAGGTTTAATTTCCGGGCTGGTTTTAGCTACACTTATCATGCTATTCCAACGCCCTGTCTGGCAGGCGGAGATGATTATTGCACCTACTGGCTCAACCATCCCATCGCTCAATAATTTCCTGCCGAAGGGAGCGGCGGATGCCCCCGCCATTCAAAATTTTGTGAGCCAGATTGATTCAAACCAGTCCAGTCAGTTTACTGAGTTTACAACGCTTATCCGCTCGCCGGCACTTTTTAAAAAACTTCGTGACAGCCTGCCAAATTTATTCTCTGACAAACCTTTAAATGAAACTCAAATGTGGCTGGATAAAACACTCAAAATACGACCAGTCGGTTTGACGCCTTATAAGCGGCTTATCCTCCGCTCAAATGATGCCGGTCAAGCCGAAGCAATTTTGAAAAATCTGTTCATTCTCACCGATAATCAGATGCGGACGGCAAGGACCGAAACAACCACGCAACGTATCGATTATCTTAAAACTCAGCTTGAAAAGGTCAGAAACCCTGCACATCGCAGTGCCATAATCGCAATTTTGAAAGAGCAAGAACATAGCGCCATGATGATTGCGATTGATGATAGTTTTGCGGCAAAAGCCATACAGCCGGCCTATATTTTGCCCGAGCCTGTCGCGCCCAGAGCCATCCTGCTATTTCCAATTCTCGGCTTTGCAGGGATTATTCTCGGCTTTATGCTCAGCGGATTTATTAAAGCAGTGAAGCAAGCATGATGAATATAACCGTCATGATGATGACGAAAAACGAGGAGGCGGCGATTGCCCTCTCCCTACCACCCCTCATGGAAAATTTTAAGGAAGTCATTATTGTTGACTCAAACAGTAAAGATAAAACGGCAAGCCTTGCGACAGATCTTGGCGCGAAAGTCGTCAATTTTACATGGGATGGTACTTATCCGAAAAAACGTCAATGGTCGCTGGATAACATCGAAACCGCGTATGATATCATCTTTATGATTGATGCCGATGAGGTCGTGACACCTGCCTTTATCAAAGAATTAAAAAACATGACTTGGTCAAAAGACGGCTATTTTGTGCGTTCAAAATTGATATGGGATGGTAAGAAACAGAAATTCGGCATGATGAATAACAAATTATGCCTGTTCAAAAAACAATCCTTTGAATTCCCCAAAATAGACGATCTTAATATTATTGGCATGGGGGAAATTGAAGGTCACTATCAACCTGTTATTGCCAAGGACGGTACAAGTATCGGTCAGATTAAAGCCGCGATAGACCATAATGTTTCAGCCAAGGAGTGGGCGCAAAAACATAACCGCTATGGGACATGGGAAATTGCGATGAATGAGAAAAATGCATGGCCTGTTGACCCTGTCTTCCATCGTGAGCTGATAAAAGACTTTATCCGTACAAATCCCTTCCGCCCTTATCTCATGTTTACCTATGGCTATATTCTAAAAGGCGGTTTTCTGGACGGCAAAATGGGGTTAGATATTGCGCTAAAACGCTTTGCCTATCATAAACGGATTATTAATGCCCGTGATGATCAACATGAACATGGATTGTAAAATAGAGCGAGATATTAACTAAAAACAAAATGGTTGCGACAATTAAAATTTTCTTGGCGCGGCTTTTCCGCGGCTCGCATGGGACATTGGCACAGGCCGCCTCGTTTGCACAATCCATGCGTCGGCTATACCCATAGACAATCCAACCGAAGGCAAGAAGTATTGCCGAAAAAATAATAATCGGCATCTCATAATCATGAATGGCCTCATGCGCCTGATACATGATGACAGGCATGCCGGCAATCATGCCCATCCCTGCCAATAAACTCAAAATACTGAATAATGTCGGAAGGGCACAGCAGAATATATGAATCGATTCCGCCGCAATGATAGAGGTGTATAATTTATTTTCTAAATTCTTCATAAAAAGCCTTGATTTTTAAAATGTTATAACATAACAGTTTTTTAATATTTCTTCATATAAACGTTAATTAAGGGATTTGTCAAACATGAAAAAAACACTGCTTACTCTTTTACTGGGAACAACAATTTTTGCCGCGCCTGCAATGGCGAATGACCATGAATATCATGGCAATCATGATCATCATGGGCATCATCATAAAGATGAGACAGGCTTTTACGGTCATCTGGATGCCACAATCTATATTACTGACATTTACAATGCGGCAGAGGCGGACGAAGAGGTCTCAAATATCTTTTCCCACTCGCATTTCGATGGTGGTTATCGCTTTGATAATAATTGGTCTGTGAATGGTTCAATCAAGTTAGAGGGCGACCCAGCCGGTCATTCCCACGGCGGCGGGGCAGACCGTACGGGGAATCGTTTTTTTGATGACCATCCGCTTGTTCTTGAACAGTTAACCGTGAATTACGATACACATCAAGGCGGCGGATATTTCGGAAAATTCAACCCTGTCATCGGGCGTGATATCCATGATGTTCCCGGCTGGTTCGGGATGTTGATATTCGAAGAATTCGATATAAAGGAGCGCATTGGTGCAGGCGGTTATTTCAATTTCGGCAATGAAGCCTACGGTCAACACAGACTGGATGTCTCAACATTTTTTGCCGATACAACATTCTTGTCTGAATCACTTCTTTACGACCGTGACACATTGGATGGTGAGGATAACGGCCCTGCCAATACGGAAGATTTCTCATCTTACGCCCTGAATTTATCAGGTAATTTACCTTTTGAGGATGTTGCTTATTATATCGGCTATGCCTCACAAGCCAATGATGATAGCGCAGGCGATGATGAACAACGCTTCACGCTTGGCCTTGATTATCATTATGATATTAATGATAAAACGCGATTTAATATTTTCGGTGATGTGACGGATATTAATCATCTGGATGGTGAGGCCGACCATGACCGCCGTTACAGCAGTGTTGGTTTTGGTATCACTTATGACCAGTGGGTTATGGGCGGGAGCTATACAGACATTCATAATACGGCAGGTGATGCCGATGAAGCGCAAGATGACTATCAAACGCAAATTTCCGTTGGTTATAACTTCATGAATGGATTTGGTATTGATTTAGGCTATCAAGCGCAAGAGGAAGAAGGCGAGGCCAGTGATCGCATTGGGACTTTACTGCGTTATCATGCGGATTTTTAAATAAAGCTGGTGGCTTATGCGTTTAATTGCGTGAGCCACCATTTGCCGCAAAGGGGTGAAGGGGGCAACAATTCCAACTTCTTTTCGTATCGCTTGCTCTTCCTGCCGCCCTAATATGGCATTTTTCTGGGAAACGCCACCTTCCGCAAAAACGCAAACGGGCTTGTCAACGCATTGTGTCTTCTTGGCTTTATGAAGAAATTGTAAAGTAAATTTATAATCAGCGGCAATGTTATAGCTTTCATCATAGCGGAGAGCTCCTATCACTTCTCGCCTGTAAAACATGGCCTGATGGCTCGTGATCATACCGCCTTTTATTTGCCGTGAAGTCTTTGCCTTTTTTAAATATTTGTCTTCATACGCATCGCCGTAAATAAAATCGGCATTATATCTCGCAAAGTCTCTCAAAACATCTTCATCGGCGAAAACATCACCACCATTCATAAAAATGAGATATTCTCCGCTTGCGCGTTCAATGCCTTTATTCATTGCATTATAAAGCCCGCTATCCGCCTCTTTCTCGCCATCTATAACAATCCATTCATAATCTGAACAAGTTTGGGTCTGAACAGATTGCCGTGTTTTTTTTAAACCTTCAGGGTCTTTTTTTGTAATTGTAACAATAGAGTAACGCTTAATTCTCATCCGTTGCAATATCCTCGATAAAGACACCCGTAATTGCCATATTGGACAGAATTTGCGTTATATCTTTAAAGCTATCCATAAAATCGAATGGTTTCGGGTCGCGCGGCACGATGATAGTTGAACCAGGGATGATCATTGCCTGCGAAGAATTATTCCAACTTGACCGCCCTATCGGATGGGCAGAGCCATCAGGATAAACAACGAAGCTCCGTTTTCTATCGGCATAATAGGTCGTACCGCCCGCTTGCCTGATATAATCTTGAGGGTCAAAATTGTCATTAAATAACAGGCTGGCAGGGTTCATCACCTCGCCCGACACACGCACACTTAATGTCCGCTTGGGGATATGCAGATGATCCCCATCATCAAGCAACATGTTCATTTCGGGATGAAGGGACAACAAGGCAGGGTCGGCCTCAACCATCACGCGACCGAGCGCTCTCGTCGTGCGAAGCTCATCAGAAAGCTGCCGCGCCATTGTGATTTGGGACCTTGTCAGGCGCATATCGCCGCCTTTATCTTCCTCACGTAAAGCGATATTTTGCTCCAAAGCTTGCGCCGCATTTTGAAATTTTTGTTCCTCACGCCTGCGCTCCGCTTTACGGCTGAACACCGCTGCAGGGGGATAAGCCTGCGATGTTAAGCCACCTGCACGCTCAATCAAGGTCAGAAGTGTATCGCCGCGCATCAACTGATACTCACCGGGATTGATGACCTCACCGGAAATGCGAACTTTCTTATCCAAAATTTTATCATGGGCCGCGTTAATGCGGACGGTATCACCTGCTGCTAGAAAAACACTGTCCAAGGGTGCGATTGCCGTATCAATCACGCGGCGTTCATGCGTGGATGAAAGACTATTTTTCGATGTAATTTCAATATTTTGCAATGTCGCTTGAGATTTTAATCCCCCCGCAACGGCAATCAGTGTTTCAAGATCAACATTTACCGAGACAGGCCAATCACCCGCCTGATTCACCGCCCCTGCCACTGTCACAAGATTATCTTTGACGATCTTTATAATATCTTCAGGAATATCATCGTCTTCTACTTCATGACGCATAATATCCTGAATATCTTCCTGTGAGAAAAGCGTGATCTTATCGCCACCCTGAAGGGTCAGATTATTTTTGTTTTTAACAATATCTTGCGGTGAAAAGGTAAGGGTTTCGGACACAAGTTTTTCCCTGTTCATTCGTGAAACAATCCCGATCAACGGATAAATTTCATCGCCGAGAAGCGCACCATCATCGAGTAAATCTGCCAAAGTCGGCTTGTCTTTAAGTGAATAATAGCCGTTTTGCCGGCTATAACCTGTTAGCTCAATGGCTTTATCCAGCCTGTCTGCAATGCGGTTAACATCGATAATCGCGCCGTTCGGAATGCTCATACGCTTATTTTTGCCAAGGGTTGTGACTGCGCCGTTATCTTTTGTAACCGTAATATTGTGATCGCCTGCGCTTAAGCCTCCGCCACTCAACTTTAAAATATCCTGTTGCGACAATGGTTGATTAAAGGTCGGAAGCTCATAAATTCCTGCCTGCTTCACATCACCCGTTACCGCGATCGTGTCACCCAAGGGAGCAACAATGATTTTGTCACCATCTTGCAAAGATATATTTATATTTTGTAAATTATTGGCAGATAAATATTGATATAAATCAATATATTGTACAGCATTATTGCGAATGAGGTTCACCTGCCGAAGGCTTCCGGATTTTTTAATGCCGCCCGCCTTATTCAGCGCATCAATAACCGAGTGAAATGCACTGAGCGGCACTTGCCCCGGTCTTTCAACATGCCCTGCAACCGTTACAATAATCTGCCGAACGGTCGCTAGCGACACATCAATATCTCCATATAATTCTGCTTGCGCAGCCATTTGCTGAATCTGCGTTCGCAAATCACCGAGACTGCGCCCCATTGCATTAATCGCAGGCAGGCTCTCAATAAATAATCGGCCATCCGAAGTGACCTGATATGTTTTTTGAGAGGCTTGCTCACCCGTTACGACAATATGCAGCCTGTCACCTGCCTGCACAAGATAGCTATCTTGAACCGCCCCAGAAGGAAAATGACTTAAATGATTGTTATTATTTTGATTATTTGAGTTATAAAAAAGATCATAGCCATGTTGTGAGAGCGTTTCATCGCCTGTTCTTTCACGGTAAAATTCTTCAATCCTTGTCGGCTCGATTTTTCTCCTTTGTTCAACAAGTCCTTGATTGAGAGTAGTCTCATTATGAAGCGCGTTATAAAGAAAAATATCGGTTATTGGTTGCGGTGCATTGGCAGGCATTGTCAATCGTTGCGCATGCTGTGTATCGCCATCACTATATTTATTCTGATACGCCGTATAGCCGCGATAGCCGATATAGGATGAGATATCATCAATATCCTGCGCCTGACCATGAGGAATAACAGTAAAACCCGCCAGAATAATGCTTGTAATCGTGATTTTTAAACCCATATTAAAAAGCGTAAACGAGTCATAGAAAAAGATGAATACCTATGTATATCAATTTTTTACGTACCGGTGTGGGGGTAGAGTCCGTTCATCATTTGTATGAAATTCAGTCTGCCTACCGCTATATAAAGCATGAGGGTAAGCATCACGCTTTTCTTGAAACACGGCGCACACCAACGCGCGTTAATGAAATGCTGAATGGCGGAAGCGTCTATTGGATTATCAAAAGGCAAATTTGTGTCAGGCAGACTATTGCCGATATACAAACACTCAAAGATATGGAAGGTAAAGCCTTCTGCCGTATCATTATGGTGCCAGAATTAATTCTTACCTCGCCTGTTGCCCATCGGCATATTCAGGGCTGGCAGTATCTTATGCCTGAAAAAGCACCGCAGGATCTCTATGCCTTTGACCCTAAAAGCCATGAAGATAATGACATTGACCCGATAATGGCAGAGGAATTGTCAGAGATTGGATTATTATAATTTTAACAATAAACGCGAATGGTTGGGCATTTACGGATATAATCGAATAATTTATCACCGCGAAAAGGCTTGGCGATAAAACCCTTTGCACCGATTTGCATGCATTCTATGACGCGATCCTTCGCCGCATCGGCAGAGAGCATGACGACATAGGCTTGCGGATCGACTTCTAATATCTCTTTAAGAATGGCAGGGCCTTTTTTGTTGGGTAAATGAATATCAAGGAACAGCACATCAGGAGAGTGTGAGAGATATTCCGACGTTGCCTTTGCGCCGTCGGGAACATCAATGATTTTAAATTTACTTTTAAGTGCGTTTGTCACAATGTTACGGACAAATAAATCATCCTCAACCAGCATGATGATATCATTCGCCCGTTTTGTTTTTTCCTGCATAATGAATTCTTGAGACAGGCGTTGCTGCTCATCACTTGAAGGCGCAAAGAGAAATTGCAGGCTTAATAAGCCATTAGCGGTCAAAAACTGCTCCCCGATACGGCATGTATAGTCACCTTTAATCAGGTTTTTGATTTTATATATAATATCATCAATAATGATGACATCAGCCATTTTGCAAAAAATTGTGATACCGTAACGCGGATGAAAATAAAATGAGCCAGGAAGGCTTTCAAAAATTTTGAATATTTGATTGGCCAGTTTTTCGATATCTGCCGTTTCAGGTAAATCTTTAAATTGAATATGGAAGAGCCGCCAAAGCTGCACCGCCTCACCGACTGCTAAAACAGGATAGTCCTTTTTATCAAGACGGCGATTAGGCAGGTATTCCATCATTGCCTACCTCCATAAATTTCAGATAGTTTTTAATGGCTTCACGCACATCATTGATAGCCGTATCAATTTTTTCTAGATAATTTGTCCTGTCGATAACAGCCTGATTTGATGCACACAACTCAAAAAGAATTTCTGCCCCGGCAAATGAGGCAATCCCCTTCAAACGATGAAGATTTTCCGCCCAATCCTCCGCCGTTCCCATACAAGATTCTTCCAAATCCCGATAATAATGCCCGACCTGTTCAATAAATAAATGCGCCATCATTATTTTCTGCTCATTCGTATCGCCTGTAAAATTGTTGAAATGCGATTGATTAAACACACAAGGATTTTCCATTAGATCATTATAGCAACACTCCAAAATACAAATATAGTCGGACTACATACGCATTTTTTTATATGTAAATTTATAAAATAATAACTTTTACTTTATTAATTACTAAGCCATTGATTTTAAACAATTTTATTTGACATTGTGATTTTATTTATGTATATTAATAAACATTGAACAGGGAGAATTTTAAAATGTTAATTATCAGTATCATCATCTTAATAAGCTTTATCGGGTTTAATGCGGGTTTTATTTTATCGCTTTTATCCACTTACAAGTTAAACTATCAAACAGATATAATCTTAAAACGCTCGCAAACTTTAGACATGCAAAATGGGCCAGTCAAAGGCGCATTTTTCAAGTCAGTTCATTAATAAAAAAGAGACCGGAAAGTCTGTAAGCCGGATTTTGTAGCCTTAAGCAAAAGCCCAAGACTGGCAATCATTCATCTGGGAGCAATGTTGCCATAGCCCTCAAGCACCCTACCCGACTTCGGCGCGAAGCCGCCATAATGAAGTCCTATTTGGGTTTGCATCCGACAGGGTTTACACTGCCACCCTTGTTACCAACGGCGCGGTGGGCTCTTACCCCACCTTTTCACCCTTA
>CAZHEE010000004.1:0-74264 GCA_964531715.1 uncultured Micavibrio sp. | reverse complement strand
TGATGTCCGGACTTTCCTCTCACCCTAAAAAAAGAACAAGCGATTGCCCGACTTTCCGGTCACGATAGATGTTTTATAACGCTTGCGGGCGCGGTGATGCAAGATTTTCTTTAACCAAACGCGCCCATGGGAATTGAGGCCCTGGGTCATAGCGACGGTCCGGCGCGATATCACTATGACCGAGCACGAGATCTTTTTCTATCGGAAAGCGGCTATACAATTCCTTCATCAGTATAATAAGCGCATCAATTTGAACATTTGGATAAGGCGGAAAGCCATTAATGTGCCCTTTATTGACTAGCTCTATCCCGATTGAAAAATCATTGAAATTTTTAAGGTTTTGCCATTTCGACACGCCTGCATGCCAAGCGCGTTTGAGGGGGTCAACATGTGCGTAAATTTGCCCGTCCTCATCAATTGTATAGTGAGCGCTTACTTGCGAATCTGGATCACAAAGCCTTTCCAGCGCGACTTCGGCATTCTCCATGCCCGTATAATGAATGATAATCGAGCGAATAATTTCGCCTTCAGGGCGATCATTATAATTGGGTGAAGAATAATTCAGAATTTTCATGAAACTTTTTAAGGTACTTTTCCTTTAGTATCATACAACTTGAAACGAAAGGAAATCTAAAAATGGCTTATAATGAAGGCGATAAAGTGGAATGGGAATGGGGCAATGGCTCGGCAACCGGTGAGGTTCAAAAGGTCTATACCCAGAAAATCACGCGTAAAATCAGCGGGAATGAAGTCACACGCGATGCGGATGATGACAATCCTGCCTATTTCATTAAACAGGAAGATGGCAGTGAAGTTTTAAAATCTGACTCAGAAGTGAAAAAGGCATCGTAAGTTTAAAAAGCTGTCATCTCGACCGAATGAAATGAGTGGAGAGATCTTGTATTAAAAGGAGATCCCTCGGCTTCACCTTGTTTCGCTCGGGATGACAATTATATTTTTGTATATTTAATTCATCCTTACTTTTAAACTCTGCGCTTCTGCGGTTATAAAATATAAACCCGCATTTAACGCGAAGATACAAAGTTATTTATATTTATCATTACACGCTTTCTTTATAAATATATTCTATGGTGAATTACTTCAAACTCCCCTTAGCATGCGATGTTACGAGATAATATAAAAATGCCGCTTCGCTTTGTTTTAGTCCTACTTTATGAGAGGGGTTTTTTATGAGAAGTTTCCTATCATTCTCTTTCACCAACTCGATCAAACCAGGATGAATATAACTGGATTGCAGGATAGACGGCGTGTTCCCGGTCTTTTTGGCTGTCGCATCCAAAACAGATTTTAAAGTCGGCGCATTTTGCCTGCTCAACCTTAGAAAATTCTCGATAAAAATTGCATTAAACCGCCATGTTCGGAAATCTTTGGCGGAGAAATTCTCACCTAATTTCTCTTTGATATAAGCATTTATCTGCTCAGGTCTGACAGGCAAATCATTCACAATGAAAAAACTATCGCGAACAGCCTTTTTCAGTTTTTTGAGTCGCGCGGCGATAAGCTTATCGGCAAAACCCTGTTTTATCGCAACACCACCTTTACCTATGTAATCAATCGTTATATGAGAATTTTCAACGCTGATATGCTCGGGCAATAAAGTTGTCAGACCATAAGTTTCATTGCTATCCGTTGCCTCCTCACTGCCGATACGGATACCTGTTTTGTCCATCACCCGCACCATAACGGCAATAATGTTCTCGGCCTTGATATCATTGAGCAGTTTACGGCGAAAGGCAGGAAGCCTCTGACCGAACGCCTCTAACATATTGAATTTGTTGTAATCACGGAGCGTTTCCCATTGTGCATGATAGAAATATTGCTTTTTCCCATTCGCATCATGCCCTACCGCCTGAATATGCGCTTTGCTATTATTGGCGTAGAGGACATTACTATAAGTTGGCGGAACAGCAAGTGCGATGAGCCTTTCTGTTTCCACATCTGAAACAGTCTCACCGGTTTCAGTATCAGAATAAGAAAAGCCTTTCCCCCTTTTCATACGGGCAATGGTCAGTGCGGCCTCACTGCTGTAAGTCACGCCAAATTGCTTCAGTAATTTTTTATCAATGTTATTTTCATGCAATATCGCCATGATTTTAAAACGATTTTTATGAACGAATGGTTCTTAACTTCATGAACTTTTATTGATATGTTTGCGTTAAATCCTAAAGGAGAGACCATGAAAGCCACCAAATTTTCACAATATCTGCAACATCGGGAACAGTTACAGCTGGTCGACCGCCCGCACTGGATTTATGTTTTAGAGGCAACCATATGGTCAATCTTCATTATACTGGTTGGCTTATGGACGCATAACTGGATAGGCGATCGCTTTATAATACCCGCTTTACGTGGCGAGAGTACGCTTAACACACTTATTTTGAATGCTATAGGTTATATAGCGCTGTTTTTCAAATGGGGTAGTATGGCCTTTGCTGTATTTTATTTTATAAAGAAAATTTGCTTTTATATCAGCACGTTTGTCTTTGCCAGTGACAGGCGGCTTTACTTTAAAACAGGCTTAATCCGTGTTCTGGTCTTTGAAATGTCTTTTGAAGAAATTCAGAAAACCGATATCAATTATGGTATGATTGGTCGGTTTTTGGGCTATGGTAAGCTTATTCTTGATGCGCGCTTTGTCGGGGATGAGGATTTACCTTATACGTATAAACCAGAGACTTTCGGCAAGCTCATTCATTATAACAATGATTTATCGCAAGATATTAACCTGACTTTTGCAACGAAAGAAATGCGACAAACACAATCTCGGAAAGAGCAGATTGTAACCCAACGCGAGGCGGCACGCCATGTTGACCCGATGCATGACCAGATGGATTCCGTTAATTACGAAGGGCCCATTGAACGCGATTTCAGCGAAAAACAAGAAAATGATAAACTTCAAGAAGCCAGCGAACAATTCGATGACGATTTTGACAAAGCAAGCACAAGTGCCGGGGAAAATGATAAGAAGAAAAAACGAAGTTACAAAAAACCGGCATCATCAGGTTTCTTGAAATAACCTTATTTGGAACTATATTAAAACCAAATAGTTATATAGGTTAAGGTAACCAAAGTTAAATTTGGTTTAAATTAATTTTAAGGAGTAATTGATATGAAATTTACATTATTAACAGCCACGGCACTTTTGGCTTTATCAACAGGTATAGCTCATGCCAAAGATCAAGCATTGGATTTAATTGATGCCAACACGGTTAAAGAGCAAAATGCCTATTTTTATGAATTTGACCGTGATGAGCAGTGTCAAGGTTACGCATTGGGCGTTAAGCGTTTAGGTATCACAAATGCTTGTGACAATGATTCAATGGAAAAGGTTGCCCGTGTAGAGCCGGCAGCAAATTCACAGGTTCTTAATGAATATGTTGTTTATTTTGATTTTGATGAATCAAATATTCGTGCCAATGATATGGCTATTCTCAGACAGGCCGCTCGCGAAATTCAAAATTATGACCCAAGCGAAATTGCGGTTGTCGGTTATACTGATACAGAAGGTTCTGCCGAATATAATCAGGCCCTTTCTGCGCGTCGTGCTAATGCAGTTTCAAATGCCTTGACACAAATGGGCGTCGAAAACAGCGTTGTCAATAAGGCCGCTCGCGGTGAAAGTGAATTGGCCGTACCAACAGCGGACGATGTTAAAATGCAGGAAAATCGCCGTGTCGCGATCCAGTTTTTAAGATAAACTGCCCAATTTACAATTTAAAAAGCTCGAATATATTTATTCGGGCTTTTTCTTTGTTAAAGATTACAAAACACTATAGATTATAATTATGCTTGATTATCTCGGAACACTTGAAACAATTACCTATGGCGAATTGGCATTTCGTATATTCATTGCGGCGCTTTTTGGCTGCCTTATCGGTATTGACCGCGATGTCAAAAACAAGCCCGTCGATTTTCGCGCCTATATGATTGTCTGCGTTTCGGCCTGTGTTATTGCCATTTTAGGACAAGAGCTATATTCAGTTTATCATAATGAAGATGATTTTATACGCCTTGATCTCGGTAAAATCATTGCAGGCTCATTAACAGGTATAGGCTTCCTGGGCGCGGGCGCTATCATCAAAAACAGTAATAATGAAATTATAGGGACGGCTACGGGGGCAGGAATTTGGGGCTCGTCAATTATCGGCCTTTGCATCGGTTTTGGGCAGATTATTCTCGCCTTTTTCAGCTTTGTTACAATCTGGCTTATTTTGATTTTGGCAAGAAATCTGTTTGATAAATTTCAGGAGAAATAAAAAAAAAGCCGAAATATCTCTATCTCGGCTTTGATTTATTGTTTAGTTCTTACTGATATGATGGGTCGATTTGATTGTGAAGCTCTGCCCATACTTGTTCACTGTTGGCATGATCCAATCTTTGAATAATTGTTAAAGTTACCTCATCTTCACTTAAAGCCCCGTGGAACTTCTCATCGAAATTCTCACTATTAATGGTAAGGACGGCTTCCTCTATATCCAATTGTCTAATCATTTCTTCTTTGTGCATCATAATCTCCTTTATATTGTTATGATGCAAACTGATAAAGACTGTTTCTTGTTCCTGTAACAGTTTATTTCTGGGTAAACATGTAATCCGTTGTATCATCACCAAAAATCATTTCAAGGTTCGCGACCGGCTCGCGCAAATTAGTGATATTTTTATGCGTTTCCATCATTTCTTTTAATGCGATCTGCTTTACAAAATCGGCATGTTTAATATCTATTGGATTATTCTGATTATTGTGTTTCATAGTTTTCCCTTTGCTATTTATTAAATAAAGGAATTTGAGGGATAATGGTTCCCTAAGTATGAAACATCCTTGTGCTATGCTGCGCTTTGTTTCGTAACATCCGCAATAAACATGTAACCAACGCCGCGTACTGTTTTTATAATGCGTGAATGATTGGGGTCATCATCCAGTTTTTTACGCAACCGTGTGACCTGAATATCAATAGAACGATCATAAGCATCAAAATTATCACCGCGCGTTTGCTCAAAGAGATATTCACGTGACAATGCGCGGCCTTTCGATTGTAAGAAGAGTTGAAGAAGTTCGCATTCACCGGATGTTAATTCAACTGCCTCACCATCCGGGTTTTTTAAAGAAAGCTTTGCTGCGTTATAGTGCCAACCTTCAAATTCATAACGCTCCATATCATCACTATCAAAAGAATCTTTATGCGTTTCAGATGATGTTACAGAACGTCGCATGTTTGCTTTAATACGTGCGACCAGTTCACGCATCTCAAAAGGCTTAGTCATATAGTCATCAGCACCCATTTCAAGCCCAACAATTTTATCAGTCGTGCTGCTTTTTCCGCTGATAACGATTACTGCCCCTTTATGTATCTGCTTAATTTCAGGAATAAGTGTCAGACCATCAACATCCGGCAAGCCTAAATCCATTAAAAGAATGTCATATTTATTTCTGCCAAGTTCTATAATGCAATCCGCACCGGTTCTCACTTGTTTTAAATCGATATTTTCATCATCAAAATAATGACGCATAACAATCGCTAAATTCTCATCATCTTCAAGGCTTAACACTTTAGAATTTATCATACATTAATGATTATATCAAAATGTTACAAAATGGAAACAAAGTTTTTCATGTTTGAAACATCTATGACATACCTGCGTTACATTGGAACCCTATTCTCAATTTATCAAATAAAGGAGAGAATAAATGTTTACTGATAACCAACTGATTACTGAAATGGAAAAACTAAGACGTTTTGCATTACGTTTAACGAAAAATAATGCAGACGCGGATGATTTGCTTCAAAACACAATTTTAAGAGCTTATGAGAAAAAACATCTGTTTGAAGAAAACAGTAATGTTTTCAGCTGGACATCAAAGATCATGTATAATCTCTTTGTTTCAGGTTATCGCCGTAAGGTGAAATTTGAAAGCCAGTATGACCCAGAACCAATTTTGGAGAAAACAGAAATTGTTTCAAATCAAAATGATAAAATTCTGGTTCAGGAAGTCGGCGAAGCTATGAATAAATTATCACAAGACCACCGCGATATTCTTGTCATGGTTTGTGTTCAAGGCATGAAATATGAGGAAACAGCTGAAGCCTTGAATATTCCTGTCGGGACAGTACGTTCACGCCTCTCAAGGGCACGGTCATTACTGCAAGATGTGATTAATGATGAAACATTGGCGCATGGTTTCTCAATCAACATTAATAGTAACGATGATAAATTGTTAAACGCCGCATAATTTGAAAATGTATTTTTACAAATTTTAAAGCCCCTTTAATAAAGGGGCTTTTTTACTTATAATAAATACAGACCCTAACCACTATTTAAAGTATCTGTTAAACAATGCCCATTTTAAAAACCCGCGCCAAAGGCTCTATTATTGCCGCAATCGATATCGGAAGCGCGAAAACCGTCTGCTTCATCGCACGGGTTACGGATGATAATGGTGGGGCAGAGATTATCGGCATTGGGCATGTTG
This sequence comes from uncultured Micavibrio sp., assembly GCA_964531715.1. Lineage (GTDB taxonomy): Bacteria > Pseudomonadota > Alphaproteobacteria > Micavibrionales > UBA1664 > UBA1664. The sequence continues at coordinate 67,774 of CAZHEE010000004.1, read as the reverse complement.
CCTCTGAAGGCGTCAAGGCCGGCATTATTACTGATTTAAAAGCCGCCGAGAATACTGTCAAAAAGGCCCTCCATGCCGCCGAAACCATGGCCGCGAAAATCATGAGAGGCTATCCGCTTCGTGATGTTGTGATTGCCATTCCGTCAACTTATACACAATCAAGCCGTGCGACACTTCCTGTCACTATTTTAAATCGCGAAATTGGTGAAACTGATATTCAAACAGCGCTTATCAAATTGGAAGAAAGCTGCCGTGACGAGGCTCATGCTATTATTCACTCTATCCCGACTGCTTATCAGGTGGATGGGCATAGCGGGATTGAAAACCCGATTGGTATGCATGCTGAAACGCTCAATGTCACGGTGCATTGCGTCCATGCCGAGACTGGAGCGCTCAAAAACGTAATTACCATTGCGGAAAAAAACCATCTGGATGTGGACTGCCTGTGCCTGGCACCATATGCGGCGGGGCTATCCTCACTGATTGAAGATGAGCGAGAGATGGGCTGTCTTGTCATTGATATGGGGGCGGGGGTGACCAGCTACGCCGTGTTCCATCAGGGGTCAATCATTCACGCGGGCGCAGTGCCTGTCGGCGGATGGCATGTCACGAATGACTTGGCAAGCATTCTCAATACACCATTTCATGAGGCGGAACGGATTAAAAATCTCTATGGCTCATGTGCCAATGCCTTAAGTGATTCGAATGAGATGATTGATGTCCCGACCTTGGGTGAGGATAACGAGGCGGCACACAAACAGGAAAGCCGTGCGACAATAATCAATATTATCCGCCCACGGATTGAAGAGATATTCGAGATGATTCGCGGTGATATCGATGTAAATGAGATGGATGCCTATACAGGCGGCAGAGCGGTCTTAACAGGTGGGGCGTGTCAGTTACCTGGCGTGCATGACCTCGCTGCATTGATGCTGAATAAACAAGTGAGAATGGGTAAACCCGTCGGGATAGACGGCCTGGCGGAATCAACCAGCGGCCCTGAATTTGCAACCTGTACAGGGATAATCCATTATGCCTGTACACGGCTTGATGAACAACCGAAATTAGGTGACAGCGAACCTGAGCAGCCTCTCTGGCCGCGCATCGTTCAATGGGTTAAAGATAATTGGTAACGACACCACTATTTATTTGTATAAAAAATTTTACGTGATTTGCATTTCGGAAACGAAGCACCTATGCTTTTAGTAAGTGATTCGAAAAGATCATGGCTTTTCATCAAGGCTACTCTCATGTTTCACTTCAAAAAACAACATAAACGCATTGTTATTATTAGAGGATTTACGATCAAATGCACGGCTCTGACACGCACATTAAAGGACCTTTCAAACCTGAAATAACCGTTATCGGTGTCGGTGGGGCGGGTGGTAACGCCGTTAATAATATGATTGAGTCAAAGCTGGACGGTGTGAATTTCATCGCTTGTAACACGGATGCGCAAGCGCTTGAAAAATCCTTATCACAAAATATCATACAGCTTGGCACTGTTTCAACAGGCGGGCTTGGGGCGGGGGCGCGGCCTGAAATCGGGCGTGCCGCGGCCGAAGAGTCGTTGGGTGAAGTGCTTGAAAGGCTTGAGGGTCAAAACATGGTTTTCATCACCGCCGGCATGGGTGGTGGGACAGGCACGGGTGCTGCGCCTGTCATTGCGCAGGCTTGTAAAGAAAAAGGGATTTTGACCGTTGGTGTTGTGACAAAACCGTTTCAATTTGAGGGTGCGCAACGCATGCGCCTCGCCGATGCCGGGATTGAGGAAATGGCGGCGCATGTTGATACGTTAATCGTTATCCCGAACCAGAATTTATTCCGCATTGCCAATGAGAAAACAACTTTTTCAGAAGCGTTTCGCCTCGCCGATAATGTTTTACAATCTGGGGTTCGCGGTGTGACCGACCTGATGGTTGTACCGGGTATGATCAATCTTGACTTTGCCGATATCCGCTCCGCCACATCCGAAATGGGCAAGGCGATGATGGGCACAGGCGAGGCAAGCGGTGAACGTCGCGCGATTGAGGCGGCGGAACAAGCCATTAATAATCCGCTCCTTGATGATGTATCCATGAAGGGCGCGACATCTGTTTTGATTAATGTTTGCGGTGGGCATGATTTAACCCTCTTTGAAATTGAAGAGGCGAGCAACCGCATCACGGAGGAAGTTGACCCTGACGCGACAATCATTTTCGGAACATCATTTGATGATTCACTTGAGGGTTCAATGCGTATCACGGTTGTTGCAACAGGTATTGAGGCGGAGATTAATCGCCGCGCGGCGACACGCCCGCTACGTTCTATGACGAATGTTGCGAGTAGTATCACCCAAACGCCAGCCACCCCTACGGTGGAAAAAATCCACACGGAAACACCCGTCGATAGCTTCGTTGCGCGTTATCCAGAGCCTTCACGTGTCAATAAAAATGACGCTCAACAGCCTAAAATTGCCACCGCATCCGCCCAAATTCAACCAGTCACTATTCTACAGCAACAGCCAACTGTAATGGCAGAGCAACCTGCGCCCGTTCAACAGCAGGCAACAGCGCAAACAGTTACTGACACACAGCCTGTTTATACAACGCATAATTCTGCCGCGACTGCACAGGCGGCTCAAATTCAGGTTGAACAAACACCTGTAACTCACTCACATAGTTCAGTTATTCCACCTTACGCACCACCGCGTGAAGAGCAAAAAACTGCGAAGTCATCTTTAAATTTAACACCACCTTTAAGCCCGACTATACCTTCTCAACAGTCAGTTTCTGAGCGTAAGACACCCTCGCTTTTTGAGCGTATTACAGGACGCAACCGTCAGGATGTGGATGTTTCTGATGAAAAAACGGATACAAGCTCCTCTGGATCAACAGGCAATGGCGGTTACGCACCTAATACAATTACTGCCGAACGTAAAACAGTGGTGAGTAGTTATGACGCCCCCGTGCCGAATGTTCAAAATGTAGGAACGCAACAGCAAGGCATGCTGCCGATTGATGCCCCAGCTGTTCAAGCGAAGCCATCCGCCCTCAACGGTGCGGCTGACCTTGAAATCCCGGCTTTTTTAAGACGTCAGATTAGTTAGAAAAGCTTTTAGAATTTGTGTCATCTCGACCGAATGCAATGAGCGGAGAGGTCTAATGGATCTTTAGATCCCTCGACTTCGCTCGGCATGACCACAGTTGTTACTATAGTAATTTCTAAATAAAATTTATAATACAACTTTTTGTCATTGCGAGGAACGGAGTGATGAAGCAATCCATACGATCTTAAACATACTATGGATTGCCGCGGTCGCAAAGCCTGCCCTCTGCGAAGGCAGGGGGCTCCCTCGCAATGACGCTTTCTATTTAAAATCTATCTTTCCTGTAACAAATCGCAACATTGCGTGAGTTTCCTTGGCCATCCGAACGGATTATCTTAAAATCCAAGGAAATACCAATGCAACATACACTCAAATCACAAGTCAGTTTTAAAGGTAAAGGCCTACATAGCGGGGTTACCATCTCCATGCTCGTTGCGCCTGCGCCCGTAAATCAAGGGATAACATTCATCCGTCAGGATGTTGAAAAAGACCATCAAAAGATTCACGCCGTTTGGGATAATGTTGAGGCTTCACAGCTTTGCACGAAAATTAAAAATGAGCATGAGATTAGTGTCAGCACGATTGAGCATCTGATGGCGGCCTTTGCCGGTATGGGGATTGATAATGCGATTATCTATCTCGATGGTCCGGAAGTGCCGATTATGGACGGAAGCGCGATGCCGTTTATCCGCGCTTTTGAACAAACAGGCTTGATTGCGCAGAACTCACCACGAAAAGCCATCCGCATTCTAAAAACTGTTGAAATTAAGGATAATGACGGGCGCATGGCTTGTTTTGAGCCTGATATCTCAAGTGTTTTCACGTTCTCGATTGATTTTGATAATCAAAATATCGGTGAGCAATCCGCCACTTTTGAATTGATGGAGGCAGATGATTTTAAAACCCAGCTTGCCTTTTGTCGCACTTTTACACAGCTCCGCGAGGTTGAAACGCTTATGAAGGCCGGTCTGATTAAGGGCGGCGGCTTGGATAATGCCGTTGTGTTTGATGATGATAAAATCCTCAATCCCGAGGGTTTACGTCACGCGAAAGAGCCTGTGCGTCATAAACTGCTTGATGCGATAGGCGATACTTACCTTGCGGGTGCGCCGATTATCGGGCGTTTCACCTCTCATAAAGGTGGGCATGCCTTAACCAATAAATTACTTAGAAAATTATTTGATGACACGAGTACTTATGTTGAAACAATCGATCACCTCGGTATCGGCAAGGCCGAACAATTTATGGACAGTAAAAACCCTGCCTATAATGCTTAATTAATAATCCGCCATTGTTTTAGTAAGCAAAGGCGATTAAATTATAGTTATGAAATATCTTATCCCCCTATTTTGTGCCGCCCTATTCCTGTCCGCATGTGCAGGAAATGATGATAATCTCGATAATTTAGAACCTGAACGCCCGGTTGAGGAGCTTTACAATGATGCGGCCGATGCGTTAGAAGAGCGAAATTACACACGCGCCTATCAATTATTTAATGATGTTGAGCGGCAACACCCCTATTCCCGTTGGGCAACACAAGCGCAACTCATGGCGGCCTATGCGGCTTATGAAGGGGGTGATTACACCGAATCCATTTTGGCGATAGACCGCTTTCTCCGCCTCCACCCGGGAAGCGAGAATGTCGATTACGCGCTTTATTTAAAAGCACTCAATTTCTATGACCAGATTTCCGATGTCGGGCGTGATCAGGAAATGACCCGCCTTGCCCGCGATAACTTGCAAGGATTATTACAAGCCTATCCGAACTCAAAATACGCGCGCGATGCCAAGCTGAAACTGGATTTAACGCTTGACCATTTGGCAGGAAAAGAGATGCAAGTCGGGCGATATTATCTGACACGCAATCAATATCACGCCGCCATCCGCCGTTTTTTAAATGTGGTGCGCGATTATCAGACAACCACGCATGTCCCCGAAGCCTTACATAGATTGGTTGAGGCCTATCTATCACTCGGCATCCGTCAGGAGGCAACCCGCGTTGCAGCAGTCCTCGGCTATAATTATCCTGGGAGTGTCTGGTACGAGGATAGCTTTGCGCTACTCGATGATACGGAGCGTCAACGATTACTGGACGAGCGAGGGCTAATAGACAGAACCGTCGAAAGCCTTTTCAGACCTGAGTAGATTTTTCAAAAATCTTGTAATTTTCACGAAAAGACACAAAGCCACTAAGTTTTTTACTTGTAGTCGTCATTGCACGCCTCTGTGCGTGCAATCCAGAAAAATGTAAAGTGGATTACATTCTGTATACATTACCTTTTAGTTGACGCTTCTCCCAAAGAGGAAAGGCGAAGTCATTCAAATGCCACCGTAAAAGAATGAATTTGCTTTCTCTGCTTTAATATTTAAAAATAGCCTATGCTCACCCATCTCACCATCAATAATATTGTGTTGATAGAATCGCTGTCTTTAGCGATGGAGCGCGGCATGACGGCCTTAACGGGTGAGACAGGCGCGGGGAAATCAATCCTGCTCGACTCACTCGGCCTTGCCCTGGGCGCACGGGCAGATAGCGGATTGCTCAGAAAAAATGCAGCGCAAGGCAGTGTCACGGCAAGCTTTGATTTGCCATTAAGCCATCCCGTTTTCAGTCTTTTAAAAGACCATGATTTTGAGGTCGAAGGTGACATTATCATCCGCCGCACACTAAATGCGGATGGCCGCTCAAAAGCTTTCCTGAATGACCGCCCTGTCAGCCTAACCTTACTCAAAGATATTGGTGAGTTACTCGTTGATATTCATGGGCAGTTCCAAACCCATGGCCTGATGGACAGCAGAGGCCACGGCGATTTGCTGGATAATTTCGGTCATCTGCAAGGAGAGGTTACCAAAGTTCGCGAAGCATGGGGTATGTGGAAAAATGCTGAGAAAGCCCTTACAACCCATCGTCAAAAACTGGCGAAAGCCAAGGAAGATGAGGAATATTTAACCGCCTGCGTTGAGGAGCTGAACAAAATTGCCCCTGAAAAAGGGGAGGAAGATATTCTGCTGGATAAACGGCAAAAACTCTTACATTTTGAAGCCGTCATTGAAAGCCTGAATGAGGCCCACCAATATCTTGAAGGTGATAAGGCCGCGAATGACAGCCTATATCGCGCAGTTCGATCCCTTGAAAAAATTGCAGATAAGGCGGCTGAACGCATTGACCCGTTTATAACAAAGCTGGATGCCGCACTCTCATCCCTGCGCGATGTTGCGGGCGATATCGAAATGATGGCGCATAGTTATGGCGAGGATGAGGATATTGAGCATGTTGATGACCGCCTGCACGAGCTACGCGCCGTTGCGCGTAAACATAACGTGCTTTGTGATAACTTGCCCGACCTCTTATTTGAAATGCAGGATAAACTGGCAAGCCTTCATGCGGATGATCAAGCTCTGGAAAGGCTTGAGGCAGAGTTACAAACAAGCGAAGCCGTTTATCAATCGGCGGCTCAACATTTGACCGTGAAACGCCAAGATGCGGCGAAGATATTGAGCAAGGCGATTATGCGCGAGCTCCCCGATTTAAAACTTGGCAATGCCGTATTCAGGGTGAGAGTTGATCCGCTTGAAAAGCCGTCTAAAGACGGGGTTGATGATGTATGCTTCCTTATTCAAACCAATGCAGGGTCGCCTGAAGGTGAGCTTGGCAAGGTCGCCTCTGGCGGTGAGTTATCGCGAATCATGCTTGCGCTCAAAGTGGTGTTATCGGACAGCTCGCCCGTACCGGTCATGGTATTTGATGAGGTGGATAGCGGAATTGGCGGCTCAACTGCGGATGCGGTCGGCGCACGTTTGGCACGTATGGCAAAAGATGCCCAAATTCTTGTGGTAACGCACAGCCCGCAAGTGGCCGCGAAGGCCGATCATCACTGGATTATTTCGAAAGCGGACGATAAAAACGGCATGACGCAGACAAGTGTCAACCCGATTGAGGATGAAATCGCGCGTGTGGATGAAATCGCGCGGATGGTCTCAGGCGCATCGCTGACAGATGAAGCCCGTGCCGCCGCGAGAGTTTTACGCAATGCGGCTTAAGTGGGACTAAACTGGGCTAAACTTACTTATTATTTGTGGCCTTTTTCCTGGAGTGTGGAATTCCCGACGCATTATCATATCGCCGGTTGGTAAACTATCATTCACAGCCCCGTAATAAAATGTTCCTGGCTTTTGAGCTAAGATATACTTTAAATCGTTAATTAGTTCTTCCGTAGTAATTCTATTTAAATCTTCTTCATATCTAGGGTATTGATCTAAATCACCTATAGACAGAGAAAATATCAAAATATCAAATCTATCTTCGGGAATTAACATTTCTACGCCATCATGTAATCTTTTGCCCTTAATTGCTTTTGCTTTAATCGATTCAAATTTCTCCCTTAAATAGTCTTCTGAAACCCTGTCTAACTCTGACAAGACTGATTTTAATAAATCAGGCACCTGTCCTGGCAAACATGAAGTTTCAATTCCCAGAAAAAAAGTTTGAGATGAATCTAAATATGATGTCAATTGTATACCATATACCCCAATTTCGTCCGCTAAAGAAGTTACCAAATCTTGAAGTATACTAGTCAGTAAATGTAGCTTTGTAGGGTTACCAAAAAAATTTAATCCAGTAGGAAATGATATTTCAACATCAACATCGGGTCTATTTGCCTTAACTGCAAAAACATCCTGAATTTGTGTATTACGATCTAATTTTTTTGGTTTAACACCTTCAGGAAAATGCGCTAAATGTTCATATGCCCAGTTGACAGCAGCTTCATGAGACCAACCACCACTTGAAATTAGCGCCATATTTTGACCGACCAAAAGCTCATCATGATGACCAGCAATATCTTGCAGAGTGATTCCTTCAAAGCCACCAGCATAGCCTGAAGTAGGCTGCATAAGCTTACTTTGTCCTAATCTAGATTTTTTTGACAAGCTGCGTTTAATATTATCTTCTCTTTCATAATATTCTCGCATCTCAGTTGTAATTCTGCTTTTTTCTAATATTAATGCTTCTTGATCATATCGTCTTTCAGTTAATCTCAATGACATATCAGTTAAATAATCGATAACATCACTATTTTCACCATATGCATAGAAACTGACATACTCCTCCGCAGTAACCATATTATAGTTCTTAAGACCACGTTCATTGTTTTTTTCACGAAAATTTTTACTAGTCTCACCTTCTAAGCCGTGCGCTATCATATGTTCGCCAAGATGCGATATACCGAGTTTATCGGACGGGTCATACAAACCGCCCGTTAACATGACAATACCTCCAAATGTAACAGGGTTATCAGTAAGTGTATCGGTTATAATGACTAAACCGTTAGGGAGAACAGTTTGTTTGACGGTATCGCGAAAATTCATAAATAAATCCTTTTTATGTTTATAAACATTTAAGAAAACAAAAATCAAGAAAATTGTAAATAAAATTGCTATATATCACTCATGACCTTATTTGACTTATCCAAAGAAGATGCAAAGGCGCGACATAGTGAACTCCTTAAAGAAATCCGCCATCATGATTCATTATATCATACGCATGATTCACCCGAGATTACTGATGCCGCATATGATAAACTTCGTCGTGAATTGGAACAAATAGAAAACGCTTACCCTGACCTTATCACCGATGAAAGCCAGAAAGTCGGCAGTGACATAAAGGAGGGTTTTTCAAAAATCACGCATGCGCTGCCCATGCTCTCCCTCGGCAATGCCTTTAATGAAGAGGATGTTCGTGATTTTATCACTCGCGTAAAAAAGTTCCTTTCCGTTGAGATAATAGATATTTTTGCAGAGCAAAAAATTGACGGTTCATCCTGTTCCATCCGATATGAGGACGGAAGGCTTGTTTCCGCCGCAACACGAGGTGACGGGCAGGTTGGCGAGGATATTACCGCCAATATTCGTACAATATCAAACATACCGCAAACACTGCCCGATAATGCCCCTGACATCATTGAAGTGCGGGGTGAAGTTTATATGCCGACCGCCTCTTTTGAAGCTTTGAATAAAGAGCGCGAGGCAACAGGTCAGGCACTTTTTGCCAATCCGCGCAACGCGGCGGCAGGCTCTCTAAGGCAGTTAGACCCTGCTATCACGGCCAAACGAAACCTTAAATTTTTCGGTTATGCCTTGGGAGAAGTCTCGGAACCGATTGCCGATACTCAAATGGGTATCCGTGAGGCTTTACAAAATTACGGGTTTGAGGTGCCTAACCCCGTTGTGCTTGAAAGTGATATTGAGGGGCTTATGCGCTATTACGCGCATATCATGACCATCCGCCCAGACCTTGATTACGATATTGACGGTATCGTTTACAAGGTCAATGACTTGACCTTGCAGGAGCGTTTAGGCTTTGTCAGTCGCGCCCCGCGCTGGGCCATTGCTCATAAATTTCCGGCTGAACAAGCCATTACAATCCTCAAAGATATCACGATTCAGGTCGGAAGGACGGGCGCGCTTACCCCCGTTGCTGAGTTAGAACCCATCACGGTCGGCGGCGTGGTGGTCAGCCGTGCAACCCTCCATAACGAGGATGAAATCGCACGCAAAAACATCCATATTGGCGATAAAGTCCGCATCGAACGTGCAGGCGATGTTATTCCGAAAATTACCGAATCTCTTGAGCATGCGGATAATAGCGAGCCTTTCGCCTTCCCGACACGCTGCCCGATATGCGGATCGGATGCCATGCGCGAGGAAGATGAAGCGGTACGCCGTTGTCAGGGTGGGCTTATTTGTGAGGCGCAAGCCGTTGAGAGGCTTAAACATTTCGTTTCAAAAGCCGCATTCGATATTGACGGTATGGGCGATAAAGTCATCAAACAATTCTGGGAAGATGGATTGATTAAGTCCCCTGCCGAAATTTTTAAATTGGCTGAACACGATAAAAAATCGCTCACACCGTTAAAAAATAAGGAAGGCTGGGGCGCGCAGTCGGCTCAAAAACTTTTCAATGCGATTGAGGATAAGCGTGAGATTGAGCTGCATCGCTTTATCTACGCGCTTGGTATTCGGCAGGTCGGGCAGGCCACGGCCAAACGTTTGGCGGAGACTTATATCTCGCTTGATAATCTGATGAAGCCATTGAGCCATGATGATTTAATGGCTATTGAAGATATCGGCCCTGCCGTTGCGAAAGATATTATCGCCTTTTTCGCCGAAGATCATAATCGGCAAGTTTTGGCGGATTTACAGGCTCAACTCAAAATTCGGGATTATGAAGCTGTTCAAACAACCGAGAGTTTATTTACAGGGAAAATAGTTGTGCTGACAGGTACGCTACCGACACTATCACGCGCAGAGGCAAAAGCGCGGCTGGAAAAACTTGGCGCGAAAGTGTCAGGCTCGGTCAGCGCAAAAACTGATTATTTGATTGCAGGCGCAGATGCGGGGTCTAAGCTTAAAAAAGCGACAGAGCTTGGTGTCACTATTCTATCAGAGGATGATGTTTTAGAACAAAAATTATAAAAACTGTTATTTCAGGACATATTATATATACAATTTTTAACACTAAGCACACTAAGGACTTGGTGATATCCCCTCTCCCTTGGGAGAAGGTGGCGAACATAGTGAGCCGGATGAGGGGCTTAACAAATTAATTTTTTTACCACAGAGAACGCAGAGGTCACAGAGTTTTAAACGCATCTTCGCGACTACTTTAATCTCTTCGTGAGCTTCGCGTTAAAATATAATTAAGTTTTTATAATAAACAAAATTATGTAAAAAATTAAGAAGCTACTAACCTTCTTTATCGCGCAATGTTTCATACTGCGTTAAGACGGCATCATATTCCGGGGCAAGCTCGCGTCGCTCAACAAAATCTTTACCGCCAGATGCGCGTGTGATTGATTTTTCCATCGCGGCAACCAAATCCTTTGAAATCGGCAAATCCTGCTGCTCAACCGATAATTCAAGTGCGAAAAGAATGCGGTCGCTTAATCGTTTATATTCAAGGCTCATGATTTTTATCCTAAATTAATTTATTAAAATGAGTTTAGCAAGCTTTCATCGCCTGTCAAATTGCTTTCACATCTACCCTTCAATAAAAGCATGAAAATCGTTAAAAAACTCTTCACGGATTGTATCTTTCTCGCGATGGGGTTGATGTTGTGCCTTTGCATATGTTTTTAGCACGCAGTCAGGGAGGCAAGCCGCCACTTTTTTTGCTTCTTTATTATCAACAACCGCATCCGCCCCTGCCAATGCCATGAAAACCGGTATTTGAATGTGGCTACAATAGCCATGATTTTGAAGTTGCTTCATACTTTTCAAGGCTTCCGAAACCCAGCCGAACGTCACACCACCGCATTGTAATTCAGGGCGCGTGCGGAAGAGACAAGGTTGGACTTCGCGTCTGACAGGGTCACTGGACACTTTATACTTCGCAATATTCGCGTAAAGCTCATTCCATTTTTTCTGTCCGAAGGCATGGCGATCGATACGATTTAACCGTTCTATTATTTTTAAGGACGAATTTGCCACGATATTAATCAGAATTTTAGGCTTTAGCCCAAGCATTGGGGCAACGAGACAGGCTTTTTCAAATTTATTACCATACTCTCCTGCTAAAATATGAAGCCCTATCATCCCGCCCATCGAGTGGGCAAGCATGATTTTAGGCAGGCTTTGATAAAGCTTTATTTCTATCAATTCTTTCATAAAACTATGAAAATCTTCAATATTTTTCTCAAAACCTTCCGAATGATGGCGCGTGTTATCATCGCCATAGCGATAAGACAGCCCTTGCCCTTGCCAATCCATAATCGCGCAGGCATAGCCCTGCGCATTCAGGTCACGAATATTTTCGAAATATTCTTCGGCTGTTTCCGTCCGCCCTTCAAGGATTATAATTAAGGCTTTCGCATCCTTAGGGCAATTCCAGCCATAACGGAATTTTTGCCCCTCTTGATTAAAAAACTCACCCCATTGCCAGTCATGCGGCGGCGTGAGAAGTTTTTCTATTTTGTCATTCATGGCCGGCGGTTTCTGATTAGCCATGGATTTGTCTGTTTCGACTCAATTTTTCCTTGGTTTATTGGAGGGAGTGATAATTCTGTCGGCATTGATATATTATTTGTCCGTGCAATCGCCTCAATACGTTGTTCGATAGGGGGATGGGTTCTGAAAAACCCTAAAAGCGGCTTTGCATTTTCAATGCACATCATTGCAATATCTTGCGTGCTTTCGGGAATATCGGCACGATTATTAATTCGCCTGAGGGCATTCATCATCGCCTCAGGATTTTTTGTCAGCTCAATCGCGCCAGCATCCGCCATATATTCACGTTTTCTGGAAATTGCAAAGCGCATCACCAATGTCGCAAGATAGCCAAGCGATAAGATTGCCGCGGCAATTAAAATTATAAATATAACGCGTGGGTCGGTTTTACTACGTTTGTTTGAATTAAAAAACACGCGATAGCGAATGGCGCGCCATGTCAACTGTGCGGCGAATGCAAATAACCCTGTAAATATAATTGTGATAATCATTAATCGAACATCGCGATTGAGGATATGGGTCAATTCATGCGCGAGAACGGCCTTTAATTCTTCTTTCGTCAGGCTGTTCATCAGGCCCCTCGTTACGGTCACGGTAAATGTTTGAGGGTTAATACCGCTCGCAAATGCATTTCGCGCGTGTGTCTCGATAATCTCAATCTTCGGCATAGTGACCCCTGCCTCAATGCTCATATTCTCAAGCATGTTGTAAAGCTCTGGCTCATCTTTTCGCGTGACAGGATGCGAAACGGCAAGTTTACGCACCATACGCCCATGAAAAAAGTATGAAACACCAAACCATGCAACGCAAACGAGAATAATCCAAAGCCAGTAATTTGCAAAAATACTGTTTGTAATATCTAACGCAACACTGATATCGGTTGCCTCGGTTTGATTTTCAGTTGAGAAGAACACACCGATAACAAAAGCAAACATCCAGAAGCAAAGTAATATCAAGATAGGATAAAAACCCAAAATCATGAAAGATTTTAGGTTGTTATTCCAGATATGTGTTTTCAGACCGGTTTGCGAGAACGCCATCAATATCGATTAATCAAATTTAACGTTCGGGGTTTTTTCATGAGCCTCACGATCGGCATCTTCAATTTCAAAAAACTCCTGTTTTGTAAAACCGAATTTGCTTGCAAATAAAACAGCCGGAAACTGCTCAATCGCTGTATTCAGCTCGGACGTTGCATTATTGAAGAACCGTCGGGCGGCGGCAATTTTATTTTCGATATCCGATAATTCACTCATAAACTGGCGATAATTTGCATCGGCCTTGAGGTCAGGATAATTCTCGGCAACTGCGAATAAATTCATGAGCGCCCCCGATAACTGATTTTCAGCCTTGATACGATTATTAAGCGAACCGTCGGCGGCCTGACTGACACCTGCACGTGCCGCCGTTACATCTTGCAAAACTTCCTTTTCGTGGGATGCATAGCCTTTAACGGTTTCCAGTAAATTGGGAATAAGGTCAAACCGCTGTTTCAATTGAACATCAATATCAGCGAATGCTTGTTCCCGCGTTTGGCGTAAAGCCACCAAGCGGTTATAGATAATGACAACCATAACCACCAATAGGGCGATAACACCAAGTATAATCAGTAATTCCATGAAATTTTTCCTTCTTTTATTCCATTGCCTTGATGATATTTTCGGACATTTGCTTCGCATCACCGAGGAGCATCATTGTATTATCATTGAAAAACAACGGATTGTCCACACCGGCATAGCCTGTGCCGAGCGAGCGTTTCACGAAAAGGACAGTCTTTGCCTTCTCAACGTCCAACACGGGCATTCCATAGATCGGGGAGCCGGGGTCAGTTTTTGCCGCGGGGTTGGTGATATCATTTGCCCCAATGACGAAGGCCACATCGGTTTGCGCAAAATCACGATTAATATCGTCCAATTCCAACACCTCATCATAAGGCACGTTCGCCTCCGCGAGCAGCACATTCATATGCCCCGGCATCCGTCCAGCCACAGGATGAATGGCATAGCGCACCTTAACGCCTTCTTTTTTAAGCAAGTCAACCATCTCGCGCACCGCATGTTGAGCCTGAGCCACCGCCATACCGTATCCCGGTACTATAATAACGCTAGAGGCATTTTTCATGATGAAGCCTGCATCTTCGGCACTGCCGATTTTGACGGGGCGGTCCCCTGCCACAGCGGCGATAGAATTCTCCCCTGCCTCATCACCGCCAAAGCCGCCAAGCACAACATTGAGGAACGATCTGTTCATGCCTTTACACATGATATAGGAGAGGATGGCGCCGCTTGCCCCCACAAGCGCACCTGTGATGATCAGCAACGTGTTTTGCATTGTAAACCCGACACCCACGGCCGCCCAACCCGAATAGGAATTAAGCATCGAGATGATGACAGGCATATCCGCACCGCCAATCGGAATGATGAGCAGAATACCGAGCGCGAACGCAATCGCCACAATTAATAACAAGGTCGTCATATCCTGCGTTGCGCAGAAAACAAGGATGAAAACAAGCATTAATATGCCAAGCGCCGCATTTAATTTATGCTGGCCCGTAAATGTCAACGGCTTGCCTGAAATCAAGCCCTGTAACTTTCCAAAGGCAATGATTGAACCCGTAAATGTCACCGCGCCGATAACCGTTCCGATTGAAAGCTCAAACAGAGAATTGAGCCTGATATTATCAGGTAAGCCGATACCGTAAGCAACAGGGTTGAAATAGGTTGCAAGGCCAAGCAGAACAGCGGCCAAACCGACCAAAGCATTAAAAAGCGCGACAAGTTGCGGCAGATTCCTGAAATCCACGCGCTTTGCGATCACTGTACCGATTGTTCCGCCAATGGCAATGGCCAGCATTGGCATAAAGAACGCCTCGACTTGTTCCATTAACAAGGTCGCAACGATGGCAATCACCATGCCCGTTATGCCAAGCGTGATACCCTTGCGCGCAGTTTCGGGCGAAGACAAACCCCGAATAGAGAGAATGAACAAGACCGCCGCGATCAAATAAGCCAGTGAAGTGAATGTATCCATTATTGAAAATCCTTTTTATCAATCGGAATAGTTTTAAGTTGGGTACAAAGCGGTGGCAAATCTTCTGATATTGTTCGCCAAACTGATATTTCATCTAAATTATCATAATCATGAATTATAATATCCCTAAATCCCGCCATATGCCGCCATGCAATATTGGGATACGCGGTCTTAAAATCTTCAGGTATATGCTTTGAGGCTTCCCCAATAATTTGAAAATTTCTGAGGATGGCATCCTGAACCAAACTATTTTCAGTAAATTCCTCACATGTCATATTCTTCGTGTAATCCATAATAGATTCTATAGCATCCATTATATGCATTATGCGAAGCTGCCAGTTTTTGCCTTTAGTGGAGGACATCGCGTGCCTCACTTAAAATCTGTTTTTTAAGGTAGTGATCAATGCTTCTTTCAGTCAGCAAATCAACCGGCGCGCCGATTTCGTCCTTCATTGCTTGCCTGTAATCCATCCATTGAAAAAGGGATGGTACAGGCTCAAAATCCGCAATCAAATCAACATCGCTCCCCGGTTCGGCCTCACCCCGTGCGACAGAGCCGAACACGCGAAGGCGCGTAATGCCATATTGCTCGCGCAAAACAGGTTCAAGCTCTTTAAGTTTATCAATGATTGATTGGGAATATGCGTTCATGAATGCGCCGCCTTAGTCACCCTTCTTTTTAAACATGGACAGCATGCGTTGTGTAATGACAAAGCCGCCGAAAATATTGATTGAGGCAAGGATAATCGCAAAAAATCCAAGCCATCCTGAAAACCCGCCACCAACCGCGCCAACGGCCAATATTCCGCCCAAAATTATGATGGATGAAATCGCGTTTGTGACACTCATCAATGGTGAATGAAGCGCGGGCGTCACCTTCCAGACAACGTAATATCCGACAAAGCAGGCCAGTATAAAAATTGTCAAACCTGTCAGGAAAAAACCGGCATCACTATTTGTTGTCATCATGGCCTCTGTCATGTTGTTGGCCATTTCCTGCATCTTCACCGATTGCTCACGGATAATTTGAATCAGCGTTTGCGCATCTTCAGCCTCCATTGCGGCTTGCGGTTGTATCTCGTTACTTGTCATTACTCATAATCCTTTTTAATTTTTACCACTGATTAACACAGATGAATACCGATTGATTTTTCAAATTCCATGCTCCTTTAGCTTTTTATATACTAAATCAGCTATCATGATATGGCCATTTGTATCAGGGTGCACACCATCGAGATGTAGAGTTGACACATAATCCTGCTGCTTCAAGTCATTATATAAATCAATAAAAGGCAGCTTGCTAAGTGAACATAGATTTTCGATACGCTTATTATAATCGCAAATATCATCTTCATTATAAAAAATTTTCACATCATCATAACAATATGGAAAGGAACCATAATCCTTCGGCAACGCACTAATCACATATATTTTACCAAACATCTTTTTTGCGAGATTAAATATACTTGTCCAATACTCCATTTGAACAGTTGGCGAGACGCTCATTTGATTATCAGGTGAATCGTGACGTATTAAATCATTTGTTGAAACTTCTATAATCAGATGGTCAAGCTGCCGTTGAATGGCCTCACCGCAAAGCCTGTAATAATGATCATAACATCTGTCGCCTGCGCGAGAATGTAGGGAGTAATAATAGTTCAACGGTTTATCCTGATTGAGTTTTTCGAACAGTCTTCTGACCCAACCGCCTCCCGTTTCATCAAAATAGCCTTGAGAAATTGAAGCCCCTATGAATGCGTATGTTTCGTAATTATCCATATAAATTACAACCCTCTTTCTTTTAGAAATTGAAAAATATCTTCTGCCAAAAGCTGATGACCTTTGGCATTCGGATGTAACCCATCTGCATAATAGTCTGGCAAATTACTTAAAGAAGTCCATTTTTTAAATAAGGATAGGCAAGGAATCTCATGCTTTTTACAAAGATTTTGTATATCATCATTGTAAATTTGAATTGTTTCTTGCTCATAGCGGAATGATGTTTGACCTGCCGCATCATTCTCCCAAGCTTTAAAACGAATAAGATCTGTTTCGATTGGAAGAGGACAAATGACAAAAACATGTTCAAAATTCGCTTTCGCGAACGTTAGTATTTTTATCCACATATTTAGGCGATCAGCACGGCTAACCTGAAAACTCTCTGGCTCAATTCCTTCACGAATGCAGACATCATTCACCCCAATTTTTATGAGTAAAATTTCAGGGTTAATGTGTCTGACTTGCCCAATAAGATTATGCCAAGCATCAATAACTGTATCCCCGCTTATACCACAGGATTGAACCCAGTAATCCATCGGCTTTCTTTGTGCAAACAGTTGATTTAAACGAGCAGTCCACCCTAAACCTTCCTCATCACACGCTCCTGCAGTGATGCTGTCCCCTAGGCATGCAATAGTTTTCGTACCCTCAGGCATTTGATGTGTAATTTTCAAGTCAGTCATTTTCCCTTCTTTACCGCTGTTTTCTTTGCTGTTGCTTTTTTCGCCGGTTTTTTCTTAGGCGTAGCTTTTGCTTTTGTCGGTTTTACTTTTACCAAGTCATGGACAGGCTTACCGTTTGAAAGAAGGGTTATCGGACGGGTAATATCCTCATCTTTCGTATAATCAAGCGTTCCCTTTTCCTTATCGTAGACAAGAGTCACGAAATTCAGTAAATTTCGCGCAAACAGGGCCGAGGCATCCGTTGCGACATGCCCTGCCATATTGGTCTGCCCGATAATGGTCACCCCATGCTTTACAACAACCTTGTCAGGCTCAGTCAACGGACAATTCCCGCCCATAGGCGCGGCGAGGTCAACGATGACTGACCCGGCCCTCATGGTTTTTACCATATCCTCGGTCACAAGCACAGGCGCAGGGCGACCGGGTATGAGAGCGGTTGTAATCACAATGTCCTGTTTCTTAATCGTCTCGGCAGTCAGCTCCGCCTGCTTTTTCTTATAAGCGGCAGACATTTCCTTGGCATAACCACCGGCGGTTTCGGCCTCACGCGCTTCCTCATCATCAACAAAGACAAATTTTGCGCCAAGCGACTCCACTTGTTCTTTCGTGGCAAGACGTACATCCGTTGCGGAAACACTTGCGCCCAGACGCCGCGCGGTTGCTATCGCCTGTAATCCAGCCACGCCAACCCCCATGATAAAAACTTTTGCCGGGGCAATTGTACCCGCCGCGGTCATCATCATCGGGAAAGCGCGATTGAACGCCCCTGCCGCCTCTATCACCGCCTGATAGCCTGTCAGGTTTGATTGGGAAGATAAAATATCCATATTTTGAGCCCGTGTAATACGGGGCATCAATTCCATCGCCAGCGCGGTTACACCTGCCTTTTCATAGGCGTGTGCAATTTCAGCAAATGAGAAAGGCGATAGGCCGCCAATGATACTTGCGCCTTTTTTCATCTTGGCAACAATCGCGGCCTCAGGCGCACGAATACAAAAGATAACATCAGCCTTTACAACCGCAACCTCATTCGCGGCAACAAGGCTTGCGCCCGCTTGCTTATAATCCTCGTCAGGATAGGCCGCCTGCTCACCCGCATTTTTTGTGATAATCACTTGCGCACCAATGGCAGTTAGCTTCTTCACCGTTTCGGGAATGGCGGCAACACGCGGCTCATTGGTATGGGTTTCTTTTAAAACGGCAATCGTGATTGTCATGACTATATCCCTGATAATTTATGATGCCACAATAGGATGAAATGCGGTTTTTGTGAAGAGGTGTACCGATAACAATCCTTTTTTATTTGTATTTAAAGTACGAAAAAATTTGACATCCCATATCATCCCATGCTATCCCATATATATCCACACATGATTTATGAGGGTGGTTTTAGTTAATTACCCTCATAAATTTTTAGTGCGATTTTCCTCACACTATAAACCGTGAAAAGGGTTGCAATGGGGCTATTTCTCTCAACATTTGAAAACAGGATTGATAAGAAAGGCCGCGTGTCCGTTCCTGCATCTTATCGTACCTTATTGGGTGAAGATGGCTTTCAGGGTACTATCCTGTTTCCCTCTCATAAACATGAGGCCATCGAAGGGATCAGCATGCGCATGATGGAAACATTAGCGAACCGTGTTGAGAGCCATTACGATTTTTTTTCCGATGATTATGATGCTTTTGCCGCGACCTTGTTTGGTGAATCCGTTCAACTTGCCTTTGATGGTGAAGGTCGTATAACACTGCCAACCGCTATGGCAGAGCATGCCGATATCAGTGACAAAGTGGCCTTTGTCGGATTGGGGAAAACCTTCCAAATTTGGTCACCTGAGAAATTATTAGCCCACAAAAAGTCTTCAAAATCAGTGATTAAAACACAATCCCTCACCCTTCCTCAGAAGAGTGAAACATGAGCAAACAACCCCACATTCCTGTCATGTTGAATGAGGTTTTGGAGACTTTACAGCCCCAAAAAGGGGCGACCTATATTGATGGCACTTTTGGTGCCGGCGGCTATACGAAAGCCATTTTGAATAAGGCGAATTGCAACGTTATTGCGATTGATCGTGACCCGACAGCAATTGAAAACGGTCATTTTTTGGTGAAAGAATACGACCCGCGCCTCACACTTATTCAAGGGCGTTTTGGCGATGTCGAAACTCTTATAAATGAAAAAGTTGACGGTTTTGTGCTTGATATTGGCGTGTCATCCATGCAAATCGATCAGGCGGAACGCGGTTTTTCTTTCATGCGGGACGGCCCGCTTGATATGCGGATGGGTGGTGGTATGAGCGCAGCAGAACTTATTGACGAAAGCACTGAAGAAGAGCTCGCCAATCTGATTTACCGTTATGGCGAAGAACGCCAATCCCGCCGTATTGCCAAGGCAATTAAAAACAAAATGGCGGAAAAACCAATTCAAACAACCTTGGAACTTGCAACCCTCATTGAGGAAACCATTCCGCGTAAATGGGGTGACAAAATCCATCCTGCCACGCGCACGTTTCAGGCGCTTCGCGTCGCGGTGAATGATGAGCTGGGCGAGCTTGAGCGCGCGCTTGAGGCCTCCGTTAAAATCCTGAAACCGAATGGACGGTTGGTGGTTGTGACCTTCCACTCTCTCGAAGATCGGATCGTCAAAAATTTCTTGAAAGACCACACCAGCCCTCAAAAGGCCGTCAATAAATATGCCTCGGAAAGTCCGGAAAAAGATAATCACCCTTTCAGACTTATCCAAAGGAAAGTCTTGAAGGCTTCTCGCGAAGAAGCCATAATAAATAGCAGGGCACGATCCGCCAAGTTACGCAGTGCCATCCGAACGGAAGTTGATTCATGACTTTAATACGCCAGTACAACATTATAATATTTTTGTGTTTTTGCGTAATTGCTTCCGGTGTATCGCTTGTTGTCGTTAGCCAGAAAAGTTACGAGACGCAAAAACGCGTGAAAACCTCTTCTCAAGATATTCAACAGAAATATAGCGAGATTAAAGCGTTAGAAGCCGAATTGGCCTATCTTACCCGCCCCGCAAGAATAGCCGAAATAGCCGCCGCGATCCCTGAAAAACAGGTTTTGAACACACCCTCTAATCCAGTCACGCCCGTTTCTTTTTCACAATTTGAAACCATGCATGACATGCAATCGGCGCATTCCGTTAGACCGCGCGCTAAACCCATTTATCAGGCGAGTTTTCGCGCAAAACCGAAAGCGCCAGAGATTCAAACGCCTACACCCGCTAGGACAAAAAACGAGGTGAAAACCAATGATTTTTCAAGCCTGCTTGATAAAATCGGGGGTTAAGCGATGAAAGTTTTAAAGAGCTTGAACACTTACCTTAACCGCTTGATATCAGTCAAAGGTGAGACCGTTTCAACCGCTCAGGCGCGTCTGAAAATCGTACGTAGCCTGACTGTTATTATGATGGCACTTCTTATCATTCGCCTGTTTGATGTCAGCCTGATACAAGTTTCATATGAAAGTGTCCCTCCCCAAAATATTTCTCTTGCGGAAAAGATTACAAGCCGTGCCGATATTATTGATCGCAATGGTGTGTTATTGGCAAGCAGCCTGCCCGTCTCATCCCTTTATGCCGACCCGAAACTCATTGAAAACAAAAACTATATCGCGCAACGCCTTGAATCTATTTTAAAAATTGATGATGTTGCGCAGAAATTGGATAAGAACACACGCTTTGTTTGGATAAAGCGCGGCATCACGCCTGAAGAACATTATCACATTAATGCCCTCGGCTCGCCTGGATTGGCCTTTCGCAGGGAAACCCGACGTTTTTACCCGCAAGGACGGCAGGCCGCGCATATCTTGGGCTACACCTCACTTGACGGTGAAGGTTTGGCAGGTTTGGAACTGCATTATAATGACCAACTGCGCCGTGGGGGGGAGCCACTAAAACTGGCCATGGATATTCGCCTGCAACATGCACTTCGTAAAAATTTAAAAAATGTGATGGAACGCTTTAGCGCAGTGGGCGCCACCGGCGGCATTATCGACATTCAAAATGGTGATGTTCTGGCCGCAGTCTCTCTCCCCGATTTTGACCCGCATCACGCCAATAAAGCGAAGGCGACTGCGCGTTTTAATCGTTTCGCCCTAGGCGTTTACGAGATGGGATCGACTTTCAAAATATTCTCAACCGCAAATTATATTGAGACCAATAATAACCCTTTTGCGGCAAGTTTTGATGCAACCGAACCGCTCAAGCAGGGGCGTTTTACCATTCGCGATTTTCATGCAGAAAAGCGTATACTGACCCTGCCCGAGGTCTTTATTCATTCATCCAATATCGGTTCCGCCCTCATGGGGCAAACCATTGGCACAAAAACCATGAAAGATTTTTACGCCGATTTGGGATTAACTCAAAAGGTCTCAGCCGACTTCCCTGCATTAAGCAGGCCGCTCATCCCCTCTCCTTGGCGCGACATTAATACGCTTACCGCCTCTTACGGGCATGGGATTGCCGTGTCACCCCTTCATGTTTTGCAGGCCACAGCGGCGGTAGCGAATGGCGGGCGCATGATGCCGTTACGATTTGCACTGCATCACAATGATACAGATGATAAAATTGAGCGGCGCATCCTTTCCGCATCAACCGCGCATAAAATGCGGCAGCTCCTCCGCCTGAATGTTACACATGGGTCAGGGGCGCAGGCAGACATTCAGGGTTATCATATCGGTGGTAAGACAGGTACATCCGAGAAAGTCTCGGCGCAAGGTGGCTATGACAGCGACAAGCTTCTCTCATCCTTTATCAGTGTTTTTCCGGCGCATGACCCACGTTACGCCGTTCTTGTCATTTTGGATGAGCCGAAAGGCACGAGCGAAACCCATGGTTATGCCACAGGTGGATGGACTGCGGCACCTGCGGCTGGACAGATTATCGCCGATATGGTGCGGATTCTAGGGCTTGCCCCTGACACGCAAAATCAAAATTTAACCGCTGGGCTCGACCGCTATTTAAAGCAGAATGAACCCCTATTTAACCCTGCGAGTTTTAGTTATTGATGGATGATTTCAGCTTTATTTTAAAGATAAAAGGCGTGACGGCAGATAGCCGCGCAGTTAAACAAGGCTGGCTTTTCGCCGCCTTACCGGGCGTTCACCATGATGGTTATGATTTTATCGGGCAAGCCATCAAAAACGGCGCCAGCCACATTTTAACAGAGAAAGAAACGCAAGTTACTGATAAAATAACACTTATAAAAAGTGACAATGCGCGCCGTGATTATGCCTTAGCCTGCGCGGCGTTTTACAAGGATCAGCCTGAAAATATTATCGCTGTCACCGGCACAAAT
Source organism: uncultured Micavibrio sp. (assembly GCA_964531715.1). GTDB lineage: Bacteria > Pseudomonadota > Alphaproteobacteria > Micavibrionales > UBA1664 > UBA1664. Next base: position 44,879 of record CAZHEE010000004.1, on the reverse strand, counting down.
GGTAAAACATCCGTTGCCGATTTTGTGCGGCAAATACTAGAACTTATGAGCCATAAAGCCGCCTCAATTGGGACTTTAGGATTGAAAGCGAAAGGTATGGACGCGGTTGAAACATTGACAACGCCTGACCCTGCGAAACTTCATGGCTTACTTGCGGATTTAAAAAAACATGGCTTCAACCATTTGGTAATGGAGGCCTCTTCTCACGGGCTGTCACAATATCGATTGGATAGGGTCAGGTTGAAAATTGCGGCGTTTACTAATCTCAGTCAGGATCACCTTGATTATCATAAAACCATGGACAATTATTTTGAGGCAAAACATCGCCTTTTTACAGAGATTTTGCCTCATAACGGTTTGGCTGTCATTAATAGTGACGATGATTGGGGTCGAAAAATTACCCACTTGAATTGTCTTACTTATGGACAAAAAGATAATGCCGATATTTGCTTGATATCACAAAAACCCCACGGGTCAGGGCAAGATATTGAGGTCGGCTATGAGGGGCAAACATATGCTGTCACTCTGCCTCTTATCGGTTTGTTTCAAGCCTATAATGTTCTTTGCGCTGTGGGATGTTGTCTCGCTCTCGGGCTTGAATTTGATGAAATCTGGAAAGTTATTCCCTTGCTTAAAGGTGTGAGCGGACGGGTTGAGCTTGCGGCGAATTACCAAAACCGCGCGGCCTATATTGACTATGCCCACACGCCCGATGCGCTTGAGAAGTTACTCATCGCGCTTAGGCCACATGTTGAAGGCAAGCTGATTTGCGTTTTCGGTGCAGGCGGCGATCGCGATAAAGGCAAGCGTCCTTTAATGGGCGAGGCCGCGGCAAAATATGCGGATAAAGTCATTGTCACAGACGATAACCCCCGCGGTGAAGACCCTGCAGTTATACGCAGAGACATTATGGTCACCTGTCCTAACGCCCTTGAAATTAGTAACCGCGCACAAGCAATCAAAACTGCAGTAGAAATCATGGAAACAGGCGATGTTATGGCCGTCACGGGCAAAGGACATGAAGAAGGTCAAATAGTCGGCAATAAAATCATTCCTTTCAATGACTTAAAAGAGACAGTTAAAGCAATGAAAGAGCTTTATATATGAGTAAGAATACACTTTTTTCAGCAGACGACATTATCAACGCAACACGCGGAAAACTTCACGGTTATTCGGATTGGAACATCCAATCGGTTCAAATGGATAGTCGTGAAGTCAAAAAAGGTGATTTATTTATCGCCATTCGCCCTGAGAAAGAGACCGAGAAATACCGCACAAGCGGACAAGACGGTCATAACTTTGTTCAAGCAGCCTATGAGAGTGGAGCGGTTGCGGGAATTGTCGACCATCCGATAAATTGCCCTTTCCCCCAAATCATTGTGCCTGACACACTTCAGGCAATGCGCGATTTAGGAGCCTTTGCGAAAGAGAGAGCAAACCTCAAACATTCCATCGGCATTACCGGGTCGGTCGGAAAAACAAGCACACGTGATATGGTGACAACAGCCTTCAAAGGGTCTAACGCCGTTACACATTCATCCATCAAGTCTTACAACAATATGCTTGGCGTGCCATACACGCTTTCCAATATGCCACAAGAAACGGAAATCGGCATTTTTGAGGTGGGTATGAATTTTGCAGGTGAAATTACACCCCTTTCACAACAAGTTAAGCCAACCATTGCCATTATTACATGGATATCTGAATCTCATATTGAAAACTTTAACAATGGGTTAGAGGGTATTTCTGATGCTAAATCTGAACTTTTCAACGGTATGGAAAAGGGCGGCATAGCCATCCTGCCACGCGATAATGATTTTTATAATCAGCTCGCCGATAACGCCCAAAAACAAAATCTGGATATCTATAGTTTTGGCAATCATGATAAGGCAGATGCGCAATTACTGGACATCCACCCCCATGAACACGGCATGCGTGTGAAGGCTCGTTTTTTGGATGATATTATAGATTATAATCTCTTCATTATAGGCAATCATCATGCGATGAATAGCTTACCTGCACTTCTTTCTGTTAAGCTCGCAGGCTATAATTTACTAAAGGCTGCGGATAATTTATCGACAATCAAACCGATTGCAGGTCGCGGCGAAAGAAGCGTTATTCATCTTTCCAATAGTGGAAAATTCACTTTAATTGACGAAGCTTATAACGCCTCACCGACTTCAACCAAGGCCGCCTTAAAAATACTTAAATCAATACACCCTGAAAAAGAAGGGCGGCGCATTGTCATTCTGGGCGATATGCTGGAATTGGGGGAGAATGCACGACATTATCATGAGGATTTGCGCGAGCCGATAATGGATGCTGATATAGATATTGTGCATTGTTGCGGAGAAATGATGAAGCACCTCTATAAGAGTTTACCCTCATCAAAACAAGGCGCTTACGCAATAAACTCAAAAGAGCTTTTACCTCATGTTATCAATGATATAAAAGACAATGATATTCTTATGGTTAAAGGGTCGCATGGGTCCAAAATGGCTTTAATCGTTGAGGCTTTGATAGAGCTTAATAGCCCAACATAGACAAGCCGTAATATGTCACTAAGGCTGTAACAACAGTCAAACTTGTGCCCCAGATTAAATCCACAATGCTCATTTTTGTCGGCCAGTCTTTGAGCGTCGACATGTTTGTGAAATCATATGTTCCATAGGCCAGAAATCCGAACAAAGCTGAGTAACCGATAAGCTGCATAACAGAGCCATTCCCTAACGCCGGCAAAACCGCGAGGATGACCACACCGACCGTATAAGTGAGGTAAAATGCGGCGGCGATACCCAATTTTGGCTTATCAAGCATCAAATGCCCAAGTTGCGAAAAATAAAAATTCTTTGCAACAAAACCAAGCCAGATAAAATCTAACACAAATAACGTTAATGTTGCGATTGCGTAGCCGATTAAAAATTCTGTCATGATTGTCCTGCACCATCTTCGCTGTCTTTTGTAGTGTCCGCCTGATCATAGAGTTTAATCGGTGCGGCGGGGGCTGCGCCCTTTTTGTCCTGACCGAAATAGACAGTTTGATGAGGGAATGGAATTTCAACACCCTTTTCATCGAATTTATGTTTCATTCGGCGGTTAAATTCACGCCCGACTGCCCATTGTTGTATTGGTTTTGTTTTGATACGTGCCTTGATGACAACCGCACTATCGGCGAATGAATCGACCCCCAATATTTCAAGTGGCTCTAATATTAAATCTTTATAGTTTTCATCGGTACGCATATCCTCATCAACTTCTTTGAGGTAGCTGATGACCTCATCCGTATCTTCGCGATAGGCCACGCCGATATCCATCACATAGAAGCTGAAATCTTTTGTCCAGTTTTCAACAATCGTAATCTCGCTGAACGGAACAGTATAAACAACCCCTGCCAAATCACGAAGCTGAATTTTACGAATTGTTATTTTTTCAACTAAACCCATTTGACCGCCGACTTTTGCAACATCGCCGACCTGTACCAAATCCTCAATAATGATTGTGAATCCGGTCAAAAAGTCCTTAATCATTGTTTGCGCGCCAAGACCGATTGCAATCCCAAGAACCCCTGCCCCTGCGAGGAGCGGCACAATATTCACACCAATCTCTGCCAGCAAGACAAGTGTAAACAAAACGATAAAGGCTATGAAAAAAACGTTCCTGATAATCGGGATGAGCGTTAACATACGGCTTGAATGAGATGAATCGAGATTTTTGATATAACGCTCTATCAATGTATTAATAATCTCCCAAATGACCATGGCAACAAGCGTAACAATGATAATATTGAGGAGATTTACCAATATCATCTCGCCCGTATCATTCATGCTCACGCCCATATCCAACTGCGTCCAGATAACGAGCATTGTGTAGACGGCCAAAGCAGTAATCAAAACATAACCGACATAGCGGAGATAACGCGCATAGAGCCTGAAACGGTCATGGCTTAGTTCATATTTCGCTTTTAGCCTTAATAATTTATCGCGCAGAATATGAGCCAGCTTTCGATTGAGAAATATAAGGACTGACCATAGTAAAATAACCACCGCTGTTGAAACAAGCTGCCCGAATAGGCCTTCACTTATGCCTATTTCGGCAACAAATTGTTCATAGGCATCAACAATGCCACCGGTTTTACCAGATAAATCAAGGATTGCGGCATCTTCTTCCTGCTGTTCATTTGTCTCAACAAGTGTTTGGAGATTATTGATAAACTCACTCCTTTGAGCCTCATCCTCAAGCGTGTCTATCAGGTTTTTAACATTTCCCTCATCAACCGTGATTTCATCGCTTGGCTGACCGCTCTCACCACTGCTTTCCTGTGCCAGTACGGGAAATGCAGTTAAAAATGTCAGAAATAATATAGTCAGAATTCGCATGGTTGCTCACTTAAATAAATTGCAGTCAGTAACTTAATAGCTTGATTATTAAAGAAGTTCCACTTTAATTTATATTCTGCACGGGAACACTCTCATGAGAGTGTCCCCTTTGTTTTTTACAAAGCAATTTGAAGAATACTAAACAGGCAAGCAACTGCCAATGCGAGATAGACTAAACGCTGCGCCAATAATTTAGTAAGCTTCAACCCTTCATGATGTACGTAATCTTCGGTCACGACTTGCGCCCCTAAAACCGCATGATAAAAGGATGAAATAATAAATAATATCATAAGGATTGCGTTTATCGGCCGTGACACCCATGCAATCGCGCCGTCATAAGTTGCAAGCTCGGGATGCATCAAAAGACTGTAAACCAGCCAAAGCCCCAATAACAAATTACCAATCGCGGTTACGCGTTGCATAATCCAGTGATGAGTACCTGATTTGGCTGAACCTAAGCCGCGTGCGCGTGACAAGGGTGATTTTAGACCTGATTTTTCCCATTTAATCAGGCCACTCATAATGCGCCCCCGTTCAAAAGAATATCCCGATAAACATAGCCCCATACCGCCGCAGTCATAAAAAATGCAGCAATCAAAACAATCCAGCCACTGATAACGGAGTGTTTATTCTCATAGAGATAACCGCAATCGCGGATAAGATGGCGGATGCCTGTGCAAATGTGATAGAAAAACGCGGCACTCCACCCAATTAAGATAATTTGCCCGATGATTGAGGCACAAAAACCAGTGAATACACCATAAGCTTCTTCACCAGTAGCCAAAGCTATCAGCGCCCAACTCACCATAAATAGCCCTAAAGCGAGGGCAACACCGCTCATCCGATGGAAAATCGAGGTCATGGATGTAATTTGAGGTTTATAAACCTGCAAATGTGGGGAAAGCGGACGGTCTTTTATGGTTGGAGTATCACTCATTGTCACTCAAGTATAATGATTTCAGAATATTATAAAAGAGCGATTATTGCAAAAATCCCCTCTCCATGGGGAGAGGGCTAGGGTGAGGGGTTTTAGCCTTATAATGACGGCTTTCTAGCTTGGCTGAAATATTAAAGCCGCGCCATTAATGCAATAGCGCAAGCCCGTCGGTTCAGGTCCATCAGGAAAGACATGTCCGTGATGCCCACCGCAGTTTGAGCAATGAACCTCTGTCCGTTTCATCCAGAGGGTGTTGTCCTCACGCTCGCTAACCGCATCACTTTTCACGCCGTCAATCGGTTGATAAAAAGAAGGCCAACCGGTTCCACTGTCAAATTTATGGGCGGAGCTGTAGACCGTTTGCCCACATCCGGCGCAGGCATAAATACCCTCCCGCTTTTCATCATTTAAAGGTGAGGTGAAAGCGCGTTCCGTGCCATGCTCACGCAAAATGTAATATTCCTGATCGCTCAAGCGTTCCTGCCATTCCTGTTTTGACAGTTGAAACGGAAAATCAGAGGTATCAGGGATGTCTTTTCCTAAACCGAACATGGCAAATCCTTTCGATGAGAGTAATGTTGTAACAAGCAATCCAGAGGCCACTGCCTTAATAAATCCGCGTCTTGTCATTTTTTGATCCTTATCACTTTATCGTCACCCTGAACTTGTTTCAGGGTCAAACCATAAAAAATTCAAATAAATCCTGAAATAAATTCAGGATGACTGTATATTATCCAATAACAATGACTATTCCGAGGCAAGGGTGAAGCCTGCCGCCTCAACGGCCTTAATCGCTGTTAAGGCGCGGATGTTATCGGCACAACACCAGAATGATAGTCCGTTTTCAACCGCGTTATCGGCGCGGATGCGGCTGATAAAAATGCCGTCTTCGCCTGAAATTTCGGCAGGGCTGACATATTCCATCTCGCTTTCACGGTCAATAATGATTAAACCCTTTGCTTCACGCCAAAGCGCACGGGCGGCTTTTGGCGTAAACGGATTATTCAGCTCAATCGCGACACTGACCCCAAAGCCGAGATAAACCGGCACCTGAACGCAGGTGACACTGACCGCTATATCGGGCGCGATATGTTTATGCATATCATGAATAATCCTGGCTTCTTCGGTTGTTTGACCATCATTATTAAAATCTCCGCAAGCCGGCAAAACATTGAAGGCAATCTGTTTTTCAAATACCAGATTTTCAAGCGCATCATGCACGAAAAATTTGCGGGATTGATTAAACAGTTCATCCATACCGTCTTTTCCAACGGATGAGACCGCCTGATAGGTTGAAAGCACAACTCGTTTAATCCCGATCTCATCATGAATAGGCTTTAAAATATCGGATAGCATGGCCGCGACTGGTTCAGGCAGGCTAACATGATTATTACCCGCGCTTTCCTGACCGCTTAAATCTATAACGCGAATATTCGCCTTGAAAGCTTTTTCAATATAGCTTTGTGCGTCTTTAGCACCATTCGTTACGATAAGCATATCAGCCATAGTAAAATCGTACGAATCAATATTCTGGGTTATAATATCTTCATCGCCAAAGGACAGAGGCTTTCCCGATTGTTTTTGAGGGGTAAGGCCGTGAATTGTTACTTCTCCTCTTTGCGCTCTTTCGGATAAAACAGTTAAAATCTCATGTCCCGCAAGTGAGGACACATCGTAAATTGCAATGACGGTCATAGGCTTTCATCTTTCATGGTTTTTATAATGCATAACATAGGATAGACTTATTCGTATGACCAGCGATGATTTACCTGCCGGCCTGATTGAGGCCGTTGATTCCGCCCCATTCGGGTTCTGCCTGCTCAATGCCTCAAACCATGAAATTGCCTATGTGAATTATGCATTCGGGCCGATGCTTGGCGAATTTGACATTATTAATGCCAGTCAAAATATTGAGGATATTATCCCTGACTATATCCTGCAATATATCTTCCATCAGGCGCAGCGCAGCTATGATTATGATTGCGAAATTTTCACCGAAGGCACGGGCAGCAGCCGATGGGTTCGTGTTCATGTTGAGGAATTGAATTTCAAATCGCAACCCTTTCTGGCGCTCTGGGTCAATGATGTGACCGCGATTATCGAGTCGGAGAAGAAAAACGCCGAGGCCTTGAAAGCCATGGAACAAGCGGCAGAGATGAAATCGAACCTGCTTGCAACCATGAGCCATGAAATCAGGACACCGATGCAATCCGTGTTTGGCTTTTTGGAATTGATTGCCGAAGAAAAGCCAGAGCAGAAAATCCTTGATATGGTTGGGACAGCAAGGTCGTCGGCCTCGGATTTGCTTGAGATTCTAGATGATGTTTTGGATCTCGCAAAGCTTGATGCCGATAAAATGACGCTTGATTATTTTGAAATCCCTGTACGAACTCTCAGCTATGGCGTGATTGAAGCATTAGAGGTGAAAAAATTCGGTAATAGTGTCGAGCTTTTGACCGATATTAAGCAAGAGGTGCCTTTTGTTGTGAAAGGTGACCCAAAACGTTTGCGCCAGATACTGATAAATCTCATGGGTAATTCTCTTAAATTTACGCGGGAAGGCAACATCACCCTTATTGTGACCACAAAATGCGAGCGATTAACCCTTGAAGAAGGGCAAATCGGACTTCGTTTTGAAGTTATGGATACAGGTATCGGTATGAGCGAGGAAGCCTGCAACCGGCTATTTAAACCTTTCTCTCAAGCGGATAACAGCACAACCCGAACATTTGGCGGAACGGGATTAGGGCTGTCCATTTGTAAGAAACTTGTTGATTTGATGGGTGGTGATATCGGCGTCTATTCCAAGGAGGGCATGGGTTCAACCTTCTGGTTTGAAATCCCGACTTATGAGGTCAGTTCCGATTTCGTGAATGAAGATCTGCCTAACTTAGACGGTGTGGCCGTTTTGGTTGTCGAAGACCATCCAAAGGCCGTGGTTGAAATTTCAAACTCCCTTAAATCTATGGGGGCTGAAGTCGAAGCCTGTACGACTTATGAAGAAGGGCTGGAGCTTGTAAAAAGGCGGCCTTTTGACGCGGCAATTTGCGACCATAACCTGCCCGATGGCTGGGGCTTGAACCTTATTCGGGATATAAACGACATTCGCCCCTATTGCGGGCTGGTCATGTATACGGTGCATGATGATTATTCAATACAAAATGCTTTACGCTCAATCGGCGCATTGCATCTGGTAAAGCCTGCAAGCCGTGCAGGAATTGGCGAAGCGGTCAAAAATGTTGTCAAACAAATTAGCGGGCAAAAGCTTGAAGGGTCAAACAAAATTCTGATTGCCGAGGATACCGAGGCCGTGCGGCAAATCCTTGATCAACAACTTAAAAAACTCGGGATTGAGGCGGATTTCGTAGAGAATGGCGAAGAAGCGCTGAAGGCTTTGGACAGCAAAGACTACGGCATTTTATTCACCGACCTTCATATGCCGATGGTTGACGGCTATCAGGTGATTAAAACAATCCGTGAGCAAGATACAGAAGACAGCCGCTTTCCGGTAATTGTCATGACAGCGGATGTCCAGATGGCGCAACGCCAAACCTATATGGAGCTTGGTTTTGATGAATGTTTGTTGAAGCCGATATCGCTAGCACAAGTGCGGCGTCTTATGATGCGGTGGGGATTATTGCCTGATGCCTTACCAGCCGCAGAAGAACAGAAAATTATTGCCGAGACAACTTCTTCGCCCAATAAATCTATACCGATAGATCTATCGGTTTTAAAAGATATGCTTGGTGGCTTGGATGAAAGCGCGGCCGAGATGCTCACTATGTTTGTTGAAATGACAGAACCGCTCATCAACGACCTTAAAGAGGCTTATCAAAAACAGGATTGGCATCAGTTTGCGGAAATTGGGCATAGCGTTAAAGGCTCTGCCTATTCTGCAGGGGCAAATAATCTTGGCGATATCTGTGGAAAAATTCAGGATGACGCAGGAAAAGCAGATGATGCAACGCGTGAAATAATGCTAGACGATGCGCAATCCGCATTTGAAGATGTGAAATCTTATATAACCGGTTTAAATAAGGATAGTTTTAAGGACATGGATTAGGGCCGGCAGTGGCATCAGTATTCGGCCCCCGAATAATCCAAAACCGTAAGCACTGCAAGCCTCCTTCACAACTATTATTGTCATCGCCAACAATATAATCAACCTCACATGCCGCCATGTTATTATCAATTTTGCTCATGGCTTCACCGATAAAAGGGTCGCTTTTAGTCGAAGTGATTTGATAATAAACGCCATCCATGTCGAGACCTTCTATCTCGGCTTCGCCATTAAAATAAGTCCATGGTTCCATAAAATCGGGCGTTGTCGGGATAAAGCCGGAGAACTCCCCACTACCGCCAAATAAGTCCGTATAATCATCATTACCTGCCGCCTGACTTGTTCCGGGACAAGAGAGATGTTCAATATTGTCATTTGCCGCCGCAGTCGTAAACTCAGACGATGAAGGATTTAAAGGGTAGGGGTTATTATAATCGGTTTCGGTAATATCGCTTGCATCACCTTTAGTATAACGCAAGACGCAATCCTGAATGGCCGAGCGGATAAGGCGCGATTGCGAGCTTAATTCCTGAGCCAGTTTAAATGCATTTTGCGTACGGGAAGATTGTCCGCCTTCTCCGATGAACGTACTGGTCAGCGCAGCAAGCAGAGCAACCGCAATCAAAATATAAATTAGAGCCCCACCTTTTTGAGATGAGACCCTAAAAAAAATATTCAATTTCAATTGCATTAGAGATTAACGTTCACTTATCACATGATAGTAAACATAGTTACCGGTTGCAGTGTTCCTGAAGCAACCGAATGGTTGACCATGAAGCGTTCCTGCATCAGTTGTTGCACCATCCAAATCAACATTTCCTGTTATTGCGTAATCTGTCCCACCAACATCAACCATATTCAAAGCGTAAGTGGCAGACAGGTCAAGCGTAACTGGGGGGGCATCGGATATATTTGCCCGTACCCCGGCCTCAACATTAATCCGTTGGCAAACAGATAGGGTCACACCATCAAGAAAACCGATTAATTCATTCCCGATTGCACCGGCGCCACCTGTAATGCCGATTTCAGTTACTTCAAAATCCATATTATAAATCCAAGTACCGGGATTTCCATTTGCCATCATATCCCCTGGCGCCTGTTGATAAACCGCACCACCACCCTCAGGATGAAACACCCCAATACGGTTATTGTCTAAAGTTGCAAAGTCTGCAGGTGCATTAAAACGAACGGCCGTAATGTCAACGCCATCAATATTTTGTCTAAGTACAGCGGTTCTGATCTGATTTGGATATTGTGCAAGTTGTGCAGAATTTAAGATATTTGTTTCACGCGCCGAATCACCGCCCGACCGCGAAGATTGCGTTACTGCATATGATAATGCGGCAAACAAGGCCACGGCAATCAGGATAAGAAATAAAACATTCCCCCTTTGATTAGATCTATACTTCATTCTTTTACCTTTCTGCTACTCGCAAATCATATTTTTTATAAAGTTTATATGATTATCTTTCTATACTCAATGTGTTAACCTTAAAAACACCACTTAAAAATGCGCCGTCACATTCACGTCCGACACAAAGAGATTCTAATGATAATCTCCATCGCAATCCGCCATTATAAGCATGATTGACTGTTTCCCTGAAAGCACCGAAGTATCGTCCATCGCTTGACGTTATTGATATCTTACCTCGCAAGGCAGATATATCTACATCACGATAGAGTGGGTCAACTTTATCCACAAATGCCTTTATTTCTTCATCTGGTACCGGATTTGTTTTTAATTGCGCCACAACGGGTTTTAGTGCCTCGGATTTTACAAGTTCTGCACGGATGTCTGCCACATTTTTTGCAACTGTTGTTGCATAAACAACGGCTAAACCACCTATAAACCAGGCGATACCACCTGCAATGAGAACAGTATGCCCTGCCCTTGTTGGCATATTTTCCAAAAACTTATTTATATCATTCATACCACCCGAAGAAAGGTATTTTGATAATTTTGTATTTAGTGATTTAAAATCTAACTTACTCATTTTTTCTCTTCTTATTTTAGTCTAGCAGAACTATTTTAAGACGTTATGAAATTTGTTTCATATACTTACAAAATTAGTTAAAAATTGTAATAAAATTGTAATGATTTAGCGATTCCCCTTTATCCTAACTCTACCGTCGCTTTCTAATGCGGTTCCGACTGGTCTTGCGCCTTCTAACACTGGTGTTGCGTTTGATGCAAAAGCCTGAGGCACTAAAGCTTCCCACGTTGTTTGACCATTCACAACCTCATACTTTAACAATGTTCCCTGAATTTGAATAAGCGTATCATTCAGCTCCTGAATTCGAATAACATGACGAAGGGCGTCATTCTCAAGTGACTTTGCCGCATCATTCAAAAGCTGCATTGAGGCAAGCTCCGTTTCGGACTTCGTTTCATCCAGTTGAGGTTGCAACATATTGGCATAAGCATACATTCCCAAGATATAAAGGCTGGCCAAAATCGCGACTAAAGCACCCGAGGCGACCATAATTTTACCTGCAGCCCGGCTCAGCATATCAGTTTTCAGCTCAAGATTTATCCACGGATAAATATCGGCATTTTCGGGGTTAACAGTAACAAAATTTGCATTCATCGATTGAACTTTCGGCAAAATTGCCCGTGATGCACCGAGAAAAAGTTGCATTCTGTCCGTTTCCTTATCCCATCTTAAAGCCCCAGCCTGACCATCTTGTTCATAAATATAAACCGTTTCTTTATCCCAAAACTCGCTGTTTCCCGGGAGGGCTGCGGCAAGGGGACACCATGAATCGGGATAGGAAGCAAGTGAAGCTGAGGGTGTTGCGATATACCAGCATCGCCCTTCATAAATTGTATAGGTGAAATGGACACGCTCCGTTCCGCAAGCCTGAACTGAGGCATTCCAAACACCTTCATCCTCAGCCCCTACGATATGCGGAATAGAGCCAGCCACAAGTTCGTCAGGAAGTGCGGGTTGATAAACACGCCGCGCCTGTGCCATGTCACCTGCTATACGCTCCATCAGGCTTGATTGTATTGTCGGCCTACTCTCACCCGCCTGCGGTCTGTTTTGCGCAAGATTTTCGGATGCCTCCATCTTTGATGACTCTCTTGTCGGATCGGTTGTGTCTCCCATTACATGGCATCTCCCATTAATCCGCCCATCATACTGTCCATTCCCATATTCAAAACCCCTAAGCCGTAAATTGCACTTCCGATTGCCGCAACAAGAAACACTGCCGTTAAGGCAAATGCCAACCAAACGATAAGGGAGTGTTTCCCTTTACTGGACTGCGCGCGCATCTCTGAAATCGCATCCATAATTGTAGCAAGTTGAGCCAAATCGGACAAGCCCGCCAGTTCCATCCGCTCATTCTTGGTCAATGGCTCACGATCCAGTGCCTGCCCCAAAGACACACCACGGTTCAAATCCCCATGTGATTTTTCCCAATAATCCGCAATTTCCGGAATGCTTGTCGCCTCTGACGCTTGCAATAAGGCATCGGCAATCGGTACACGCCCGCGAATCATCCGCGCGCAAATCGACATTGAATCAGCAAATCCAAGGTCACGAAGATATGCCCCGATAAGCGGAATAGAACGTACGAATTTCGCCGTTGGCCAATCTTTCTTTCCCCTGTTCAAGAAAAATGAAACAATGCACCAGACAAGCAATCCACCAGACGCAACAGCAATTAAGATAAGCGCATCCCATGTCAGCTCAAGATTGCCGACAACATTTTCAAATTCTGCAAGTTTCACAGGATCCGTCGGCTTATTACGCATGAACATATCTATCACATAGCCCTTACCGACAAAGAGAGCCTGCGTCACCATGATCACATCAATACCGAGCCATGCCATTGTCCCTTTTAGAACGCGGGTGTTTTTTCGCTTTTGTGTAATTGTTTCAATTGCATGCGGGATACCGTCGCGAAGCTTGTTCGCCTTTTCAGAGGCTGCCAAAATTGCAATCGTTGATTGATCAAAAATACGGAGTGTTTTAAGCGCGTCAATCACACCCAGTCCTTGCGCCAAGGCTTCACGCGCAGGGGCAAGAATATTTTGTCGCATCAGGTTTGTTTCAACCTCAATTAATTTCCACAAGGCCACGCCAGGCGAGGATGAGGATGAGCGAAACAAAATACCACGCAGGAGCTGTATCTGCCACCAGGATGAGCGCGCCAGAAGCCTTTCAGCAGGGGAGCGTTTATACTCGCGGATAGAGAGAACATAAGCGCCGCGTTTTGAGACTTCTCGCCGCACATCATTTTGTGTCGGGAGGAAAAACGCTTCTTTTATCCGCTTTGGACCCGAGGTTGTCTCCATCGCAATTTCGGCGAGCCATTGTTTCATGTGCTGACCTTATCAATCCTCAACATGGAGCAAGGCAATACGCGGGTCAACCAAACCGGAATGCATAAGGTCGGTTATCCCCTCGCGACGGGAATGAAAGACAACACCATCTTCTTTTGTAATATCATTCACATTGCCCATGAGTGCATGGTAAATACCGTCACGCTCATTCACGGCAGACGTAATCATCAAGGCATCAAGCAGCAAGGTCCGCCCCATGAACCCTGTTCGTGCACATAAGTCGCATCCTGCCGTATTATGCTTAGCCACTTTAGTCTCGGGCGTGATATCCAGTGCGGTCATCTCATGCTCATTCAACAACTCTTTCGCCTCTATTTTATGCGCACAGCCTTGGCAAAGCATTTTTATCAAACGCTGGTTAAGGATACAACGCACTTGCTGCGCTAGCGTATAGGTTGAGGAACGCTCACGCTCTGCAGGCATAAGGGAACGCAACCGCTCAAACGTTTGCAACGCCGTGTCTGCGTGAATGGTTGAAATCACGGTATGCCCTGATTCGGCGGCACGAAGTGAGGTTTCAACCGTGTCCATATCACGCATCTCCCCAATCACGATATAATCAGGGTCATGACGCATTGCGGCGCGAATCAGGTCACTAAACTCTCCGCCATCCATACCGCTACGCACTTGCCACTGGGTGGCATAGCGCAATTCATATTCAATCGGGTCTTCAATTGTAAGAACATGACGGCGGCGGCGGTCAATCTGCTGAACACAGGCATAAAGTGTTGTCGTCTTCCCCGACCCGGTCGGACCGGAAAGCAAGAGCAACCCCCCACCGCCTTTAATTTCAGGGGAGAGCATTTTTTCGAGATACTCACCCACATCCTCATGGCGGCGGAACAAATCTTCAAACCCTTTCAGCGCGGCACGGTCAAGCAAACGAAGTGTCAGCTTCTCCCCATCTTGAGAATGTCCTGCGGCGGCAACACGCACATCAACCGAACGCCCTTGCCATTGGAAGCCGAAACGTCCGTCTTTTGGTGTCGTTCTATCCCCGAAATTCATCCCCGCCTCACGTTTAAGCAAAGTCGTCAAACGTGACATGGCGTCATTAGGCAGCAGGTGAACAGGCATCAAATCACCATCAATACGATAGCGAATCCAGTTTGGTGCATCGGGGGCATTATCTTGCAAGATATGAATATCGGACGCGCGAAGCTGGAGCGACTCGGCCAGCATATCGCGCATAAACTGGTTCAGTAATAGCCCGTTATCAACATCGCCGAGCCATTCGGACAGTGTTTTTTCAGCACGGTCGGCAGATAAATCATGCACATTGCGCAAGGCATCGAGCAATTCCGCACGATCCCAAATTTCGGATATAATTTCGTTGACGCGAAAGCCAGCCCGTTGAACAGTTGAAATAAACCCTTCTTTTTGCTTATCATTCAACTCATTAAGGGGTGCAATTTTCAAAGTCCCACTCTCAAGACCAATCATATGAATGCTGAGCGGCATCCATGTTTGCACAGGTACAATCGTCCTGAGCTGATCGCCCGTAGCGTTATCCTTTATTTCCTCGTTTTCACCTTCGCGGGTTTCACTTTGTGAGGCTGCGCCTGCTGCATCGAGGAGTTGTTCAGTCGAGCGATTAATCCCTTGACGAAGGAGGAGAGCACGCTCCTTTTGAACCATGTCAATATAGCGTTCGCGACCTTCATTTGATCGCTTTTTTACAAATCCACTCTTCTTTGAGTTTTGCACTATAGCCATATCAACTATCGGTCCCTGTTGTTACAGCGAGATTATTTGATTGGTTACGGCTATTCAAAGAGCGATCAAAAATCAACACTATAATTGTACGACCACTGGTTAAACGAACACCTTCATCAGTTATACTGACATTCCATTCTCGTCCCGCGATAATTGTTGTTTTTCCATCCTCCACAATACGGCTGCCGACAGGCCCACGAATAATCGCGTTATTTGCAGAATGAGAGGTGACAACATACCCATCCAACATCGGGCGATTGGAACTTGCGCCACTTGATGAATTTTGTTTTCCATCATTGGATAAGATAATGGGTTGACTGTCCAGGCTTACCGCTTCGCTTGCCGTACCACGAACAGGTAACACAAGTATACCGCGCGCACCATTATGACGAATTTGAACATCATCAATCACTGCGCCCTCTTTAGTCGGGGCCCAGCTGACTGTTAAGGCACAGGCCTCTGTTGCGGATAAAACGGCACCATCTTCACATCCTGTATTTAAGATACTTAACCCGTTTTCAGAACCCGCAAGGCGTATATCTTCAAGTGTAATATCACTGTCACCGACATTAACCAAACTGACAGAAATGGCAGATTGTGAATTGATATCCGCACCAAAGTCAATTTCCGTCTCACTTGATACAAGAACACCCTTACCCGGAAGTGAATTCGGGAATACATTTGCCTGCTCAGCCGTTCCCGGGGTAAATGTACCGGTTAACGGAATATTCGTAACAGCGGATGCACCATCATGCTCCATCACCAGAAAGCCGCTTGATGGCCCTTCAATAATCGGTGACCAAAGAATTGACGCTATACAAGCCTGCCCTGATGCAAGTTTTGAGCAATCACTTCTTAAGTTATATCCTGATTGCTGTGGCGCATCGATATACATCTCATTAACTGTAATCGGATTTGAGGTGATATTACGGATAGTGAGGGAGCGGATAATCGGACGGCTTGCTTCCAATGTTCCGAAATCTACGGGTGACGGGCTTACTTCCAGATCAGTTGAAACATTAACATTCTCTTCCCCTGTCTCTACCGTTCCGTTAATACGCGCGGTGACAAGACGGCTTCGCCCTGTATGGCGAACCAACATTTCGGTGCGCCAGCTACCCGGTTGCAACCCTTGCACAGAGACTATAATTGCACACTCCGCACCGCCGATCAGAGGCTCCGTCGCACATTCATTAACCAAAACGGAGGATGAAACGGTCGAAGATGGATAGAGGTTGATATTACGAAACTCTACCGGGCGACTGCTCTCATTTCTGAAACGTACAATGACTTGTGATGTCGAACCAATTGGAATCGTGCCTGCATCTATCGTATCCTCAACTGCGACAAGCCCACCGCCGCCTTCAACAGTTTGTTCGGCAGGGTCACTAAAAGCCGTTTGGGCATGCGATTGTTTTTGCGCAAATAAAAATAAAGCGCATAAAGCAGTAAGTATAAATAGACAACGATTTATCATGGCTGCACTCTCACCATAGGTGCCACTTTCACTGACGGGTTAATCAATATATCCAATGTTGGTGCCTGAACTGTTTGCTGCATAGGCATGAGTGAAAAATCTTTCGAAGTTTTTATATTACCATCACGAGGCAACCTGAATTCTTTAGCCCTGTTTTCAGCCATTAATGTTGCCTGATCCACATAACGAATAACGCGTGGGCGGAGTAGAATGACAAGCTCCGTATTATCCGTTAAACCGGTCCGACTTGTCGGGATAATCGGTGTGTTTGTTCCAAGCCCGGATGTATCGAATTCATCACGCTCACGCACTAAGCCAGCAATCAATATAGAATCACCAGGGCGAGAGCGCACTTGCGTTGCCAATTCACGCTCGCTTGTTCTGGGCAGTTGAAGTGTATCATCCTGACCGGCATCAAATTCCTCAAACCCTAAAAATTCATCAATTGACAGCTCAATCGTGGCATAAACAGTTGATTCATCCCATGAGCTTGCAATGCTCAGTTCAAAGCCTGTATCAACCTCGGCAGTTGTGGTTGATACCGTTTCATCGCCATCATCATCAGTCGTTCTTGTCAGCGATTCAATATAATTAATTGTTTCTGCAACACGTAATTTGGCTTCCGAACCTGAAAGGACTGTTAATTGAGGCTGTGATATTGTTTTCACCGCGCCTTGTTCTGTCAAAAAGCGAAGGACATCGCCTGTTGAAAGATTAACATCTCCACGGGTCGGCAGACCAATTGTAATTGGCGTTCCAACCTGAGAGCTTATTCCACCATCAATAGAAATACCTGTACTAAACGCACCAATTTCATCAATTTTATCCCAACGAATACCTGCACTATTTGCGCTATCCAATTGTACTTCCCAAATATAGGTCTCATAAACAATCATTGCCGTATTGGCGCGCAAGCGGTCAAAATATTTCGCCGCACGCTCAGCATTTCTTTGCGTTACCGTATAAATTAATGTCCGGGTTGAAGTATCAATCACTGTTTCCGCCCCTGCAACCGCTTGCAACCCTTCAGCAATCGAGCCAAAACTATCATCATTGAGCGGCGGTAAAGAGACAGTGAATGTCTCGGTTTCTTTAACTTCCAAGATACCGCCCTCATAGGTGCAATAAAGGTCAGCCAAGCCACAGAGTCTTGCAACTACCTGATCTATACTTCCACTCAAATTTGCAACTGTAATCTGGCGGTTAAGACCTTCATCTGTCTGAAAAGCGATTGGCACATCATGGCCTGCCAAAACCAGCTGTAAAGCACCCGCAAGTGTTTCACCGCGAAGCTCGAACGGCCCGACAAAATCACTTGGGAGCGGGTCTCTCTTTTTAAGTGCAGGAATAAGAACATCTTCACCCAGCGGCACAGTCATAACAGCATCACGATTTTCATTGATAGCCTCAGCACGGGGGGATGCCTTCATCGCAGGCGGAATATCAACCGTCCGCCCCTCAGGTACGTTCATTGGCGCACATGCGGATAATGTGATCATAAAGGCTAAATATGCAAGATTGCTCAATTTTGTCATGATTTTCGACTGCTTCTCTGCGTGATTCGCGTGACCATCTGTAAAAGTCTATCCTTATCGATAGGTTTCATCAAGACACCCGCAACATTGTATTGCGAAGCCTTTGACAATATGTCTGCATTTTGATCCCCTGTAATTAAAATAGCAGGCACGCTATTATCCTCTGCCCTTATTTTTTTGAGAAAATCAAAGCCATCTATAGGCTCCATCCTGACATCCACCAGAACACATGAAATCTCATTGACTTTGTCACCAAAGATTTTTAAGCCTTCATCACCATTTGTCGCTTCAAGAGTCTCAAAATCACCATCCTTCAGAAATTTATTAATCTGCATTCTGATAAAATTATTATCATCGATAATTAGTATTAATGGCTTAGTCATTATAGCTTCTTATTTTTCTCTTTTAGCGTATCAAGTCAAAGTAATAACGATTTTGGGTATTTGAGGTTTTCGCGGGCAATACAAAGCCTTCAGATACTGATGTCGTATCACGCAATGTTAAAGTAATTTTTGAATTCTCCAAGAGGGCATTGGTAATTTGATCTGACAAACGCGGTAAATCATTAATATTATCAACTTGAAGGCTTGCCTTGCCGATATCAAAGGATAAAGTAGTTAAATCTGAGGAAACTTGTAAATCAAAATCTATCGCTTCATCATATTCAAACACAACGCGTGTTTTATCACCAGAGTCCCACGCTCTCACTGATAGTTCTGACTGAATATAACTCATAGGTGACTTTATATTTTCAGAAAGCTCAGCGGTCTCCATTCTGTTACTGGCAATTACAGTTTCAGCCTCTAATTGAGGCTGCAAATTCAAGCTCGGCAAAAACGGCTCTGTAATCTCCTCCACCACTTTAGGTGTGTTCGGTAAAGGAAGTGGGTCAGGTTCGGGTTCGACCATAACGGGTTGAGATCGACCCGATGATAATGATAAACGCCGCGGTTCGGTTTGGGGCTGTGTGTTTTGCGTTGAGGATGGCTCAATCGTAGGTAATTCGTCACTTGCAACCATACGACTGAGCTGCTTATGAAGCTCCTTGATATCCCCCTCAATTGCAATCAGGCGTTTTAATGATGGTTTCATTTCTGATAAATCGCTGTGGATATCTTGAACTGCGCCCTCCAAACGGTTAAAACGCGCATCCTCATCCCTCAAATTTTCCGCAAATAACAGGGGTGTTGTGTTCACATCCTTAAAATCATTATTGACCGCACGGATACCCGAAAGCTCAGGCTCCTTTATTTCACCTTCATTGGTTTCTGCTGCAATTTCACGCAATTCTTCCAATAAAAAGTTACGGGTCAGCTTCCCTTCACGTGGGCCATCACGCGCGCTAACGCCTTGCAGACCTTCACTTGCAGAGGGAGCGCAACCGCTTATAATTAAGAGAAAAAGCATACAATAAAAAACGGACATCTTTGAAATTGCTTTCAAAAATGCACTCCATATTTGTGAATGCTTATTTATTAAAGACGTCATTAATGATTGTCGACATAGGTACCGGTGACAATTATGGTGACATATTCGTTCAAAACGCCAAACGATTTATTACTTAAAGTGAATAAGATGCGAACTTAATAATTTACGGTCAATATAATATCGGCTGAATAATTACCGTTTTTATAACGCGCGCCGCTTCCCTCGGATCTTAAACGTCCACCAATCGCAAGGTCAGCCTCACCAAAACCGTCAAAAGATGATGAGGCAGGAGATAATACAATATTATCCAATATAAATTTTCCCGTAGACCCATTATCAATTATATCAACGCTTGAAGGTGCGGTCACTGAATAAGCATTACCAGCCGAACCACCGGTTATTGTATAGCGTCCTGTAACAGGATTGGATAAAATAACGGTGTTTGAGTTTGCAGTAAAATTATTGGCCGTATCAATCGTAATTTCGATTGGGTTAATAAAATCGACAAAAGAAAAACTACCGAATGATAAAGGAATATCAGGCGTTATTTCAACATCTGCCAAGCTTAATTTGGAACTAAAGCTTATAATTATAAAAGCATAAAGGCATAAAAATGCTTTAGAGATCGAAAATAATTTCATCGTAGAGTTTCTTAGTGTGGCTATCAACATACTTCACTCTTAAAGTCCCGTTTGTGGGCAAAACATCAAGCGGAACTTGCCCTATTCGCGAATTGATTTCAGTAAAAACATTATAATTTCTCAAAATACCAATCTGCCTGTAATCTTCACCAGCAGGCGCCCAATCGACAGTAATATTACCCAATGTGCTGGCATTCCCTTCGCGCAGAGCCTTAAAAGCCAGAGCAGGTCTAACCTGTTTGGCACGCTGTGGGTCTAATAATTCAAAGTCAGTCAGGCTTGCCTCCACACTTACATCACCATGACGAACGATAACAGGAATAGAGACACCGACATGCATGGAAACGGAAACCGTGATATTGTCACTATCTTGCTCAGGGGGCTTTTCCAAATCATAGCTCACGCCCTGAACATGAAAGCGATATTCTCCATCTGGCAAATCGGAAGGTTTCCTGAGCGACACTCTGACTTTCTGCTGCCCTTTTGCGCCAAGTGTAAAATTTTTCGGTGAAAAACGAACAATCTCATTATGATCAAATTCAGGATTTAGTAAACCATCGGCGTTTACATATACGCCATCTTCGCCAGTTTGTTTCAAATTATTGATTGTCATAGAAAATTCACGAACTTCATCAGAAAGATTGAGAATGATAATTTCGCCAGCCCTATCTCGCCCCTCAAAAACAAGGATTTGCGGCAAAATATCGATTCGCGCCTGCGCTGTGTTCATTGAAACTGTAAAAAAGAGAAATAATAAAAATAGAAATTTTTTCATTTTTTAGTCCTGTGAAATACATGTAAGTTATACAACAAAAAAACCCGCCTGAACAGGGGCGGGCCTTAAATTTATTTTTCTAAAATGGCTTAGTAAGCAGCAGTCACTTCAAAAGATCCAGCCCATGTACCGTCAGTCAATGTCCCGGCGGCAACTAAAGGGGCCGAAAGTGTTGCACCAAATGCAACATCCTGCGCAGTTCCATTAGCCGTGTAAGTTACAGCCGCACCACCATTTGCAATAGCACTATCGACGCCACCGGGTGGCAAGATACGGTAAGTTCCGATACCAAATGGGTTTGCACCATCGGTAGGTACAGTTTCATCAGTGATTGTGATGCTGACCGTTGCACCGTTACCGGCAGTTACCGTTGCAATACCGGCAGATAGCGTTCCGCCAACATTTTGCATCAGGGATGCGCCAGCTGTAGCGCTCGCCGCGGCCAAAGTACCGTCTGATTGCATAACCAATGCAGCTGCGTTACCGGCTTCAGTCACAACAACAAGGTTACCGAAGCTCATCGCCGCGCCTTCTGTCACTGTAATTGTGTTTGCAACTGTAAAGCCAACATTAATGTTTGTCGGGTTGGCAATTGCAGATGACGTATAAAAGCTTGCCACTGCGACAGCGGTCAACGTCAATGTCTTTAAGTTAAATAGTTTCATGGGTTTCTTCCTCACTCTTGTTAAAACACTAAAATTATAAGATAATTTAAAAGTACGACTCAAAAACTATCACAATCAAAATTACTTGAATAGTCTTAACAAACACTTAAAGAAAGTTTTACACCCGAAATTTAATTTTTCGGGTATCCTCTGCCGTGAAAAAAATAGTAATCCAAATAATAAAAGAATAGCGACTTTATTCATTGTGGCGACAATTATTATCTTTTCAAGCAATACTGCCGAAGCTAGAGGTTTGCGGGAACTTGCGCTTGATTTCCTGCAACGTATTAATCCTGTCTATGAAGAGAAGAAAACCTTTAGTCCGCTTGATCAAATTCCTGAAGGCGGGACGTTGTTACTTCGCCCTCGCTCTGAAAAAGTTTTTTTAGAGCAAGATATTTTCGCAAAAAAAATCGGTAATGAAATTTATATTGAGCTGACTGATTTTATCAATATTTTGGAATTTCCGATTGATTTTAACGATGATACGCTCATTGGCGAGGGATGGTTTTTACGTGAAGATTGGCAAATTACATTTAATCTTGCAGACGGTTTTGTGCAGTCCAAAGGCTCAAATTATAATATTGCTGCAGGTGATGTTGTTGAGGATAACGGACTTTATTTTGTACGAACTTCTATTTTGCAAGATTGGTTTTCACTTATTCTTGAAATTGACCCGGCGCAGCAAATTCTGGATATCGAGTCGCCCTTCCCTTTCCCATTTATTGCAAAACAACAACGGGAAAGTAGCTTTGCAGGTCGAAAAAAACGCCAACGCGCCATCGCAACATTACCGCGTCATAAACAAGAGCGCAGCAATTTCGATATTAATACCGCCGATGTATCTTTAAGTAATCGCGTTCAGAAAACGCAGTTTAATGATGAGGTTAGTAATCGCCAATTTGCGACCGTCATCTCACAAGGCGAAGTTTTGGGTCATAATGCAGAAGTCTTTGCAAATTTCGATGATACCGATTATTTACGCAATGTCCGGACAAAAATATTCCGCGAATCGGAAAATGCCGACCTTCTGGGCGGTTTAAAGGCAAGGCGCTATGCGTTTGGGGATATTGACGAGGTTCGTGTTCCCCTTGTCAGTGAATCAAACCAAAATCTCGGATTTCGTTTTACAAACAGCACACTTAAAAATACAGACTTCGCAACAACCGATATTGAGGGGCAGGCTTTCCCTGGATGGGATGTTCAGCTCTATAGAAATGGAGTTTTAATTGACTCACAGATTATTGAGTCGGATGGGCGTTATGTATTTGACGAGGTTCAGCTTTTTGCAGGGGATAACGATTTCGAGCTATTTTTCTTTGGTCCTCAAGGGGAAATCCGTGCACAAAATGTCAGTGTTCCGGTGTCGCAAGCCTTGCTATCGTCCCAAGATGATACATACGAATTTTCAATCGCATTGGAAGATTCACAAACCTATCGGAAAAATTTCACCTCTGAAGAAGATACGGACACGGTTAATGTCACTGCGCGTTATAATAAGCTTATCGGCGATAATCACCTTGCCTATTTCGGCTTTCGATCCCGTAAGATTTTGGGCGAGCGGAAGCTTTTTTTAAGCACAGGCGCGACATCAACGATCGGTGCAACCCTGCTCGATACAAATTTTGCCGTGGATGAAGAAGGCAATGCCGCAACCCAAGCCATCATAAGGCGCAACTTTTTAGGGTGGAACACATCCTTGCGCGGAACCTATAACTCACAAGATTTTAATATTGAGGAGAGCGAAAACACTATTCAATATGCTGCCTCCTTTAACGCGCAAAGAGCTTTTGACATGACTGGCTTTAAAGGCAGCTTGCTCTTAAACAGCCTTTATCAAAAAACAATTGATGACGATGTCTTTAAAACGGCCAGCCTCGGTTTCTCGACAAATCTCTTGGGGGCCAGTTTGTCCAATAAACTTGTTTATGAAGATAATGAAATTAGCGATATAGAGGGTGACGATGAAACATGGAACTATACAGCATCCATTCGTAAAAACTTCGGACGCTTTTTCCTGAACCTCACATCAAATTATGAAATTCAACCCGAAAGTGAATTGGAAAGACTGCGCGCGCAACTAAACTATCGCCATAATAATGACCTTTCAACCAGCTTCACATATGATAAGAGCTTTGAAAATGAGGTTGAGACATTCCAGTTTAATGTGAACTACCTGCATGATAAATTCCGCCTATCCCCCTTTATTCAATATAATAGTGATGAAGAATTTTTTGCAGGAATTAATTTGAATTTTAGCCTGTATGATGACCCATCCTCCCCCTTCCCTGCCATGACATCAGAAAGATTAAATGGTCGCGGCGCCGTGCAAGCCTTTGTTTATCATGATATAAACGGTAACCATATTTTTGATGAGGGTGATGAACCGCTTCCCGATACGGCTATTCAGTCAGTACAATCTTCGCGTCTGGTTCTCACAAATGAAGAAGGCTATGCTATTATTCCAAATCTGGCCAAAAGCCGCGCGACAGATATTGAAATACGCAATGACGGGCTTGAAGATCCGTTCATGATTCCGTCGCTTGAAGGGCGCTCAATTTATCCTATGCCCGGAACCATTCACCGCCTTGAATTTCCTGTTGAGCTAACGGGTGAGATAGAGGGCGTTGTCTCCCTTTATGAAGACAAACCGATTGATTTAATGGATGGCGATGTTGAGAGTAACCAAATAGACTCAAGTGAGCCATTGAAACAACCTGCAGGATTCCAGACTATTCAACTTATCCCGCTATCAGATCCGAACCAATCCCCTGTTTCAGGGCGAGCGGAAAGAGATGGGTATTACGTTATGTTCATGATACCGCCGGGCGATTACCTCCTGATGACCGAGGCGTCACCGCGTATCGGGAATGCGCCGCCACGCATTATTACAATCGGACGCGATGCCCCTATCATAAATGACCTCGACATCGCGCTATATAAAAATAGAGCTTACGTGCCCTATGAGGTTGTTTTCAACCGCGCCACAGAAATCCCGGCGGGTTTCAGCCAGTATCAACCAACCTTGCGTGTGAAAAAGGCTGGGCAATCCGACCTGTCTAAGACTGTCTATAATATTATTAACAAGCAAACGGATGAGATTTATGAAGGTCTTGTCAAAGTCAAAAGCTTGTCATTAGAAGATGGAGAATTTGATTATTATATCGCGGTCGAGACACAAAATTTCGGAGAGTTTGACTACCTGCATGAAAAATGCCGCAGGATACAAGATAATCTCGGCGAGTGTAGTGTTATTATAAACTCAACATTGCTTGAAGCTACCGCCAATAAATAGAAAAAAGCTGTAGGAGTGTTCTGTACACAGTCTGTATGCGTCAATCCTTCACAAGGACTATTTCGGCTGCGTAAGCCGATCGAGCGGCAGGTTTGAGGTCGACCGCAGTCGCGCGCTCTCCTGGCTGAGATGTGCTTATGCTGGCGGCACAGCTTTATGAAACAATGCTGCGTGATATGCCTTCGCTGCCTTCGATGATCAGCCAGGGAAATTTGGGGATATTCATATCTGGCTCAACCATAAAATCTATCGAAAGGGGCGGTTGCTTCCCGTCAATGAATTGATTAGTGAAGTAACGGGCGATGAGCTGTCTCACCACGCGCTTGTGAAACATATCAAACGCCGCTATTTGGGATAGGATATTTCATCATTGCCGATCATATAAAACTCTTTTATAAATAGGGTCATGAAATACCTCCAACTCCCACTGAATTTTTGTGCAGCGATCGGTCATATGATTATGAGCATGTGCGCGATGGTCGGTACGATTTCCATCTTTATCTTTGATACACTTCGTCATGCGGTGACGCCGCCATGGTATCCGACAAAATTGCTCAATCAATTTATCAGTATCGGTTTTTTCTCACTCGCCGTTGTGGGCATGACCGCCCTGTTTTCAGGGATGGTGATTGCACTCCAATCCTACACAGGCTTTGCACGCTTCAATGCCGAGGGTGCCGTTGCCAATGTTGTTGTGCTAACGATTACAAGGGAGCTTGCGCCTGTTCTTGCAGGGCTTATGCTCGCAGCACGTATCGGGGCATCAATCGCCGCGGAAATCGCGACAATGCGCGTGACGGAGCAGATTGACGCGCTTCGAACTTTAAACGTCAACCCGATGAAATATCTGGTTGTGCCGCGCGTTGTGGCGGGTTTTGTTATGTTGCCGGTACTTGTCCTCATTGCCGATATTATCGGCGTCATGGGCGGATGGTTGGTCGGTGTCACGGTGCTTGATTTTTCAAGCGCATCCTATATTCGCCAGACATTGGATTTTGTTACATTTAACGACGTATCTTCAGGGCTTATTAAAGCCGCAGTTTTCGGACTTATCGTTACACTTATGGGATGTTATCATGGGTATAATTCAGGGCGCGGTGCGCAAGGCGTAGGCCGCGCCACAACAAATGCGGTTGTATCCTCCGCTATCCTGATTTTGATTTTTAACTATATTCTGACACAGGCTTTATTTTCATAATGTTCACCATTGATTTCAACCCCAGAGGCTCAGAGATACAGAGGTTTAAATATGAGTGATATCACTAATTTTCCTGATTTGGGCGCTAGAATAACGCAAAAAATTATAAAAGCCGGTATTGAGGTTCATAGAGAATTAGGACCAGGTTTATTGGAAAGTGTTTATGAAATATGTTTAGAAATTGAGTTTAAAAAAGCAGGTTTATTTTATGAACGACAAAAGAAAATTCCTGTTTATTACAAAGGATATAAGCTAGACCATTGCTTTAAGGCCGATTTTATTGTTGAGAATAAAGTTATTATTGAATTGAAAACTGTCGAAGCTTTACTGCCTCTTCACCATGCCCAACTTATGTCTTATATGAAAATGAAGGGCTTAGAACTCGGTTTGCTTATGAATTTTAATTCTCCGTTATTAAAAGACGGTATCAAACGCATAGCTTTAAGCCAAAATAGGGAGGATAGGTAACCTCTGCGTCTTTGCGCCTCTGCGGTTAATCATAAAAATATGACTGATTACAAAATACAAATGAAGAATGTTTCGAAATCTTTCGGGGATAAGCATATCCTGAAAGGCGTCGACCTGAATATCGAGACAGGAACATCCATGGTGATTATCGGCGGGTCGGGAAGCGGCAAGTCTGTCACACTAAAATGTATTCTCGGGCTGATCAAACCTGACAGCGGTTCTATCCTAATTGATGGCAAGGAAACAACCGGCTTAAACGAAGCCGAGCGCGATGCCCAGATGCGGAAATTCGGTATGTTGTTTCAAGGTGGCGCGTTATTCGATTCACTTCCTGTTTGGGAAAATGTGGCTTTCGGTCTGATTCACGGAGGTAAAAAATCACGCCACGATGCCCGCCCAATCGCAATAGAAAAACTTGAGGCCATAGGTCTAGGGCGTAAAGTGGCCGACCTTTACCCTGCTGAACTCTCGGGCGGTATGCAAAAACGGGTTTCGCTCGCCCGCGCCATTGCGACCAATCCAGAGATTATCTTTTTTGATGAGCCGACAACCGGTCTTGACCCGATTATGGCGGATGTCATTAATGATTTGATTGTGAATTGTGTAAAGGATTTGGGCGCAACGGCCTTAACCATCACCCATGATATGGCCAGCGCGCAAAAAATTGCCGACCATGTCTCAATGATCTATGATGGGCAAATTATCTGGAGCGACAGCATCCGCAATCTTGACCGATCCGGCAATGCCTATGTTGACCAATTTATCCATGGACGCGCCAGCGGCCCGATTGAAAAACACACGGCGTTGACAGAGTAGCAATCTCTATCGCCCGCATGAAAAGGCTTCTTTTTGCCATTGTTTGACGCTACATTAAAATCATGAAATTTGTGGGTTATCTTTTCCTCGCCATGGTGTCACTCGGTATAATCGGGGCGATGATAGGTGTCGGCGGTGTTGTTTGGGCCATTCATCATTACGGGCAAGATATTCCCGATTATAAAACACTTAAAACCTATGAGCCGGATGTCGTCACACGTGTCTATACAGGCGATGGTCAGTTGATGGCGGAATTTGCAACAGAAAAACGCGTTTTCATCCCGATAGAAAATATCCCGGAGCGCGTGAAGCAGGCCTTCATTTCCGCCGAGGATAACAGTTTTTATGAGCATAGCGGCATTGACTATCTTGGTATCGTCAAGGCAGTTATTGATAAAGCCCGCAATCCGAATAGCCAGCTTCGCGGGGCATCAACCATCACACAACAGGTTGCGAAAAACTTTCTCCTCACCAATGAGCGAACATATGAACGGAAAATCAAGGAAGCCATTCTTGCCATTCGTATGGAACGCGCGATGGAAAAAGACCGCTTGCTCGAACTCTATCTGAACGAGATATACTTAGGTGTCGGCACTTATGGCGTTGCGGCGGCAGCGCAGCATTATTTTAATAAGCCGCTTGACGACTTAACAATTGAGGAAGCCGCCTATTTGGCAGCCTTACCCAAAGCGCCGAATAACTACCATCCGATACGGAGAAAAGAACGCGCGACCGCACGCCGTGACTGGGTGATTGAGCGCATGGCGATTGACGGGTTTATTACGCAAGCCGAAGCCAATGAAGCGCGAGAAACAGAGCTGAGCGTTGACATTAACAGTGACCGTAATGCCGTCCGCGCCCCCTATTTCGCCGAGGAAATTCGCCGCACACTTCAAAAAGAATTCGGTAACAGCAATCTTTACGAGGAAGGGATGCTTGTCAAATCCTCTATTAACCCTGCGATGCAGGAGATCGCAACACGCGCGTTACAAGATGGTTTGATGGCGTATGATTTGCGCCATGGTTATCGCGGACCTGTGGCGACATTGGAGGCAATGGATAATTGGCAGGAACGGCTTGCCAATATCCCTGTACAGCAAGGCATGCTCGACCATTGGCGGTTAGCAGTTTTGAAAGACGGGCAAAATTTAGGATTTGCCGATGGCTCAACAGGAACACTCAGTGAAGGCGGTATAAAATGGGGTGGCGACCAAATCGAGCGCGGCTCTGTCTTGATGGTTGAAAAAGATGAGGAGATTTATCGCTTGCGTCAGGTTCCTAAGGTTCAGGGCGCGATAATCGTGCTTGACCCACATACGGGACGTGTGCTTGCCATTCAGGGTGGTTGGGATTATGAGCGAAGCGAATTTAACCGCGCAACACAGGCGCAACGCCAACCCGGCTCTGCCTTCAAACCGTTCATTTATCTGACGGCTTTAGAGGAAGGCATGACGCCCGCCACAATCGTCATGGATGCGCCCGTTTCTTTTGAACAAGGGCCGGGATTACCGCGTTGGCGACCGAAAAATTACTCAAATGATTTTTATGGGCCAACGACTTTGCGGGTGGGCATTGAGAAGTCACGGAATGTCATGACGGTGCGCCTGTCCGATGCAATCGGTATGGATAAAATTGCGGCCACGGCAAAGGATTTCGGTATTCATAAGGCTATGAAAACCAATCTGGCTTCCTCCCTTGGCTCAACCGAAACAACCCTGATGCAAATGGTGGCTGCCTATGGCATGTTGGTCAATGGGGGCAAAGCGATCGAGCCAAGCTTTATTGACCGTATTCAAAATCGCTATGGCGAAACAATTTATAAACGTGTCGGGCAGGAATGCCCGAATTGCGGTCCGAAAATCAAATGGGAAGACGGGTTAAACGTCCCTGAAAAGGATGATAATCGTACGCAAGTAACCGACCCGAAACGCGCCTATCAAATGGTCTCAATCCTTGAAGGTGGCGTTCAACGCGGGACGGGGGTTCGGTTAAAAAATATCGGCTTTCCTGTTGCGGGAAAGACAGGCACAACTAACGATGCCAAGGATACATGGTTTATCGGTTTCACCCCCGACCTTGTTTTCGGGGCGTATGTCGGTTTTGACCAGCCGAAACCGTTGGGGCGTAACGAAACAGGCTCAAGCGTTGCCTTACCGATTATTAAACAATTTTTGGAAGACGCTTTCGCGCAGGATCTGATTGAGCCGCTTCCGTTTCGTGTTCCGTCAGGGATCAGTTTGATACAAGTGAATGCGAAAACAGGTCGTCGCGCCTATTCAGGTGAAACCAATACTATTTGGGAAGCTTTTTTAAATGGGGAATCACCAGCGATGCAGCGCGTGGTTTATGGTGGTAATTCCATGCTAGACGGAGGCTTAGGCGAAGAACCGGATTTTAATAGTTTTTTTCAAAATATTCCGCAAGTCAATCAGGGTTTAAGTAACGGACAACCTTCGCAAAATAGTCGCAATAATACTTCTCGTGATTCATCATCGGATGATTTTATTTTACAGGGAACAGGCGGTATTTATTAGTGCAACTTAAATTTCAATATCGGTATTGAGACCACGGTCTGTTAACATTTTAGAGTCGCGAGGTGGCGTTTTTTGATGAGTGAGCTTATTTAGTTTAAAAACCTGATTATCCTGATTAGCGGCAGTGAGGGCAACGGCAATTCGTGGGTCAATTTGAGGCTTATAGCCACTCTCTTTTTTTGCAGCTTTTAATTTCAGTTTTAATTCTGCGAAGGTTTTGTTTCTGAAATTTTGGCTCGTATCTTCATCAGAGTCTCGATAGATTTCTTCAACGCGTGTTATTTTGCGCGTATCTGACCCTAAAACCGTGACTTTCTTACCTATCTTCATAAATTGTTAATAAATGAAACTTGAAACAAGTTCCGGAAATACTTCATCAACTTTCATATTATCATGATGACGCAAAATAAGAGAGCAATGATAAGTCCATATATTTTGTTTGATCGAAAACGATTTAAGGCGTTCATAGGGTCGACATGATTGAGCGTAACCACCTGCCAAACCAAGTGAAGTGAGCTAAATGCTAACAGAAAGAATCCCAGCATTCTCTCTACTGGCTCAATAAAGCTGAATAATATGCCTAGGCATATAATATGACATAGGTAAAAGACTGCTATAGGTTTTTTGACTTGCCCTGTTTTTTCAATAAATAATCTGGCTGTTGATTTAATACCGACAAGGCTGTCATCCTCGAAATCCTGACAGGCATAGATTGTATCGTAGCCCAGTGTCCAAAATATCCCTGCCATATAGAGAATGACAGGTACGACTGATATTTCACCTGTAACTGCTGTATACCCCATGATTGCGCCAATATTAAACGTAAAACCCAAAAATAACTGTGGCCACCATGTAATGCGTTTCATGTAAGGATATAGAATGACCAGAAATACAGAAAACAACCCTATGAGAATTGTCAGAAAATTCATTTGTAATAAGATTACCAAACCTATTAGTGATAATAGAGATAAAAATAATAAAGCTTGTTTTACAGTCACATCACCGGCAGGCAAAGGGCGGCTTTTTGTGCGCTCGACTTGCTTGTCTAAATTTTTATCCCACAAATCATTTACGATACATCCTGCCCCACGCATAATGAACGCGCCAAGGCAAAACAGTGCGATTAATGACCAATCAGATAAGCCCCCCGCTATAATTATACCCCATGATGAGGGAATGAGCAGCAACCAAGTCCCTATGGGTCTGTCCATCCGCATCATATAGGCATAACGTCGTATTGAGCGAGGGAAATAGCGAATAAATCCGTTTTGTTTTATATCACTGTGGTTTTGTGAGGATGTCATTGCTACAGTAAATATCATGAATGAAGAAATAACAAAATCCCCACGGCTATATTGTCAACAATCGCTAAGGGAAGGCGATTCTCTAGCACTTACAAAAGAGCAATTCCATTATTTATCAAATGTACTACGGAAGGCTGAGGGTGCGCCTATCAGATTATTTAACGGTAGAGATGGAGAGTTTACAGGTGAGTTGTCTTATAAATCGAAAAAAGAAGTTTGCCTGATAAATTTACAAAGACTAAGAAATCAGTCTGAAGATTTTCAAAAAATACATCTCTACTTTCCCCTTATTAAAAAAGAGCGTTTGGCATTTATGATAGAAAAAGCCGTCGAGTTAGGTGTCACCGATTTGCATCCTATTCTTACTGAACGCACAACACACGCCAAACAATATCGCCGTGAAAGAGTTGAAAGTCACATAATTGAGGCCGCCGAGCAGTGCGAAAGGATGACCATTCCGAATTTATATGAGCCCGCACCAATCGAACATTGCACTTTCATCAATCCAACCTATGCCGCAGTGGAAAGGATTGCCGATGTACCAATATTTAAACCTGAGCAAAAACTTAAGAAAATAGGGGTTTGTATTGGACCGGAGGGCGGATGGACAGCAGACGAAATTAAATATCTGGCCAATCAACCTAATATTAAACAAACATCACTCGGTTCAAATATTCTACGGGCAGAGACAGCCGCGCTTTTTATGCTGTCGCGATTGAAATAAAAAAACCGGCAATAAAATGCCGGTTTATTTTATTGATGTTTTTTTTAGTTAAATGACCATGTCATTGTATTAGGTGGTGAATTTGAGCATGCCGTATTAACATTACCTACAGTTGGTGCGGTTATTGCAGTTCCACCAATATCGACTTGGGCAAAATCAGGATCATTTGCGTTATATAAAGTACCAAGATTAATGCAGGGACCTCTAGGAACATCTGTAATTACAACATCAAATGTATTTCCCTGTGATATAACATTGACAGCAGTGTCAAATGGAGAATTTATAGTGGTTCCAATAATATAACTATTCGGAACAGCATTGGCATTAATTAAAACAGCATTTAAATCTGATGATGTGGGACCATAAGTTGCCTGACCCTGCCAGATTTTTTGCGTTTCCTGCTTTAAAACATTTATTAGCCTTGATGCCTCATTCACTTGCGATTGGCTGGTAACGTTTCTATAAATTGCTAAACCGGCCAAGATTAAAATTGCCCCGACCGCAACAACAAGAAGTAATTCAAGCAATGAAAACCCCTTCATATTCATTTTATTCTGTCTCATATTATGTTTCCTTTCAAATTAAACCTGATTTTCCACCTGTTGAAAAATATCGTAAAATGCCAAAATAAGACCGCCAATAACGACTGCAATAAAAAATAATACAATCATATTAAATACTTGCATTTTTATTTTGACCTGTTCGACAAGCGAGTCAACCCATGTTTTCACAATCCATCGTAAGTTTTGATCAAACCCCTTTAGTTGTGCGTAAATTTGTAAATCATCAATGATTTCGGGTTCGGGAAATTCATAGCCTGTTCTATAAAGCGCGTTGCCTAAATTTTCCCCCGATATAAGAAAGAAAACAACACTATTTATTCTTTGTTTCAGATAAGGTGACGCTTGTTTGGATAACCTCCCCATTGACACTTCATCTAATTTAATCCCTGCAGACATAATTGATGAAATTGCCAGTAAAAAGGATGAACCTTGCCAAATTCTGTAAAAATTCCATGGTGGCAATCGATCAAATTTCGTCCTTAAATCACCTGTCCAGCGCGGTAATGTATATATAATGAATGCCACCAAGGCAGAAAAACTTAAAAAAATGATAATAGTGTAGTCACGTATAAACTTTGCCGTCACTGAAACCAAATATGAAATACCCGTCCAAAATTCAGGCGGCACAAACTCCTCTAGCGTGGGGATAACCATATTCGAAGCCAGAATCATAATAAAAATGAGCATGACTAAAAGTATTGTCGGATAGGCTGCCGCCCCGATGATTGCTTTTTTAATCTTTATTTTTTGCTGAATCATATCTGCCGTGTATTCAAGCGAATGAATGAGCTTTCCTGTATTCGCGCCTGTTTCAATTAAAACAGATTCAGAATTTGATATGTAACCTGTCAAACATTGACCCAAATTTAACCCGTTTGCGATATTCAGACGCCAATGATTATATATTTTATACATAAAATTTTGCCGTCTACGTTTGGCTATACGGGCAATTTGCTCTAATGCACTATCAAGTGTGACACCGTTTTTTAAAAGTTGTGACAATTTAATAAAAAATTTATATCGGGCATCATCATTAAATTGTGTTTTTAAATAAATTTTTTGAAAAATATTAAGCTGTTGTTTCATTTTCTATATTTATTTAACTTTAATCGCCACGTACAGGTTTGATTAATGGCCCCATAATTCGTTCGGCATCATGTGGGTCGACTTCACCTGCCTTGATACGGTCAATCATATGCTCCATCAGGCTTCGCCCGTTCAAATGGGTGAGCCAATATTTATGAGCCTCTTCTTTCTTACCTTGTTCAATGAGTTCCATAAAAGTAACATCCGGTAAAATTATTTCCGCGATAACAGAGCGTCCTTTATATCCGCTCCCCTCGCCACAAAATTCGCACCCTTTAATATTATGAACTCTTAATTTTTCAACAGGCACATCAATTTTCTCAAGGCGGGCAAGTAAATTATAGGATAAGTCTGATTCATTAATATAGAGTGAACAATGCGGACATAAAATTCTGACTAATCTTTGCGATATCAGTCCGGTTAATAAATCCGGGTCAGATAATTTATAACTTTCAACACCAAGGTCACGTAATCGAAACGGTATGGTTAGAGCATCGTTAGCATGAAGTGTTGTCCAAACCTGGTGCCCTGTCATAGACGCCTCAAAAGCAAGTGACGCTGAGGCCGCATCCCGAATTTCACCAATCATAATGCGATCGGGATTGGAGCGCATAGCGGCACTGATTGCTTTTGTAAAAGCCGCTGAACGCTCATCTGCCGTACTCGCATTCGTTACCGGCATTTGCACTGCGCCGGGAATCGGATATTCGGGCGGGTCTTCAACTGTATAAAATGCTATGTTATAATTATGCTCTTGCAGTATGGAAATAATATTACGTTGTAAGGTTGTGGATTTACCATGACCGGTTGGCCCTGCAACAATATTAATCCCATAAGGTTTTTTTCTTAAATATTCAAAATCTTCCAGATGAACAGGTGTAAACCCAAGTGCCGTAATGTCCCCTGCCGTTTTATCATCTGTCGTATAAAGTAATCGGACAATCATTGCACGACCATTATAAACTGTCGGATTATATTGAAGCCTTAGAGAGATGACACCTTCTGGTAACTGTAAATCTTTACGGTTTGATACACGCGCACCTTGATATTCATATGGTTGGTAGTTCACATCTGCCGCATCCGCCATTGTAAAGGTTGCCGAACAAAAGCTGTGTCCATATTCCGGTGGCCATTCTGCAATATGCTCCATAGACCCATCAATTCGGGCGCGAACGATGCAAACTTGCTCATAAACAACAACATGGATATCGGAGGCCTTACGTTTTGCCATATCACCAACAAGGTCGAGGACATCACGCCGCATATGGGCTTCACCCCGACTTGCCCGAAAATGACTGAATTCAACAGGTATATCATAACAAGCATGAATATGATTTATGTCAGAAATCTCTATAATTGGTTTCGGATATCCGAGAACTTCTATCTCTGCGATAAGGCTCAAAATTAGTGGATTATTTTGCGCTGCACTGGCGACATAGAAACGTCCATCTTTATAATAAGCACATATCGCACGAAGTTGATCGCCTCTGTCTAGCGGGCCGCCAATATCGGTTAATGGCTTATTCGCATTCCAGGAATTTTCAAGCTTTTTTCTCTCAGAATTTTGTTTTAAAGACTTAAAAGGCATTATTCTATTTTCCAAGCCAATGATATGACCTGCCCATCTTGACCCTTTATGGAAACACCATCATTTTTGATGTCCGTAACAACACTGTCTGAGTTGGGCAGTGTATCACCTTTCTTAACATAGAAAATATTCCCGCTTCGGTCTATTATCTTGGCTTCTAAATCTCCTGCTTGCCCTGATATTTGATCCACCGCCCATTGTAATTGCTCATTTGAATTTATGCGTAACTCCGGAACAGATAATTGAGGTAAAGTTTCAGAGATATTTGTCTGTGAATTATTCGGGAATAACATATCTGTATTTAATTCAGTTGTTTCAATAACCTCTTCTATTTTGGCATCAATTGAACTTTCTATTAAATTCATATTTTCGGATGTTAAATCATTTAATCTGTCTAAAAGTTGAGCCCGCCTAACACACAAATCATAGCGCATAATATCTTCTTGAATTAATCGTAAATTATCAGGGCTTCTCTTTCGAAGGGACTCACTTACTGCCGGACAAGGATCATTATCAGCGTTCAACACATCAAAATTATCTTCCAATGCCTCAAAGGACATTAAGCTATCTTCATCTAAATCAAGTAGTTCTTGAGCAGAGGCATAAGATACAAAATGCATGCTAATACTAACTGCTAATAAAAATATAAGTAATTTATAACTGTTATGGTTCATTTATCCTGACTCCCATATAAACTGTCGTTGCTAATGTTATTCGGCAATAAATAAACGCTAAAGTTATATATCCACTGGTTCTGCCGTACATTCCATTCGATCATATTTAATTTTAAACCAGGAATTTTTAAATTATCTTT
The DNA here is from genome assembly GCA_964531715.1 of uncultured Micavibrio sp. GTDB lineage: Bacteria > Pseudomonadota > Alphaproteobacteria > Micavibrionales > UBA1664 > UBA1664. The sequence goes on along the minus strand of CAZHEE010000004.1, from coordinate 8,528 downwards.
AAGAGACAACGGCGATAATGCTGTCAGGAAATTAATATTAAAGGATTGAAGGTTGTTAATGTTAATTTCAATATTATCATCAGATAAATTCTCGGATGTAATGTTGCTGTTATTGGCGGAAACATCCTGAACTTGTAATATACCTTTCCCGCCAAAGTTTTTTTCAAGTAAAAACAAACTATTTTCACGATTTAGAAAAAGTGGTTTTTCAATGAGTTCCGAGTTTTCCGAAATTGCAATATTTGCGATAAATTGTCCGTTTGCGCCGTAAATAGTATTTATCTGTTCCGGCAATTCGCTTACAAATTCCTTGAGTTGTGATAGCGTCCCGATATCATTCTGCCATATGGCTTCAACGATATTATTATTGCAACGCATAGTATTCAGGTTCCAGCCTGGAAGGCTCATCATGAGCGAATCAAAGCTCTCAACACAGTTTTTTAATGTAAAATTAATATTCGGAAGCGCGAAATTACGGCTGATAGTCGGTCTGCTGATACTTTCTCTCGATCCTTCAGGCGGGGGTGGAGATAACAGAAAGTTGATGTCTATTTGTTCTTCGGGTGGGATGGCACGATCTGGTATAATTTCAGCAATGAAAGGCCTGAAAATAAATAATAAGAATAAAAACGATAATAATATTAGACCCCATACTAAAAACAGGTTCTTATTTGACTTCCCGCGGAAAAAACCATCTATAGTCGCCGGTTTGAGCAAGCATAAATTCTGATTATCCAGAATTTGATCAATTGCAATTTCACCATCATTATTCGCTATATCCCAACTTTCAGGCGTGAAAGCTTTAGGCCATTTAAATTTTTCGCTTTCAGCCATAAAATGATCATATGCATCCCCCTCACTTGTAAAAAGTAAGTCGCCTCTCGGCGCTATATTATCAGAATGCACTGCGACATAAATAAATTGATTTTCAATTTCAAAAATACCATGCCATTCCCCGACAAGTGCGTCGGCGGCAAGTGCCGCAAAAGAAGGCATACCCCATCGATGACCACTTTTTAAATAACCAAATCCGATTTGTTGGGCTATATTTCGTGTACAATAGTAGTCAGCAGAAAGCTCCTGAGCCTTACTTTTCTCTGATATAAACATGCTCTGCTGTCCATAGGATAACCAGAACAAACCTACAGCATATTTCTTATCTTTATAAATTAAGACCCCGTTTTCAACGGTTTGCGGAAGAGGATCCTCCGAGTAAAAATCATCTATACTTTTGGCTAAACCTGATGTTTCATCATCATTTAACCTAAAGCTTTCTGCCTTTAACGGAGGTATTTTTTTGGGAACATCATCAGTCACATCACTGTCCCACTAGCGTAATTGGCATTTGCGGCAAAATTCGTGAGTGTATAACGAGAACCAAAAGTTCCCTACTTCTGGTTGTATTATTGGAACTACCCAGTAATGCACTAATAGGGTTAGTGGTCGTGCTCAAATCATTCTGTCGCTTTTCAAAGCCAGCAATAACCATTGTTTCGTTATTGCTGACGACTGCATTTTGAAGAAAGCCTGTCGTGTCAATTTCAGGCAATTCAATTTGCACATCCCCCGAACCAAAAGTTCGGAAATTGGGGTCTGCACTCGTTATAGCGATGCTTAAACGCATAAGAATTTTTTCATCCTCAACTATGCGCGGCAATACAGTCATAAATAAACCGACATCAATAACCCCTGGCTCAAGAGAAACGGATCCCGAGTCATCTCCCGATGCTGAAACACGCTCCAAAAAGGCTATTTGACGCCCGACTTGTAATGGCGCCGGCTGATCTGACAAGGTAACAAGAGAACCGGAATGCACCACATTCACACGTTCAATACCTTCTGATGCCTCTAAAACAGCCGATAAGTTGTTACCGACATTTGAATCTTGAATAATACTCAGACTCAAACCATCACTATTCCCATCAGACCCTATTGAATAATCGCCAATTGCATTTTGTATTGCGCCGCTGACATCAAATTCATAAGAACTCGTGTCTGCCGTCAAAACAGACAGGACTTTAACGGATACCGCAATTCGACGAAGCCGCATCTCATTTTGATATCGCAAATAATTTTCAACGCGTCTTAAAACATCCGGGCGGGATGTAACAGTTATAGCCCCGGTAGAAGGGGAAAATGCCGCCTGACCATTATCACCGATTATGCTTTCAACGGCCTGTGTAATCTCACCCCAAATTTCAAGATTGGTTGTACCATCAACGGAAAAACTCGGCAGACTTGCAGAGGCAGCACCACTGCCTGCCGATGTTGCCGAGCCGGTCAGCGTTAAATCATTGGCAAGAGCATTCAACATAAATGTCTTGGTTGTCTCAGACGTGATACGGATTTTTTGATTTTCATAGACCCATTCTATGCCGTAAATATCTTTAATCTGGTTTAGAATTTGATCTAATGATCCTGTCCATATAACTCTGCCACCTGTCACTTCACGACCGTTTGATGGTAAGAATGAAACATCATTAGGGTCTGCATTAAGATTATAAACACTGAATTCGATTGTGATCGGAATACCCGAGGCGGCACTTATCATGTTGGCCGCCTCTCTTAAAGAAACAGGGCCTGCAAATGTCAGTGTAATAGCATCCGAAGCCATATATGTAGACGGCAAATTTTGATAATTATTAAGGGCTTCAGATTGAATGCCATACCATGGTCGATTATCAACCTGGAAAGTGGCAATAGGTGTATTTGAAGCCAGAGTTTGAAGGGCTGCATCGGCCTCAACCTCGGCTTGCCTCACCCCTTCATTAATTGCAGTCGTTTGATAGCATGCCGTGACCGCAGTCAAACACGAGATTAACAGAAAACTATAAATAAATCTGAATGACTTTATATTGCTAAACTCTTTAAACATATGCCTGACAATTCTCCATACAATACTGTGAAAAGTGTATGTGAACCTCAAATGACAATCAAGCAAGCATTTACAATAAAAAACTATGCCCTATTATTCTCGATCACAAGAACCGCAGGGCCATTTGGAAGGTTAGGATGAAAACGCCCAATCGGCTGAGGCTGCGCTCTGGAAAACCCTTCCAATAATTTTTCCACAGCTATATTAAATTCCCCTTCAATTTGCACATCACTAATCAGATTGTAATCATAGCCAGAATCCCAATAAAGCTGAACATTCTCTAGGTCAGACCAGGATTGCAAAACGGTTTTTAATGATGATCCACGTGTTGCGATCCATTGTGGCTGGCTGTCACTGAGGAAATCTGCACTATAATCCCGAAATGGTAGCGAGTCTGAAATTGACGGTTCTTCAATGGCTGGGGTAACAAGCGATGTCGGCATACTTACTTGCGCTGGCTGAATATTTTTGGATTGTGATTGATTTAAGCTAACTTCAAAAATATCTGATTTGCTAACGCCCATAAGGGTCGCTTGGTCAGGTTTTACCCTTCTATTCATTGTTTCGGCAACATCAAAGCTCGGCTCATCGATTGAAAACAAATTTGAGTTTGTAAAAGTTTGTTGTGATTGCTCAATCAATACACGATTATTTTGAAGGGTAATCGTTAACCCGATATTTTGTGCAATTTTCCCTAAGATTTCAGGCCATTCGGCACCGCCGGACCATGAAACCAGTTGAGAGGCATTCACCCCCCTGCCTAAAATAAAAGTATAATCAGAAGGAATGATTTGCCTTAAAGCGGTGATGAAAGGCAGATTTTCCCCAAAACCGACAACCATATCGTAGGATGTGCTCTGGACATTCTCTCTGTTAAATTGCGATTGAGAAGCGACCGGAGATGAAGGCAGAACAGAAGGCAGTTCTTGTATTTCAGTAAATTGAGGAATAGATGGCTCAACTGTACGATTTACATTGCTTTTAGGTGCCACACTCATGATTCCTGTGAAGGTATTTTGAGGGGCTTGCTCACGTGGCGTTATAGTTTGCACAGGATCGTTTTGAAAAAGGGGTTGATTGCCTTGAATAGGTGACATGTTTATCTGAGGCAGGGGCTCTTTAACAATTTCAGGCAACAAGACAGAATCTTGATTATACAGTCCGCTCGATGATTCAACATTCTGATTTGATGTTGAAATTGGCGCTGTAAACTCAAAACCTGCATTCGCATGGTTAAAGCCTGAAATACTAAGCAGAAGAATTGTAAGGAAGATGTTTTTTTTCATTTTTAAATTTAATTTTGTTGATAATTTCGTCCTTAACAATAAGTTCAGTCGTATATAAATACAAGTGCTAGCTCTCAATAGCTTCCATATTTTATTTGAAATACTTTTACTCAATACTTGCTGTACTCTTTATTCCAAAATATCTATAACATGAGATATGTTTCGTAGGCGGTCACCCCTGAATTTTAAACAAAATTTGCGGCAGGCTTTTTGGCCTAACATGGGGTGGTGGCGATTGATCATTTATTATCGCCATCGTGTGATCAGATTATCATCCTCGGCGCAGTCCATCGCGGTAAATATGGCCGGCGGCTCCGCTATGTCTTTCACGCCGTTTTTTGGGATACATATCTTCGTTGCGATGGGTCTGGCGTGGCTTCTGGGGCTGCGCATGAATATCATTGCCGCAACTGTCGGGACTTTTGTCGGTAATCCATGGACGTTTCCATTCCTGCTTTATTCCAGTCATTATACAGGAACGCATATTCTTGATATTCTTGGGCTAAAAGAAGAGAGTGCGGTTAATATCACACCCGATATGATGGAAGAAAAAGGGACAAATATTCTTGGCTTTATTTGGGAGAATTTTACCGATATCTTTGTGCCAACAGCCATAGGCGGCAGCTTGCTTGCGATCATCAGCTTCCCTTTTTACTTCATTCTTTATTATTATATTGTGAGAAGCGCGCAACGTGCGCGGAAGCATCGCATGAAAAAACGTCAAAAAGCCCTGTTTAATAAGAAATCAGGTTTGACCCAGCAAAAGAAAGTATCAAAATGATTATCGGCCTTGGTGAAGATTTGGTTGAGATTGCGCGCATTGAACGGCTTATCACTGAAAAAAATGAGCGGTTCATTACAAAATGCTTCACCCCTGCCGAGATTGAGAATGCGGCGCGGCATGACCGTGAAGATCGTCAAATTGCGTATTATGCCAAACGATTTGCCGCGAAGGAGGCCTGCCTGAAAGCCATCGGGACAGGCATGCGTGAGGGGTTGTCTTGGCATGATATGGAAACGGATAATGACGCACTTGGCCGCCCGATTATGCGTGTCGCAGGCGGTGTGGCCGATAGGCTCGCCACTCTTGCGGCCCATGAAAATGTCACTGAAACACGTATTCATATTACATTGTCGGATGAGGCGGGGCTGGCCAAGGCGACTATTTTGCTTGAGGGTGTGCCATCAATGGCGTAAGTATAGCTTACTTATAAATTAAAGGTTAAAGAAGTAATGGGGAAAAGTAATGTAGAAAACAGCTGGATGGAACTGGTCAAAACAATCGTTTTGGCAGGCTTGATTGCGATTATTATCCGTTCTGTCTTTTATGAACCATTTAACATCCCCTCAGGGTCAATGAAACCGAACTTATTGATTGGGGATTATCTGTTTGTTTCAAAATTTGAATATGGTTATTCACGCTATAGCTTTCCTTTCGGGCTTGCACCGATAGAGGATCGCATTTTCGGCTCAGAGCCGGAACGCGGTGATGTGATTGTCTTTAAACTTCCCAGTAATCCTAGGGATAATTATATCAAGCGTGTGATTGGTTTGCCTGGCGACACGGTTCAGGTGCGCAACGGGCGGCTTTACATTAATAATCAACTGATTCCGCGTGAGGAAGTCGATACAATTCAAATAGACACAGGCGGTTTTGCGACGCAATATCTGCAGACTTTGCCAAACGGGGTTGAGTTTTTCATTTGGGAAAATACTGATCGGGGAAGGCATGATAACACGCCACGCTTTACCGTTCCCGAAGGGCAATTTTTTGTCATGGGCGATAACCGTGATAATTCGGAAGATAGCCGCAGTAAGGTCGGATTTATACCTTATGAAAATATTGTGGGTGAGGCGTCATTTATATTCTTCTCAACCAACGGTTATGCCCGCCTGTTTGAATTCTGGAAGTGGCCTTGGACGGTTCGCTATGACCGTTTACTCCAAGTGATTGAGTAATGGCAGTCAAATTTAAAGATTTACAGGATAAAATCGACTATCATTTTCGCTCAACCCAATATATTGAGCGCGCGCTGACTCATGCCTCCGTCCATCATGCGATGGCAGGAAAAGATTATGAGCGTTTGGAATTTCTTGGTGATCGCGTCGTCAATCTGATAGTCGCGGATTTATTATTTCATGAATTTGCCGATGAGAAAGAAGGCGCATTGGCCAAGCGTTATACCGCACTGGTCAGAACGGAAACTTTGGCGGATATGGCGCGAACAACGGGGCTGAATAATTTTGTTCAGTTATCGGATAATGAGCGGCAGGCAGGTGGCTGTGACAATGATAATATCCTCGCCGATATTATGGAGGCAATGACGGCCGCAATTTACCTCGATGGAGGCTATGATGCGGCAAAAGTTTTTTTAAAAAACAGCCTGGGTGAGCGGATACATAATATGGCGGAACCGCCACGTGACCCGAAAACAACCTTGCAGGAATGGTCACAAGCTCACAATCTCGGACTGCCTGAATATCGCGTTATCGGTCAAAGCGGCCCTGACCATGCCCCCGAATTTATTATTGAGGTCAGTATTGAAGGTTACACACCTCAACAAGGCGCAAGCACATCAAAAAAACGCGCTGAAAAACTTGCCGCAGAAAAAATGTTGGAAGCACTCATCTTATGACAAAAACAGAAAAAAGATTTGGTGCTGTCGCCCTTATCGGGGCAACAAATGCAGGGAAATCAACATTAACCAATGCCCTTGTCGGTGAGAAGGTCGCCATTACCTCGCACAAGGTTCAAACAACGCGGTTTCAGGTGCGCGGTATCGCCATACATGAGCAAAGCCAGATGATGCTGATTGATACACCCGGGTTTTTTCAACCACGGCGAAAATTTGACCGTGCGATGATTGCCGCGGCATGGGATTCACTTGAGGATGTTGATGCCTGTCTCTATCTGATTGATGCATCAAAACCATTTTCATTGAAAAAGCATCAGGATTATCTGGATGTCCTCCTCAAAGAGACAAGAGAAGACGCGCGCATTCTTGTTTTGAATAAGGTTGATCAGGCACCGCGCAAAAACCTGCCCGTCATTGCCGCCACGATGAACGAGGCTTGCCCTTTTGCAAAAACTTTCATGGTTTCGGCCTTAAGCGGTGACGGTGTTAAGGATATTAAGGGTAGCCTTGCCGCCATGATGCCGCTTGGCGAATGGGCTTATGAAGGGGATACACTTACAACCCTGCCTGATCGACTGCTGGCTGCCGAAATCACGCGGGAACAAGTTTATGCCAGGCTACATAAAGAACTCCCCTATCACATCGCGGTTGAGACAGAAGAATATGGCGAAAGCAATGATGGTAAAGGCATTGCGCTATCCCAAATTATCATTATTGAGAATAAAAAACATAAACCGATAATTCTCGGTAAACAGGGACAGACGCTCAAAGCCATCGGCAGTGAAGCGCGGGCAGAGCTTTCCCGCCTCCATGGTTGTCCCGTACATTTGAAGCTGTTTATCCAACATCGCCCGAATTGGATGGATAAAGATGAGGCTTTAAATCTCACCACTGACCCTGTGTAAAGTAAAAAATTATCATTTGTGGATAATATGGCTTTTTTGTGCATTTCGTGTTCCCCGCGATTCGGAAAGTTGATAGGTTAGTTTCAGACAAAGAAAAATACAAATAACTGTTTGATTCAATTCCACTATTTCTTGGGGAAGGAAAGATAAGCTATGGGTAAAACCACATGGAGCGATGAGCGAGTCGCAAAACTTGAAAAATTATGGGGTTTAGGCAAGACCGCCGCAGAAATCGCCAAAGAGCTGGGCGATGGTCTCACCCGTAATGCCATCATCGGGAAGGCTCACCGTTTAGGGCTGTCCGGGCGCATTACACCTGTGCAAAAGAAAGTGGATAAGCCGCTACCGCCAGAGGTGAATGACATTCCCGCAAAAAATGGCGGTATCAGTTTGCTTGAGCTTACGGAAAAAACATGCCGGTACCCTTACGGTGACCCCAAAAAGGCGAATTTTCATTTTTGCGGATGTGAATCACTGCCCGGTTTGCCCTATTGCGCGGAGCATGCGCAGCTTGCCTATCAGACGAACGCACGGAAATTCTCAATTAATGAGAATGCTGACTTTGACACAAACAAAGAAGGTGATGCCCTCGCCGAGCTTGATGAAGCCGTAAATGTTTAGATAGAATTTCAATTATCTGAAAATACAAAAGCCCTGATATTTTCAGGGCTTTTGTTTATATTAATATAGTAATTTCTAAAAAACTCACACAAAATATTCTGTCATTGCGAGGAACGGAGTGACGAAGCAATCCATACAATCTTAGACATCGTATAGATTGCCGCGGTCGCATAGCCTGCCCTCTGCGAAGGCAGGGGGCTCCCTC
>CAZHEE010000003.1:0-172074 GCA_964531715.1 uncultured Micavibrio sp. | reverse complement strand
TTATGCCTGACCTCAAAAGCCACGGCGATATTGATGAGCCGATGGTGATGGAAATACCCGTGCAATTCCAGCGCAAGGCCAAACGGAAGCGAATTACAACACCAGACGGTCGTAATGTGGTCGACATGACAAACGAGAATATTGATGACGCCCTTATCAAAGCTATTGGTCGAGCGCATCGCTGGCAGGAGATGCTGGATATGGGAGAAGTAAAGTCTATTGCAGAAATTGCAAATCAAGAGCGTCTTCCAAAGAGTTATGCCTCACAAATTATTAAATTAACTGAACTTGCACCTGATATTACCAGCGCCATATTAAACGGAAAGCAACCTCATAGCCTACAACTTAAACATTTGATAAAAGGTAAGCCATTACCGATAGATTGGAACGAGCAGCGCCAATATTTAGGATTTCGGATCTTCAACAAAAATTTTCTTTAAATCATCCAGCGGTATTAATTTGCTTTGGTCATCTGTACGTTTCTTATATTCCACACTACGTTCAGCAAGCGTTTTACTACTAATCACAACTCTATGTGGTATTCCTATCAGATCCGCATCCGAGAATTTTTGCCCTGCGCTTATTTTAGTGCGATCATCATATAATACTTCAATGCCCTTGTCTTTAAGCATTTCATATATAGTATCTATTTCTTTTATTTCATCTGCGTTTTTTGTTAGTGAAATAAGGTGAACTTTATAGGGTGCAATTTCCTCTGGCCAGATTAGCCCTTTATCATCACTTAAGCATTCTGCAATAGTTCCCATGACTCGACTTGGTCCTATACCATAACATCCCATGTGAATATTTTTTAGCTCACCATTTTGATCCTGATATTGCTTATCAAAAGCATCTGCAAATTTAGTGCCTAATTTAAATATATTCCCAACTTCAATGGCCTTAATTGGAACCAATTTTTCTTCATCGCCATTTTGGTAATTTGGCATTAGCTCTTTTAAGACTTCAATATCGTCAATAATTTCTTTGTTAATAGCAATATTGGTATCCGGTATCTGATAAATTGTATCTTCGCCATATTCCGTAATGGTTTGAAATTCATGAGAATATTTAGAAAATATACCACCAGATGCATAAGTTACATAAGTTATGTTTCCTATACCACAACGGTCATAAATATTCTTGTAGGCTTGAATACTTTTCTGATAGAACCGATCTTGATCAGCATCATCTGCGTGAAATGAATACATATCCTTCATTCTAAATTCGCGGCCCCTTAATAGACCTGACTTTGCCCTCAATTCATTTCTAAATTTTGTTTGAATTTGGTAAGTGGCTTTTGGTAAATCACGATAAGATTGAACATATTGCGTTATTAGTGGAGTAACAACTTCTTCATGAGTTGCACCTAAGGCAAGATCTTGATCGCCAGCTCCCTTAAGTTTGTATAAAACATCAACCTTATCCCATCTTCCAGTTTGTTCCCAAATCTCTCTTGGCTGGATTGCGGGCATTAAAACTTCAGAGGCTCCAATGTTATTCATTTCTTCTCGAATGATATTCTCGATTTTAGACAAGACTCTTAATCCTAAAGGCAAGTACGAATAAACCCCCGCCATTAATTTATCTATATAGCCCGCCCGAGTTAATAGTTCAGCATTTCTGCTGGGATCAGCTTGTTTGGCTTCCTTAGTCGTTTTTGTTATTAGTTGGCTAAATCTCACACGAAAATCCTTTTACTTGCTTGAACTGTTATATCTATAATACTATTCATTAAATGCCCTCATTACTCAGGCGTTCACCTTAGAAACAACATATAATATTTATTACAATAACTGAAGGTGAACAAATAAATTTAACTTTTATAATAACTTACACATTCTTTTAAAATAAGAGCGCACGGTTTTATATAAAATATTCCGATATGTTAGCCGTTAACAAACTTCTGATTTTTACAATCCTCTGCAACCCGCATAAAATAAAGAAACTTGTCCGTTCACCTCGGAAGGCAAAGGTGAACACATAAAGGAGACTATCGGCAAAAAGGAGACAAAATAGGCTAAAAATAGGGAGATAAACACCTCACGAGGTGGGCGGATAACCAGCGCAAAACGGCGCAGAAACTGGACTTTATGGCCTAATTAGAAATAGTCTCAAAATGGTTTGAAAAGAGTGAAATGGCTGGGGTACCTGGATTCGAACCAGGGATGGCGATACCAAAAACCGCTGCCTTACCGCTTGGCTATACCCCAACAATATATTTACATAAAACGCACCGAATGATGGGCGGTTATGTTTGTGCTCTTCGGGTAAGAAAAAAACGCATACCCGAAATCAACAATGCGGGCGAATGGTGCCGGCAGCAAGATTCGAACTCGCGACCTTTCGATTACAAATCGACTGCACTACCACTGTGCTATGCCGGCCAAACCCAAAAATCTCATATTGATTTCAACAAACTTCTTATAGTCGATATGCTTTTCCTTTGTCAAACCCTATTCAACTTTGTTATATAAAATATCAAAGCAATTTTAAAGAGCGAAGGCTATAACAAAATATGTCAGGCGGTAACGAAGCGGATAACGGTTTATGGATGTTGTTTTTTATCATCCTCATTCCCTGCGCCATGTTGTGGGGGATTTGGTACGCCTTTAAGCCTCAGGTTTTACAAGGCTATATCTGGGTTCGGTCGGCCGAGTTTGCCGTGGCTTCCCTTTGGACGGATGATGATTACACGGTTCGAATTACAACCCCACAAGGCACGCAGCCCATGACATTTGCGCAGGCGCGTCAATTCATTCGCACGGCAGACCCTCAAAACCTGAAAGACAATGGAAATTTATGGTCGTTGATCCATGCAACATCGTTGGCCGCTTTAAAGCCGATGCGATGGCTAATTGGCGGAATATTTTTATTACTGGCAGGGCTTGTGCTGTTCCGAGGCCCGACAAGCCATCACCGCAGTAAGTTCAGCCTGCAAAAACTGATTACAAAGCAGGCGCAGACATTCCCGGCAATCGCCCCGATGATTGAGTTTAACCCGCTTACCGATGTGGCACATCGTTCACCGGGGGATTTGGTTCCTGCCGAATTACCGCTCTTTGCCGAAGCCTTAAGCCCTGAAGAATGGGTCGCCTTTCATAAAGTACCAATTCCTGACGGTAAGGTTGACCGCAATGCCATGGAAAAGGCATTGAAAAAACAACTGGGCGAGAGATGGCGAGGCCCGAAAAAGCTGAAACCTTATCAGCAAGTCTTGCTGGCCTGTTTTGCGCTCAAAGCCGCGCGAAAAAGAAATGAAGCCGATGATTTGCTCGGCGAATTATCGCAATCTTGGAATCATAAAGGGGGACTCAACCTCTCAGGCACGCTTGTACGAAAAGCAAGGAAGATAATCGGTAATAAATCTTTGAGTGCGGAAACTTTATCGGTTTGCAATCATCATGGTTATGTTGTCACCGCCTTATTGGGCGCGCTTAATCTGGCACGGTCGGAAGGCGGCGTACTTGCCCCTGCTCAGTTCCTGTGGCTTCGCGGGCATGACAGAAACTTGTGGTATCCGCTCAATAATCTCGGACGGCAATCCTATCATGCCGAGGCAGTCGGTGCGATGAGCCATTTTCGTGCCGAGCGTCAGGTTAAACGACCGATACCAAAGCCGATGTTAAAAGATGCGGTCGATGTTTTGAGTGGCTATCTGGAAGATAATCAACGCTCTGCCCCTATACCGCAACTGGATTTCAGCATGATTAAAAACCATAAAGCGCCGCAAAAAAATAAGGGTGTGATGAAACCGGTCGGAACGTGAGAAAGAAACATTAATAAAGTCATCCTGAATTTAGTTCAGAATGTAATTCAAAAAAGACCCTGAAATAAGTTCAGGGTGACGTGAATATGAGAAATAGTGTAATATAATAGAAAACACACATGAAGCAGAGAAGTAACAACCATGCTTAACAATAAAAGTGAAAAAGCCTCGGCCCGTATAACGGAAGGGAAGCTGGTGCTGTCCCTTCCCGATGCCATGACGCCTGTTGTCTGGATGATATCTTTGGATAATAGTGATGGGGGCAGTTTCTTCATGCGGGTGGAAAAGGATGATAACGGCCTGCATGTCCTTCAAAAAATTGAAGGGACGGGCAAAAGTATCAAAATCGAAGATATCGCCTATTATATGGACAGAAAGCAAGCCGTTGAGGCCATGACCATGGTTGGGCGTGTTGCAGGCAATCGTGACAGCGCGAGCCAATCAGGCTCTGATTTAATAACGACTTTGTTCTCTGTTTTAAAAATTGCGGTCATGACATTCATTTTTATCGCATTTTTATATGTGCTTTATTTATTGGTCGCTGACAGATTTTTGGGCGGTGAGGCGGCGGTTACAACGTCACCTGAAACATCGAGCATGGCTCCTTCAACACCAGTACCGATGCAGGCACCGGCACCGCCGCAACCGACTGTTGAAAGCAATCCCGATGCGGTCGGTGTGCCGTTATCCGCCGATGATTATATGAATGATCGCGGCGGCAGCAAGGGCGTGCTCCCCTTTTTAGGATTATAAAAAGATTAAGATATGGCATTAGACGAAAGACGGCATAGTTACGGGATTAATCACTGGTTAAGGGATACCAGACCGATGGGCGTGAAAATCGCCGATTGGTTTACCCAATCCGATAATGCCGCCATTACTTTTATCACGCTTGGCTTTGCGGCGACGTTTTTTGATGAAGGTATTTTATTTGCTGATATTCTCCTCGTTATCGGCTTACTCTATGCATGGTTTCTTTATTCCCGTACGCGTGTTCTCACGCATAAGCTTCCCTCATGGACGAAATATAAGAAAGACCCGAAAAATGTCGGCGGCGGGCGAAGCGGCAAGCCTGAAGGTATCCTCTATCTCGGCAATACATCCGATAATGGCGGGGAGGAAATCTGGTTTACCAATAATGATATCCGAACCCACTTTCTGTATCTCGGGACAACGGGGGCAGGTAAGACGGAGGGTCTAAAATCCATGGTGACGAATGCGCTCACATGGGGGTCGGGTTTTGTCTATATTGACGGGAAGGCGGATACGGATTTATGGTCATCACTCTCATCCCTCTGTCGTCGTTTCGGGCGTGATGATGATTTGCTTGTCCTTAACTATATGACCGGAAATTCGGATAAAAAGGCACCATCCAATTCTTTAAACCCGTTTAGCAGTGGCTCCGCCTCATACCTTACAAACATGCTTGTATCTTTGATGCCGGAGGCAGGCGGAGATAATGCGATGTGGAAGGAACGGGCAGTCTCCTTGCTCGGCTCTCTGATGCCTGCGCTCACTTGGCTTCGCGATAATATGGATATGCCGCTTTCTATCACAACCGTACGTCAAGCCATGAATTTCCCTGATGTGATTAAGCTTTCACGCAATGAGGCGCTCCCTGCAAAATTACGCGATAGTGTGAAGGGATATCTCGATACATTGCCGGGATATGTTGATGCAGCCTTTGACGATGAAGGGAAGGAAAGACCCGCAGGCCCCGATGTCCCGCAAAGTGATGCCCAAGTCCCGATGCAGCAGCATGGCTATCTGACCATGCAATTTACCCGTTCGCTCCAATCGCTGGGCGATGAATATGGTTATATCTTTGATGTTCAAAATGCCGATATCGATATGGTGGATGTGGTTCTCAACCGTCGCATTCTGGTCGTGCTTATCCCGGCCCTTGAAAAATCAGGGGATGAGACGGCCAATCTGGGTAAAATCATCGCTGCGACATTGAAAGGAATGATGGGAACAACACTCGGTGCAACGGTTGAGGGGGAAACCTCTAAAGTTATCGAGAATAAACCGACAAATTCCTTAACACCATTTATGACGGTGTTTGATGAGGTCGGATATTACGTGACGGATGGTATGGCGGTTATGGCGGCGCAGGCGCGGTCGCTTGGTTTCTCGCTTGTTTATGCGGCGCAGGATCTTGCGGCACTTGAAAAGCGGGTGAAGGAAGAGGCGCGCTCAATCACCGCCAACTGTAACATTAAGATATTCGGAAAACTCTCCGACCCCGGCACGACCAAGACATTCTTTGAAGACACACTCGGAAAAGCCATCGCCACACAGGTGGGCGGATATAAGGTCAATCCTGGATCACTTACAGGCTCGTTTGAAACAGAAATGTCGGCGAGCGTCCAGTTTGTTGATAAAATTGATTACGGCTCTGCGCAGGAATTCAAGGAAGGGCAGGCCGCGCTGGCTTATTCAAACATTGTTGATGAAATCCAGATTTTCTATTGCTCCCCAGGGACAGGGAAGGCGATGCGCGTTCAAAAATTACTCGGCTTTGGCAAGCCTGACGATTATATGATGCGCAATATTAAAAACGTGACCGCCTTGCGTGATCGTTTGGTGCATAAAAGCTGGACCGCGGCCAAGGCCGATGTCAAAACCGCGCCTGAAAACGATTTGGAAACAGTTATTGAAGGCCTGACCGCCGCAACCGAGAATAATCTGAGCGCGATTGAACAAGGCGCTATGGCGATTGCCCATCTTTACGCAACAGAAAACCCCGGTGCGGTTGAAAAAGCCTTGCAGAAACCGAGTGATATGGCTGAAACCTCTTCCGATGACCCTGTTGTTTCTAAAGGGGAAATGAGTTGGTCGGATATTATCAATGGTAAGTCCGATGATGAAGATAAAAAAGAGGATGAAGGCTCTACCTCATCAAGCGGCGGAAGTGGTGGCTATACAGCCGAGGAAGCCGTTAAGCAAAAGGCTGAAAACGGGCTGACAATCCTGCCTGAAAATTTAAGTGACGAGGTGAAAGAAATCCTCCAATCCGCCGCCGAAACCTTAACGGCCGGATTATTCACGCCACCAACGCTTGAGACTTACAATCAGGGTCAGGGCGATAGCAAAGGCTTCAAGGCGAAAACAATATCGCCTGCACAAACACCCGGCAAGGCAGGGCGTTAGACCGCATCATTCATGCAAAAAAGCCAGATAAGAAACACCGAATGGTTATGGGGATTGCATGCCGTAAAGGCCGCATGGGAAAACCCTGAACGTGCCATTCATTCGCTGCTCGTTACGGATAAAACTGCCAAAATGATTGAGGCTTGGAATACGCCGAAAGGCTCAAAACGCCCGCAAGCTGACAAGGTCGATAAGGCCGTGATTACAAAACGCTTACCCCAAGGCGCGGTGCATCAGGGGCTTGCCATTCAATGCGCGCCATTGGAAGAAGTTTTTCTGTCCGACCTTATGATTAAGGCGAAAAGCGGTAAATCGCTTGCCATTGCCATGCTTGATCAGGTAACCGACCCCCACAATGTCGGGGCGATTATGCGCTCGGCTTGCGCCTTTCAAATGGATGCCATTATCGTGCAGAGCCGTCATGCGCCCGAGATGACGGGGACACTCGCCAAGGCCGCATGCGGTGCGGTTGAACATATCGCGCTTATCCGTGAAACCAATCTTTCCCGCGCGATTGAGCAATTACAGGATAACCAGATTGCGGTTTATGGACTGGATGAGGACGGCACATTATCCCCTGATGAGGCGGCAAGTCGCCATGTGAAGCCTCATTCTTTACACTGCCTTGTTTTCGGTGCGGAAGGGGCAGGCTTAAGACCAAAGATTAAAGAGCATTGCGACGCGCTCATCCGTTTACCTACAGGGGGCGCAGTGCCGACACTCAATGTTTCCAACGCCGCCGCCGTTGCGTTTTATACTTTTAGCGGTAAATAAATAAATCTGACATCTTGATCGAATGAAATGAGTGGAGGGATATGATTTTTTCTTAACGCGAAGATACGAAGTAAACGAAGTAAACACGAAGTTTTTTTATGTTCGTCATTGCACGCCTCCGTGCGTGCAATCCATGCAATCTTTGATATGGTATGGATTGCTTCGTCACTCCGTTTCTCGCAATGACGCGTGGGAAATCTCTGTCTTTCTCTGTTTCCCTCAGTCGTTCAAACTTTATAAGCCCCGCATCAAGTGCGGGGGTGCGTTTATTGGAAAACCTTGTGCTTTTGCGACTTCGTGTAAAAAAGCGATTACAAATCAATATTGGCTTTCAGGGCGTTATCCTGAATAAACTCACGGCGCGGCTCGACCACATCGCCCATCAGGCGGGTGAACACGCCATCGGCCTTAATCGCATCTTGAATTGAGACCTGCAACAATGTTCGTGCATCAGGGTCGAGTGTTGTCTCCCATAACTGATTTGGGTTCATCTCACCCAAACCTTTATAGCGCGACATTTGAATGCCTTTTTTGCCAAGCGTAATCGCCGCCTGAATTAACCCTTGCGCCCCGTGCACAGTTGCAATTTTATCACCCTTGTTGGTGAGCTGAATGCTGCCTGAAAAGTAATCATTGAGTAAATCATGCTTTTTCGTCAGGCGCGCCGCCTCGACAGAGCGAATTTGTTCTGCCGAAACGCGGTGACGCTCGGTCACGCCACGCAAATTCCGTTCAAAAATATAACCGCCAACGGGAGTGAAAGAGGCTTTCCACGCTTGCTCATTCTTTGAGGCAATCGCATTGAGCCGCGCGGTGATGTCAGATGCGAAAGCCTCACCTTTGCCCACATCGTCCAAAATACTATCAGTCAAACCGCCGATATTCGCCGCCTGTTCAATCACATCCAAAGACCCTGTTTTTTGAGCCAGTGTTTCAATCGCGGCACGCATCGGGCGAAGCTCATTCAGCAAGCTGCGCAATTGTTCCCCTGTTGCCAGTGTTTCCCCATTCGCCATAATCGCCCCGTTATTGGAGGCCTGATCAAACAGAAAGCTTTCCATTGCGGCATCGTCTTTCAGGTAAGTCTCAGACGAGTTGCCTTTCTTCACCTTATAAAGCGGTGGCTGCGCGATGTAAAGATAGCCGCGCTCAATCACTTCAGGCATTTGACGGAAGAAAAATGTCAGGAGGAGCGTGCGAATATGAGAGCCATCCACATCCGCATCGGTCATGATCACAATTTTGTGATAGCGGAGCTTCTCAATATCAAATTCATCCTTACCAATGCCTGTCCCCATTGCGGTGATGAGCGTTCCAATTTCCTGAGAGCCGAGCATCCGATCAAACCGCGCCCGTTCAACATTCAGGATTTTTCCGCGTAGTGGTAAAATTGCCTGGTTTTTACGGTAACGGGCTTGCTTAGCCGAACCGCCAGCCGAGTCCCCCTCAACAATAAACAGTTCCGACAAGGCAGGGTCTTTTTCCTGACAATCGGCAAGCTTTCCCGGAAGGGATGCAATATCCAGCGCACCTTTACGGCGTGTCAGGTCTCTTGCCTTTCGGGCGGCCTCACGCGCTGTTGCCGCCTCGACAATTTTGCTGACAACTTTCTTTGCCTCATTCGGGTTTTCCTCAAACCAAGTCGAGAGTGCCTTACTCACCTTAGACTCAACCACTGGCCGCACCTCAGAAGATACAAGCTTATCTTTGGTTTGTGATGAGAATTTTGGGTCAGGCACTTTGACGGAAAGCACACATGTCATGCCTTCACGCATATCATCCCCTGTGAGGGAGACTTTCTCTTTTTTCAATAAGCCTGTTTCATTGGCGTAGGCATTAATCGTACGCGTCAATGCACCGCGAAAACCTGCCAAATGAGTCCCGCCATCACGTTGCGGGATATTATTGGTAAAGCACAGCATGGTTTCATGATAGGCATCCGTCCATGTCAGGGCGGCCTCAACCGTGATGCCGTCTTCCTCACCGGTCAGGGCTATCGGCTCCTTAAATATCTGCGTTTTGGAACGATCGAGCCATTCAACGAAGCTTTGAATACCGCCCTCATAGTGAAGCACGCTTACTTTAGGCTCATCCTTACGCTCATCACGAAAAACAAGATTAACGCCGCTGTTTAAGAAAGCCAGCTCGCGAAAACGATCTTCCAATGTCGAGAAATCAAATTCGGTTTTTGTGAATGTCTCTGTCGATGGCAGAAAGGTAACCTCCGTTCCCTTTTGACCATTGGCATCACCGACCACTTCAAGGGGTTTTTCGGCAACACCATGGCGGAAGCGGATAAAATGCTCCTTGCCGTCACGCCAAATTCTCAACGTCAACCATTCGGACAAGGCATTGACAACCGACACACCCACCCCGTGTAATCCGCCCGAGACTTTATAGCTGTTCTGGTCGAATTTCCCACCGGCATGGAGCTGGGTCATAATGACCTCTGCCGCACTCACACCTTCTTCTTTATGAAGGCCGACGGGAATTCCGCGTCCGTTATCATTAACAGTGACAGAGCCATCGGCGTTCAACGTGATGAGAACACGGTCACAGTGACCCGCAAGCGATTCATCAATCGCATTGTCAATAACCTCATAAACCATATGGTGAAGGCCTGAACCATCATCCGTATCGCCGATATACATGCCCGGACGTTTACGAACGGCATCCAGCCCTTTTAAAACCTTGATTGAATCCGCCCCGTATTCGGCTTGCTCAGCCGCTAAAACAGATAAATCTTCGATATTTTCCGCTGTATTATCAGCCATGTGTAACCCTTCATTTTTTGAATAGCCGATTATAGCGATAGAAACACGAAAAACCTAGGGTTTTTGTTGCCTTTTGAGGGTTATTCACAGTGGCTCTAGAACTTTCGTCATTACACGCTTTTTCGATAGAAAAATGCGTGTAATCCAGATTCATTAAGGGTGGATTACACGTATTGAACTGACGTTCAAACGTGTAATGACGTAAAAGTGTTGCGAGTAATATTAATCATCTTTTTGCTTTTAATCCCTTTGAATGCCGCTTCATCCTGACCACTTAGCCAGATTTGTGTCTTGAGATTTGCCAAAATTTCAAATAGTGCATCACGCCGTTTATCATCAAAATGCGCCGTGACTTCATCGAATAATAATATCGGCGGTGAGCCGTATCGCCCCGCAACCATTGTTCCATGCGCCAGAATAATCGCGGTCAGTAAGGCTTTCTGCTCCCCCGTTGAGCATTGCGCGGCCTTCATATTTTTATCTTTGTAAATAACCGCCATATCAGTTTTGTGAATGCCGAATGCGGTACGCCCCGTTTGGGCATCTGATATCCTGCTGCCCTCAAGCCTTGCCTTTATCATATCCTCGACTTGCAAGGCGGGCTGGCTGTCCAAAGCTTGTTCAGCATCGCCGATACAATATATTTCGCTATTCGGGAAGCCTTGCATATCCATCACGTGAATGGATTGAGTCAGATTTGTAATCATCTCAACCCTTGCCGCGGCAATCGCGACCCCCGTTTCCGCCATCATGGTTTCAAGCGGGGAGAGCCATAGCTGGTCCGGCTTTTGTCCCTTATCCAGCGCATCCCTTAAAATGGCAAGCCGTTGGCGCATTGCCTTTTCATAGCGTATCATACGCCCCGTATGCCCCCCGTCAAATGTCGCAACAAGACGGTCAAAAAACCGCCGCCTCTCACTTGAAGCTTGCAGGAATAGCCCGTCCATCTGCGGTGTCAGCCATATCATACGGCAAATTTCACCAAGGCGCTCCTGGCTTTTCAGCGTTTCACCATTGGCACGCATAATTTTCTTATCAGGTTTTTGAGGGTCCCGCCCTATACCAAGATTGAGCATGTCACCGTCATGGTCACGATACTGCGTGGCAACAACCCAAGGCTCATTCAATGCTTGGGATTGATAATCTGGAACAGAGGCATTGCGCAATCCCCGACCGGGTGACAAAAGCGATATGGCCTCTAAGGTATTGGTTTTCCCTGCGCCATTCTCACCGATAAGTATGACGAATGTGTCATGAAGCGTATGGCATTGCGCCTCGTCAAAATTGCGAAAATTCTTCAGGCGAAGGGATCGGATAGCGGCATGCGACATAAAGCGCATTTTAACGAAGCATCATTAAAAGGAAAGCAGAAGGTCGGCAATCTCCTGCGCGGCTTCATCAGGTTGCTTGAGGCTAGACTGATCCTGCCCCGGATGGGAGGCCGCCCACATTTTCGTGGCCACACTGCCCGGATTATAGAGATGCACGCGCATATTTGTTTGTGCCACTTCTGCCTGATAACTCCGCACCATGGATTCGAGGGCTGCCTTTGACGCCGCGTAGGCTCCCCAATATGGCCTGGCATCCGTTGCAACATTTGAAGTTACAAAGACAGACTGACCATGGTTTGCCGCCCTTAAAAGCGGGTCAAGCGTTCGGATGAGATGAAGATTAGCCGTCACATTCACGGCAAAAACACGACTCCATTCCTGTGGGTCAGCTTGCGCGATTGGACTAAGCGTATTAATCGCCCCGGCATTGGCAATGAAGTTATCAAGCCGTCCAAATCTCTCGAAAATTTGAGGCCCTAGAGACTCTAGGGCTTTTCCATTGGTGACATTTTGCGGAATAAGTGTGATATTCTCATTCCCGACTTCATCAGCGAGGCTTTCCAAACCGCCGATTGTCCGTGCAAGCGCGATAATATGGTGCCCTTTTTTCGCGAGAGCGACCGCCGTGGCGTAGCCGATACCGCGCGATGCGCCCGTTATGAGTGTGACTGGTTTCTCACTCATTGCGCAGGCTCATTCGTAGGCTCTTCATCTCTACTGCGGATAATATCCCACACCCTATCCGGATTATTCTTCAATATATCTAATGTTCGTTCTTCTATAACATCGCCATTAATTACAAGTAAACGTTCGGCTTCACCTTCATCTGTACCGATTTCAGGGTTTGAGTCAGCTGTGTCTTCTTCACCCGTTAAGTCTTTCAGCGGGTCTATCGGTTCATCTTTATCAGGGTCAGTATCGCGTGACCATGACTCAGGCATAAGACCAAGCAATATTTCCGCGCTATATTCGACATAAGTGATTGTATGGGATGTCTCAAAACGCTCAGTCTTTTCATCCTCGTTCATTAGGATATGAAATGGCAGATAGAGCAACCCGATTAAAACAAAACCTCGGACAACACCGAAAATCACACCAAGTGATCGGTCTATGGGGCCTAAGCCAATGGCATGCACCGACTTTGCGATGAAGTGTGATATGATGGACAGCGTGATAAGCGTAATGACAAACATGCCGATATAGGCAATCGCACTCGCGGCAATATCATAAGGCACCGTACCCCATAATTTCGCATCCTCTAGGTCGGCCTCAGGGATATCCGCGATGAGCCAGCCTTCAATGCCTGGGCTCAACATCGGGGCGAAAGCCAGTGTCGCCAAGGTCGCGCCAATCAACCCTAAAATGGTCAAAACCTCACGAACTAAGCCGCGCAAAAAGGCAACCCCTGCCGATAACAGCAGGATAATAACAAACACAACATCCAGTATTAATGCAAAATCCATATATAACTTACTTAATGGTAAACGTTAATATTAACAATAAAAGATAAACTTACTTAGCACTATAAACATTATATATAGTTTGGCACCGCAAAAAAATTTTGTAAAACACAATATCATTACGATCCAGCCATATAACTTACCGTTACATTCATTTTCTATTTATCAGTCTTAAGTTTAAAGGCTTATTTTATTTATTCATATTTCCAGCTTGTGCCGTTCGCTGTATCTTCAATCACAACACCCATAGAGGTCAGCATATCGCGGATATTGTCCGCTTCTGCAAAATTTTTATCAGCGCGTGCCTGATTACGTTTGTCAATCAAGGCCTGAACCTGCATATCATCCGCCGTGTTGTGCGTTTTGTGTCTTAAAGACTGCCAAGCCTCAGGTGATAAATTCAGTAGCCCCATCACATTCGCCGACGCTTTCAACTTATGAGGTTCATGGCTCGCTAGATGATGCAGGCTGGCAATGGCTTTCGGCGTATTCAGGTCATCTGATAAGTCAGCTAATACAGACTTATCCGCTTCATTTGATTGCTCCTCACTCATCGCCCCATACCATTTATCAAGTGTTTTGAGCGACTGATTCAGCACATCTTCGCTCCAATCAAAAGGCTGTCGGTAATGAGTTGAGAGAAGAGCCAGACGGATTGCTTCCCCCGGAATGCCTTGCGCAATCAAATCATGGACAAGCAAGACATTGCCGAGGGATTTCGACATTTTCTCACCTTCCACAGTCACAAAACCGTTATGTATCCAGTATCGCGCGAGCATATCCTGCCCGTTCGCGCAGCAGCTTTGCGCGATTTCATTTTCATGATGCGGGAAGGTGAGGTCAAGGCCGCCGCCATGGATATCGAACACGTCGCCCAGCAATTCTTTCGCCATAACCGAACATTCAATATGCCAGCCCGGGCGACCGCGTCCCCAAGGGCTGTCCCATCCCGGCTGGTCATCCGTAGACGGTTTCCAAAGCACAAAATCGGCAGGGTCTTTTTTATAAGGCGCGACCTCAACCCGTGCCCCTGCAATCTGGGCATTGCGATTGCGACCCGATAATTGCCCGTAATTCTTGTAGGAGGGGACATGAAACAGGATATGACCATCATTCTCATAGGCATGATTTTTCGCAATCAACGTCTCAATCATCGTAACCATACCGGTCACATAAGCGGTTGCATGCGGCTGAACATCCGGCGCATCAACATACAGCGCATGCATATCGGCATTATAAATATCAGTATATTTTTTAGTAATAGCCTCAATTCCTTCGCCGCTCACCTTTGCAGCATCCATAATTCTATCGTCAATATCGGTTATGTTGGAGACATAAGTCACTTTCGGATAGTGCGCTTTCATCACACGGCGGAGCAAATCGAAGGTCACACTGGCGCGGGCATTACCGATATGGGCATAGCTGTAAACCGTGGGGCCGCAGACATAGATTTTGATATGATCCTCATCCAATGGCTCAAAAGCTTGTTTTTTTCGGTTCAAACTGTTGTAAAGGCTGAGTTTCATAGCGTTTTTCATATTTATATATTGTTAATGTTTTTATTATAAACTTAAAGAGTATGAATAGGTTAGGACAAATTTATGTTGAATTCGATTAAAAATTATTCTTTTTTGTTTGGGTTGGTTTCGACTTTAACATTGGCGGCCTGTATGCCCGAAGATGTAGAGCGGCAAGCCCAAAATGAAACTGTCAGCATGAGCGCTCAAAAACAGATTTATGCCCAGTCAATCGCGCGGTATATGGAGACCTCGATGACGGCACTGGTTAATAGTGCTGATTGGCAAGGATCGGCATTCAGTGAAGGCGAAATTAATTTAAACAGTCCAAACCTCGGTAACATAGACTTAGGTAATATGGAGAATATTATAAGCAGCGCCTATTGCAAGGCGGATTCAGGCAAAGACTTGCATTTAACATGGTTTTCAAATCATGATGCCCACGGTCATGTCAGTATGAAAGGTGTTAATTCTAATAATATCGGAAGCTTGGTTGCTGATATTAAAAATTTTGTTCCTGCCGAACAAATCGGTTTTTATAAAGATGATAATACAATAAAAATGGCTGACAGCCCCGATATAATCACATTATCAGAAAATTGTGAGTCCATTACCATACCAACCGGGACAGTTGTAACATTCGGCTATTTGGATGGCCCGAAAACAAATATTGCAAATGATTCGTCCAGAAATGTTACGCGAACAAAAGAATGTGGCGCAAATTATAGCGGGAACTCTGTCCAATTTCTGAACAATGTGCAAGTCATGCCTGATGGAAAGCTTATGATCGGATCTAAAACTTTTGCTAATGAAGCGTTGTTAAAAGCCGATGATAGCCTGCCTTGGAATAATTTACAAAATTGTGTTGAAAAACAAATTGCGCTCTCATTAGAAAAAAAAGACGGCACAACCAATCTTTTAAAGGATATTCATACGCTTGGAAATTCAAATGATGTTGAAAAGTTATTGGTCGCAAATTTAGGCGCAGTGGATTGCCGAAAAACCTATAAAATTGAAGGGGATAAACAAAACAAAACGCTTTACGCAGACACATGTGAAAGCGGGGAGGGTTTGAAGGATATTGAGGCGCCTATTGTTAGACATGATGAAATTTTTGAGATTACAAAATTATCATGCCCTGTTCGTAAAGACAAAGTAAAAGGGAAGCAAGTTACATATAATCCATCAACATATAAAATAGGTAGTTTTTTTAATGGTTCCAAGGCACTTTTAAACAGAAATGATTTTGGTGCAAGCGGATATGTAGAATTAAAGAAAACAACATATACGCGCACACAAGAAAATCTACAATTAGGGGGGGAACCCCTTAAACATCATAGGTTTGAGACGGTCGGGCAAAATGTCTCCTGCACAGCCAGAGATCAGCTCATTTTTTCTTGCAAGGAAATTTATAGTGACTGGTTAAATTCCTCAGCCAATAAAAATAGAAAGATTCAAGTAACGGGTCCCGGACCAATATATAATGCGTATTATAAAATAAGCGGATGGGAAAATCCTGAAACGTTAAAGCTGAAAGATGGTGAATATTCAACCGACTGGTTCAGAACAAATGTTATGCAATGTAAGTTCGTTGAGAGTAAAGAAACGAGTAAATCCTGTCCTCCCGGATATACCGGTTCAAAAGTCACACATGAAGAAAGAACAGCGACTTTAAAAACACCCAGAAGTGTTAATAGTAGCGATTGGTCAGATTGGAACAAAACCGACTTGGACATTAACTGCAAGAAAAAACCAAAGCGAGGCGCTGGCGGCGGTGGCGGTGATGGTGAATCCGGCTCAGGTGTTGATGTTGATGGGGATGGTGATGCTGATCTAAGTCGATCACAGGCGAATGCAAAAGGTATTACAGGTCCTACTGTGGCCGGTGATCCTGATGGTCACTACGATGAAAGCCAGACTAATCCAAAAGGAGGAGGCGGCGGTGGTGGATCCGGCGGCGGTGGTGGTGGTGGATTTGGTGGTGGTGGATTTGGTGGTATTGTTGAAAGGGCTGTTGAAACTGTTAAAAGCTGGTTTTAATTAATCTCTAATCCAATCCAAAAACACCGAGGCGTTTGACCGTCTCGGTGTAGAATGATAACTCTTCCATCGCGTGTTTCATCGCCTCATCATCGGGATGGCCTTCAACCTCGGCATAAAATTTTGCGGCGGTAAAACTCTCATCCGTATAGGATTCCAGCTTTGTTACATTAATCCCGTTCGTTGCAAAACCGCTCAAGGCCTTGTAAAGCGCGGCGGGAATATTACGAACCTGAAAATACAGCGCCGTCTTCACCGCCTCCCCCTTTGTAATATCAACAGGGTCGCGGGATAAAATGATAAAGCGTGTTTTATTACCTTTGTTATTCTCAATTGCTTTATCCAAAATTTTCAGCCCGTAAATCTCTGCCGCAATTTCGGAGGCTATCGCCGCATGGCGCGGGTCATTCATCGTGGCAACATCCCGCGCCGCGCCTGCCGTATCCGCATTAATATGTGCCTGAAACCCTTTTGACTTTATATACGCACTGCATTGCGGAAGCGCGTGAACATGGCTATGCACATTGGTAATATCTTCAATTTTCGTACCTTTTATACCCATCAGATTATGGCTAATAGGCAGAAAATGCTCCGCAATAATATGTAAGCCGCTGTCAGGCAGGAGGTAATGCACATCCGCCACCCTGCCTGCAAGCGTATTATCAATCGGAATAGCGGCCAGATCGGCATGCTCCTCAATCACCGCATCAAACGCCGCATGAAAGGTCAGGCAAGGCATCACATCCGCATCAGGATAGGCTTTTGTACAGAGCATATGAGAAAACGCGCCCTTTTCACCTTGAAATGCAATTTTCATGTTTTTTCCACTCGAAAACAAGTTCAATTTGATTTAAACTACTATTCAATTTAACAAGACATGTAAATATATTTCAGCCATGGCCTCTTCAGACCTCGAAAAAAACAAGATTTTTGCCGCAATCCTCGTTGCGGGCATTATCGCAATGCTGTCAGGCTTCATCGCCAAAAAATTTGTCCATGAAGACGTCCCGGAAGAAGACGCCTATCCGATTGAGGTGACGGAAGTGGTTGCAGGCGGCGAACCCGCGCCTGAGCCGGTTGCTGAACCGATTTTCGACTTGCTTATTGAAGCAACGGCAGAACAAGGCATGGCCTTGGCCAGAGCCTGCGCAGCATGTCACAGCTTTGACCAGGGTGGTCCAAACAAAATCGGTCCGAATCTTTACGGTGTTTACAACAATGTGATGGGTACATATCCCGGCTTTGCCTATTCCGATGTCATGGCAAATGATGGGCGTGTATGGGATGTTGAGGCATTAAACGCTTTCCTATGGAAGCCAAAGAAGTACTTGCCGGGGACAAAGATGAATTATATCGGCATGCGTAAGGCCGAAGACCGCGCCGCCATGGTGAAATACCTGCAGTCGCTTGAATAATTATTCATTGATTTTATAACTTAACTACCGCTATATTTTTGCTTTCTTAAAAATTTAGTGAAAGACCATACCTATGTCAGTAAGCGCGAAAAAATACCCTGTCAGCTGGGATCAAATCCATAGAGATTCGAAGGCTTTGGCATGGCGATTATTGGATGAAGGCGCGTTCAATGGCATTGTCGCCATCACCCGCGGCGGTATGATCCCTGCCTGCATTATCGCTCGGGAGTTGAATATTCGCCTCATCGAGACTTTCTGCATCTCATCCTATGATAATCAGGATCAACGTCAGGCGGACATCTTAAAAGGCTTGGACACTATCGGTAATGGCGAAGGCTGGCTTGTCATTGATGACCTTGTCGATACAGGGGGAACATTCAATCTGGTGCGCGAGCATCTGCCTCATGCGCATTATGCGTGTGTCTATGCCAAGCCGAAAGGTGTTCCGACCGCGGATAGCTTTATTACTGAAGTCTCTCAGGATACGTGGGTTTATTTCCCATGGGACATGGAAAGCCAATATATCAAGCCCTTGGTTGATGAGTAATTCCCTCTCCCTTTAGGGAAAGGGTGAGGGTGAGGGTTTAAGATACCCAACATATTTTCTGGACAGAAAGCGCCTATCCTTATAGTGTTAAAGGCTAATAACCTATAAATAAAAGAGCATGAAAGCCTATGACCGCGCAATCAACCACCCGTTACAATATTAAGGAAACCGAGGCCAAGTGGCAAAAGGCCTGGGCAGACCAAGGCACATTTGAAGTCACCGAAGACCCGAACCGTGAAAAATGCTATGTCCTTGCCATGTTGCCCTACCCATCAGGTCGCATTCATATGGGGCACGTGCGTAATTACTCACTTTCCGATGTTGTTGCACGGTATAAAAAGATGAAGGGCTTTAATGTCCTGAACCCGATGGGGTGGGATGCGCTGGGTTTGCCTGCCGAAAATGCTGCACTTGAACGCAACATTCACCCTGCAACATGGACATATGCGAATATTGAGGAAATGAAGACCCAGCTTCTCTCAATGGGGCTTGCCATTGATTGGAGCCGCGAAATCGCGACATGTGACCCGTCCTATTATCAACATGAGCAAAAAATGTTCCTTGATTTCATGAAGCAAGGCCTCGCCTATCGGAAAGAGTCGACCGTGAATTGGGACCCTGTTGAGAACACTGTCCTTGCCAATGAACAGGTCGTGGACGGCAAGGGATGGCGGTCAGGCGCACCTGTTGAGCGCAAAAAACTGCACCAATGGTTTTTAAAAATCACCGATTATGCCGATGAATTACTGGAAGGCATTCAAACGCTTGACCGCTGGCCAGATAAAGTCAAAACAATGCAGCATAATTGGATCGGGAAATCTGAGGGTGTTGAATTTGATTTTAATATAAACGGTCCACATCTTGATGAAGGCTCGAAACTCCGTGTATATACAACACGGATAGATACATTTTACGGGACGACTTTCGCCGTACTTTCACCTGAACACCCCTATTCTCTTCTATTAGCGCAGCATGATGAAAAAGCCAAAGAGTTTATTGATGAATGCATGAGCCTTGGCACAAGTGAGGAAGCCATCGAAGCCGCTGAAAAAAAAGGCTATAAAACACCTTTCACAGTGACGCATCCTTTTACAGAAGAAGAATTACCCGTTTATATCGGTAATTTTGTCATCTATTCTTACGGAACAGGCGCGATTAAATCTGCCCCTGCGCATGACCAGCGCGATTTTGACTTTGCCGTAAAATATGGTTTGCCAATACGCCCAGTAATTAGCCCCTCACCCGATGCCGCTGGCACGTCATCACCCTCTCCCCGGGGAGAGGGAAAGCAAGCCCCCGCCCCGAGCGGGGGTGAGCAGGGTGAGGGGACAGAGGAAGCTTATGCCCAAAAAGGCTATGTTTATAATTCAGACCCTTCCATTGACGGCCTCACTTCTGATGAAGCCATCACGAAAATTATTGACCGTATGGAAGAAATGGCTATCGGCACACGAAAAATCAATTTCCGCCTGCGCGATTGGGGGGTATCACGCCAACGTTATTGGGGCTGCCCGGTCCCTGTTGTTTATCGCGAATCGGACGGCGCCTGCATCCCTGTCCCTGATGATCAGCTTCCCGTAGAATTGCCAAAGGATGTGAGCTTTGACAAGCCGGGTAATCCGCTTGACCATCATCCGACATGGAAATACACAACATGCCCTGAAACGGGGGAGCCCGCCATTCGCGAGACAGACACATTCGATACGTTTTTTGAAAGCAGTTGGTATTTCTTGCGTTACACAGACCCTCAAAATAATGAGATAGGATTTGCCAAAGACCGCGCCGATTACTGGATGCCGGTTGACCAGTATATCGGTGGCGTTGAGCATGCCGTTCTCCATCTTCTTTACTCCCGTTTTTTCCAACGCGCCCTTAAACAATGTGGTTATACGGATGTAAGCGAGCCGTTTGCCGGCCTATTCACACAAGGCATGGTGACGCACACATCCTATAAAGATGAGGATGGCAAATGGGTGTATCCCGCCGATATTATTCGCCATGAAAACGGCACAATGACCTGCAGCAATTCCGGTCAAAAGGTCACGGCACAGCGTAATGAGAAGATGTCCAAATCCAAACGCAACACAATTGATCCGGAGGAAATTTTGGATAGCTACGGCGCGGATGCAGCACGCCTGTTTGTGCTATCCGACTCCCCGCCTGAACGTGACCTTGAATGGACGGAAAGCGGTATTGAAGGCGCCTGGAAATATATCAATAAACTCTATCGTTTTGTTGCAGATAATGCTGCAGCATTACCACCTTCCGAAAGTCAAAAACCGCCCTTCAATGATGTAGCAAAAAAGGCAGAAATTAAAATTCATGAAACGCGGAAACTGGTGGCAAAAGATATTGACGCATTTCATATGAACAAGGCCGTGGCACGCATTCGGGAGCTGTCCAATATGCTGTCATCGCTTGATATGGATAAGCATGACGAGGCTTATATTGCCCGTGAGGCCATGACAACATTGGCGCAAATGCTCTCCCCCATCACACCGCATTTGGCGGAAGAATTATGGTCGCTTTTGGGAATGCAAGGTTTGGTTGCCGAATCACAATGGCCTGATTTTGACCCGTCACTTCTCGCCGCCGAGGAGATTACAATCGGGGTTCAGGTTAACGGTAAAGTCCGCGCCAGTATAACACTCCCCAAAGGTTCACCGAAAGATAGGATGGAGGAAACCGCCCTTGCCAATGATGATGTCAAACGCTCGATCGAGGGTATGACCGTACGTAAAATTATTGCAGTTCCTGACCGTATCGTTAATATTGTTGCAAGTGCATGATGTGAAATGAAAATAATTCTTTTATTCTGTTTTCTTATCCTGTCTGCCTGCGGATTTACACCTGTTTATGCACCACAGAGCCAAAATAATCTGGCGCAGCAATTAAACGCTGTAGAAATATTAAATATCCCCGACCGTTCGGGACAAATTGTGCATAATCACTTAATGGACAGGCTTTATCTCAACGGTATACAAGACAGCTATCGCTATCAACTTCGTGTCGCACCTATTCAGGAGCGAACGGTTAATGTTGGGATTGATAAGGATGATGATGCATCGCGCGCGCAATATCGTGTTACAACGCGCATGAGCCTTTATGACACTGAAATCAATAAAGTGATCCTTACAAGAAGTGTCAGCGCGGTCAGCAGTTACAATATTTTAAGCGGTCAATTCACAACCTTCGTCACCCGCGAGGATGCAAGGCGGCAAGCCTTACGCGCGCTTTCTGATGATATTGTCACACAGTTACAGCTTAAACTGGCCTCATGAAATTATCCTTTAAAGAAATCGAATCATTTGTCAAAAATCCCAATAAAGCTGCGCGCGTTATTTTAATTTACGGTCCTGATCAAGGGCTGGTGCAGGAGCGCTTAAAAGTTATTGGTAAAAGTGTTGTTGCCGACCTGAATGACCCGTTTAACGCTGTCACTTTACAAGGCGATACGCTTAAAGATGACCCTGCCGCATTCTTTGATGAGGGACAGGCGCAATCCCTTATGGGCGGCGAGCGATTGATTATCATAAGGCAAGCAACAGATACTCTAACACTTCTGCTTAAAGACTATTTGACTGATCCTTCGCAAGATACCCTGACCATAATTGAGGCAGGGGAATTAGGACCGCGCTCATCACTTCGTAAATTATGTGAGGCGGCAAAAAACGCGGTCGCGCTGCCTTGTTATGTCGATGATGAGAAAGATGTGATCGCGCTTATCCGTTCGCGGCTGAGCCATGCCGGCTACTGCATTGAACAGAATGCTTTAACGACTTTTTCATCTGCCCTCGTTGGTGACAGGGCAATAACGGTCAATGAAATAAACAAGCTTATTCTTTATAAAGGCTGGCCTGAAAATTATAATGGGATTGATGGAGAGCAATCTCAACCGCAGGGGCAAATAAGCATAGATGATATTACTGCTTGCTTTGGTGATGTTCGTGATTGGTCAATGGACAGATTAATCTATGCCGTTGCAAATAAAGAGATCCAGACCGTGTCAAAAATACTCAATGCCATGTTAAAAGATCAAATCGGGCCTATTGTTATATTAAGAGGCTTGCAAGCGCATTTCTGGCGGTTGCATTCCGTTCAATCTAAATTATCATCAGGAGAAAATCGTGATATTGCTTTAAAAAGCCTTTATCCGCCGCTTTTTTGGAAAGTTAAAAATGATTTTATTGCTCAACTGGATCACTGGCCAAAACCTTTAATTGAACGTTCGCTTAATTATATTTGTGAGACAGAAGTGAAATTAAAACAAACTGGTTATGATGATAAGGCTTTGCTCAATAATATGGTTCTGAACCTAGCACGATAGCCTTTAAATCTTTGTCAATTTATGAACAAGATGGTCGAGCTGATCAAAATTTGAATATTTTATCTTCAAACTGCCATTGCCTTTTTTACCAGACTGTATGCTGACCTGCATGCCTAGAATACGGCTCATTTCTTCTTCTAATGCAGATGTATTAATATCTTTATCGACATTGGAATTTTGTGTCTTGCTTGGCTTAACTTTATCTTTTGTTAAATCTTCGATAGCCCGAACGGATAAATCCTCATTGATAATGCGCTCGGCCAACTCTTCCGCATTATCACGACCTATCAAACTCCGCGCATGTCCTGCACTTAAGCGTCCATCGGCAACATAAGACTGCACATTTTCCGGAAGGTTCAACAAACGAAGTGTATTTGCGATGTATGATCGGCTCTTCCCGACGGCGACCGATAATTTCTCTTGTGTATGCCCATGTATGTCCATCAGTTTTTTAAATGCACGCGCTTCTTCAATCGGGGTTAAATCCTCCCGTTGTAAATTCTCAATCAAGGCCACTTCCATAACCGCTTCATCATCAAGATATTGCAGGATAACCGGTACTGTATGCATCTGTACGAGCTGCGCGGCTCGCCAACGCCGCTCCCCTGCTATAATCTCATAAGAATTTTTCTCATCTGCAATTGGGCGCACAACAATCGGCTGTAAAATACCATGCATGACGATTGATTTTGCAAGATCTTCAAGTGCATCTTGCTCAAAATGACGGCGCGGTTGAAAAGCGCACGGCCTCAACCATTCTATCGGCATTGTCCGCCGCTTTAAATCATCCGATATCGCCTCATTTGGGCTTATATCTGCTGCACTATTATCTTGTCTATCATCACCAAAAATTGCATCCAGACCCCGACCAAGTCCGCGCTTTTTTATATTGTCCGGCATATCACTCTCACTCATTTAAGCGGCAATCTTTTCTTGGGATAGCAATGATTTCTCACGTTTAATCACCTCTTTCGCAAGCTTAATGTAAGCCTGAGACCCGGAACAACGCATATCATAAATTATCGCCGGCAACCCGTATGAAGGTGCCTCGGATACACGTACATTACGTGGAATGACCGTTTCGTAAACATCCTGCTTGAAGTAGCTCCGCACATCCTCTGCAACCATTGCTGATAAACGGTTGCGCGTATCGTACATGGTCAGGACAACACCATGAAGGATCAGATTTGGATTAAAGGCCTTACGAATACGTTCAATCGTTTTTGTTAAATGCGCAAGGCCTTCCAGGGCATAAAACTCACATTGCAACGGCACAATAATCGCATGGGCGGCGACAAAAATATTAAGTGTTGTCAAATTTAACGCAGGCGGGCAATCAATTATAATGTAATCAAATTGTTGCCCTGCATTTTTAAGTGCGACCTTAAGAAGAAATTCTCGGTTTTCCATGGAAACCAATTCAAGCTCCGCCCCTGACAAGTTCATAGAGGATGGCACGATTGAAAGATGCGGAACACGCGTTTTTTGGATACAAGCGTCTAATGTTTTATCCTGAAACAATAAATCATAAGAGTTATTATCACGCTTTGCGGCCGTTATGCCCAAACCTGTTGAAGCATTCCCTTGTGCATCCATATCTATCAATAAAACTTGTTTCCCAATCGCCGCCAAAGCCGTTGCGAGATTAATTGAAGTTGTTGTTTTGCCGACGCCGCCTTTTTGATTGGCAATGGCTAAAATACGAGGGTTTTTTGACATGAAAATATCCTTGTTAGTAATAAGGATAGTAGTTAATTTTGATCGTAGTTGCTATTTTAAAGCTGTCTTTGGGACATGTTATACACAGATAAAATAGCGGAATGTGTACTTGTTTGACTCGCATGAACCTCATAATCAAAATGATATTTTTTAAGTGCTTCATCAATTTCCTTTTGATAATCCGCGCCCTTGAGAAGTAAAAGTTTAAAATTTTTATTATTTCGCCATTGCATATGAGTAAGGGAAATTAATTGTTTTAAAGAAGCCAGAGCGCGACTTGTAACTATATCAGGCGTTAAATCATCAATAACACTTTCTATACGATCATTAATGATTTCAATGTTTGGCAAGATTGTTTCACGTGAAACAGTCTTAAGAAAGGCGCATTTTCTTGAATCTGATTCAATAAGTGTCATTTGAATATCAGCCCGCTGCATGGCTATAACTAACCCCGGAAAGCCCGCACCCGAGCCTAAATCACTAACTTTGTTTGTATTAGCAGGAAGATATTTTATAATTTGTAAGCTATCTTCAAAATGACGTTGCCAAACATTATTTAATGTTGATGGGCTAACAAGATTAATGGTTTTCTGCCATTTAAACAGCAAATCATAATAAACTTGCAAATTTTTATCAGGCTGCATGATGTTTTTTCACATGGCGCATTAACGCAATCACGGCGGCAGGCGTTACACCCGGAATTCTCGCGGCTGCACCCAAAGTTGTTGGCTTTGTAAAAGTAAGTTTTTGACAAACTTCAGAGGATAATGCACCTATTTCAGAATAATTTATTGTTTCAGGAAGCATGAGTTTCTCATCTTTTCGATAAGCCTCTATATCCGCTTTCTGCCGCTCAATATAGCCTGAATAAGTTGCGTTAATTTGTATTTGTTCCGCTATAGAATTTTCAATCGATTTTAATTCAGGCCATATCTCACAGAGCTTATCCCACGACACATTCGGATATGATAAAATATCATGTAGCCCTCGTCGTTTCCCATCTTTGTTGACATGAATATCATGCTTTTCCAGTTCGTTAGGCGTTGCAAATATTGTCTTTATAATTGTATCTGCTTGCTTTAATTTTTTCTGTTTTTCTACCCAAGCTTTCTGCCTGTCCTGACCTGCACATCCCCACTCTATGGCCTTAGGCGTTAAACGTTGATCCGCGTTATCGGAACGCAAAAGCAGGCGATATTCCGCGCGCGATGTAAACATGCGATATGGCTCTGGTGCCCCTTGCGTAATGAGGTCGTCTATTAAAACACCGATATAAGCATCCGCGCGATCTAAAGTAAAAACTTGCTTCCCATGTTGTGCGGCATTAAATCCGGCCATTAAACCTTGAGCCGCCGCTTCCTCATAACCAGTTGTGCCATTAATCTGACCCGCCAAATAAAGTCCGCTCACAGCCTTGGTTTCAAGTGTGTTTTTCAAGCATCGCGGGTCAACATAATCATATTCAATTGCATACCCATATTCGAGTATTTTAACGTTTTCCAACCCCTTTATTGACTTAATCATTGCATCCTGAATATTAGAAGGCAATGATGTTGAGATACCATTCGGATAAACAGTGTCATCGTCCAATCCCTCCGGCTCTAGGAAAATCTGATGCCTGTCTTTATCGGCGAAACGCGTTACTTTATCTTCAATAGAGGGACAGTAACGCGGCCCCGACCCTTCAATTTGCCCTGAGTATACGGCTGATAAATTCTTATTATCCGCAATAATTTGATGTGTTTTCTTATTTGTATAAGTAATGTGACAAGGAATTTGAGGTACCGTTATTTTATCTGTTAGAAATGAAAAAGGTGTTGGAACTGCATC
Organism: uncultured Micavibrio sp.; assembly: GCA_964531715.1. GTDB lineage: Bacteria > Pseudomonadota > Alphaproteobacteria > Micavibrionales > UBA1664 > UBA1664. The sequence goes on along the minus strand of CAZHEE010000003.1, from coordinate 145,421 downwards.
TGCATGTTGCTTTTCCAAAATATCCCAATTAATCGTTTTACCATCCAAACGCGCAGGGGTACCTGTCTTTAATCGACCTAAGGGTAAACCCAATTTTTCAAGCGTTTCACCTAACTTAACTGCAGGTTTTTCGCCGACACGTCCAGCCTCTATTTGGATTGGTCCGCGGTGTATAATGCCTCTTAAAAAAGTACCCGTTGTGATAATAACGGCACGAGCTTGTATTTCTTCACCATTCTCTAAGACAAGCCCTTTGACATCATTATTGTCGAGAATAATGTCTTCGGCTTGACCTTCAATAATTGTCAGGTTTGGATAATTAAACAGAAGCTTCTGCATGGCTTCGCGGTAAAGCTTGCGATCAATTTGAGCCCTAAGGCCTTGAACCGCTGCACCTTTTGACGCATTAAGAACACGATATTGTATGCCTGCCTGGTCGGCAATAACGCCCATAATACCATCAAGCGCGTCAATTTCCCGAACCAAATGACCTTTACCCAAACCGCCAATCGCCGGATTACAAGACATGACGCCTATCGTCGATTTTTTATGCGTGACAAGAACTGTGTTCGCCCCCATACGCGCAGCAGCCGTAGCGGCTTCACACCCCGCATGCCCACCACCAATAACAATAACATCAAAATCTTTATGCATGGCGTTTTATATCAAAAAACACGATAATAAAGCCAGTATTATTTTCCAATACAAAAATCTTTAAATATAATATCGAGCAAATCTTCCACATTACTCCGCCCCGTAATTTGCCCTAAATAACGAACAGCCATGCGAATATCCTCAACTTTCATATCGGAAGAATATCCGTTTAGGGCTTTTTCAATAGCGTTTTGCGCCTTAACAAGAGCTTCACGATAGCGGGCGCGCGTTAAAGATGGTTGATGTGTATGATTATTGAGCAAGTTTATTGTTTCACGTGAAACAATGTCTATCAACTTATCAATATTCCAACTATTTTGGACTGATATAAAGAGGTAATTGTTATTAATTTCTTGATAATTATCATTTTTGTTAACTACTAAAATTGATTTATCATCTTTAAGTTGCAGAGTATTTTTGTCCGATTTATAATTATCTTTATCAAAAACCAATATTTTTAGGTCAGCTTTATTGGCGATATCTAAAGCACGCCTAATTCCCTCGGCTTCAACTATATCATTCGGATTATCTTGATTGAGCTGTTCAGGTCTTAATCCGGCCGTATCATATAAGGTAACGGCATATCCATTTAAATTTAAATCGACAGAAAGGACATCTCGCGTTGTTCCTGCGATATCGGATGTAATAGCAACATCACGCTTGGCTATAGCATTTAAAAGTGATGATTTACCAACATTTGGCGCACCGATAATCGCAATTTTAACACCGTCTCTAATGATCTCGCCACGGCGGTTATCATCTAAATGTGCCTCTATTTCATCTTTAATTTGTTTTAAAATAGGGTGAATAGCCTGATTGACTTCATCCTCCGACAAATCCTCCTCGCTAAAATCTATTTGAGCCTCAGCATAAGCAAGAGCCTTTAATAATTTTTTTGTCCAGCCCGAATAAAGCTGATACAAACTTCCTTCCATTTGCTCAAGTGCGTTTTGTTTTTGGTATTCCGTTTCGGCATGGATGAGATCGGCTACGGCTTCGGCTTGCGTCAGATCCATTTGTCCATTTTCAAAGGCGCGCCGCGTAAATTCTCCTGGTTCAGCCAAACGATGATTTTCACAAGTTTCAAAATAAGCAAATAACGAGTCTTTGACCGCACGGCCGCCATGGATATGATACTCAACAACCACTTCGCCTGTATAAGAGGCTGGCGGTTGAAAATAAATTACAACGGCCTTGTCAATAAGTGAGCAATCATTTGGGTTAATGAGAGAAGCCAATACCGCTTCACGTGGGGGAAAATTCTTATTACTCATACTTTTAAGCGATGCGAGGGCATCCTGCCCTGATACGCGGACAATCGCAATGCCAGCCTGCCCTGGCGCAGTGGCAAGCGCGTAAATCGTATCCTCAAAAGACCCCATAGTTATTTTTTATTATCCTGATTTGAAGATGTTTGCCCCATAGCCGAGCCCATTTGATCCCATATCATTTGTTGGAGCTCTTGAAAATATTTAAAATTATCAGGCATCCAAAGTTTCATATTTTCCTGCATATGCGCATTCACTTGCTCCATATCAGGAAGTCCAAAAAAGCGCCGCGCTTCCTCGGGGGTGCAATCTATATTCACTGTAAATTTCATTTGTTTTGCTTTCTCTTTTTATAACACAGAGGCTATACTTAATTTATGTCTGACAACACTAATATAAATGCATTCATCAAACAAATTGAAAATCAGGTGCGAAAGCAGTTGAAAGGCAATTATCAGGATTTTGAAAAGGTAAAGCTTGTTCTCAAAAATCATTCTAGTGAAATACTAAAAGGTGAAACAACCTATAAACTGGATATCACTATAGATAAGAAAACAGGGGCAAAGGCAGGTGCGAAAACAGTACCCAATGGTATGATACAACAGGAAATACATGCGTATTTAGGTAAATTACAAAATGATCCGAATTTTAATGAAGCCATAAAACAACGCATAAAAAAACAACCTTACAAAGGCTTTGCCGCCGATAAAGACATTCTAAAACTGACTGACAAATCAGAAATGCTTGCAGAAGAAAACACATGCCAAAAATGCGGGCAAAAGGGGAAAATTCAATGTCATACATGCCGAGGGCAAGGACAAATACAATGCCAATATTGCTATGCAACAGGTTTGTCTCAATGTACATATTGTATGGGGACAGGGCGGGATAGGCAGGATAATCGCAAAAATTGTCAATATTGCTATGGACAGGGAAAAACCCAATGTTTGCAATGCCGCGGGCGGAGAGTTAAACCATGTCAGACTTGTCAAACCTCTGGTATGATACTATGTCAGGCATGCAAAGGGCAAGGTAAACATATTTCAACTTTAACGCTTACGCCAGTTGCCAGTCTGGAATCAAAAATCCATATTCAGGATTTAAGCGATCAGCTCAAAAATATCATCGGCAATAAAAATATTAGCCAATTAATAACTAAATTTGATATTCCTATTTCAGATGTAAAACCACCTGAGTTAAAGGGTGATAAACGGTATTATTTCGAGGAAAAACCACAAGATGACCGTAAAAATACTCTTTATTATGAGGCAAAAATAGATTGGACAATTATTGAATTTGATAATTTAAAAACATCAAAAAATATTTATTCTCTAGGAAAAAAGCCAAAAGTCCTGATGTCTGGGCATTTCATGAGAGATGTCACGCATCCCATTGCTGACATTTTTGATACTATTTTAAGTAATAGAATTACACAGCAATCAATATTTGAAGAGCTTTCATCTTATAATGTTTCACGTGAAACATTTTCATTGCTTAAAAAATACAAACCTAAAAAAGTCTTGTCTAAGCTTCATCAAAATTATCCGCTCGGTTGGCCAAAAAAAGATATGCAGGCTTTTGTTAAAAATGCCTATCTCTCACTCAAAAAAATGACAAGAACAAGTCGTTATATCGGATTAACATTGGGTCTAATTACTTCTGTCACAACCGCATATATTTATTCACTCAAGTCTGATTTATTTGTTTCACTCAATATAATTGCAGAATACGCCGTTTTATACATAGGTATGACTGTTACGACCCTTGTCGTCACGCAATTAGTAAGCTTTTTACGCTATCGCAAAATAATGAATTTGATGGGCATAAAGACAATCAAACCGCCGCCTCTGGGCAAGGCTCTCTATTATGCAATTCTAGGTAATAGTCTTATAATAATAGGACTACATTATCTTACACATTACTGATTCATTGCATTAAAGAAGTCATCGTTGTTTTTCGTTGTTTTTAATTTCCCTGTTAGAAACTCGACTGCGTCTATTGTTCCCATCGGGTTTAAAATACGGCGTAAAATCCACATTTTCTGTAATGTTGCCGCATCGACAAGCAAATCTTCTTTTCGTGTCCCAGACTTTTGAATATCAATGGCTGGGTAGACGCGCTTATCCGCAATCTTGCGATCAAGCACGATTTCCGCGTTCCCTGTCCCTTTAAATTCTTCAAAAATAACCTCATCCATCCGCGAGCCTGTATCAATTAAAGCCGTTGCTATAATTGTCAGAGAGCCACCTTGTTCAACATTACGCGCAGCACCAAAAAAACGCTTTGGACGTTGAAGGGCATTGGCATCTACACCCCCGGTTAAAACCTTCCCGGATGATGGCACAACAGTGTTATAGGCACGCCCGAGGCGCGTAATAGAATCGAGCAAAATTACCACATCACGCTTTTGTTCAACCAGACGCTTTGCCTTTTCCATCACCATTTCGGAGACTTGAACATGACGGGAGGCCGGCTCATCAAACGTCGATGAAATAACCTCACCACGCACAGATCGCGCCATATCGGTTACTTCCTCAGGCCGTTCATCAATAAGCAAAACTATCAAATAAGCCTCAGGATGATTTTCGGCGAGGCTATTGGCGATGGTTTGAAGCATCACAGTCTTACCCGTCCGAGGTGGCGCAACAATCAGCGCGCGCTGCCCGAACCCAAGCGGAGATGTGAGATCAATAATACGCGGCGTAAAATCTTTGCGTGTCGGATCTTCAATTTCAAGTTTAATCTTACGATCCGGATAAAGTGGTGTGAGATTGTCAAAACCAACACGATGGCGAAGTTTTTCAGGCATCTCATAATTAATTTTCTTCACCTTTAACAAGGCGAAATAGCGTTCTGATGATTTCGGTGCGCGAATTTCTCCCTCTATGATATCGCCTGTTTTAAGGCCGAACCGCTTTATTTGATTTGGTGAAACATAGATGTCGTCAGGCCCTGGAAGATAGTTTTCTTCAGGGCTTCTTAAAAAACCAAACCCGTCTTGCAAAACTTCCAAAACGCCGTTGCCCTTAATATTGAGGTCATGTGATGCAAGCTCCTTCAAAATTGCAAACATCATGTCCTGCTTGCGGGCTGTCGGAATATCTTCAATTTCGAGTTCTTCAGCAAAAGCGAGCAGCTCTGCCGGTGTGCGCTGTTTCAACTCGCGTAAGTCGAGTGCAGGTCGCTCATCAGCTGTGGGCACGAGGGTTTCACTTTGAGGTTTTAAAGAAAGTTCTGTTGTGGTCATGGGGTATCCTTATAAGGAAGGGAAAATTAGAGTGAATTTTTTATTTATTTTTTATTTTATGGGATTATATCCGTACATCTCATGTAAGAAATTTGAAATGCATGCTATGCGTTTATCGCTTGCTTGACATACAGATATCTATAAAAACAAGCTGTTGTCAAGTAGTTTTTAACTAAAACGGTTTCACTATCGCTAAAATTATGATGATAACCATAAGAACAGCCGGAACTTCATTTATAATCCTGTAAAATTTTTCGCTTTTTTGATTGCTGTCCATCGCAAATTTTTTGACGTTAGCTGCACAAAAACCATGAAAACCAGATAAAGCAAATACCAGCAGGAATTTCACATGAAGCCAACCTTGCGATAAAACGTCTGGATTGGCGCTCATCATCAAAATAGCCAACGCCCATGTTGCGAGCATCGCCGGTGTGGCAATAAGTTTGAGAAGTTTGCGCTCCATCACTTTAAAAGTTGCGCTTTGTGCCTCATTTTCCTGATTTTGAACATGATAAACAAATAATCGCGGGAGATAGAGGAGTGCCGCCATCCATGCCGTAAATGCAATAATGTGAAAGGCTTTCAGCCATAAATAATAATCAAGCAGCATGGTTTAGTCTCTCTTTTTGAAAGTTACGAATTGTCTGGATAAGGTCGGTTACATGATCAGGATTAGTTTCCTTAATCACGCCATGACCGAGGTTAAAAATAAAAGGTTTATTGCTTAAAGCTTGGCATATTTTTAAGGCTTGCGCGCGCATGGGCTCACCACCCTGACACAGCAAAATATTATCCAGATTGCCTTGTACGGTAACTTGTTTTTGAAAGTCCTGAATTTGACTTAAAGGGATTGATTGATCACAAGAAACGCAATTTATACCTGTTTGAGTGATATAGGACTGATAATTATAACCTGTCCCTCTTGGAAATCCGATAATCGGAATATCGGGATAAATTGCCTTTATGCCTGCAACGATATCTTTTGTTGGGTGAATGCAATAAGCCTCAAATTCTGCCGCGCTTAAAACGCCTGCCCAGCTGTCAAAAATCTGGAGTGCGTTTGCACCAGCCTCAATTTTTTTAATCAAATAAAGGATAATGGCTTGCACAAGTCGGTCGAGGATATTTTTAAAATCTTGCGAATTGGCAAGCGCATATTGGCGAACATTTTGATAATCGCGTGAGCCTTTCCCGTTTATCATATAGCAAGCCAAGGTCCAAGGCGCACCTGCAAACCCGATGAGAGCCTTATCTTTGGGGAGGTTTCCCCGTGTCCGCGAGACAGCCTCGAACACAGGATTGAGATGGGATAAAAAACTTTTTTCATTCCAATCAGCTAAATCCTGAAGTGTTTTTATCGGGTTAAGCTTAGGCCCTTCCCCCTCGACAAACTTGACTTCCTGACCCAGCGCATGGGGAATAACCAGAATGTCGGAAAAAATTATCGCCGCGTCCAAGTCAAAACGGTGAAGTGGCTGAAGTGTCACTTCACTGGCGAGTTTCGGGTTATAGCAGAGGTCAAGGAAGCTCCCTGCCTGTGCCCTGACGTCACGGTACTCGGGTAAATAGCGACCCGCCTGACGCATGAGCCATATCGGAATACGGTTATGTGCCTGGCCTTTCAGGGTTTGAATAAAAATGCTTTCGGTCATGACAAGCAATCTAGCATGGTTCATAAAAATATATAGTAATTTATTATAAGGTTTAAGTATTAGTAGGGCGTGTGAGTCATGGGTATAAGTGGCTTAAACAGACTCTATCCCCACAGATAAAATATCCATGACTCTATGGATTGAGAAAGAGTCCGCATGCCCATGGAAACTTATCCTCATGATTCACTTACAAGGGATTCAATTCCAAAACAGCACCGAAATTTTCTTGTTTATCCCCTAAATCAGATAAGGTGGATTCAACACTCAAGAACATACAAAAATTATCAACAGACCTGTTTGCGTTTTTATACAGCTTCTCTAAACTTAATAGCATGATACAACAAAAAAATTATACAACGCTTTCGATTGAGCAAAGTGCAGATATTTTAAAAAGGTTAGAAAAAGCTGCTTTTCACGTACCTCACAATAATAACCCTGTCATTCTGTCTCAAAAACTATCTTTTGCCCTTTTATGGGAGCGGATTATTATTGAGGATTACAATGCCTATCCTCAAAAACGCGTTGATTTTCTTATTGGTGATAAAGATATCAAACAACTAGGCTACAGCCCTAACCCTTATAAAAATAATGATTTTCAATCCCTAAGCCTTGTGTTGAATGATACAACAATCACGGATTACCTGTTTTTTTACTGCGATTATTTAAAGGCTGTACCTGACGCTCTTAAAGTCATTTACGATACAGAAAATTTGCAATGGATAGAAGAATGTCCATCACATATCCTTAAAACTATCTCATCCGCGCTTCAAAATTACCCTGAAATTCAACAATCGGAAGATAGTTTTGAGATCACTCTACCTTGCCAAATTAATTCAAGTTTATATGCCGTTATATTTGAGATAGATAGCAAAGGTCAGGTGAAGCAAGTCTCTCAAAGCTTGATAGCCGATACTCTTCCGCTCGTTCCTATAATTTGAATTGAATGAAATATCCCCGCTTAGGATGCGGGGATAATTAAGACTTTAAAAAGCTATAAAAATCTAACGATTATTTAACAAACTCAGAATAAACTGAAACAGCATGATAAAGTTAATATAAAGGCTTAATGCGCCCATAACTGCCATTTTACCATTTGCTTCATCACCATAAGATGCGCTATAGCTTTCCTTGATATTTTGCGTGTCATACGCCGTCATGAGTGTATAGATAACCACACCGACACATGAAATGATAAATTGCAACATCGTCGATTGTAAAAACACATTAACAATAATCGCAAGGAACAAACCCATTGCCCCCATCATCAGGAAGCTACCCATGCGGCTTAAATCACTTTTCGTGATATAGCCATAGACCGACATTCCCGCAAATGTCGCGGCGGTGATGAAAAATGCCCGTGCAATATCTGCACCTGGGTAGGCAACAGGTATCAAAGACAAAACAATTCCGAAGAAAATCGAAAATCCGTAAAAAATTGTCCTGAGCTGCCCGACTGATTTGCTTTGAACCGCACTGGGTTTAAGCAAAATGCTTAAGGCAATAAACGGTAATATCATAATTGCCATTGCAATAAAGCCGTTACTCAATAATCCCGCATAGAAATTCACCCATGCCTGTGAAGATGAAAACAGATATGCCGCAAGTGCTGTCAAGACGAGCCCGATGCTCATCACATTATAGACACTGCGGAAATGCTGCCTCAAACCCTCATCATAGGTCGTGGTTTGTGACCGTGTTTTTGTATTGACTGTGTTCATTTTGATAAAACTCCTTATCATCTTAATTTTGTCATGATAAATATAGATGATAATTGTGGCAAATCAATGATAACACGTAAAGGGGTATTTCATGCGTTTTATAATTCTTATGACAATCCTGTCTGTCATGCTGATATCAGGCGGTGCATTGGCTCAAAACAACGATGGGGAGCCGAAACCACCGCAAGCCTTGCAGGATATCGTTAATCAAGGCGCGCAAATTTTCTTTATGGGGGAATTTGAAGGCCTGAACAGTTGGCTTATGATACGTCAGGGGCAGCCTGAATATTTCTATGTCGATCAGGATGAAAACTTCATGATGATGGGTTTGATGTTTAATGGCGAGGGGCAGCTCATCACGATGGCGCAATTATCAGGCTTGCGTGAGCGTGTCGGCGATGGCCTGACGCAACTTGTAACCCCTATTGAAGATAGTTTAATAAACTCCAATCAACCAAACAGGCAAAGCGTATCCGCAACAGACCCTCTATCCGCCAATATTGCCGCAATGGAGTCATTGATTGAACAACCAACCCCGGAAGGGGCGCAGTCGAGCGTGACCCCTGCGACCAATAATAATTCATTGGCAACGCCACTTGGCGGTGGTGCGCCTGCTTTGACACCGGCACAAAATATGTTTGTGGATTTGATTGAGGCCAACTGGCTTACTATTAATCCTGATGGGCAGTATGATATGTTCATCTTTATTGATCCTGATTGCCCACATTGTAAGCAATTTATGGTTGAGTCTCAGGATTTTATTGAACAAGGTGAGATACGTTTGCGCGTTATCCCTATCGGGGTTAATCAGGATTCGGTTCGCCGTGCGGCACTCCTCCTTGCGTCTGGCAATCCGATGGATCGGATGCTTCGCCATGCGAATGGTGATGCAACGGCACTGCCTGTTCTTGATAATATTTCAACAGAGGCGGTAGAGGATAATGCCGCGCTGATGATAAAGCATAAATTTGATGTCACGCCCGTGATTGTTTATCGCACGCAAGGTCAGGAAATTCGCCTTATCCGCGGTCGCCCGACAGATTACGAGCGTATTTTGAGGGATATCCGCGAAAATTAATGGCCGAGCCCGCAACATTTCACTTAAAATTTTTGAATATAGGGCGGCGACTGGGTCGCCCTGATATCATGTTTTGGACGTTGCCTTATCTCATGATTTTGGTGATTATTGGGACAATAGCGCAAAAATATATCGGGCTTATTGATGCGCAAATGATGTATTTCTCAACCCTGATTTGGTGGCTCGGGCCTATGCCGCTCCCTGGCGGCTATATGGTTCTTGCCGTGATGACAATTAATCTGCTTTGCAAATTTATATTTGCCAGCGCATGGACAAAGGCAAAATTCGGCATCAACCTCATTCATTTTTCGATTATCATTTTACTGGTCGGTGGGTTATTAACCGCCATGACCGCCAGTGAAGGCTTCATCCCCTTAAAAGAAGGCGACACGCGCGGGACGATTATGGCCTTTGCCGATGCCCCGATGGAGCGCGGCGATATGACCGAACTGCCCTTCGATATCACGCTTAATAGCTTTAGGAGGGAGATTTATCCGGGCACAAATATGCCGAAAGAATATGAATCCCGCGTAACCGTCACCGATGGCAATATTACTTGGCCCGCCGTGATTTCAATGAATCAACCATTGCGCTATGAAGGCCATACGCTGTACCAATCTTCAATGTTAATTGACCGTGATGGGCAGCCTGTCTCGGTCTTAAGTGTTGTAACCAATAAAGGCTGGGTCTTCCCCTATATCAGTGGTGTTATCCTTGCCCTTGGTTTGATCTATCATTTGGCATTTCGCATGCGTATAGGTCGCGCGTGATGCGCCAATTCGTGCTTATTCTAAGTTTGATGTGCCTCATATTTGGCTCTCATGCCAAGGCCGAAACACCGCCTGATTATCAAGCCTTCGCGCAATGGCCTGTCTTGCAGGACGGGCGGATTAAAACTTTAGGCAGTGTTGCAAATTCTCTTTTTTATTCCATCAGCGGCGATACAAGCCTGAATGATATCAGCGCGATGGAATGGATGACGCTCGCGCTGTTTGACCCTGCAACGGCGATAGTGATGCCTGTTATTGCGGTTAACCGCCTTGATATTTTGAACCTCGATACGGCGCAAGACTATCACACGATGGCAGATCTCATGCTCGCGCTAGACAAACATAAGGACTTGATTTTATCACTTGAAAATCGGGAGCCTTCGACATTCACCCCTGAGCAGCGCGAGTTGATGCATGTCTATCGGTCTGTCTCGCTTTATAATCAGGTGGTACAGTCTTTCAGTGCGGTTTTACCGCTTCAGGGGCAGGATGAGATTTTTATCAATGGCGGCGGCGGTCAGGTTCAACGCGCCTTGATTGCCGAAGGCGGAATGGGGAACAGCCTGCTGAAAATCATACCGAATGATAACCCGCACTTGCCTAAAATCAGTCTGTGGCAAGCGATAAACAGTCAAAGTGATAGCCCCTATATCATGCGCATAGCGGAGATGGCGGCGGCGTGGAATGACGGCGATTATGCCACATGGAATGACTTGGCGCGTACAAACGCGGATGCGCTTGTCACCTCGACAGGGCAAAAAACCATCCTCACGTTTGAGCATTATTATATCAGTTTCCAACCTATGCTTTACGTCATCGCACTTTATCTGACTGGCGGTATCGTCGGATTTTTCTATATGAAAACAGGGTTATTCATTATTGCCGGCGGTTTTGCCGCGCATTGCCTGACTTTAATCGTCCGCACAATTATTTTGGAACGACCACCGACAGGCACCTTGTATGAAACACTCCTTTTCGGGGCGGTTATTATCATGACCACGGCGATAAGCGTTTCTCTCATTAAAAGGCAACGGCAAAACGGCTTGTTTTTATGCCTTTGTGCGTTGACCTCTGCGTTTTTATTATTCGTGTCGCGCGGTTTTATTCAGGGTGATAGCTTAAATGTGCTCGCCGCCGTTTTAAATACAAATTTCTGGCTATCAACCCATGTCACAACCATCATTGTCGGTTATGGCTTTTGCGTTATGGCGGCGGTTGTGGCCCATGCACTTTTAATTAATGACCGTTTGCCGATTAAGTCGCTGGCTTTGCCGTTATCGCTCGCCGCACTTCTCTTTACCAGCGTAGGGACATTGCTGGGCGGGATTTGGGCGGATCAATCCTGGGGGCGGTTCTGGGGGTGGGATCCGAAGGAAAATGGCGCACTTCTTATCATCCTTTGGCTTGCATGGATTATGCATGGGCGCATTTCGGGGCATTTTCAAAACCGCGCTTTCTATGCGATGTTGGCGCTCACCAATATCACGGTCGCGGTGACATGGTTCGGGGTCAATCTGCTCGGCATAGGGTTACACAGCTATGGCTTTATCTCAGGCATTGCGTGGGGTTTGTGTCTGTTTATAGTGGCACAATTGGCCGTGGTTGCGGTGCTTTACTACCTTCCGAGAGTAAGAAAGCAATCCCAAAATGCTTAAGAATTTGTTGCTCTGCTTCGGTTTTATTGCTGTGATTGTTGCCATTACAATCGGTCTTAATCTTTCATTCAAAACCAATAAGGGTGATTTTTTCATTCTTGAGGAGGGCAAAAAAATCCCTGACTTTACCTTTCAGACATTGGAGGGCAAAAACAAATCACTTTATGATTACAAAGGTAAGATTGTGCTTATCCATTTCTGGGCGTCATGGTGCGCCCCTTGCGTGGTTGAGTTTCCGGAACTGATCCAGTATGCCAAGAATAATCCTTATTCAATCGTTCTTGCAATCTCATCGGACATGACGCAAGCGCACATAGAGCGTTTTTTGGATAGGCATGCCTCTGACACGCCTGGTAATTTCGTTATTATTCATGATAAAAAACAACCGGTTACCCGCGATAAATTCAGCGTTTTCGCCCTGCCGGAAACATTTGTGATGAATGAAGATGGCATACTGAGCAACCATATTGTCGGTGCCTATGATGGCTGGGCAGATTTTTAAATTGACTTATGCTTTATTCCACAAAGCTTTATCACCGATCGTTTGAAGCATGGCTTCATGGGCTTGAAGTTCATCTGCAGGAACATCAAAAACACGTCTTTCGCGTTTTGGTTTTTTGGATTGGGATAGTGATGTATCGCCCGTACTATTATCCTCATTAGAATTTAATTCTAAGCCTGTCTGCCGGCCACCGAGAAGCTCTAGATACACTTCTGCCAAAAGTTCAGAGTCAAGCAACGCGCCATGAAGCTCCCGATTAGTGTTATCAACTTCAAACCGTTTGCATAGCGCATCGAGATTGGCAGGCGAGCCGGGGAATTTTCGCCGCGCTAAAATTAAACTATCCGTCACGCGCATGTCGGGAATGGGGGCGGCGCCAACTTCTTTTAAATGGTGATTAATGAATTTCATATCAAACTCGGCATTATGAATGACAAGTTGCGAGGTACCGATATACGCGAGAAAATCGGCATAAATTTCGGAAAATTCAGGCTTATCGAACAGAAATTTTTCGGTCAAACCATGAACCGCCACGGCTTCCGCAGGGACATCACGCAACGGGTTAATATAAATATGATAGTGATTACCTGTCGGTATGTGATTGACCAGCTCAACACAGCCAATCTCAATGATGCGGTGACCTTCGGATGGCTCCATTCCCGTTGTTTCGGTGTCTAAAACAATCTCACGCATGATTTATAGCCCTTGCCCGTCCAGCCATTCATGAAAAAATAATGCCGATTGTTTTTCGAGTGTATCGCGATGTTGCTTGGTCATGCTTATGACTTCATCAACGGTTTTTCCCGCCTTTTTCACGTCATCTTCAGATTTTGAACACCAGATATTGATTTTCTTTTCCGTGACCTCTGGGTGGCATTGCATGGCAAAAACATGGGTACCATAGCGATAGGCCTGTTTTTTATAAAGGTCGGATGAGGCGAGCAGTTCCGCGCCCTCAGGCATATCAAAAGTATCGGAATGCCAATGCATCATCTCGGTAAAGCTTCCATCCAGATGGCGGAGTGGCGTCTGCATCCCTGCCTCATTCACATGAATTTTTTCCCAACCGATTTCCTTGCCCTGAGGGCCTTCATAGGCTTTCGCGCCAAGGGCGCGGGCAATCATCTGCGCTCCGAAACATATCCCAAACAACGGCTTTTGACTTTCAATACGCTGTTTCACAAAGGCTTGCTCGCGTTGAACCCAGTTTGTATTTGTCACATCATAAATGCTCATCGGTCCGCCGAGGATCATGATAAGATCAGGCTTAGATGCGTCAAGCAGGCTTAAATCATTCTCTTGGGACTGAATAATTTGAATATCGAAATTACGCTCCCTTAAAACCTTTTCGAAACTGCCGAGATCGCCATATTCAATATGCTGTATCGCCCAAACTTGTTTTTTATCTGTCATGTATTTCTCAATAAATCTTCTTTTAGTTTTTTTAAGCATTGCAGACTGTGTCGCTCACCCCGCCCTGTGTTAATCGTTATATCGGATAATGATTTTTTACGATAGTCGGGCATTTGCGACTTTGCAATCGCTTTCATCTTATTGTAAGTCATATCAGGTCGGGACAGCACCCGCCGCGCCTGTATCCATTGCGGCGCATACACGCATACAGTTAAATCAGTGTCCTTATGTATCCCAGCCTCAAACAGCAAAGGTATATCCAGAACACAAATTTTCTGTCTTTGGTGTCGGCATTGTTGAATAAACGTATTTCGCGCTTGCCGTACCAGCGGATGGAGTATGTTTTCAAGTATATCGCGCTTATTTTTATCATTAAAAATGATAGTGCCGAGTTTTTTCCTGTCGATACCATCTTCATTGCCTGATTCAGGGAAGTTCTCGGCGATTTCTTGAATGATTTTTTTATTATGGTAAAGATCATGAACGGCCTTATCGGCATCAAATACAGGCACGCCAAGCGACCGCCACTGATTGGCTGTAAAGCTTTTCCCCATACCGATAGAGCCTGTCAGCCCGATAATAATCATACTTTATACTATAGGGATTTTTATTGTTTTAGAATGATAGAGTTAGGTTAGAGAGCAGAAGTTTTTAATATATCGTCATTGCACTTTTCATTTATGTATACGTGCAATCCAGAAATTACGTAATTTGATTACACGTATTTTCTATCGAAAAACGTATAATGACGATTCTCACGCATCCTCAATCGCTTGGAAACGCTGGGCAAGGGCAGGGTCGCTAAATACAATGCCGTTAATTTTGAATTTATTCATGTCCTGCATAATCTGCATGAAATAACCTTGGTTGATAGGATTATTCAGTGATTTATAAAACGGATTTTTGAGGATATCAGTTTGGAGCGCACTATCGATATAGCTGCCATCCTCCCCTGCGGTCAAGGTCAGGCAGGTGATGGCATTCTTCTCCATTGTTTTTCCCTGAAATCTTGTATTCGCGGCAATCATACCATCAATCATACCAAGCGTATCGTAATCACAGCTTCCCACACGCTCCTCACAGGAAAACCATTGGTTAAAAGCAATCGCCATAGCCTTATTGGTCGCTAGAGCCTCTTCAATGCCTTTAGTGAGCAAATTTTCGAGCGCATTTTCGTAAGAAACCGCCATATCAGACACTGATCCGCACAGCAGTTGACGCCAAAGGCTTGTGTCATCATTATCAATTTTTGCCTCAAAGGCCAGACGGATGGCATGGGTTTCCGTATCGGCAATACAAATACGCCCGATCAATAATATTGTTTCAGGATGATAGCGTTCAAGCATACCGTCCAGCCACTCAACATGCCGCGCCATCCGAAGGGCACGTGCATAGGCGAGAAGGATTTGCGTTCTGAAATAAGGGGAAGCAAAGGCCTTATCCGCTTTGAGCCCATGGGTGTTGAGGTAGATTGTCTGGCTTTCAATACATAAATCATAAGCCGTATGTTCACTTAAATCACTATAATCGACCGTCCAATCCTGTCCCAGATCGGCAATAAGATGGTCAAAAAGATACGGGTTCAGGCTCATATGTCCTTCACCCCGAGCGGAAATGGTCAAGGATGAATAGGGTCGCGCTGTCTTCTGCGCCGTTGTCAGCGCCTGAGAATATCGGGGATTGAAATTCATAAACTGTGTCATCGCTTACTGTTTGATCTGTCTCATGCTCACTTTTCGTGTCGCTATGCAAATTCCGTTCCATCTCAGCCATTTTTCTTTCAAACGTTACAAACCATAAGAAGTTCGCGTTTGAACGATCACGTACTTCGCTGTAAAGTGCATCTTGCATAAGGTTTGGAATGCTTTGTGACAAGTAATTCTTCCCTATTGGGCGTGAGCCGAGCCTGAAAATAATATCTTTGACAATCAAAGCGGCGGCATCCTCATTATTGATTGTGACTTTGGCAAAATCACCCAGCATAATCTGGATAATCTGCCTGTCATGGTCGCGGCACCGCGCGGAAATGAACCAGCGTTCAAATGATGCGCGTAAGGCCAAACCTGAACGGATTGAACGGAAATCGGCCATCGCCTCAACCGCATAGGCATTATAAAGGTCTGAATTGGCGTCTGTCGAAATCATGGCGGCCGCCTCGGCATGCCCTGCCAGTCTTAAATCCCATAAAAAGGCGGCAATGATACAATCCTGATCCGCCTGAATCAGGCGATTGACAAAGACTGCTTCCTGGGGCGGCAGGCATAACGGATTAACCAAAATTGACTGATTATCATACCATGCCATGCGCATGGCCTTAAGCAGACCGCAAGCCGCCGCAAATTCGGATTGATAAGGATTTATCTGGATTAATTTTGTTTCTTGAGAATATTCAACGCCTTGAACATGGATGGATAATTCTAGCGCAATTTGTCTATCAAGGATAAAATCATAGTAATGCGTAAATGTTTCGCTCTCGCATCTAAAAGCGATGATCGCGCCGACAGAAAGTGCCTGCCCATCAAAATGATAGGCGGAATTAACCTCTTCGGTTTTTTGAATATCGGCATGCGTGTCTGAAAGGCTTTGAATCGCGCGGTCGTAGGAGCGGAGCTTGGCCTCCATATCTTTAATCATTTGCGCGGTGAAATGATCTTCTTCCAAGGGCGCATCATCAGCCTCATCAAAATAATAGAGTGTTTGATTATCAATCAGGTTACAGGCGGCCTTTGGTTGGTAATCACCAAAATGACAAGCGACAGTCACACTGCGCTTCCCGTTATAAATAAAGTCGTTATCCCATTCAATATGCATTGTCTTAAGACCTTTTGCCCTGTTCCTTCATATTTATAAGTATGCAGGAAAGGTCTTAATAATTTGCTAGCAAAAGCCTAACAAAGAGTGAAGTGATTATGTTTTTAACTTTATAAAATCCAGCCGGATAATTCCTGCCTGATACGCCCTGACAAGAATTTGATATGGGCATCCGTATCATTGAGGCAGGGAATATAGGTATATTCCTCACCGCCTGCCTCCATGAAAATTTCACGGTTTTCTTCGTTCAATTCTTCTAATGTTTCCAGACAGTCGCTGACAAAGGCCGGGGAGAGAATTGCCACTTTTTTTATTCCTTTTTCAGGCAAGCTTTCAAGCGTTTTGTCGGTATAGGGTTGCAACCATTCTTCAGGCCCGAAACGCGATTGAAAGGTCGTTATCCATTGCTCATCGTGATAGCCGAGCTTTTCTTTCAATAAGCGTGAGGTTTTTTGACAGAAGCAGTGATAAGGGTCACCCTGCATCAGGTAACGTTTCGGCACACCGTGAAAACTGGTGAGAATAACATCAGGCTTGGACGGTGCATTCTTAAGCCCGTCTTTCACTGATTGCGCCAAAACTTTGATATAATTCGGGTCATCATGCCAAGCGCTCGCCGTTCTGGCGGTTGGTTGCCATGTGGTTTTTTGAAGCACTTCAAAGGCTTTGTCATAGGCTGAACCTGTCGTGCTGCCGCTATATTGCGGATAAAGCGCGAAGAATAAAATCTTACGGCACCCTTGCTCAATCAAAGCCTCAATGCCTTTTTGCGTTGAGGGATTGCCGTAGCGCATACCCCATTCAAAGACAATATCTTTGCCTTCAAACTCGGCTTTGATTTTATCAGTGATAGACCGCGTATAGGTTTTGAGCGGTGACTCGTCCAACTCTTCATTCCAGATTGATTTATAGGCTGCGCCACTCCGAAACGGGCGCGATGTGAGGATTATGCCTTGCAATAGCGGTTGCCACAGCCATTTCGGGTAATCAATCACCCGCTGGTCAGAGAGAAACTCGCTCAAATATCGCCGCATTGAAAAATAGTCTGTCGCATCAGGCGTGCCCAGATTGAGCATCAAAACACCGATTTTTTCTTGTTGAACAGGAGGATGATCTTGAGGGAGGGGGCTTGTCATTATTGATTGTCTTCTTTTCATTTATCAAAAGATATATTATAAAATGCGCATGAAAACAATTCTTTGTATGAAATGGGGGACGCAATATGATGCGGACTTCGTTAATCAGCTTTATAACGGTGTTAAGAGAAACCTGAGCGAACCTTTTCGGTTTATCTGCCTTACAGATGATGCGGCCGGGTTTCATCCTGATATTGAAGCTTTGCCATTGCCTGACATTGAACTTGGCTCTGCGCCGATATATGCCGGTTGGCGCAAAATCTCGACCTTTTCGCCGCAACTTAAAGACGCACCTTATAATTTATCTGGTGACATTTTGTTCATGGATATTGATCAGATTATTACAGGCAATCTGGATGATTTTTTCACCTATAAGCCGCATGAATTTTGCGTGATTGAAAACTGGACACAGCCGGGGAAAAAAATCGGTAATACATCTGTCTATCGCTACAATCTTGAGGAAAGCCACTCTATTTTTAAGCGGTTTCAAGAAGATGTCGAAGGCGCGTATCAGGCTTATCCAAATTCTCAGACCTTTACAACGCGGACAGTTCAGGCGGAAAAACATGTCAATTTCTGGCCTGAAAAATGGTGCCGAAGTTTCAAGGTGCATTGCATGCCACCACGATTATTGCGCGGAATTTTAAGCCCGAAAATGCCTAAAGACTGTCGTATCCTTGTTTTTCACGGGCCGCCAAAGCCAACCGATGCGGCAATCGGTCGCTGGGTCAAACATAATGGTAAAAAACGTATGATGCGTCCTGCCCCATGGGTCGGCGCGCTATGGCACCCTGAAATTAATTAAATTAAAAGATATAGAGTATGGCAATGGCGATAATTGCCAGGCTTCCGAGCAAAATCGTTCGAGATGATTTGCGGGAATAGGATTTTATTTTTTGGACTTTTCGCTCTTTTGTATCAGGGCAGATTTTAAATTCTTGAACCTCAATATGGTCGTAATAGGGTTGTGCAGACAGTGTTTTAGCGTGGGTTTCCGCCGTTTGGCGATCCTTTGCAATGGAATGGAGATCCCATTTCGGCGTGCGCTTGCTGCCGCTTGGTAAGCGTTCAATGGTGTAAATACCATAGCTGACTTCATTTTGAACTGCGACAGTTTGATTTGCCAAAATGCTTCACACGCCCTTTCGAAAATAACATTTATTCCATTTCATTTTAGGAAAGCCGCAGTTAAAAAAAGGTTAAGGCTTGGCAGCATTTTGCGAATAAAGCATATTTATATGGAATAAATCTCTTTGACCTGTAACCTTTGAAAATATATGCCACGTAAAAAAGCCAAATCCCGACAGAAAAATAAAGGAAAGTCTTTGCTGTCTTTTCTGCCGACAATAACTATTCCTGAAAGCCTTCGCATTTTTACGGCAAAGCGTATTATTGATGCGCTTGCACTTGCATTAATCTTTCTCGGACTGTTTATGGCAACGGCAATATTGGATTATCACGCCAGTGATCCCGCCTTCAACGTGGCGAGCAGTGAAGATATTCAAAATATCATGGGTTCAAAAGGTGCCTATTTTGCCGACCTTGCCATTCAAACTGTTGGTTATGGAATTTGGGGCGCGATTATAGTCTTTATAATCGGGGGGTATCGCGTGTTTCATCGCCGCGATTTTGCAATTTCATTATCATTGCGCATAATCGCACTTATTATAGCTATATTATGCCTTTCCGTATTTTTCGCACGCATCACCGCGCCTGATGATTGGGAAACTATTGCCTATATGGGCGGCGTTATCGGAAGCGGCATTTTAACCGCGATTGGGGCAATCCTGCCTCTCCCGTTCGGATTTGTTGCCCTGATAGGTTTGCTCTTAGGGCTCGTTTTTTGTGCGGTGGCAATCGGTTATCCCCGTGATAGCTGGATGACAGGGCTATCACGATTAAAAGCTTTTACAGCCGTCACTATCTATAGGATTCGCAAAAGCATGAATTGGGTCAGCCATTATGACGCCATGGACAACACATCGTCGAAGCCTCAATTAGACAATAAAAAGCAAAAAATTCTGCCGAAAATGTCAGAGGCTATTGACTCGATTGCTGAGACAATTATCAATCCCGTGACAGAACCGTTAGTTGTTGAGCCATCACACAGTGAGCCGAAAAAGGCCCAAAAATCACTTAATTTAAAACCGCGTGATGGTGAGGATTGGCTCTATCCCTCTGTTGAACTGTTACAAGAAGCCCCCTACCAAACGGGGAGCAAGCAAGACCCGCAAGCCCTTCAACGCAATGCACAAATGCTGCAACAGGTTTTACAGGATTTTTCGGTTCAAGGTGAGATTGTTAAAATTCACCCGGGGCCTGTGGTCACATTGTATGAGCTTGAACCCGCACCGGGCACGAAATCATCCCGCATTATCGGGTTGGCGGATGATATTGCGCGGTCAATGTCTGCCGTCTCTGTGCGTGCCGCTGTTGTACCGGGGCGCAATGTCATCGGGATTGAAATACCGAATAAAAAACGTGAAATCGTTTATATGCGCGATATACTGGAGGGCAGCACTTATCAAGATACCAAGGCGAAATTGCCGCTTGTCCTTGGGAAAGATATCAGTGGCGAACCAATTATCGCCGACCTTGCCCGTATGCCGCATTTATTGGTTGCCGGAACAACCGGTTCGGGGAAATCGGTTGCGGTGAATACGATGCTCATGTCGCTTCTTTATAAGCTTCCACCGGAGAAATGCCGCTTCATCATGATTGACCCGAAAATGCTGGAACTTTCGGTCTATAATGATATTCCGCACCTCCTTTCGCCAGTTGTGACAGAACCGGGTAAGGCGGTGGTCGCGCTGAAATGGGCGGTGCATGAGATGGAGGAACGTTACCGCGCCATGTCAAAGGTGGGCGTCAGGAATATTGACGGCTATAACGCGCGCATTCGCGAGGCTCTCAAAAAAGGTGAGGTTCTCTCGCGCCGTGTGCAGACTGGTTTTGACCCTGATAGTGGTAAACCGACTTATGAAGAACAACCGATTGAACTGACCGAGCTGCCCTTTATCGTGATTATTGTTGATGAGTTTGCGGATTTGATGCTGGTCGCCGGTAAAGATGTTGAAAATGCAATTCAGCGTTTGGCGCAAATGGCACGGGCGGCCGGACTTCATATTATCATGGCAACGCAACGCCCATCTGTTGATGTCATCACGGGGGTTATTAAGGCGAACTTCCCGACACGGATATCATTCGCCGTGACCTCAAAAATAGACAGTCGCACCATCCTTGGCGAAGGGGGAGCAGAGCAGTTGCTTGGTATGGGGGATATGCTTTATATGGCTGGCGGGGGTATGATAAAACGTGTTCACGGGCCGTTTGTCGCGGATGACGAGGTCAGTGATATTGTGTCTCATCTGAAAGCGCAGGGCGAGCCGGATTATCTGGATACTGTTGCAGAAACCGCAGGCGGTGGGGAAGGCGGCAACGGAATTTTTGATATGTTCGGCGGTGACAGTGATGGCGAAAAAGTGGATGAGCTCTATGACCAGGCGGTGGCGGTGGTCGCACGCGAAGGCAAGGCCTCAACCAGTTTCATCCAAAGGCACCTGCAAATCGGCTATAATCGCGCCGCACGTATCATGGAAGAAATGGAGGCACAAGGTGTCGTCTCCCCCGCATCCGCAACCGGAAAACGCGAGGTTCTTATCGGAGAGCGGTAGGTCTATATTACTTCTAGGTAGTGAACTCATAAAATGAAATATTCTGTTGTGATTTGAAAGGAAAGGATCAAGTTTTTGGCCTGCAGGACATGCCAAACCATATTCAAAGGACATAAAACGATGATAATTTTCTTTAAAATCACAACCCTTCGGGCGCGGCAAATTTTTTATGCCTCTTCGTTCAAAGCCTTTGACCGTAGCAATAGCTATGCTCTGCAGACTTTTCACGAATATTCATTAAAAAGTTTGACACGCGCAGAATGAGTTTATTTTATGAGTTCACTACCTAAATAAAAAATTTTAATCAGTTTATTTCGACACCTTTATCAAGCAACGCACCTTCGGTATTTGCCCCAGCGAAATTTGTGCCTGTAATATTCGCGCCCGTTAAGTCAGCCTTACGCAAATCCGCGCCTGATAAATTAGCATAGGATAAATCTGCATTCTTAAGTCTTATGCCTGCTAAAACCGCCTTTTCAAGGATGGTATAGCGCATATTCACACCATTCATATTGACCGGGATAATGCGGTTGGTACCGTCAGGATTTTTAAACATTAGCGGCGCCAGATTGGCCTCCGTAAAATTACAGCGTGACAGGCGGGCTTCCTTAAAAGACGATCCGCGCAAGTCAGCTTTAATGAATTTACAATCCCTGAAATCACTTTCATCAAACATCGCGCTTTGCATATCAATCTCTGTAAAGTCTTGATTATGAAAGGTTGCACCAATCGCTTTAACGGCCGTTAAGGCATAGGTATTTAACCCCTGAAATTCGCGCATATCGTAGGAAGATAGGTCAAGCCGCGTGCCTTGTTCCCCCCTGCTGCCAATCCAGAGTGCGTGTTTTTCAAGCCTGATTTCCATCGGCTCGTCCATTTCAGAGACATCAATCCCATGCGTTTTTTCGGTGATGACGCCGGTGAAATCGGCATCTTTTTTCTCAACCATTTGCATGCTTGTATTTGTCATAATTGAGTTTTTGAAGCATGCCCCGCGAACGTCACTGCCTGTCAAATCAGAATGGCTTAAATTCGCGCCTTCCATATTGGCCTCACGCAAATCCGCGCCTTTAATCTCAACATTACTTAAGTCAGCATCCGAAAAATCTGCCGAAACCGCACGTACGGCGGACATATTGGTTGATACCATACGCGCACCGGCAAAAACAGTGCGCGTCATATTATCGCTATTCATATTGCCGTTTCTGGCTTTCAATAAATCCTCGGTTTCCTTTTCCATCATACGACCTTCACGCAAATCCGCGGATTTAAGGTCGGCATTTTCAAGATTGGCACCGGCGACAAAAGCCCCTCTGAAATCGGCACGGACGAATTTTGCGCTCTCCAGATTAGCGCGGCGCATGTCACACGCAAAGAAAGTGGCTGAGCTGAAATTGCCCTTTGATAAATCCGTCCCAATAAAGCATGAGCCTGTAAAATCGGCATGGGATAAATCTTGCCCTTTCAAACTTAAACCCGAAAGGTTTTTAAATTTAATAACGGCACGTGCACCGCCGTTTTTGCCTTCAAGATAGAGTTTGTGCTTTTTAATAATGTCATTCATGTCATCCTGTGACAGGTGAGACATAAAGAAATTGGCATCCGATTGTGTCATTAAATTTGTTATTCCCCGTTATTTATTGATTGATAATACAGGAAATTTATTGGGATTGGGTTAATATTTTTGAGGCAAGTTTCTTGCCAAGCTCAACCCCGAATTGGTCGAAGCTATTGATGTTCCATACTACCCCTTGAACAAGGATTTTATGCTCATACAGTGCGATGAGCGCACCGATTAAGGCTGGGCTTAAATCTTTGAGTGTAACTGTAATGGAGGGACGACCACCTGCATAATGCTTATGCGGTTCGGCCTGATTATTATCACCATTGGCGAAGGCATCGGCCTGTGCGGTTGCATGTGCATTCAAGACCTGATGATGGGATTCATCAAAAGGCGAAGTGTCAAAAGTAATAAACTCGCATGGGACAATCTCGGCTCCTTGATGAAGCCATTGATGGAAGGCATGCTGCCCATTCGTGCCGGCCTGACCAAAAATAATCGGACCTGTTGCGTAGTCGGTGATGAAATGCCCATCCCTATCAACAGATTTACCGTTTGATTCCATATCAAGCTGTTGCAAGAAATTCGGGAGCAAGGCCAAATTTTGAGCGTAAGGGAGAACGGCCAAAGCGTTCCGATGCATAAAATTGCGATTCCAAATACCGTATAGGGCGAGGAGAATAGGCAGATTTTGCGCAAGCGGTGCTTGCATAAAATGCTCATCCATATCGCGTGCACCAGAGAGAAATTCCTCAAATATATCAAAGCCATATGATAGTGCAATCGGCATACCTATCGCTGACCAAACAGAGAACCGCCCGCCGACCCAATCCCAAAACGGGAACATATTATCAGGGTCAATGCCAAATGCTTCTACAGCGTCACGATTGGTACTGAGCGCGATCATATGCTGTGCGATTGACCGATCACCCAACCAAGCCTTGGCATAGGCCGCATTCATCATGGTTTCCTGTGTTGTAAATGTTTTTGACGCAATGATAAAAAGCGTTGTATCAGGATTAAGAGAGCGCAAGGTCAGCGCAATGTCGGCCGCATCAACATTGGCCACAAAATGGGTTTTCAGCTTTGGCGGCAGGTGGCTCAAAGCATCGCAGATAAGCCGAGGCCCTAAGTCCGAGCCGCCAATACCGATATGAACAACATCTGTAAAATCATTTTCGGCGTGCGTTTTTTCAACAAAGCTGCGCATATTATTCAGAATAGAAAGCACCTCCTCATCTTTGTCAGCACGCAACCGCATATGCCCGACCGCGCGGTTTTCAGTATGATTAATCGCCTCGCCCGCAACCATTTTGTCGCGCCATTTTTCGACTTCCTGCTGTCTTGCAAGCGCAATTAAAGTTTGCCAAATATTTTGGGGCATGAAGGAACGAGAGAAATCTATACTGACGCCAGTTTTGTCGGCTTTCATTAAACCAATATAACTTTCGCCTGTTTGCCCTGCTTGATTTTGAAGGGCCTGCCAGACGGATGTTTGAACAGGGTTTCCCATTATTCAACAACCCCAGGCAATGTCTCGAAAATCCGATAATCTGCGCCCTCAGGAATCGCTCCTGCTATGACGATTGTCATTGGCTCTGTTGTAATGAACACTCTTTGTGCAACGCGCTGAACATCTTCCAAAGTGACTTTTTCAATATTACCTGCCCAGTCATCCAGTGCGGTAATCGACCGCCCGTCCAGTTGCATGCGAAGTGCCGCGCCTGACAGACTTAAAGTCGTTGAAAAACGTAACGGAAGAGAGCCAATCAGGAAGCTTTTCGCCTCATCCAAACGATATTGCTCAACCGTACTTATCTTCATATTATCAATAATCGCCGCGACAGAATCTTTCATAGGTTGAATATTGTCAGGCGTGGTCGCACTGCCAATCACAATGTAATTTGCCGCACCCATGAAAACGGGGCTGGAGTAAATACCGTAAGTTAAACCTTGCTTCTCGCGCACTTCCTCCATCAAGTAAGATGAAAAACCGCCTCCGCCCAAAATCTGATTCATCACGCGATAGGCGAAATAATCCGGGTCTTTTTTCTCAATCGCCGGCCAGATCATTTGAACAGAGGTTTGCGGGCTGTCACTTTCAAATGCTGCGCGTTCGATAATCGGTTTGAAATCAACAGGCTCAAGCTTTGTCAAATCCGCGCCGCTTTCCGGTAGATTACCGAAAATACTGTCAATCGTTTCGCTCATTTCAGCCTTGGTCACATTTCCCGCCGTGGCGATAATCAAGCGGTCACGGGTAAAATAGCTGTCTTTAAAAGCTTTTAAATCATCGGGGGTAACGGTCTCCAACCCTGAAATTGTGCCGCCGCTATTATCCTGATAGGGATGCCCGTCAAACAGCACATGGTTCATCAACCGTGCCGCCTGCCAATTCACCTTCGCCTGTGCCGATTTTATGCGCATAATATTGGCGGCACGCATACGGTCAATGGCCTCCTGCTCAAATTTAGGGGATGTCAGCGCATCACGCAATAACTCAAAAGCAAGCGGTGCATGGCGTTTGAGCGTTTTCATCTTGCCTGTAAAATGGTCACGACCTGAAGAAAATGACAATTCAATTGCGTGGTTTTGAAGCGCATCCTGAAAGTCTTTTGCATTACGGCTGCCTGCCCCTTCATCCAACGTGTTGCTCAAAAGTTGGACAAGCCCGGTCTTGCCTTCAGGGTCATTGACAGAGCCGGCACCCTTAAAGGCAAAATGAATGGTGATAATCGGCAGGCTGTTATCCTCAACATGCCAAAAGCCTTGCCCCGTATCTTCAATATTTAAAATACGATTATCGTCATTGGCCTGTGCGGTTACAGCGGTCATAAATATCAATCCTATCGCTATCAATAAAGTTTTTATCGGGAGAGGGCAGGTCATCGCTTACTCCCCTTGGGTTTGCGGTTCAGGCAGTAAATGCCCGACAATCGCGTGGTATTCGTCAGATGAAGGAAGCAAATAATCTTTTACAACCTGTTGAATATCGGCGGCACTTATACTTTCTAAATCACGTGGCCAGCTTTCAATTTTTTCAAGCGGAATACCTGCCGCCAGTTGATAGCCAATCATCATGGCAGGGCCAGTCAAACTGTCACGTTCATAAACCGATTGATCTTGCAGGCGATTAATTGCATTTATCACTTCCTCCTCCGTCAAACCGTTTTGGGCAATATCTTTTAAAACCTCGTTTACTGCATCATCCAGTTCTTGAAGACTCACCCCTTCCATCGGTGTCACGCCAATGGATACTGTACCGTCATCAATCGCAATACCGTTATAGGTAAAACTGGTCGCGCTCGCAATTTTCTGCTCGGTCACTAACGCCTGATAAAGCCGCCCTGTGTTATCGCCGATAATTTCATCGGCAAGTGCAAGGGCGAGTGTCGCCTTGTAATCATCACTCATACCGATTGTGCGGTAAAGCTTCCGCCAGACAGGTTGCATTATGCTCGGGTGGGAATGGGTCACGGTTGTTTGACCGTAAAGCGCAGGAACATCCGGCCACTCAGGACGGGTTAAAATATCTTTATTTTCGATTGTGCCGTAGATATTGCCGGCCATTTCAAAAACCTGCCTTGCCTCAACATCTCCGCTCACAATTAAAACGGCATTTTTCGGCCCGTAATAGCGGTTATAAAATGCGCGCGCGGCCTCCGGGGTCAATTTCTGCAATTCCTGATCCCATCCGATGATCGGGCGGGCGTACGGATGATTGACAAATAGCGCGGCACGCATGGCTTCACTTAATTGCGCGGCAGGGTTTGAATCCGTACGCTGCCGCCGCTCCTGTATCACAACATCACGTTCGGTCAGGGCTTCTGCATCAGTAAAGCTTAAATTTCGCATACGGTCAGCCTCCATTAACATCACTTTTTCAAGCTTGTCTTTTGGCACAGTTTGGAAATAAGCGGTAAAGTCCCAGCTGGTAAATGCATTATCATTCCCGCCCCAGCTTTTGACCTTTTTGGAAAAATCACCATCGGGGACAAGCTCGCTCCCCTTAAACATCAAATGTTCAAGGTAATGGGCAAGGCCGCTCTCGCCTGCAACCTCATCCGCCCCGCCGATTTTATACCAAATCATATGAGTGACGGCGGGCGTGCGCTGGTTTTCAACCACTACAATCTGCATTGCATTGGGTAATGTGATTGTTTTTGCGTTATAAATTGTTTCAACCGCATTGGCGGCAGTCATGGTTTGCAGCATTAATAATCCTGTCAATAAAATGCGGTTTAAATAGTGTCTCATGAATAACTAGAGTCTGTCTTTATTCTGCGGCATTTGTGCCGTTACTCTCAACCGATTGGCGCAAGACCCCTTCATTTTCAAGGCGTTGCATTTCTTCTTGAGGGTCGATCACTTGACCCTGATTCACATCATTCGTCATAAAAAGCAGACGCTCCGCCGTTGTGCGGTTATCGATGTTTGTTTCGGAATCTACAACATTACGAATATTGGCATCCGCCTCATTCGCGCCGACTTTACTCAGAAAATTATCGCTTTTTGCCGTTGTCGGCAGGTTACGATTTTCGCCGAAAACTGTTTGGCGCGCCTGTTGTTGTGTGCTCATTTCCATCGGACGCTCAGCCCCCGGGCGCGGCGGGCGCAGGTTGAAGTCAGGCGGAACGGATAATGGCGCGCGCGTCACCACGCTAAACTCATCAGGCGCGGTATTGACCAGGCCGAGCCTTTCTTTTGTACCGCCGCCACAGGCCGTCAAAACCAAAACACATAAACCCGTCATTAAAAAATGTTTGTTTCTCATGGGTTATAATCTTATTCTTTTTCCGCGAAAAATAAACCCTGAATAAGCAATAAGATGACACCGATTACAATCGCGGCATCGGCAATGTTGAAGGCAGGCCAGTGATAGTCGCCGATATAGACATCAAAAAAGTCTGCCACCGCACCGAAACGGAAGCGGTCAATTAAATTCCCGAATGCACCACCGAGGATAATGCCATAGCTGACGCCTTCAAAAATTGACTGCGACTTTATGAGGAGATAGAGCAGAAAACCGCTAATCACGAGTGTTAAGATAACGAGCGGCAATATGCCTGCATTTTGAAGCATGCCGAAGGACACGCCCTCATTCCACACCATACTTAAATTAAAAGACGGCATGACAGACACGGAAACAAACCCGAGCCGTTCTGGCGCGTTCACAAGCCATTGCATAAGGGATAGAGGCTCCCCGCCTGTTTCAACACGCAAAATATGTTCCGTTATCCACCATTTTGTAATCTGGTCGAGGAGAATAATATCTATAATGATACTCAACCCGATAAATTGCGGGAGTTTGGATTGTTTATTATCTAAACTGTCATTCCCCGACTTGTTCGGGGAATCTTCTTCTTTATTATTACTGTGTAATTTCATCCCACAAATCTTTCCATTCAGGGTTATTAACTTCAATTTAGTTTATCTTCCACTGCCGATTATATTTTTTCAATCTTTTTTCATGCTTTATAGCATGTTCTGGATCACCGAATTCCATAAAATAAACCAATCGTCGAATATGGTATTTGGATGTATGACCTTTTGTCATTGAGCGTTTATGTTGATAAATACGTTTAATTAAATCGGATGTTACGCCGATATAAATAGCCCCGTCTTTTGAGCTTGCGAGCATATAAACCCAATATTGCTTACTCATTACACTTAATCTTGAAAAGATTCCCCGAACAAGTCGGGGAATGACAGTTGATATAAGTCAAGCCGCTTTGGCTTGAGAAAGATACCATCTCACCGCATCGGCATCACGGAGAGTGAGGTTTGGAAATTCCTTATCGCTGCCAACCTCGGGCAATATTTTCCAGCATCGCTCGCATTTTTGACCCTCGGCCTTTTGAAATGTCACCTGAATTTCATCACCTGCTTGAACAGTGACTTGCGAGGTGATACAGACCTCTGCCCAATCAATAGAATTGAGTTCTGCCGCCATTTTTTCAGGAAGTGTAATCACAGGATGCGCCTCTAAAGAGGAACCGATTATTTTATCTTTACGATAAGGCTCAATCGCAAGTTGGACTTTCTCACGAATATCGCGCACACCGAACCATTTTCCCGCAAGCGCACTATCCTGCCATTGTGATGTGATATTCGGAAACTGACGCAGGTGGACAGAGTCCACATCTTCAAAAATCCCTTGAGGGCGGAGATCCCATGCTTCCTCACATGTGAAGGAGAGAACAGGCGCAAACCATGCCGTTAAGCATTCAAAAATTTTTGCCATGACGGTCCGGCAAGCGCGGCGTTCAAACAAGTCAGGACGGTCGCAATAGAGCCTGTCTTTACGGATATCGAAGTAAAAGGCGCTCAAATTCTGATTACAGAAATCATAAAGGCTTTTTGTAATCTCGCCAAAATCGAAAACATCAACGGATGCACGGAGTTTCGCATCCATCTCGTAAAGTTGATGAAGCACAAGCTTTTCAAGCTCAGGTAAATTATCATAATCTTTTTCAAGGTCGACCATCTCTGCAACGTTCAGCCCATCCATTGCACCAAGCAAAAAGCGGAAAGTATTACGGATACGACGGTAAATATCGCTTGTCCCTTTCAGGATTTCATCACCGATGCGGTGGTCTTCCTCATAATCGGTTGTAACCACCCAAAGGCGGAGGATATCCGCACCATAGCGGTCAATAATTTCCTGCGGCGCAATGATATTCCCGATAGATTTCGACATTTTCACGCCATCTTTATCCAGCGTAAAGCCATGGGTCAGGACACTTTTATAAGGCGCCCGCCCGCGTGTTCCTGAACTTTCAAGCAAGCTGGAATGAAACCATCCGCGATGTTGGTCAGAGCCTTCAAGATATAAATCGGCAGGGCTTCCCAAATTCCAATTATCACTTTCAAGGACAAAACTGTGTGTTGAGCCACTTTCAAACCAGACATCAACAATATCGAAAATCTGCTCATAGTCATCCGCTTTATAGTCGCTGCCGAGGAAGTCGGCGGCAGGGCGTGACCACCATGCATCACTGCCTTCTTCCTTAAAAATAGCGGCGATACGGTCATTCACGGCTTCATCTTGCAGAATTTCATCGTTTTGTTTATTTACAAAAATCGCAATCGGTACGCCCCACGCGCGTTGGCGGGAGATGTTCCAGTCAGGGCGGTTTTCAATCATCGCACGGATACGATTCTCACCCTTTGACGGTACCCAGTTTGTGTCCTTAATCGCCTGCAAAGCAACATCACGTAGACCGTTATGCCGCATGGAGATAAACCATTGCGGAATGGCGCGATACATAATCGGTGCCTTTGACCGCCAGCTATGCGGATAATCATGGCGCTGCGATCCTTTGGCGAGGAGCATGCCCGCCTCATACATGGCCTTGATAGGGGCGAAATTCCCGTCCGAGAATTTTCCATCCTTATCAATAATCGCCATGCCGCCAAACAAGGGCACATGGTCACGGAACGTTCCGTCATCGGCGACATTATCGGTGATTTCAACCTGATGCGCGTCATCGGCAGAAGCGTTATGCACCATGACAAGCTCGTAATCCTCCTCACCATGGGCAGCGGCGATATGCACAATGCCCGTTCCCGCCTCATCCGTCACGTAAGATGCTTCCAAAATCTGTACACGGTGGGTGAAGCCGCTGTCTTTCAATGGATGGTCGCAGACTGTACCGACAATATCCGAGCCTTTGACCGTTTTAATAAGCTCGTAATTTTCTATTTTTGCTTTTGTGAAGACATCTTCAGCCAGATTTATGGCTAAGCATAATCTTTCAATTCCCTCACCTTGGCTTCCTTCGGTCGCCTTTCCCTCTCCCTGAAGGGAGAGGGTGGCCGAGCCGTTAGCGAGGTCGGGTGAGGGCATTTTAACGTTATAAACCCCATATTCGATATCTTTATTGACTGCCATGGCGCGATTTGAAGGCAAAGTCCACGGTGTTGTTGTCCAAATCACGCAATCCGCGCCTTCAAGCTCGGGGATGCTCGTCTCTGCAACGGGGAAGCGCACCCAGATTGTGACAGATTTATGCTCTTTATATTCAACCTCGGCCTCGGCAAGCGCGGTTTCCTCAACAGGTGACCACATAACGGTTTTCACCCCACGATACAGCCCGCCATTCATGGCAAATTTATGGATTTCGGATGTGATCGTGCTTTCGGCATCGTAAGTCATAGTGAGGTAGGGCTTATCCCAATTCCCGACCACGCCGAGCCTCTGAAACTCATCGGCTTGAATATCAACCCATTTTTGGGCAAAATCGCGGCATTCTTTACGGAAAGTGACGGTATCTATTGCGTCTTTATCTTGCCCTTTATTGCGGTATTGCTCCTCAATTTTCCATTCGATGGGCAGACCGTGGCAATCCCACCCAGGCACATAATCGGCGTTATAGCCCTGCATTTGCTTTGATTTATTGACAACATCTTTGAGGACTTTATTGACCGCATGACCGATATGGATATGTCCATTCGCATAGGGCGGCCCGTCATGCAAAGTCCAGCGCGGGTTTTGAGCCGAATGCTGCCTTATCCGTTGGTAAATATTGCCATCCGCCCATTTGGCGAGAATGGCAGGTTCTTTTTCAGGCAGATTTCCACGCATCGGAAAATCGGTTTTAGGCAGAAAGACAGTCTCTTTATAAAACTCGGCATTGTATTCGGGCATTGATGCATATCCTTTTTTAAAAAGGATTATAAGCACAATGCCTGAAATATAAACCTAAATTTAACGTGCGAGGTAAGTATTGGCAATTTGATTAGCGATACTATCAAATGCATTAGTTAATGCGACACCATTAGAGGCGTTAATATATCGTGGATAACCGGATTCCCCAGCCAGTACAGTTGAACATTGTTCATATTTCGATATAGTAGAAGCACTAATTGACGGTGTAAATGTTATTGTAAATATTACAATATCATTGCTTTTTACATTGTTGCATATTCTAAGTAAAGCGTCATCTAAATCGCTATCTGAATAACTAACCTCATTAGGATGCAAACCTAGACCGGAATAATCATTAATATTATTGTTTCCATCTGTCATAAGAATTATAAATTTTTTCCAATCATTATCACTATAAGAAGCCCCTTCAGTAAACGGAAATCCTGGTGAAATTAGTCGCCATCCCCAGAGCAAGCCGTAATTACTGTATGTTCCACCTCTTGCATCTAACGAAGATATTTTATTTGAAATGTCTGTAAGGTTATTTGTTAAAGGTAAAACGCTTTGTAATTTTTCTACTTTATGAAAGGGTGTTGCCGTAGCAGGTGTGCTACCTTCAGCTGTCACACAAGAATTTTTTAATTTGCCATTGCTTCGTTTTACACAAAAGCGAAAAGCCTCAATATCTGAAGATGTAACAAAATCTGATTCAGAAGTAATTACTTCTTCTGCAACTACTCCCGTCCAGTCAGATGTTGAATAAGTTGTATTAAAACCAGTAACAGAAGTAGAACTGCCATCAAAAGGAGGTATATTTACATCTACAAAAGGAGTATCATAATAAGTGCCATCCGGATTCTCACCGATGCCATAACTTCCTACACTGACTGTGTGATTATAAGGAACTATTCCGATTCTGTAGAAATCAGGATCAGGTACCGCTGTTGTTAATGTTGTCACAAAACTATTCATGGCCGCTTTTAAGTTCGTTAAACGACCTGAGTTATTCATAGACGTACTATTATCAACAACCATAACTATTTCGGCTTTCACGGAACGATTAACCCGGGCAAGCGATGAAACTGTCACTGTGTCTTTACTGAAAAAAGGCATAAAAGTGTTAATGCTTGTCGCCGTTGCGGAGATGCTGATCGAAGACGGATCACTTAAATCAATTGCGATATCCGCATCGTCCAAAGTTGCGCCACCAATTGAATCAAAATTTTTCCGGATATAGGCACGAATGAAATCTTCTCTTTCAGAGACTGTGCCTGTGGCTGTTGAACCAGCAAGTGCTGCATGATCTATAGCTTGCGCTAATCTTTGTTTAACCTGATATGCTTTTGTTACATCAACACCAATACCTACTGAAAGAATTAACATCGGAATTGATACGGCGAATAATATTGCAATTACGCCCTTATCATTTATTAAGAAACCTCTCAAATTTTGTTTTATTCGTGCCATTATTGTTTATCTCTCATTTAGCTACATGTAAAGATGGTCATACCATCATCATAAGGGATACAAGATACTTGCCGTCCTCTTGCAAAGGTGATTTCGTTCATTACAATCGGGGCAAAAACTGCGCCGAGCCCAAAAAAATCTAATCCGAAAACTGGTGTATGCTGGTATAAAATCTGAGCAACAATTAAACCCTCGCCTGCGACACCTAAGGGTGTACTGCCAGGACCAGTATCAACTTTCAGGTGCAAATCTGTATCTCTGGTTATTACATTTTCAGTATAAAACCAATTTTCTACGGGATTGCCTGCAGAGTTAAACTCAACGCCAACAATTTGCATACCTAAATTGGTTGAGTCTAGTGGTTCCATTACAAGTTGAGCAGCTGCATAAGCCTCTTCTAAAATTTCGTTTGTAATCAATATTTCGCGACTTAAAAGGTCACTTGCAGTTGCGGAGGCATTACTAACTTTTTGGTTTATTATAAGAAGATTAAATCCTTCAAAGGTCCCTAAAAATAGAATAATAGCTATTGGCAGTAGCAATGCGCCTTCAATTGCTGAAACGCCACTCTCATTTATTTTAAATTTATCTAAAAGCATAAGGTTCGTTCCTTACAATTGCCGTAGATTGGATTAATCTTTTGTTATTTGGTCGATTGGAAAGAAGTGGCGCTGCTAAGGGAGTCAATAATTGCCTTTCATGCGCAATACGAACAATAACTTTTGAATTAGCGCTACCAGGGGCAAAAACAGGACCCGTTAAATTCC
Source organism: uncultured Micavibrio sp. (assembly GCA_964531715.1). Taxonomy (GTDB): domain Bacteria; phylum Pseudomonadota; class Alphaproteobacteria; order Micavibrionales; family UBA1664; genus UBA1664. The sequence goes on along the minus strand of CAZHEE010000003.1, from coordinate 111,398 downwards.
CTGACGCATCTACAACATCTAAATCAGGTAATGATGCAGCTCCACTTGCAGCATTATCAAAACCATTTCCTGTTGAATCATCAAGTTCAAGTACTTTAAAAACCAAACTAGGACCTGCTGTAGCACAATTTATAAATACTTTTACTTCATCGCAAAACGTATTTCGAAATAAGTCACGACTTGCTGTAGAATTATCTGTTATTTGGCCTGTACGTATAAGTCGCGCGGCCTCTTTTGTGCCGCCTTCCATAACAATGGATGTCCCAGCCAATATGCCAATCTCAACAATGCCCATAATAAGTAAAAAAAACGGAATAGCGAAAAAGGCAAATTCTATCGCCGCGGTTCCATCCTCGTTCTTTTTATAAGCAAATTTGTTTTTAATATTATTTAAATTCATTGTTTCATATGTTAACACAAAAAATATTTTACGCCAAAAACATTGTTTTTTTGAACGCGGAAAACTAGTTACTATTAATAATATTAAAACAAATAGATTAAAATAAAGTTACTATACAATGAAAAACATCTTGCATTTCATAACTATTTTCGCTTTTTTAGGGGTGATTTTTATAACCCCAGTAAAGGCGCAAACGATGTCAGATGAAATGCTTTACATACAACTTCCCTATGGGCAGGTTGAGGTTAAACTCCTCCCCGATCTTGCGCCAAAGCATGTTGAGCGCATCACAAAGCTTACAAATGAAGGTTTTTATGACGGAATTGTTTTTCACCGTGTAATTGATGGTTTTATGGCCCAAACGGGTGACCCGACCGGGACAGGGACAGGCGGATCTGACTATGCCGATCTTCCTGCAGAATTTTCCGATAAAAATTTCGGACGGGGGGTAATTGGTATGGCGCGAACATCCGACCCGAACTCCGCCAATTCTCAGTTTTTTTTCTGTTTTGACGATTGTAGCTTCCTTAACGGGCAATACACAATATGGGGTGAAGTTGTTGATGGGATGGAGTATGTGGATCAAATTAAACGTGGCGAACCACCACGCGACCCCGATACTATGATGAAAGTCTCAACATCTCCTATAATGTCGGAAGATTAAAATTGCGTTTTTTGAAGATTTTCGATCTCTGAAACCGAGATATCTTTCATAATTGTTTGACCGTTAAGCGTAATAGAAACAGTTGCCATTTCATCCTGCGGTACTTTTTGAAGTAAATTTTGGACATGGTCCTCAGGTGGTAAGCCGTCAATATTTAAAGATTGTATTTGAGGATTTCCCGCTATTTCCGCGATAACGGCCTCTTTTAAAGACTCTTGCAAATCCTCCTGACCACCACCATAGAAAAAATACAAGATGCCAATCAGAAACAAACAACTTTTCCAGGGAAGTTTAAAAGATTTGCGTCTCTCTTTGGCGTGCAGGTCTTCTAAGCGCTCGTAAAGCGGGGATTTATGAAATGTCACCGCGCCCTCACGTTTTGCCGCAAAGGATGCATTCATCAATTCCTGCTGCCTTGCGAGGTCACTTCGCATTTGAACCATTATCATGCCTTTTGTTACATCAATATTATGAAACAATAGCAAAAAGACCTTAGGACAGATTTAAGAATCGTTAAAAATTGAAATAATTATCGTGTCTGGCTTTGAAATGATTCAATAGAATCTCTGAGCATTTCCTCAAACAGAGGCTTTAAACGCTCCTGATATTCAGGCATTTTGTCGCGGATCGCCTTACCTTCTGGTGTGCCGTAAAACGCAACCATCGCTTCCAGTTCTTCTTTGGTAAATATCTCAGCCAAAGCCAATTCAGAAGTTGTATTAAGCCTATCAATATTCATGTTTCTGTTTAATATTGAACGATAGAGAACACGATCATCTTTCGGCACTTGAATGACAATATTATCAATAGATTTTTTAACTTCATCTTCCATAGAGACAATCTCGGAATATTGCCGCGCAACGTCAAGCCGTGCGGACAATTCTTCAGGCGTGACGGCATCCTGAGCATAAACGGGCAATGCAAATATACCTGATAAAAAAATGGATAATAAAGTTTTTTTCATGAAAGGACTTTCTTTTAAAACGGGATGTCATCTTCAAAATCATCATGGACTTGGACCTGAGCTTGCTGTTGCTGCCCTCCTCCTTGAGTTTGATAACCGCCACCACCATTATTGTCATTCTGACGATAACCACCGCCTCCGCCATTATTATCATTACGCGAATCGAGCATGGTTAAACTGCCGCCATAGCCTTTTAAAACCACTTCGGTGCTGTAACGGTCATTGCCTGACTGATCCTGCCATTTCCGTGTTTCAAGTTGACCCTCGATAAAAACTTTCGAGCCTTTTTTGAGGTAATTTTCGCAAATATTGACAAGCCCTTCATTAAAGATAGAAACGCGGTGCCATTCGGTTTTATCCTTACGCTCGCCTGTGTTTTTATCTTTCCAGCTTTCAGATGTCGCGATTGAAAGATTACAAACGCGCCCGCCATTTTGCATGCTGCGGATATCCGGGTCATTTCCCAAATTACCGATGAGCATAACGCGATTAAGTGATCCGGCCATAATAATATCCTTTTATAATTTTATCTTAAACCAGAATTACGACCTATAAGAGGCAGAGTCAATCACTGCCCTCGCTTTATCCCATAAAGAAAAATGAAAATGAACCAAATTGAGCTTAAGCGGTTGATTATGTATCAAAAATAATGATTAAGAGAAGCATTTCATGAATAAAACAACAATTATTTTAGGCGGCTCGGCAGGAATTGGACGCAAAACGGCTGAACGCCTTATTGAGAAAGGCTATAAGGTTGGTATAATCGCCCGCGGGCAAGATCGCCTCGATGCCATGAAGCGCGAATTTAAGGATAAAATCGCCGTTCACGCCGCAGACGGCGCGGATGCAAAAGCCCTGCAAAAAGCCTATGACGGCATTACGCAAGAAATCGGCACACCTGAAATCTGGGTCAACGCGTTGATGTTGACAAGCTTTTCACCTTTTGAAGAGATGGAGATTGAGGAATTTGAGACGATCACAAATGCAACATATTTGGGTCAGGTTAACGGCACGCGGCTTGCGCTGACCGCGCCAAACCTCAAAAATATTGTTAATATCGGGTCGGGTTTAAGCTATCGCGCGGTGCCTTATCAATCCGCCTATTGCGCGGCAAAGCATGCAATTAATGGGTTCAGCGCATCGGTTCGATCGGAATTAATCAGGCAAAAACGTGACGTCGCCCTGTCTCTGGTTCAACTTCCTGCCGTGAACACACCGCAATTTGAGTGGGCAAGAAGCCGCCTGGAGAAGCAACCCCAACCCGCCCCACCAATATATCAACCGGATGTCGCGGCAAAGGCCGTCCTTAAGGCGATTGATACAAATGCGCGTGAAATATTGGTTGGAAAGTCAGTTTTTCAACTGGTATTTGCCAATATGATTCTTCCTAATTTTATGGATCATAAAATGGCACAGGCTGGCCTCGACATGCAAAAATCGGATAAAGATCAAGACGGGTACCGAGAAGGGAATGTTATGGCGCCAGCGACCCATCAAAGTACGGCCTATGGTGATTTCGGTGACCGTGCGGAAGATGATGGCATTATTATGGATGCCGATTTAGCACGAAAATTATTCTTTTTCGGCGGTGCGGCGATATTGTTTTTACTGGGTATAATAATCGGCGCGTTGTTTTAAAAAAAGGCAGTCTCGAAAGACTGCCTCTCTTCTGAAATGTTTAAAATAGATTTACTCTGCCGTATAAGGAAGGGATGAATGGTGGAGGTTAATGCGTAAATCACCTGCATCATCACGAACATAGCCAAAGCTGTATTCAACTTTCACTTCGCTCTCATCCGTTTTTGTGAAGTAATATTCACCCATTGCCATCGCTGTATTGCAGTCGGTAATGATACCTTCATTATCAAAACGAACATTTGTGTAAGGTGCGAGGGCAAAGCCGTTATCTTCCTCAATATCACCACCAACGAAATAGGATAGGGCTTCTGTTTCAGTGCCTCTGAAAGGGTCGGCACTTGCCAATGTCGGTTTAAATAACACATCGCCCATATCATAGGCGTAAAGCGTGTCCAGCGTATTTTGAGCCTCTGCCTTTGAATCTTCTGCACTACCGATGGCGACAATCGCATTGCCCCATTTTTCTTGCGCTTCCATCACCGCCTCTTTTGTGACGGGATTTTCACATGTTTCGGATGCCATCGCCATCACAGGAAGTGAAACTGTTGCGATTAGCGCGAATAAGAATGTTTTCATATTATTTAATCCTTTTTTGATTATAAATAACCACTCTGTTATTGAGCAGAATACCCAGATGATATCCGATGATTTCAATCTTTAAAAGATTTAAGTTTTTATTATGAGAGCAGTTTTAGATAGTAAAATTTCACTATAGTTATCAGATGCAAAAACGATATCTTTATCATTGATTTCATTTTCAAACGTAAAGTCGTTATTTCCTAGATTAAAGTAACCGCGATAATCTCCGTCATCGGGATGATGATAATCAATGATTAGTGTGCCATTCTCACTTTTTACATCTTCAATTTTCATCGCACCCATATCCATATCACCTCTGGTTTTTATTAGTAAGCGATAGTAGTTTAGAGTTGAGTTATCATTATTGCCCTGCGCTTGCACCGATAATCCTTTACCCCACGCCATTGGCAGCCAAGGTTTCCCGCTTGTAAAGCCGTAATTCTGACTGTCATCTTCTGTCCAAGGCAACGGCACTCTTGCCCCCTCACGCCCAGGTGAGTCGGGCCAATAAAACAAATCATAGGGGTCTGTCACATCCTCCTTGTCCAGCTCCGGTTGTGGTAACCCAAGCTCCTCTCCTTGATAAATCAGCCAAGGCCCCGGCATAAAGCCAAGCAACATGGCGTAAAAACGAATATCGCGGTTACTGCCGTCACCTATCGTATTGGCATGGCGTGCAAAATCATGATTGGATAGCGCCCAGCCGAAATTATGCGTATCTTTAACTTTATCCAAAATGGCTTTTAGATTATCAGCACTTGCACAATTTTCGCGTAGATCGGTTGTATAGGCGGCATTGAGCTTTCCCTCGCCTGTATACATATTCACAACATCAACCGAACCGATATTAACCGTCACCTCACCAATCAGGAATTTGTCATCACCTGTAAAGTTGCGAAGCATTTCGGCATTTTCAACACCATCAACAACATGTAAATCATGTTCATGACTTTGAAAAACATAAGGGTTGTGAGCAGAGCCTGAAATGCTGTCCTTAGTTTTTTGATCGGCAACGGGGTTGTCTTGCAAACTTTCATCAAAGGCAAAGGATGTCACGGCATCAAATCGAAAACCATCAACGCCTTTGTCTATCCAGAATTGAAGAATTTTCTTAATTTCTTTTTGAACATTTGGATTTTTCAGGTTGAGATTGGGTTGCTGCTCCAGAAAATTATGCATGTAATATTGGCGGCGATGGTGATTCCATGTCCATGCAGGCTTGCCGAATTTCGATAACCAATTATTGGGTGCAGTGCCATCTTCTTGAGGATCGGCCCAGACATAGAAATCCTTGTAATGCTCATCATTCGCCGCGGATTTCTCAAACCATTTATGGTCTTTACTGGTATGATTAAATACACAATCCATCATAATTTGCATGTCCTTATCATGAATTTTTTGAACGAGTGCCTCAAAATCATACATCGTGCCGAATCTTGGATGAATGGCGGTATGATCAGTAATATCGTATCCCCCATCATAAAAAGGCGATTGATAGATTGGGCAAACCCAAATCATATCAACGCCTAACTCATGAATATAAGGGATTTTGTTAATAATACCCTTCAGGTCACCCACCCCCGAACCATCTGTATCCAGAAAAGAACGGGGATAAAGTTCATAGATGACAGGGTTTGTTTTCAAAACCGCTTATGCACCGACAATCATGCCGCCATTCGGGTGCAATGTTTGACCCGTGATATAGTTACTGTCTGAGCAAGCAAGGAATAAGAAGCATGTTGCAACTTCCCAAGGTTGTCCTGCGCGACCCATTGGCGTCATCTGACCGAAATCCTCAACCATCTCGGCAGGCATAGTGCCAGGGATAAACGGTGTCCAGATTGGACCGGGCGCAACACTGTTTACACGGATACCTTTATCAACCAACTGGTCGGCAAGTGAGCGAGAGAGCGCAAGGCTTGCCCCGCGTGTTGTCGAATAGGATGTAAGCGCACCCATACCTGCAAAGGCATTGACGGATGTTGTATTGATAATTATATCGCCTTCGCCCAAATGATCGAGTGCGGCTTGTGTCATAAAGAAATAGCTCATGACATTACTGTCCATTGTACGGCGCAGCTTTTCCTCACTGATATCGGCAAGCCCGTCATCCATCCATTGCTGGGCGCAGTTATTAACGAGGATGTTCAGCCCGCCATAGGTTTCAACAGTTTGTTTAACTGCATCAAAACAATTATCACGCTTGCCCAAGTCACCTTGGATGAGCAAGCATTCTGCTCCCTCCGCCTCGACCAGGCGTTTTGTTTCCTCGGCATCTTTGCCTTCTTCAAGATAGGCAATCGCGATTTTTGCCCCTTCTCTTGCATAGAGAATGGCTACCGCGCGACCAATGCCGCTGTCACCGCCAGTAATAAGGGCGACCTTGTCTTTTAGTTTATCAACACCGGCATAGCGTGGTGTGTAATCCGGTGCAGGATCCATTTTATATTCGTCTGCCGGCATGCTGTCTTGTGATTGTGCGGGAATTTTCATTGCTTGACCCATAATAGTCTCTCCTTTTCATTGAATGTGTGACAAGCCAACCCTATGGGCGGCGCATTGTTCCATGATCATTTGAACTTTAAAGCTTATAAAGTATTGATGGACTATGAATGATATTGGAAAAACAACATGGGTGATTGCCGAGGGCTATATCCCAAGTGAAAGTACAGGCCCTGAACCCGAAATGTTAAGCCATGAAACGGCTTGTATTCTCAATGTAGGGGATGAAGATGCCGAAGTGGAGCTTATAATTTACTTTACGGATAAAGAGCCTGTCGGCCCTTACAAACATACAGTTCAGGCAAAACGCACAAGCCATCTTCGCTTTAACGATTTAAAAGACCCTGCACCCGTTCCACGCGATACGGATTACGCATGCGTCATCACATCAAATATTCCGATCGTGGTTCAACATACACGACTGGATAGCCGTCAGGCGGAAAACGCCATCATGACAACAATCGCTTATAGTCATTAAAAGTTGTCTTATTCCGCATAAGGGTTTTTAGATGTGCGGATAAGGAGGCGAATGGGCACATGCGGTATATCGAAATCCTCCCGCAAATTATTGATAATATAACGTTTATACGAACCGGGCAGGTCTTTCGGTTTCGACACCCAGAGTGCGAAAGTCGGCGGTCTTGTTTTAATCTGCGCGATAAAGCGCAAACGGTTCGGTCTGTTTTGTGTAAGCGGTGCAGGGTGGCGGCTCTCAACCGCTTCCAGCCATCGGTTCATCTTGCCTGTTGGGATACGCTTATTCCAATTTTGATAAACAACCATCATCCAATGCATGAGCTTATCAATCTTTCGCCCTTTCAGCGCGGACAGCGTCACCACAGGCACATCAGGCAACTGCCCTAGCGAACGTTCAATACGGTCACGGAAAGTTTGCAAAACCTTATCCTTATCATCCTGAATATCCCATTTATTAATCGCGATAATCAGGGCTCGGCCTTCATCTATCACATGGGAGGCGATCAGCAAATCCTGCTTATCCAGCGAAAGCGTACCATCAAGGACAAGCACGACCACTTGTGCCAAACGAATGGCTCGATATGTGTCATCCGCGCTTGCGCTTTCAATATCATGCGTAACACGCGATTTACGGCGCAACCCTGCGGTATCGACCAGCTTAAATGCGCGGTCATCATAAACCCAGTCAACAGCAATGGCATCGCGGGTGATTCCTGCCTCTGGCCCGACCATGACGCGATCTTCACCAAGCAGCGTGTTAACGAGCGTTGATTTGCCTGCATTCGGACGCCCGACAATGGCAACCTTAATCGGTTTTTCAGGGTCGTCTTCGTCTTCGAGTTCAAAATCGAAATGACCTTCCTCTATAGTAGTCATCCCAGCGGACGCTGGGATCTCTTCTCTATTATCATCAGGAGATTCCTGCTTTTGCTGGAATGACAATTCAAGGATTTTATCATAGAGCGTTGTCACACCCTCGTTATGTTCGGCGGAAATAAGGATCGGCTCCCCCATGCCAAGGCTATAGGCCTCGCCCACGCTGTCTTGCCCTGCAACGCCTTCACATTTATTTAATACAAGGCAAACAGGAATGGATGTTTTGCGGATATATTGCGCGAAATGCTGATCCATCGGTGTAATTCCGCTTCGCCCATCAATCATAAACACGGCAAAATCACAATTTTCTAAGGCTTGCTCGGTCTGGCGACGCATTCGCCCTTGAATGGAATCATCAAAATTTTCTTCCAGCCCCGCCGTGTCAATTATTGTCACATCATGACCGAGCAGATTGGCCTCCGCCTCGCGCCAATCGCGTGTCACGCCCGGCGTATCATTAACAATCGCCAGTTTCTTGCCTGCCATACGGTTGAACAAGGTCGACTTCCCGACATTCGGGCGGCCGATCAGGGCTATGCGCGGTTTATGATATTCTTGAACCATGAGGAGGTTGTAATACCTGCCACACTAAAAATCAACGTGAACCGAGAATATTGTAAAAAGCATTCGTTGTCCCGTCAGTGATACAAAGTGACATGCGGTCTTCACAATCGGCGCATTCACCTGCAATAAAGGGGCTATCCGTTGTGCTTTCGGTGAAAGTCTCCACAAAATCAACGGTCGCGGTCGGAACAGTATCATCCTTTATCATCTTTTTATTGATTGCTGCACAAATTGCATCATTCACATTGATGAAGCTGTAAATCAGGTCAGTTGCGCCGCTCCCCGACCAACCGACATTCACATTCCGCTGAAATTCCCAACCGGTCGTGCCGTTTCCGTCAAAATAATCATCCTGAACCTTGAAAACAGATAATCCGCCACCTGAAGGGTGATAAACCTGCCGCCCTGTATCGGACGCATAACCACTATCCGTCGGTGTATCAAATAACATCTCATCATAGTCCGTGCCCCATTGATTCATTTGATCAATGGTCATGCGGGCTGATGTCGCATGGGATATCAGGCGATCTGCATACAGGCTGGCCTGCGCCGCGCTTAACTGATTGACCTGCTGCCCGCCACCATCGCGCGTAATGGCAAATGTGAGTGCCGCAATTAGAGCCACGGCAAGCAGGATAATCATCAACACATTGCCTTTTTGATTTTCTAGCATTGCATTTCAACCTTTCAAAATATCGTCATCCTGAATTTATTTCAGGATCTTGTATAAAGTTAGATCCTGAAACAAGTTCAGGGTGACATATCATTAATATTAAGTTTAGTATAACAGACATGGAAACCTATCAAATAGTGATTATCGCGTGCCTAGGCTGGATGTTGTGTATCGGTGCGATATTCTACGCGCTTTACCTACGGGCAATTTTAAAGGCGGAAAAAGACAGCCGCTCAAGCTTGCTGAATGAATTTAAAATTTTGTCGGCGCAAGCCCTTCAAAACACGAATGAAAGCTTCATGACAGTGGCACAAGAACGCTTCAAAAACTGGGAGCAAGCCCAGCGCGGTGACCTTGAAAAACGCCAATCCGCCATATCAGAGATGGTGAAGCCCGTTCAAGACCATTTGAATAACCTGAACGGTGTTATGAATGAGCTGAAAGGCACAAGTAATCTTGTACGTGAAGATTTGCAAACCCTATCGAAAAATACGTTGAAGCTTGCGGGTGCGATGAATAACCCTGCCATGCGCGGACGCTGGGGGGAGATGTTACTTGACCGCTTGCTTGAGAAATCGGGCATGGTGAAGGGGGTGCATTATGAAACCCAACAAACCTACAAAAGCGAGAGTGGCTCGCGCCTTCGCCCTGATATTGTGATTACGTTACAAGACGGATTTCAAATCGCGATTGATGCGAAAGCACCCATTCAAGATATCTTGGAAGACCTTGATAACCCCGAGGCTCAGGATGCCGTTCGCACGCGTTTGGCGACACAGGTTCGCGGGCATATTAAAGAGCTTGGCTCAAAATCCTATCAAGATGCGCTTGACGGGCAGATTGATTTTACAGTGCTGTTTCTCCCCGGGGAACATCTGTTTTCCCTCGCGATTGCGGGCGACCCGACATTGATTGATTATGCAACGGAAAATAACATTGTGTTGTCATCGCCATCGCTTATGTTATCGCTGCTTCGCGTTGTGCATCTCAGTTGGCGACAAGGGGAATTGGCCGAAAATGCACAGAAAATCGCCGATACGGGGCGCGACCTTTATAAAAGTCTGTCTAGCTTCGGCAATCATCTCGATAAGGTCGGGACAAACCTTGAACGCTCTGTCGGGGCTTATAATGATGCGCGTGGCTCGCTTGAGCGCAACGTCCTGTCAAAAGCACGCAAATTTGAGGAGCTTCAGGCCGTTAATCACACAGATACTTTGCCTGACATTAAAGTTATCGAAAAACAAATTCGTTCAGGGTGAGTAATTTCCTGCTCCTATGTGGAAAGAGATTATTTTCTTTGCGTCTTTGCGTCTTCCTGTTAAAAAGTGGCTATGACAGACACTTACGACATTATTTACCATCCCGATCCCGTGCTCAGACAGGTTGCAAGCCCGATTGACTCCATCACGGAAGATATAAAATTGCAGGCGGAGAAGATGCTTAAAACAGTCACACAAGACGATAGAAGTGTTGGACTTGCCGCTAATCAGGTGAATATTTTGAACCGTATGATGATTGCGGAATATAATCCAGGTTCGTGGCAGTATGATAACCCTGATGCGAATAAGCCTGAAATAATTGGAACTGGGGCACAACGTCGTGGCAATCCTATTTTGATGATTAACCCCGAGATTGTAAAAAAATCGGAACGCCACTCAGTATGTATGGAAGGCTGTATGTCGCTTCCTAATCAGTTTGCCGCCGTTGAACGCCCGGCCGATATCACCGTGACATATATTGATTTAAACGGTGAAAAACATGAACTTGAATTATCGGGCTTTGATTCTCATGTAGTTCAGCATGAGCTTGACCATTTAGATGGTAAATTATTCATTGATTATATATCGCGCCTTAAGCGCAGTATTTTGGAACGCAAACTCGAAAAATTCAAAAAATCCGAGGGCTTGTTGTGATTTTATTTTATTTCCGTCATTGCGAGAAGCGTAGCGACGAAGCAATCCATACAGTCTTTAACAGTCTATGGATTGCCGCGGTCGCGTTGCTCCCTCGCAATGACATTTATAGGGGTCTATAACCCATGCGGATTATCTTCATGGGAACGCCGGATTTTGCAGTGCCTGCCTTGCAGGCCTTACTGGCGTCAGAGCATGACATTATCGCGGTATATACGCGGGAGCCGAAACCCAAAGGACGCGGGATGAAGCTTCAAAAATCGCCTGTCCATCTTTTGGCTAATGAGCATAATATCCCCGTTTATACGCCAAAATCCTTGAAAAAGTCAAAAGCCGCACAGGCGGAGTTTGCCGCCCTCAATGCCGATATCGCTGTTGTTGCCGCCTATGGTCTCATACTGCCGCAAGAGGTTCTGGACGCACCGCGACATGGCTGCCTGAATATTCATGGCAGTTTGCTCCCGCGCTGGCGGGGGGCATCACCTATTCAGCATGCAATTTGGAAAGGGGATAGTGAGACGGGCATTACAATCATGCAAATGGATGCGGGCATGGATACGGGCGACATGTTGCTTAAAAAAACCGTACCGATTACGCAACAAACGACATCAATGTCGCTATTTAATGATTTATCGACGCTCGGCGGTGAAGCCATATTGGAAACGCTTTCGAATTTGGATAGGCTCACGGCTGAAAAACAGGATGAAGCGCAAGCAACCTATGCGCCGATGCTTATTAAAGTGGATGGAGAGATTAATCAAGATGCCTCACCACAAGAGATTGACCGACAAATCCGCGCACTGAATCCATGGCCGGGAACATTTGTTCAAGGGCGAAAAGGTCGTGTGAAAATTCTGTCTGCTCATCTGGATGACAGCAAACTTATATATGACATGGTTCAGCCTGAAGGCAAAAGCAAAATGGGCTATCAAGCTGCCAAAAATGGCGGGTATTTATAATATTTTACCCCTAAATAATATTATAAATGGCGCTAAAACATTTAAGGTTTAATGTTTAGCGTGTTAATACCAGTATTTAAGCTGCTTTAGCAAGGCTTGATGATTGATGCGCATATGATGGAAGTCTGTGACATCCAAGGCATTATAGCCTGGCCATGTATCCGTATGTTATCGAACGCATGTTCGGAAGAATTAAAGACCGGAGAAGGGTCGCAACACGAAACTGGTCAATACGATGAAGCTAAGCCGTAATTTCTTGGCAGCCATCATATGCTATTGGATATAACCTGTGAGTCTCGAAGCTAAGACTATAACAACAAATCCAACCTCTTCAAACACCATTTTAGGTTTTTGAGGAGGTCGCTCCACTCACAGCTCGCCGTTGTATCCCGCGCGATGAGGACAATATCTGCGGGCTTTAAATCATGGTTCTTTACAATCTCATCCATAGCGGCTCTCAATCGTCTTTTCGCGCGATTACGGGCAACCGCATTACCGATTTTCTTTGTTGCCGTGTAGCCAACGCGGATTTGTCCGTTATCAGTTTCAACCATTTGGATAATAACCATATTCGATACCCATTTTTTTCCGTTTCTGGACACATATAAAAATTCAGGCCGCTTCTTCAAACGGCCTGTTTTTAACTTTATATCTGCTTGCGAAGCTGTATCAGGCACTCAAACGCTTACGCCCTTTTGCACGGCGGGCGTTTAAAATCTTACGACCATGGCGGTCAGCCATACGCGCACGAAAACCGTGGCGACGCTTGCGAACGAGGTTTGAAGGTTGGAAAGTGCGTTTCATAATATTTAATCCTTTTTTAAACTTTGTGTTCTTATAATCATTGATGCAGGATTTGTCAAATACTTGCTTGCCCTTCCGCGACAGGTTTCTTATTATACTTTTAAAAAAGGATACTCTTTCATATGAGCGACACAAAAACGAAGATCAGTTTTGCCCTGCATGATGATGATTTATGGCATACGGTCAAAGATAACGAAAAGCAGGGATTTTTCGATAAGGTCACAACGAGCGGTCCGATTGACGGCAAGCATACGCCTTCTGTTGATACGACAGAAGTTCATTGGCGGCAGCTGCCTTTTTATAAGCAGGTGGCACTTGTCCGTTTGCGTGACCCGAACTGGGATCCATCCCATATGAGTATTTATTACCTGACAAATAAAGGTGAGTTGACACGCCTTGACGGGACAAGCCCGCCTATTCATATGATGAATGCTGAGGCGCCGATAAAGGTAACAGAGGATAATGTACTGGATTACTTACGATTTTTCTGCTTTTTCGTGCGTGGGGATGAAGGTCCATTCCTGATTTCCGAAACGATGGAAAGCTACGGTCTGCCGCAAGCCGATGACACCACGATGAAAGCGATTGAAGGTGTTCTACGCCCGGCATCCTATGAGGGGAAGAACGCCGACGGGCATTATTTATGTGATGCGATTGTGTTTTATTCAAACGCGCTGTTCCTGTCTAATTTTGCGGTTCAGCCATCTGGTATGATTGAAATGATGGAAGACGACCCGCTTGTCACTGACCTCCCCGTCCGTGTTGATAAGCCTGTAAAATAATCTAAGCTCAGGACTCATAAATAAAAGATAACGGTGGCGTCGATTTGTATTGCAGAGAGGAAAGTGTGGGCTTGCCTATCATATCACATAGCGATGCGTTTCGAAACAAACTCAAGTCAAGAAGTATATTGCCATGTATACCGCCTCACAAAAGTCGTAAAATAAAGCTCAATGTTACAAAATTCTCTATAAACACTTAAAATGTTAATTCTTAAATACTTAAACCCAAAATTTATTATATTTACGATAAAACTCTATGACTATAAAAAACGTTTTAAAAATAATTCACTACGAATTTGAATAAAGATTATAAAAATATTCACTTTTTTATGATCTTCTGATATAAGCAAGCTAATATAATTTTTACTTTGTATTTTATAAAGGATAGATTGATTGTCACAGTCGCTGAAAAAACAACTTCCACCTGAATTAACGATCGATTATGTGACTCAAAAATTGTCCGAAAATGATCTGAATGATTTATGCGATGCGACCGATGATGCCATTGCCGATGGCGGTGGGTTTGGCTGGGTCGATTTACCTGCCCGTGAAATTATGGAGAGGTATTGGCAGGGTGCGATTATAATGCCTAATCGTGATGTCTTTCTGGCGCGGCTTGATGGTGTGATTTGCGGTACGGTTCAAATGGTTCATTCACCGCAACATAATCAGGCACAATCCCATGCCGTTCATTTGACCAGCCATTTCGTCGCCCCATGGGCGCGGGAATATGGACTTGCCCGAATGCTTGTCAATAGGGTTGAGCAGCAAGCGCGCGTGATGGGTAAAACTGTTATTAATCTGGATGTTCGTGAAACGCAAGAAGCCGCGATTAAGCTTTATCAATCGCTCAGTTATGAAAACTATGCAACGCATCCTGCCTATGCTTATATCAATGGGCATTATGTTGCAGGTAAATATTTCTACAAAATTCTGGATTAAATTTTAAGTCAAAACCTCTAGTAAAGCCTCTATATCCTTTGGCGTCTCGGCATTCATCGTCGTGATTGTTTTATCAGTTCTTTTAATTAAACCGCATAGCACTTTACCCGTGCCGAGTTCAACCGCGCGTTCAACGCCTAAATTTGCAAGCGTGTGAACCGACTCCCGCCAGCGAACGCGGCCTGTCATTTGCTCAACCAATAAATTGCGGATGGTATCAGGCTCATTTTCTGGCTTTGCCGTGACATTGGCAATACAAGGCAAGGCAGGCGCATGAATATCTATTTGTGCTAAAGCCTCCGCCATTTCTTTGGCCGCCGGTTCCATCAAGGCACAATGAAACGGCGCAGACACGGGGAGGAGAAGCGCGCGTTTCGCGCCTTTCTCATTTGCTAAAGCCATCGCGGCCTCGACCGCTTCTTTATGCCCTGAAATCACCGTTTGCCCATCCGCATTATCATTCGCCGCCTGACATACAAAATCCTCATTTGCGACTTGCTTAGTAATGGCGTCCACTTCTGCAAATGACAGCCCAATAATCGCCGCCATCGCCCCAACACCGACAGGGACGGCGCGTTGCATCGCTTGCCCCCTGAGTTGCAGCAATCTTGCTGCATCCGCCAATGTGAAGGCATGAACAGCCGTCAGCGCGGAATATTCGCCCAAGGAATGCCCCGCAACATGTGTTGCCTTATCATGAAGCTTAAAGCCGCCTTCTTTTTCCAAAACGCGAGTGACGGCTAGAGAGGACGCCATAAGCGCGGGTTGTGTATTCTCAGTCAAATTGAGCGCTTCCTGATCCTCCCCCCATATAATGTTTGTAAGGTTCATGTCCAGTGCGTCATTGACCTCTTCAAAGACCTCACGCGCCAAAGGAAAAGCATCTGCCAATTCGCGTCCCATGCTGAGTGTCTGGCTGCCTTGCCCAGGGAAAATAAAAGCTGTTTTCATTTATGAGTCCTTCAATTTATATTTTGGGACAGTTTAAGACTCCCGAGGCTCATGTAAAGTTTTTTCAAGAGATTTTACATGGGCGAAGAAATCCGCCTTGACCTGATCAACGTAAGGATTTTCGGTTTGTATAGTACGAAATAATTCGTCACTATCATTTTTGATAAGTTCAACCATCGCAAGCAAATGGTCATAAGTCCGACTGGTCTGCGTCATTTGAGGGACATTCATCAGCTTGTAAATTTTGGCAATCATATGAGTAAGCCCTTGAACATAAGCCATTTCGCGATCATGCTCTTCAACACTGCTTTCGATAATATTGAAGGCAAAATTTTGTTCAAGAAAGTTTCGAACGCAGTTTTTACGATCTCCGCGGATGTTGCAAAGCACGATATTAGCACCCTCAAGCCCTTTTTTAGCACTCTCTGGACCAAAAACAGGATGAGTGGCAATTATATCAACAGTGTCCGGTAAGATCTCCGCCATCCATTGTGCAGGCTTCGTTTTGACTGAGCCGACATCCATAACCAATTGACCATTTTTTAAAAACGGCGCGATTGCTCGTAATGTTCCCTCCATTGCCTGAACTGGTATGCAAAAAAGAATAATATCATTGCCGCAAGTTTCTTGAATTGTTTTGGCTATATGACAGTCTACAAAACAGCTTAAATTTTTATGCGCATCGTAGAGTGTTAATTTAAAATGCGCTTTTAAATGTGTATAGGCCAGTTCACCAAAAGCGCCGACCCCAATGATTGACAGGCTTTGCATGAATAAATTATCGACTGTTCAAGTTGTATTCTGATTGTTCACCTGTTTCAAGGTTTTTCATTTCGCCTAAGTCAGGGAAGTAAACATAAGGAATACCTTTCTTTTCGGCATAGGCAATTTGCTTCCCGATTTTTTGAGGGGCGTGATATACCTCAACATTTTTACCTTGTTTGCGCAGGGTTGCGGCGTGGTCTTGCGCTTTTGTGCGCATGTCTTCTTCAGGTAAAATCACAAGGATATCTGTCGGGCATTTCTTATCCGTTTTTATATATCCATTATGACGCAATACATCGAACAGGCGCGTAAATCCGATTGAAATACCAACGCCAGGCAGGTGCTTGTTAATATAGCTTCCTGCCAAATCATCATAGCGACCGCCTGAACACACACTGGAGGTGAATTCGGGAATATCGAGCAGACGCGTTTCATAAACGGTTCCAGTGTAGTAATCCAAGCCGCGTACGATAGATAAATCTGCAACAACCGCCCCCTCGGGCAGGTGTGAGAGTTGGTCGAGTATGAAAGAGAGTTCTTCTATGCCTTCTTGCATTGTATGGATTGCCGCGTCGCTATCGCTCCTCGCAATGACGTCATTGCGAGCAATGAAATCGTGAAGCAATACATCGAATGATTGCGTTGTTATTTGAAGTGTAACAAGCTCTAAAATGCATGAGGCTTGCTCTTCACTTAGACCACATTCTTTAACCAAGAGGCGGCTGACCTCATCCTTCCCAAGTTTATCAAGCTTATCAACGGTGCGTGTAATCGGCACAACATCATTTATGTTCAGAGCCTCTAACAGCCCAAGCAAAATCTTCCGATTTGAAATCCGTATCTGAATCCGCCCGATATCAAGTCCCTTAAAAACTTCATAAATGACGGCGGGCATTTCCGCATCGAAATGCAGCGGCAAGTGATCAACATGAATGACATCAATATCGCACTGATAAAACTCCCTCATGCGCCCAAGTTGAGGTCTCTCCCCACGCCAGACTTTTTGCATGGCATAGCGTTTGAACGGGAAGTCCAGCTCATTAAAATGCATGGCCGTATAACGGGCAAGCGGTACTGTCTGGTCGAAATGAAGCCCAATTCGCGCTTCTTTCGTGTCACTTTCATCCGCTTGCAGGCGTGTGAGTGTATAAATTTCCTTATCCGTCTCCCCCTTGGCGGTCAGGACATTAATTTCTTCTGCGGCAGGGGTCTCTATATTGGTGTAGCCATAGGATTCAAAAACGCGCCGAATATGGTCGAGCCATTTTTGCTCTACCAATCGCTCCTCCGGCAACCATTCGGGAAAACCTGAAACGGGTTTCGGCTTATATATCTGCTTTTTATCTTTAGTCATTTAAAATATATAACGAATAAGAGTAAATAATTAAAGATAGAATCATTCATCAAATAATTCGGCGAGTTCATTCATCATTACGGCGGGGAGTGTTGCCACATCGCGGATAGTGACCGCGCGGTCATAATATTTGCCGACATCATGCCCGATACCGATCGCGGTCAGCTCGATTTGATTAAGTCCCGTTATATAATTAATAACACGCGTTAAATCCCGTTCAAGATAACCTGAACTATTTGCCGAAAGCGTTGAATCATCAACCGGTGCGCCATCGGACACAACCATCAGGATTTTGCGTTCTTCCCGTCTGCGCATTAACCTTTGTGCAGCCCAAAGGAGAGCCTCACCATCAATATTTTCTTTTAAAATACCTTCTTTGAGCATCAGACCGAGATTATTTTTGGCACGGCGAAGCGGCATGTCCGCGCTTTTATAAATAATATGGCGGACATCATTGAGGCGACCAGGCTTTGGCGGGCGACCATTTTTGACCCACTCTGCACGCGATTTCCCGCCCTTCCAATTCACTGTGGTATAGCCGAGAATCTCAACACTCACGCCGACACGCTCCAGAGTTTTCGCGAGGATATCGGTGGTCAGCGCGGCAACGGTGATGGGCCTCCCGCGCATTGAGCCTGAATTATCAATCAAAAGGCTGATTACCGTATCTTTAAAGTTAGATTGCACTTCCTTTTTATATGTCGGCTCAAGATTCGGGTCGACAACAATACGCGTCAGTCGGCTCGTATCCAAAATCCCGTCTTCCAGATTATAATCCCATCGCATCTGTTTTTGTGCCAGTAATAGGCGTTGTAATCGAATCGCCAGCTTTCCAATCATTGCTTGTAGGGGTTGGAGTTGTGAATCCAGCTGAGCCCTCAAGGCCTTTAATTCCGCCGCAGGGATAAGCTTTTGCGGGTCGGTCATTTCATCATAGTCATTTGCATAAACCGCGTAATTGGCATTGCGCGTGTCCAGTTCGGATTTAAGTTGCGGAAGAACCCCGTCCTGACTGGTGATTTCGTCATCCGCCGTGCCTTGCCCGTCCCCCTCATCATTACCACCTGATGGGGTTTGGTTTTGCATGGTGTCATCGCCGCCCTTATCGCTACCGCTTTGCTGCCCTCCTCCAGATGAATTTTCGGGATAGCTGTCTTCTGTATTATCGCCTTGCGAATCAGTCTCCTCATCGTTTTCATTGTCCTCATGAGTGGAGACAGAAGCTTCGCGTTCATCCGTTTCTTGTGAAACATCATCCATTGTATTCAGCGGATTATCCTGATGCACGTCCAGCAATCGCGCGATAAATTCATCGGCCGCAACGGCGAAATCCTGCTGATTATCAATCAATGTAAATAATTTGATGAATGACCCGAAACCGAGCTTCCGTTCTATCGTTAACCGCCATTTATGAGCCGCGCGCCGAGCGGTTGGCGGTAGGTTTTGACGGCTTAACCCTTCAAAAGCAAGGGCGTAAAGTCCGTCTTCAAGCGAGACTTCTTCGGCCTTGTCATAGCCTTTTTTAAGGCAGGCTTCCTCTAATGCATCGGACAGATTTTTGGCAACGCCGACCATTTGCCGAATGCCGAGGGCTTCGCATCGCGCTTGTTCTAGCAGGTCAAAAATCGCTTGAGCCTGAGGCGTGTTAACTGTCGTATTAATCTGTTGCTTATGATAGCGGCGGTAAAGGGCAATGGAATCCGCCGCACCTCTTAAATAACCTTGCCGTTCCATTGTCTCGGCAGGAAGGGGCATAGGCAGGCGCGCCGTAATTTTTTTACGCTTTTGATAAAGGCGCTTATCCCCGCTTTCTAACGCGCTTTTCCCGCCGCCGCTGAAATCCGCATCACCGGCATAATCGCCTGAGACAGCACGATAGGCCGACCTTGTGCGATTTTCGGCATCAAGGTTGCTTTTTGATGGTGGTGTTTGGTCAGGCAAGGGTCGGCATGATATCAACGCCGAAAATGCGCTGATAATATTCGTTGATAATAGGGCGTTCCGTCTCGTCACATTTATTAAGGTATGTAAGGCGGAAGGCGGTTTCGCGGTCTTTAAAAATCATTTCATTTTCGACCCAGCTCATGACCGAGCGGGGTGACATAAGGGACGATAGATCCCCCGCCATAAAACCAGTGCGCGTCATATCGGCGAGGTTAACCATACGACTCACCTCATTCATCTCATAATCAGGGAAGCGGGAGCGAACAATGGCAACTTCACGTTCATGCGGCAGGTAATTCAGGGCCTGAACAATGTTCCACCTGTCCATTTGGGCGGCATTAATCTGATTCGTACCGTGATAAAGGCCTGAACTATCACCCAATCCGATTGTGTTCGTCGTTGCAAACAGCCTAAAAGACCGATGGCCGCGGATTACTTTATTTTGCTCCAACATAGTCAGACGACCCTCGGTTTCCAGCAGACGCTGTATCACAAACATAATGTCAGGGCGACCTGCATCATATTCATCGAAAACAAGCGCAACAGGGTTCTGCATGGCCCAGGGCAGCAGGCCTTCCTTATATTCCGTGACCTGGCGACCTTCTTTTAGAATAATCTGATCTTTGCCCATCAAATCAATTCTGGTCACATGCGAATCAAGGTTAATGCGTACACAAGGCCAATTAAGGCGGGCGGCGACCTGCTCAATATGCGAGGACTTACCTGTACCGTGAAACCCTTGAATCATCACGCGACGGTTAAACATAAAGCCCGATAAAATCGCAAGTGTCGTATCGTAATCAAACACATAGGCCTCATCCAAAGGGGGCACAAACTCGGTTTGAAGCCCGAATCTTTTGACCGGAAAAGGGATGTTCAACCCGAACATCTCCATTGTATCGACATCGGCCTCGGGGATTGAAATCGCCATATATTCATCGGCTATTATATTTTGATTTGACATTTTTAGGTTTGGCTTACGATTATTAAAAATTAATTCTTTATAATACGCTTAAATTTCTTAAAAAACAGCAAAGATATCATTCTGCTTATTTATGTGTGTTTAACTTTTGGCTGAGTATTTCTTCTCACACAGACTTACTGTTTACTTACATAAAACATACAAATGTAGGATCAGGGATGTTAAGAAGTTTTATAGTATTTTTAGTGTTTCTGATATCTGTCA
This sequence comes from uncultured Micavibrio sp., assembly GCA_964531715.1. Lineage (GTDB taxonomy): Bacteria > Pseudomonadota > Alphaproteobacteria > Micavibrionales > UBA1664 > UBA1664. The sequence continues at coordinate 90,461 of CAZHEE010000003.1, read as the reverse complement.
CAGCGAACGCTTCTGAAGCATATAGTCATAATCCGGTCATCAGCAATTATAAAATTTTACCGGGTGATGTCCTTCAAATCAGTGTATGGGGTGAAGAGGACCTTGATCATGAGGTCTTAGTCCTGGCAGACGGAACATTATCATTTCCTTTAATTGATATCATTCATGCAAAAAACATGACACTTAATGAGCTTGAAAAAACGATAGAGCTCGGTCTTGAAACCATTATTCCGGATGCAGAAGTATCGGCATCGGTTTTATCACCATCCGGACAAACGATAAATGTTATAGGCGAGGTACAAAAGCCCGGTTCGCTGATACTGTCAAATCGTATGAATGTTTTACAAGCATTAAGCCAAGCGGGCGGATTGACCGCCTTTGCGGATAAAAATGATATAATTATCTTACGAACATCGGACACGGGCAAGCAAGTAAAAATTGATTACCCTTATGCTGATATTATCAGGGGGCGAAAGTTAGACCGTAATATAGAGTTACAACCAGGTGATGTAGTTGTTGTACCCGAATAGTTTGCAATTTTTGATAATTAACATCATGAATTATTACAGGTTCTTACTACGGCTAAGTTTTATTTGTCTGGTTGTTATAATAAGCATACCCACCGCCCATGCCCAACCTTCTTGGCAATTAGAGATTAATACAACCCCATTATGGGATGATAATCCACTGATGCAGATTGATAATGCCATTGCTATAAAGGGTTTTGAAACAGGTTTAAAGGCTTCTGTCCATAACCCGGATAATAGTCCTTTTGCGGCATTACTAGAGGTTAATCATAATCGCTTTGACCGATCTGATTTCAATTCCACTGATTTATCCGGTGCGGTCGATTATCGAAAAGAATTTAAACGAAGCATAGTGAGCGTGAGTGGCGCATATCAATATGACACAACCCGTTCAATTCAAAACCCTGTACTCGGTCTTGTAACACAAACTGACCGCTGGCAATCATTTCAGCTTAAGCCCGATATACAATATCAGCTGAATAAGAGATTAAGCTTTAATCTGATGACCCTATGGAAAAAAACACGATATGACAATGCATCCTTAACTGACTATAGGATTATAACTGCAGAACCATCCTTATTCTATAAATTATCGCAGAATAAAAGGCTTGGCTTCAATTTACAAACGCGGCTCTATCAATCTCTGCAAAGTGAACGGGAAGCCTTAAGTTTTGGGCCAAGCTAGAGCTTTACAAATAAATTAAGCCGTAATATGGAATATAGCCTTAATGCCGGCTTTCTCGCCACGCGCTATGAAAATTTTAGCGGTATTAACGAAAATGACTGGGCGTATAATCCGGCCTATGATGCCCAGATCAATTACATAGGTCAAAAAACAGAGACTATTTTAAAAATAGCACAATCAAGGCAAGCTTTTGCTAACGGAAGTGAAACTAATCTGCTTACTTTTAAGGTTGGACAACAATTTAAATTTAATGAAAAAACCTTGTTTGATTATGGCGGTCACTATGAAAGGAATGTTCGCGACAAAGTTTTCAGCAATCGTTTTAAAGACGGCTTTGAGCAATATTTCGCTTTTAAACATCATCTTTCGGATAGCCTGGAATTTTTTATCAATCAAAAATATCGCCACGAAAATTATAAAAATAATGAGGATGCTCAACGCAATATTATTAAAGTCGGATTAAATTATCATTTGGGAAAGGGGGGATAAATGATTGCGCGTATATCAGATAATCCGGCATTTTTATCCTCTGCTTACATGGAGTATTTAAATGTTTTTAAACAAAAAAATCGGCTCTTTTTAATTATTTTTTCGGCTGTTTTTGCAGCGTTCGTTATATTTGCGTCCTACTGGTCTTATTATAGATCCAAAATAACTATTCAGGTTGTTCAACCCGAAATAAGCGCGCCGTCATCTCAATTTAATGACCTGGATAATCCATTGATTGACTTGAGAATTAATCGTCTGAAACAAATTGTTTTGTCGTCTGAGTCACTTTCTCAGATTATTAAAGATTTGAATTTATATGATGACAATGTCCAATCAAAATCCTTAAAGCTATTGGCGTCAAGAATGAGGTCGGACATAAAAATCCGTTTACTATCATCTTCACTGGCCAGTCCAATCTCTGCACAAAAGGCAAGCGCACAAGAATTATCTGCAATCGCATTTACGATTGAGTTTACTTATGAAGATCCATTAAAAGCGCAACAAACCGTTGATGAATTAGCATCACGATTTTTAGCGGAAGATTTGAAAGAGCGTCGCCAAACATCCGAAAAAACACTTGTGTTTTTGCAAGGTCAGATTGACATTTTAACGCAATCTTTAGAAGCTCACGAGGCTGAAATAGCATTATTTCGCGCCGAAAACGGCAATATTCGCCCGGATCTTTTAAATTTCAACCAACAAGCAAGCGCGGCCGCCAATGCGCGATTAATAGCCATTGAGAGTGACCTTACCGCGAATTTGGGACGTATCGGTGCCTTGCAAAGTCAGCTTGCTGTAACCGAACCATACTTAACTCTGATTGATAGAAACAGGGGAGAAATTACAGTACCGGCAGCAGTAAAACTCCGAAATCTTGAGGCAGATTATAATCGCTTGTTATCACGCTACAGCCACGACCATCCGGATGTGCGCAGAACCGCCCGCCAAATTGAAAATTTAAAAAGCCAAGAAGATGTGCAGCAAAAAGAAAATTATAGCGATGCAAATAATCCGTCATACTTACAAATTATAACGCAGTTGAGCGCAGCACAAGAACAACAGCAAGCCTTGTTGCAGCAAAAACATAAATTAGAGCAACAGAAAATGACATATTCAAGTGCGATTGCTGCAAACCCTGAGGCTGAACAACGTTTAGCATCTTTAACACGCGATTACGAGAATATGATGACACTCTATCGCGATTTAAAATCGCGTAAGCTTGCCGCAGATATGAATAAAACCATAGAGAATAGCCAAGTCGGGCAACGGCTGATTATTACGGAGCCTGCAAGTTTACCTTTTGTAACAGAACCATCAAAAAAATTTATCATAGCCTGCGGGTTTATATTGGCATTAATTACAGGGTTTGGAAGTATTTTTACACTTCATTATTTATCGGGCGCAATTAACGGTGTTTCTCACCTGAAATCAGTATTCGGTATCATTCCGCTTGTTCGTATACCGAAATTAAAGAAAGCAAAAGGCTCACAAAATTATCCTAAACTTGCAGCAAATAAAATTGTTGCGCATCAGATAAATAATAAACAAGCGGATATTTTTCGTTTTTTAAGAACACAAATTCTGCAAAAACTAAAGAATAATAAATATCAATCATTGGCAATCAGTTCTGCACGATATGGTGATGGGAAAACAACGATTGCTTCGAATTTGGCGGTAAGTATTGCACAGGATTTGAAGCAGACGGTTTTGCTGGTCGACCTTGATTTGCGTAAAGCATCATTGGCAAATATATTCGGCTTGAATGCTGAAGTTGGTTTAACAAATTATTTGAAGGGCGATGCCTTGGTCAAAGATTGCCTGATCCGCCCGCCTTTTGAGCGTATAACAATTTTTCCGGCAGGAAACGCGATTGATAATTCGTCCGAGACTATCGGTTCGCCGCAAATGGAAATTCTCGCCAAAGAACTTCGCGAGCGTTATGAAGACCGTATTATTATTTACGACATGCCGCCGTTGCTGCAGCAGGATGACCCACTCGTGTTTTTACCGCATGTTGATGCCTTCCTTTTTGTCGTGCGTGAAGGCGTAACGCAAGCGAGCGAAATAGAGCGTAGTCTCGATATATTAAAGAAAACAAATCTTCTCGGTGTCGTGGTGAATGATAATTAGTTAAATATAGGGGCTGAAGTAGCTAAGACCTGAGAAAGGTTGTAATAAATACTCTATGTCCTACTTATCATCCTCGTCGATATCGATGGAAATATCGCCATCGAGGTCGGATAGGTCATCATCGCTATCAACGTCATCTCCAATATCATCTATGTCAAGATCATCATCATCGGCTTCATCAAGGTCGTCGAGTGAAATCGTGTCATCATCCGCATCTTCAATGGCGATTTTGGATTTATTTTTTTCCTCAATATCCTCACGCTTGACCGTATCAGGGGCAATAGTTGAGCGACTGCGACGTGGCTTCACCTGAACGTCGCCGGTAAATTCGGCACCGCAATTCGGGCAAATAACCGGCATCTTGCCGAAATCGTAAAATTTTGTCCCGCAGGATGCACAAATTCTTTTTAAACCGCGATCAGCCATATGATATGCCTAAACCTTTCTGCTCTTTCATAATTGTTAAACTTGAATTAAACTTTTTAAACAATAATATCAATAGAAAATTCTCTTGTCTGGATTAAGGAAATCAAATGCATAAAAATATTGTTATCTGCGGTTATAAACGCTCGCCTTTTCACTTTGCCAATAAGGGCGGATTGGCGAAGGTCAGACCGGACGATATGGCCGCGACAGTTATGAGCGCGCTTCTCTCTGCCACGAATGCAAAAAAGGATGATATTGAGGATTTACTCTTGGGTTGTGCCTTTCCCGAGGCTGAACAAGGCTTTAACCTAGCCAAGATTGTGGCGCAGTTAAGCGCGCTTCCTAATAATATCGCGGGCGCAACGGTCAATCGGTTTTGCGGCTCATCCATGACAACGATTCAAATGGCGGCAGGCTATGCCCAGATGGATGCAGGACAGTTATTTTTAACGGGTGGTGTTGAATCTATGACGCGCATTCCGATGGGCGGGTTTAACCCGATGCCAAACCCAAGGCTTGGTGAAATTTATCCTGAGGCCTATATGTCTATGGGCGTAACAGCGGAAAATCTAGCAAAAGAATTTAATATCTCGCGCGACGAGCAGGAAGCTTTCGCCTTGGCCTCACATAAAAAAGCATCGGAGGCTGTCTCAACAGGCAAATTCGATGATGAAATTGTTGGCGTAGGGGATGTGGCCGAGGATGGTTGTATCCGCCATGATGCCACCGCCGAAGGGTTCGCAGGCTTGAAGCCAGCCTTCGATGAAAACGGCACTGTTACGGCGGGAACATCCTCGCCATTAACCGATGGTTGTGCCGCTGTCTTAGTTGCAACGGAGGAATATGCGCGTGCCAATGACTTACCGATTATGGCGCGGATTAAATCGGTTGCGGTGGCAGGCTGTAAGGCGGAAACGATGGGCTATGGTCCTGTGCCTGCAACTGAAAAAGCCTTGGCACGGGCAGGTCTTAAGATGAGCGACATTGGCTTGATTGAATTAAATGAAGCTTTTGCCGCGCAGTCTCTGTCAGTGATGAAAGCTTTAGGAATTGAGGGGCAAGATAATATCAATCTCGATGGCGGTGCGATTGCGCTCGGGCATCCTTTAGGGGCATCGGGTGCCAGAATTACAGGGAAGCTTGCAAGCCTTATGATGCGTGAAAATGTTCAGTACGGCCTTGCCACCATGTGTATTGGCGGTGGACAGGGAACGGCAATCATTTTGGAAAAAATTTAGAATTAAACTTTCTTCTGATTTCTTAAATATAAATAATAAGCACCGCTTCCGCCATGTTTTAAATGCGCCGCATAATGCGTTATAACTTGTGATTTCAGCGGCTCTATCGCAAGCCAAAGCGGTAGCTTTGTTTTGAGAATTCCTTGACTACTGTGAGATCGCCTGCCTTTGCCCGTTATCACAAGAACGCAACGTTTGTTCTCTGCTACGGCAAAATTGACAAAGCCGATAAGTCTTTGTTGCGCCTGATTTTGTGTCATACCATGAAGGTCGAGAATGGCCTCAACCGGAAGTTTTCCCTTCTTCAGTTTTTTCTCGATATGGCCATCTATCAAACCTTTTTTATTTATTTTGTTATTTGTGAAAGGCGGTTTAATGTCATTTTGGGTTTTAGGGAAAAAACGAGTATCGTAATCAACTGTTTTTTCAAAGGATGCTTCTCTTTTTGTATCTTTTACTAAGGGCATATCACGCTTCATCGGTTTGATGTTTAGCGTGAAAGCCTTCCATAAATTTTTATTATCTTCATCATCCATAGTTTGACTTTTTTCTGTAATATTATAAAACTGTTATCACTCAATAAGGGCAAATATATTTTGAAAACAGCATATATTATCATTTTCCTTGCGTTACTGATATTTTTTTACGGCTCAATAGCTGTGGCTCAAACCGAGAGTATTCTTGATGAAGAAATGGATTATCTCCCTCCCGTTGAAAGTAGTATAACGCCTTTAAAGGGCTCTGATATTCTTTATAATGTAGGGCTACGTCAAAAAACACATCCTGAACATATTATCATGACCAGTTATAAACTGGCAGCTCAGCAACCTGATTTTGACCATTTTGCAAAATTAAGCCCTGTTGTTGCGCAAGCGTCCGATATTGATAAATCGATCATGATTTTGTCCGAATATAATCGACTGGAGAGAAATTTTAATTTGTCAGAGCCGAATGAGCCAATTGTCATTCATACATATCTGAAAACAGAACAATATAGTTCACTTCAGGATATAATGGTTTTTGACGAAATTGATAAAAAGACAATTTTTAAATATAAATCTTATGACGAAAATATTGCTCTTGTGCCTGAAAATATAGAAAAATTTCACAAAATCCATCTTGGAAAAGAGCAAGCAACCCATTTTTTTGATAATTTGAATGGAGCGGATTATGTTTTAGCAGAATTTATCCTTGTTCCCAAATATTCTGACAGGCAAGAGCCTTTCATATTTAATGATACGTCTTATTGGCTTATGTTTAACAGGGTTGCAGAACTGCGATTATGGAGCCCGAATAGCGATGAAAATAAATTGCTGTGGTATTACAAGGCGGATTGGTATCAACCGAATGACAGTCAGGATATTGACGAGCTTTTTAGTATGAACTAATCCGCTTTTGTATACTGACCATCTATGATATCGGCATTTTTTTGTTTTTCATAGTAATCGGTTATGATTTTAATATTGCGTGAGTTGGCCTTCCAACCAATATCAAAAATGTCACCAATAAGCGGGATAAGACCAATCAACCAGTCAATAAATATATTCCACAGCATCTTTGTGCGTAAATGCCACGGCACATTTGCTTTCTTAGCGAAGCTGTAGATATAAGCCGATATACCGACCGCTATCGTATCACCAATGCCCGGGATAAGACCGATAATGGAATCTAGACCCATTTTAATATTTGTGCCAGGAATGGTAAAAGCCTTATCCATCAAATGAGCCAGTGATTGAAGCATGACAACCGTTTGGTCATCCATTTCAATATGACTGTCAGTTGATGAATAAGGCCTGTCGTTAATTTTAGTCATTATTATCTTTAAATTATCGTGTCGCTACAATGTAGATTGCATGAATAACAGCAGGGATAAAGAAAAAGAATACGAGGACTAAGTTAATCCAAAAATGCTTTCCTAATCCAACTTCCAATAAAACTGCAATTGGTGGTAAAAAGACGGCAATAATAATTTTAATTAAATCACCAATAACGCTGTCACCTGTTCTTGCTAAAGGCATGAGTTTTCTCCTTATAATTTCTATTAATTGTTATTGTTACGGTTCAGGTTATTTTCAACATCCGCTTCTGTCTCTTCTTCCGGCAAATCTATACTCATTGTCGGGTAAGGGACTTCAACCGAACCACTACCAAAGTCAACGGATGGTCCGTCAACTTCAACTTCCGGCATTTCACCGCCACTTGTTTCAATCTCAGGCATATCAAGATTACCGCCTGATACATCGACTGTCGGCAATGTTATATCGCCACCAACCATATCAACGGCAGGGACATCAATATCGCCTGACACATCAACATCAATCAATGTTGTTAATGCAAAAATGGCAATTGCGCCAATCGCAACACCCGTTAAAATTTTTCCTGTATTAGTCATTTTATATTTCCTTTCAAATTTTGTCATTTTTATCAAATGCACTTCGCTAACAACCTGACTTGAATTTTTGTTCCAAATGATTAAATATTAGTGAGTTACATGTGATTTTTAATATAATTAACCTTTAAAAGCCGCACGAGATTTGAGCGCGGTAACAAGTGTTGACTCATCCAGATATTCGACTTCTCCGCCAATCGGCACACCATAGGCAAGCCTTGAAATCTCGATCATGTCATGGTTTTTGCGTACACGCGCGGCAATATAGTGAGCGGTCGCCTGCCCATCGACTGTTGCGCCCAAAGCCATAATAATCTCATCAACTTTGTCCAAACGATTGAGGAAAGAGCTGATCGCGAGCTTATCAGGCGTAATACCATCCAGAGCCGACAATACACCGCCAAGCACATGATAATGTCCGTTATAAATACCGGTTTTTTCGATCGCCCAGATATCGCCGACATTTTGAACAAGGCAAATTTTCCTGTCATTTTTTTGCGGGCTGGTGCAAATACGGCAAGGGTCGGATATATCCAGATTTCCGCAAATTTTACAGGACTCAACGCGTTCACGGGCATAGGCCAAGGCTTGCTCAAGCGGGGCGAGATTGCAATCCTTATCCGCTAAAAGATAAAGTGCCACGCGCCGCGCCGACCGCTTTCCCATACCGGGAAGTTTCGCGAGACGTTTGATCAGGTTTTCAATGGCATCGGGGCTTTGTTGCATGATGTAAAGATAAGTGTTTTAAGTGAAATAGAAAGTCTTAGTGATTTTTTAAACTATGAGTAATAAAGTGTATGAGGAGTATTTTTAGTCATTAAAAATCATATTCCTCATCCTACTCATAGTTAAATATGGGATCTATATACTTAATTAGCCATTTAAGTTAAAAAAGAGGGGTTAAGACCCCTCGATTAAATTTTGCTCTACTGCCGCAACAGCTAATTGCGCCACAGATGGCGGTAATTCTTTTTTCTTAACCTTGCCATCAATATATTTCGCAAATTTTCCTTGCTCAATGTAAGTGTTTTGCAACCACTCCCTATAATGCCCTAGAGCTGCCAAAGGATAGCACCAAGCCTCTTGCGGATTGCTTTTTGCCTGCGGATGCGAGTCTGGGTATCTATGCGGGTATTTAATTCTTGCCCCATATTGAGTGGCTAAACCATTTTTATCCCAATACGGTCCCCAATGTTTTCCTATAGATATATCAACGATTGTTTTTTCGCCAATGTCGGCACCTGCTTGGATCATTTCATAGATTATTGTGTGCGCTTCGTTGAATACGGAGAAAAAGCCCTTTGGAGCAGATTGATGATTTAACTCAATTCTTTCGTGCCATTTTTCAAAGCGGTCTTTATAGCGGCCAGTTGGGTCATAGCCAACTTGGCTATAAATCATTTCGCGTAACTGTGTGCCAGCCAAAATTCTATAGTTATCTCTTGCCTGAGGTTGGCAATTTGCCCCCGCATCAAAGGAGTAATATTCAAGAATTGCTAAACAAACTTCTGCTGGGTAACAAAAATGCGTAATTCCTTTATGCTCAATTTCAATATGCGCTGAACTAGTAAAATATCCTGCTTTTTCTAACACCTTTTTAATTGAGGCGATTCGAGGTTTTAACGGCTCTTCATTCCATTGTGAACTAATAGTTCCTATGTGAGCGTTTTGAACACCACATAAAGCCGCTAGACCACGTTGGTTTAGGTAAGGCGTCCCATCACCTAGAACACCCATGCCTATTCCATTAACTTCTCGCTCAACATCGATGCCTAAATTTAGGCTAGCTTGTGAGCTGATTTCCTTACTGCCTGATTTTGGTGCTAAAGCCTTTATTTTGCTAGCTTTAGAGGTGATTTCCTTTAAGCCTTTCTCTGGTGTTACTACCGCTTCAACAACGTTATCAAAATCGTCGTCAATAGGTTCAATTCCATCTTTTTTAGCCATTTATCAATTCCTTGTATGTTAGTCGTTTGTTGTTCATTCTCTCGATTGTCATTCCGATGAAGTCCATAGTGCCAATTTGTGCTGTATTGTGGCGGAACGAAAATTCATTAACGTATCTGTTTAGGTGCTTTGCACTCATGTAATGATAAACACCATAGTAACCACGTTTCAATAAAGCCCAAAAGCTCTCAATGCCGTTTGTATGTGCATTATTGCGAATGTATTCGCCTACGGAGTGATTTACAACTTTGTGAGCGTAACCACGGTTATTTAAACCACGATATGCAGGAAAGTTATCAGTTACAACCGTTGCGCCCTTATTCGCGCTATCAGATACAAAGCCATGTAATGATTGACGTTTAACATCCTGTGTCACCTTTGCATTTACTTTGCAGTTTTCATTAATTGAACCGATAACGGCTGTCTTGCCAATAGAACCACGTCCTTGACGCAATTTTTTAGATGCGTGTTTGTTGCTTTCTTTTCCGCCTACATATGTTTCATCAACTTGAATGTGATTGCCTTTGTTATTGTCCTTATTATTCGTCCAAGTTTCACGGATTCTTTGCGCTAAAAACCATGCTGTTTTTTGAGTAACGCCCAATTCTTTTGCCATTTGTGTGGATGGTAAGCCCTTACGAGCCGTTGTAAGCATATAGATAGCCATTAACCATTTGTGTAATGGCAAGCGTGATTCCGCCAATACTGTGCCAGTACGAACGCTAAAATGTTTACGGCAAGCTTTACAACGATATGGCATTGGCTTGAGATCTTTACATTCTGATACTTCAACAGAACCGCAATGAGCACAATGCGGTGTGTCACCCCAACGCTTTGTTTCAAAGTATTGTCTTGCTGATTCCTCATTCGGAAATTGTTGAAAAAATTCGTAAAGACTTAGTGTTTCGGGCTTATCCATTATTATATCCTTGTTAATATAATAATATACTAGCCAAAATTTAATGGATAGTCAAGTTATTTTTGGCTAGTTAAGTATATAAGTCCCTTAAATATCTTACCTATCATAAATAATATTTTCTTCTTCATACCCAAAAGCCAAAAGCTTTGCTTTTGAATCTTGAACCATCGCAGGTGGTCCACTGAGATAGACACTATAATCTTTTATTATCTGATCTTTTTTATCCAAAAACGCGTCAATCGGATAAATATCGGTGCAATAAAAGATCTCTAAATTGTCGTAAGTCGGTTGAATGTAAAAGTCATGTGTGCTTTGCATGCCCCAATAAAGTTGCCCTCTTATATTCGGATGAGCTTCTAAAATAGAGAGAAAGGGCGTAATTCCTGTGCCGCCAGCAATAAAAATATGATGGTTTTTATTCTTATGAAGTGCCAAAGACCCTTGCGCTTGTCCGACTTCAACCGCATCACATATTTTCGCATCAGTGCAAAGCCTGTCACTAATATTGTAACCAGAATTACGAATATGAATATCGAAACTGTTGTCATCTCGCGGTGCGCTGGCAATCGAGAAGGGGCGCGCTTCAAACCCATCAACGGAGAGTGTCGTATATTGCCCTGCCGTAAAACGATAAGGTTCCGCCCCATCCATTTGAATGGTCAGGATACGGATATTATGCGTTACATCCTGAATTTTCGTAATAATACCCATCATTAAATCAAACCTTAAAAGCGGAGTTGCTTTAATTGTTGCACCGATGGTAAGGCCTTGAGCTTTGCTAGGGCGTTATCTGCAATATCACCATCAACCGCGACAATTGCAACGGCCTCTTCTTTCCCATCAACGCGCCCAAGTCGGAAATCCGCAATGTTGATATCATTTTCGCCGAGGATTGTTCCGACCGCGCCAATCAATCCCGGCTTATCGTCATTACGAATAAACAGCATGGTTGGCGAAAGCGTAACCTCGATTCCCACATGGTCAATAGAGACAATACGCGGCTGACCTGCAAATAATGTTCCTGTGACTTCCTTGTTGCGCTGTTCGGTTTTCACCATAACACGAATAGATGTCGGCAGGTCTGTCTGCTCAAGCGTGGTTGTTGCCATCTTAATGCCGCGACTTTCCGCAATGGCAGGGGCGGAAACGATGTTTACCTCTTCCATGGAGGCTTTCAGGATGTTGGCAATAATAAGGGCGGTGAGCGGTTTATTATTCACATGCGCCGCAGCACCACTATATTCTATTGTAACGGACTTGATTGCCGTATCCGTGATTTGCCCAACCATCGCGCCCAGTTGCTCGGCAAGCAACATGTATGGTTTCAGTTTCGGCGCATCTTCTGCACTGACTGAAGGCATATTAAGCGCATTTGTCACAACACCATTATTTAAATAGGCAGAAAGTTGTTCCGCCACCTGTATCGCGACATTATCCTGAGCCTCAACAGTGCTTGCGCCCAAGTGAGGCGTACAAATCACTTTTTCATGTCCAAAAAGAGCGTTCTCTTTCGCCGGCTCTTCGGCAAAAACATCCAGCGCCGCGCCTGCGACTTTACCATTATTCAGCGCGTCCAGCAGGTCAACCTCATTAATTAAGCCGCCCCGTGCAACATTGATAATGCGCACGCCATCTTTCATGGTTGCAAAGGCTTGAGCGTTGATCATATTGGCGGTTGTTTCCGTCTTTGGCACATGAAGCGTAATAAAATCTGCACGGGCATAAAGCTTTTCAAGGCTTACTTTTTGAATACCTAATTCCGTTGCGCGTTCTTCGGTTAAAAAGGGGTCATAGCCGATAACTTTCATGGCGAGCCCTTGGGCGCGGCTAATGACAATCGCACCTATATTACCGCATCCGATCACGCCAAGAGTTTTGCCTGAAAGCTCAACGCCTGTGAATTTTGACTTCTCCCACTTACCTGCATGGGTTGATGCGTTTGCCTGAGGGATGGAACGCGCGAGCGCCATCATCATGGCAATCGTATGCTCCGCCGTGGTGACACTGTTGCCGAAGGGTGTATTCATGACAATCACACCTTTTTGTGTGGCTTGGGGTATGTCAACATTATCGACACCGATACCGGCCCGGCCAATAACCTTGAGGTTAGTCGCGGCATCAAGAATTTCGGTTGTGACTTTGGTGGAGGAACGAATGGCAAGCCCGTCATACTGCCCGATAATGGCCTTTAATTCTTCAGGTAATTGGCCTGTGATAACGTCTACGTCAATGCCGTTATCTTTAAAAATCTGTTCGGCCGCCGCCGCCATTTTATCGCTTATCAGTACTTTAGGCATGTCCAGCCCTCCTTCATGTTTGTTGATCATCCCGCTAATTTCTATTGGTTCCCCTAGGGGTGTGAATGGCGCTTTTATGTTGGCGGCAATCCATACGATGCTGGAGAGACCGTATGGATTGCCGCGATCGTGTTACTCCCTCGAAATGATAAATTCTATACCTGCTAATAAAGCGATAAAAAAAATAAACTCTCTAGCTTGAGAGTTTATTCCACCAACCTTTTTTCTTTTTTTCGGGTTTTTGGTTCACGACTTCCTCTTTTTTATCGGAAGCATCCTCATTCCCGTTGTCATTCGTTGCATCGGTTGAGACCTCAACCGTTTCAACAGGTTTCGCTGGCTCTAAATTTTTCTCCTCTTTTTGAGATGCGTCAGCCTTCTCTTCAATCGCTATCTTTTGAGGTTTGGCAGAAGATTTGCGCGGTTTTTTCGCAACAGGCTTTTTGGTTTCTTTTATCTCTGCCTCTTCTTCCGGCTTTTTCTCCTCTGGCTTTTCGGCTTGAGGCTCATCGTCCGTTTTCTTCTTACGACGGCGACCACGAGAATTTGAGGATTTCGGCTTGTCGTCTTTCTCCTCTTTCTCGTTTGAGTCTTCAGCCTTATCAACAATAGTGTTTTGAGTATCCTCAGCTATTGCTTCATCGTTATCATCCTCATCAGCCTGAATGTCATCGGCGGGTTTTGGCTTATGCTCAAGTGTGAAACCACTTTCATCCTCAACCTCGCCGACATCAAATGTAATGGAGAGATTATAACGCTGTTCTAAACTCGTTATCGCATGGCGATAATGATTGAAAAGATATAGAGCCGCCTTATTGGACAAAGTAATCGTCATATAGCTATCACCTTGCGTTAAGGCTTGCTCCTCAATACCACGAAGAATAGAAAGCGCGAGCGTATCAACCGTTTTTACAATCCCCATACCGTGACAATGCGGGCAGGTCTCAAAATGAGTTTCGGTCAAAGACGGGTGCAGACGCTGGCGCGACATTTCCATCAGGCCGAAGGACGAAATCCGCCCGATTTGAATACGTGCACGATCACCGGCAAGGGCATCACGCATGGCGCGTTCAACCTTTCCGTTAAAGCGGCGATTTTCCATATCGATAAAATCAATTACAACCAAGCCGCCAAGGTCGCGCAGTTTTAATTGTCGTGCAATTTCCTCCGCCGCCTCGATATTTGTTCTGAGTGCCGTATCGTCAATATTGCGTTCTTTCGTTGAACGACCCGAGTTCACATCAACCGAAACTAAAGCTTCCGTTGGATTAATAACAAGATAGCCGCCTGATTTCAGCTCAACTTGAGGGGAATGAATGGCCTCAATTTGCTTTTCCAGATGTTCTGTGATGAAAAGCGGTGTTTCTTCTTTATATTGAACAACCTTTTTCGCGTGCGATGGCATTAACATTTTCATCATGTTATGCGCTGTTTTATACCCATCTGCCCCGCTCACGATAACTTCATGAATATCTTTATTATAAATGTCACGAATGGCGCGGCGAATGAGGCTGCCTTCCTCATTTATTAAGGCAGGGGCCGTTGATTGCAAGGTTAGATCGCGTGCATTATTCCAAAGCCGCATCAGGTAATCGAGATCACGCTTAATCTCTGCCTTTGTCCGCTGGGTTCCTGCCGTTCTCAAAATCACTGACATACCTTGTGGAACATTCAAATCTTTCAGGATATCGCGCATACGCTTACGATCCTTGTAATTTGAGATTTTACGGCTCACCCCGCCTGATTGAGGTGTGTTAGGCATAAGCACACAATAGCGACCCGGCAGAGTGATGTAAGTCGTGACCGCGGCCCCTTTATTGCCGCGCTCTTCTTTACCCACCTGAATAAGGACGATTTGCCCGCGTTTAATAACTTCCTGAATTTTATAGGCGCGGCGCATCCGTTTCCAGAATGGCTCGACATTCAGTTCATCGTCATCTTCACTGATGCTGTCACCATTATTGCGTGCTGCGGCATGTTTGCGGTTACTATTGCGCCCGTTACGACGGCGGCCATAGCGTCCGCGCCGTCCGCGACCATTAATTTTATTCTCGTCAGTGTCTGAGTCGTTCTCATTGTCCCCATCATTCTCAGAGTCATCAGATGATGCGTCATCATTGGAGTCGCTCGCCTCAACGCCGGCCTCAATGACCGCCTCGTCATCTTCAATTTCAACAACATTGTCATCATCATCATCTTGAGTGGATGACGCGGGAGCATTTTCTTCCTCAGCCTTGCGATCTTCTTCCTCGGCAATTTTTGCCGCTTCCTCTGCGGCTTTGCGTTCAAGCTCGGCTTGCTCTTCCATTAAACGTTCGCGGTCTGCAACCGGTATACGGTAATAGTCAGGGTGAATTTCTGAAAAGGGTAGGAAGCCATGACGGTTGCCACCGTAATTCACGAAAGCGGCCTGCAAAGATGGCTCAACCCGTGTCACTTTGGCAAGGTAGATATTACCCTTAATCTGCTTGCGGACAAGCGATTCAACCTCTAAATCCTCTATACGCCCGTTTTTTGCAACAACAACGCGCGTTTCTTCCTTTTTTGAGGCGTCAATAAAAAGCCTTAGCTTATTGTCATTGCGGTGATGGTCGGATTTTTGTTTGTTATTTTTGTTAGAGTTATTTTTTCTTTGATTTGTTTTTGTTTGTTGGTCCGCCATGATATCGCGTACTCCTTTATATCTTCAATATAAGGGGGGATGCATTTGCCGGCCGAGTGAGCCACGCAAGCGACGAACATGTATTTCAAATCAACCGACGGATAGGATGCACCCGCCTCGGTTTAAATGTCATATTTATTTCCTGCTTACAAGAGCGGCAACGTGGAATCAGTGCTTACATTAATCGTACTTGAGCACCAGCACAGCTGCATCTTAATGGTCAGGCGGTTTTAAAAACCCTTTAAATTCTTATCTGCCATGTATTGCCGGTCAAATTTTTTGACTGACAAGTCGCTTTACACGAATGATGAAACTACACTACGTTGAAATCGAAAAGGACACAATGAAAAAGATACATGCACCCATTTTATTTTTTCTGCTTTGGCTGTTTGCCTTGCCCGTTAAGGCGGATAGCCTGCTGTCAATTGATACGCGTGAGGGCGGCGATGGGGATATCAGGCTTACGATAGAAATGACAGGTTCGCCTGAGTTTCGAGCGGAGATGAATGAAGATAATCAAAAGCTTGAGATTATAGTTAATCATAAGACATTGGCAATGGCGCAAGCCTTTGAGGTCAGAGTGCCAGTGACATCTTTTGCACGCGAAACGATAGATAGTAAGTTGATGAAGCTGTCATTTGGTTTGAATGAGCCGTATGCAATCACGCAAGCTTTTACACTTCAAAAAGATAATATTTACAATTTAATCATAGACTTAAAAGCAAGAGATAATAACTTTGGTGGGGGTAAAGATCATATATTCGGAACGCTTGTTTTAAACCATAATCATCATACGGAAACGCCGTTTTCAATGAATAAACCCGTCATTATGATTGACCCCGGGCATGGCGGATATGACCCAGGCGCGGTGAATGCGCAAGGGTTGTTTGAAAAAGATATTGTGCTGAGTCTGTCCCTTAAACTCGCCGAGATTTTAAAGGCGCAAGATCGCTATGACGTTCGGCTAACGCGGGAAAATGATCGTTTTGTTCCTTTGGATGAGCGGGTAATAATGGCGCGGGATGCAAGGGCCGACTTATTCCTGTCCATACACGCCGATTCAATGCGCAATGACACCACCACCGGTGCAAGCGTCTATACACTTGCCAAGACGGCCTCCGACCCGAAAGCGGCAGCCTTGGCCGCGCGAGAAAATGCGAGCGGGCAGGGTGATATACAGGCTTCGGACAATGAAATATTTACAATGCTTGCCGATATTGCATTGAGAGAAAATAGTGAGAAATCAAAATCTTTTGCAAATTTAATCACTCAAAATTTTAGAAAAAATAAGATACCGATGGTGAATGATCCGCATCGTTCCGCCAATTTTGTTGTGCTTCGCGCTTTTGATACACCGTCAGTCCTGCTTGAAACAGGCTTTATCTCTAATACGGATGAGGCGCAGAAGCTTCAAAATCCTGCCTACCAAATGAAAATTGCACAAGTAATTGCCGATGCGCTCAATCAATTTTTTGAACAAGCGAACTAAAAATCGGCTAAGCTATTGGAATGATAAAGGATTTTAAATGACTAAACCTCTCAATGCACGTGTGATTGTTACCCATGGGCGAAGCCTGATTGCATTACGTATTGCCCATTCCCTTGGGCGAAAGGGCGCGGAAATTATCGGGTGTGATGATGTGAAGATGACTGTTTTATCATTCTCCAAACATGTCAGTGAGTATGCGCTTTATGCCAAGCCATCAAAAAACCCTGAAAAATTTATCAAAGACCTTATAGATATCGTTAAGCGTTTTAAGCCAGAGGATGACAGGCCATATGTCCTGATGCCCTCTTTTTATGAGGCACGGTTGATTGCCGAACATGCGGATCAGTTTCCCGAATATATTACAATCACTGTTCCGTCCTTTGAGGCAATTAACGCTGTTGACCCGAAAGACCATCTTGCAAAAACACTTCGTGATTATGAGATTGAAAGCCCGCAAATCTGGCTCCCTCAATCTGAAGATGAGGTTCGTGATATCGCCGGGGAAACGGACTATCCTGTCTTCATTAAACCGCCTGATGAGGTAGGCGGGCGTGGGATTGAGAAGGTTAGCTCTGCCGAAACACTGATTGAAGCCTATCAAAAACTCACGCAACACTATCCCGATAAACAAATCGTGATACAGGAAGCAGTCACGGGTGATGATTATTGTTTTTGCGGCTTATTTGATCAGGGCAAACTGGTAAGCTCTATGGTTTATTATAATAATCAAAAATTTCCGGTTGAAACGGGTGCCGGCTCGGTTCGCGAAACGGTCGATAACAGCCTCTTTGACCCGATTGCCGAGAGCCTGATGCAACAGGTCGGCTGGCACGGCGTGTGCGAGATAGATTTCATGTGGAATGGAGATGAGAATGAAACCCCGATGATGATTGAGGTCAATCCGCGCTTCTGGTCAGGGCTTGACCATTCTGTAATGTCCGGGCTCGATTTCCCATGGCAGTTGTATCAGCTTTTTGTAAATGGCGAAGTAACTGACAAGTCCGAAGCCGAAATAGGGCATAAAACGCAACTATCAGGCGTGTCTTTACTTGGTGCGCTGGATGCTTTCCGTGATGAGGCCATTAATTTCGATGCGCTTGAACAAGAATGGCCAAAGATTAAAGACACGCTCATGAAGGGCGAGTTTATGCAGGCCTATCGATCATTGAATAAGGCCTTGGACGGCAGTCTCTCTATCGCGCAGGCATTTGATACACTTAAGATTATGCGGCGGGAAATCGCATCGGCGCAATCTGCCGCGCCTGAGGATGATCCCTTTGTTGGCTTAGGCGTCCTTTTTGTTCTCAGCCATCTGATGAAACATGGTCAATTACCCCCTGAATTATCACATTAAAGGCGATGAGAGAAAAACCGGTTATAGGCTATAGCGCGCCGCTTGAACGTTTTTCGCCGTTGCATCATTTGATTGCGATTGCAATTTGGGTGACAGGGGGAAAGCCGCTCAAGCTGACTTCTGAAAATCCACATTTTGATACAAATATAGATGGTTTGATTATCGGTGGCGGCACGGATGTTTACCCGACACTGTTTTCCTCTGACCCTAAGCCCGATTATCGCTATGACCATCCGCGCGATGTGATGGAAATGCGCTGGCTAGAAATTGCGGAGGAGCAAGATATTCCTGCACTCGGAATATGCCGAGGGGCACAGATGATGAATGTTGCCCGCGGCGGTACACTCCATATTGATATATCAAAAGCGATCGAAAAGGCGGATTATCCAAGCGGGTTGCTAGCCAATATTTTCTTTCGAAAGCCGATGACGATAATTGAAAACACGTTGCTTTCAAGCCTGTTTCAAAAAAACCGCGTCAGTGTTAATTCCATGCATAAGCAAGCGATTGACAAAATCGGTGAGAATTTAAAAACGGCGGCGATTGAGGATAACGGCGTTATTCAGGCGGTTGAGGATGAACGCAAAGCCTATTATCTTGGCGTGCAATTTCATCCAGAGGCGATGATCTATCGCGCTGACTGTCGCCGAGTTTTTAAATCTTTGGTTCACGCAGCGCGTAATCGATAGGTGTACCTGATTTTGCAATATGGCTGTCGGGACTTGCAATCTGACCGCTATCTTGCATGTGTGCTTTACTGACATGCGCGCCCAGCATGATGATGATAAATGCATAAGACACCCAAATCATCAGAAGGATGAGAGAACCCGCCGCACCGAAGATGGATTGAGGGTCGGCAATAGTAAAATAATAATTGACGAGACTTTGCCCGATAATAAACATTGCCGCCGATATTATCGCGCCAAAAAAGGCCGAACGCCATCTGATCTTAACGTCCGGTACTATTTTATAGAGCAGGGTAAACAGCAATACGACAATACAATATGAAATAACCAAGTTTAAAATCACCATAACACTGATATCAATTATGGGGATTTGGAGGGCAATATAATCAGACAATAAGCCGAGCAATGATGTTATTGCCATAAGGGTAAGTAAGACCAAACCGGAGGCCAAAACAAGCACGACTGAAATAAATCGCTTTCGGATAAGAATGCTTAAGTTTTGGCGTTTTCTCGGTATAACACCCCAAACATGGTTAAGAGATTTATGAAGCTGCATAAAAAAGCGGGATGCGGCATAAAGGATGATGGCAAAGCCTATCAAAAAAGCGAGCCATTGCCGCCCGAATATTTGGGCCTGTGCCAAACTATCATAAATATTGAAGCTCAGCTCTCGCCCGATAAGCGCGCGTGTAATCTGGTTGACTTCATCTTGAACAGTGACCTCATCAAAAACGAGTGAGGCAATAGCCGTTGCAATAAGAATTAGCCCTGGAACGGAAAAAACGGCGTAATATCCTGCCGCCGCGGCATGTGTAAATAACGTATCATTAAACCAATTACGAAAAACCGTTTTCGCAATTCGCCCTGATTTTTTAAATGTCATGATTGTGAGGGTATCACATCTCTCGGCTTTAAGGCATAGATGTTATAAAGCAATATCACGGTCAGGATAAATGCACCGCCCTGATGCATGGCGGCAATCGGGATCGCAACCATGCTCATCACCGTTGCAATACCCAGCAGGAATTGAAGGGCAACCATGCCGCCAAGCGCGAATGATTTTACCCGCCACGCGAATGCAATAATAAATATCAGCGTGATAAAGGCAATCCAGCGATGGATGAAATGCACCATCTCCGCATTCGCAAAGATATTGGATAGGGTAAAAGCCGTGTCAGGCAAAATCTGTCCCTGGTACATGTGCGGCCAGTGTGGGGAGACAAGCCCTGCATCCATGCCTGCCATAAATGCACCCCAGACAAGTGTGATGAACAGCAACGCAAGGCTGCTCCACCCATGGCGGCGTTTACAAAAGCTGGTTTGTAACGGCTCTATTTTGGTCAGGCTGAAGGCAAGCCAGAGCAGGCCGCAAAATACAAACCACGCCATGGAGAGATGAAGTGCAAGCTTAAAATGAGAGACAAATGGGCGGTCAGCCAATCCGCTTAGCACCATGATATAGCCGATAACCGCCTGCATCCCGCCAAGGATCAAAAGTCCGAAAAGCGGGAGCTTATACCCTTTCGGAATCCATCCCTTAACCCAGAAAAACAGGAGGGGGAGCGCGTAGACAAGACCGATGAGCCGGCCCCAAACACGGTGAAACCACTCCCAGAAAAAGATGGTTTTAAACTCCGCCATCGCCATACCTGTATTAATTTTCTGATATTCAGGGGTTTGGCGGTAAAGCTCAAAAACACGCACCCATTCCGCATCGGTCAAAGGCGGAATTGCACCGATGAGAGGCCGCCACTCGACCATGCTTAACCCGCTCTCGGTCAGGCGGGTTATCGCGCCGATAATTGCCATACAAAACACCATAAAGGCGTTAAAATAAAGCCAGTTACGGATAATCGGCGTGCGATCTTTTTCTATCATCAAAATTCAAAATAGATGGTTTTTTTAAAACCGCAAGAGGGAAAGCTAAGCAACGGGGACACCTTCGTGAAGGTGTCCCCCATTGGTTTTTTTATTCAGCATAAAGATTCTTAAAGCCTTCGGTGACTTTCGCGATGTATGACGGGTCTTTATCGCGCCAGTAACGCGGGTCATTCATCATGGATTGTAAATCTTTTTCTGCGTTGGAGGAGACACCCTTTGTTCGTGCGGTAATAGTTTGTGGCTCTTCCGACTGCATCATTTTATGGAGCGCCATGATCCCTTCGTAAGATGCGCTCATGCCTTGCAGGGCAGTGGCCGGCAAGTTTTTCTTTCCAAAAGCCAACATTTGACGTGAAGCCTCACGCCACTGGTCTTCCCCGCCAAAGAATGTCACTAGGCGTTCAATCTCACGCTCTGCCTGAAATTCGGCCGTTAAATCAAGAATAAGCGGCACCATGTGATCCACGGCGAGGTCATAAACTTCCTGAACCTGATCGGACGAAAAGCCTTTCTCATGCAAACGGCGGTTTAGCTCCACATCAGGTTCAAATAGCGCATCTTTGACTGTCACGCTGTACTCATCAGGCGTTGCAGGCACACCTGCCGCCCTTAAAAATCGGGCGCGTGTTTCCTCATCTGTCGGTTCAGGCAAAGAATTCGCCATCCGCTTTTCAAGCTCAAGATAGGATTTGAGGAGAGCATCAACGCGCACCTCACCTTTCTCGCTATCCCAGAATTTGGCGGGAATACCCTCGGCAGGTTTTGCACTGCCTGGCTGGTCATTTAATAAATTTGTATCAGTCATAGTTATTACTCCTTTTCAGTCGGTTGGTTTGGTTGTAAATTTTCATCAAGCGGTGCGGTCACCGCACTCAGAGCTTGCTCATCACGAATAAGATCACTCGGTACGCCAAGCGCGCGCCCTAAATGCCGCGCAGTGGCCGGCAAATCAATAGCCTCGGTTGCTTCACCCCCCATGGACAGCGTTGTGTTCATCCAGTAAATAAGATTTTGAACGTTGTTCTGCCGCTGCCCAAGGGCGAGTGGTGAGCGGTAATCAATCGCAACCAACCGCCCGTCAATATCAATATCGGGAACCTCGCCACGCCTGCGTAATATAGTATAAGCCCGTTGAAGGAGCGGCGTTAACAGCTCCGACTGCAACCGCCCATAAGTTGCCCCGAGGAGCAACGCCATCTCTGCCGAGCGTTCGAGGACTTCCGTTGCCGTCATTTGCCGTTGCCCGACCATGCCGAGCCTGTCGACCAATAGAGAGTGGCGAATGCGCGCGCGCAAATCTTCCAATACAATTTGCGAAACATCGAAATTGGACGGCATTTGAAGCGGTGTTAAACCCTTTGACCCAACGGCTTTCGGGATAATCGTCCCGGGGGTCAGCTCAATATTCGCAGGGTTAATCACCCCGTCATCATCGGCCTGCCAAATCCCGCTTGCAGCAATCGAGGCATTTTTAAGGATAAGTTCGACCACTTTGTTCGCGGTCTTTATATCGGGCAGAGCCTTCATCACGGGGCTTCGCCCATAAATTTCCCCTGCCGATTTCATCCAGCGAAAAGCAATAAAAGGCGAGCCTTTGAAAATACCATTGCCAAGCAATAACGGCTCACTTTCGCCTGTCATCAAATAAGCCTGATAGCGGTAGACGAGATTATCGGGCTGTACAGTTTCTAAAACGTCAAAGCGTTCTTGAGAATCTTTCGTGCCTTGTTGCACAATTTTCATCGGTAATTCAATATCGGGGAAGCGCGTTTGCAATTCTGCCAAAGTCATTGCGGTTTCACGATAAATATTGTCCAGCCGCCCTGTCCTTGCGCCTTCATGAAAGGCGACATGAGAAAGAGGAATTGCTTTAAAACGGAAGGCGGAGAAATCGCCTGTCATACCTTCTTCAAATAATAATGTGCCTGTGCCGCCTGTCACCAAATCGAGGAAGGCCTGATGCATTTCCGTTGTGAAATTCGAACGGTCTAAATGAGATTGCACAAGGATTGCCGCCTTTTCCAAGGCAGGGGCAAGGAGCGCGGCATCATTCGCCGTCATTTCAGGTCCGGGCGAAAACCCGAACCACTGCGACCATGGCGGTGTGAGATTGCCAAGCAAGCTCGCGGCCAGATGTTCAACCGCATCCATCGCGGTGCCATCATAAATATGCGCGGTTTTCGACTGCCCCGAGCCATAAAGCCCGAAAGACTCTTGTTGAGGCAGGGCATAGTTATAGCAATCTTTCCAGAGTGCCTCCCACGCATTACGGCGTGATTTTGCCTCTGCATAGTCCGTTAAAATATTTGTCTCTGTCATGATTACTCCCCTAAAAGATTTTTACGTTGAGGGGCAAGCGACGTCACATCGGTCAAAACACCGCGATAGCTCGTTTGTATCAGCGAATTACGTCCACGCTGTGCCCTTTGAATGACATTACGAATTTGTTCATCCATAGTGTTTGTTCCACTCGTATCAGGTTGCGGTTGCGAAAGCGTATTGCCACTATTACCACTGTCAGGAATAGTCATACTGTTACCCCCTGTATTTGTGCTTTGCACTTGTGTCACTGGCGGTCGATAGGTGACGGGGTTATAACTGGGCGTTGGGGGTGAGAAAAGCGAACCCATGGGATTTTATCCTTTCATTGAAGAGTGTGTAAGATATTTATAAAGCTGATGCGGGGTCAGAATGAAACGGCGGTGCAGACCGATCATCCTTTTCACCGTTTCCACGCAGGACATCGGGAAAAGCGGCGCAACCTTACGCGGCGTTGCTTGCCGCGGTACTTTCAGGACAATTTTGCCTTGCTGTTGAAAATAGCGTGGAAAGTTAAAATGCACGGGATGGGGGAGGAGCTTCACCTCCGTCATATCGCATCGCGGGTCAATCAGCATCCATCGCGCATCCTGTTGCAATATCACGAAACAATGACGAAAGCCTTTTTTCAGGATTTTGAGCGGGCGGATATCCGTATCATTCGAAAACACAATCCAAATAGTTTGCGGCGATAATCCGTCCGTCTCAGGGGTCAGTAAGGGGCGCTCTACCATGCTTGCGCCTCCATTGCGTGATTTTGAATCGGAAAGTCAATAATCTCTGCCCCGAAAGAACGCTCAATTATGCCTTTTGAGATAAAAACATCGCTTAAGATATCCATCGCTTCATTCCAAAGTCGGGCGGCCAAAACCTCACGGGCGCGAGTGATATCAGGTGCAATCATGCGTAGGCCATAATGTTTGAGAACGCGGAAATGATGCATATCAAGACGGCGATGGCGGTGAAGCCGCTCAAGTATCTTCATGATATCGGATGGCTCACACGGGCGTTTATAAAGCCCTTCATTGGCGCGAATTTTTGCACCGCTTTCTCGCGCTGTTGTGGCATTGATGAACCAGAACCAAGCCTCTTCCGCGTTATCAAATAATGTAATACCATCCCTCATAATCATGCCTCTTTCTTTTTGTTCTTTACTTGTTCTTATTATGTTCTAATATAAACCATGGATTAAAGCATGCGTCAAGCATTATTTAAGGACTATATTCCTACCATATTAGAGATAGGTTACTTATGGATATTATTTCATCGCAACCCCGCACCAGTTGTGGGGTTTATAATTAAAGGACTGTGTAATCTATAGTCATTTGAAACACTGAGGGCACTAAGTTTTTGCTCGTCATTACGGCGAAGGCCGTAATCCATTGCTTTTTACCACAGAAAGCACAGAGAACATGGAGGTGCTTTAAAATATCCGTCATTGCACGTTTCATTTATGAATACGTGCAATCCAGAAAATACTAAGCTGGATTACACGGTCCAGCCGTGTAATGACGAATAAGAACTTTGCGTGACTTTGCGTTTTATTTTTTGGATTGCATGGTCAAGCCATGCAATAACGGATTTTTTGAAAATCTTCGTGTCTACTTCCCTTAAACTTCTTATCTTCGCGTTAAAATATTCAGATCCTTCCGCGCGCTACGCTTGGTCGAGATGACAGTTTTTATATTTGTGTTCATCTGTGGTTCTTTTTAAGATTACAAGAACAAGCTATATAATGACGTCATTTAGTTAAGGACTATATTCCTATATCTTTTACGGGCGGAGTATGGGATTATTATCCTATGTTTTCTCATCAAGATATATGGGCCGCGATTGATAAGCTGGCCGATAGCGCGGGTTTTTCAACTTCAGGCTTGGCGCGGAAAGCAGGGCTTGACCCCACCTCGTTTAATAAAAGCAAACGGATGAGCCCTGAAGGTAAACCGCGATGGCCATCCACCGAATCCGTATCAAAAATCCTTGCCGTGACCAATATCACGATGAGTGAATTTATGACATTCATCCAAATTCAAACCACGGAAATTAATACGACTTCACGCTCTGCCAAGGCGATTCCTGTTATCGGATGTGTGCAGGCAGGGGCGCAAGGCTATTTCACCGATTCAGGATTTCCTCAAGGGGAAGGGTGGGATTTTGTTGAGTTGCCCGGCTTCACGCCGAAAGATGATACGAATTACGCCCTTGAGGTGAGCGGTGATTCGATGGAGCCACTCTATCGTGATGGGGATATTCTGGTCGTTTCACCCTCTTCAGGCATACGCCGTGGTGACCGCGTGATTGTCAAGACAAGAGATGGGCAAGTCATGGCGAAGCAACTCAAACGCCGCACGAATACGAAAATAGAGCTTCAGTCTTTAAATCCTACGCATGATGATTTGGTTTTCGAGCCTGAACAGGTGGTTTGGATCGCACGCGTGCTTTGGGTGAGTCAGTAATCTTATAAAGGCCCGTACAATTTGTGGCGGCCTATACTTCGCCTGTAATTATACAGCATCTTTACACTGAATGCGGTGGATAAAATGGCAAGACCAAACATAGTAAGATTAGATGAATCCATTGCTACGTAGCCGGAAACAAGGGCAACGCCAACACCCGCCACAGCACCGAAAATTCGGGCAATATTTTTAGGTTTATAATAATAAAATTTCATATAAAAACAATGTGTTTAGTTAATTAATTATGACACATAACCCTTTTATTTTGCTATGTCAATATAAATATGGCTTTTTTATTTGGTTTGTTTGTATATAAAAAAAGATATTGATTTAATTAGGATATATTATGACTTTTTCAATTCCCTTTTATTCTAAAAACGAGATTGCGCGCGAGGCGTCAAAAATCCTCCTGATGACAAAGGCAATTAAAGTCGATACACAAAACCCTTTCACCTATACATCAGGACGGATTGGGCCGACCTATGTTGATTGCCGTAAATTAATCGCCTTCCCGCAAGCGCGCGGCATGTTGATGGATATGGCAGTCTCTCTCCTGATGCAGGAGGTTGGCGCGGACAGACTTGATTGTATTGCAGGGGGTGAAACGGCAGGCATTCCCTATGCCGCGTTCTTGTCAGAACGGCTTAATCTGCCTATGGCTTATGTTCGCAAAAAACCCAAAGGGCACGGGCGCATGGCTCAAATTGAAGGGCATTTGGAGGAAGGGCAACATGTCCTCCTCGCCGAGGATTTGCAAACCGATGGCGGTTCAAAGAAAATCTTTGTTGATGCGTTAAGGCAGGCTGGCGGCATTGTCGATCATGCCTTTGTTGTTTTTCACTATGGCGTGTTTGAGGCAAGCACAAAAAATATGGCGGAGCTAGGCATTACACTTCATGCGCTGACAACCTGGCCGCTAGTTCTCGAAACCGCGGAAGCGATGAATTATTTTGATGCGAAAACGATTGCCTCCGTACGTGAGTTTCTGAATGACCCTGTGCAATGGTCGCTTGAGCATGGCGGCAAGGGTGAGGAATAGGTCATAGCCATATCAACCATGGATACAAAATTACATTTTATCGCAAGTGAAACGGACGAGGCTCAAGATGCGCTTAACGGGCTGACCGCGCATTATGGGCAGGCTTCGCTTGAGGATTGTGATATTATCGTACCGCTTGGCGGTGATGGGTTTTTGCTTGAATCCATTCATAAATATCACAAAGAAGGAAAGGCTTTTTACGGCGTCAATAAAGGCTCGGAAGGCTTCTTATTAAACCAGTCTATTTCGGAACGCTTGTCCGAGCGCATTCCCAAAAGTCACGCAATGACACTTAAACCTTTAAAAATGATTGCGGAAACAACAACAGGCGTCATTTATGAAGCGATCGCCTTTAATGAGGTTGCGCTTTTCCGTCAAACAAGGCAGACGGCTCATATTGCGATTACAATAGACGGTAAAAGCCGCCTTGAAAAACTTGTGGCCGATGGGGTGATGATTGCAACTCCTGCCGGCTCTACCGCCTATAATCTCTCGGCGCATGGGCCGATAATTCCTTTAAATGCACCGCTTTTTGCCCTGACACCGATCAGCCCCTATCGCCCACGGCGATGGCGTGGTGCACTTTTGCCTCAGGAAAATGTGACGCGATTTGATAGTCACGATTGCGCAAAACGCCCTGTTAGTGTCTCGGCAGATTTTACTGAAATTCGTGATGTGAAGACCGTAACAGTGCAAAAAGATGATGAGGTGAAAGTCACCCTCCTCTTCGACCCCGACCATGCCCTCGAGGAACGCGTTATGAAAGAACAATTTGTGGGGTGATATTATGAAAGCTACAGAAGCCATACAATTATTATCAAATCCAGAAGGATACAAATCCATTACCACAGGCGAAATACACAAAATATTTCCTATATCGATTGATGCTAAGGAAGGTGAAATTTTAGCAAATGTTGTAAAAGTAGAAGATCCGAAATCAATTTTAGAAATAGGTACAGCATATGGTTATGCTACGCTTCATATTTTAAAAGCATTAGAAGACAAGGAATTTTCACTAACTACCATTGACCCCTTTCAAAAGGGATTTTTTAATATTGGTAGAGAATTGATCGAAAAAACTGAACATAAAAACAAAGTTATATTTATCGAGGAACTTTCTGAAATTTGCTTGCCTCGATTATTAAGTGAAAAATGCCGCTATGATTTTGCTATGATAGATGGCAGTCATAAATTTGATAACTTTTTTATAGATCTTTTTTATATGACAAGCTTATTAAACCAAAGGGGGCAATTTTTGTTGATGATTACCACATGCCTGCCATAGAAAAAGGCGTATCATTCTTTATATCAAACTTAGGCTATAAATTGGAAAAAAGAGGTGAGACTTCTAAAGACCATGGTTGGGCTATAATTCGTTCGCCACGATATAGAATAGAGCGAGACTATAAGAGCTATGTTGAATTTTAGTTTAATGTAATTTATCCCCCTTGAGAGCCCAGAGGAGGAAGGAAGCCGCAGTTTCTTTGCCTTCAAAATGCGATTGCATAAAAAGTGTTTCTTTCTCATTCGGTCGGTCGGGCAAGTCAAAATAGCGTTGAAGCCCGAGCTGTATTCCCAAATCCCCTGCTGACCATTATGTGTCGGAAAGATAAAAATAGCGGGACATGTTTTAACAACTCCTTCTTTAATTTATTAAACCATTAAATTATATCCTTATCTATAAGGGTAGACCCTAGCATTTCAATATTTTTAAAGTCTGAATTACACTTATTCCTAAATGAAAAATGCAATGACGAAGTATCTTGACTTTACGCCCACACCCCGCATCATGAATGCAATGCAATATTGGCTGATAAAATCCGAACCATATAAATGGAGTTGGGACGACCATGTTCAAAAAGGTGTCGAGCATTGGGATGGTGTGCGCAATTATCAGGCCGCAAATAATATGAAGGCGATGAAAATCGGCGACCAGGCTTTTTTCTATCACTCCAATGAAGGCAAAGAGATTGTCGGCATTGTTGAGGTCGTGCGCGAATATTACCCTGACCATACGGATGAAACAGAGCGGTTCGGTATGGTAGATTTTAAGGCTGTTAGACCCGTAAAAAATCCTGTCATATTGGCGAAAATCAAACAAATTCCTGAACTTGAAAATATGGCGCTTCTCAAGCAATCGCGCCTTTCGGTCAGCCCTGTCCGCGAGGAAGAATGGCATTTTATCATAAATCTGTCCGATCAGGAGGGTGAGCCATCATGACGCTTGAAAGCGCGTTTATCTTTTTCATCTCGCTTGCTTTGCTGTGGATCAAGCCCGGACCCGGGCAAGCATTGAAAATAACACGGGCGCTTAATGACGGTTTCCTGCCTGCCTTATATTTATCGCTGGGTATTTTAACAATATGCATGTCCTATTTCATCATTGCAGCCTTAGGATTGGAAATTGTCACTAACTTTTTTGAGTCCTATGATATTATTTTTAAATAGTTGGTGCTGGTTACCTCTTTTATATTGGTTATAAGGGTTTAAGCAATTTAGATGAGGGCGTTTGGACAGGTCGTCTAGACCATGAAAGTAAATCTGGTTTCATTGAAAATTATGTCTCAGGTATATTACTCACTCTCGCCAATCCATATCCGATATTATATTTCTTAGGGATAATGCCGACGCTTATTCCTGTCGGCGACTTCGAAACCACAGATGTTTTGTTAGGATTGGGGATTATTGCCGTTGTTTATATACAAAGTGATATCTTGCTAATCACATTAACAACACAAATTAAACAAGCCCTTTCAGATACTAAAATTGTTAAACGATTGAATATCATAACCTCGATGGGTTTCATTTTAATCGGTGCGTTTTTTCTCTACACCGCGCTCCTGTCCCCAGAATTTTCGTTCCTGAGCGAAATTTATGAAGCGAGTTAATTTTTCAGTAAGCTTTCCATTCTCTTGAGTAAGCTTTCCTTCCCCCAATCGCGTTCAGCGCGGGCGCGGGCGGCTTTACCCATTAACTCGCGCTCTTTTTCATCTTTGGCGAGTGTCAAAATCGCATCTGCGAACTCAGTCGCGTTTTCAGGTTCAACCGCCAAACCGCATTCCTCAATCGCGCTATGAACTTGTGTGCCTTGCGGTGCGCCGACTATCACAGGGCGCCCGCTTGACAAAATATTCCCCAGCTTTGACGGCATAACCAAATCGGCGGCGCCTGCCTTTTGAGGCAGAAGATGCATGTCCGCCGCGACCATCAAATGGAGAAAATCCTCAAAGGGTTGGAGCGGTACAAAGGTGATATTATTTAAACCCTCGGCCTGTTTCACCATTGCCTCGCGCCCTGCACCATCACCGCTAATAATAAATTGAATATATGGTGCGCTTATGTTTAAAATTTGCGCGACCTCTACAATGGTTTCAAGGCCTTGCTTTTGCCCCAAATTACCCGAATAAACCGCGAGAATCGCATCGGGATTTTCGCCCTTATATTTTTGAAGCCATGGGTTCGCTGTATCTTTTGGCAAGGCATCAAACATATCAATATTTGCCCAGTTCGGCACAAGCGCGGTCTTATTTTCTGGTAATCCTTTATCCATCAGGCGTTTTTGCATATTTGGCGAGATGGTTGAGACAATGTCAAATGCGCCAAGGGCTTTGCGCTCAAACCATAAAGCGAGTTTTTTAAGTTTCGGGTTTTTGAGAAGCCCAAGCTCAAACGCCGCATCAACCTCAAAATCCTGAATATGAAGAATAGAACGAGCCCTGCCAATCTTCGCGGCGAGGAGCGCGGCAGGGGCGGCCATCAACGGCGGTGCAGTCATGAGAATCGCATCAGGCTTATCTTTAAAAGCCCGCCATAACATGACAGGCAGGCAGCTTATGCCAAAGCTTGTAAGATGAATGAGGCGTTTTAACCCACCCGGGTTTTTAGGCACATAAAGCGGCACGCGTGTGACCTTTGCCCCATCTAATGTTTCAGTCTTATACGCCCATGCTTTATAGCCAGACTGAACCGCCCATTCTGGATAGTAAGGCGGCGCGGTCACGCAATGAACCTGATGTCCCTGTTCAATGAACCAACGCGCCATTTCACCCTGATATTTGCCAATGCCCGTCTTTTCAGGGGCATGATTGATGGATAAAAAGAGGATTTTCATGAATAAACAGATTTTGGTTTAAAGATACGTTTCAGATTAAAAATAATATAAGGTAATGCGGCCGCTATCACAAATCCCACAATGGCAGACATTGCAACCATGAGCGTACCTCTAAGCAAAATTAAGGTTAACCCTGCCATAATACATCTTGTTAAAAACATAAAGGATGTGTCATCCGCCCATGAATATCTTGTGATTATAGCAATCAGCCACCAGAAAATAAGGCTGATCCCTATGACACCTATCCATGCAAATGCGTAATAGCCTTCAAAAACAAGAGGGGTCGAGAGGTTATTTGTACCAACCAATCTGTATTCAATCATTGTTTCATAGATAATATGCGATGTCGGCGGCGGTTTATCCTCCCATAACTTTCGCGGCACGAAAAAAAGAACGGCACCCAGTAAATTATTCCCGTAACTTAACCCCTCTTTATCAGCATTTAACAATGTATAGCTGCCCAGTTGAAACCCGTCATAATCCATTGATAAAAGTGTATCTTCCATCAAGGTTTTTTCAGGTACGGGCATCTCGATTGGCGCATCACGCCTGAATACATGAAAAAGCGGCGCGGTCAAAATGCCGATAATCAGCAGGAGTGAGAGTAAGCGGGTTCGCTGTCCTGCAAACATGTAATCGATAAAGAAAAACGCAATTCCTGCCAGATAATATCGCGGGCTGGTCATCGGGTTGTTAATAACTACTGCAAGCAACAGTAGAAATAAAAAGGCAGCAATCATATCTTTTCTTTTCATACGCATTGCGGCGCGAAGGCCTATAACCGCGCCAAAAAATGGTGTGAGCTTCAAAATATTCATGGCGACCAAGGCAATTGCCTGATCCTTAAATATGGATGTGAGAATAATATTAAACCCCTCGCGCGATGTGAATAATCCTTCCCTAAATAACCCTAGCGAGATAAGCGCCACAACAAGAGTCATGATATATAACAAACCAAAATGGCCTGAATCTGTATCTTTTCTCGTATCTTTTTGTATGGTGTTTTTGATAAACG
This sequence comes from uncultured Micavibrio sp., assembly GCA_964531715.1. Lineage (GTDB taxonomy): Bacteria > Pseudomonadota > Alphaproteobacteria > Micavibrionales > UBA1664 > UBA1664. The sequence continues at coordinate 58,402 of CAZHEE010000003.1, read as the reverse complement.
AACTTGATGCAATCAAGGTCAATAAGCCTAAAAATGTAAAGATAAAGGTTGCAAATGATGCCTTTAAAAGAATAAACCCGATTTCAAAAACAGGGTCACTTGCCGCGCCAACTTGTGCAATCGGTGCAAGCGAAAAAAATAAGTAGCAAAACATAAAAGCGATAAAATGAATCGAGGCTTGCCGCCTTATTGCTTTAATCATACCGACAATCGCCATAAACCCGTTAAGGGATAAGAGTATAAGCGCAAAGGGATGATCACCGAAACGCCCGAGGGCATAACCGATACACAGCATAAGAAGCGTTATTAAAATCCCCGAAAATATCGTATCAAAAGCATTATTTCGGCTCTTTAAAATCGGTTCGATTTTATTCAACCTAAATGTCCCGACTTCATTCATAGAAACAATACTACCTAGCCTTTTGATGAAATACTAAGCATACTTACTATAAATGATGAGTGATAAAAATAGTAACCAGAAAAAGCCGGTAATAATGGTCATAGGGCAATTTCCGCCGCCTGTTCATGGTTTTTCCTTTATAACACTGCAAATGTCAAACCTCTTATCACATAAATACATAGTGGTAAGACATAATTTAGTGCCTCAAAGCGAATTTTTCAGGAGGCCAGTGCTTTATAATTTGGTAAGACTGTTTCTTACAGTGAAGGCCGCGCTGGCTATTTTAAAATCACGCCGAAATACGGCTGTTTATATTGCTTGTGAAGGTGGAATCGGTTTAATTTATACAAATATTCTGGCTATCGCCACACGATTTAAAAAATCTCCTGTCACACTCCATCATCATAGCTTCCATTATATTGATAATTCATTAACGCTGATAAGAATATTAGTAAAGATTTTACCGAAACGAACCACGCATTTTTTTCTTTGCAACCTCATGGCGCAAAGGTTTCAGGATCAATATGGCAATGTTAAAAGCAAAGTCATTTCGAATAGTGCTTTCGTAACCTTGCCTAAGCAAACCAACCTTAAGCGTGCAGTGATCAAACCGTTTACAATAGGTCATCTCAGTAACCTTAATAAGGAAAAAGGATTGCGTCTTTTTCTTCAGACGATTGAGGCTTGCGCGAATAAAGGATTGAGTATTAAGGCCATATTGGCAGGGCCGCCCGTATCGGATTCGGACCGTCAAGTGATTGAGGATGCGCAACAAAAATTTGGTGCGCAACTTGATTATCGTGGTGCAGTTTACGATGACGAAAAGATGAAATTCTATAAAGATATTGATTTGTTTCTGTTTCCGACACGCTATTTTAACGAGGCGCAACCGACCGTTATTGCCGAGGCTATGGCATGCGGCATTCCTGTCCTTTCCTATAATCGGGGATGTATCAGTGACCAAATCGGACTATGTGGCGCGGTGTTCGAACAAGACATGGATTTTGTGAGCCATGCCGTTGAAAAAATTGAAGGCTATATCGAAAACCTGAATGATTTTAAAATCTTGAAAAAACAAACAGTTGAAGCTTTTGAAACCGACAGGGCGCAAGCTTTAAAAACAATCGAAAGTCTGATGGATGGCTAAAACCAAAAACCATTATATGGATTTATCACAATTTAAAGTTAAGGAAGGCTTTCGCGGCCGCTCTGCTTTTATTGTGCAGCTTTGGTGGATTGTGCAGGCCCTGTTAATTGCGCCTAGCCCGCAATTTTTTCATGGCTGGCGGCGTTTTTTATGGCGGCTTTTCGGGGCGAAAGTCGGTAAAAATGTTCTCATTCGACCATCCGCGCGCGTGACTTATCCGTGGAATGTCACTCTTGGCGATTATGTCTGGATTGGCGACAGGGCGGAGCTTTATAGCCTTGGTACAATTAATATCGGCAATCATAGTGTCATTTCGCAAGGCAGCTATATCTGCGCAGCGACCCATGATTATAAATGCATAGATTTTCCCCTAATTAACAAGACTGTCACAATTCAAGATGAGGTTTGGATTGCAACAGGGGTATTTATTGCGCCGGGTGTGACAATCGGGGAAGGCGCGATGATTGGGGCGAAAGCAGTTGTTTTGAATGATGTTGCACCAGCCAAAATTGTTGCAGGCAATCCTGCAAAAGAAATCCGCGACAGGCAAAAAAATGTCTAGGTCTTTTAAGGTTGATATCTGGCATAACATTCTCTGGTCGCGCTATAAGGCGGCGGTGTTTACGGCTCTGTCGCACCAAGCGAAAGCCGCCGATATTAATGTGACCATCTATCATATTGCCGAGACGGAAGGCCGTCGTAAATCTTTAAGTGGGGTTGACCATTCCTGTCACGCCTATCCTTATCATCTTTTATTCAAAGGGGCTTATCAGGATGTTTCGTTATTAACACGGATGCGCAAAATTGCTGCACTGACATGGGCATCAAAGGCGGATATCTTTGTCCTTACAGGGTTTGAAAAACCTGAAATCTGGTTACAAATGCTACTCGTCAAAATCAAACGTAAAAAATTTATTTTATTTTGTGATTCAACGCTTCATGACAATACTTCAAATGCTCTTAAAACATTGATTAAGAGAGCGATTTTCAAATTTGCCGATGGTGTATTTGGTTACGGTGAACGGGCTAAAGACTATGCATTATCTCTTGGTATCAAACCGTCACAATGGCATCAACGCGTGCAAGCCGCGTCCTTGCCAGAGGCTTACAATACAGCTCTAATCTTGAACAGCCGTGCCGCATTAAAGGCAAGTGATATTCCTCTGACCTTCCTTTATGTCGGGCGGATATCACCAGAAAAAAACCTGTCGCGCTTGATTGAGGCTTTCTCTTTCATTGTGCAAGATATGCCGCAGGCACATTTGAATATAATTGGTGGCGGGTCTAAGGAAGAACGCTTAAAACAACAAGTCAACGCATTGAACCTCTCCAATCATATCCATTTTCTCGACAGTCAAAGCGGGGATAAACTTTCACAAAGCTATATGAGCGCGCATTTTTTCATTCTTCCAAGCATAAGCGAGCCTTGGGGATTGGTTGTTAATGAAGCCCTGCATTATGGTTGCCCTGTTTTAGTGAGCAAGACATGTGGTTGCGTTCCCGAACTTGTCATTGAAGGCGAGACGGGGTTTCGTTTGAACCCTTATAAAGCGGAAGATATTGCGCAAATTATGATGAAAGCAACAAAACATTTTACAAATTTTGAGGCAACTGCTCAAAATTGTCTCAATCATATTGAACCCTATAATCCTGATAATGCCGCCACACAAATGATTGATGGGTTGCAGCATTTTATAGATGCAAAATGATAAAAGATCTTACCCGCCATCCCCTGTTTAATAAGATTTTCGGGCTGACTATTCTGCTTTATCTTTCGCCTGCGTTTGGCTTGCTCCTTGATATAATCTTTATTCGCGTAATTGGCGCGGGGGAGGTTATGGATGTGTTTCGCATCCTCATGGCTTTCATGATTTTGGGCAATACAGTGATCGCGCAGCAACTTTTTAAATATGTTGTTATTCCAAAATTATCACAATACTGCGCAGAGGGGAAAGACAGTGAATGCATTACCTTCACTCATCATTTTATGGCGTTTATTATGCTTCTGCTAATACCTGTTTTGTTTTATGGGGTGATATATCCGCAACACATACTGGCCTTTTTAGCGCCAGGTTTAAGCACGGAAGCTTTTGTGCAGGCTATACCGCTCATGCAAATTATTATTGTCGGTTTTGTTTGTACTACATTGGCGGGTGCGGTGTCGGCTCTCCTCAATTTTTACGGAAATTTCTGGGCGCAACCTTTAGGGCAAATTCTGATTAATGTTGCGGTTGTTATTGGTCTTATACTTTTTGGCTATAATGCAGCATTTTTTGAAGATGCATACCAAATGATTGGCCTGTCACTCATGGTCGGAATTGGTGTGATGACCGCGCTGACCTTGTTTCTTTATGCACAAATTGCAAATGTGAAGGGTAAGAGTTTTAAACTTCAACCGCTGACTTTTGCTTTGATTATTCTGCCGCTCATCATACCGCAAATGTTAATGCTCGCCTCTGAATTGATGAAGCCGATAGTGATTAATCGCACTTTATCAACGATGGAGGCAGGCTCCGCCGCAATCTATATGCTTGGGTTTAAATTATTAATGCTTGCCGCCATCCCGACGCGAAGCTTTCTAACTGTTTTCTTTCCGTCTATGAGCAATCAAACCACTGCCGAGACAAAAGAATTTATCATGAAAAGCTTTTTAGTCATGAGCTTAAGATTATTTATAGTCTCAATCGCGATAGCGGTTATGTGCTATATTTTTGCAGATGTCATTATCGGCATCATTTCCTATCTTTCCAATTTGGAGATCAAAAAAGCCGATAATTTACTGGCGATTTTTAAGATATTCCTCATCTTCATTCCCTTCGCGGCTCTCGGAAATTATTTTATTCAGCAAGCCTATGCTGTGCATAAAAGATGGCTTGTCATGGCTTATTCTTTAATAAATATTACAGCGTTTGCAATCATACTCCCAACTTTCAATGGTCAAACGATCGAGATGGTTACATGGGCTTTTGTAATCATTCAATCGGTGAGTTTTATGACCTTAGGTGTGAGCTTTTTAATTACGATGCATGTTTCTAAAAATTAAAAATACTGTATTATTTACTTAATATTTTTCACTTTGTTATGTTTTAAAATATATCCAAGATAACTGGAGTCATTAAGCTCAAGATTTTATGAATACTGTCGCTTGCTCGTAAAGATATAATGACCCTGTGATAAGAATAATCGGGTTTTCAGACTTACTTTTCCTTAAAATCACTTGAATTGCTTCTTCACAATTTTTTGCCATTTGAAATTTATCTTGTTCGAACGCTATACGTTTCTTTAGTTCCAAACCTGTTTGAGGGTTTCGCGCATTCATAAGGTCAATGCATATAACGCTGTCACAAAAGGGCGTCAGCGGCGCGAGAAAATCATCAGGCTCCTTATCCGCTGCCAAGCCTATAATAAGGTGGATAGGCCGATCAGGTTGTTTTTCTGTCCATGATTTCAGCTGTTGAGCAATCGCCTTTGCGCCATCGGCATTATGACCGCAATCAAACCAAATTTCGGGCGTGTCGGATAATTTTTCCATTCGCGCCGGCCAGTATGTGTTTTGAAGGGCTTTTTTCGTCATATCATTCAGGGGATATGCTATAGCAGCAAGAGCCGTACTGGCATTATCTTTTTGATGCTCCCCTGCCAAGCCGAGCGGCGGCAAATCCTCCAATCGTTCCACTTTATGAAGTGAACAATTCAGCTTTACCGCATGGCTTTCAAACACGTCATAGACTTGGGCATAGGCTTGGGGCGCGATGAAGCAAGGCACGCCTTCTTTCATAATGCCTGCCTTTTCTGCCGCAATTTGGCAAATATTGTCTCCAAGATAATCCATATGGTCATAGCCGATGGCCGCAATAATTGTCGCAAGCGGCTGTTCAATTACATTTGTACAATCCAGACGCCCCCCAAGCCCGGTTTCAAGCAAGCAATAATCTGCCTCATGATCAGCAAAAACCTTAAAAGCCAGCGCAGTCGTAAATTCAAAGAAGGTCAACGCGCCGCCATTATTCACCTCAAAAATTAAATCGATATAATGTTCCAGCGTCTTATCATCAATCATCTGCCCTGCAATCACAATGCGTTCATTGAATTTTATCAAGTGCGGCGAGCTATAGGTGTGAACTGTTTTCCCTTGCGCTTCCAACAGACTTTTAAGAAATGCAAGCGTTGAACCTTTGCCATTTGTGCCGGCTATATGAATAGTCGGCGGTAGTGATAAGTGCGGATTGCCGAGATTTGCCAAAAGGTCACGATACGGCCCTTTATCAAGTCGAAAATCCATTTTTTTTTGATGGAGATTGTAGATCGCCTCAAGCTTGGCTTGCAGAATTTTATTCGGGTGGGATGTATCCAGCAATGTTAACTTTTGGCTTTCTTCTTTGCAATCAAACGGGCGTGGTTTCCGCCACGTGCAACATCAGGCAAAGGCACATTTGTCACAATCTTTGCATTATCCTTATCACTGTTTTTATTCTGATCAGGTGAGGTGGACTTACTTTGTCTTTTATTCATTAACAGGTCGATAATCCGCCCGATTGTTTCAGGCAAATCGGTGCGCGGCACGACCATATCAACCATACCATGCTCAAGAAGATATTCCGCTGTTTGAAAGTCTTCGGGCAATTCTTCACGGATGGTTTCCTGTATCACGCGCTTACCTGCAAAGCCTATCATTGCACCAGGCTCGGCGATATGAATATCGCCCAGCATTGCAAATGATGCCGAGACACCGCCCGTTGTCGGGTCTGTCAATAACACAAGATAAGGTAGCCCTGCCTCCTTCACCATATTCACCGCCACGGTCGTTCGCGGCATTTGCATCAAAGATATCGCGCCTTCCTGCATCCGCGCGCCACCTGATGATGGAATAATAAGAAGCGGCAGTTTTTTCTCAATCGCTTTCATCGCGGCGGTGACAATGCCTTCACCGACCCCTGCACCCATAGATCCACCCATAAAGCCGAAATCGAACGCCGCAACCATCGCCCTTTGCCCGTAAATATCGCCCTCGGCAACGATAATCGCATCTTTACGTCCGCGTTTTTTCTGCGCATCGCTTAAACGGTCAGTATAGCGTTTCTTATCCTTGAATTTTAATGGGTCTTCGGCCACTTTCGGCACGGCGTGGCGTCTGTATTTTCCGTCATCAAACAAAAGCTCCAGCCGTTCGACCACATCAATGCGTAAATGATGCCCGCAATGATAACAAACATTTTGAGCCGCCTTCAAATCGCGATGGAACAGCATCCCCTCGCAAGATGGGCATTTATCCCATAAATTATCGGGAACATCCTTGGTTTGATTACCGAAAGGATTAATTTTTGGGCGGATAAAATTGGTGAGCCAGCTCATGCTTTATCTTCTTATTTATTGAAACAGCCGTATTTATCCCAGATTGGAGGGGTGACTGTCAAGCATCGAGAACTTTTCATGCATTTAATCGTTGGAGATAATGAACGATAACAGAAAGGAAAAAATTATGTTTTCATGGAAAGCAGCAGTTGCCGCCGCAGGGGCCTATTGGGTTTTACACAATGCGCGTAAAAAGCGTGAGGAAGCCAGAATGTCAGATGAGGATCTTGCATCCGCAACGACAAAAAAGTCAGTGAAGGTTGAGCCTGTCACGCTTGAGACAAAAGAAATACTTGCCAATGGTCATGCACATAATGACACTGGCAATCATGACACTGTCAAACATTAATTTAAGAAAGCGAGAGCATGATTGCTTTTGCGGCTTCGGCAGGGTCGGTTGCTTGTGTAATCGGCCTGCCGATTACCATATGATCAACGCCATGAGTGATAGCCTCTTTCGGTGTCATGACCCGTTTTTGATCATTCATGGCTGAGCCTTCGGGGCGGATACCAGGCACCATTGTGATAAAATCGTGCCCGCAAGCCTCCTTAATCATCTCAATTTCATGAGGTGAACAAACAACCCCATCTAGCCCGCTTTCTTTCGCTAGCATTGCCAAGCGTTTCACTTGAGACGATATATCGTTACTATACCCGACTTCTTCCAAATCTTGCGCATGGAGTGATGTCAGAATTGTTACGGCGAGAAGCTTTGTACCAGATGGGCAAGCCTCTTTCGCGGCCTTCATCATCGCCGAGCCTCCACTTGCATGCACATTTATATAAGCGGGCTGAACCTGATGTGTCACTGCGCGAATAGCCCCCGCTACAGTGTTTGGAATATCATGATACTTTAAATCAAGAAAAAGCGGTGTGTCAGGCGCATGCGCCATAACATCCCGAACGCCCTGAGAACCGTAAGCATTGAAAAATTCCAATCCTAATTTAATTCCGCAAATGTCTTTGACCGCTTCAATAAGCGCTTTTGCCTTATCAAAATCATTCGTATCAATCGCACAGAAAATTTGAGGGTGATGTGTGTTTGTCATGTCATGTTCTTAACACGAAGATTGCAAAGTTTAAAGAAATGCATGAAGAATTTATAAAACCTCACCCATCAACTGTCCGTCAATAAAGTCAGTGATTTTAATCTGAACTAAACGCCCTGCCTCTAACTTTTTATCAAGTTTCACTTCTGCGAAATGATCTGTTCTGCCATGGCCGTTTTGTTCAATAATCGCACTCGTTATCTTGCCGATTTGAGCCTGATTAAACTCCAATATTTGTTTTTTGCCTGCCTCGCGGAGTAATTTCGCGCGTTCTTTTCGAACAGCGGGGTCAACTTGCGGCATTTTGGCGGCAGGTGTCCCCTCACGTTCCGAGTAAGGGAAGACGTGCAGGAATGTCAAATCGCATTTCTCAACAATATTCAGCGTGTTTTGAAACATAGCATCCGTTTCGGTTGGAAAACCGGCAATAATATCCGCACCAAACACAATATCAGAGCGAAGCCGCCGAGCCTTATCGCAGACCTTAATCACATCATCGCGTAAATGGCGGCGTTTCATCCGCCTTAAAACCATGTCATCCCCCGCTTGTAACGACAGGTGAAGATGGGGCATAAAGCGATGTTCATGCTCAATTAACCACCATAAATCCGCATCAATCTCGACAGGGTCAAGGGAGGAGAGGCGCAAGCGGGGCAATTCAGGCACTAACGCGAAAAGCCGTTTTATCATCTGTCCTAATGTCGGCTTACCGGGTAAATCAGGGCCGTATGACGTAACATCAACGCCCGTTAAAACAATTTCGTTAAAGCCTTTTGCAACCAGATGACGAACATTCTTGACAATCTGGCCCAGCGGAACACTCCGTGAATTACCGCGCCCATATGGAATAATACAAAAGGTGCAGCGATGGTCACACCCATTTTGAACCTGCAGGAAAGCCCGCGCTTTCCCGTCAAAACCATCGACCAGATGGCTCGCCGTTTCCTCGACTTCCATGATATTATTGATGAGGATTTTATTTTTATAATCGCTGATCCCCTCACCCTGCCTCTCTTCGGTCGGCTTTCCCTCTCCCCGGGGAGAGGGTGATGGAGCGTGAGCAACATCGGGTGAGGGGTTAAGATTCCCCCAAACACTCTCCTGTAGTTTCAAATCATTACCGACCACCAGATCGACCTCATCCATTGCGGCATAGGATTCAGGGTTAATCTGCGAGGCACAGCCCGTGACGATGATCTTGGCGGCAGGGTTTTTCTTACGCGCTCGGCGGATGGCTTGACGGACAGAGCGTTCAGCCTCTTTCGTGACTGCGCAACTGTTAACGATAACGGTATTTGCCAACCCTGCCTTTTCGGCATGCTTACGCATGACCTCACTCTCATAAGCATTCAGGCGGCAACCGAAGGTCAGGATTTCAGGCGTAGCGGTCATGAGAATAGTCTATAGCGCATCTTAAAAATGAAAAACAACGAAATTCGCACTTCAAAATTTTCATAAGCTTAAAATATTATTGTTTTATTGAAGTTAGAGGCATAAAAACTTTGCATTTTACGCTTTTTTAAAATAAGTTAAAGTTATTCAGATCAATTATATTGCGATGAATAATGGTTTCACATTTATAGACTTTTGGAAGGAGGATAGAAATGCTCGTAACACACCCCTATGTTAACAAAGTGCATGTAGAGGAGGCGCGTTTGGCCGATGGTACACTCGACCGCGTGCTGGTTGTTCAGTCAAAGAAGAAACGCCCTGACTTTTTAAATGCCGAAAATGATAATGATATGGAGGAGCTTTTGCGTCAGCTTCAGTCATTAAACACACTTGCACGTCACGGTTTCGCCGACTTTAAGCGTGTAGAGATACGCGAAACAATGTAAGAAAGCCTTGACCCATGTTTAACTTATAACAAACCGCTTTGAGGATTACTCCCTAGCGGTTTTTTTTCAACGATAAATATTTCGATAATATTCGCCTTCAAAATTATATGAGGCAGAACCTGTCATCCACATAAATTCACCATCATATAAAAGTTTTAAGTCTCCACCATCCATTGCAACTGTTATTTCTTTTTCTTTTACAAAACCTTTTTTAATCAAAACAAATGCTGCGGCTGTTGCACCTGAACCACATGCTTTTGTGATGCCAACCCCACGTTCCCAAACTCTCATTCGCGCTTTACTATGGGTTTCAATTTGTATTAATTCAACATTAATTCTTTCAGGAAAAAACGAATGATGCTCAATTTGAGGTCCTATTTTTTCCAAATCTATGCTGAATAGATCGGCAACGGGAAAAACAATATGAGGATTTCCGACGCTTACGACATAGCCTTGAGGTAATCCAAAGCCCATATCAGGTAATTCATCCCACTGGTAATCTTGTGACAAAGGAATTTTCTTCCAGTTCAATTCAGGGCGAACCATTTTTACCGTTATGGTTTCATCAGCATTTCTTAAACATTCAAATAATCCGGCCTTTGTTTCAATAATAGTTCTATCTGCCCCAAACCAGTGAACGACGCATCGAGTCGCATTACCGCAAGTATATAATTCCGAACCGTCAAAATTATACATATTCATAAAGATATCAGCTTCTGAATTAATTGATTTGCGAAGAAATATTAGCTGGTCACAGCCTATGCCTGTAAATCTATCGCATATTTTAATACGTTCCTCATGAGAGAAATTGTATGTTTTTAATCTTTCATCAATTATAACAAAGTCATTACCCAGTCCGTTCATTTTAATAAATGGTATTTTTGCGGCATTAAACATTGACAAAACCTCTCCAAAAGAATTATAACACAATCAAATTCATGAAGAACTGGAATAATTTCAGTGCTTAACGGTACCCCCAAGTCGGCGAATACGCTCACTGGGGCTAATTTGGTTTGGCCTTCCTGATTGGATGGTCATTACATGACTTCCCCGCGAAAGCTGGGATCCAGAGGCTGAAATCAATAGATACCCGATCAAGTCGGGGAAATGTAAAAGAGAAATTTGAGTATTTATGTTATTATATTTAAGCGAATATAAACTTGCTAAACATTTAAATGACAAAGACATCAGCACTTTGGCAAAAATATTATTATGTTTATTCTCAGCGATGGTAATAACACTTATTTTCATAAAAAGTTTTCAAAGTTCTTTTATCGGCATTTTATGGTTAGTTTTGTTTTTCAGCTTTATTCCTTTATCTTTAAAAAATAATAAAAATCTTTTACATCTAACAAAAAACTTAAATTATCTTGTTTTTCCAATTACTATCAAAGCGTTACTTTTGTTCGTTATTATTTATTTCATAAGTGCCGTTCTTTCAATTGCATATATAACGTATCTTATGGATTCTTATAATTCTAGTACGGATAGCATAATGAATGAATTGCTTTTCGAAGGTCAAAGCAATCAAATACAGAATACCACTAATGAGCTTAATCCTCCAGATTCTCAAACATTAGTATCTTTATCGATTTTTATATCGTTAGCCGTATCAATTATTTTTATTCGCTGGCGCTATCACAAATGCGTAAAATTAATGGATAAATATAATGTTTAAAAGTTTTAAAGATTGCTAAATTACTATAGTTATATAGGTAAAAAATATGTTTAGATTTGATGATAATAAGTATGAGTTATCATGAATTGTCCAAAATGTATGCGTTCAGAGAAGACTAAATTCGGTTTTGCGAAGGGTGTGCAACGATAGTGTTACAAGGAATGCGGATGTCACTAATCGACTTTTTCGTCCATACATCGCAGCCATTTATACAAGCTATCTCAGGTCTTACCTACTTCAATCCCCCTCATTTTTATTTGTTGTTCGCACTATTGCACGCCGTGTTATGAGGCATACTTTTAAACTTCGCCTCTACTCCTTTTACTTTGTGAACTTCGCGTTAAAATTAATGCGATAAGAGAGATAAGGCATCATCGATTGTAAGGGGTTTGCCGAAAAGATAGCCTTGTCCTTCGACACAGCCGATTTTTGTCAATGCATCGACATCGTCTTTTGTCTCAATTCCTTCGGCAATCACACCCAGATCAAAAGTTTTCGCCAGATTGACGATCGCCTCTACAATATCCATGCCTTTGCGATTATCGCGCGCGCGCTTGGTAAAACTGCGGTCAATTTTAATCCCGTCTATCGCGAATTTGTGAAGATAACCGAGCGATGAGTACCCGACCCCGAAATCATCCAATGCAATCGTCACGCCCAATTTTTTCAACCCTTCGAGGATTTTCGCGGCCTTATCCGCATTACCGATAAATGCACTTTCAGTAATTTCAAGCTTAATATTTGCAGGGTTGATATCAGCCGCATTTAACACTTCGGCTATACCAAGAACCATTGAGTTGTCTTCAAAATTAACGCCTGATAAATTAACACTTATAAATGGAAGAGAGTTATTTTTAACCACTCGCGCCATTTTGGGAATAACCTCACAAGCCATCTCAAGCATTTGACGGTCAATCGCCTGTATCAAATTCATGCGTTCCGCAACCGGAATAAAGCTGTCCGGCATAATCATGCCCTTTTCAGGATGATGCCAGCGGATAAGCGTTTCGAAACCGATAATTTGATTATCAGACAGACTGACAATCGGTTGGAGATAGGGTTGAAAATGCCGTTCGCTCAAGGCGCGGCGGACTTCCTGTTCCATCGCCAGCTCTTTTAAAAATTCCGATTTTTTAGATGAGAAAACAGACAGAGCTTTTTTTGTTTCCTCGGCTTGCTCTTGCATTAAAAACTTGCGAAACAAGTCACCGCTTTTATCCTTTTCAATGCGTCCGAAGCGATAGCCCTCAACCAGCCTTGTAAATATCGACATAACAATTGGGTCGAGACCTTTTAGGCGTTCTTCCAACAAATCAGGCGAAATCATATAAATGACGCAATCCTCAGTGACCATTGCAGTGGCTGAACGCAAACCAGGCTCGATTAAAGCCATTTCACCGAACAAGTCACCTTCGGATAAGGTTGCCATAATATTGGCTTTATCATGGATATCGCCCCTGATAATTTGGATTTCGCCTGCCTCTAAAATATAAGCATTCTCGCGAATATCGCCTTCTTTAAAAATGATTTTTCCTGCTTTAAATGTTTTGCGTTTAACGTATGACGATGTATCAAGCATATGATTTTCTTATTATTTTATTTTTATCATGTTACTCAAGTATAAAGGTCAAAACCTTAATAAAATCTCTATAAAACTTTCATTTATAGATTTATTAACGTCGCGTTTCCGCCTGAAGCCGTGATGTCATCGCTCACCGCCTTTTCATGGGTAAAGGCATAGAGATAGTTTGGACCGCCTGCCTTTGGACCTGTCCCTGAAAGTCCACGACCGCCAAAGGGTTGAACACCCACAACCGCGCCAGTCTGCCCGCGATTGATATAAATATTCCCTGCATTGATTTTGCGGATAATCATATCCTGTCGCCTATGGATGCGGCTATGCAATCCAAAGGTTAGCCCATAGCCTTTTGCATTAATCGCCCCAATCAAACTATCAAGCTCGCCTTGTTTATAGCGCAAAACATGCAAAATCGGTCCGAAAGCCTCTTGCTTAATGTATTCAATCGAATCCATTTCGATCATGACGGGTTGGAAGAAATGCCCATAAGATCCCAATCGCTCATCTATCGGCGCGAAGGTCATTCCACTATCCGCAATATTGAGTGTTTCGAGATAAACCTCTAAATTAGTCTTGGCTTCGGCATCGATAATCGGTCCGACATCCGTTGAAAGATAGGCAGGGTCACCAACAATCAAACACGCGATTGCGCCCTTAATCATCGTGATCATCTCATCCGCCACATCATCTTGCAGGCATAATATCCGTAAAGCCGAACATCGTTGCCCTGCCGAGCCAAAGGCGGAATTGATAACATCATCCGTGACCTGCTCAGGCAGAGCGGTGCTATCCACAATCATCGCATTCAGCCCGCCTGTCTCGGCAATGAGCGGCAGGATTGCACCCTCTTTCGCGGCGAGTTGGCGTTGTATTATTTTAGCCACTTGGGTTGAGCCAGTGAAGGCCACCCCTGCAACTTGGTTATGATTGATGATTGTCTCACCAATCGCGCCATCGCCCTGTAGCAGGGCAATAACATCCCTTGGCAAACCTGCCTTTATCATGAGTTGAACCGCGAGGGTTGCAATGGCAGGTGTCTGCTCCGCCGGTTTTGCAATCACGCAATTCCCACTGACCAGTGCCGCGACAATTTGCCCGGTAAAAATTGCAAAAGGAAAATTCCATGGCGAAATACAGACGAATACGCCGCGCCCTTCATGGTATAAAATATTGCGCTCCCCCGTTGGGCCTTCCATTTCTGTCTTACCCAAAGTAAGCCGTGCCTGAACCGCGTAGTAGCGACAAAAATCAACCGCTTCACGGAGTTCAGCGACAGCATCGGGAATGGTTTTTCCTGCCTCCCTTATGAGCAGAGCAATAATCTCATCGCCGTTTTTCTCATAAGCATCTGCTATATTTTCGAGAATAATTGCACGATCCTCAATCGGTCTGTCCCGCCAAGAATAAAAGGCTTGCGAGACAGATTGATATGTCTGATTGATAAGAGCTTCATCGGCATTACTGCCGCGCCCGATAATATCCTGTTGATTGGACGGGCTTTTAATCTCATATAATGCGCCTTTTTGCACGCTTTCACCATTTATGATCGAATGCGCCTGATAATTCCGTTCGCCATAACTTTCAATCGCGCGGGCAAGCCTGTGATAAGGCGCATCTTCACTTAAGTCATAGCCTTTTGCATTTTTGCGATTGCTGTAAATATCGGCAGGAAGCGGAATTTTTTCATGGGTGTGCGACTGCCCTTGCTCTTCACGCGCCATGATTGTTTGAATTGGACTTTGGATAAGCTCATCAATCGGGATCTTCAAATCATAAATCTGGTTTACGAAGGATGAGTTCGCGCCATTTTCAAGCAACCGCCGCACGAGATAGGCAAGCAGATATTTATGCGTACCGACAGGGGCATAAACACCGACAGGGATGTCTTGCGCGATAATTTGGTCATACAACTGAACGCCCATACCATGCAGCCGCTGAAACATGAAGCCGCCCTTATCCGCGCCCGCCATGTTAATAATTGCGGCAACGCTATGCGCGTTATGCGTCCCGAATAAAGGATAGAGTGCATCCCTGTTTTGCAGTAACTTATAAGCGCAGGCGAGGTAGGATAAATCCGTATTGTCCTTGCGTGTGAAAACAGGATAGCCTTCATAACCCTCAACCTGCGCATGTTTGATTTCCGTATCCCAATAGGCACCCTTCACAAGCCGAACATGCAGACGGCACTCATATATTTTTGTCCATTCAATCACTTTATCAATCAGGGTATATGCCCTTTTTTGATAGGCTTGTATTGCCAGACCAAACCCCTTCCAGTTTTTGACAATCGGATTTTGAAGCACGGCTTCAATCACTTTAAGAGAAATGGCAAGCCGATCGCATTCCTCCGCATCAATGGTCAGCGTAATGTTATAGCCTGCCGCCAACTCGCATAGGGTAAGCAGCCGTTTGATTAGAAATGCCAAGGCTTCGTTCTCATGCGCGTAGTCATAACGCGGGTAAAGCGCGCTCAGTTTGACCGAGACACCGCCTTGCGCATAAGGGGCATCAAGCGCGTTTGATTGAACCGCTTCGCCCACGGCCTGAACCGCTTGGCGGTAACTTTCGTAATAAAAATCGGCATCAGAAAATGTTCGCGCACCCTCACCAAGCATGTCATAATTATAGATATAGCCCTTGGCTCGCCCGTCTTTCGCGGCCTTCATCGCTTCATCAATATCACGTCCTAAAACAAAGGTTTTTCCCATCAACTGCATTGCCTCAATACAGGCCTTGCGGATGAAAGGCATGCCGACCTTACCCAGCATCGTATCCATCATTTTTTGCGAGAGGGTCAGGCCAAAGCCTGAAAATCGCCCTGTCATATCCTGCGCCTGATTAAATAATTCCGCCCAATCCCCATCGGATAACTTATCACTGATCAACGCATTCGCGGTTGCAGGGTCAGGGATTCTAAGCAAAGCCTCTGCCAAGGTCATGAGAGCCAACCCCTCATCGGAAGTCAGGTTATAAGTTTGGATCAACGCGTTAAAGCCTTTCAGGTCGGCACGGCTTTTACGCATCGCCTCAACCATCACATGGGCATGTTGTTCAATCTCAGTTTCGTTCAGCTTCGCGGCTTGAATTTCACTGAGCAAATGTTGAACATTGTCATTTTCATCCTGAAATTTTAAATCGTAAAATGATGTCATATTAGTTGGGAGCATAGCATAGTTTAAAAATACTCGTCATTCCCTGAATTTGATTTATAAAATTCTAAGGGAATCTAGAAATGATATAAAGCCATGAACTGGATTGCCTTAGAATCTCTGTCGAGATTCAGGCAATGACGGGATACTATCAGATTCCCACTTGACTTTGGAACAAAAATAGAACACTATGATTTTATTGACGCCATAAATGCGCCCGCTTTTCTTATCCGAGAAAGCGGGTTTTTTATTTCCAAATCTTTTTTATTTTTACAGGAGAAACCCATGACAACATTACCACGCGATAATGACGATAATGCTATACAGGCCTTAAGATTACGCCCGAATGGTGCGCATTCTATCAGCGCGACACTGTCCTCATCCAGAAACGCAACTGCATTCAATAATGAAACCCATGTGGTCAGTCTTTACACAACCGGCCCTGTCTATATCGCTTTCGGCGGATCAAACGTCACCGCGAGCGCGAGTGACCATTATTTCCCTGCAGGGCTATATTATGATTTTGCAATCGGCGGGCATAAAACATTTCATAACACGCATATCGCGGTCATGGCCGCCGACAGTGCCTGCGATGTTTATATATCTGAGAAATATTAATACCGCTTAGTTCCCTCTCCCTGGGGAGAGGGTTAGGGTGAGGGGTTGCTTAATCTATTTGGTTTTTATACCCCTCATCCGCTTCGCGATGCTCAGCACCTTCTCCCGAGGGAGAAGGGTTTAATGCGCATCATCCCAGTTTTTGCCGGAGCCGGCATCGGCAATGAGAGGAACATCAAGGTCAATTATATTTTCCATGATGGTTTTAATCTTTGCCGACTCACTCTCAATCTTATCATCATCAATTTCGAAAATCAGTTCATCATGAACCTGCAGCAACATTGCCGCCTCAATCTCTCCATCCAAAATTGCGCGGTCAATTTTAATCATTGCTTGCTTAATAATATCGGCGGCTGTCCCTTGAATCGGCGCATTAATCGCCGCCCTTTCCGCACCTGAACGGATGGAATAATTCTTATCCTTAATCCCTTTAATCCAGCATTTGCGCCCGAATAAGGTTTCAACATAGCCTTGTTCATGCGCGATCGCCTTGGTTTCGTCCATATATTGTGCAAGCTCGGGAAAGCGATTGAAGTAAAGCTTGATATACTCGCCCGCTTCGCCTGCCTCAATCCCGAGTTGCCGCCCGAGGCCGTAACCGCTAATCCCATAGACAATACCGAAATTAATCGCCTTGGCCTTGCGCCGTGTTTCGCCATCCATTTTGTCGAGCGGCACGCCAAACACCTCGCTTGCCGTAATCGCGTGAATGTCATGCCCGTCTATGAAGGCTTGTTTGAGCCTTGGAATATCCGCCATCGCGGCAACAAGGCGTAATTCAACTTGGGAATAATCAATTGAAACAAGGCTTTTGCCCTCAGGCGCGATAAAGGCCGTCCGAATTTTGCGCCCTTCTTCTGTCCTAATCGGAATATTTTGCAGGTTAGGGTCGCTAGAGGCCAGCCGCCCTGTTGACGTTCCAGCCATCGAAAAGGATGTATGGACTCGCCCTGTGTCAGGGATAATTTGATCCTGTAACGCATCTGTGTAAGTGGATTTCAGCTTTGACAAACCACGATAATCGAGGATTTTACGGACAATAGCATTACTCACCGCCAAATCTTCCAAAATCGAAACATTGGTTGACCAATCCCCCGTTTTGGTTTTCTTACCCCCTTGTAAGCCCATTTGATCAAACAACACCTGTCCCACTTGCTTAGGTGAACCGATATTAAAGGGCGAGCCAGCTTCAGCATGAACATCCGCCTCAAGCGTTGCAAGCTTTGTTGCAAATTGATTGCTCATGTCACGCAATGATGCGCGGTCAACCATAATACCTTTTGCCTCCATCCGCACCATGACGGGCACAAGCGGACGCTCCATTTGCTCATAAACGCTAATCACACCGCGCGTTTGATTGAGTTTTTCGCGTAAAATATGCCATAAGCGCAAGGTTATATCCGCATCCTCCGCAGCGTAATCGAGTGCCTTATCAAGGCTCACATAATCAAAAGTTACCTGCGATTTTCCTGTTCCTGCAACTTCTTTAAAGGGGACTGGTTTGTGATTAAAATACAACTCGGACAGCTCATCCATGCCATGCCCGTGTAGGCCTGCCTCAAGCGTGTAGGAGAGGAGCATGGTGTCGTCGCAGGGCGCGACCTCGATCGGTGTCGTCTATGGGATAGATATTTATACTATTGTCACCCCCGCCTTGAGCGGGGGCCTCTCCCCTCGGGTCCCCGCTCGGGGGCGGGGATGACAAGGAAGAATAAGCCCCCTCCAAAACTTGAACATCATATTTTGCATTTTGTGCAATCTTAATAATGGCCGGATTTTCAAGGATAGGCTTGAGGAGCAAGAGTGCATGCCTCATCTCAATTTGCCGAATCTCTTCACCGCCATCGCCAAGCAAATCGACTTCGCCGCTTTTATGGGCAAACGGAATATAGGCAGCCTTACCGACTTCGCTCGCAATCGAAATCCCGACTAAGTCTGCCTTGGCAGGGGTCAAAGCCGTTGTTTCGGTATCAAAGGATAATATGCCTGTTTCGCTTGCCCGCGCCAGCCATTTTTCAAGCGTTTTCACGTCTTGAATAAGCGTATATTTATTATCCACAATTGGTGGAAAATCATTTTGGGGCGCGTCTTGTTTGCTTGTCTGGCTCGGTGCATCATGCCCAAGCCGTTTAAGAACAGAATTGAGCCCATGCTCTTCCAAAAAAGCAATCAGTGTTTCCGTATTTGTATCATGCACGGCCAAATCATTCAGGTCATACGGCACATCAACTTGCGCATCCAATGACACAAGCTTCATTGAAATACGTGCATCCTCGGCATGATTGATAAGTGTTTCACGGCGTTTCGGTTGCTTGATTTCTTCGGCACGCGAAAGAAGGCTTTCAAGGTCACCATATTCCTCAATCAGTTGCGCGGCGGTCTTAATCCCAATACCAGGTACACCCGGAATATTATCAATCGCATCCCCTGCCAACGCCTGCACATCAACGACTTTATCAGGCGAAACGCCGAATTTTTCTTGCACGTCCGCAATGCCCAGCATTTTTCCCTTCATCGGGTCATACATTGTGACAGTGTCGTTGATAAGCTGCATCAGGTCTTTATCGGATGAGACAATCGTGACTTTACGTCCTTGTTCGGTCGCAATACGGGCATATGTGGCGATAAGGTCATCCGCCTCAAACCCATCCATCTCAATCGGCTCCATTCCAAAAGCTGTCACGCAATCTCTAATTAGTTGGAATTGGGGAACGAGATCCTCGGGTGGATCATCGCGGTTGACCTTATACTGATCATAGATATCATTGCGGAAATTCTTGCGCGTGGCGTCAAATATCACGGCGATATAGGGGGCCTTCATCTCGCGCAATAACTTAACCATCATGTTAGTAAAGCCAAGCACAGCGTTAATAACAACACCATTCTTATTGGTTAAAGGCGGTAAAGCATGATAGGCACGGAAAATGTAAGCCGAGCCATCGACCAGATAAATATCCTTATTCTCATCATCAGACATGTCAATAGTTATGCGTGATGAACCGCCTTAAAACAAGTGCGATGTTTTAATGATTTTAATCTTATGCTAAGCCCTTGCGGTTTGAAGCGCGAGGAGATAACGATATTCCAGCTCCTCATTGCTTAAGCTGACATCATATTTTTCAAGCTTGCCTTGAATATACTCAAATAATGTTTGAGGGTTACAGTTACGCACAGAGGCCGCAATAATCGCACCGCAATAACGATCCGTCTCTCGTGCATCCAGTTTTAATTTCTCTTCCGCAATCCATCGCGCAAGCAATGCGCAGGCCTGCATATTCACACGAAAATTATATTCTTCACCACGCGCATAAATAGCTTCCTGCGCCATACATCTGTCGTTCAAATCCATTATGCTTCAATCCTTTTTAAATACTCATGTCAGAATATAAATTATGAAAGAAATTCTTTAAAAGAGTTTTAAAATATTAAAGAAAATTTGGTGCCCCCGAGGAGAATCGAACTCCTACTCCCATACATGAATTGGATTTTGAATCTTGTGCTATTTTGGTGGGCGTGGGGAGACTCGAACTCCCAAGTCATTACTGACAGCGGATTTTGAGTCCGCCGCGTCTACCAATTCCGCCACACGCCCTTTGCAACATAAGCAATACTATATACATTCTAGCAACGGCATTAGCAACAATTTAATAACTAAAATATTTATCCAGGCGCAGGACTCATACAATAGAGGATGAGAGTAGCGGCGTTTTGTATTGCGGAGAAGAAAGTGTGGGGTTGTCTGTCGTATCTCATGAAAATGCGCATCCCATCTTTGAGGCGTCCGAACATATTTTCGATACCGGCCTTCGCGGGCACAAGCTTTTGTGGCGTTGTTATAGAGATTTTTATCGTATTGATATTATATTTTGCGGTTTTTGCGCGGAGGAATGCAGGGTGTGATACCTTTTGATTTGAGTTCATTTCGAAACGCATCATTGTCATACCTTCTATTCGCTAATATGACGGTTGTTTTGGGCAGTTTATCTAGCAGAACCTCCGCTCCTTTATGGTCTCTGACTTGCCCTGCGCTTAAATATAAGCACACAGGTCGCCCCAAACCATCAACAACCGCAAGCTGTTTGGAATTTAACCGCCTATGCGCAACTAACAGATAAAGCGGTTATAAAGCGTCTTATGAGGACCATAGTCTTTGGGCGCATCACACCACCACAATCCATTTTTTATAACATAGATGATATCGCTAATCACACGGCGATCACCTGTTGCACGGCTTGACCCTGTAGTCAACACGTGCAACACCACATGAGGGCGGCAAGTAGCCTGATATAATATCCATTTGACTGTCCGATAACAGGTACAAATTACTCATAAAATCCTTCTTTCTTACAAGTGAATTATAACCGTAAAAAATACTTAAAGGTTAATATTTGTAAGTCCTGAGCCTAGTTACAAATAAAACTTGATAATATGTTTCAGTTACTATATTATTATGAAAATTTTAAAAGATTGAGTATAGCTATGAGTAATAAAAATATATATTTCGAGATGACATCCGATAAAGCTTACAAGCAAGACGTGAAGTCTATGAGCTATGATGAACTTATGGATGTCGTTCGTTACTTAGACGCAGAAAAAGACACTTTATTAAGTGTCGAAAAAAGTATTTTGAAAAAACCTGCAAATAATGCATCAGATGAGAACGCTGATAACCATTTGTTAAGAAGGTCGGCATAAACTTAATTTGCGCTACATTAATTTTCAATCATATTTTCCGGTAGGGTGCCTGCTTTCTCTTAATGTTCTTCCCCACTAACACTAAAAAGGACTCAGGCATCCTTCCCGAAAATATGAGAGATTTAAATCACACTTTTTGAATATTTTCCTCTTGTGAAAACATACAATTTTAATTTCTCCTGATTCGTCATCACAGTATGCTGATTTCCCCTTGAGGATAAAATTTTTTTATTTATCCCCTTACAGGCGGAAACGCGCCTTTTCACGCTGTGCATAACCATAAAATTGACCAAATAGGCATATAGTCCTATAGACCTGACCACGAGATATAGTATCCTTGTATGTATAGAGGCACTAGGGATTGTGTTTTCGCACTTAAAACGCCCTCCTCCATGTATTTAAATAGGGATAAGACAACCACTGTAAAAGCAGGTTACGAGGGAAAGGATATACTATGTTTGATGTTGCACAAATGGAACGCGGCCCACGGGTCAAAATTGATGATGCGAGGGACGAGAATTTCACAACTTTCGGGAAAGCGACCCTTTATGATCGTTACTTGCTTGAGGGTGAAACGATTCAGGGGCTGATAGCCCGTGTTGCCATGACCTATGGTGATGATGATGCCCATGCACAGCGTCTTTATGATTATATCTCAAATTTATGGTTCATGCCTGCAACGCCGATTTTATCGAATGGTGGCACGAATCGCGGTATGCCGATTTCCTGCTTTTTGAATGAGATGCAAGATTCGCTCGAAGGTATTGTTGATTTATGGCAGGAAAATGTCTGGCTTGCCGCGCGTGGTGGCGGTATCGGCACAAATGTATCCAATATTCGCTCTATCGGTGAGAAAGTCGGACGTAACGGAAAGACGTCCGGTGTGATGCCGTTTATCAAAGTGATGGATTCGCAAACATTGGCAATCTCTCAAGGCTCACTCCGCCGTGGCTCTGCCGCGCTTTATATGGATGTGACCCATCCTGAGATTGAAGAATTTGTTGAGATGCGTCGCCCGACAGGGGGTGACCCGAATCGGAAAGCCTTAAACATTCACCATGGCGTGCTTATCCCTGATGCTTTCATGGATGCGGTTGCCAATGATGATGACTGGGCGCTGCGCTCCCCCCATAATAATGCGATTATTGATAAGGTCAGTGCGCGTGATTTATGGATTCGCATTCTGACCGCGCGTATTGAGACAGGTGAGCCATATTTGCTTTATATTGATACGGTGAATAAAGCGATTCCAGATCATCATAAAATGGCCGGTTTGAATGTGAAGATGTCGAATTTATGTTCTGAAATTACGTTGCCGACAGGAATTGACCAGGACGGTAAGGACAGAACCGCGGTTTGTTGCCTGTCATCCCTCAATCTTGAAAAATTCGATGAATGGCATGACCATCCGACCTTTATCGAGGACATTATGCGGATGCTCGATAATGTGCTTCAGGATTTTATTGAGAAGGCGCCCGATACTTTTGCAAAGGCTAAATATTCCGCCATGCGTGAACGCTCTGTCGGTTTGGGTGTGATGGGTTTCCACTCTTTCCTTCAGTCAAAAATGATTCCATTTGAATCAGTGATGGCGAAGGTCTGGAATCGTCGTATGTTCCAACTTATTAAGCGGCAAGCCGATGATGCCTCTGTCAAGCTGGCGCATGAGCGTGGGCCATGCCCGGACGCGGCGGATTACGGTATTATGGAGCGTTTTTCTAATAAGATGGCGATTGCGCCAACGGCCTCCATCTCAATCATTTGCGGTGGTGCTTCCCCGGGGATTGAGCCGATTGCCGCGAATGCCTATACGCATAAAACATTGTCAGGGTCATTCCCGGTGCGTAATAAATACCTCGCCGCACTCCTTGCCGAAAAGGGTTTAAGCGAGGAAGAGATTAACGGAATTTGGTCTGATATCGTGACCAATGAAGGCTCAGTCCAGCAGTTGGACATGCTCACCCAAGAAGAAAAGGATGTTTTCAAGACAGCCTTTGAGCTGGACCAACGCTGGGTGATTGAGCATGCCGCGGACCGCACCCCCTTTGTTTGTCAGGCGCAGTCATTGAATATCTTTGTTCCTGGTGATGTGCATAAGAAAGTCTTACATGACATTCACTGGGAGGCATGGAAGAAGGGTGTGAAGTCGCTTTATTACTGCCGTTCAAAATCTATCCAACGGGCGGAAAGCAATCAATCATGGAAGCGGACTCAAGCGGCCGATGCGGCTGCAACAAGTGAAGAACCGCCGAAATATGAGGAATGCCTCGCCTGCCAGTAATTGAATATACTATATAAGAAGCAGCCGTTTTTTAAGTAATAAGAAAACGGCTGCTTTCTCTGTTATTATTCTATGAATTCTGGTTATCGATCATTTCTTTAACGCGTTTTTCCGACGTGTTGATAAGGTCAGGGATAAGTTTGGTTTCAGGCATATTTTTCCAGTATTTTTTCGGCATCTGGGTCATCATCGCCTTTTTCTTTAACCGCGCGGGATTATAGATACTGCCGTAATAGGTCAGCCAGTATTTCTCAATCGCATCATCCTTCGGATAAAGTGACGGATCCGGATTATCCTCCAGCCTTAACCTCT
This sequence comes from uncultured Micavibrio sp., assembly GCA_964531715.1. Classification (GTDB taxonomy): domain Bacteria; phylum Pseudomonadota; class Alphaproteobacteria; order Micavibrionales; family UBA1664; genus UBA1664. Next base: position 34,304 of record CAZHEE010000003.1, on the reverse strand, counting down.
TTTGATCCCAATGCGCCGCGCGATAAGGCGTCATAATTGACCAATGCATATTTTTAAACCGCTTCATGAAAAAATCGAGTTTTAATTCAAGCGTATAATGCTCTGGTTCATACCATGCGATAAAATGCTCTTCGCCATTCAGCTCAACAGAGCGAAATCGCAAGAAAGCGGTAATCTTATAGGCATCACGACGCACCGCCTTATAATAGGCGGTTATTGCCATTACATCCTTATCAGTTGTGATTTGAAGGAGGTTTTTATTTTCATGTAAGATCCTGTAAAGGACGCGATAAAGCAAATCAAACCGCTCATAATCCGCATGGCAAATCACAATCTGAGCCATCTCTATAAAAGCCTTTGGAATCATGAATTGTTGTGCATTCTGTTTCATGACATGATTTTCTATATGACCGAGGAAGCTTGTCTGATGACGTTTCATATCCGCCCATAAAATTTGGGAAGGCAAAAAACCCTCATTTAACAACCGTCGTGCATGGCCGCGCCATTCCTCAAAACCCGGTACTGTTTTTATCGTAATATTTTGCATTTATATAAAAAGTTCCGTCTGGACAGGTTGTTTCATCATATATGGAAGATAGGCAGAATCGAGCATATGCGGCGCAGGGTGATAATCCTCAACCATGATAAAAGGCTTCATTTTTTGTAAGGGCAGGCGCATCTTTTTTAAATCGAGCCAGCGAAGTTTTGTAAACCGCCTAAGGCTTATCAGCTTTGCCACCGTTCGCGCACCCAAACCGGGCACTCGGAGGAGCAATTTCTTCTCTGCCTTGTTCAAATCAATCGGGAAAATATGACGATTGCGCAGGGCCCATGCCATTTTCGGATCATGATCCATATCCAGCATATTATCGGTCGTACCTTGCAGAATTTCATCCAGTTTGAAATCATAAAAACGAAGAAGCCAATCCGCTTGATAAAGCCGATGCTCACGAATAAGCGGTGCCGGTTTCAAAGGCAGAACTTCACTACTATCGGGTATCGGACTGAATGCCGAGTAATAGACACGGCGCAATTTACGATTATCATACAGCCCGACACTGGTTGTTAAAATCGTTTTGTCATTTGTATCATCCGCACCGATAATCATCTGTGTTGATTGACCGCCGGGTGCGAATTTCGGCGGTTTTTTCCCGGAGAAAGATTTGGAGAATTTCGACTCGGTAATTTTGCCTTTCAGATTATCCATCGCCCCTTCAATTTCTTTTAAATCTTTTTCAGGCGCAAATTTATTCAGTGATGTCTGTGTCGGCATCTCGACATTAATGCTCAAACGGTCGGCGTAAAGCCCTGCCGCCTCTTGCAGCTCAGGCGAGGCATTGGGAATGGTTTTCAGATGAATATAGCCAAGAAAGCCATGCTCTTCACGCAAAGATTTGGCAATTCTTACCATCGATTCCATTGTGTAATCCGGCGACATGATAATGCCCGAGCTTAAAAATAACCCTTCAATATAATTCCTTTTATAGAAATTCAGCGTGAGGTCGACAACCTCCTGAACCGTGAAGCGTGCGCGGCGCACATTGCTGCTCACCCTGTTGATACAATAATGGCAATCATAAATACAGTAATTGGTCATCAGAATTTTAAGCAGAGAAATACATCGTCCGTCGGGGGTGAAGCTGTGACATATACCAGTACCGCCCGTGAGGGAACCTATGCCCTTATCGCCCTGTTTCGCTGTGCGCTTGCCTGCCGTCCCGCTTGCGCAAGAGGCATCATATTTCGCCGCATCGGCCAGTGTTTCAAGTTTGAATTTTAATTTATCGTCCATCTTATGAACACTATATGTTCTTAAAATGTTCTTTTCAACCGAATTTTTGTTTATTCATGATAAATCAAAAAACCTTGCATTTTAATGGTCAAGGCTTTATGCAGTTAGATATTCAAACCAATTTATTTAAAAGGATACCAGATGGCTCGCGTTACGACAGAAGATTGTGTTACAGAAATTCCAAACCGCTTTGAATTGATTATGGTGGCATCACAACGCGCCCGTAAAATCGGTGCGGGTGCGCCGATCACTGTCTCACGCGATAATGATAAAAACACGGTTGTTGCCCTTCGTGAAATTGCTGACCAGACAATTGAAATTGACGAGGTTAAGGAAGACATGATTCAGTCTTACCAGCGCGTCCATGAATCCGATAATGAGGATATTGATTTGGCCGAATTAATCGGTAATGAATCAGCCAGCGAAGATGAAGAAGCCGCGTTCAAGGCCTCAGGCGCTTATGCGGATGAGCAGGAAATGGCACCCACAGATGATGATATTCTGGCCTCTCTCGCCGGGGAAACAAATTAATCTCGTCTTAATTGTGTAAGCATATTATATTTAATAATATGCCCGATCAGCAGCTTTCAGACCTTACAAATACCATCCAATCCTATAATCAGGATGCGGATATTGCCCTCATTACAAAGGCATTTGATTATGCCAAGGTGAAGCATGAGGGGCAAACGCGCAGTTCGGGCGAGCCTTATTACACCCATCCGCTGGCGGTTGCGATTTTACTCGCCGATTTAAGGCTGGATGAATCAACAATCCTAACCGCTATCCTTCATGACACAGTTGAGGATACGGATGCGACCCTCCCAGATATTGAAAAAAATTTCGGGAAAGAGGTTGCCATCCTCGTTGACGGTGTCACGAAACTGACCCGCATTGAAAGCAAAACCGCAGAGGGCAAACAGGCAGAAAATTTTCGCAAGCTCGTGCTCGCCATGTCGGAAGATATTCGTGTCCTTCTCGTCAAACTCGGTGACCGCCTTCATAATATGCGGACACTTCATCATTTTGCCGACCGCATAGACAAACAACGCCGCATTGCCCGTGAAACCATTGAGATTTATGCCCCGCTTGCCGAGCGTATTGGGATGCATAAACTGAAAGAAGAGCTGGAAGACTTGTCCTTCAGCTATCTTTATCCCGAAGCACGCGAGTCGATCGGTAAGCGTCTATCCTTCCTTCGATCCGAAGGCACGGATATTGTTAATCGCATTATTAAAGAGCTGCAAAAGCAGGTTGATGAGGCAAAAATTCAAGGGCAAGTCTCAGGTCGCGAAAAAACCCGCTATTCCATTTGGAAGAAAATGCAGCGCAAAAATGTCGCGTTTGAGCAACTCTCGGACATTATGGCATTTCGTATTATGGTTGAGGATATCGGCGAGTGCTATCATGTGCTCGGTCTTATCCACTCCCATTATCCGACCGTACCGGGGCGGTTTAAGGATTATATCTCAACCCCGAAATCAAACGGTTATAAGTCGATTCATACAACCGTTATCGGACCTGAAAATCAGAGGATTGAGATTCAAATCCGAACACGTGATATGCATGAGGAGGCCGACCTCGGCGTTGCCGCCCACTGGGCTTATAAACAGGGGAAACCGCCTGAAAATAAGGGGGATATTAAGAAATTCCGCTGGTTGCGCGAGCTTCTGGAAATTTTAGAGCAAGAAGCCCTTGCTGAGGATTTCCTTGAAAATACCAAGCTTGAGTTGTTTACAGAGCAGGTTTTCTGCTTCACGCCGAAAGGGGATTTGATTGAGCTTCCTGCAGGGGCGTCATGCGTTGATTTTGCCTATGCCATCCACTCCGATGTCGGGAACAGGTGTGTAGGCGCTAAAATCAACGGGCGGATTGCACCGCTTTCGACCAAATTGAATAACGGCGATCAGGTCGATATCCAAACCTCGAAAAATCAGTCACCGTCACCGACTTGGGAGAGGTTTGCGGTCACGGGCAAGGCGAAATCCCATATCCGTCGCTATATCCGCCAGCAGCAGCGCGAACAGTATTTTGAGCTTGGGCGTGCAATGGTGGTGAAGACTTTCAAAAGTGAAGGCTATGACTTTGCCGAGAAAATGCTGACAGGATTGGCGGGGCAATTTCGTGTTGATGCGCTGGATGATATTATTACGGGTGTCGGGCAGGGGAATATTGTCGCCCGTGATGTATTTAAGGCGGTTTTCCCCAACCATAAAAGCCAGCAACAGCAAAGCCAGCAGGATAAGCTGAATAACGAACCCGCGTTGGAGCATTTCAACAAGGTTAAGCGTGTCAATAAAAATGCGCCAATGCCAATTAAGGGGCTCATCCCCGGCATGGCGGTTCATTTTGCGCGATGCTGCCACCCCCTTCCTGGTGACCGCATTGTCGGGATTGTGACAACAGGGCGCGGCGTGACCATCCACACGATGGACTGCGATACGCTTGAGAATTTTGCCGATACGCCTGAACGCTGGCTCGATGTCTCATGGGGGACGGGGAAAGATGCGCCCGAAACCCATGTGGGCCGCATTACCATGACAATTTCAAATGAATCAGGTGCGCTTGGTACTTTGTCCAATATCGTATCCAGCAATGGCGGCAATATCACTAACCTCAAAATCACAAATCGTGATACTGATTTTTGGAACATGTATATTGATGTTTATGTGCAGGATACAACACATCTGAATAATATAGTCGCGGCACTTCGCGCTTCATCCGAAATCGCCGAAGTCGAGCGGTCAAAAGGACGTTAAGCTATATATATGAACTTTTCTCTGGTTTCAGGCGTATGCCAGATAACAATCGAAAGGAAAAAATCATGAATGATACAGAATTAAAACAAATAAAATCCCTCTTGGAACGCGTTGTGGACAGCCGTGATGGCTATGCCGATGCAAATGAAAAGGCAGAACAAACTCGCCATCAGAAATTTTTTGGCGATTTAGCGGAAAAACGACAAGATTACGCCTTGTTTTTGAAGGCAAAACTGGAAGAACACGGCGAAAATGTTGACTTGGACGGAACTTTTCTTGCGGATGTTCACCGATTTTTTATGGATATCAAACATAAAATTGATAGTGATGATGAAGAATTAATGGAAGAAGTTATCCGTGGTGAAACAAAACTGCTGGAAGAATATGACGATACGCTTCAAACAGTGAAAAGCGATGAAATTTTCGCGGGTAAATTGCAAAAACAACGCAATGACATTCACACGAACCTTGAGCTTATTAAAGCAAAAGAAGAAGCCGCATAAACAAATAAGCATTCAAAAAAAAGCCCCTGAATTTCAGGGGCTTTTTTTGTCTCAATGTCCATGTGAAAAAAATCTCACATCTTCATAAAAAACATCTGTATCGCTTCATCATATTGGGTCAGCCAATAGAGGAAAACCGTTGACATGACGGTTATAAAAACCAGATAGCCCAGCATAATTTGCAAGGGCAAAGCCAGGATGAAAACCTGAATTTGAGGCATCAGCCGCCCGAGGACACCCATCGCAATATAAAGGAAAAGTGAAACAATCATGAAAGGAACGGACAAGGTAAAACCTATCGCGAAACTGTCATTGACCGCTTGCGTTACTGTCTGCGCCATGCCCTCCACCAATGGGATTGAGCCGACCGGGAAGCTGTTATAACTATCAACCATGCCGAAAATCAACATATGATGCAGGTCCGTTGCAAAGAGGAGGACGGCACCTGTCACGGTCATGAATGCCCCGATAATTGAACCTTGGGAAGCCATTTGCGGGTTAAACACCATCGCGTTTCCGAGCCCGATTTGCATCCCGATGAGCATGCCTGCCGTATCAAGTGCCGCCATAAAAATCCGTGCGATTGTCCCGATGAAAAATCCGACAATCATCTCGCTGATAATCAGGCTGATAAATTGTGTGTTATCGGTGATATCAGGAAAATAAAGGCTGGAAACCGGTGCGAGGCACGCGGTAAAGGCAAGCGCGAACAGCAACCTTATGCGTGTTGAGACGAAACTGTCCCCAACCCCGGGCATCAACATCATAACAATGCCCATCCGCGCGAATGTCATGATATAGATAAGGAGCTGATCAAGGACGATATCTTGAAGCAAGGGCTGCATGAGAGCTATCGCACACCGATTCCGATGATGCTGTCTGCTAAAAATTCCATATACTCTGTCATTTTTATCGCAAAAATCGGCATCATAGCAAAAATCGCCGCAAAGATCGCGAGAATTTTCGGCACGAAGGCGAGCGTCATTTCCTGAATTTGTGTCAATGCTTGAAACAATGCAACGATTAAACCCACAAACAACCCTATCAACATGACCGGCATACTGATTTCCAATGTCATCCAAATGGCTTGTCGCGCATGACCGATAATTTCTGCCTCATCCATAGGCTATATTATGGGCGATTAAAGCCTTGTCGCAAGCCTTGTTTTCGCCTTACAAACAGGAAATTTTAAAATGTACGCATTTTGTTCTTTACATTATGTTCTTCTTATGTACTATTAGTTTTAGATGTGGATGAAGGCGGTTATGTGCGCCTGACCTCTTTTAATATAAATGAAAAAGGATAAATATAATGGCTGTAACACAATTAAGCGAGGCAAAGGGTATGAACGAGAATAAATCAAAGGCATTGGAAGCTGCCCTATCTCAAATCGAAAGGGCTTTTGGCAAAGGCTCTATAATGAAGCTTGGAGGCGAAGGCGCTCAAAATTTGAATGTGGAGGCGGTCTCGACGGGTTCAATCGGGCTTGATATCGCGCTTGGGATTGGCGGTTTGCCGCGCGGGCGTGTGGTTGAAATTTACGGCCCTGAAAGCTCTGGTAAAACAACAATGGCTTTGCAGGTTGTGGCAGAGGCTCAAAAGACGGGCGGCACATGTGCCTTTATTGATGCGGAACATGCGCTTGACCCTATTTATGCGAAGAAGTTGGGCTGTAATGTTGATGAGCTTTTGATTTCCCAACCCGATGCGGGGGAGCAAGCGTTGGAGATTGCCGATACGCTGACCCGTTCAGGCGCATTAGATGTGCTGGTTATTGATTCTGTGGCGGCTCTTGTACCGCGCGCAGAACTGGAAGGTGATATGGGTGATTCGCATATGGGTTTGCAGGCACGTCTGATGTCTCAAGCCTTGCGGAAGCTGACATCCTCAATTTCTAAATCACGGACTATTGTGATTTTCATTAACCAGATTCGCTCGAAAATCGGTGTGATGTTTGGCTCACCTGAGACAACTACAGGCGGGAATGCCCTGAAATTTTATGCCTCCGTCCGCCTTGATATTCGTCGTATAGGGCAGATTAAAGATAAGGATGAAATTGTCGGAAATCAGACCCGCGTGAAGGTCGTGAAAAACAAAATGGCACCGCCTTTTCGTCAGGTTGAATTTGATATTATGTATGGTGAAGGTGTCTCGAAACAGGGTGAAATTCTTGACCTCGGCGTTGCCGCAGGTATTGTTGAGAAGGCCGGGTCATGGTTTTCATGCAATGGTGACCGTATCGGGCAGGGGCGTGAAAATGCAAAGCAATTCCTGAAAGACAATACCGATATGGCGCATAAGATTGAACAGCAAATTCGGGCCAATGCCGGATTGGTCGCCGAAGGCATGCTTGGTGGTATAGAGCAAGACGAGGAGTCGATGGAATCAGAGAGCAAATCTTCCGAAAAAACAGGTGACAAGGCTGCCTAAACAAGTTTAAAAAAATAGTATGTTAAATTTACTTTTCAGTTTTGAAGGTCGTATTGGAAGGCTCGCCTATTTAAGTATACTTTTTTGTATAGCGTTTTCGTATGCGTTTATAGGAAAGCTATTGCTTTATTGGGTGGAAGTTCCACACGATACTAGAAAAGTGGTTTTTCTATTCATGATAATTTATACATTTGTATGCCTGTGTGTATTTTTAACTGCTACAGTAAAAAGATTTAAAGATTTAGAGTTTAAACGCACGGGCTATACTATTAATGATATTTTTGATGTAGCAGCCATAACTGTAATATTTACAATAATTCCATTTTTACTTATTTTACCTCTATTTTATTTATTGCTTAAAAAAGGTAATCAAAAAGATAACTATTCTGAAACTTAAAATAATTTTTAACATTATTGTAATAATTTTTGAAAAGTTAGTAATACTGCTCAATGTTTAGGGGGTGTTAATTTCGAAATATCTAATTTTACTATGAAGTCTGTTCATTCATGAATCTTTGCGGTACTATTTTATAAATTACAGTTCATGACGGTGAATCATATTCATGCCAAAACTTACAATTAACGGAATTGAAACCGAAGTCGAACAGGGTACGTCAATTATTCAGGCGGCGGATCAAATCGGTGTTGAAATTCCGCGTTTCTGTTATCACGATAAATTATCCGTACCGGCCAATTGCCGTATGTGTTTGGTTGAGGTTAAGGGCGGCCCGCCAAAGCCTGTGGCATCTTGCGCTATGGCTTGTGCCGAGGGCATGGAGGTTGAAACAGACAGCGAGATGGTGCATCGCGCGCGTAAATCCGTGATGGAATTTTTGCTCATCAATCATCCGCTTGATTGCCCGATTTGTGATCAGGGCGGCGAATGTGACTTGCAGGATCAAGCCGTCGGCTATGGTTACGATCGTTCTCGCTACAGTGAGGCGAAACGCGCGGTTCATGATAAAGAGCTGGGGCCTCTTGTCAAAACAGTCATGACACGCTGCATTCAATGTACGCGCTGTATCCGTTTTGGTGAAGAAATTGCAGGCGTTGATTCGCTTGGCCTGATGAATCGGGGTGAGGATGTTGAAATCGGCACCTATGTTGAAAAGGCTGTTGCGAGCGAGTTATCAGGCAATTTGATTGATGTCTGCCCCGTCGGTGCCTTGACTTCGAAGCCTTACGCTTTTATCGCCCGCCCATGGGAGTTAAAAAAGACAGAAACAATTGATGTGCTTGATGCTGTCGGCTCGAACATCCGAGTTGATACGCGCGGGCGTGCAATTATGCGCATTGTCCCGCGCCTCAATGAAGATGTGAATGAGGAATGGATTTCGGATAAAGCACGTTTTTCCTATGACGGTTTGTCGAAACGCCGCCTTGACCGTCCATGGGTTCGCAATCCTGAAACACAGAAACTTGAACAAGCCACTTGGGAAGAGGCTTTTAAAGTTATTGCAGATAAAATCAAAACCACTCAGCCCGGTCAAATTGCCGCTTTGGCAGGCAACCTGGTTGATATGGAATCGGCGCAGGCTCTCAAGAATTTCATGAGTGCGATTGGTTCGACCAATCTAGAATGCCGCGTTGATGGCGAGAATTTTGATGGCTCAAACCCTTACGGCTATCTTTTTAATAGCGGTATTGCAAGCCTCGAAAATGCTGATGCTGTTCTCCTTATCGGTATAAACCCTAGGCATGAGGCCGCCCTCGTTAATGCGCGCATTCTTAAAGGCTATCGCGAAAGAAAGACTAAAACCGGCCTTATCGGTGCACCATGCGACCTGAATTATCCTTACGAGCATCTCGGTGATAAGCCGGACTATATTGAAAAACTTCTGAAAGCCAGAAACGGATTCGCAAAAATTTTAAAAAACTCAAAAAATGCGCATATTATTCTAGGCTCGGGTACGACAACCAGAAAGGATGGGGCGGCTTTACAAGGGCTTGCTATGCAACTGGCCGATAAATTCGGCGCAGAATATAGCATGTTGCATACTTCAGCAGGGCGTGTCGGTGCTTTAACTTTGGGATATGGAAATACGTCTAAACCGTTATCTTTGAAAGATAAAAGCCTTGTGTATTTGCTGGGCGTTGATACGCCAATGGTTCAAAATATCGCCGAGGATGCGTTCGTGATATATCAGGGGCATCATGGTGATATCGGTGCGCATCGTGCTGATGTGATTTTACCCGGGTGTGCCTATACTGAGAAGGATGCGCTTTACATGAATATGGAAGGGCGGTTGCAACAGGCGCGAAAAGCCGTTAGCGCACCCGGGGAGGCTCAAGAGGACTGGAAAATTATTTCCTTACTTGCACAATCTTGCGGTTTTGATTTGGGCTTTCAATCGCTTTTTTATGTACGTGAAGGTATGAAAAACCTGCCAGAGCTAGGTGAAAGATTAAGTGTTGAGCCTCAACAAAGTGAGGCTAAAGGCAAGCTTGCGGCAACAAAATTTAAAACTGCTTTGGATAATTTCTATCAGACCTGCCCAATCACACGGGCATCCGATACAATGGCGGATTGCGTAGAGACCTTCACCGGCAAGGTCAAAAGGATCGCGGCATGATTGAGTTTTTCGCAAATTACGGTTGGCCTTTACTTTTGATAATCTTGCAAATCATGGCATTGCTTGTGCCGATATTAATTTGCGTGGCCTATATGATATATGCCGAGCGGAAAGTTATGGGTGCCATGCAACTCCGTCATGGGCCGGCAACTGTCGGGCCGTTTGGCTTGCTTCAGCCCTTTGCTGATGCGCTCAAGCTTTTTTCAAAAGAAATTATTGTGCCGTCACGGGCGCACGGTCCCGTATTTATTCTGGCACCGATGTTAACGCTGTTTCTATCCCTTATTGCCTGGGCGGTTGTGCCCGTCAATGAAGGCTGGGTCATTGCCAATATTAATGTCGGAATTTTATATTTGTTTGCGGTCTCATCCGTCGGCGTTTACGGTGTCTTAATGGCAGGATGGGCATCAAATTCCCGCTATGCTTTTCTCGGCGGCATGCGCAGTGCGGCGCAGATGATTTCCTATGAGGTTTCGATGGGGTTGGTGATTGTCTGTGTGTTGCTCTGTGTCGGAACTTTAAATCTGACTGAGATTGTAACCACGCCCCGCGAATGGTGGATGAATGTCCTGCTGTTCCCTATGTTTATCGTGTTTTTAGTCTCTATTTTGGCGGAAACCAATCGAGCACCATTTGACCTGCCCGAAGGCGAATCTGAGCTCTCCGGCGGTTTTATGGTTGAATATTCAGGTATGGCCTTCGCGTTATTCTTCCTTGGGGAATATGCCAATATGATCATGATGTCGGCGATGGGCGTTATTCTGTTTATGGGAGGATGGTTACCGCCCTTCGGGATTGAGGCACTGAGCGTCATTCCGGGCATAGTCTGGTTCGGGCTAAAAACCGCGATGATTTTGTTCTTCTTTATCTGGGTGAGAGCGAGCCTTCCGCGTTACCGTTATGACCAGCTGATGCGTCTGGGCTGGAAAATCTTCCTGCCCTTCACATTATTATGGGTTATTTTGATTTCAGGTTTAGTCGTCTACCTCAATGCGTTCCCTGGCTAACCTTTCGGTTTGATCATATCCTCCGGTTTAATCCATTCAGCAAATTGCTGTTCAGTGATAAGCTCAAGCTCAAAGCCAGCCTGTTTTAATGTCGTGCCCTCCGCATGGGCTTTTTTCGCAATTTTTGCGGCATTATCATACCCGATATGAGGGTTTAGCGCAGTGACAAGCATTAGGCTTTCATTCATGAGCTTTTGAATACGGTCAGTATTCGCCTCAATGCCGATTACGCAATTATCGGTGAAGCTTCGCGTGGAATCGGAAATTAATCGTATGGATTGCAAGACGTTATAAATCATGACAGGTTTAAAAACATTAAGTTCAAAATGACCGTTTGAGCCTGCCACCGTGACCGCGACATGGTTTCCCATAACTTGCGCACACACTTGCGTGATTGCCTCGCACTGTGTCGGGTTGACTTTGCCAGGCATAATTGAGGAACCGGGCTCATTTGCAGGAAGCGCAATTTCACCGATACCGCATCGTGGGCCGGAGCCGAGCAAGCGAATATCATTGGCAATTTTCATGATGCTTGCGGCGATAGTATTGAGTGCGCCTGAAAGCTCAACCAGCGCATCATGCGCGGCAAGGGCTTCGAATTTGTTTTCGGCTGTCACGAACGGTAAGTCGGTGATGACGGAGACTTTATTAGCAAAGGCACTATCAAATCCTTTGATACTGTTTATGCCTGTGCCAACCGCCGTACCGCCTTGGGCGAGTTGCATGATACGCGGCAAGGTTGCCTTGATGCGCTCAATGCCGTATTCGATTTGTTTGGCATAGCCTGAGAACTCTTGTCCTAAAGTCAAAGGTGTTGCATCCATCATATGTGTGCGACCAATTTTCACAATTTTATCAAAGACTTGTGATTTATCTTTAAGATTTTGATGGAAATGCTCAAGTGAGGGGATTAGCTCATGATGAATTTGCTCTCCGCACGCGATATGCATGGCGGTCGGAAATGTGTCATTCGAGGACTGCCCCATATTCACATGATCGTTCGGGTGGACAGGTGATTTTGACCCGATTTCTCCACCAAGCAAATCTATCGCGCGGTTGGCGATGACTTCATTTGTATTCATGTTGGATTGTGTGCCTGAGCCGGTTTGCCAGACAACTAACGGAAAATGATCGGCAAGACTGCCGTCAATCACTTCATCCGCGGCGAATTGAATTGCGTCCGAGAGTTTAGGGTCAAGCACGCCTAAATCTTTATTAGCCTGCGCCGCCGCTTTTTTAACAATCCCAAGCGCATGGATAAGAGGGGCAGGCATGCGCTCGCCACCGATTTTGAAATTTTCAAGCGAGCGTTGGGTCTGCGCGCCCCAATATTTATCGGCGGGAACGTCAACTTCGCCAAGTGAATCGGTTTCAATACGTGTTCTGGTCATGTTTTGTCCTTTGTTTTTCACTACGAATGGACACAAATATACACGAATATTAATTTTTGCGAGAGTTGAAAATAGATTTTTGTCATGTCTTACTCTTTCAAAAAAAGTGAATGACGATAAAACTAAATTTGTGTTAATTCGTGTTAATCTATGGTTAAAAATTTAAGCTATAATATCAGGAATAAGCTCGCTTTCGAGCTTTTGGATTTCATCTTTAAGCGATAATTTCCGCTTTTTCAAACGCTGAAGCTGAATAAAATCGACAGGTGGGGTGGTCATCAATTTCGAGATAACCTCATCCAAATCGCGATGCTCTTCCTGTAAAATTGCAAGCCTTGCCCGCAATTCCTCTTCATATTCACTGTCCATTTCAGCCTTAAAATAAAATGTTAATGAAAGGACTATAACAAAAGAAAGCCCCTTTTTTAAGTTATTTCTTTTCGCTATCATAAGGGATGAGCAAGAAAATCGGAATTTTAACAAGTGGTGGCGACTGTGCGGGACTTAATGCGGTTATACGCGCGGTTGTCCATTATGCGGATCGGCTAGGCTGGGAGGTTATCGGTCTTTTAAACGGAACGCATGGGCTTCTCTATGATCCGCCACGAGTGCGTCAGTTAAAACCTCAGGATTTTGACGGAACGATTCTCCGCATGGGGGGCACAATTCTCGGCACGATGAATAAGGGTAATCCCTTCGCCTTCCCGACTGAAGATGGTCAGCCACGCGATTTGTCCGATGATATTATCAAGGGGATTAATCAGCTTGGGCTTGATGCCGTTATCGGCATTGGCGGCGACGGAAGCTTTGCTATTTTGAAAAAACTGGCCGATCGGGGTGGTTTCAACATGGTCGGCGTTCCGAAAACAATCGATAATGATTTGGGCTGTACCGAGGTATCGGTCGGGTTTGACACGGCCGTCATGGTTGCAACTGAGGCGTTAGACAGGCTCCAACCGACAGCGGCAAGCCATGACCGTGTCATGATTTTGGAAGTGATGGGGCGTGATGCGGGTCATATCGCACTCAATGCAGGAATAGCGGGCGGTGCGGATGTGATTCTCATCCCTGAAATTCCCTATAATATGGATTCGATTGCGGCAAAGATTAAGGCCGTAAAGGATAGTGGGCGTAATTTCGGGCTGGTTATCGTTTCCGAGGCCGTGAAGGATGTGAATGGCGAAACGCTTCAAAAAGAATTTTCTGACGGTCAAAAACGCCTTGGCGGGATTGGTGATTATCTGGGTGAAAAAATTGCCGAGGCTACGGGGTCGGAAACGCGCGTCACTGTCCTTGGGCATATGCAGCGCGGGGCTCAGCCGACTTTTACAGACCGTGTCATTGCGCAAGCCTTTGGCGTGAAGGCGGTTGACCTGATTAAGGAAGAAAAATACGGGCGCATGGTAGCATGGCAAAATCGCTCAGTCATTGATGTTGCGATTGAGGATGCGATTGCCGATTATCAAGAGGTGGATGTGAAGGGTGACCTTATTCACACGGCTCGCGGGCTTGGCATTTGCCTCGGCGATTAATGAAAAGGCTTTAGGATAGTATTCATGCTATATATTCAACAATCGCTAAACCCTGATGAAGAAATTGTCCGTGTCGGGCATTTCCACTGGTGGTATACATTTGGCGCGGCAATGTGGCTTGTTTTTGGTACGCTTGCCATGGTGGGCATACTTTATGGCGGATATTATTATGAAGTGAATGAGTTCATGAAGGCCAATTTTGCAGGCGTTCCTGATAATCTTAAAAGCATGGCATGGGATGAGTCGGTCAAAGCCTTGGGCGGTTTCCAGGCGGCCTTCACATCCAGTCATTTGGTGGTTAAGCTTGTTGCTTTCGGTGTGTTTATTATCGGCTTGCTGTTTTTTGTTCAAAAAATGGTGATTAAGGCAACAACCGAAATTTGTTTGACATCCGAGCGATTGGTTTTAAAGCGCGGGCTTATTTCTCGCTTTGTAGAGGAAATCAGCGTTGACCGTATTGAAGGCGTTGATGTGTTCCAAGGGATTTTGGGCAGAATGCTTGGTTTCGGTCGGGTCAGTGCGCGTGGCATGGGGGTGGGAGAGGTCAATCTACCCTTGATTGAAGAACCTGTTGAGTTTAGAAAAGCCATAGACCGTGCGCGGAATATCCGCCGCAATAAACAGGATTTTTAGGCTTTTTATGCGCTTTTTTATTTTATTTATCATTGTTTTGAGCTTGTCTTTTGGCGCGGAAATCCATGCACAAGAATCGGTATTGCCCGACGACATTCAAGATATTCAAAACGAAATTGACATCATAAGTGAAGAGGAAATTGAAACAGGTGTCCAAGCCTACGCATCTCTTCAAAAAGCATTGCTTGAAAAGCTTCATAAGCTTGATAAACAAATGGCTGACCGTAAGCCTGAAGATGTGAAAGAGCCGATAACTTTTCCGGAAAAAACTGTTCGGCAAGGCTTCATCCATCCCAATAATGTCCGATTGCGAGAGCGTCTTGATAGCTATTTCACTTATGACATTATTCATGATAATCCCGAATATTTCGATACACAACTAGAGGATGCAGTGAAGGCTTTTCAGGCTGAAAAAGGTTTAAAAAGTGATGGCGTGATAGGGCCTCAGACGCTTGAAGTTTTAAACCACACACTGGAAGATGACCGCAAACAAATTTTGAGAAATCTTGTCAGGTTAAAAAGTGATAATTTTCAAAATCGTCCGCCGCTCCGCATTGAGGTTGATATTGCACGTTATTGGCTCACCGCTTACGAGGATAATAAAGTTGTGATGGAAATGCCTGTTGTTGTCGGAACAAAGGCGCGGAGCACCAATCGTTTTAAAACGATGATGACGGGCGTGCGGCTTAACCCGGGTTGGACATTGCCGCCGACAATCAAATCGGAAGATTATATTCCGAAACTTCGTCAAAACCCTGAATGGGTCAGTGATCAGGGGATATTGATTTACAGCAGTTGGGATAGGGATGCCCAGCCGATTGACCCGATGACGATAGATTGGCATTTC
The DNA here is from genome assembly GCA_964531715.1 of uncultured Micavibrio sp. Classification (GTDB taxonomy): domain Bacteria; phylum Pseudomonadota; class Alphaproteobacteria; order Micavibrionales; family UBA1664; genus UBA1664. The sequence goes on along the minus strand of CAZHEE010000003.1, from coordinate 18,840 downwards.
CTGCCAGACAATGCCATTCGCGCAATGCGTTTTTATAAGCTTGCGGGCGATAATAATCCGCTCGGTCGGTATCGCTTTTTAATGAATAATCAATATGATATTTATTTACACGACACGAATCAAAAATATTTATTCGACCGTGACCAAAGGGCTTATAGCTCGGGGTGTGTCAGAATATCCGATCCTCAAAAACTGGCATTATTCTTGCTTAAGGATGATGAGCAATGGACAACTGAGAGGCTTAATGACGTGATAGAATCAGGCGAGACACGCAATGTGAGGGCAACCCGTTCGATCCCTGTTTATTTTGATTATAAAACCGCATGGTTAAATGAGGAAGGCGACCTTATCTTAGGACATGATATTTATGATTTGGATTTAGGGGTTGACTATTCATCCTTTGACTATAAAAAAAGGGACAGCTATACTGAAACCAACACTCAAAATTTTAATTTTAATTAACTTTTCTATGTAATTATTTATAAGAATCAAAAAATAAATAAAATCAACTAATACAAAATCTCATGACTTTAGACACAACACGCAGAACATTCGTTAAATATTCATTGGCAGGCCTCGCCTTCGCCGCAACAGGGCTATATAAGGCCATTCCTGCACAAGCTCGCCAAACAATCGGCTATGAGGTTTCCTTTACAAATGCGCATACGGGTGAAAAGTTCCAGGGCGTTTATAGAATTGGCAGTTATTATGTGCCCTCCGCTTTTCGTAAGATTAATCGCGTGATGCGCGACCATCGGACGGGTGACATCCATCCGATTGACCCTGCGTTGATTGATACTCTCGCCAGAATACAAAGCGATTGTAATTGTGCCGAGGGTTTGCAGATATTGTCAGGTTATCGCTCACCGAAAACAAATAAAATGCTCCGCCGTAACGGTAATGGCGTTGCAAAGAAATCGTATCATCTCAAAGGGCAGGCCGCCGATATTCGCGTTCCCGGCTCATCTTTGTCAAAGGTTCGGAATACCGCCCGCGCTCTTCGTGTCGGTGGGGTCGGTTATTATCCGCGCAGTGGCTTCATCCATGTAGATACGGGTGATGTGCGTAGCTGGACGAGCTAGGAAAATTATTCTGTCATTATTATGCTTGCGACCAAAAGGTGAGTTCTTTATGAATTTCCCCATTTTTAAGTTCTATTTCATGAACATCAAAAGGATAAAGCCTATTAATATCTATAGATGGATGGAAATGTAAAATAGCACAGTTATCAATTTGAAGTGAACGTGGCTTTATTCCGAACAAATGATCAAGGCCGCTTAGCAATCGACCATGCGCCGCGATAAAAGGAACAATATAATCAGTATTAGATAGAATCTTTGTAAAAACGTTATTCATTCTGATGGCAAGCATATCCATATTCTCCCCAGTTCTAGGTGATAAACCATTAAGCCATCGTTGTCGTGCCTCACGATTTTCAATACCCTCCCAATCACCGGCATCAACTTCGCGTAAGTCATATTCGGATATCATAGGATAATGTGTTTTTGTATTTAGGATTTTTGCCGTATCTGCCGCCCGTGACAAAGTTGAATGAATAATATGAGTTGGCTTGGGTAGCAAATTTTCAAAAATATCTCTGGCCGCTAATGCTTGCTCTCTACCATTTTGGGTAAGTGGTGTATCAACCTGCCCACCGGCAAATTTATTGAGAACATTCCATTCGGACTCGCCATGGCGAATATAGTAGAAAGGTTTTTTAGGAATAGTATTTTTCATGTCATACTATTCCCATGAATAATTTTAATGATCAAGGCATAATCCTCTCCTTACGCGCTCATGGCGAGGCGGGGGCGATTGTCACACTTCTTACCGAAAATCATGGGAAATGTGGCGGCTATGTCAATGGTGCGCAATCCAGTAAGCGGTTGAGGAGCATGCTTCAGGTCGGGAATAGTGTAACTTGTGATTGGCAATCCAAAGCCGAGGGGCAGCTTGGGCGTTTTAATCTTGAGCTTGAAAGTGACAGTGTCACAGCCATTTTCGATGAACCAAAAGCAATTGCCGCCCTTCAATCGGCCTGTGGTTTACTTGCCCTGTTTCTCCCTGAACATGAAAATTATAACGCTTTGTTTAGCGGAACTTTGGCCTTGATTGATACGTTGAAAACGCAAGAGTGGCCGCCTGTCTATATTTTATGGGAAGTCGCTTTTTTGCGCGAAATGGGCTATGGCATTGATTTAAGTGCCTGCGCGGTTTGCAAAACACAAGATAAGCTTACCCATATTTCACCGAAAAGCGGCCGCGCAGTCTGCGCCGAGCATGCCGAGCCTTATCGTGAAAAGCTCCTTGAAATACCGTCATTTATGCGCGGTGAAGATTTAGAGAAAGATGACATTGAAAAAGGTTTAAAATTAACCGAATATTTCCTCATTCACCGACTGCTCCAACATTCAAGCTATCAAACTCTCCCTGACGCCAGAGGGCAAATATTATAAAAAATCTTCTTTATCTCTGCACTTGTGCGGTTTAAAACAGTAAGTTCATGAATAATATTGAAACCCGCACGCTTGACGATATTTTGAGCGAGAAATACCTCGCTTATGCGTTGTCCACGATTACATCGCGGAGCCTGCCTGACGTGCGTGACGGGATGAAGCCCGTGCATCGCCGCATTCTCTATGCCATGCATCAGCTTAAACTCAATCCGTCCTTAAGCCCGAAAAAATGCGCGCGCGTGGTCGGCGATGTCATCGGTAAATTCCACCCCCATGGCGATCAATCCGTTTATGATGCGCTTGTTCGATTGGCTCAAGATTTTGCCGTAAGATATCCGCTGGTCGATGGACAGGGGAATTTCGGCAATATTGACGGTGATAATGCCGCCGCCATGCGATATACTGAATCGCGCTTGACCGAGGTCGCCATTGCCATGCTGGACGGGATTGAGGAAAACGCCGTTGATTTTCGCGCGACTTACGATGGTGAAACGATGGAGCCAGTTGTATTCCCTGCTGGTTTCCCGAACCTGCTCGCCAATGGCTCAAGCGGGATTGCGGTCGGGATGGCGACCAATATTCCGCCGCATAATTTGGATGAGTTGTGCGCCGCCATGGTTGCAATGCTGGGACAGGACATTACGGATGAGGCAATCGTTGAGACTTATGTCGCCGGGCCCGACTTCCCAACCGGCGGGACTTTGGTTGAGGACAAGGCCGATATTATCCAGGCTTATAAAACCGGAAAAGGCGCGTTTCGCGTTCGCGCCAAATGGTTTAAGGAGGAGATGAAACAAGGGCAATATCAGATTGTCGTGACCGAAATTCCCTATCAGGTTCAAAAAAGCAAGCTGATTGAAAAAATTGCTGACCTTATTAACACCAAGAAAATTCCTCTTCTCGATGATGTGAGGGATGAGTCGGCGGAGGATATCCGCATCGTCCTCATCCCGAAGAACCGCAATGTCGAGGCTGAAATCCTAATGGAGGCGCTCTATCGTCATAGCGAGCTTGAAAACCGTTTCTCGCTCAATTTGAATGTGCTTGATGGCGGGCGCGTGCCGCGTGTGATGAGCCTGAAAGAAATTTTACAGGCCTATCTGAACCATCGGCAGGAAGTGCTTGTTCGTCGCTCCAACCACAGGCTTGATAAGGTTAATTATCGTATTACTGTCCTTGAAGGTTATCTTATTGCTTACCTTAATCTTGATGAGGTGATCCGTATTATCCGCGAGGAAGACGAGCCGAAACAGGACATGATGACGGCGTTCGGACTGACGGATATTCAGGCGGAGGCAATCCTGAATATGCGCTTGCGCTCCCTACGTAAGCTTGAGGAATTTGAGATTCGCAAGGAACATGATGCGCTGATGAAAGAGCGGGATGCCCTGCAGGCTTTGCTAAAGTCAGAAGCGCGGCAATGGACCGCAATTAAGAAAGAGCTTGAGGTCTTACGCAAACAATTCGGTAAAGACACAAAGCTCGGCGCGCGGCGTACGCGCATTGCCGCGGCACCTACGTTGACTATCGTTCCTGACGAGGCCATGATTGAAAAAGAGCCGATTACGGTTGTGTGTTCGAAAATGGGGTGGGTGCGCGCGCTGAAAGGGCATAATATTGACCCGAATGACCTGAAATACAAGGATGGCGATACGGGTGCGTTTATTTTGCCTGCACAAACGACGGATAAAATTTTGATATTCGCAAGTAACGGCCGTTTTTACACGATTGGCGGGGATAAACTGCCCGCAGGGCGCGGCTTTGGGGAGCCAATCCGCCTTATGGTCGATTTACCGAATGATTGCGATATTATCTCAATGCATCTTTATGATGAGGCGATGAAGATGATTGTGGCCGCCGCATCCGGGCATGGCTTTATCGTGCCGATGAAGGATGTGATTGCCCACACTAAGGGCGGGAAGCAGGTTTTGAATGTCAGGGATAAAGGCAAGGCGGCCTTGTGCAAGCCTTTAAAGGAAGGCGATGACCATATCGCGGTAATCGGCAGCAACCGAAAATTTCTGGTCTTTCCACTCTCCGACTTACCCGAAATGGGGAGAGGCAAGGGCGTTATCCTCCAGAAATATAAAGGCGGTCATTTATCAGACTTAAAAACATTTAATTTGGCGGAAGGCCTGACTTTCAAATACGGAAGCGGCGAACGGACGGAAGATGTCTCCCCATGGATTATGGGACGCGCCGTACAAGGCAAACTCCCCCCCAATGGCTTCCCGAAGAATAATAAATTTGGTTGACATATATTAAAATAAATTTTAGAGTATTGTGATTTTAGATAGAGAAACCCCGCCAGAACTGCTTTATTACGCTTTTCCGATTACACCTGGAGTGCGTGAACAAGCGACTATTGCTAATGTAAAAACGGCTTGGCAAACGGTGTGTGAAGATTTAGTTGGAGAGCAAGAGCATCATATTGAACTATGTAGAACACAAAAAGAAAAAGATATATGTTTTTTACTTAGAGCACCACTAACTTTTATCTTTGAGAATTAAACGGCTGATGAGGCAGATAAATTTTTGGCGTCTATGCGTGCAGTTTTCACTGCTGCTGTTTATCAGGGCTTAGAAACTTTTGAAGATTTAGCAGATGAATGTAATAAAGACTGTCCTGAAGTACATTTTACTGGTGAAGAATTGCGTAATATGTTTATAAGTTATCTTCATAGCGATTTACAAAGAGCTTCCAAACCTCAACTAAGGCTAGCCTCATAGTAACTTTTCTCAATATTTTACACTCAGTATGTTAAGTCGTGATTGCATGGCTTGACCATGCAATCCAAAAATTAAACTTTAAAAGAACAATAGTTAGTGATGTATTTTAACCACAGAGCGCACAGAGACCACAGAGGTTAAAACTCCTCTTACTCCATAACTCTGCGATAAAAATTGGATTGCGGCCTTCGCCGCAATGACGAGGACTATAAATCTTCGTGTTTACTTCGATTACTTCGTATCTTCGCGTTAAAAAATCTTAAAACTCCAACACCTGCGGTTCGGGGGTTTCATCTGTTGATGAGGGCGATGGTGAGGTAAGCGCAGGTGCAGGGCGCGCGCCTGTACTGATTAAATAATCGAGGATTTTATCGGTCGCATCTTCCTCATCCTTCGTCATATCGACCATCCATGATGTATCTGGTTTAGGGTCAATATGATGATGAGAAGGATGGTTCTTATCATTCCTAACATCAAGATTTAATGTCTTTAACGCCGGTTCACTCATTTCACGCAAGCCTCGCAAGTCCCGTGTGTTTCTGTGAAAGTCCGCTTCGCCTGAAACCCATTCAGATTCTCATGCGGAGGCTCGTGGTGAACATGAATCTCATCAACATAATCACATTCATCGCAAATAAGGAAATGCGCATCATTATGGGAATGCCCATCATTACAAGCGATAAAGGCATTCAGGCTTTCAATTTTATGGACAAAGCCATGCTCGCGCCAAAAATCAATCGCGCGATAAGCCGTCGGCGGTTTTGGATTATCGATATATTGCCCGAGTTTTTCCAAAATATCATATGCACCCATCGGCTTTTGATTACTCACCAAAATCTCAAGCACGCGGCGGCGCGGTTCCGTCAACCTTATATGGTTCGCCTCACAAAATTTTTGAGCTTCAGTTATAACCTTAAACATTAGTATGTTATAGTATTACACTTTGCATCTGGCAAGAGCCATTTATCAGGTAAATTCAATGCTCATGATTGAGTAAAGAAAAGCGAAATATGACTTATAAGACATCCAGCATTTCGGCAACCAACGGATGGCGGACAATATCCGCCTGTTGCAACGTCACAGACCCGATATTCGGATTGCCTTCAAGCTTCTTTGCAATATCTGATAAACCTGATAATCCGTCTAACAAATCAGTTTGTGCAGGGTCGCCCGTCACAACCATGGTTGAATGCCAGCCGAGCCTTGAAAGTAACATTTTTAATTGCTGATATGTGCAATTTTGAGCCTCATCTATAACAACAAAGGCGTTATTAAGTGTACGCCCGCGCATAAATCCGACAGGGGCGATTTCAATTGTGCCATCCTCCATATATTGCCGCACTTTCTTGCCACCCAAGCGATCGCCAAGCGCATCAAAGAGCGGCCTGAGATATGGCGCCATTTTATCTTCTAACGCTCCAGGCAAGAACCCTAGCGATTCGCCGGCTTCCATTGCCGGACGTGACAGGATGATGCGCTCAATACGTCCTGCCTCCAGCGCTTCAACGGCCTTTGCAACCGCCAGATAGGTTTTACCTGTTCCTGCAGGGCCAAGCGCGAGGGTTAGACATTTCGTCTCAATCGCCTCCATCAAAATCCGCTGACCATCAGAGCGCGGTTTAATATTTTTCACGTATTTTTTATCACGCATACCATCAATTTTATCATCAAGCGGGTCCCATCCGCTTACTCCGTCATCAAAAAATTGCTGTTCCCTCACAATCTTCTTGCCGCCTTTCGGATTGCGAAATTCAGTAATGTTCTTTTTAATCTTGTTACGGGTTGATTGCTTCGTCATGGGAGGAAGATCCTTTCGTTTAAGTTAAAATGGTAAGAGGGAAAAGCAGATATAAAAAAAGGCGATGAAAATCGCCCTGATATGCCCTATATCGTGATAGATTGTTGTTGAAACAAAATATATGAAGTGATGAATTAATCACATTATGATTACACATGATTCATGGGACAGAAAGCAAATGAAATGTCGAAAAAAATTGGAACACCCCCTCTAACAACCGCCGAAACCGATAGTGAAAGCGGTGACGAAGGCTTGAGCGAAAAGGAAAAAAGAGAGAAACACCGCCGCGCTTTAACAATTATGCGTAATAAAGGTTTGTTGAGTGAAGAGGCCTATCAAAAAGCGTTGAATGAACAATCGACAGGTGATAAAACCTTAAATTACTAAGATTAGTGTCATCCTGAATTTATTTCAGGATCTTGTCAAAGGATGGGATGAGACCCTGAAACAAGTTAGAGTGACAAAATAAAAAGAGATATTAAAGTATGAGACATATGAAAACATTTATTCCCGTTATATTTTTGGCACTTTTGACCGCCTGTGCGGGTGGAATTGAGGGCGAGGAACGTTTCCCGACTGGGGCGCAACGTGACGGCCTTGACCAAAATGCTATTTATGAAGACCGCGAAAGTATCTTTGGCGAGGATGGCCTGAAAATTCTTGATGGTGGTCGGGGTGAGCGTGCCTCAACCGATGCGGTAACGGTGAATTCGTTTTTATGGCGGGCGGCGCTTGATACTGTCTCCTTCATGCCATTGGCAAGTGTGGACCCATTCGGGGGGGTTATTCTCACCGATTGGTACACTGACCCAGCCGAACCTGATGAGCGTTATAAACTCAATGTCTTTGTTATCGGGTCACAGCTTCGCTCAGATGCGATTCGCGTCTCAACATTTCAGCAGAAGAACCGTAATGGCAACTGGATGGAGATGCAGGTTGACCCGTCCATCGCAACCAAAATTGAGGATGCCATCCTGACGCGCGCGCGACAGCTTCGCATTGCACAAAGCCAGTAAGTCAGCGTGTCTTTCCTACGGGGCATTCTCTCTCTTGGACTAATTGCGGTAACTTTATGTGTGATTGTGGTTGCGGTGCTGTTTTTCATGTTAAGCACGCCAAATTCTCTGGAAGAGCCAAGCGAAATTCAAATTAAGTCTGGCATGGGTTTAATGGAAATCGCAAAAATGCTTGAGGACGAACAGATTATCCTCAATCGCTATCCGTTTATCACCGCCGCCAAAATCTATAATGGCGGTAAACCGTTACAGGCAGGTGAGTTCGCGATTCCTGCCAAGACTAATATGCTGAATGTTCTGGATATTCTTCAAAACGGGCAAGTGATACAGCGTAAATTTACAATTACCGAGGGGCAGACATCTTGGGAAGTCGTTCAGGCCTTAAACGAAATTGAACTGTTGGAAGGCGAGATAACAGATATTCCGCCTGAGGGAAGCCTGCTTCCCGATACATATTTTTACAGTAAGGGCGATAGCCGCGAGTCGAAAATCGCGCGTATGCAAAATGCGATGGCTGAATTAATGAACGGCTTTACTGTGCAAGCTTTAGAGAACCTCCCTTTTGGCAGTTTTGAAGAAGTTATCATTCTCGCCTCGATTGTTGAAAAAGAAACAGGTGTCTCCAGCGAATATCCTAAAGTGGCAGGGGTGTTCATCAATCGCCTGAATATCGGGATGCCGCTCCAATCCGACCCGACAGTGATTTACGGGATGACACTGGGAGAACACGAATCAGAAGGGCAAGGTCCTATCGGGCGTAGGCTCCTGCGCAAGGATCTGCGCGTTGATACGCCTTATAATACTTACACGCGTAATGGATTGCCGCCGTCACCGATTGCAAACCCTGGGCGTGCCGCGATTGAGGCCGTGCTTAATCCTGCTGTCCATGATTACCTCTATTTTGTGGCAGATGGCAGCGGCGGTCATGCATTTGGCAAAACCCTTGCCGAGCATAACCGCAATGTCGCCAAGTGGCGAAAATTCAGGGCGTCTCAATAATCCATTCAGATTGAAAGTTTAAAGTTGTTTTTAACGGCTATTATATTATTCTCATTTTCATGAAAAATTTAAGGTTTATCCTATGGGTTATGGTGGGCATCGCTTTGATCGGTTTTATAGTCGCTTACTTACCTAAAAATAATGCATTACCAGCGGACAAAGATGATAATCCAACGGTTATCACACCGATTGCAGGATTTAATCAAGGAGCGCATTTTACTCTGACGCATCATGATGGCTCTGTTTTTGACAGCAAAGATGAAATCTCGGAAGGCGAGTTTGCCCTGCTGTTCTTTGGCTTTACCCATTGCCCTGTAATTTGCCCGACCGAGCTTCAAAAATTTGCAAGTGTGATGGATGACTTACCTGAAGATATAGCCGCAAAACTGACACCGATTTTCATTACAATCGATCCTGAGCGCGATACAGTTGAGGTTTTGAATGAGTATGTCCCACTCTTTCATCCTTCAATTAATGGGCTGACAGGGGATATTGAAACAGTTCATCAAACATTAGAGAACTGGAAAGTCTTTTTCACAAAAGTGGATGATCCGCAATTTACCGAATATACGATGGATCACTCAACCTATGCGTATTTCGTTAACCACAACATGCAAATTGCGGCATTGTTTCGGATGAAGGCAACAGCGGACGATATTGTCCAAAAAATCACGCAGATTGTTCAATAGCTTTTAAAAAACATAAAAAGCCATAAATAGAGGAATGCCGATTAGGCCGCAAAGGGCGATGACCCATGTTATAAGTGAAAGCAGTCCGTCTTTTGTAATAAAACTAATTCCAAATAATGAAATGATGAAGGCCGGAATTGATGATGCGAAAGGAACAAGTTCCAGCGGATAAAAAGTTAGAGCGAGCATAATTATCATTAATGCCGAAAGTCTTTCAGCAGGACGCGAAATCAGAAACCGCCACCTTTCATGGGTTCGGCGATCAATCCATTTCACAACCGGCATGGTTTTATTTAAACCTTTTTCTAATCTAGCCCTTGAAAATCTCCGCTTCCCGATAAAGTCAGGTACCCATGGGTGATGACGACCGAATAAAATCTGTAGGCTTGTGAGGATGATGAGCGTGGCCACCAAAGACGGTACGCCGGGAATTGTGCCTGTCGGTAACATTTCAATCAAACATAGGATTATTAATACAGCCCCGAAACCACGATTATTCATAACGGCCAGCATCTGCCGTATTGATATGAAATTGCCCTCAATATCATTTTGAAAAGCTTTTAGCGTGATTTCAAAGTTCTTTGCCATTGTCTCACTAACTGGTTTATCTATATTTTGTTCATGGATATATATATTTTGTTCATGGATATATATGTTTTTCTATGATTTAAGGTTTCAATGAAAAATCTATAGTTGTTTTTAAATAAGCAGATAAAAAAGGTTGCGATCCTCACTATTATGATACCTACTCGTCAATAATTCTCTTTTAAAAATCTTGAGCCACAGTTCGAATCTCCTTAAAGTCAAATGAAAGGAGATTTTTTTATGAGCCAATATGAAGATTTATGCCACCGTATCGTGACACAAGGTCACTGGGTTGAGAATGCACGCACCGGCAAAAAATGCCTGACCGTGATTAATGCCGACCTCAACTATAATGTCGGGGCAGGGGAATTTCCGCTTGTCACGACTCGCAAAAGTTATTGGAAGGCGGCAGTTGCAGAGTTTCTGGGCTATATCCGTGGCTATGACAATGCGGCCGATTTTCGAAAGCTCGGCGCAAAGACTTGGGATGCCAATGCCAATGACAATGATGATTGGCTCAATAACCCACACCGTAAAGGCGAGGATGATATGGGTCGCGTTTATGGTGTTCAAGGGCGCGCATGGGCAAAACCTGATGGCGGTACAATCGATCAGCTTAAGAAAATCGTTGAGGATTTATCAAAGGGAGTTGATGACAGGCGCGAGATCATGACTTTTCACAATCCGGGTGAACGTCACCTTGGCTGTCTCGACTCCTGTATGCATACACATACATTTTCTTTGCTTGGGGATACGCTGTATTTAACCAGTTATCAGAGATCTTGTGATGTACCCTTAGGGCTCAATTTCAATATGGTACAGGTGTATTTCTTTCTGGCAATCATGGCTCAAATCACTGGGCATAAGGCAGGTATGGCCTATCATAAAATCGTGAATACGCATATCTATGAGGATCAGCTTGAGCCAATGAGAGACATACAGCTGACGCGTACACCGTATGCCTCACCAACATTTCATATAAATCCCGATATTAAAACATTGGAAGATTTGGAAACATGGGTGACGACAGATGATTTCAGCGTTGAAGGGTATGAATTTCACGACCCGATTAAATATGCTTTCGCGGTTTAGTCTAAACCGTCACTCCGGCAAAGGCCAGAGTCTTAATCAAACGTGGATTGCGGCCTTCATCGCAATGACGTAAAGGAAATTGATTGCATGACAATATCACTCATTGCTGCTTGCTCAAAAAATCGCGTCATAGGGGATGGTGACAAAATCCCCTGGCATATCCCCGAGGATTTTAAATATTTTAAGGAAAAAACCCTTGGTAAACCAATCATTATGGGGCGTGCAACATTCGAATCCATCCATGCGATGAAAGGCAGTAACCCGCATTCAGGCCCTGCTTTACCGAAAAGAAAAAATGTCATTGTCACCAGAAATCAAGAGTATCAGCCTGAAAATTGCATTACCTGCCATTCGCTCGAGGCTGCTATTGAAAAGGCTTTGGTAGAGCCTGTGGATGAAATTATGATTATCGGTGGGGGAACAATATATGAACAGGCTTTGCCTTTTGCCAAACGTGTCTATCTCACCGAAATTGATAAAAACTATGAGGGCGATGTGTTCTTCCCTGAATTGGGCGATGAATGGGAGCTCACATCTTCTGACCCACAAGGTGGGTATAGCTTTAATATTTATGAGCGTCATTGCGAGGGAGTAACGCGACCGCGGCAATCCATAGTCTCTTAAAGTATATATGGGTTGCTTCGTCGCTACGCTTCTCGCAAAGACAAAACTATTTCTTTATAAAACTCTGTTATTGGCTCGCCCTTATCGGCGGCTTGGCGGATTTCGGCATTGAGCGGTATTTCGCCCAGAAAAAGAATATCGAGCTTTTCAGCTTCAGCTTTTGCACCGCCATGCCCGAAAATATCATCCTTATATCCGCATTGCGGACAGCAATAATGCGACATATTTTCTATCAGCCCGAGGATGGGCACATTGACCTTTTTAAACATTTCGATTGCTTTTCTGGCATCAATCAGCGCGATATCCTGCGGGGTTGAAACAATAACCGCACCCGTAAGCGGCACGCGCTGACTCATGGTCAGTTGAATATCCCCTGTCCCGGGCGGCATATCAATTACAAGTGTATCCAACCCTTCCCATGCCACATCCTGAAGCATTTGAACAAAGGCCGATTGCACCATCGGCCCGCGCCAGATGAGGGGATTATCCTCACCAATCATAAATCCGATGGACATGATACTCATAGAAATTTCGTCATCCTTTGGCTTGACCAAAGGATCTTTCCCAGAATGAGATCCCCCGCTCGGCGGCGGGGATGACAGTATCTTTTTGAGGGGAATAATCTTGCCTTCCGCATTCTGTTCCGGCTTCACGCCGGATAGACCCGTCATTCTCGGGATGGAAGGCCCATAAATATCGGCATCAAGCAGGCCGACCTTCTGCCCTTGTCTGGCAAGGCCTGCCGCGATATTCATGGCAACGGTTGACTTACCCACACCGCCTTTACCGCTTGCTACCGCGATAATATTTTTCGCATCAATTTCTATTTTTGTGGTATTGGCAGGACGGGCAGGCGCCGCCTTCTCCGCCGTCATAACAAGGTGAAACGCGCCTATATGTTTTACAGCCTTAAGAGCTTGCTCAGCCTCAATCTCTTTCACGGGCGCAAGCTTGGCAGGGCAGGAGAGAATTATACGCACATCTTTGTCATTGATGAGGATATTGTCAATTTTTACACGTTCAACCGTGCTTAAAGCCTGACGGATATCTTTTTCGGACGGTTTTCTATTGCCAAACATAATCCATGATATATTTTAGTTCGTAAGTTTAATCAATATCTTGAGAAATAAAGCGAGCAAAAGCGACAATGGCACCAAACGGTAAAAACCCATGGGGGCAAGGCCCAACAGGCCCAAGCAATAATAACAATAACCCGCACCGCAGACCGCCTAAAAGTGACCTGCCCGATATTGACGAGCTGATTGCCAAGGCGAAAGAGAATTTTAATTTCGGCAATGGGGGTGAGGGTAAGTTTATTTTACTCGCTGTTATTATTGTGGCGGCACTTTGGATGGCGAGTGGCTTCTACCGCGTGCTACCGAATGAAAATGCCGTTATTCAACGCTTTGGGGAGCTGGCGCGTACCCAGACGGACCCTGGGATGGGCTATCATATTCCTTGGCCGATTGAAAGTTTAACAAAAGTCAATGTGACAGAAGACCGCCGTTTAACCATCGGGTTTAACGATATTAACCGCCGCAACAATATACGCAATGATGTGCCTGAGGAATCCCTCATGCTCACCGCCGATGCTAATATTGTTGATATTGATGTGGTTGTGATTTGGAATATTCAAAATGCTCATGACTTTATTTTCAATATTCGTAATCAGGAAGATACAATCAAACGTGTCGCCGAGAGCACAACGCGTGAGGTGGTCGGGCAAACAAACTTGCAACCGATTATAACGACTGGAAGGGAACTTGTGGCTCAGCGCATCAAGAATTTGACCCAAGAAACGCTTGATAATTATGGCTCAGGTGTCGCTGTGAAACAGGTGTTGATTCAAGATGCAACCGTTCACCCCGATGTGACAGAGGCTTTTGACGATGTTGTTGCCGCCACGCAGGATGCAGAGCGTTTTCAAAATGAGGCCACTATCTACAAAAACGATATTATCCCGAAAGCGAGAGGGGAAGCCATTCGCATGATTCAAGAAGCGCAAGGCTATAAAGAATCTCGTATTGCCCGCGCAGAAGGGGAGGCAGAACGTTTTAGCGAGCTTTATCAGGCTTATATTGGCGGGCGAGAAGTAACGCGTGAAAGGATTTATATTGAGACAATGGAACAAATTATGCGCAATGCTGATAAAATCATCCTCGACCAGGAAGATGGCGGGCAAGGTGTGCTGCCTTATTTGCCATTGAATAGGGGAAATAATTAATACCGTTGTTGGATAACACGCGTTCCCCCGCCTTGAGCGGGGGGTAAAAAAATTAGAAATGGAAAAAGAATTCTATGTTTATATCTTAACAAGGCTTGATAGTAAGAAGTTTTATGTCGGACTCACTTCAAACTTACCGAAGCGTATTTATGAACACAGAAAAGAGCTGGCAGATGGGTACACGAAAGAGCATAGCATTAAAACATTGGTTTATTATGAAGTTTACAAAGATGCTGAAAATGCAATGAAGCGAGAGCGAAGACTGAAAAAGTGGAATAGAATTTGGAAGATCGAATTAATAGAAAAATTTAATCCTGAATGGAAAGATCTCTATGAGCATATTTGTAATTGATTAACCCCCGCTCAAGGCGGGGGAACGTAAAAAGCAATAGCCCCGTTCCCCCTCCTCCGCGCGGGGGTGGACACACTAATGAGACGAAAGAAATAAGGAAGACTAGAAAAAATGCAAAAACTCCCCATCATCGCAATAATCGTTGCCGTTGTCTTTATTATACTCAGCCTGTCTATTTTTACAGTGGATGAGCGTGAAACGGCGATTGTCCTGCAATTCGGTCAACCGAAGCAGGTTTATCAGGAAGCAGGGCTTAAAATCAAAATGCCATGGCCTATCCAAAATGTCCGCTATTTCGACGGGCGGATATTGGAAGTTGACCCAAACCCTGAACGTGTGAATATCTCATCCGACCGCAACAGCCCGTTGGTTGAGGAGGGCTCGATTGATCAGGAACTCATTGACGAGGTCAGTGGGGAGCCGATAATCGTTGATACTTTTGCCCGTTACCGCATTACCGATCCGCTCTTATTCCTTCAGCGGTTACAGACCGAAGCCCGTGCCCGTCAACAAATTGAAAATGTGATGGATTCCGCAACACGGGATACATTAGGGAGTGCGACTTTACGCGAAATACTTTCTTCACAACGCAGTGAACTTATGACAACAATTCGCGACCGTGTGAATCAGGAAATGCAACCCAGAGGTGTTGAGATTGTTGATATCCGCATTGTCCGCGCGGATTTAACGGATCGCTTACGTGAATCAACGGTTAATCGGATGATTACAGAGCGGAATGAGCTTGCCACCAAAACACGTGCGAGTGGGCGGGAAAAGGCGCTTGAAATCAAATCAACTGCCGATAAGGACCGCGCTATTATTCTTGCCGAGGCTGAAAAGCAGGCTCAAATCATCAAAGGTCAAGGCGACAGAGATGCCACAAATATCTATAACAAAGCCTATAATCAGGACCCTGAATTCTATGCCTTTACCCGTTCTATGGATGCGTATCTGAATACGTTTCAGGAAGGGCAAAACGGGCAGGAGCGTACGCGGATGATTTTGTCACCAGACTCTGATTTTTTAAGATTTTTGTCTGAATCAAATTAAATAGAACCGTCATTGCTGGGCTTGTTCCTGCAATCTAAACTTTTTTACTACAGAGGTAAACAGAGGAATACAAAGGTTGCTTCATTCGTTGTTGCGGCGAAGGGCGCAATCTATGTTTATTTCAACACGGAGTATCGGAGGTTCGGAGTTTATTAAAAACAACTCTTCTTACTCCATAACTCTGCGATTAAAGAAAGAGCTTAAAACCCCTTACCTTAACCCTCTCCCGAGGAGAGGGGATTTTCTGATATTTTATGTTAAAATTATACGTCATTGCAGATTTTGCGTTCTCTATAACCTCAGCGGTTAAAAATATTCAAATCTCTCCTCTCGCATGTGCTTGGTCAAGATGACAGTTTAATTTTACACGGAGGGGCGGAGAAACGGAGTGTAGGTTGGAAGAAGCTCCGAACCTCCGATACTCCGTGTAATTTTTTTTGTGGATTGCACGCGCGGGGGCGTGCAATGACGATTAACTTTGTTTTTAAAATCATAAGAACTAAAAAATTTTTTCTCAATATATCATCGAAATTTTGACAAATTTGGTATTTACTTTAAATAAGTAGTAAATCAAAAAAAGGTCGAATATGAATTTTCAAAACATACAAAAAAACCCTCTCTATTTCCTTGGCGGGATAGCCGTTTTCGGCAAAATCCTGACCGCTCTCTTGCTATTAAATATTGCAAGCGCGCAGGCCTCTTCGACACCTGATAGCTTTGCCGATTTGGCGGAAGACTTACTGCCGACGGTTGTGAATATTTCCTCAACACAAAAAATTGAGGAACGCCCATCGCCTTATCAGCGGCAACCCTACCCGGGGCAACCGCCATTTCAGTTTCCGGAAGGTCACCCGTTTAACGATTTTTTTGAAGATTTTTTCGGTCAACAAGGACCAATGATGCAAATGCCGCGGCAACCGCGCCGTATGCTGCCGCCGACATCGCTTGGCTCTGGCTTCATCCTTGATAAGGAAGAGGGTCTCATCATCACCAATAATCATGTGATTGACGGCGCGGACGAAATTAAAATTACGCTTCATAATGATAAAGTGCTTCCTGCAGAAATTATCGGGACGGACTCAAAAACCGATATCGCTGTGCTCAAGGCTGATTTAAAGGGCGAAGATGTGAATGAAGCCAGATTCGGCGACAGTGACGTGATGCGCGTCGGCGATTGGGTTATCGCGATTGGTAACCCGTTCGGGCTGGGCGGGACTGTCACGGCAGGGATTATCTCCGCCAGACAGCGCGATATTCAATCAGGTCCTTACGATGATTACATCCAAACCGACGCCTCCATCAATCGGGGGAATAGCGGTGGGCCGATGTTCAATATTAAAGGTGAAGTCATCGGCATAAATACGGCGATTTTCTCACCTACGGGCGGCTCTGTCGGTATAGGTTTTGCCATCCCCTCCGCCATGGCTGAGCCTGTGATTAAGCAGTTGAATGAGTATGGGCGCACACGCCGCGGATGGCTCGGCGTTAAAATTCAGGAAGTGACAGATGAAATTGCCGAAAGCCTCGGGCTAGCAAAGGCTGCTGGCGCACTTGTTGCCGAGGTAACCTCAACCGGCCCTGCCGAAAAATCAGGGATTAAGGCGGGTGATATCATCCTCGCATTCGACAATAAACCCATTCGCGAGATGCGTAACCTACCGCGTATCGTTGCCGAAACCGATATTGATAAGGATGTGCCGATTATCGTTTGGCGCGATGGCAAGCGTGTGAATCTGACCGCGAATGTTGGTGAACTGGAAAAGGCTGAGGAGGAAGGCTTGCTCGCCATGCATGATGGCGGGGCGATGATGAGTGATAGCGAGCCGACTGCACAGGGGACAGCGTTTGAGACGCTTGGGCTGACGCTCATGCCGCTTAATGATACAAAGCGCCAGACTTATGGCATTGAACAATCAGTTGCAGGCTTGGTCGTGACGGATGCCGACCTGAACCGTGATGCCGCACAAAAAGGTGTCTCAGAAGGCGACGTCATTACCGCGATAAACCAAAAAACGGCTTCATTGGATGTGTTAAGACAAGAAATTGAAAAGGCTCAACAATTAAATCGTGAGTCGATATTGTTCCTGCTTAACCGTAACGGCAATATCCAGTTTGTCGCCGTCAAAATTCAGGATGAAACTGAAGAAGCAACCGAGTAATCAAGGTGCCTGACAGCACAAAAATTATTCAGGTTATTATCGGTCCGACTGCCTCGGGAAAGTCTGCGCTGGCTCTTGAAAAGGCGCGCGCCAATAATGGTGTCATTATAAATTGCGATGCGATGCAATCCTATGATGCACTCCACACACTGACCGCCCAGCCGAGCGCGGCGGAGAAAGCGGAGATATCGCACCGACTTTATGGGCATTTACACCCCGCGCGTCATTATTCCGCCGCCGATTGGCGGCAAGATGCCATAACCGAAATTTCGCAAGCTTTTAAGGCAGGGCAAACCCCAATCCTCTGCGGTGGCACGGGTTTTTATCTAAAGGCTTTGACAGACGGGCTGTCCCACATTCCCGATATACCGCAATCTGTAAGGGACAAGGCGATTGCCTTGCACCATGAATTGGGGCAAGACGCGTTCTTTGCAGAGCTTCAAAGGCTTGATCCTTTAACGGCTTCACAGATTGACCCGATGAATAAACAGCGCGCCATACGGGCATGGGAAGTGTTTGAGCATACCGGAAGACCGCTCGCCGAGTGGCAGGAGGAACCGCTTGAAGGCGCCCCAAGCGGATGGCATTTTGATATTCAACCCCTTATTCCCGAAAGGGAAATGCTTATCAGTAATATTAATAAACGGCTTTCTACTATG
Organism: uncultured Micavibrio sp.; assembly: GCA_964531715.1. Taxonomy (GTDB): domain Bacteria; phylum Pseudomonadota; class Alphaproteobacteria; order Micavibrionales; family UBA1664; genus UBA1664. The sequence goes on along the minus strand of CAZHEE010000003.1, from coordinate 407 downwards.
CTTGAGAATGGGGTCTTGGATGAGGTTCAGGCTTTGACAAACAGGATAGAAAGTGGTGAGATTCCGCCTGATGCACTCATTGTTAAAGCCCATGGCTATCGCGCGTTTCGGGATTATCTGGCTAGGGAAATAACGATGGATAATGCCATTGAAAAAACTCAAACCGAAACAAGACAATACGCCAAACGTCAGGTCACTTGGATACGGAATCAGTTGTACTTACCAGTTTTATCATAACCCTGAACTTGTTTCATGGTCTAAACGACGATAATTATTTAAAAAATGAACATCATTTTCCTGAATTTGATTTATCAAATTTTAAGGGATTCTATAAATGCTAAAAAAGCTGTAGACTATAGTCATTTGCAATAACAATCGACGATGTTATGGATTGAGGATGGCATATT
>CAZHEE010000002.1:75135-176769 GCA_964531715.1 uncultured Micavibrio sp. | reverse complement strand
GGTCCCAAGGGTATGGCTGTTCGCCATTTAAAGAGGTACGCGAGCTGGGTTCAGAACGTCGTGAGACAGTTCGGTCCCTATCTGCCGTGGGAGTAGGAATCTTGAGAGGAGTTGCCCTTAGTACGAGAGGACCGGGGTGAACGTACCAATGGTGTACCAATTGTCGCGCCAGCGGCACCGTTGGGTAGCTAAGTACGGAACTGATAAACGCTGAAAGCATCTAAGCGTGAAGCAGGCCTCAATACCAGGATTCCCTATCAGATCCGTTCTAGACTAGGACGTTGATAGGAAGGATGTGGAAGTGCAGTAATGCATGAAGCTAACCTTTACTAATTGATCGATCGGCTTGAGAAAGTTCAAATATATGGGCATTGTTTATATGTTTGTCATCCTTTGGCTTGGCCAAAGGATCTCCAGCGGAATAATGGTTTACACGGATGAACCGTGTAACGAGCTTTACTCTATTATACTGAATTCAGGTTTCAGATTTTCTGGATTCTGACTTCAGAATTATCAGACCGTTTCATGATCTGGTGGCTATTGCGGTGGTGAACCACCCCATCCCATTTCGAACTGGACCGTGAAACCCACCTGCGCCGATGGTACTTTGGCTTAAGCCACGGGAGAGTAGGTCACCGCCAGATCATAAAGCGGTTTGATAATGTTCCGTGCCTCGTCATTTCGAGTAGGCCGGAGTCTATTACCTATTACGAAATATAAGAATAAAAACGCCTTTGGCTTAACCGCCAACGGCGTTTTTTGTTGTTCAGTGAGATTGCTTATGTCATGCTGTTACCATGTCAAAAACAAAAGCCATATTCATTTATATTGCCTGTAAGACTGTTCAAGAGGCAAGAAAAATTGCAGGCTATTGTGTAACCGAAAGATTGGTTGCCAGTGGCAATATATTACCGCAAATGGAATCAATTTATTGGTGGGATGGAACGATTAACGCCGAAAGCGAAACCGTTCTTATTCTCAAAACCGTTGAAAATAATTTCGATGCGATAGAGAAAGCTGTACTTAAATTACATTCTTATGATTGTCCATGCATTGTTGCGTTACCTGTCAGCAATGGCTATGAGGACTATATGAATTGGATAGAAGAACATTCTTTGGTTCAAAAAAACGTTTAAACAATCCTTTTTTGCTTTAAAACATATTCCAAACGCTTGAGGGCGTTGGTTTTGAGAACATGTTCAGGGGCATTGACAGGGCCGGATATGATAATTTCGATGAGGCTTTCCGTATCCATCACACTTACTCGCATGAGGGAGCCGACAGGTTTCAGCTCTATAATAATGTCTCTGTTTTTGAGCAAATCAGACATGGTTTTCTTCCTGTAATCCTGGTTACAGTCTAACGCGAAGTTACGAAGATTTGAAGTGGTGATGAAGACTATATAAGTTCGTCATTGCATGACTTGATCATGCAATCCAGAAAAGAATTTTGTCATCTCGACCGAGCAATGCGAGTATAGAGATCTTAATATTTTTAACCACAAAGGACACAGAGGTCACAGAGTTTGTATCTGTGTTAATTTGTGTTAATCCGTGGAAAAAAATAATATAACTTGATTACAGGTATTTACTTCGTAAAACCTGTAATGAAGGCTCTTAGTTTTTCTCTCTCTTCGTCAAAAACCCCGCATCAAATGCGGGGTTAAAATAATGACTGATGGTTTGCTTATTCGGTTTCGGGGATGTTTTCGCCATCTTGCTCTGATGACGGGACATCATCGGCCGCGACGTCATCGCCTTCTGCCGTGTTTTCCTCGACTTCTTCAGCCTTCTTCGGCTCAATGATTGTTGCAATTGTAAAGTCACGATCATCAATCACCGGCGTGACGCCTTCAGGCATTGATGCATCAGAGATATTCACCGTATCACCATAATCTTTACCGGCGAGGCTCACCTCAAGAAATTCTGGAATGGCTGTCGCCTTACAGAGTAGCTCAACCTCATGTCGAACCGTATTCAAAATTCCTTTGTCTTTGAGGGCAGGGGACTCGTCATGCCCTGTAAAGTGAACAGGAATATTAACGGTAATTTTTGTTTTCTCGGACACGCGGAGCAAGTCTACATGGAGGATATTATCCTTCACAACATGGGTTTGAACATCACGCGCAAGTACGAGTTCGGTCTTGCCATCAACGTTTATATTCATGAGGGACGTAAAGAGATTCCCTTTGTGATATTCAACCGTGATTTCCTTGGCATCCAGCGTGATTGTAACGGGTGCCTGCTTATTACCGTAAATAACGGCGGGTACTTTGTTATCGCGGCGCAATGCTCGAGCGGTCCCCTTGCCTGTCCCCTCACGAATTTGCGCGGCCATCTCTAGTCTTTGTGACATGGTCTTTTTCCTTATATTAAATTAACGGCCTCCAGGGGTGCCGTATCGAATAGAGTTAAAGCAAATACGAGGCGCAAATGCAAGGAAAAAAGGGTTAGTGAATAAGGCGCGCTTTTGTTTGCTCAATGGCTGTACGCATAACTTGTTTTTGAATATCGGCGGCATCTTGCAATCCCATATGCCCTTGAGGGTCGGCAACCGCGCCGTAGGGATTGAGTATGTTCGGTACAACTTCGGTTACAAAAACATGCCATGCTAGTGCGCTTAAAGCATTTCGACCTGTCGCGCCTTTGACAGAGCCGAAAACCAGGCCGTTGTCATTCGGGTAGCCTGCAATTGTTTCATTTGAGGCAATATCGGTGAGTCCTTCCAAAGCATCAAAAATTTCACGACCTATATCTCTTCGTTTTTGCTTGGTATGTGCGTCATCACTATCTGTCACCATCATATGAAAGCCATTGACGAATTTATTGAGGGCCTCATCGCTCGGGCGTTTTGTGCCTTCCATACTGGCGCGCGTAAGGCGGAGGACTTTATCGCGCTCATGTGGCGTTTCGTGGAAATCCAGCGCCATGAGAATCGGGGCTTGCTTTTGTATACGCTTAAGGGTTTCTAACAAAAAATGCATCTCATCTTGCAGTGGGTTGGTACGATTGACATCCTCGGCAAAAGCGTTATAGCGATGATCATGTTCAAATGCCCAAGGTGATACAAGCGGAAAGACGGCAAAATTAAAATCTTTTAAATAAGGTTCAAGCTCACCTTCTTTTAGAGTTTGTACAAGTGCAGCTACGCCACTTGGCTCATAGCCATGAACGCCGGCGATGAGAACGATAACAGGGCGCCCATTGCTAAAATCACCAACCTCTACAAAATGAAGTTGGTTGGATGGATCTTTATAGTCTTCAGCTTTGAGAAAAGGTTTATTGACAAAGCCATAATGACGCATTCTCATGCGCGGATTTGATTGGCAGGCTTGCGCAACACGATCCCATATGATTTTTGCGCTTCTTATTTTATTGTTTTTTTGACCAAAAAACCAAGCAAGACGCTTACCGTATGACCAGCGATGGTTTTCTGAAGGCTCATCGCCTGAATTTGTCACTTGAGTGAAATCGCATAGGTTTTCGATTTGAGATACTGTTTGCATATAAACTTATAGCAAGGTATAGTTATTTCTGTCAAGTATTAATCAAAAAGCACACTCACGCTTCGGCTGTCATGAATGCGGGAGATGGCTTCGCCGAGGAATTTTGCAACGCTGAGCTGTTTGATATTCTCTGAGATTTGAACCGCCTCTGTCGCGGCGATGGTATCCGTAATCACCATTTCCTTGATTGGGGCAGAGGCAATGCGGGACACGGCACCACCCGATAATACACCGTGGCAAGCATAGGCATGAACGGCCTCCGCGCCATTATCAATCAACGCCTGCGCCGCGTTGCATAATGTTCCGCCGCTATCGACCATGTCATCAACCATGATGCAGGTTTTGCCCTTCACATCGCCAATGACATTCATGACCTCGGACACGCCTGCTTTCTCACGCCTTTTATCAATAATGGCAAGGTCGCAATCAATTTTCTTGGCAAAATGACGGGCGCGAACAACCCCGCCAACGTCCGGGGATGTAATAACAACTTCCTTATCTTTGGCAAGTTTTTCAAGGCGGGGTAGGAGAACGGGTGAGCAAATCAAATTATCTACTGGAACATTAAAAAACCCTTGAATTTGCCCGGCATGAAGTTCCATCGTCAGGACACGGTCAACGCCTGCCGCCTCTATAAGGTCTGCAACAAGTTTCGCGGATATAGGCGTGCGCGGCCCTGTCTTACGATCTTGTCTGGCATATCCGAAATAAGGGATAACAGCCGTTATCCGCTTTGCCGAGGCGCGTTTAAGCGCATCAATCGTGACGAGCAATTCCATGAGATTATCATTGGCGGGGTAGGAGGTGGATTGAATGACAAACACATCCTCACCACGAATATTTTCATGAATTTCTGCAAAAACTTCCATATCGGAAAAGCGTTTAATCTCTGCCTTAGTCAATGGCTTTTTAAGATATTTTGCAATGGCTTCCGCCAATGGACGGTTGGAGTTACAGGCAATGATTTTCATGAGTTTTTTAAAGCCGTTTTATTGTTATGTCTTGCCTCAAATGAATGACAGAGCAAGCTAAAAAAATCAACCCTTATATAAAATCAAAAATAAAATTGATTTTCATATATAGTTTGAGTAGTTTAATTAATCAGGGAGTATAAAAAATAATGATAATCGGACGAAGTTTCGAAGAGGCGGCCGCTCATTTCGGCAGATATGAATATGATGATGATAGCACACATCATGATGCGCGTGCTCTTATAAATTCAGGGCAAAATCCTTTTGTAGTCTGGCGCGAAATCCATAGGCTATCTGTTAAATACTTTTGTGAAGGAATTTGTTGGGAACCAGAGCGTTACTTTATGTTGTGTCGCGCAGAATTTGAGCCGACGCATAAAGAAATCCTGCAATTTTGTAATTTTTTTGAAATTCAGCCCTATCACATGGCGGCTTCAAAAAAGCCATTAGGTGATGCCTTAATTGCATCAATGATCAGTGTTTATCTTGACCCTGCGCAAAATCTTAAAGGTCATCACTATCGCGCTGAACATATTCAAAGAACAGCCCAAAGATTGAAGCTAGAAGCATCACCCGAAAAAACATTAGACCCTTTATGGCATGAATTTATGAGCCATAGAGATTGGCCTCAGGCAAACATGATTTGTGAGTTTTTGGCTTTTCTTATCGCCAATGACGGGAATAAAGACTTGTTAGGGCATGAAACGACAGATGGCATTATAATGTTTTTTGATATTAAGTGCGCCGCTGATAAGCAGTTTTCTGAAGCCTCTTGCGAAACAGCAAAAGGGGTAATTTCTGCTGAATATAAACAAAGGATGAGCATATTAGGAAAGTTGTTTGGAAGTAAACGCAGTGTCATTCATAATGGTTTATTCAACTCTTATATAAATGCAGAGTCAGAAAAACGTTTGGATAATTTTCTCAAAAGAATGCATGGTGAGCCGGGTTATTTAGCTGAGCGAGCCAGAAATTTTGGCGTTGTTCAGTTGCCGCATATTACAGCAGAAGACATTGAAAAAGCCCAGAAAGCCTTGGCGAAAAGCTTTCAAACACATAAAGCGCAAGCTTCACTATTATTAAAAAATCAAATGGCTGTCTCGGGCTACCAACAACAAAGGGTAGCTTTTCAAGGATGGTTAGAAGTAAACTGTAGTTTGATTAAGCGTTTCGTTTCAAGGCAGGCAATTTTGGCACGATGCGAATTTGATGACATGCCTGCAATGGGATGTCGTCAATATGTAGGGAGTGATTTTAATCATCGTGACTTATCTTATAGACAGTCTCTAGAGACTATTTATCGAATTCCCGCACCTGCACCAACTCATTAAACATGTGTATCCATCCTTGCACTTCATGGTGACAATGCTATCCTGATTGCATTGAAATAATAATTTAGGATAAAACACCCCATGAACATCCATGAATATCAGGCGAAGAGCCTCCTTGAAAAATATAATGTGACCGTACCAATCGGCTATGCCGCGATGAGTGTGGAGGAAGCGGTTGCGTCGGCTGAACGTCTGCCGGGACCATTATATGTTGTTAAGGCTCAAATCCATGCAGGAGGGCGCGGCGCAGGATTTTTTAAAAATAATCCTCAAGGCAAGGGCGGTGTCCGCTTGTGTAAATCGGTTGAGGAAGTTCGCGAGGCCGCGCAGGCCATGATGGGGCAAGTCCTAGTCACCAAGCAAACAGGCGATGAAGGCAAGGAAGTGCAACGCCTCTATGTCACAGATGGGGTTGATATCGCTAAGGAATATTACTGCTCCGTCGTGCTAGATAGGGTGAGCAGCCGTGTGACCTTTATGGTCTCTACCGAGGGCGGTATGGATATTGAGGAAGTGGCGGAGGAAACGCCCGAAAAAATCACCCATGTATCAATCGACCCTGCAACGGGTATGAGCGGTTTCCACGCGCGGCGTTTGGCTTTTGCACTGGGTCTGACAGGCGATACGATGAAATCCGCGGTTAAGTTTTTCAATGCGCTTTATACCTGCTTCATTGAAACCGATGCCTCAATAGTTGAGATTAACCCATTGATAGTTACGGATAAAAATGAAGTGATGGCGCTGGATGCCAAGATGAATTTTGACCCAAATGCGCTCTATCGTCAAAAAGAAATTTTCGCCATGCGTGATGAGACGGAAGAAGACGCGCAGGAAAAAGAGGCGGCGGATTGGGAGCTGAATTACGTGCGCCTTGACGGCAATATCGGATGTATGGTGAATGGTGCCGGGCTTGCCATGGCAACGATGGATATTATCAAGCTTTATGGCGGGGAGCCTGCAAACTTCCTTGATGTTGGCGGCGGGGCGACGGCGGAACGTGTGACGGCGGCATTCAAAATCATCCTCTCCGATCCGAATGTTCAGGGTGTGCTCGTCAATATTTTCGGCGGCATCATGAAATGCGATGTTATTGCCGAGGGTGTTATTACTGCCGCGAAAGAGGTTGCCCTGTCTGTTCCTCTGGTGGTTCGGCTTGAGGGAACAAATGTCGATAAGGGTAAGGATATGCTGAATAATTCAGGTTTACCCATTATCGCTGCGGATAATCTGGGCGATGCCGCCCAAAAAATTGTCGATGCAACGAAGCAAGCCATGGCGGCTTGATTAATAATAAATTATATCTTGTTTAAATTATTACAGTTTGTTTAGTTTTTATAGGCTATAAACAATTATAATGAAGATAGGAAGAAAAACAAAGTTTTAATCTATTCGTTTATTAAAACGCAAAAAAAGATAATCAAAAAATATGAGTAAGGTTAAGCCTATAAATAAAATTAAGTATTTATATCATTTAAAAAGAGATTTTTTCACCATCAAAGGCAAAGAGTGAGCCGCTATCGCTTGGCTTGATGCTATCAATAACATTTAACATCTGCTCGGTCGCGTAATCGGGCGTGAAAAGCTTTTTATCCGGCACATTTCCCTGAAACGGTTTTGAGAGGCTGGTGTCCACCGTTCCAGGGTGAAGGCCGATAATCGTGGCATTCTTATTTGTTCGCGCAACCTCGGTTGCCGTGCATTTTATAATCATATTGAGCGCGGCCTTTGATGCGCGATAGGCATACCATCCGCCAATCTGGTTATCTTGAATTGACCCGACGCGTGCAGACAGGCAAGCCATAACGGATTTTCCATCACGCGATATTTTGGGCATCAAATATTTCATGGCCAAAGCAGGACCGATAGTATTGGACAGAAATTGTTCTTCAAATTTTTCTTTCTCCAAATCTCTGAGCGATTTTTCAGGAGATGTGCCGAGATAGCCTGTAGCGATTATCACAAGATGAAGCGAGCGGTCAGGAATAGCACTCACCGCTTGCACCATGGAATCAGGATTACTGTAGTCGAATCCATTCTCAGAACGCGAAAGCATGTGCAGAGTCTCAACTTTACTGCTGGCTTCAAGATGGTTTTGAAACGCCGCACCGATTCCGCCGCTTGCACCAATCAGGCAGGCATTTATGGGCGTGTCAAAACTATCTAATGAAATCATGAAAATGATATAGATCGTTTATGACTTGAATCCAGCTATCGGATTTGAGCCCTTAGAAAATTATCACGCACATTCGGCGTGGCGAAATAATCATGAGAGCGATTATCTCTGAATAACTGAGCCAGAGCCAAGCCAAGAACAAAATAGAAGAAGAAATCACCTTGGGATTCTTTTTCTTTTTTCTTTTTATCCGCAGCCTTTTTTTCGCGCAAGCGATTGAAATTTTCATTCATGCGCTGTTGCATTGTCATTTCGTGAAGCTCGCACTTTGCATCAACATCGGCATCATTTTCGGCAATTTTTTTGTTCAGCGCATTTTTACGAAGCTCAAGCAGACGCGTGTGATAGGCGGATTGCGCCGTTTCCAAGCGCCATTTTGCAGCAGTCATATCTTCATTTGTGGATTGCGCGGTTGCATATGCCATCGTGGCGCGTTGCAAATCTTCAAATAAGGCCGAAAGTGCAGGGTCAAGCATTGTAAAATGGTTGCTTAACTCACCTGCAATAAGGTTATCCGTTGCTTTCAGGATATCATTGGCCTGAATGCCTTGAATATCTTTAAATGGAATGAACTCTACCTGATTTTTCATGATTTCATCATGAGGCAAAAGAATGAATATATGGTTAAGAAATTATAAGTTACCTATTCCATACCGATGGCTGATTTATAAAGGTCGAGCATTTCATCAGCCTCACGGCGTTTTTCAGTGTCAACCTTGCGCAGCGCGATGATTTTACGGATGGTTTTCGTATCAAAGCCAGTGCCTTTGGCCTCGGCATAAATATCCTTGATATCCTCGGCAATGGCGGCCTTTTCTTCCTCCAAATGCTCAACCCTCTCAATAAAGCTCTTGAGGCGTGCGCCGGCAACACCGCCAACATCCTGAGCCTCGCTGGTGTCTGAGGAGGGTTGTAATTGTGTGACGTTTGATGACTCACTCATAATTCTTATGCCTTGTTCTTCTTAAATGGATTTGAAGGCACTGTAAAAGACTGCGCGAAAGAGGCAAGCGGATTTATAATTTTACCCGCAGTTTTTCCGATGAACAGGACATTATCAATGCGGTTTTCAAGGAAACGGCTGGTTTTTTCATGCGCTTCCGATTGATCCTGAAGCCAGAAAATCATGGTCGAGGCGATGACCCCTGAAAGCAATCCACGCTTGGTATAGTAATTATAATCAGCTGAGGTGTCACCGATAAAGTCCCAAATGCGGCTTGCCGTTGTCCAAGTGATATCGACAGAAAGCCTGGCATTTTGAGGGCGCAATACATGATTTTTGAAGCAGAGTGATACGGCTTCCTTGTGCGGCGCGAGTACGTCAATACGTACCGCAACGGCTGTTTTAACCTTGTCGCGAATACGCATATCGTTAAAATTTTCGTACTCATTTAACGCTTCAATCATGCGTTCATCCGCCCAAATTGCGAAGTAACGGATAAGGTCGCGGCTACCGTTCGGGAAAAGCGCATGAACCATTTGAGGTTCAATATTTTCTTTCTCCGCTGCTCGCTCGAATGTTTCAACTGACCAACCATCAAATGGGATATCTTTTAATCCGGCTTTCAAAATTTGTGTTTTTGTTTCTTTTATCTGCATAATTTAAGATATAGAGCCAATCATGAGAATTGTCGAGATAATCTAATCTCTTGTAAAATCAGGATTTATAAAATCTACCGATTCCGCAAAATCGGCAAGATCATCATAATTATCCGACATTTTGTGAATGGGGATGTAAAGCTTGAAAGTCGTTCCTTTGCCAAGTTTACTTTTAACAGTGATCGCACCACCCCAAGACCGTAATATCCCCATAACAATGGAAAGCCCTAAACCTGTTCCTTGACCGACGTCTTTTGTGGTATAGAGCGGCTCAAATATTTTTTCGAGCTTTTCGTTCGGTATCCCGCTTCCGTCATCTTCGACTTTAAGAACGGCAAAGTCACTGGCTATAACCTCAAGATTATCTCTTTCTTCAACCGATAAAGTCTGATGTGACATAGAGAGTGTGATGATACCCGATTTTCCGTTCATTGCATCCTCGGCATTGCGGCACAGATTGGTGACAATTTGCTTTAGTTCGGTAGTGTTGATTAGGGTTTGAATATTTTTTAGCTCTTGATTGTCGCCTGTCTCCCAAATGATTATTACTTTTGATGAAATAAGACCTTTAATAAATGTAATAGATTTCTCGATTTCATTATATAAAAAGGCGGCTTCTATATTCTTTGTATCCTTGCGCGAGAATGTTAAGATACCCTCAACAATCTCCTTGGCTTGGTTCGCATAATCAACCATGATATCGAGTTGTTCTATTGCAAAAGGGTCGCAGTCCTCTTTCAAACTGTCTTCGAGCATATCCTTCGCCATTGTCATCGGCATGAGGAGGTTATTAATTTCATGCGCGACAGAGCCGGCCAATGCGCCAAGAGATTCAACACGTTGCCGACTGATTTCCTTTTTTTCTTGAAGGATTGATGTAGTCAAATCGTTAAAAACAACAATGTAGGTATAAATTTCATTTGTGTTTTTATCCCTAATCGGTCTGAGGATGATTTCATTCCAAAATCCTGTTCCATCAATGCGATAACTATAAATTTTTAGGGTGAGGTCATTACCGTTTTTAAAGGCATAATCAATCATATCAAGGCTGCCCATATCGGTTTCGGGCCCCGTAAACATGTTGAAATTACGTTGCAGAACTTCTTCAAAACTGCACCCCATCAGGTCACAGAAAGCCTGACTGGCATAAGTAAAGAGATTTTTTTGGTGATCATAATTGATAATGGCAAAGGCAATATCTGAAGCCTCAATCCCCTGCATGAGGTTTTCGGTTGTCTGGTTAATAGTTTTTATCTCGGTAAAATCCTCGACTGAGCCTACAATTCGTGTTGCCTGACTTTTTTTATCGCTAATCACCTGTCCACGAACTTTAGCCCAGATATAATGACCTTTTGCATGTTTTATGCGCACTTCTTCTTCAAAGCGTTTAGGCTTTCTTACGTGCTGAATCATATTTTTGACAAATGTACGCTTATAATTCGGGTGGACTAACCTTAAAAATTCTGAAAGCTTATATTTATACATGTTGCAGTAATGAAGCCCGAGAAGGTCAATTAAGACCGGGCTTGCGAAAAAACTATTTCGCTCAACATTATAATCCCAAACACCTGTGGATGTACCTTGTAAGGCGAGATTCAGGCGGGTTTTTTCCTGAGCATGCGCATCCTTTTCACGTGTTAAAGCACCGAGAATAAGCGTCATGCGCCCCTCCATCGGTCTGTAAACCGCCCGCCAAAAATATATCAGGAAGGCAATAGAAAAGAAAAATAAGATCAGATTAACGATTTGAAGTTTTTTAATGAAAAAGCTGCCCTCAACCTCGTAAAGTTTGACTGCCTCATCCAAACGTTGAAGCAGGATAGACGATGAAAGCTCTTGCATTCTCCTCAAGTTAGTTCTAACCAGATTAATGTTTTCATCCGTAAATTCTTGTTTATCAAACACGTCATAGATGATGGAGCCAGCGGCAATAAATTCCTTGGCAAGCGCGTCAAGTTGCGTTTCAGCACCGAAATAATGCTCTTTTAAAATCCTTGATGGATATGCAATTTTCTTATCCTTTTCACCTTTTATAAGGTCAATATGGGAATCCTCGAATAAATGGAGGGCGGAATGATATTTATCTAAATAGTAATTTTGAACATCAAAATCTTCACGATTAATCCGAAGCTGCTTCACAAGGATTGTTGCAAATAAAGTTGTGCGCTGGCTCAACATCCGTTGCCGACCGCTGACGTTAACCGTAACCAGTAAATCTTCCTTATAGGATACGAGGATGAAATTCGTTGCAGTGATGGCTGTAATCAGACTAACCACAACTATAATAAAAATAATTGTTCGCCGCCGAAGATAATGGATGGATTCTGGTTTTAACGATGAGGGCATAAGGCTTAGGGCTGTGTTTTTATTCTATACTATTATATATCATTGATAGTCTTAAAACTTTATGAAAGCATTTTGCCATGACAGATGACGAAACGCCGAAGCTCGGAAAACAAATCGGACGTTATGCCAGCCTATCAGGCTCTGCCGCAGGCTTGGGTGCAAAACTGATTGGCGAAAAGTTTTTGGGGTTGAAAATCAACAAGGATGCGCATTCCGATCAACTTCGCGCCGCGCTCGGCAATCTCAAAGGGCCGATTATGAAGGTGGGGCAGATATTGGCAACTATCCCTGATGCGCTCCCGCCCGAATATGCGAAAGCGTTTCAGGAGTTACAATCGAATGCACCCCCTATGGGCTGGCCATTTGTGCGCAGGCGCATGAAAAGCGAGCTTGGCGCGGATTGGCAGGATAATTTTACCGATTTTCCAAAACAAGCGACAGCCGCCGCTTCTTTAGGGCAAGTGCATAAGGCGGTCACTAAAGAAGGGCAGACAGTCGCATGTAAACTTCAATATCCCGATATGGCAAGTGCAATTGATGCCGACCTTAATCAGCTCAAACTATTGTTCAAGCTTTATAAACAATATGACAGCTCAATCATGACTGACCAGATTCATGCAGAGCTTGCAGATCGCTTGCGTGAGGAATTAGATTATAAGCGCGAGGCGCGAGTTCAAAAGCTCTTTCGCTTACTTCTTAAAGAGGAAGATAATGTGCATGTGCCTCAAGTCGTTGATGATCTCTCAACATCACGGCTTTTAACAACGGAGTGGTATCAAGGTCATAAAATTTTGACCTATAAGGACGCATCGCTAGAGCAGCGCAATCAAATCGCGCTTAACTTGTTTAAGGCGTGGTATATTCCGCTTTACAAAACTGGGATTATTCATGGTGATCCCCATCTCGGCAATTATTCGGTACGCGATGATTTGTCAATTAATCTGCTCGATTTTGGTTGTATTCGGATATTCAGACCTGAATTTGTCGGTGCGGTGATTGACCTTTATAATGCGCTCAAAAATGATGATAAAGACTTGGCTGTCAAAGCCTATGAAACATGGGGTTTCGGAAACCTCTCCAAAGAGATGATTGAGGTTCTCAATATCTGGGCGGGCTTCCTATACGGACCTATTCTGGATAATAAGGTTCGCACAATTGGCGAGACAAATAATGGCGTTTATGGCCGTGAAAAGGCACAGGAAGTGCATGCGAAGCTTAAAGAACTCCGCGCCGGTGTACCTGTCCCACGGGAATTCGTCTTTATGGATCGTGCGGCCTTGGGTCTTGGCTCTGTCTTTATCCATCTTCAAGCCGAGGTGAATTGGTACAAATTATTTAACGAAATGATCGCCGATTTTAACCTCGAAACCATTCGTTCCGCTCAAACTAAAGCTGTCACAGAATTTGATTTGTAAGACAAATTGTGTTACATTAGAAATATGTTATGAATTTTGAATGGGATGAGGATAAGAACCGCTACAATATAGCCAAGCATGGTATTAGCTTTGAATTGGCTAAGAATATTTTTGATGGCTACATTCTTACAACTGAAGATAGAAGATTTGATTACGGTGAAATTAGACAGATTAGTATTGGACAAGTCGATACCAAATTAATGATAACAGTTGTGCATACTGATAGAGCAAATATAACCAGAATTATTTCTGCGAGGCTTGCGAATAAGAAGGAAAGACAAATTTATGAAGAAGCGTTACGACAGAGAGCTCACCATCGATGAGCTAAAAAAAATGTCTGATAGTGACATAGATTATAGTGATATAGCTGAAACAGATATAGATTTTTGGCAGGATGCTATCATTGTGCCATCACAAACAAAGCCATCCGTGACACTGCGCTTAGATGATGATGTTTTACAGTATTTTAAACGCGAAACACCAAAAGGTTTTACCTCTCATATGGCCGCAGTTTTGAAATCCTATGTCGAGGCGCATCGTGATAAGGGTTAAAACCGTCTCGTATAAGATAACGAGCCGAAGACACTTTCATCGTCTTGCCCGTCAAATTCTTTTGACCTGCGCGTTAAAGTATAAGATACGCGATTGTCACCTAAGATAACATCCACGCCGACATTTGTATCATAGACAAAAGGTTTACTGTCCACGCTTGGTGAATCTTCCCAAGTGTTTCCGTCCAGAAATATATTCCGCGCAACAGCATAGCCTGTGACGCCACCGAATAATCCCCAGCTCCAGCCATTTGTCGCCTCAGGATAATAGCCAGTTCCCGGAATTGAGGGGCGGACGCGCGCAGGTAAATCGGCGTAACGCTCAGCATAGGGTGAGATGCGAAACCCTAATCCACCTTGCGCCAGTGTATAAACATTTCCAAGTGATGTTCCGAATGATGGCGCGGCGGAGAAATATAGTTTTTCCGCGATATCAAACGACCATAAATCTGGATATTCGCGGCTCCATGATAGGATAAGCCCTGGCTCGTTTTCAAGCTGGCTGTCCCATCCTTGCGGGTCATCGGCATCCGAAAATAAATTATTATGCACAAAATTTTGTGTTTGTTTTCCGAGTGCGGCAGGCCCGACAACCCCAAGGGCCAGCTCAATTTGATCCTGATGATTATTTGTAATGGTTGAGAGTGCGATTGACCCATAAAGCCAGCCTGCATAGGGGCGGTCGCTAGGGTCAGGGGTTGACAGTGTTATGTCCTCGGGCGTGTAGAGATTTTGACCGAGGGAGTATGTCACGGCAGTCGTGTCATTGATACGAAAACCGGGGTAAATCTCGCCCAGCTCACGCGCCCAATTTGGAATATCAAGGCTTGCATCATGATAAGACAAACGTGCGCCGCTGGTATAATTTTTATCATCACCATTACCGAATGTATCGTTTTCAAGATTAAAGGTAAAAAAGTTGCCATCCCGCCTTGTCTCAGGCTCGGAAATCATTCGATCTTCAAGGCTTGGACGCACTTGTTGCGCTTGCACAGAATCGCTTACCATCACAACAGGCGCGACAAATGAGAGCATAGTTATAAACAATGTTACAGAGTAGTTCACAGACAACACGTCACCTTTTCATGGTTGAGCCTCGGGAATTTCGCTTTAACCCGATGACAGCCTCATCAAATCCATATCAGCAAGATAACGATATTGATAAAACACTTATTTTAGAACGGTCTATCGTTGAATTTCGTTCCTTTGTCAATTTATTAATTGAAGAAGGCGTTCACGTGACGGTTGCAAAAGGGATTGAGGGCTGCCCCGATCATATTTTCCCGAATTGGTTTTCAACCCATGAGGGACGACAGATGATACTCTATCCGATGTTGACCGAAAACCGCGCGGCGGAAAAAACGCCCGCCATGATTGAAACTCTCTCACGGCATTATGATATTGCCCATGATTGGTCCCATTATGAAGCTCATAATAAATGCCTTGAAGGCCTGTCTTCCCTTATTCTGGATAGGGTCAATAGGCGGGCTTACGGGACATTTTCTGCGCGGACTGACCCTGACCTTGCCTCACAATGGTGCGAAATGATGGGCTATAAACCTTATTTATTTGAAACGGCAAGCCACACAGGTGACCCGATTTATCACAGTGACGTTATGATGCATATCGGGACAGATTTTGCCGCCATTTGTGCTGAGTCTATCAAAGATGAGTATCGTGATAAAGTCATGGACAGCCTGAATGAAACGCATGATGTGATTACGTTAAACATGGCTCAAATACAGGCGTTTGCGGGGAATGCGCTGGAGGTGACAGGGCAGGGAAACAGGAAAATGGTAATTATGTCGCAATCCGGATTTGACTCATTGCATGATAGCCAGAAAAGCCATTATTTGAAGCATGTTGATGGCTTTATAACACCTGACTTGCGAACAATACAATTTTACGGCGGCGGTGCAGCGCGTTGCATGCTTCAGGAACTTTTCTAATTGCATAAATGTATGTTGTTGGTTAAACAGAAATAAGGAAAAGGAGAATAAAATGAATAAGTTACTATTATCTGCCGCGGCAATAGCGCTCATAAATATTGCACCGGCTATCGCCCAAATGTCAGAGCAGAATTATGATGTTCTGAATGTTGAGAACTTACAAAATCATACGGGTTTTATCGCGCTTGAACTGGATAATAATCGCTCTGCCGATATTACGAACAACGTTACCCAAGTCGGTGATATTGCTAATGAGGCAGAAATTGCGCCAGTGACAACCGTATTGGCTCCCGTTACGCCAACCGCACCGACAGCGCCCGAAGTGGCAGTGCCACAGGCGAATTTGACCGAACCCCAAACGGCAACTGCACCGATTAACATCACAATCAATGAAAATGGTGTGACTGATACTATGACCGCGCCGGCTGACGATACAGTCACATGGAATAATATGACTGCCGACCCTGCGGCACTCAACGCCGTGCAACCTGCCGCTGGTGGTGAAACTTTTATTATTGAAACAATGGATAATGATATTGCTGTTATCCCGACAGAAGAAGAAGCTGAGGTTGTTTCACAAACCAAAATTATCGGGAATACAGATACAGGTGTAGACCCTGAGGTGGTTTTGAAGGCCTTGGGACAGTAGGGTTTCTTCTTGCGATTTCAATATTAGCTTAATATAAATTTAAAAACGAACCCCTTTCGAAAGTGTGAGGGCTAAATTGCCTACACAATCAAAGGAAAATCATATATTTTATCCACGAGTAACAGCAATTTGTCACGACATAGGTCAAAATAGATATAATCAATGTAACCCGCATTTAATGCGGGGTCTTTAGGGTTTGAACTACAGAGGAAAATAGAGGTAAAGAAGTAGCTTTCTTAAATCGTCATTGCAGGTTTTGCGAAGCAAATACCTGTAATCCACTACTAAGAATTACCTTCGTGTTTTAATCATTGCCTATAATTTAGTGCAAGTTTCGCCACGCTCAATGATGGTCTTTGACCTTTTTCCTTATTATAGAAAATAGGGCGCAATGGTGTTTCCAAATCTTGTAAAGCACGGCACAAGAATTGAGGCTCACCGAAAATGATTAGACAATCAGAAGCAGTGAACAGAGGGTCAGACGCTTGACCTGGTGTAATATTAGTATCGCAAATACCTTTATAGACATTTGCAAAACGTTGTCTTTCTGCGCCGACAGTTTGCCTGAAATCTCTTTCAGCCTTATCGCTTTCAAAAACAATGGAAACACCTTCAAAAGTGTCGAGGAGATATTTTGCCATTGATCCCCAAGATGCCGCAACAGACTCGGTGATAATAATGACGGGATTCTTTGCCGCGCGAATAAAACTTTCCGCGCTAGGCTTTTCTGTTTCAACTTCAAAAGCGTTTTGAATTTCAGGTGTATCTGGTTTCATAATTCATCTTTCAGATAGGTCTTGCGATTGGTGCCTCTTCTACAGGAATGGGAATACCCATAGGTTGCCCTTCCATACACCTTGTACCTGCCGCCATAAAAAAATCAGTACCTGCTTTTTTTAGTTCGATAACAGTCTGGCGAAATGAAGGATGACAAGCTCCTGCAAAATCTGCAAATGGCGTCACGCTTGTTATAATGCCAAAACCTGGTGTGGACCGAAGAGGTCTTGTTGTTATTTTACCATCTGATAGTTGAAAAGCTTCCATTTTTTTCTTTTCCTTTCATTTGTTTTTAATCATTAAAAAAGCGCCTGTCTTTTTAAGAGAGGCGCCTGAATTACGTTTTATTTTAAAAATCTGGTTAAACGCGCTCGGCCTCCTGAGGAATCACCACGAGGAGGTTGAGAAGAAGCACAATAATTGTTGCCATTTGTTTAACCATAAAATAATGAAAACATAATTTGATAGGCCTATGCAACATATTTTTTAAGTTTTTTTGAGAACAAAGGCGACACCCTCATGAGGGTGTCGCCGAAAAGTCTATTGAAGACGCTCATATCCCCATTCAATCCATGGGAAGAGAGCCTGAATATCCGATGTCTCAACGGTTGCACCGCCCCAAATGCGCAAACCCGCAGGGGCATCACGAT
Organism: uncultured Micavibrio sp.; assembly: GCA_964531715.1. Lineage (GTDB taxonomy): Bacteria > Pseudomonadota > Alphaproteobacteria > Micavibrionales > UBA1664 > UBA1664. The sequence continues at coordinate 158,853 of CAZHEE010000002.1, read as the reverse complement.
AGGATGCGATATCCTTCGCCACACCTTCATCATCTAATAAAGTTACAAGCTGCTTAATAAACGCCTTCTCATCCTGCTTTGGAGGTATTTGAAGCGTGAGGCAAATAGAGGTTATGGAACGCGTTTCCGCTTTTTTGCTTAAAAAATCAACCCATTCCGTTGCCTCAACCCATGTCCTGATCGCTTCAAAATTCGCTTGAGAGCGTTTGATTGTCGCATCTAAGCCGTCAATGCTCTCGACCCAATTTAGTGCGTCCAGACAATCCTCAACCGCCAACATGGATGGCGTATTGATCGTCGCGCCTTCAAACAGGGCTTCGTTGAGCTTGCCGCCTTTCGTCATACGGAAGATCTTTGGGAGAGGGCGGTCAGGCGTATAATTCTCAAGCCGTTCAACCGCGCGAGGGGACAGGACAATCATGCCATGCGCGGCCTCACCACCCAGCACTTTTTGCCATGACCATGTGGTCACATCGAGCTTTGACCAAGGCATATCATAGGCAAACACAGCGGAGGTCGCATCGCAAATGGTCAGCCCCTCGCGATTATCCGAAATCCAATCGGCATTGGGTATACGCACGCCCGATGTTGTGCCGTTCCAGACAAAGACACAATCGCGGTTGCCGTCATACTGACCCATATCAGGCAGATGCCCATAATCAGCCTGATAAGCATTGAAATCGTTAAGTTTTAAATGGTTCTGAACATCTTTAAGCCAATCACTGGAGAAGCTCTCCCAAGCAAAAACATCAACGCCTCTTGCACCTAGCATGCTCCACATGGCCATTTCAACCGCGCCGGTATCAGAGGCGGGAACAATCGCAATTTTATAATCATCAGGAATTTTGAGGAGTGCGCGATGTTTCTCAATCACTTGTTTCAGCTTGGCCTTACCTTCTTTCGAACGGTGAGATCGCCCCAAGCAGGCATCATCCAGGGCTTTAAGGCTCCATCCCGGTCTTTTGGCGCATGGACCTGAAGAAAAATTCGGATTATTAGGCTTTATAGTGGGTTTTGTGATTGTCATGGCGCGTCCTTTCCTGTGCAATAGGAGGGTAATGCCTTATCTCATTTTTGTCACGCCGCAACCTGTCCCTGATTTTGATATTCCGGTGAAGCAGGCTTTTCCCGATATTGGAATTATTAACCGCGAAGTTTTGGACGACCGCGCCGTGCGTTGGAATATCAGTGAAGCAATCTCAAAAAAAACGTTGGATGTGATCAGGCGGACATTTCGTTTTGATGTGTTTTACTATGAGCATAAGCCCGATATCCGTTTGTTTCTTGCCGATATGGACTCAACGATTGTTCAAGGCGAAACATTGGATGATATGGCAGAGGCGGCAGGCATAGGCGCGCAGGTCGCCACTATCACGGAAAAAGCGATGCGCGGTGAATTGGATTTCGAGTCCGCCTTGCGCAAGCGGGTCGCGCTTTTAAAAGGGCAGCCTGCCACCTTGATTGAAGAAGTTATGAATGAAATGGCTTATAATCAAGGTGCACGGGAACTTCTAAATTATCTCAAAAGCCACAATGTTTATTGTGTTTTGATATCAGGAGGATTTACGCAATTTACGGCTCAAGTCGCGAAAGATTTAGGGTTTGATGCCCATTTCGGGAATAGATTACTGGCGGATGAGAATACTCAAACTCTTAATGGAGAAGTCGGCTTACCAATTTTAGACAAGAGTTTTAAGGAAGAGAAATTGAAAGAGCTTCAAAGCACAATGAACTTGAAGCCGCATCAGATTATGGCGGTGGGCGATGGCGCAAATGATTTGCCTATGTTAGAGGCGGCAGGGTTTGGGATAGGGTATCACCCCAAACCACTTTTGACTAAGAGACTTATCAATCATGTTAAGTACACTGATTTGTTGTCTTTGAGGTATTTGCAAAAAGCCTAATGAACAACCATCGGGATGAGAGCCTGCTGTAACGCGGTGGCTTTCAGCACATTAACATCATGTCCGACAGCAATTTGCCTTCCATTTGCACTGTATAGCGCGTAGGAAGACCCCAAATCATCAGGGTCATTAATTGGCTTAATATAGCTTAATCCATCGAGACCGAAAGCCATAAACTCAGTATTATTCAGGCTCTCTAGCCGCATTTTAATGTGGTCAAGAGGGTTTGAGGCAGGATTATTCATGCTTCCCATCCTCCGCCATGTCTATCACTTCTGCTGGCGGTGCCTTACCATTCGGCTTTTTCTTCCCCGAGATTTGAATTTTTTTAACCTCAGGTTCGGGGATAATCCGTGTCATATCAATATGCAACAACCCGTTGTCAAGTGATGCGCCTGTCACCTCAATCCCGTCGGCGAGAACGAAACTGCGCTGAAATTGCCGTGCCGCAATGCCGCGATGAATGAAAATACGCTCATCCACTTCATCATCCGTTTGTTTACCACGAACGGTGAGCTGATTATGTTCCAGCTCAACATCCAAATCATCCATCGTAAAACCGGCCACCGCTAAAGTGATGCGCAGCTGATTCTCACTGATCTGTTCGATATTATACGGGGGGTACCCATCGGATGTTTTCTTTAAACGGTCAATCGTCCGCTCAAAATGGTCAAAGCCCAGAAACATCGGGCTATCAAATAAAGACAATCTTGCACTCATAATATTATCTCCTCTTTTTGTTAGAGCAAGTTAATGGTTTTAAAATGAAGCCCTTATAAGCGGCGCCTCATCTACAAATAGTATATAGGATATTGCTTGCAAAAATCAATTATTTTGATGCACGGATAAATCTGCGATCGCAATAGCCGCACTCAATATAATCCTGATCGCCATCAAATGTATAATAGGTGAGCGGATGACCAAGGGCAGGATGCCCGCCATCGCAGGCGACCTGATCAGTCATTTTCGGGACTTTAATTATCTCGGGATTAAGGGCAGGTTTTTGTGCGGTTTTAATCGAAAGTTTTTTGGCCATGGCTGTAATCATACACCTTCATCTTTAATCTTTTGTAAAACTATATAATATTATCATGGAAATGTCAGTTTAATATCAATCGAAAGATAACCACTTATGCTGCTTAAAACCAAATCGCCGGCATTTATCGACCATGAGGTTGTGAGAAGCGCGCCCGAGAAATATGGCGAGCTGAGTTTATCGCCTGCTGTCATTTTGAAGGCTTGGAGATTATCATTATTCGCGCATGAATTGCTCGATAGGCAAGGTCATGTCAAAGAGGAAGGCGAGATGAGTGATACTGTTTTATCGAAATATCTGGCGGCGAAAGATAGCTTTGTTAAAGGCGAAGCAATTATAAAACCTGTTCTTGGCTATGGCATGATGGACACGATCGAAATCGGTATCGGGCGGGAGATAATTGCCGCGGCTTCTGTCATCGGAGTGGAAATTGTTACGGTTTCAATGCGCAAAGCGCAAGAAGCGGATATTCAAAAAGCTTTAGAGATTTAAGCTCTAAAGGCAAAATCGTAAGATAGCATGACTTCTCATCTTCCCCCTATATTTTCAAGGATGTTTCATATAATCTAAAGCGTTATGAGAACTCTGTTTCACCTTTGGCTTCATCCATTCTCACGAAAAGTGCGCCTTTCACTTGCCGAGAAGAACCTGCGCTTTGAAACCGTGATTGAAAAAACATGGGAACGGCGCACGGAATATATGGCGATGAATCCGGCAGGCGATGTGCCTTTGATGATTGAGGAGGATGGGACAATCCTGTCAAATTCGACCGTTATTTGCGAGTATCTGGATGAGGTCTATCCTGAAATTTCACTGTTGGGCGATGACTCGGTTTCCCGCGCTGAAGTACGACGTATTGTCGGGTGGTTTGATGTCAAATTCAACCGCGAAGTCACTGAATATCTGATTGGCGAGAAGATGATGAAACGCTTTTTAAAATCGGGGGAGCCTCATGGCCCGTCAGTCCGTGCCGGCCATGCCAATATTCATTATCACCTCGATTATCTGGCTTTCCTTATCGAGCGGCGGCGTTGGCTTGCAGGGGATTCAGTAAGCTACGCCGATCTGGCGGCGGCGGCACATTTGTCCGCAATCGATTATATGGGCGATGTTCCGTGGGAGTCACACCCTGTCGCAAAAGAATGGTATTCGCGCCTGAAATCGCGCCCATCATTTAAGGCCTTGCTGGAGGACAGAGTTCCAGGATTTGCGCCATCAGTTCATTATACACAAATTGATTTTTGACAAAGTAAAACTTATATGATTAATAAGAGGCCATGGAAAAAGAAATGGACATAATCGAAGATGCACATAATCAAAAAAAGAAACTTTTTTGTTTCGGTTACGGCTATGTTGCCGAGGCTCTCGCTACAAAATTACAGGAAGATACTGAGGATTGGGACATTATCGGCACTACAACCGATAAAGATAAGCTGAAAGAAATGCGTAAAAAAGGGGTAAAGGCGTTTCTTTTTTCCGATAAAATACCATTTACTGACCCTGTTATGGCTTTTGAAGGCGTCACTCATATTCTGATTTCCGTTCCACCCAATAAAGGCGGGGATATCATATTTCAAACCCATGCCAGAGATATCTTGCAGGTTACTTCAATTGAATGGATTGGCTTGCTTTCCTCAACATCCGTCTACGGTAATCAGGATGGCAGAACGGTCGATGAGGAAAGCGAACGCCGCCCGACATCAGAACGCGGAAGCAAGCGTGCGCGTGCCGAGGTTCAGTGGCTGAAGATGCGCCGCATAGCCCAAATTCCGATTAATATTTTCAGGCTTTCAGGGATATACGGCCCGGGTCGATCCGCCCTTGATACGGTTCGCGCAGGTGTGACCAGACGGATAAAAAAGGATGGGCATGCTTTTAACCGCATTCATGTCGATGACATTGTACAGGTTTTGATTGCCTCAATGAAACAACCGAAACCGGGCGATATCTATAATCTGGCGGATGATAATCCGGCGCAGAGTCATGAGCTGATTGATTATGCATGTAAACTATTGGGAAAGCCTGTCCCGCCAATGATTGATTATGAGGAGGCGGACATGTCCCCTATGGCGGCAAGCTTTTATAAAGATAACAAACGTGTCGATAATACAAAAATCAAGGATAAGCTAGGCATTACACTCAAATATCCCGATTACAAATCCGGCATTAAGGCTATTTATGACGATTTTGGCTAAACTTTAAAGTTAGAATATGGCGGAGGGGATGGGATTCGAACCCACGTTAGGTTTGACCCTAAACACGCTTTCCAAGCGTGCGCCTTAAGCCACTCGGCCACCCCTCCTCAAAAACATCACAAGTTATCGTGAATTACCTATATGAAGTCAAGACGTCATTTCTTCAATCGCTTGTTTTAGAACGTCCAGATCTTGCGGCCTGGATAAACTATGGTCACCGTCATGTATAAGTGTGATTTTCGCACGTCCATCAAAGCAATGATTAATTAAACCTGGAGTATCATAGTGAACGGAGCTATCTTGCTTTCCCTGAAGCAAATGTACATATCCATCATACTCAATCTTCTTATCAAGCAAACAATGATTTTCACCATCTTCAAATAAAGCGCGAGTGAAGATATAAGGCTCATCATAGCCACTATCTTCCTTAATATAACCATGCTCAGCCAGTTGAGCTAAATGCCCATCATCAAGAGAGTTATAGATTTTTCGGGTAAAATCAGGCGCCGCCGCTATACCGATAAAACCGTGAATGAGATGCGGTATGAGTTGGACGGCACGAAGCCCAATCCAACCGCCCATGGAGGAGCCGATAAGGATAGCGGGCTGATCGATAAAATTTTCAATCATAAATAAAGTATCTGCCAAACCTTTACCGATCGTAAAATCTTTAAAATTTCCTTCTGATTGCCCATGAGCGAAATAGTCAAATCTCAGATATGTTCGGTTATTATTAGCGCAATATTCATGGAGCCATTGCGCCTTGCTACCCATCATATCAGACTTAAAACCGCATAAAAAAATGATAGACGGAAGGCGTTTATCCCCTTCACTGTAGCTATAGGCTAGCGTTCCGTTCGGTCCTTGAATATGAGAAATTGTCATCGTGTTAATTAAAAATGGTGGGTTGTACTGCTACTGGTTAATTGAAGTATCATGCTGATATTATTACATTTACTATCGGTTCTTTTATTTTTATACCCCCAATTGTGCCCCTATTTGATATTTTTATGAGTAAAACGAGCATCAGAATCGACATATCTGATTGTCCGATATAAGGTGAATATATCCAACGACAGTTATAAAGACAAGATTATATGCCGATACAAAGATACATTGAGGATGTTCAAAAACAATTCAAAACCGGCATAGCGCGTGAACACGCCTATCGGCCTGCGTTAAAAACCCTATTAGAGGAATTATTGGACGATGTAACGGCAATTAATGATCCAGCGCATATAAAATGTGGTGCGCCTGATTTTATCCTGCACAGGCGTAAAATTGATGTTGGGTATTTGGAGGCCAAGGATGTTGGCATTGACCTATCCAAAACTGAAAAAACGGATCAATTAAAACGATACCTTGAGTCACTCGATAACCTTGTCCTGACCGATTATTTAGAATTTCGCTTTTACCTTCATGGTGAAAAAAGTTGAGGTGGTTCAAATTGCCGAAATTGTTGGCGATACCATCCAACCCATCCCTGAAAACTATGACCGCCTTAAAACACTCTTAATCGATTTTGCATCATTCCAAGGGCAAACAATTAAATCGGCAAAGAAACTGGCATCCATGATGGCGCAAAAGGCCAAATTGATGAAACATGTCTTTATGCTGGTTTTAACGGATGAAGCGGATAGTTCATTAAAAGATCAATTAAAGGCATTTCAAAATATCCTTGTGCATGACATGGACGAAGAGCAATTTGCCGATGTCTATGCCCAAACAATCGCCTATGGCTTGTTCACGGCACGCCTGCACGATACAACGCCCGATAATTTCTCACGAAGCGAAGCGTTACTACTCATCCCAAAATCAAACCCATTCTTACGCCAGCTATTTTTATACGTGGCAGGGTCGGAATTGGATGAACGAGTCGTTTGGATTGTTGATGCACTATGCGAAGTCTTCTTATTTTCCGATTTGGATGCGGTATTAAAGGATTTTGGAACGGCAACGGGGCAGAATGACCCTATCCTGCATTTCTATGAAACATTCTTGGCCGAATACGATAAATCCTTGCGTAAGGCACGCGGGTTTGGTACACGCCCGAACCAGTCGTTAATTTCATTGTTCGCGCCATTGATGATGTTTTAAAAATCCATTTCGATTTACCAAACGGCATTGCCGATAAATCCAAAATCAAAATCAAGGTCGAATCTGACCGCGTTGGTAAAAAGGGAAAGATTAAGGATGAAATAGAAGTCCACAAGGTGCAATTACTGGACGTTGCAACGGGGACAGGCACATTCATGGCGGAGGCCGTGAAACAAATCTGGCAAAAATATCAAGGACAACAAGGTATATGGAGCAGTTACGTCGAAAACGACTTGTTGCCACGTCTGCACGGTTTTGAATTACTCATGGCCTCCTACGCCATGTGCCACATGAAATTGGATTTATTGCTACAGGAAACAGGATATAAACCATCCAACCCGAACAATCCACCAAGGGTTGGCGTGTATCTGACAAACGCGCTGGAGGAACACCACCCCGATGCCGATACATTATTCGCATCATGGTTATCAAGGGAAGCAAACGAGGCCAGCCGTATCAAACGCGATATGCCGATCATGGTAGCATTTGGGAATCCGCCTTATAGTGGTGAAAGCTCAAACAAGGGTGATTGGATTATGTCCCTTATGGATGATTATAAGAAAGAGCCTGGTGGAAAAATTAAGTTACAGGAGAAAAATTCCAAATGGCTTAATGATGATTACGCCAAATTTATTCGCATGGGCGAGCATTACGTCGAAAAAAATGGCGAAGGCGTTTTGGCTTATATTACAAGCCATTCATATTTAGATAATCCAACATTCCGTGGGATGCGTTGGCATTTAATGAATACTTTTGATGATATTTATATCATCGACCTTCATGGTAATTCTAAAAAGAAAGAGACTACGCCATCGGGCGACATTGATCAAAATATTTTTGATATTCAAGCTGGTGTTGCAATTATGATTGCGGTCAAAAGCGATAAAAAAAGTAAGGATTTGGCAATCATTCACCATGTTGATGTGTGGGGTCATCGTCAATCTAAATATAACGAATTGGAAAAAACAAATATCCAAAACATAAAATGGAACGTATTAAACCCCGCAAACCCTCAATATTTTATGGTTCCCAAGGATTTTAAAACTCTGGCCGAATATGAGAAAGGTTTTTCTCTCGATAAAATGTTCCCGTGTAATTCTGTCGGCATTGTAACCGCGCGTGACAAATTTACAATTTACGAAACAAAAGAAAGTTTATTAAATACTATTCATGATTTTTCTTCTTTGCCTGTTGAGGATGCAAGAGCCAAATATAGTTTGGGTAAAGATGCCCGTGATTGGAAAGTAGATTTAGCACAAAAAGAACTAAAAGATACAAATCTTGATCCAGAAAATATTCAAAAAATTGCATATAGACCATTTGATAATAAGTGGACTTATTTCACAGGCAAATCAAAAGGGTTTCATTGTATGCCTAGAGGCGAAGTAATGAAGCATATGCTAAATAAGGGCAATATCGGATTGAACGTCTCCAAACAGCAAAAATCATCGGATTTTCACCATGTTTTTATTCATAAGGGAATTGTTGAAAGTTCACTTGTTTCAAACAGAACATCTGAAATTAGTTGTACTTTCCCCCTCTATCGCTATGAATTACTCATGGATGGGGTAGAGCAGAAAGTTCCGAATTTCGATCCAAAAATATACGCCAAGATTAAAATGGCCATACCCGATGTGACGCCGGAAAGCCTGTTTGATTATATTTATGCTGTGCTTCATGCGTCTGCATACCGCGCACGCTATGCCGAATTTTTAAAATCGGACTTTCCGCGTATTCCGTTTCCTAATGATGTTAAAAGTTATAATGCGCTGGTTGAGCAAGGGGCAAAACTTCGTGCCCTGCATTTGATGGAATCATCCGCGCTAGATATACCCATCACAACCTATCCCATTGATGGCGATCACGAGGTTGTCAAGCCACGATATGAAGACGGCAAAGTCTATATCAACGAAACCCAATATTTCGGCGAAGTGCCACAAGGTGCATGGGACTTTTATATCGGTGGATACCAACCCGCGCAAAAATGGCTCAAAGACCGCAAAGGGCGCAATCTATCGGTTGATGACATTATGCACTACCAACGCATAGTAATCGCCCTCCGCGACACCGCAAGCGTAATGCAAGAGATAGACAAAATAGACTTTTTACCAAAGTGATATTGACGTATCAAGAAAATACAGAATGGTCAATTTGGTCTAAAATACTGAATTGTTTGATCGTAACTTTTGCAAGACTATGAATTTTTTGATAGATAGGGTCGCCATAAACAACCAATTCAGAAAGTTTTACTTCACAAAGATTGCTTTTTGAATCGTAAAATATTTCCGTGATATATTGGTTTACCCTTTCTTTTATTGCGTAGTTAAAGAAATTTTTCATTTCAGCTATTTCAATAGGGTCGCCATTGCGGCTAATCATTTCTGGTATTTCATTCATTTTATAAATCCTTTTTATGATAGATAATGCAAACTACTTTTACTTATAAGAATTAATTATGTTTTATGCACTCAATTTTTACTGACACTCTATTAGAAAAGGTTGACTTTTTTCATATTATATAGGATAAAACATCATGCAAAGTTTTATCAATAAGGCAAAAGATGCTTTTAATGACCGTCTCAAAGATGATGGTGTGCCCCATATGCAGGTCAAAGAATTTCTGGCTATTATTGCAATAGCGGCAGTCTTTGTTGGCGGATGTGCTTATGTCGGTAAAAATATTCCATCCATTATCGATTGGTTTGAAAATACTGTTTCTATGGATGAGGGACAGGACGCAGAGATGTCTTCGGTGCCGAAAAGGATCCTTGGGTAGCATTGGTTTCCTTTTCTTCTGGTCGTAATATATCTGGTTGCTCTTTATCTGGATGCATATATGCCATAACCGATGTGCCAACCACTGCCGCGACAATTACTGTTCTAAGGCTGAAAATACTTTTTAAACCGCTTGTAAGATGTTTATAGTTTATTCCAAATTCTTTGTTTTCCTTATCAAATCTTGGAAGTGTCAATGGATTATCTGATTGCAAAATAATGCTATTATCTTTTTGATCCAATGCATGAGAGGCAAATGCCTCATAATATTTTTTCTTATATGTATGTTTTACATGAGAATATAAAACACCAGTCAATGCCGCCGCCGCAAGAAACAGAGATGATAATTGACCACCATTTAAGGTGGCAATCAACCCGCCCCCAATGACCGTCATACCTCCTATATAAACTGCATCGGCACGAAAATCGCTTTTGCTTTCACCGGCTTTCTTTATCGCTTCATCCGATATTTTTTGCCACTGATCCGCAATGTCTTTTTGTGTGTAATATTCCTCCATAAAAAGTAATATAATATGTAAACATTAAAGAAATAGTTAATGATGCGGCTTTTATTTTACAGCATGCTTTCCGATTTTTAAGCAGTAATGTTTTCATAGATAAAACTTACAAATTTATATTGCGGTCAAGGCGTTGTTTTTGTTCTTCGGTCATAGGATTCTATTATTTTGATATTTGATGATGTTATGGTGACATGTTTGTATTTTTTGTGGAATAGGGGCATCGGTTAAATTGCCCCTCCCATGCGATCAAGCGAATTGCCCTTTGTTTTCGGCGATAATCCTGCGCTGGTCATACGAAGATAATCGCCCATAACTGGATAGCGTCGTATCAATAGATGAATGTCCTAAATTTTGACGAACGGCATTTAGAAATTCAGGCGGTTGATGTTACGTATATTGTTTTAAACCAAATTAATTTAATATGCTTAATTTAGGTTGACTTAAAGATTTCACAAAGCGATTATCTGAATAGATGCGGTGATTTCGTATCTAGGGCATTAGAACCCTTCACGTGCGGCATTCTAGACACTGCCGTTATCTGTGTTGCCTCTCGACTTATGGTCGGGGAGGTGGCGAAATATAAAAGCGCATGGCGTCAATACGTCACGCCATTCACGTGATGGTTCTAAACTCCCCGGCTGCCAGAGTTATCTGGTAGCCGTATTAATTATAAGGAGAAAAAAGACCATGCTAAAGAATTTTAAGAGACCTCATTTGCTATTTTTTCCATTAATTGTTATATTTTCATTTGTAATATTTTTTGTTGATAAGCATGCGGCAGCTGTAATGATGGGCAGCATTTTTGCTTTTATCTTAGATCCTTCTATATTTATAACAGGCTTACTGCTTGGGATATTGGGAAAAACATATAAACACTTTTCTAAAATAACGTATCCAGTGGCATCTTTGGTGACCGTCATTTTGACTTATACTCTAATAAATCCATGGCAACTAGAAGTATCTGGTCAAAATGTTCCAGCATGGGTGTATATTTATCGCATTTTTTCTGTTGTCATAGTCAGTCACATTGTTTTTAGCATCAAAAAAGAAATTCTAATATTTAAGAAAGGTAATCATGATTAGATTAATTTATAATATATTTGTAGGGCAAGTAAGATCACGAAAATTAGCTAAGCGTTACAGTTTTAATCCCCAGTTTATTGTCGATTATTATTTCCTTGTTTTTAAAGAGAAACAAAGCATCGAGCCTCAAAACACTTTGGATATTAAAACATTTGAGAAATATTTTAGGGAAAATCTTGCACTAGAAGGAATAGATATCAGATGTATAGAGCCTGTTTATTGCAAAGAAAATGATGTTACAGACATATCTATTGAAACAAATTGTTCTAAATACCAGCGAATGGCTATGTGCCGTTTTCCGGATCTAGATTATGGCAGTGATGAAACAAATGATACTGAATTGATGATGAATAAATATTTACGCAATCGTGGAATTGATGATTTACCAAAACTAGATTAGGGCATTTCTGCTCTGTATCCCAGATTTGCAATCATTCAGTTCGACAATCAATCTCTGATATGTATTTTTACGCATATATTTAGGCCGTGATGGTATTTGTTCCGATAATGGGCGTGTCATGTAGTGGCAAAATTCACCGAGCCAATGCTCAATTTTCAAAGCTTTGTGTTCCTGATAATTCAAAAATGAACTCTGGCGGCTTCGGTAAGATAAACCAAGACAAACACGGCAACTGAATAGTGATTGATGCCAATAAAGCTTGTTACATCGTCTGTCGCAATCAGGGCATTTTAGCCATAGCCGTGATCCACCAAAAGGCTGTTTTGTCTCTTCAAGGTAAATCGACTGCAAATAGTCGAAATTCTGTGTTTGTAATGTTATAAACAGTGCATCTGAAAATAACGATGGTTTTGATATTAAAATGCGCTGATGGCCGGACAAAATATTACAGTAACCTTTTTTGCAGTCTGCGACAGTGATACAATCCAGATCCTCAACCGTCATACGGCGATATCCATATTTACTGCTGTGTGTCACTAACTGCATTTTTTTACCGAAATAATGTGGTAATTCTGAATAAAAAAGTTCATGTATCCACACGTTTCTTAATTTCTTGTTCTAATTTTTCCTGATATTTTTGTACGCAATATTCAATTGCATCTTTTTCATTCATAGTTTTAGTGTCACGCCTCATCGATAACGAGAATTCTACAAGTTGTTTAGAATTTAAAATGACTGGATAATTCATAGTCTAAATCTTTAAAGCTATTTTTCATTTCATCGCTTACATTACTCTCCTCTTGACGAGATTTTTGTTTTTCCCATGCGTATGCGTGCAACTTTTTCCTCCCGACAAGCAAATCATCTGTTTTATTCAAGTTGGTTTCTTTATTTTGTTTTATTTTATCTGTTTTATTTGTGTAACTCTTTGAGGTTTCATGCCCCTGTAACATATCGGGGTAACAATCCATGTAATATAATACGGCTACAAGGAATGTAACCACAGAGGTTACATTACTCTCACAAAATATTTCAGGATATGAAGAATACTGTCTCGCCAAATCAGTGTTAAAGATAAATATATTGGTTTTTCTTCTTTTTGTTTTTGGACAATAGCGTCCTTCTGCTTTCAAATAGTTTTGTTTCACTAGAATATTGATTTGTCTATGCACTGCTGCACGAGAAACACCTAAATTTTTTGCAATTTGAGATATAGAGGGATAGCACATACCATCAGTGCCGCTAAAGCCCGCTAAGACAATTAATGTTCTTTTTGCGGCATCTCCTAGATAATAATCATATCCTGCAATCTGACACAGTTTTAAGATGGCAAGATGACCATAAATAGTGTTTGGTATAATCGGTTTTTTGATTTCAATAGGCACTTTGAAGATCCCAAAATTTTAACGGGTTTCCCATCCATTCGCGAATGCCTTCAACACGCCAAGCGGTAATGCGTGAAGATAGCTTTACCGGGGCAGGAAAACGTCCAGCCTTAACCTCGCGCCATAGCGTTGCTGCTGAGAATGGTATAATATGCGGTATGAGTTGTGATTGCCGTAAATAGCCTGTTTCTGGCAGTTGTGTGGTGTTAAATTCAGACATGGTATGTTCCTTTCTTAGATTGTCTGAAATCATAAGAACATGTGCGCGAAAAACTGAAAACTACGCAAAAATTTTTTGACTAGTCAGGTTTATTTTGACCGATTTTTGATATGTTCTCGTATCTTCTCGTTTGATAAAAATTGTGATTTTGTTGTGTTTATGCCAGTAGATAAGAGATTTTGACTATCTTTAGATTGGGATAATTGTTTAAGTTTTTCGAAGGCTTGCTGTGTTTTTTTATTCTTGGATGAAAATATTCTTGTTTGGTTTTCAAACAAAATACAAAAATCAGTTTTGCATAGCGTTTTTGTAGTAAACCAGAAGCCTACTTCTTCAATATTCGACAGTTTCTTTATTTCATAAAACGAACTTCTGCAAGTTGTTTCAGCTTTATGTGTCCAATCCGCAACAGCCTGAATAGCTGGTAATGCGGGGCTTCCATTTTTCGTAAGTGCAAAAATAAACATGCCTAAAATATAATTTTCTTGCGACTTGTTAGCCTTTTTAAAAAGCTGTGTATATAAACTTTCCCAAATCCAATCGAGATCCACATTAGGAAAACTCGATTCTTCCGCTTCACTTAAAACTATCCGCAAGGCTTCAAAAACAAAATGTAATTTGAATTTTTCAGAATTTTTACAAAGCTTATGCTGTTCTTCTAGGAAATCTCTCTCGGCGATAATGTCTTCAATATTTCTTGCGTCTAGGTAATCTTTATTCATTAAGCAATTTTCCAAAATTGACAGGAATAACTTTATTTTCTTGTGCTACAGCATCGACATAATCTGCCCAATGTTGTATCATCTTTGTACGCTCTTCGATAAACTGTGTTCTGTCATACGCTTCGCCAAGAGGATTATTTGTTTTATGGGCAAGCTGTTTTTCAATAACTTCGGCAGAGTATTTTATTTTTTCTGCAATCACAGTGCGTGCCAAGGCTCTAAAACCATGGGCAACCATATCTTGACCGAATCCAAGGCGTTTAATCGCTTTATTGACCGTGCCATCACTCATAGGGTTACGCAATCGCACCTGTGAAGGAAATACCCATTCTGTCTTAACGCCCTCTAATTCTTCACGTTGGGCGTGTAAAACATCCAATGCCTGTTTAGATAGTGGCACAAGGTGCGGTTTTTTCATCTTCATGATCTCCGCAGGGATTGACCATTGAGCGTTATCAAAGTCGATATCTTGCCATCGTGCCATGCGAATTTCTTTTGGGCGGCAAAATGTATAGAGGGATAAATAAACGGCGCGGCGTGTGCGTTCAAATATCCGCGCTTCATTCCGTTCCAAGGCACGCAGGAAGTCCGGCAGTTGATTAGTCTCTAATGTACGGAAATGCTCTTTCTTATGCGTCTTTAATGCTCCTGTTAGGTTTAAGGCAATATCCCATTCACATTTGCCCGTTTGGATGCCATAACGGAATACCTGTCCGCATATCTGCTTTGTGCGTCCCGCAATGTCCAACGATCCGCGCCCTTCAATCTTTCGCAGTACGTCTAGTAATTCAGGCGGTGTAATGTCTTTGATAGGGCGATTGCCA
Source organism: uncultured Micavibrio sp. (assembly GCA_964531715.1). Taxonomy (GTDB): domain Bacteria; phylum Pseudomonadota; class Alphaproteobacteria; order Micavibrionales; family UBA1664; genus UBA1664. The sequence goes on along the minus strand of CAZHEE010000002.1, from coordinate 143,691 downwards.
ATGAAGGGGAACAGGTTCTTTTCCAATCCCTGCATCATTTTACGGGCATAATTATCCGACCAGCCGCTTTTCTTGGTTTCGTGCCATTCTAATGCAACGGCCTTAAATGTATTTTCAACGTTTCTGATTGCGGCTGTTTTGTTTTCCTGTTTATTCTTTGAGGGATCAGTGCCCTTGGTAATAAGCCTTTTCGCATCTTCACGGGCTTCTCTAGCTTCTTTCAAGGTTATAATGGGGTATTGCCCTATGGCGAAAGTTTTCTCTTTTTGAAGAAAATAATACTTCAAACGCCATAGTTTTGATCCGTTTGGATTGATTAAAAGATACAGTCCACCACCATCAGCAAGCTTATAAGGCTTGTTTTTAAGCGGCGCATTCTTACACTCTATGTTCGTTAATTTCATACGATACCCCCAATGTTTTCAGGATGCCCCTAAACTATACCCTTAAAATGGGCGTGTTGTAGTGACGCATCGCGAAACGTTATGAAATTATGATATAATAAGAATATAATAAAATCAAGGTTTTTAGGCTAAATATAGGGCTTTGTGAGATGGTGTGAAAAGTGAAAATGGTGGGTTGTACTGGGATTGAACCAGTGACCCCTTGCGTGTCGAGCAAGTGCTCTACCCCTGAGCTAACAACCCTTAATTCAACCAAATATTTAATGCTTTAAGGTGATGAATGCAAGGCTTAAATTTCACTGCTTAAAACGCAAATTTCCATGATATCCAAGACCTTCAAGAAGCCTTGCATAATGTGCCTGTAATTTTGAGATTAGTTCGTCACTTAAAGGCTTATCGGTTTGAATAGCCAGATTGAATGATTGTTTCTCAACATTTATCATGCCATCTAACTGAACCTGCCCCATACGGGTTAAATGCAAATCAACAAAAAATCGTTGTGTTTTGTGAGTTTCAGAAGCTGAATTATGGTCTATATGTTCCCGTTGTACCCATAAGGTTGCGAGGTGCAAATCCTGACCGTGTAGATGCGGGAGCTGATATCCTCGCCAATCTTGTCCTTGCACTTGAGGCGGGTCGAGCCTGTCAGGTGTGCGCCCTTTGGCATTGCCAAGTAAATCGGACAGCAGTTTTTGCATGTTTGGCTGGCTTTTGCCTTGATGAGTATCGCGCAGAGCTTGCGATGATTTTGGACCCAGCCATGCCGATATATCACCTGCATTGGCCGCCGCCAAAAACAACAACGCCGCAGCGGGAAATTGCGCCGTATTACCGCCAATTGCGGGCATGGTATTTGAGACAGCCTGCATGAGGGCGGGCGGAAGCAAGCCATGCAAATCATCCCATTGACTTGGTATAGATGACGGCGCAGACATTGAAAATGGCGTTGAATTTTTTGAGCTAATCGGCGTGAAACTGATTATTGTACCTTGCGGTAAAGCCTTTGTTGGGTAATTGAGTGTCGCAAAGTGTTGTGCCGCGCCATGACCATTCATAATTTGAACGATGGGTTGATTGTCAGCGGTTTGATAGCCGGTAGAAACGGTCATTAATTGACCCGCTTTTATATCCATCAATGATAATGGCATGGATGGTTTATTTAATGTGGCGGAGATTGTCGCATTTGCGCTGATAGGCGGGCTGATATAAAGCGGTTCAATAATCAGCGCAATACGCGCATCGGCAGTATTTGCGGTCGCTATCGTGCGATCAGTTGAAACAAGCGTAGATGACGGGGCAACATTGTGAACCGCTAAATTTTGAATAATCGGCCTTATGGTTCTGTCACCACTTACTAAAAAAGAAACAGTATCGGGATTTGAAAAACGGATGGTGGGCATGAGTCCTGATAACGAATTTGAAGGTATATTTTGAGGGACTGTATTAAGTTTGGTGTTCATAACAGTATCAGCATTGCTTTTAGTAAATTGGGATGCAATCGCACCTATCGAGTTTAGAGTTTGCGGCAGGGGGGTAAGCGTTAAGGCCTGTCCTGTTTTGAGCGAACCTGATGCATGAAGAATAGTCTGATTTGCTTGGCTAGCCTGTTTCCCGACTGTTTGTAAGGCCTGCACATCATTTTGGCTTGATAAACCTGTATTGAGATTTGTTACAGTCGCAGGCGGAAGAGATGGTGCAGGATGAACGCTCTTATTTTGAGAAATAACATTTAAACTAAATAAGTTAGCAGAAGATGTTGATAAATTACTTGCAATTGCTTTTGCGCCTATTTGAATATTTTGTGGTAATTTACCGTCAAAGCGGAATTGTATATCTCCCTGTTTTGTCTGGAAAATTGCTTGCCCGCTTTTAAGGATGGTTGCAATCTGTCCTTCAATCCGAAACCTGTTATTATCTGTTTGAAGGCTACCGGGAAGGCTTTCTGCAATCGCTTGTATATTGTTGAGGGCTGACGTGTTTTGAGGTAATAAAGGCGTGGATAACAGGCCTGATAATTTTGAAAACGGATTAATCCAACTCATCTGGCAAGTCTATCATACAGAGGGTTAACCCGTTGCCGCCTTTTTAATGATGTTTTCAACATAAAGCGCAATTTTCTCAACATCCTGTGAAGCCTCACTATTGGGAGATCGGGTGAGGATAGGCGTTTGCGACCGAATGGAGTCTTTTACGCGCGGGTCAAGGCGAACGATTCCGGCCATCGCAGGGTTGAGCCGCAGAAAATTTTCGCAAGCCTTTAGTAGGGTTTTATAGGTTTTCTCGCCTTCAATAACATTCGGTGCCTGGTTGGCAACGATGCTTACACGTTTCGACATGCCTGCCGCCGCGCCGAGCTTGATAAAAGCATAGGCATCGGTGAGGGATGTCGGTTCATCCGTGGTGACAAGCAATGTCCGTACTGCCGAGGCGGATAGCATGCGCACCGTTCTGTCCACGCCTGCACCCAAATCAATCACAACAATATCATAACTCTTTGCCAGATCGAGGAGCTGATCACGGAGGAGGGCGAGCCGCTGACTTGGGAGCGCGGAAAGTGATGCCTGTCCTGAGCGACCCGCAATAATGTCAAACCCCCCATCGGCGTAATGTTGCACGACTTTATCAAGGCTTAGACGACCGCGGATAACATCATTTAAATCACGTTTCGGCATCAGACCGAGCTGAACATCGACATTGGCAAGCCCCAAATCACCATCAAAAAGAAGGACACGCTTGCCTTGCCGTGCGAGGGCGTGGGTCAAGGTTACAGAGAACCATGTTTTTCCGACACCGCCCTTGCCGCTTGCAACCGCAATGACATTACTGCCTTGAGGGAAGCCGCCTAAAGGCTCTTTTGATTGCGCCGCTGTTGATCTTATGTGGTCATTCATCTCGCACGTCCCGCATTAATTTTTGTTTTTGTTTCAGTGGGTTGGGTTTCTTTATTGGAGTATTTTCTTAACTTTTTATCCGCATTAATCAAGAAAGCCGCAAGCCCATTTGCATCCATTATATCAAGCCCATCCGTGACACGCGGGCTGAAACTCATCTGACAAAATTGCATGCCGCCTTTTTGTGCGGCGGCGAGCAAGCCACCAAGGCGCCGCGCCACATCCAGCCGTGTTGACACCATCCGTTGCACCCCTAAAAGCGCAAAAGACCTTGAAATTTCTGACGCTTCCTCGGCATCAATGCCCGCCGTCATTGCCAAAATAGGCTCAATACTGCCTGCATCTGCCAATCGTGCAATGCGCGCCATGTCATCAGGGTCATGTGGGTTAGTGCCGGCCGTATCAATTAAAATGAGGTCATGCCCCTTCGCATCGCGCAAATGACTGTTCAAATCATCGCGGGTTTTGGCCTTATAAAGCTTTGTCTTTAAAATTTTTGTAAACGCGTGCAGTTGCTCAACCCCGCCCGCGCGAACCGTATCGGTCGTAATCACGGCAACGGACAGCCCATCCATTACAGCTTTGGTTGCAAGCTTCGCCACCATCAAGGTTTTCCCTGCGCCAGGCGGTCCGACAATCATAAGAGCCTTCCGCGTTTTAAGGGGGAGCGGGGTAAAGCCATAAAGATGGTCAAGCGCGGCGGCAAGGGCGGCTTCTTGCTGTACCAGACCGCTCATCGTGGCGGTTGCCAGAATGTTATCCATCACATCATTCGGCACAACATGGCGGAGCATGACATCGGTTAACTGCTCATTCGTGCGACCTGTTTTGCCATCCTGATTTTTGAATGACTGTGTGGCTTGTGCGCCTCTCAAGTCATTGGAAAATTGCATGTTTTGCGGTGGCGGCACATCAAAATCCTCAAACAGGGGATCATAATGCGGATCATCGAAATCATGATCGTCGGCTTGCTCAATCGCCGCCGTTACGCGCACAGAACGACCGCCATTCTCATCACGGGTTGCAATGATGATGGCATCCTCCCCCAAAGTGTCACGAACTTGGCGCATCGCTTCTGTCATGGTTTTTGCGTAGAATGTTTTAAGCCGCATTGTTTAACTATATAGTAAATCACATGGATAAGTATGATTATTCGTGAATCACCTGTCCAGTATAAATGGTTAATAAAAGCTTAATTTGGTTTCTTTGGGATTTAGCAAGATTTAACAGAGATTATATCCAAATCGTTTAAAATATTGCGGTTACTGCCCTCTGTATCATGCCAAGTGCTTATAATCTTGTGAATATTATAACCGATTGCATTCACGATTGCGCGGTTCGAGGGGGTGATATTTGTTGCTATCTCTTGATTCAAAATTTGATAGCCATGGCGCGCGCAGTGATAGAGGAGGCGGTTGACGGGGTCAATCATCACACTGTATTTGTCGGATGGATTAACATCGTGAAGGCTATCATAAGATTTTTCAAATATAGTAAAAGCGCAAATTTGATCTTCTCTATCTTTGATGAAAGCAATCGCGAAATTTTTATCAGGATAAAACGCTTTATTTTTCTTTAATAAATCAGATAATGAAATTGAATTATCTGATTGTTTTAAAATAATTAAATCTGTTTCTTTTTTAGAAATTTTTTGTGGTTCAAGCACTATTTGATATGTTCTTTTTTTACGATTAAGAATGGCAACACCAATGCCTTCTTGCCTCAAAATATTGAGTGACAAGGCCTCAAACACATCTCTTCTGCGGACAAAAAAATCTTTCTCAATACCTTTATGGTCAATATAAACATGGGCTATCCCCGCCTCGCTGATGGCTTTCGCGCAATTCGGGCAAAACGGGTCAGTGATGCATAGGCTTGCGCCTTCAGTCGGAAAGTCAGCGGCGAAGATGCAGGCGACCTCGGCATGGAGGAACTGGCTGCTGTCACCTATACGCTTATCGGGTGAGAGCTTGTTTTTTAGTCTGTCAGGGCGATGATTATATCGCGCTATGTAAACGTCGTCCTTTGGCTTGACCAAAGGATTCCCCTCGGAAGAAGATCCCCCGATCAAGTCGGAGGATGACGGTGATGTTTGAAACAAACAGGCGGCAATTTTATTTTTGATATGCTCACTGTCATTAACGATGTCCACTGCCTTTTGCATGGCCTGAAACGGATTAAGCATAATTTAAGCCGTCTTTTGGCAGGTTAAAAGATGATTGAGCCAGCCTGCAGGGCGAGGGCCATCCTGCTGTATCACATGGATGGCGCAATGGTGACCGAGCGTGGTCGCATCCTCTATATCCATATCATGATGAAGCCCATAAATGAGCCCCCCTGAAAACGCATCACCAGCCCCATTTGTGTTGTTAATAAAGTCAGGGCGATAGGGTATATTCACGTGGCCAGATTGATTACCTTTAAAGTAAAATGCGCCCAGTGCACCTATGGTCACAACCCCCCAATCATAGTCACCGCCATGATAAAGCCTTTGACAGGCCTGATCCAAATCGACTGTGCAGGCAATGGCTTTCGCCTCATCTTCGTTACAGATGATGGCGTGGGAACGGTCAATAATCTCGTCAATCATCGCGCGGTTATGGTCAATAACGGATAGGCTGCACGGCATGAAAATAATCTCGCTATCATGCTTTTTGGCATAGTCCATGGCCTGAAACATCGCGGCAGGGCCGCCGCCTGACATGAGCATATAGCCATCCATAATCAGGCTTGTATCAGGTGAAAACCATGCCTCATTCACATCTGTAGTCTCAATTTTATGGCTTGCCCCATGGTTGGAGAGAAATGTCCGCTCTTTATCAGGGGTGACAAAGGCAAAAAGGAAGGTCGATTGGGTTTCCAAAGTCGGCGCGGTGTCATAGGCAATATTGAAGTCCTGCATGGATTGTTTGAAAAATTCGCCATGCGCATCCTGCCCCGCCTTGCCGATAAATCGTGCGCGTCCACCCAGTGCGGCATAGGATGCAAGCGCATTGGCCGCCGCACCGCCGGGGGTTTCCAGCCTGTCAGGATATTGCGTTAAAGCGCGCGCCATGATGGCATCACCGTCATTGGCAAAAACGCATCCGCCTTTTTCAAGGTTAAGATTATCTAAGGCGGCGTCATCAGGGACATGCACGACGGCATCCACAGCCGCATTTCCAATCCCGATCAGATTTTTAGTCATGAGAGATTTATAGCTTAAAGCTATTAGAGCGTCTACGCTCTTAAGCGCACATGTTCACGTTTATCAGCTGCACAAGGCGCATTATTAGCGGGTAAAATCTGACTTGGTTGTGCCATTTTTTTTACACGCTCTGCAATTAAGCCAATGTTATTAAGTGCGTCCCAAATTGTAACATCAGTTTTTATGGCGTGCCGCATGCCTGCCGATATTTGAGCACCATAGGGGAGTTCGGCAATTACTTGTGATGTTTCCTCAAAGGCAGAAGTCGGACCATCGCCTTGCCTGTTTGCGTGATAGAACTCGCCTGTTTTAATCATCGCTCTTTCGGCTTTACTATATTTGGAGAGTTGAAAGCCAGGAAATTTTCGTAACATTAAATCAATATAAGCTTTTTTGGCAAGCTCATAAATATCAAGGAGGTTTACATCTGTTAAACCCAATTCAGGGCGAACATAAAGTTTCTTTAACTCGGCTTCAAACTCCATATCTTTGCCTGTACTAACATCACCGATAGGATTGAAAAAATAGTTAGGGTCGCATGTATTTTCGAACTCAACATAAGCATCATATTCAGGAACATAAAAAACGCTGTTAAAACTTGCACGGGCTGTGACGCAAATTGCCGCAACCCTTAAATCGTCAGGATTTAAGTCATAATAAACTTGATGAAGTGATGGGGCGTCCTCTTGCAAAAAATGTTGAACAGCAAACCGAATATCACGCGACGGAATTGCCGCTTCTATTTCAACACGATCTGCAAAAGTATCTTTTAATGAACTTGCGAGTGTTTTAACCGTGCATTGACCACGCCAAATAATTTCTGTAGGGTCTTCATGGTCAAAATTACAGACATTAATTGGTCCGCGAACTCTTAATTGTTCACCAGTTCTACGCATGATATCGAAGTCAGGCGTATCAAGCACATAAGATATAAGTGGCTCTCTTGCAAGAACTCGATTATCGGCAAGTGCAATACCGCTGGTGGTTTTATGCAGGCGATAAATATCTCTGTATACGTTAAAAACATCATAGGTTTTGGGTATAAGAAGTTTTATCTCGGGCTCAATAGGCCGCTCTGAACAAACAGGCAACTCTCTTGGCTGATAAGCTAGATAATTTTCAATAGTTGAAGGAAGACCGCGGGCTTTCTCGTCTAATTCCACTCTCATCGCATCAAATCCTGCGACATTTTATCAAAAAGAATATTTTTATCGAGTTGGCGGTTTCTGTGTCCGCTTTCTCGTACATCGGTGGTTTTCATTTCTGTGCCCTTGTGTACGTTATTATTATTTGTGCGGCACTTTATATTAAAGCTTTATGAAAAGTCAAATAAAAGTTTCGCATTTATATTTTATTAAGTCTGAATGAAAAATAATCAAAGTCCAGTCTCGAAATAAAACTATCCTCGTGTATAATAATCAGGCTTGTAAAAAACAAGACCCTAATTTCAAATTATTAAAACTTACGGACAGAAATTTATCATGGCAGACACTCACTACGACGTTATCATCATCGGAAGCGGCCCGGGCGGTTATGTATGCGCCATTAAATGCGCACAGCTGGGCATGAAAACGGCCTGTGTTGAGGCTCGCGAGACGCTGGGCGGAACCTGCCTCAATATCGGGTGTATTCCTTCGAAAGCGTTGCTTCATACCTCTGAACGCTACCGCGAATCGGTGCATGATTTTAAAGGGCTTGGCATTGATGTGTCTTCACCAAAAGTAAACCTCAAAAATATGATGAAGCATAAGGTTTCCGTGATTGACGCCAATACAAAAGGCATCGAATTTTTATTCAAGAAAAACAAAATCGACTGGCTCAAAGGCTTCGGCACAATAACCGATAGCGACACTGTCACGGTTAATGGTAAAGCCTATCAGGCGGAGAATATTATTATCGCGACAGGGTCATCCGTGGTTCAACTGCCGAATATCGCGATTGATGAAAAACGAATCGTTAGCTCCGAAGGGGCGTTGAAGCTTGCTAAAGTGCCGAAAACAATGACTGTTATCGGTGGCGGTGTCATCGGGTTAGAGCTTGGCACGGTGTGGAGCCGCCTCGGCACGAAAGTGACGATTGTTGAGTATATGGATCGCTTGCTCCCGGGCATGGATCTGGATTGCGCGAAAGAGATGAAAACTATTATGGAGAAAGAAGGCGTGACCTTTAAGCTCTCCTCAAAAGTGGTCGAGGCGAAAGCGGGCAAAGACAGTGTGACGCTCAAAATTGAGCCTGCTAAAGGTGGTAAGGCGGAATCACTTAAATCTGAAATTGTGCTGGTTGCAGTCGGGCGGAAGCCACATACTGATGATCTCGGGTTAGAAGATGTCGGCGTAGATACAGATGAGCGCGGGCGCATCATCACGGATGAATTTTTTGGCACGAATATTGATGGAATCTATGCCATTGGTGATGTGATTGCAGGCCCGATGCTGGCGCACAAGGCCGAGGAGGAGGGAGTCGTCCTCGCCGAAATGTTGGCAGGGCAATCAGGGCATATCGATTACAACCTTATCCCAGGCGTAGTTTACACTCATCCCGAGGTTGCCGCTATCGGACATTTGGAAGAGGATTTGAAAGATAAAGGCGTAAAATATAAAATCGGAAAATTTCCTTATTCCGCCAATGGTCGCGCCCGTGCGATGAATGCAACGGAAGGCTTTGTTAAGATTTTGACCGACGCGAAGACTGATAAAATTTTAGGTGCGCATATAATTGGGGCAGAGGCCGGAACGCTCATTCATGAAATTGCCACCGTCATTGAATTTGGCGGTTCGGCAGAAGATTTGGCGCGAACTTGCCATGCCCACCCGACCTTAAATGAAGTGGTGAAAGAAGCCGCACTCGCAGCCTTTGATAAGCCGATACATATGTAGCTTTCCATCTTATAGAGACTAAAAGATTCGTCTTTGCGAGAAGCGGAGCGACGAAGCAATCCATACAGTCTTTAATGTTCTATGGATTGCCGCGGTCGCAACGCCTGCCCTCTACGAAGGCAGGGGCTCCCTCGCAATGACGGTTGAAAAATTTTTTAGTTACCTATGACTATAGAATATCTGCAATCCAAGCTTACTTCAAAACGTCTTTCACTTTTACGGCCAGTTGTTGGAGCGTGAAAGGTTTGGGTAGGAAATAAGCATTGTCACCGATTTCTTCTTTAAATCTGTCCTCGGTATAGCCTGAAACAAATATCACGGGCAAATCGGGTCTGGTTTTAACCACCTCTTTTACAAATGTCGGACCATCCATTTCAGGCATGATAACATCTGTCACGATAAGGTCGATGTTGTCCCCACGCTCTGCCATGACATCCAGGGCAGTTAATCCGTTATTGGCCTCCAAAACCTGATAGCCTTTATTGGATAAGGCGCGGGCGGAAAACACGCGCACCGCATCTTCATCCTCGACCAATAATATAGTCGCCGTCCCTGTTAAATCCTGTTGGATGGCTTCGGTTTTGATGTCTTTCGTAACGGCAACAGGCTGTTTATTTTCACTATGGCGTGGGAGGTAAACACTAAAAATTGTGCCTTCACCTTCTATACTCTGCACATTGATATAGCCGCCGGTCTGGCGCACAATACCGTAGACGGTTGCAAGGCCAAGACCCGTTCCCTCACCAATTTTTTTGGTTGTAAAGAAAGGCTCAAAAATCCGTTCTAATGTATCGGGCGCGATGCCTGAACCAGTATCTTTGACATGAATTGCAACCCAGTCGCCGTGCGGCATGACGTCATTCATCATTTGCCGCGGTTTATCGAGGCTCAGATTTTCTGTTTTAATTTCGAGGTTACCGCGCCCGTCCATGGCATCACGGGCATTGACGGCAAGGTTAATCAGGACTTGCTCAAACTGACCTTCATCGACTTTCACGTCGAATAAATCAGATGCATAAACCAAATCAAGCTCGATTTGAACACCGATCAGGCGGCGGATCAGATGCGATAATTCGGTCAGAATTTCAGTCACATCAATCACTTTCGGGTTTAATTGCTGTTGCCTTGAAAAAGCGAGGAGCTGCCGTACCAGATTCGCGGCACGGTTGGAATTCTGCTTAATCTGCATAATATCATTAAATGATGGGTCGCCAGCCTTATGACGGAGCAAGAGGAGATCACAAAAACCAATCATCGCGGTGAGGAGATTGTTAAAGTCATGGGCGATACCGCCGGCCAGCTGCCCGACCGCCTGCATCTTTTGGGATTGATTAACCTGAGCCTCAAGCGTTTTTTGCTCCGATCGGTCAAACAGGCGTATGGCAACATTATTACCGCGAAGGGGGGAGGCATAAAGCTTGACCGACTGTTTGTCTTCCGAACCATCGGCAGTGAGCAAATCAACATCCACAGGTTCGGATGTAATGCGCTTGTGCTTTACATCACTTAACAGGGTTTTGATTTTTTCCTGTTCCTGTTGGATAACATAATCAGGGAATGATCGACCTTCAATCGTACCCTCTTCGGCCTTCAGCATTGTATAGAGAACAGAGTTAGCATCCGTGATCAGGCTGTTTTCATCAACCAGGGCAATGCCGAGCGGGGCTTCCTCAAAAAATCTTCGGAAGCGGTCTTCGGATGCGCGGAGAGCTTTAGTCATTTCGCGTTCTGCCGTTAAATCATGGACGACGCCACGGACGCGCACCGCGCCATCTGATTCCATTACAACCGACTGATTGATTGAGGCCGTAAAAATGCGACCTGCAGGGCCTTTAATATCCAGTTCGCAAACTTGCCGTGCGCCACCTTCAGGCTTAATATCATAAGGCGCGGCATTTTTCGGCGGTTCGACCAGATAGGCATGCAGGTTTCCACCATTTAATAAGCCGTCAATATCACTCCCTAACCACCGCGCAAGCGTTGCATTTATGAAAGTAAACCGCCCATGTTCATTCATGGCATAAAAACCGACAGGTGCATGATCGGTAAAATCAATAAGCTTTTCACGCTCCTCCCGAATGACCGTATCAACCGAACGGCGATCCGTAATATCATCCAGCCGCCAATGAATAGTGCCAAGCCATCCTGCCACAGGTTGTGCGGACAGGCGGTACCATTTTACTTCGCCACTCTCATTCGTGGTTGCCGCCTCCATCGCATCTTCATGTCCGCGCATGGCATTTTGGATGAGAGCCTCAAGCCGCCCGATAGTATCTTCATCCTGTCCTTGTGAGAAAATGGCGCGAATACAGTTTAAATTCGGCCTAATATCTTTGCCGCAGAGATCTTCAAAGGCAAGATTGTAAAAGAGTGGTTTATCCTGAATATCGGTGACAAGCCGCGCGGAGGCCGAGCCCTCAAAAACTTCCTTTAAAATATCGCGGTCACGCAGATGTTTTTTAAACAGGAGGGAGAAATACCCAAGCGCGAGTAAGCTTATAATAGCAACACTTATAAGTATGATAAGCAAGCTCATCCCATTCCCGAATATAAAAGTGAATAAAGTGTCGCTATCGCTCATGGCCTCTATGATAGCAAAACCGCTTCAAAGCCATAGTGTTAATTTGTGAACCAGGCTAAATCGTTATGACACGCCTTATTGTTTCCCTTTTCTCAAATTAAACACATAGGAAATAATCTCGGCGACGGCCTGATAATGTTCAATCGGGATAACGTCATCAATCTCAACCGTGTCAAAGAGTGCACGGGCGAGCAGTTTATTCTCGACAAGCTGAATATCATTATCTTTTGCAACCTCGCGAATACGCGCGGCGACTTCATCGACACCCTTAGCAATACAGACCGGCGCATCCATGGTTTCAGGGTCATATTGCAAGGCAATCGCGAAGTGGGTCGGGTTGGTAATGACAACATCCGCGTTCGGCACATTTTGAATCATCCGTTGTTGCGCCCTTTGCATGCGCAGTTGCCTGAGCCTTGCGCGAACCTGAGGATCACCCTCGGTTTGTTTATGTTCATCCTTGATTTCCTGCCGCGACATCCGCATCTTTTTCATATGTTCCATGCGTTGATAAACAACATCCATCACCGCCAGAATAAACAGAACGACCAGAACACCCGCCATCATGCGGAAAAACATCACCCGCATTTCCTCCATCATATAAGGAATCGGCAGTCCGACCAGATGGTCAATCGTATCAAAAAACGGATAGAGCAAAATAAAACTGATCGCGCCAATCAGGCAAATTTTCAAAATCCCTTTGAGAAATTCAAAGATTGAGCGGAGCGAGAATAATCGCCCGAAGCCTTTAATTACTGAAATCTTGCTAAGTTTGGGTTGGATACTTTCAGGCGCGAATAATGGTCCGACCTGAATAAAAGGTCCTAAGATAGCGGCAATAATCAAAAATAAAACCGGCAACAGTAAAGCTATCATCACATCGGTAAAAAGCGCGGAGAGAACACGACCTATTCCGCCACTCGCGCCATGAAGTTGCCACGAATTTTTAATGAGGAGCTTCATCGTCTCGCTCATCGCGCTCATCATCGGGCCGGCAAGCGCGATAATAAGAATGGTGCCGGCAAGAAGCATGACCCAGTGATTCATCTCACGGCTAAGGGGAACGTCACCTTTCTTGCGCGATTCCTCCAATTTTTTTGCCGTTGGTTCCTCGGTCTTCTGGGAGTCGTCTGTACTGTCATCAGCCATCAGTAAAGCCTAAAGGGCTTCTTTTACTTTTGCAAAAAATAAAAGCATTCAAAGCATCTTTTAGTTTGCTAATGTTCAAAAATTTTTACTCTAATTAAACAATAAGATTTAGGATTTTCAAACTAGTCTTAAATTAACCTATTCAATATTATCGGTAATGCTGGACATATAATAATCTTCTTGTTTTTCGATGCATTAAACCTTGATCTTAAAGCACAGATTGTTATTGGAAAACTATAAGGATAAAAAATGAAAAGAAAAACAATGAAAACTATTATAAATACTGGCGCGCCCGGAAGGATTCGAACCCTCAACCTCCTGATCCGTAGTCAGACGCTCTATCCAGTTGAGCTACGGGCGCAAAATCATCGAAAAAGATAATTGAAGCTTTTTATCGGATGGAGCCGTGAAATGCAAGCGGTAAATAAAGCAATGAAGCTATCTTGCGATAGCATTACGAAGCACACATACTATATCCTATGAGCTTCAGTGATAATTTGACAGGGTTGCAGGCGCAGAAAATTCGCTTGCTGATGCATTTGCGTCGTCGCGGCATTATATGTGCGCGGACTTTAGAGGCGATTGAGACGATACCACGGGAAGTTTTTATTCCGGCCGCTTTTCATTCGCAAGCCTATGAAGATATGGCTTTACCGATTGGTTTGGGGCAAACAATTTCACAGCCTCTGGTCGTTGCGACCATGACGCAATCGCTAGGGATTAATGACCGCTGTAAAATATTGGAGGTTGGAACAGGCTCAGGTTATCAGGCGGCAATCCTCTCAAAACTCTGCCGCAGGCTTTATACGATTGAACGGCATAAACCGCTTTTAAACCAAGCGGAAGGGCGTTTTGCCGAAATGCGTTTGCGTAACATTACGGCCGTGAATGGTGACGGTATGAAAGGGTGGGAACATCAGGCCCCCTTTGACCGCATTATTGTGACGGCCGCCGCGCATGGTGATATTCCCGACGGTTTGCTTCATCAATTAAGGGTCGGGGGCGTTATGATTGCGCCGATCGGCAAGGATGATATTGACCAAACGCTGATTAAAATCACGCGTATAAGCGAGGATAAGTTTGAGCGTGAAGCCTTATTTTCAGTGCGCTTTGTTCCATTGCTGCCTGAAATTGCAGAGGAAACAAAAGATATTGACCCAGAATTCAATCAAATGAATGCTTTTGCGTAGTTTTTAAGGTTGTCATTGCGAGGGAGCAACGCGACCGCGGCAATCCATAAGATGTTAGAGACTGTATGGATTGCTTCGTCGCTCCGCTTCTCGCAATGACGGTGGGAATAAATTTAAATCAAAACTATTGCCGCTAAACCTAGAAAAGCAAAAAAGCCGACAACATCTGTCACAGTTGTAAGAAAAACTGATGAGGCGAGGGCGGGATCAATCCCGATCCTATCAAGAATAATCGGAATGACGATACCGAATAACCCTGCAATGATGAGATTAATTACCATGGCAACGGCTATCACAACCGAAAGCAGGCTACTGTCAAACCAGAAATAAGTGACAGCGCCGATAATAAACGCGAAAGCTAAACCGTTTAAAAAGCCGACAAAAGTTTCCTTACCGATCATTCGCATCATATTGGTGCGGGAAAGAGCCTTGGTTGCAAGCGCGCGCACAGTAATGGTCAGCGTTTGAGTCCCTGCGTTCCCTCCCATTGAGGCGACAATCGGCATCAGAACGGCAAGGGCGACAATCTGCTCAATCGTTGCATCGAATAAGCCTATGACGAGCGAGGCTAAAATAGCTGTCAACAAATTAACCGAGAGCCATGTAAAGCGTGATTTTGTTGTGTTCAGAATATCGCGATACATGTCCGACCCGCTGGTCGAAACCCCTGCCAAACGCAAGATATCTTCCTGAGCCTCGCGGTCGATAACATCATGAATATCATCAAACGTTATGACACCGATCAGGCGATGGTTATTATCCACCACAGGCGCAGATGTCATGTTTTTATCCTGAAAGATACGCGCGACATCTTCCTGATCCATTGTCGCATCAATATAGTGAATTTCGCGCCCTTCCAGCAAATCCGAAATTTTAACAGAGCGTTTTGAGCGGATAATCTGATTAAGCGGCAGTTCCCCGACAACGTGATAAAGCGGGTCTATAACAAAAATATCGAAAAACTCGTAAGGGAGTTCTTCGGCGGCGGCACGAAGGTAATCAATGGTTTTTCCGACCGTCCAAAATTGCGGAATGGCAACAAATTCACGCTGCATCAAGCGGCCGGCAGATTCTTCGGGATAGGTCAGGCCTTCTTCAATCGTTGCCCTGTTTTTTGCCGAAAGCTTTTTAATAATCTGCTTTTGGAAAATCGGGTCGAGCTTCTCAATCATCTCAACCGCATCATCGGAATCAAGTTCCGAAATGATTGTCGCGACCGTTATCGGCTCCATCGCCTCCAAAATGGAACGGCGTACATCGTTATCCAGCTCGACAAAAGTCTCGGCATCAAAATGTGCGAGATAATTCTCTATTAAAGTTGCCCTATCATCAGGGATAATTTTTTCGAGCAATTCCGCCGATTGCGTGACGGACAAATCATCGACAAGCGATTGAACCTCTGATGCCCGCTCATCATGGAGAGCGTCGGTAATGACGCGAATATCATCATCGGTAAAACTATCCGCCATTTGCGGATTGGATGACTTATTCAATTCGGCAGTTAAAGATTCTTCATTCACATTTAAAGTTTTATACAAAACTTTAGTATGTGTCACATATGTTTTTTATTTATAAATCAAACAAGAATGTTGAGTACTTGCCCGCGTTCGATAGCCGGTTTTTGTGTGACCTCACCCGATGCGCGTTGTTCAAGTATATTTTGGGCTAGCTTTTGAAAATTCGCCGTTTCGTTTTGGCTAGTTTCTGATAATTCAGTTCTTTGTTTACCGGAAGAGCTGTTGCGCAAATTCTGATCCGCATTTTGCTGAACATTTTCCTGCACGCGGGCTGGCAATGGCTGGATAAACGGATTAATTTGCATGGTTCAATAGTCCCTAAATACTTTTTTTATAATTGTATCCCAGAATAGTGGATGCAGGTAAATAAAAAGTAAAGCTATCCCTAAATTTATAAACAGAAATGTTTGAAAGAAATTAATTTAAATTTTAACCAAATTGTAAGGGTTTAACATTATGATAATGGTTGAAGGTAAAAGGGATAAAAAAAGTGTATTTAAACAATAATTCAACAACACCACAAAATGTGCATTACGACTCTATATTAGTAACGCTTCATGATGGTCTCGCGGCCTACCAGTATGATAATGATTTTTCTGCTGAGAAGTTAAAAACTATAGAGGAATCAGTCATCAGTCTTCTTAATGTTAAAATTAAAGAAAGCGATCGTCCTGCGATTACACGTATTATAATCGGGATTGTTAAACATGTTCGCGCGGATATTCAGCGGAGCTTAGTTGAACGCCTTTCATTGAGAGATGACCTTGACCCTACACTGCTACATTATATGGCTTATGAAAAAATTAATATTGCCGAGCCGTTTTTGCTTAATTCGCCGCAACTGACCGATCAGGATATGATCTATATTATCCAGTCAAAAGGTAAAGAGCATTGGCGTGTAATTGCTCGCCGTCCGAAACTGAATGAAACAGTTGTATCGGCACTCGTGCGCAAGCAAGATGAGGGAACAATTAGAAATGTGCTCATGAATGATACATTATCTTTAGGTCAAGAGCTTGTTCAAAAAATTAGGCATCTTTATGGCTCACTCCATGATGAGACTTCGGATAATTTATCTAGAAAAGTGGTAAATATTGTTCATGACCATGTCAGTGACGAGCTGATGAAAAAAACAGACTATAATTTTCTACCGGCACACGTCCAATCTTCAGAAGCAGCCAAAAAAGTCTTAGGGCAAATCAGAAGTGATTTCAGATCCACAATCCACAATAGAAATGTCAGCATGCCGACAAAAGATATGTTGCAAACTGCAGAACAATTTAAAGTGGCAGGGCGCATTAATGAACCGTTTTTGCAGGAGGTTTTACGCCGTCACGAATATGGGTTTTTCCTCGCGCTCTTCTCAAAACTGGCAAGGGTTAAGCATGAAACAATGCATCATCTGTTTAAAAGTACAAATGGCGAGGGTTTGGCAATATTTTGCAAGACGTATAATTTTAGCAAGCAAGGTTTTACAAGCCTTTATCTTATGCTGAATAAAATTCTTAATCCTAACGCGAAAATAGATATTCAAAAGCTTCAGGAGGCCTTAGATTACTATCAAAATCTACCGAAAGATAAAGCCGAATCAATATTGAATGGCAAATTGCGCAGTCGATAATTATTGCGTAATGATTTTGTAAACATTTTGAACCTGCAGCCCCTCACCGTGCTCAAGGCCATTGAGCACGCGAAAACGTTCGACATTGAAATTATCATCGTAGGGGAAGCCTCGCGCCATAGTTTGGGGCGTGTCGCCCGCTTTTGCGACTTTCAGTGCGAGTGTTTTAGGTGTAAAACGGTTTCTTTGTGCGTTTGTTAAACGATTGAAGGAAAAAACACTGGCCTGCATGGCTTCAATTTCCGCATTGGATGTTCCCCGCGGTATGGCAATTGCAAATTGATAGACCGTATCCGCATCCCATTCAATCGCGACAAGGCGCATGTTCCCGGGCTTGTTATTCACCGTTCCCGATACTTCTACACTGGCCGTATTAAAGCCGTTAATAAGGTTTGTGCCGAAATCGCGGGCATTGGACATGTCACCCTTCATCACGCCCATCCGCAAATAATTTTCAATCGATTGATTTGGCTTTTTTGCTGCTGCGGTAAAGACAAGCGCACCGTCACGACCTTGGGAGATAACGGCATTAGGGCGGTTATCTGTCTTAAAGCCTTGCGGGATTTTATAAATAAAGCCGAGTTCAGGGTGAACGAAATAGCCTTTATCCTCAAACCCTTGGGCGGAACCGTCACCGACCTCCATGCCATTAATCATGCGAAGATAATCAAGGCGATTTGTCTCATTCGCATTCTCGGGATATTGATTGGCGGCCTGTGCCGCGCGTTGCACGCGTTCCGCAGTCACGGGGTGGGTTGAGAAATAACTGTCAATCGCAGAGCTTTGAACCCCGAGACGTCGCGCCTCAAGCTCTGATGAAGCCTCTAGCGATCGTAAAAAGTCACTCATCGCATCAGGGTTATAGCCCGCGCGCGCCAAATAACGCACGCCCAGATCATCCGCCTCATGTTCTTGTGAGCGGGAGTAAGAACTTAAATAAAGATTGGCGCCAACGCCGAGGGCTTGAGACGCACCACTCACATCAATTGTCGCGGCGAGGACATTTGCACCAAGTCCAGTCAAAATAGAGCGGCTATAGCGTTCCGCCGAATGCCTTGCAGTCACATGGCCGATTTCATGTGCGATGACTGCGGCAAGTTCGGCCTCGTTATTGGCAAGGGTCATCAAACCCCTCGTCACATAAACATATCCGCCCGGCAGGGCAAAGGCGTTGACAATCGGGCTGTCCAGAACCGTGAAAGTGTAGGTAACATCATCGCGCTCCGTAAACGGGACAATTTTATTGCCGATGCGTGTCACATAATCCGTAATTTTTCTGTTTTTAATCGCGCCGCCATATTGCTTAAGGATTTTTTCATGCTCCTGCGCACCGATGCTCGCTTCCTGTGAGGCCGGTAAGAGGGCTGTAAATTGGCTACGTCCAGTTGCCGGATTGGTCGAACAAGCGGCAAGGGTCAAAAGCGGTAAAATGATTATAAGCTTGAAGTAATCGCGAATATTTGTCATGTCTGTATAATGCCCAAGATTAATGTTCCGTTCCTTGTTATTCTTTTACTCTATGGCTTTTTCATGTCAAGTGAGGGGCTTGCCTCTGTCAGGGATGAGCTTAGGCAAGTTTTCAGCATGACGAAGCCAAAAGCAGTCATCACAAATGTGATTAGCGGCGATACGCTGGTCATTAATAATACGGAGACTGTTCACCTGCCTGCCATTTATATCCCGATGGAAATGGGTGGTGTTGTGAGTGAAGCGATGAGCCAAGCCAAAACCTATCTTGACGAAAACTGGAAAGGGGAAACAGTCTCAATTTTTCAGATGCGCGGGAATAGTCGCGGAACAACGAATGCCCTTGGTCATATTGAGGGCTATATTTTACGCGAGGATAATGTTTTTTTGCAAGAAGACATGCTTCAAAAAGGGCTTGCCTTCGCCTATCCGAGCCAAAGCCATAATGTTGTAGCCGCCAAACTTTATGAAGCTGAAGATCGTGCACGAGAAGCTGGCCTAGGATTATGGGCTGATAAAAATTTTCAGATTCTCAATGCTCACAATATCTTTGACAATCAGGGTTTGGATGATAAAGATGATGGCTTTGCAATCGTTGAAGGTGTTGTCGAACGCGTTGCCGCCAGAAATAACGTGATATATTTGAACTTTGATAAAGATTGGAAAAAAGACTTTACCATCGCGGTAAACAGTGGCCTTCGCCGTGACTTTTCAAAGGCAGGCTATAACCTCATGCAAATGGATGGGCAAGCGGTGCGTGTTCGCGGATGGATGCGGGAGTATAACGGGCCTTACATTGAGATTTTTGACCCTTCTCAACTTCAGTTACTGGATGAGCTGACTATTGCAAACGAAGACGAAATAATTAATAAAAACAGTGCTATAGAAGATTCAATTAAGGATCGGGTTTTACCGAATTCTCCAATGTTTCCGAATTTAACAATAGATGATGTGAGTGAAACAGAGGGTAACTAAATGGCCTTTCGCAAGCTCTATCTCGATATTCGACCATTCTCAACAGGTTATTTGAAGGTTGACGATATCCATACGCTTTATTGGGAGCAATGCGGCAATCCGGACGGTGTGCCGGTCATTGTGCTTCACGGTGGGCCGGGGCAGGGGGCAAACCCCATGCTGAGGCGGTTTTTCGACCCTGATTTTTACCGTATCATTTTGTTTGACCAGCGAGGATGTGGTCGGTCCGAACCTTTGGCTGAGCTTGAAAATAATACGCCTGACCATTTGGTGAGTGATATAGTTGCGCTCCGCAACCATCTGAAAATATCAAAATGGCATGTTTTCGGTGGGTCTTGGGGGGCTGTTCTTGCTTTGCTTTACGCCGCACGTGAGCCTCAAATTTGTATCAGTCTTATGATACGGTCAATTTCAATGTTTACAAAAGCTGATTGTGATTGGTTTCTCTACGGTATGCGAAAAATATTTCCTGAAGTCTGGGCGCGTTTTGCGCGTGATCATAATGAGGCGGATATCTTATCATCCTATTATGAAGCGTTGCAAAACGATACTCGACGCTTACAAGCAGGGGAACAATGGGTCGATTATGAGGGCTCATGCTCAACACTTTATCCGCAATTTCGAACGGTCACGGCGGATAGCGAAAAACAAGCCGTTTGGGTCATGGCATTGATTGAGGCGCACTATTTTAAAAATCATTTGTTTAAAAATGATAAATATATAACTGACTTAATTGATAAATTTCGGACTGTTCCGGGTGTTCTTATCCACGGGCGATATGACATGATAACGCCGCTCGAAAATGCCTATAAATTGCATAAGGCTTGGCCTGAGTCTGACTTGATTATTGTGCCTGATGGTGGGCACTCCGCCCTTGACCCAGCTATTCAAGACCGTATTTTAATGGCAACGGATAATGCTCGGTCAATACGGTAAGCGATGGTATTTACACCCTCCCCTTAATCCCCTCTCTGAGGGCGGGCAAACTTGTAGAAAGAAAGATAAAACATGAAAACGTTAAAAGATTTAAGTGATATTTCGAGAAAGTTAGTTTTACTCCGTCTTGACCTCAACGTTCCCGTAAATAAAGACATGCAAGTCACTGATTTTACACGGATAGATCGTGTTAAAGAGACTGTTCTTACCCTAAAAGATAAAGGCGCGCGCATTGCCATTCTTTCCCATTTCGGGCGACCCAAAGGGCGAAAGAATATGGATTATTCTCTCTCTTTCCTGCCTGAAATATTGAGCAAAAGATGGGGTGTAGAGGTTAATTTTACGGATGATTGTTTGTCCACTCCTTCAAGCGATTTAACCCTCCTGGAAAATGTGCGTTTTTATGAAGGGGAGGAAGCCAATGACCCTGATTTCGTTACCAAAATTGCCAATGGCGAGGGCGATATTTTTGTCAATGATGCTTTTTCTGCCTCTCACCGTGCCCATGGTTCAACGGAAGGCCTCGCCCACGCACTACCCGCCTATGCAGGGTTATCACTTGAGAAGGAATTGAATGCACTTAATCAAGCGCTTGGCAATCCTGATAAACCTGTCGCCGCGATTGTTGGTGGTGCGAAAATCTCAACCAAGCTTGATGTGCTTCACAATATGGTTGAGAAGGTCGATATGCTTATTCTCGGCGGCGGTATGGCAAACACTTTTCTCTATGCGATGGGGGCAGAATTGGGCAAGTCTCTTTGTGAAAAAGACATGAAAGACCAGGCCCTCGTCATTATTGAAAAAGCGCAGGAAACGGGGTGTAGCCTCTACCTGCCGATTGATGGTAAGGCCGCGGTCGAGTTCAAGGTAGGAAGCACTTATGACGAGGTTGCGATGACGGCTGTGCCTCATGACCGTATGGTTCTGGATATCGGAAATGGCTCGATTGAGGCGATGAATGCGCTTCTTAATAATTGTAAAACGCTTGTTTGGAATGGCCCTCTCGGCGCATTTGAGATTGAGCCCTTTGACGAAGGAACGAACAATGTTGCGCAACATGCGGCGGCACGTGTGCGATCAGGTGACCTGAAAGTGATTGCAGGGGGAGGGGATACGGTTGCCGCTCTTGCAAAGGCAGGCGTGATTGATGATATGACCTATGTCTCAACCGCCGGGGGGGCTTTCCTTGAATGGCTGGAGGGTAAGGAATTGCCTGCCATCGCCGCACTGAATTTTGAGGGTTAAATTCTAACGCGAAGAAGGAAAGAAAAAGAAGTCGACGCGAAGCAGAAATAAATCTTCGCGACAACTTCAAAAAACTTCGCGAACTTCGTGTTAAGATAAAATGATACTTATAAAAGTAATTACTTTTATGCTTTTATTATTCTATAAATAACCAATAACCAACAGCCAAAGACTAAGAGCCATGTTCATACAAACCGAATCTACACCAAACCCCAACGCCGTGAAATTCATACCCGGAACGGATGTCTCACCCCAAGGAACATTTGATTTCCGCGCGGTTGAGGAAGCGATGAAAATCTCACCGCTGGGTAAGATGCTGTTCGAAATTGACGGGGTTGAGGGCGTTTATCTCGGCAAAGATTTTGTCAGCGTGACGAAGCAGGATGATGCCGATTGGGACACAATAAAGCCTCGCGTTCTGGCGACAATCATGGATCACGCTTTGAGCGGCCTTCCTGCCGTTGATGCCGAGGCCGTAAAGGATTTGCAAGATGTGGATTATAGCGACCCGATTATCGTCCAAATTAACGCAATTCTGGATGAGCGGGTACGCCCCGCCGTTGCCAATGACGGCGGTGACATTGTTTTTGACCGTTTTGAAGATGGCGTTTTATACCTGCATATGCGCGGCGCATGCGCGGGATGCCCGTCCGCGACAATGACTCTTAAACAAGGGATTGAGAATATGATGCGGCATTTCGTTCCGGAAGTTACCGAAGTCCGCCAAGTGTTGTAATAATGCATATTTTGATAGATACGGCTGTCCATGGCTGCGGTATTGCCTTTTTTAATGATAAAAAAGTTATTGATATGCGACAGGTTGATATAGCGCGCGGCCATGCCGAGCAATTGCTACCTCTTTATGAGGATATGGCAAAGGCAAATGCTATTAAACCGCAACAGATCAGGGCGGTTTATACAACGATAGGTCCAGGATCTTTCACCGGGTTGCGTGTTGGTCTGACCGTTGCGCGGTTTATCGGCTATAGCCTACAGGTGCCTGTCCATGGCGTGACCACATTGCAGGCTTTTGCATTTGGATGTGAGAGCAAGGGAAAAAAACTTGTACTCATTGAAACCAAACGGCAGGATTATTACTGCCAGATTTTTGATAAAGATAGTCAGGCTACCAATGAAGCGCATTGTTTCTCTTTAACGGCTATTGATGCACTTATTGAGAATAATCAGATTGATAGTATAACAGGAGATGCGGTTGAGCGGTTTTTGAATGAAGCAAAACATATTTCTCTTAATAACTTTCAACAAGACTCAATTAATTTAAAGGCTCTGATTAAATCAATTCAAAATGAAACGATAGAATTTCATAAAGCGGAAGCATTCTATATTCGTGATGCGGATGTTTCCAATCCTAAATATTAAAACTATAGCCTTACAGATTATAATTTTTCAATTAACTCAGGCACAGCCTCAAATAAATCGGCGACGAGGCCGTAGTCCGCGGCTTGAAAAATCGGGGCATCCTCATCTTTATTAATTGCAACGATGATTTTTGAGTCTTTCATCCCCGCCATATGTTGAATCGCGCCAGAAATGCCGATTGCGATATAGAGATCAGGTGCAACGGCTTTCCCTGTTTGCCCAACCTGATAATCGTTTGAGATATAGCCTGCATCAACGGCCGCGCGAGACGCGCCCACCGCCGCACCGAGTTTATCGGCTAATTGCTCAACAATATCGAAGTTTTCTTTTGAACCGACACCCCGCCCGCCAGAAATGACAATTGAGGCCGAGGTCAAGTCAGGACGCTCTGATTGCGAAAGTTCTTCGCCGATAAATTGGGACAGGTCGTTGTCACTAACGGCAGGAACATCTTCTATTGCGGCAGAACCATTGCCTTTTTCGGCCTTGTTGAAAGCGGTTGCACGAACGGTCATAAGCTTTAGTTCGTCTTTCATTTGAACGGTTGCGATGGCTTGCCCGCCATAAATTGGACGTTGAAAAGTATCTGCACTTTCAACCGCGATAATATCCGTGATCTGTTGCGTGTCGAGCAAGGCCGCAATGCGCGGTAGGATGTTTTTCCCGAACGTTGTACCTGGCGCGAGAATATGGGTATAGCTGCTATCTTTAGCAAGGCTTACAACCGCATCGGCAATCACTTCAGCGCGATTATATTTATAAATATCGCTGTCTGATTTGAGGACCTTAGCCACGCCATCTATTGATTTGGCATCATTTGCGGCATCGTAACAATCATGACCTAAAACCAGAAGCGTTATCTCACCGCCAATCTCTTTTGCCGCCGCAATCGTTGAGAGAGTTGCATCGGAGATGTGAGTATTATCATGCCCGGCTATAACTAAAATTGACATCTACAACACCTTTGCTTCGTTTTTGAGTTTGTCTATGAGCTCATCTACACTTGCAACCCTAACGCCGCCACTGCGTACAGGCGGTTCTTCAACTTTTAGAACTTGAACACGGCTTTCAATTGCGACGCCATAATCATCAGGCGATTTTGTCTCAAGCGGCTTTTTCTTTGCCTTCATAATATTGGGCAGGGAAGCATAACGCGGCTCGTTCAACCTTAAATCGGTTGTAATAATGCAAGGTGTTTTGACGGCCAAGGTTTGCAACCCGCCATCAATTTCACGTGTCACATTGGCCGTATCACTATCAATTTCAATTTTGGAAGCAAACGTTGCCTGCCCCCACCCAAGGAGAGCGGCGAGCATTTGCCCTGTCTGGTTCGAATCATCGTCAATCGCTTGTTTCCCCATAATCACGAGGTCGGGGGATTGCTCTTCTATCACGGCTTTGAGGAGCTTCGCTACATTGAGCGGCTCAACCTCATCATTTGTTTGGATAAGAATGCCTTCATCCGCACCAATCGCCATCGCTGTACGTAAGGTCTCCTGCGCTTGGGAAGGCCCGATAGAGATAACAACCACTTGGTCGGCTTTGCCCGATTCTTTTAAGCGGACGGCCTCTTCAATCGCGATTTCGTCAAACGGGTTCATTGACATTTTGACGTTGGCGGTCTCTACACCGCTCCCATCCACTTTCACACGGACTTTAACGTTGTAATCAATCACTCTTTTGACAGGGACAAGTATTTTCATGGTTTTCTCATATTATCGGGAGGAGGTTAAACAGAAGTTAAAATAGTCAGCGCGAAAAAGGCGAGTGCAACGCCTTGCAATACAACACGTGCCTTCATAAATTTGTTGCCGTTTTTGATATTGGCTTCGCCGCCCTTACCCATCATGATTATACCAACCGCAAGCGCGATGAGCGTTAACCCCATGGCAACCAGCATTAAAATAAAAAATATTCCACTCATATCTAATAAGATAAGTGAGTCATAGGATTTGAACAGGGATTATTTTGATTTATCAGCTCAGAATAAAAACATTTTGCCAATTTATATCAAAATCTTTTTTATCCTTTGTAACCAAAATTGCATTATTCTCTAAAGCCGTTGCATAGATGAGCGCATCTGGAGTTTTAAGCCGAAGCGTCTGGCGAAGTTTAGCGGCATGTTTTGCGCAATTAAAAGTAACATCTAAAATTGTGAAATTTATCTTTAAAAATTTACATGCATTCGAGTGCTCACATTTTGGAATTCCTGAAAGAAATTCTGTTATGCTAATTACACTGATTGACTTATTTTGAGTGTTTTCAAGAATATTTTTGGCTTGTTCATCACCATTGGCATAAGAAATGAGTATATTTGTATCGAACAAATAGAGGCTATTATTCTTCATTCATCATTCCATTCAGACCGAATATGATGTTGATAATCAATGGCATTATCCCCATTCCACCAGTTTTTTTCTTTAGCAATGCCAAAAAACTCAGAGCCTTTGAGGTCGCTTTCAGAAGTATTCTCGCATTCAATTTGCAATTTACGGCGAATAAATTCAGCCCGCGAGATATTTTCTGCCGATGCCATAGCATCAATGGCTTGAATTTGATCCTTTTCCATACTAATTATAATGCGATCCATTGTGATATCACTCCTTTATAGTATGATATCACTTTGAGGCTTGTTTTTCAAGATTTCGTGTTGCACTCATAAAATAATTCACATCAATATCACTGTCAGACAGTGAAAATACATCTATGAGTGGGTTATAGACAAGGCCTGTAATATCTTTCACTTTCAGACTGTAATCTTCGGCATAACCAGCCAACTCCGATGGTTTCACAAATTTTTTCCAATTATGTGTGCCTTTCGGCAGCCAGCGCATGATATATTCCGCGCCGATAATCCCGAGTACGAATGATTTCGCCGTCCGATTTAGGGTTGAGAATATAATAAGTCCATCTTTTTTGAGGAGCTTTGTCAAACTTGCAATAAAGGCGGGTATATCATCCAGATGTTCGATAATTTCAAGTGCGAGGATAACATCATATTGCCCTTTATGCTCATGCGAGGTTTGACAGTGATAATCAATCTCAAGCCCGCTTTCATCCGCGTGAGCTTTTGCAACCGCAATCGCTTTTTCGCCGGCATCAATGCCTGTGACTTTTGCGCCGAGGCGACATAAAGGCTCGCAAGCCAAACCCCCTCCGCACCCGACATCAAGAATGTTCAGCCCATCTATCGTATCTCGATCAAAATGTTCATAAATCTGATGGCGGATATAGTGAATCCGAGTCGGGTTCAGCTTATGCAAAGGTTTTAATGGGCCACTTTCATCCCACCATTGTTCGGCCATATTTTCGAACTTACTAATTTCATCTGTATTTACATGATTCATAGTTTTTTATAGCCGATGAAGCCACCTTTATGAAATGAAAAAAATCATATAACCTTGAAACCGCGATGAATAACCTTTCACCTAATGACAGGCAAACTCTGGATACATACTCGGGCATGAGTGTGGGGCAGATATTTCAAAAGGCGCGCAAAGCCAAAGGTTTCGCGCTTCACGACATTGCAACGCATCTGAATATCGGTTCAACCCATTTGGAGGCAATAGAGGCGGATGATGTGAATGCCTTGCCGCCGAAAGTCTATGCTGTCGGCTTTGTCCGTGCTTATGCCGATATATTGGAGCTTGATTCCGAAAAAATGGCTTATCTTTTCAAAGTTCAGTTTTACGGCAAAGGTCAGGTTGAGCAACATAAATCTTTTGTCTATGCGGAGGGCAAGACTTTATCCCTTTATGAGGCGATGTTACAGAAATATCAGGTTATCCCTGCGATAATTTCGGCATTGGTTGCCGCGATACTGGCGTTAGTGATGTTTGTCGTGCTTGTTATATGGCTATTTACACCATCGAACAGGACAAACCAAATCAGCGTTCCTGAAGTGCCGCCTGAAATGCTTGAGGAGCATATTATAAATAAAGAAGAATTTGAAAGCCCTGCCGCCGATGAAGTGATCGTGGCCGATAGTGAGGCAGATAGCCCTGAACCGATAATGCCGGCCGTGATGCCGGATGAAGGCAGGGTGGCCTATGGTGCGGATGCGCTTGAGGCGCCACTTGCCATTAAAGCAATTTCAGAGAGCTGGGTTCAAATTCAACCGCTGGACAGGCGGCTAGAGATTTTCACCCGAACCCTGCGCCAAGGTGATGTGTTTTATATAGCGGAGGGGCAGGATGTCCTCTTCACCACAGGCAATGCCGGCGGTATCGAAATTTTCCTCGATGGGGAAAGCCTCGGTGTCATGGGCGAACCTGCGCAGGTTCTTCGCAACCGCCCACTATCAGTTCAGGCATTAAGGTTGAGGAATGGCGGTTAGGCTTTGTTTAAGGTGCTCTTCTAACTCTAAATAGAGTAGAAATTATAAAGGGATTATGGTCAGCATGAGCGCAAACTTCATCCAATGCTTGGGTGCACTTTTCTTGTGCAACTTCCTCTGTTGTTACAAGTACGGCAGATTGACCCTTTAAAATTGTTTCCTCATAATGTCGTTCAGCTTCTTCTTGAGTTTTTTTAAAAACTTTCATTAACACTATCAAGTGACATCCAGTCAGCACTAAAAATCCTGAACTGATATTAAACGAAAGCTCAACCTGATATTGATCAGGTCTCTTTGCTTTTTTTTCTGTCTTAGTTTCTCTTTCTGCTAAATATAAAACCATATTAAATCATCCTTTTTCTATTTCCATATAGAAAATAGAAATTAATTGCAAGCCCTAAAAAAATAAGACATTAATATAAAATGACTGAAGCACATATGATGCATCGCCCGTGGCGGATGGTTGAGCGGCGGAAAAGTCGCCAGATTATGGTCGGCAACGTCCCTGTCGGTGGTGATGCGCCTATCACCGTGCAGTCTATGACCAACACGCTCACCCATGATGTGCCTGCCACAATCAAGCAAATTCGCGATTTGGAAATTGCAGGCGCGGATATTGTTCGTGTCTCCTGCCCGGATGAAGAATCCTCCGCCGCGCTTAGAGACATTATCCCCGAGGTCACAGTGCCGATTGTCGCCGACATTCATTTTCATTATAAAAGAGGGGTTGAGGCCGCGAAAAACGGCGCGGCTTGCTTGCGGATTAATCCGGGTAATATTGGGGATGAGTTACGTGTACGTGAGGTCATTAACGCCGCCAAAGACAATAATTGCGCCATTCGGATTGGCGTGAATGCCGGCAGCCTTGAACGCGATTTACTGGAGAAATATGGGGAGCCTTGCCCCGATGCGATGGTTGAATCCGCTATGCGCCATATTCAGATTTTGGAAGATCATGATTTTTTTAATTTCAAAATCTCCTGTAAGGCCTCGGATGTGTTTATGGCATGCGCCGCCTATCAACAACTGGCCGAGGCGTGCGACTATCCACTTCATTTAGGTATAACCGAGGCTGGGGGCTTAAGAACCGGAACGGTGAAATCGGCGATAGGGCTTGGTAATTTGTTATGGAGCGGGATAGGGGATACGATCCGCGTTTCGCTGTCTGCCGACCCGGTCGAGGAAATTAAGGTTGGGTTTGATATCCTGAAATCGCTGGGTTTGCGCCATCGCGGGGTGAATATCATCTCCTGCCCATCCTGCGCCCGCCAGCAATTTCAAGTGATTGATACGGTTGTGGCACTTGAAGAACGCCTCGCCCATATCACAACACCCATGACGGTTTCAATTATCGGCTGTGTCGTCAATGGCCCGGGAGAGGCGCTCATGACCGATATCGGCCTGACAGGCGGCGGCGCGGATAATCATCAAATTTATATCGGCGGGGAAAAGGCGCATCGGTTTAATAGCGGTGATAAGTCTATCGTTGACCATATCGCGGAGATGGTGGAGGAAAAAGCGCAAGAGATTGAGGTAGGGAAGAAAGTTAAAGTAGCCTAATTTATAAGGACAATTAAAAAATGACCGTCATTGCACGTTTTTTCGAAGAAAAATACGTGCAATCCATAATCGCAAAAGTAAGATGATAAAATGGAAAAAGATTTTTATGTTTACATGCTAGCCAAACAAAAGCATGGTACAATCTATAAAGGCATGTCATCAAATTTAATTGGTCGCACTTGGCAACATAAAAATAATATCGGTAGTAAATTCACATCTCGATATGATATAAAGAAACTGGTTTGGTACCATCACTGCGGCACTTGGGAAGAGGCTGTAAATTGGGAAAAGTGCTTGCGGCGATATTCTCGTCAGTGGAAGATTAATTTGATTGAGGAAAATAGCCCCGAATGGTTAGATTTATATGATAATATATGCGGGCTTTGACGTTTATGGATTGCACGTATAGCTTTTAGCAAACGTGCAATGACGTTGCTTATTTAAAAACTTTCATGTAAACCTCTACCATGTCCATTGAAGCGCGATTACAAGCCATTACTGACCGTCATGCGGAGCTGACCTCCCTGATGTCTTCGGGGGAGTTGGAAGGCGACCAATTCGTCAAAATATCAAAAGAATATAGTGATTTAGAGCCTGTTGTTCAGGCGATACTTGCCTATCAAAACACGAAAAGCGAGATTGCCGACCTTAAAGAGATGTTATCCGACCCTGAAATGGCGGCGATGGCGAAAGAGGATCTCAAAACGCTGGAGCCTCAACTGCCCGCGCTTGAACATGCCGTGAAAATCGCGCTTATTCCAAAGGAAAAAACCGATAGCCGCAATGCGATTTTGGAAATCCGCGCAGGCACGGGCGGGGATGAGGCGGCGCTCTTCGCCTCCGACCTGTTCACCATGTATAAGGGCTTTGCCGCTGCAAATGGCTGGCGCGTAGAGGTTGATTCAACATCCGAAAATGACTTGGGTGGGTATAAGGAAATTGTCTGCACAATCTCCGGCAATAATGTGTTTTCAAAGATGAAATATGAAAGCGGCGGTCACCGTGTTCAGCGTGTACCCGAAACCGAAAGCGGCGGGCGTATCCATACCTCTGCCGCGACTGTCGCCGTTCTCCCCGAGGCCGAGGAGGTTGATGTCGAAATCAAAACCGAGGATTTGCGCATTGATACTTTCAGGTCACAAGGCGCTGGGGGGCAGCATGTCAACACCACTGATTCCGCTGTGCGTGTGACACATATTCCGACAGGCGTAGTTGCGGAATCGCAAGATGGCCGCTCCCAACATAAAAACAAGGAAAAGGCGATGAGTGTTCTGCGCTCCCGTATTTTGGAGGCCGAAATGGAAAAGGCGGCGAATGAACGCGCGGATGACCGTAAATTGCAAGTAGGGAGCGGTGATCGCTCGCAACGTATTCGCACCTATAATTTTCCGCAAGGGCGCGTGACGGATCATCGTATTGGGCTGACCGTGCATAATCTTTCGGGCGTCTTGGCGGGGAGTGGTTTGGGCGAGATTACAGATGCATTAATACAAGAAGATAATGCCAGCCGCCTGGCAGAGTTTGAATAGAGTATCGTCATTACACGTTTTATCGAAGATAAATACGTGTAATCCATCTCAGAGATAATCAATGAAAAAAGATTTTTACGTCTACATGCTAGCAAAGCAAAAAAATGGCACAATTTATAAGGGTATTTCATCCAATTTAATTGGTCGGACTTGGCAACATAAAAATAATATAGGGAGCAAATTTACAACAAAATATAATGTAAAAAAACTTGTCTGGTACCGGCAATGCGGTAATTGGGAAGATGCTGTTCAGTGGGAAAAGCGACTAAGGCGATATTCCAGAGAATGGAAAATAAACCTTATCCAAGAAGATAATCCTGAGTGGCTTGATTTATATGGCGAGATTACAGGTGAGGTGGATTACACGTATTTACCTAAAGGTAAAACGTGTAATGACGAGTTTTTTTTAAGATATATCTCAAAACAACTCGGGTCATCATTAGAGGCGCGGATGATGCTTAAGCATATCACGGGCATGCGCGATGCAGATCTAATTTCGAATGATTCTTTAAATCTTACAGCCGAACAACATCAAAAACTTGAATCAATGCTTGCTGAACGGTTAAAAGGTAAGCCTCTCTCAAAAATTATCGGCGTGAAAGAGTTTTACGGGCTGGATTTTCACGTGAATGAGCATGTCCTTGACCCGCGCCCTGATAGTGAAACTTTAATTGAGGAAGTCTTACGTCATTGCACTTTTTTGCGTCAGCAAAATACGTGCAATCCATCGGAAAATACTAAAATGGATTACACGTATTTATCTCAAGATAAAACGTGTAATGACGAAATTTTAAAAATACTAGATTTAGGTACAGGCTCAGGATGTTTGATTCTCACACTTTTGAATGAGCTACCAAATGCAATCGGTATCGCGACTGATATTTCTAAAGAGGCTCTGACAGTGGCGCGGCTCAATGCCGAAAAACAAAATCTTTCAAGTCGCGTTACTTTTATTCTATCTGATTGGTTCGACTCGGTTGAGGGGCAGTTTGATATTATCATCTCAAACCCGCCTTATATTGAAAGTTGTGATATCCCAACGCTTCAAGCGGAAGTGAAAAACTATGATCCGCATAGTGCTTTGGATGGTGGTGCAGATGGACTGGGACCTTATCGCTTGATTCTTCCACAGATTCGAAACTACTTAAAAAAAGGTGGTTTGCTTGCCCTTGAGCATGGGGCAGGGCAGTGTGGACGAATCGCAGAAATTGCGAGGGGTGCTGGCTTTACCGACTATCGCGTTATCCGTGACCTTGGGGGGCATGACCGCGTATTTACCGCAATCCACAGATAAATATGAATAAAGTTTGAAAATAGGGGTTGTGAGCATGCCGCGAATGCTGGAATCTAAAATCACAACATGCGCATGAAGCCCATGAAGCACCATAATTTGAAAAGCGATGCGAATAGGGTACGCTTTTAATATGGTTGGATAAAAATGTTAATAAATGTGTGGATACTTTTATTAAACGTTTATAAAGAAGGACATATTAAATGAGACATAATGCCAAACGCCAAACCAGAAGAAAGCCTCAGGGCGGCAAGAATAACAAAATGCGGGTTTTCGACAGTAACGGCCCAGATGCACGAATTCGCGGAACGGCGTGGCAAGTGACCGAGAAATATGAAACACTGGCAATGGATGCGGAAACATCGGGCAATTATGTTCTGGCGGAAAATTACCGCCAACATGCCGAGCATTATCAACGTTTGATTAACAGCTTCGATTTAGAAAATACTCAGCAAAGAGAGCAGCAATCAAATGATGATGCGCAAGAAAATGACAATGCGACAAATGTTCCACAAATGCAGAATGTGAAAGAAGCCGAACTGGCAATGGCTTAATTTTCTTCGTTTGTTATTGCATCTTTTAATGATTAAGAAAATAGGCGTAATTCATTCTAAGAATAAATTGTCATCCCGAGTGAAGCAAAGCGTAATCGAGGGATCTGCTTTTTGCATCAGATCTCTCCGCTCATTATATTCGGTCGAGATGACAAGATTTCTTACAATAAGACGCAAAGGCAAAAAGTTTTTCGTACTATCGCATCCCCGCACTTGACGCGGAGTCTGTAGAGTTGAACTACAGAGGTAAACAGAGATATATAGAGGTTTTAAAAACAACGCCCCTTCTCTATAACTCTACGATGAAAAATCATTTGACATTAAGGACTTTATTCCTATATTATAATTTATGGAGATTGCTCATGAGAGGCTCTTTTATAAACTTGATGCGCTTCGGAAGAAGATTAATATTATAGTGATAAAACAATAAATAGATTCCGGCCTGCGCCGGAATGACGATTGGAAAATAATAAAGAGAGGGGCCTAATAATGGACTTCGAAAAAATGACGGAAAAGCTGAGAAGCTTTGTTCAGGCGGCGCAAACACTCGCGCTCAGGAAAGACAACCAATCGCTAGAGCCTGAACATTTGCTCCGCGTGATGCTAGATGATGATCAGAATGTAACGGACTCCCTCGTAACCGCCGCTGGTGGTGATTTACAAAAATTGCGAGCCATCCTTGATAAAAATCTCGCGAAACTCCCTCAGGTGACAGGCGCAGGCGCACAAGGATTGCGTATGTCCAATGACCTTGCCAAGATTTTAGACGAGGCACGCGTATTGTCGGAAAAAGCAGGCGACAGCTTTATCACAACCGAACGTTTGTTGCAGGCCATGATTATGGCGAAGAAAACGGAAGTCTCCGCCGCGTTAAAAGATAGCGGCGTGAATGATCAGCATTTGAACCAAGCCATCAATAACCGCCGTAAAGGTCGTACGGCTGATTCCGCAAGTGCCGAGGATCAATTTGATGCGCTTAAGAAATATGCGCGTGACTTAACAGAAGTGGCGCGAAGTGGGAAGCTCGACCCAGTCATCGGGCGTGATGAGGAAATTCGCCGCACTATTCAGGTGCTATCGCGCCGAACCAAAAATAACCCTGTACTCATTGGCGACCCGGGTGTGGGAAAAACCGCAATTGCGGAAGGGCTCGCGCTTCGTATTATCAATGGTGATGTGCCTGAAAGCCTGAAAAACAAGCGATTAATGGCTCTTGATTTGGGCTCACTGATTGCAGGGGCGAAGTTCCGCGGGGAATTCGAGGAACGCTTGAAAGGTGTGCTTGATGAGGTTAAAGAAGCCGCGGGCGAAGTCGTTCTGTTTCTGGATGAGCTTCATACGCTTGTCGGCGCAGGGAAAACCGATGGCGCGATGGATGCAGGAAACATGTTGAAGCCTGCATTGGCACGGGGTGAACTACACATGGTCGGTGCAACGACTTTGGATGAATATCGCAAATATATTGAAAAAGATGCGGCACTGGCACGGCGTTTTCAACCTGTCTTTATCAGCGAACCGACGGTTGAAGATACGATCTCAATCCTGCGTGGCTTGAAAGAGAAATACGAGCTTCACCATGGTGTGCGCGTGACGGATGCGGCGATTGTCTCCGCGGCGACATTCTCCAATCGCTACATCACGGATCGTTTTTTACCCGACAAGGCGATTGATTTAATTGATGAAGCCTCGGCACGCTTGCGGATGCAGGTTGACTCTAAGCCAGAAGCTTTGGACGCGCTTGATCGGCAGATTATTCAGCTCAAAATTGAACGTGAAGCCCTGAAAAAAGAAACAGATCAAGGGTCAAAAGACCGCTTGAAAAAGCTGGAAGAAGATTTGAGCGCCCTAGAATCAGAATCGGCAGACCTCACTTCGCAATGGCAGGCGGAGAAAGAAAAGCTGAACAAGGCGCAGCAATGGGCAGAGGAGCTGGATAAAGCCCGTGCCGAGCTTGAACGTGCCGAGCGTGATAATGATTGGGCAAAGGCCGGGGAGTTATCTTACGGTAAAATTCCTGAACTGGAAGCCAAGGTCGAGGAGGCGAGCCATTTGTCAACATCCGCGATGATTAATGAGGAAGTGACAGATGAGGATATTGCCGAAGTCATTGCAAAATGGACGGGGATTCCCGTGTCCAAAATGCTTGAGGGTGAAAAAGAAAAACTGCTCAACCTCGAGGCGGCCTTGGCAAAACGCGTGGTGGGGCAGGATCAGGCAATTATGTCCGTATCAAATGCGATCCGCCGCGCTCGCGCAGGCTTGCAAGACCCGAATCGTCCGATTGGCTCCTTCATGTTTTTGGGGCCGACCGGTGTCGGGAAAACCGAGCTTACAAAGGCTTTAGCGGAATTTTTATTCGATGATGATACCGCGATGGTGCGCATTGATATGAGTGAGTTTATGGAGAAGCATTCCGTATCGCGCTTGATTGGTGCACCGCCCGGCTATGTCGGGTATGAGGAAGGCGGCGTGTTAACCGAGGCGGTGCGGCGCAGGCCTTATCAAGTCATATTGTTCGATGAAATTGAAAAAGCGCATTTGGATGTATTTAATGTCCTGCTTCAGGTTTTGGATGACGGGCGGCTGACCGATGGGCAAGGCCGGACGGTTGATTTCACCAATACGCTTTTGATTATGACATCGAATATCGGTGCGGATTTGCTGGTCAATCAGAAAGAGGGCGAAGATGTTGAGGATGTCCGCGAGGGCGTGATGGAGGCAGTTCGCGGCTATTTCAGACCGGAATTTCTCAATCGTCTGGATGATATATTGTTGTTCCGTAGGTTGGAACGCGCAATGATGGCGCAAATTGTCGAGATACAGCTCAAGCGTTTGAGGAAGCTCCTTGAAGATCGCCAAATCGAAATTGAGCTGGATGAGAAGGCTTTGGCGTTTCTTGCAGATAAAGGATACGACCCTGCTTATGGTGCGCGACCTTTAAAACGGGTCATTCAAAGCGAGCTTCAAAATCCGCTGGCCGAGGCTCTGCTTAAAGGGGAGATTACGGATAATATGATTGTGCATGTCGCTTACGACGGCAACGATTTATCCTTCAAAGGCGAAAAGGTGAACAGCCAAGCGGCATAATGCTGAAAATTTCATAAATTGTCATCTCGACCAAGCGCAGCGCGTGGAGAGATCTATTTAGTAATTAGATCCCTCGGCTGCGCTCGGGATGACAACCAGTTTTAGATAACTATTTAACGAATAAATTACCCGTTGAAAAGTTGAAAAAACAGGATGTGTGCTGATATAAATCTGATATTCTTATTTTCATGAAATATGTTTTATTATCTTTTTGTTTATTTGTGACCGCGTGCGCCGCGCCATCTATCAATACGGGGCAGGATATTGAAGTGGCCTTGCTTGGCACCGATGCCGCCTATTGCCGCTTATCAACCGATACAAACCGTTATGCGCTGGATGCGCCCGGAACGGCCTTCATTGAGCGTGACCCTGCCGACCTTAAAATTGATTGTGATGATAATTTTACGGATCGCAGGCGCACAGTTGTGATAGAGCCGTCCTTCGGCTTTGGCTATTGGAATTATCCGGATAAGGTTGTGATTGATTTTACAAATCTTGAAAACGGCAATCGTTTTAATGGCTTCCGCGCAGAATCTCAACCGATAGCTCTTATTGCCAATGATGCGAATAATGTCCCTGCCGTGATTTCAGAGATATTGACCGAGGAATCTTACAGCGCGCCTATCCCGACCACGCAAAATTACCCTGTAAAAAAGGATTATGTAATCGGGCGGCGGTCTTACCCTGTCATGCAATAAATGACTGAGTATAAAGGTAAACGCCTTTTCTTTTGCGGTGTCGGCGGCAGTGGCATGAGCGCCCTTGCAAAGCTGATGATAGCGAGAGGAGCGACCGTCTATGGCTCTGACAGGCATTATGATGCAGGGCGATTTCCCGAACAGTTTCAAAAGCTTGAGGATGCAGGTATTATTTTAAGGCCTCAGGATGGCAGCGGATTATCGGGAAATATTCATGCGGTGATTGTCTCAAGCGCGGTTGAGCCCACCATTCCCGATGTGAAGGCGGCACTCACCCTTAATATTCCTATTATGAAACGTGCCGAATTGCTCGCCGATATTGTTAATGGCGCTGAAACTTCTGTTTGTATTGCCGGTACAAATGGTAAAAGCACAGTGACGGCTATGGTTGGCTGGCTTACCGATCAGCTTGGCTTAAACCCCACGATTATTAATGGCGGCGATATGCTGAATTATAATCGCGAGAATTTGCGGCTAGGTTGTGACAATATGATCATTGCCGAAACGGATGAGAGTGACGGCTCTATAGCGCTTTATCATCCGAAAATTGCGGTACTCACCAATATTTCAGAAGATCATAAGGGAATGGATGAATTGCTCCCGCTTTTCAGGCAGTTTTTAAACCAATCAGATATTCAGGTTTTGAACATGGATTGCCCGCATGTTACGGCATTGGCAGGTGATTATCCGAACGCCATTCATTATTCCCTTCAAAATGATGGAGATGACTTAAATTTAAAAGTGCCCGGCAAACATAACCGATCCAATGCATTGGCGGCTTTGGCATGCTTGGAGGCTTTGTATAGTAATTTCGACAAGCCGAAGGCTTTTGAAGTCCTGCATATTTTTAAAGGCGTCGGAAGTCGGCTTGAATTTATAGGCGAGAAAAAAGGCATTACTGTCATTGATGATTTCGGGCATAACCCTGATAAAATCGCGGCAGGGATTAAAACATTGAAAGAGGAGTGGCGCAGGCTTCTTCTCATTTACCAATCGCATGGTTATAAACCGATGGCGATGCATGCCGAGGCATTAAAGCAGGTCTTAAAAAAAAATCTGGCGGATGGCGATATATTTTACATGCCGGATATTGTCTATTTTGGCGGTAGAATTAAAAAAACAATAACGGCTGAAAGTTTTATCGCCCAACTTCAAAAAGAGAATTTAAACGCTCTATACTATCCAACCCTAAGCGAAATTAAGAATGATGTTTTGAATAAGGTCCAAAAAAGCGATATTATTTGTGTTATGGGTGCGCGGGATAACGCCCTTCGCGAGCTTGCTCATGAAATTTATAAAGAATTATGAATACAATTTTACATTTTATTAACTTTCTATTAATATAATTAATTGTTATCGTAATTTTTTGAAAGGTTTTACGTCATGCCGAATACAAAATTTAAATCATATCTTTTTGGGGTTGCTTTGTCAGTTTTGGCTTTTACAGCTCTGCCTTTATATGCTCA
The DNA here is from genome assembly GCA_964531715.1 of uncultured Micavibrio sp. Lineage (GTDB taxonomy): Bacteria > Pseudomonadota > Alphaproteobacteria > Micavibrionales > UBA1664 > UBA1664. Next base: position 105,751 of record CAZHEE010000002.1, on the reverse strand, counting down.
AACAGTCGATGATTCCGATCTTTATTATGAATTAAATGCTGCAGAGATAGAAATGGGGCAGGCTTATCAGGAGTTGCAGGAAGCTCAACAAAGATATCAAAGCGCATCTGGTCGCAATAAAAGGGGGGCGGAAAACATTTTGGAAGCCGCGGAAGCAAGGTTTGAAGAAAAGCAAGCAATATATGATAGGATCGAAACTTCTGTATTAGCACAATATTCTGTGCCTCTTCCGGAAGTTTCAGCTTCACAGGAACCTTTAAATGGCGGTCAGGGAAATGTAGATACAACTCAGCAGGAAGCGGCCATGGAAGGTCTCAAACGTGTTGATAAAGGTATGTCAGACCTGCAAAAAGCTGCAAATGCTATGCTAAAGCCAGTTTCTTCGAATCCTAGCAATCCGCCATCTAGCAATGGAGGCAATCTGAATGAAAACACAGGAGCGAGCCGCGTAAGTCCAGAAGTCGTCAAGCAAATTGACGAAATTGGTAAAAACGTGAATGACATCGCAAAAGCAGCTGATGGAGTATCAGGTTCGAATAACAACATCTCTATGGAATCTAATGGAGGTCAATCAGTGACACCTTCAAGCGCAGGTGCAGAAAGTTCCAGAACTATGGAAGACATATTAAAAGATACTGAAATTGCAGATACTACCAAAGCAATGGTATTAGCGAGACATATTGATAAAGCAACTGATGATGCAATGAAAGCGAAAAAGCAAGGTGATCAGGCCGCATATATTGAGGCTGTTATACGTGGCGATGAATTAAGCAGAGCGCTTGATACAGTTACCTCAGGAGAAGCCGGCAGATTTGTGCCAATGACACCAGAAGAGCGCGAAATTTCAAGGCAAAGAGCTGAAGAACTATACGCAAGAACAGCAGGTAATAATAGTAATGCAGCAGCTGACGGAGTATCAGGTTCGAATAACAACACCTCTACAGGTTCTAATGAAGGTCAATCAGTGACACCTTCAGGCGCAGGTGTAGAAGGTTCCAGAACTATGGAAGACATATTAAAAGATACTGAAATTGCAGATACTACCAAAGCAATGGTATTAGCGAGACATATTGATAAAGCAACTGATGATGCAATGAAAGCGAAAAAGCAAGGTGATCAGGCCGCATATATTGAGGCTGTTATACGTGGCGATGAATTAAGCAGAGCGCTTGATACAGTTACCTCAGGAGAAGCCGGCAGATTTGTGCCAATGACACCAGAAGAGCGCGAAATTTCAAGGCAAAGAGCTGAAGAACTATACGCAAGAACAGCAGGTAATAATAGTAATACAGCGGCTGATGGAGTATCAGGTTCGAATAACAACACCTCTAATCGTCAATTATCACCGGTTGCTTTAAATCAAGCTGAAGAGGCGGTAGCAGACGCAAGGCAAGAACTGGCCGATGCTGAAGAAGCTTTGGAAGCAAACAGAAATAAGGGAAAGGGTAAAAGGCCTTATATACAAGCTGTAGCGCAAGCGCGCGAAAATTTAGAACAGGCAGAAGCTGAGCTCGCAGATGTACAAGCTACATACGAAACTTTAGAGGGACAATCAGGTCAGCAAGCACGTAGTCCCGATGATTTTCAATATAATGCACAAGATGAACAGCAACGGCAGGCTACTAGGAATGCCGCTCGAAGCCCCGATGATTTTCAATATAATGAGCAAGATGAGCGTGCAAGGCAGAAGAGAATTGACCAAATACGAAGCCCTGATGACTTTCAGTATAATGCGCAGGATGCAAGGCAGTTAGAGGAAGACAGCCGCGGTAACACAAAAAATAATGGTTTAAGACTTAAAACTGGCGCGGGACCACAGCTTCGATATTTTGGGGATGGGAGCTGACATAAGTGGACTCACTCACACAAGCAACTTTAGGAGCGGCCATCGGGGCCGCTTTTTTAGGCTCAAAGATAGGGCGAAAATCAGCGGTTCTTGGCGCGATTATAGGCACAGTCCCTGACCTTGATGTCTTCGTCCCGATGGGGGATCCCGTATCCGACTTCACCTATCACCGCGGCGCAACACATTCCTATATTTTTTGCCTGTTTATGACGCCGATACTTGTTTGGTTAGCCTCAAAAATAAAATGGTTTAATCTCAATTTCAAAGATTTTAAAACGCATCTGGCGTTTTTTGCCATTATCGTCACGCATATTTTGCTCGATGCCATGACCATCTATGGAACGCAGCTTTTCTGGCCTTTAAGTGTGCCTCCAGTAGGCGTTGGCTCAATTTTCATCATAGACCCTTTATATACATTGCCTTTTTTAGGGTTTGTCATTGCTTATTTATTTTTAAAAAGCAGGAGGCTCATTCATATAGGGCTTGCTATTTCAACGCTGTATTTGGCATGGAGTGTCGGGGCGCAAGCCTATGTCCGTTCCATTGTTGTGGGCAATCCGCAAATGACGGATAGTGCAAAGATACTGGTTCAACCAACGCCTTTTAATACAATTTTATGGCGGGTGGTTATCATGGAGGATGAAAGCTACCGTATTGGCTATTATTCCCTGTTTGATGATACGAAGCAGATTGACTATAAGGTTTATCCTCTTGATAAAACGCTTCTTTCCGGACTTGAAAATACTTTTGCCGTGCAACGCTTGCAATGGTTTACCAAAGGCTTCTATGACGTTGTTCAAATTGAAAATGATATCATTATCAGAGATTTACGTATGGGGCTTGAACCGGAAAATTATGTTTTTCAATTTATTATCAATCGTGAGCCGAATGCGCAATATTATTCCCCTCGCAATATGAGACGTTTAGGTGATGTTTGGGACAGAATGATAAGGGATTTATAAAATCATGATTATTGGTATCCCGACTGAAATTAAAAATAATGAAAACCGTGTCGGTTTAACGCCCCGCTATGTCGGTGAGTTAGTTAAGGCAGGGCATGAGGTTCTTGTGCAGTCAAATGCCGGGCTTGGTATTTTTGCATCGAATGAAGATTATCAAGTGGTTGGTGCAAAAATTCTCCCTGACGCGAAAACTGTCTTTGATCAGGCCGAGATGATTGTGAAGATAAAGGAGCCTCAGCCATCCGAATGTGCGATGCTCAGCAAAAACCAGATTATTTTTACCTATTTGCACCTCGCTCCCGACCCTGTTCAGGCGAGAGGATTAATAGACTCGGGCTGTATCGCCATTGCTTATGAGACAATCACTGGTGAAGATGGTAAAGGCTTGCCGCTACTTCAACCCATGTCGGAAGTGGCGGGGCGCATGGCTCCATTGATGGGTGCGGTGTACAGTGCAAAACATTTCGGCGGGCGCGGACATTTGATTAGCGGAGTGAAAGGCACACCATCGCAAGAGGTTCTTATCTTAGGCGGTGGTACGGCAGGGTTCAACGCGGCACAAATCGCCGTTGGTATGATGGGCAAAGTGACTATTTTGGAAATCAGTGATGAGCGTATAGCAGAGCTTCAAGGCTATTTCGGCAATAAGGCTTTAATTATAAAATCGACAGAAGCGACCATTAAAAGCCTTTTGCCGAATGCCGATATGGTGATAGGGGCGGTTCTTATTCCGGGAGCCTCAGCCCCCAAACTTGTAAAGCGTAAGCATCTGAAAATTATGAAACCAAGCGCATTGATGGTTGATATTGCGATTGACCAAGGCGGATGTTTTGAGACATCACGCCCGACAACGCACGAAAATCCTGTTTATATGGAGGAGGGGATCATGCATTATTGTGTGGCCAACATGCCGGGTGCATATCCTTTAACGGCGACAGAGGCGCTCAATCAAGCAACCTTCCCTTATATATTGGAACTTGCCAATAAAGGATGGAAACAGGCTTTGCGTAATGATGATGGCTTCGCCGCAGGGTTGAATGTAAAAAATGGCGAAATCACGCATAAAGCGGTTGCGGATGCCTTAAAGATGGATTATAAACCAGTCTCATTCGATGATTAATCGAAAGCGGGTGTAGCTCAGCTGGTTAGAGCGCCGGCCTGTCACGCCGGAGGTCGCGGGTTCAAGTCCCGTCACTCGCGCCATTTTTGGATTGTTTATATTTACATATATAGCTAATTATATCTGATTAGCTATTAAATACTGCTATAATTGTTGATATTATAATTGCTTCAAACTGTTGCGGCGAAATTATAAAATTTTACACCCTAATTTTATTTTGAACAACGTTGATTATAGCAATATGCATATAATCTCACCCTTGGTAAGGGTGAGGCCGGGAGTTCAATTCTCCTCGGCAGCACCAGTTTTAACTATCTTCCTTCGCGCTTTCTTGATACTTATCCCAGAGCTTTTGGAAAAGACCCTCTTGCGATTTAAGGTCTTTAAACGTCCCGCTTTGCACTATCTTTCCTTGATCCATCACGATAACCAAGTCGAATTTGCCGAGCAAATGCAGCCGATGGATTGAGGAGATCACAGTACGGTCTTTGAAATGCTCAAAGATGTTCTCGTAAATCACCAGCTCGTTATGCGCATCCACGGATGAGGTCGGCTCGTCCATCAGAATAATGGAACTGTTTTTAGCGGCCAGAATTCCTCGCGCCAATGCCAGCCTTTGCCGTTCACCGCCTGATAAACTCACCCCCTTTTCGCGGACATCCGTTTGTAACCCATTCGGAAGCCTCGCCAGAACGCGGTCAAAACAAGCAAGTTTTATCGCATTGTCGACATCGACCTCGGAATAATCGACCCCGAAAGTGATATTATAAAGAATAGTATTTTCAAAAATTTCGGGCTCTTGCGGAATGAGAGTGGTTGTTTCAAAAAGCGGCGACAAGCTTTCATGGTTCTCGCCATCAAGTGTTAAATGAACAGTCTCAGGCTCATAAAGACCTCGCAAAATTGCCATAACGGAGGACTTCCCTGATCCACTTTCACCGATAAGTGCGATACGCTCACCTTTTGAAAATAAAAGGTGAAAGTCCCGCAAAGTTTTCTTCCCTGCATCATAGGAAAAATTCAAGCTGTCTATTTTGATTGCCTGCCAATCAGTTACGGCATGACCCGTATAATGACTTACAACAAGGCTGTCTTTAATAGGCTTCGCTGTTTCAAAATCTGTACGCCATGCAATTATTTGTTGGTAGTTTCCGGCTATATCCATATAAGTTTTACTCACTTGTTGAACATATTGAAAGACAGCAGCGACATTACCAACCATAACTGTGCCCCCACGGCTCAATTGCTCCCATATATAATAGAGAATAACGCCAGCTTCCATGACAAGAACACCAAATGTTACTGTTAGCCACTTCCATTGATTAACTCTACTTTCGGCTTGCATATAGGGCGCATAGCCTTTCTCAATTTGTTGGTTAAAATCTTTTAACGTATGGCGACCAAGGCGCAGCGTAATAATCGTTTTAATATTTGAAACATAATCATAAAATACAGAGGATACTTTATGCTGTATATCATTCATATTTCTGTATAAAACAACGAGTTTTTTATCAAATACTCTCATCGCAAATATGCTTAGAATGGCAATAACAAAAGTAATTAAAGAGACCTGCCAAGACAAAAATAACAAGGCAATCAATGGTCCCCAAAACAGCATGAAAAAAGTTACATATTGATAATGATTAATAGTGAAGTTAAACAGTGCATCGGCGGCTGTGTTTACACGGTTAATTGTACTTCCCGAATGGTAATTTGAATGCCAAGCCAAAGGTAGCTTAGTTAGTATGCCATAATAATCATTAAAATAAGCTTGCTTTACACAATAGCTGACATCATAGCAAAAGTAATTTGCAAGTCTATGAAATATGTTAAACCATACAAAAAGCCCGACCCATACTGCAAGCCAACCGAGCACAATTTCAATAATTTCATCATTTTGGTTTTGCAATGCATTCAAAATTTGCGCAAATACAAGAGGTTGAGCAATCGTTGAAAGGTGCGCAATCATGTGCAGAATAAGGAATGTTACAACCTTCCACCGAAAGCCATCCGCATATTTCCAAAGCTCTTTAAAAAGATTGATATAGGCCAATAACCTACCCCTTCAACATTCTCCTGACGAAGCCGGTTTTTTGATTCTTCTTATCCATATACTTTTGCATGGCGGTGAAGATTGCCTCGGGCACATTCGCGCCAGTTGCTTTCTCCAAGCCTTTAAAGCCCGGGAAAGTATTCGCCTCACAAATTGTATAGCCGTCTTGCGTGAAGAGTAAATCAATCCCGGCCACCTGAATGCCGAGAGCATCCGCCGTTTTAATAGCGATATCTTCCGCCTTTTTATCGATCTCAAATTTTTCAACCTGTCCACCTTGTGAGAAATTTGCCTTAAAATCCCCTTCTTTGGCGGTGCGTTGCATGGCGGCAATCGCCTTACCATTAATCACAATTATTCTTAAATCACGACCTTTGGAACTTGCCACAAACTTCTGAAATATCATCAGAATATTCGGTTGAGTTTCATGTACAAGCGTCATGAGATCCTCAAAAGATTTGGCATTTTCAATCAGAAAAACGCCCGAACCGAGTGCACCGTGAAGCGTTTTAACAATTACCGGAAAGCCCAATGTTTCCTCAACCAAGTCAATATTGACTGGAAATTTCGCAAGCATTGTATCAGGGGTCGGCAGCCCGCTTTCCGCCAGAATCTGATGCGCGTGAAGCTTATCCCGAACACGCTCCAGCGTATCGGCATTATTGAAGACATTCACGCCCATTCGCTCAAACTGCCGCACAATGGCAAGTGAGAAATAGCTGTGGTCGCTATGGTTAAAATAGGGGAAAATAAAGTCAGGCAAATCCGTCCATTTCCCGTCAATAATAATTTGATTGCGTTTTTCCTCCGTCACCAAAAGGTCGAATTGATTGGGTTTGTAGGCCTTTACCTCAACGCCCATTTTCTCCCCTTCAGAGAGGAATCGCCGCATTTCAAACGCTAAGTCAGCGGTGGAATCAATATCATCCCCGTATAAAATCCATATTTTCATGTGTGTTTTGCAGTCCCGTTTTTCATTATTGTTTTTGATATGGCCGCAGTCATAAGAATGCCACATTACACCCTGAAACCATTGCCTGTCAAACATGTGATTTTTACGATTGCAATGCGCGGCAAACTGCCTATAAACTAACATTTATGTCGCTTATTGAGCCGATCACATATTCAAATCAAGGTTCGGTCACGCGGCGTGCTTTCATCAGTTTGATGGAATATATGACCGGGCGCATCGCGCTTGAAAAGGCTTATCGTGATGTTGTTGAAAGCTTTAACAATCAACCTGCTATACCGTTTTTTGACCATGCGCTTGAGAAATTGAATGTTGAAATTTCTTACCCTGATCAGCAGCCCAGCAATATTCCGAATAATGGCCCGTTATTAATTGTCGGAAACCACCCTTTCGGCGTTTTGGATGGCTTGCTTATGAATCATGTTCTTCATACACAACGAAAAGATTTTAAGATTCTGACAAACGAGGTTCTGACTAAAGCTGAACCGATGTTGCCATGGCTTATTGCCGTTGATGACAGCCACTCGGCAGAGGGGAAACGTAAGAATAATCGCGCAATCCGCGAGTCTCTTGAAATGTTGCGCGATGGTCAGGCTATCGGTATTTTTCCTGCGGGGCGATTGGCGCGGCCTCATGCCTGGGGTCAACCGAGCGAGGATTGGGAGTGGCAGCCTTTGGTCGGGCATTTCGCGCTTAAGGCCAAGACGCGAGGCAAACCATTGATGATTCAGCCTGTATATTTTGAGGGTGAGAACAGCCTTTTATTCAGAATAGCCGCACTATCAGGGTTTTTTACAATTACACGGTCGTTGGTTATTCATGAATTAATGAATAAGCGTAAAGCGAAAGTTACTGTTCGTATTGGCAAAGCTTTTGACGCGAACATATATCAAGATATGACGGCGGATGCCATCACGAAAGATTTAAGACAGCGCACCTTGGCGTTGAGGGGTGAAGGGGTTTAACGCGAAAAATCATATTAAACGTCATTACAGGTTTTGACTGAAAGGAAAATACCTGTAATCCAGCTAATTTTGAAACACTAAGGACACTAAGCTCACTAAGCTTTAGTTATAATTGCAACCCCGCACTTAATGCGAGAACCATAGGATTTAAACCTCAAAATATCGTTTTTCACGTCTCATGTATGAAGACGTGCAATCAAGAAATTGCAAAACTAGATTACACGTATTTTTATCGAAAAACGTGTAATGAAGAAACGCAGAATCTTATAGCAGAAAAGATCCCTCGGCTTCACTTCGTTTCGCTCGGTATGACAATGTTTTAAAAACCGCTAAGTTTTATAGTTGTCATTGCGAGGAATGAAATGACGAAGCAATCCATACATAATTTGCAAATAAAACCACAAAATGACGTCAATCAACACAAATATATACCTCAGTGTTCTTTTATTCTCTGTAGTAAAATAACTGAATCATGAGGTTTTCGTTTTACAAATTTAGTGAACTTAGTGCGCTTAGTGGTAAAAATTACAATCTATGAATATTTTCTCGCAGAGTTAAGGAGTAAAGAGAGTTCACTTTCACTGCCTTTCATGCAAAAGCGGGAAGCCTACCAACTCCCTTCATTCTCCATAGAGACCCACGGCTCTTGAGGCTCAAGAGGGTCGCCTTCTTGCAAAATCTCTATTGAAATACCGTCAGGCGATTTCACAAAGGTCATATGCCCATCACGCGGCGGACGATTAATGGTCACGCCGCCATCCATCAGCTTTTGACATGTCTCATAAATATTTTCAACGCGATAGGCCAAATGCCCGAAAGCCCGCCCGTTTGTATAATCTTCCTGCTCGCCATTCTCATCAGGCCAGTTATAGGTGAGTTCCAACAATGGCGCTTTTCTCTGCTCTGCCAGTTCCCTATCTTCGGGCGCACATAAGAAAATGAGCGTAAAGCGGCCTTTCTCGCTTTCTTTGCGGCTGAACTCCTCCAGGCCAAGCAAGTTGCAATAAAAATGCAGTGATTGATCAACATCTTTGACCCGAACCATTGTGTGTAAATAGCGCATAGCTATAAGCTCCTCTTGTTTTTTACCTGCCGATTACAGATACTGATAGTCATGAGTCAAGAAAATAACAAAGATGTCAGCGATATCAACCTCGAATTACCTGAATTATCAATCGAAAGCGCGCAAGATGTCGCGAGCGGATTTTATCAGACTGTCAAAGATTTTGTGGTAGACAGCAATTACTGGCTGCCGTTAGGGATTATTGTTTTTGCCTTTTTTGCAGGCTCGGTAACACGGACATGGCTAAAACCCAAAGTTATAAAGAAAATAGACGGGCTGAAAACTTCCTATCGCTTGAACCGTATCCTCCGCAATATGACGAAGCTTATATTCCCTGCGGTTGCGCTCTTGATAATCGGGACGGCGGAGATGATTTTTATCGCGACATTTCCGAACATTAATATGGTTTTGTTAAGCGGCGTGTCAAAGCTCCTCATCGCATGGATTCTCATTCGCATATTGGCGCAAGTGATTGAGAATAATTTTGTGAGGCAGCTTGTGGCCTTTTTCGGCTGGGTCATCGCCGCCATTTCCATTCTCGGTGTAATGCCTCAGACAAAAGCCGCATTGGATGCCGTGGGCATGGATTTCGGCGATTTCAGGTTTTCCGTTTTGACCGTCATCAAGTTTACAATCGCCTTTTTTGTGCTTTTAACCCTCACACGATTACTTGTTAATACGGCGGAGCGATCCCTACAAAAAACAACGGATTTGACACCTTCCGCACGGGTTCTACTTATTAAAATCATTAAAGTTGTCCTGGTCGGACTGGCGGTTTTAATCGGGGTGACAACGGCAGGGATTGATCTATCAGCCTTGGCAATCTTCGGGGGGGCGCTTGGTCTCGGGATTGGTTTTGGTTTGCAAAAGGTTATATCCAATTTGTTTTCGGGGATGCTCCTGCTTATCGACAAATCGATTAAGCCCGGTGATATTATCGAGATGCGGGATAATAGCGGCGTGTTCGGCTGGGTCAGCCATCTCGGCGCTCGCTATGTCTCAATCATCACGCGCGATAATAAGGAATATCTGATCCCGAATGAGGATTTTGTAACACAGCCAGTGATTAACTGGTCCTATAGTGACCGCAAAATCCGTGTTGAAACGACATTCGGCGTTGATTACAAATCCGACCCGCATCTGGTGAAGAAAATTGGGCAGGAAGTTCCGCTTTCAGTCAAACGGGTGGTGCCTGAGCCGAAACCCGTTTGCCATCTGGTTGAATTTGGCGACAGCTCGCTTAACTTCGTCCTCCGCTATTGGATTGAAGATGCCGAAAATGGCGTGACGAATACCAAAGGTGATGTGATGCTCGCCCTATGGGATGCTTTCAAAGACAATAACATCGAAATCCCATTTCCGCACCGTGTTTTAATCGAGAAGAAATGACATGATATAAAAAAGGGGACACCCTTAGGAGAGCATCCCCCAAAATAACAGGTAAGTTATTAAAATTTAAGCGGCTTTGCTCTGGGTGGCTGAAGCACTTAAAGCCGTTTCGCCATCCATCACAGCAGAGATTGCCTGTACAGTTGCCGCAATACGCGCAGCGGTTTGGATTTGAGTCTTACTCATCCCATGGTCAAGCAGTTGTTTCTCATGCGCATCAATGCACATGCCACAACCATTAATCGCGGAGACAGCCAGTGACCATAGCTCAAAATCAACTTTATCTACGCCCGGATTGCCAATCACATTCATGCGAAGCTTTGCCGGCATCGACATATAGTCCTTTGACGTTGCAATATGGGCGAAGCGATAGTAGACATTATTCATCGCCATAATCGCCGCGGCAGATTTCGCCGCTGTCAAGGCTTCAGCGCTCAAATGTTGTTCAGCCTCGGCACTCAGCAACTGGATAACTGTTTCATTCCGCCCTGCCAATGCACAGCTGAGGAAACAGCCCCATTTTTGTTGTTCGGTTAAATCTTCCTCATTTGCCAAAGACCCAAGATTGAGTTTCAAGTCCTTGGCGTAATCAGGAACTATATTTTTTAAATCTGATAATGACATGATGTGTTTCTCTTTTCTCTGTCATCCTTTGGCTTGACCAAAGGATCTTTTTGGCATGAAATCCTCGGTAAGTTTACCCCCGTGAAAACGGGGGCTCGGGATGACAGTAATAATATTTAAGCCGCTTGTTTAATGTCAGCCGGCTCACCACCAATTGGACGATTACAAGGGCAAAGCTCATCCGATTGCAACGCATCCAAAATCCGCAAAATCTCTTTCGGATTACGCCCGACATTGAGGTTATTAACAGAGACATGCTGAATTGTGCCATGTGGGTCAACAATGAATGTCGCACGATAGGCCACGCCTGAAAACTCACGAATACCGAGATTATCAATCAACGTGCCGTTTGTATCGGCGAAAGACCAGCTATTCAGCTTGTTCAAATCAGGATGCTCACGACGCCAGGCAAGCTTGCAAAATTCATTATCGGATGAACCGCCAAGCACAACCGTATCGCGGTCGGCAAAATCATCATTCAGCTTTGCAAATTCGGCAATTTCAGTCGGGCAAACAAATGTGAAGTCTTTCGGGTAGAAATACCAGACCTTCCACTTGCCTTCAAAGCTTTCATTCGTCAAGGTTTCAAACGCGCTTTCGCCATTTTCTTCATGGCTCATAAAGCCGGGCTTCACGCCGTTCACTTCAAATTCCGGGAATTCTTCACCAACACCTAACATCATATTTCTCTCCTTTTTCTATCGTGTGTTTAAAATAGATATAGCAAGTCTACTCCGATAATCCAGTAAAAAATAAACTTGCCTTATGACAGGGCTTCGCGGTAAAAACGAGGCATGAATTGGATTGTTGCCGCATTATATAAATTTGTTGAGATTAAAAACCGTGAAGCGGTTCAGTCCGTTTTGAAAGAGGCCTGTAAACATTCAGAAATTTACGGTTCCCTTTTGATCGCCGATGAAGGCATTAACGGCACAATTTGCGCCCCGACAATGCAGGCGATGGATGATATCCTAACGCTTATCGCTTTTCAAACCGAGGGGTTCGATGGCATGGAGCTAAAATACTCGACAGCCGAACTTCGCCCGTTTCGCCGTTTGAAGGTACGCCTGAAAAAGGAGATTGTCACGCTCAAGCAAGCGCATGTTAACCCGACGAAACAGGTCGGCACATATCTTGAGCCGCATGAGTGGAACGCGCTTCTTAAAAATAATCCTGACATGCCTGTGATTGACACGCGCAATGATTATGAGACTGAAATCGGGACATTTAAAAATGCGCTCGACCCGAAAACAAAAGAATTTCATGAGTTTCCGGATTTTGTTCAGAAACATCTTAACCCCGCCAAACATAAAAAAATCGCCATGTATTGCACAGGCGGCATTCGATGTGAAAAAGCGTCCAGCTATATGCTCGCCGAAGGCTATGAGGAGGTCTATCACCTTAAAGGCGGCATCCTGAAATATCTGGAGGATATTCCTGAGGAAGAATCATTATGGGATGGGGAATGCTATGTTTTTGACCATCGCGTTTCTCTCGGTCACGGACTGAAACAAGGTAGTTATGATTATTGCTTCGGCTGCGGTTTTCCGATTAATGCCGAGGATAAAATGCATAAATCTTATGAAGATGGGATATGTTGCCGACGATGTGTCGATGATTTGACAGATGAAAAACGCAAGGCTCTCACCGACCGTCATAATCATTTGAAAACACAAAAAAATGTGGCTTGAAAACCAATTTGAAAAACCATATAAATTTTGCTATGGCGACATAAGAAGCCTGCCTTTAAGCAAAAATTAAAAGTCATAAAATGATCCGCAATTAAATTTTTTCAAAGAAATAAGTTAACGCATTGCCAGGGTTTGGAGTGGTCCTTTACGTGCATGATGATGAAGAATTTCTCCTTCCGGACTTGTTATAATATGTCCCTGTGCAGTTACGCTAACTTTTGGTAACGTGCGCGTTCTCTCAAAAAAATCCCAAGCCGTTTGGAGGGCGACAGCAAGATCACCTGTATAGCCATATTTATCAGTCAGTGGGTGTAGGCGCGGATGTTTACGCAAGCTCATATTATACGGAAAAATATCAATTCGAACATTTTTACGTTTGTGCTTTAGTTGTTCCATCCAATCATAAAGCTTATCCATTCTAGCGTTATATAACGCAAAGCATCCTCTTGATGAAACACCGCCGTTAGGTTGATTTTCTCCATGAACGACAATAGCGCCGCCTGTATTTTCTCCAAGTTCTTCAGACCGTTTATCATCAAATGAATTAGGATATGATATTCCGAATGAAAGATGATACCGACTTTCTGGATTCAGATCACCTGCCATGTAAAACCCTTCTGGAACCTTCTTATCACCTTCTTTTCTTTTTGGTCCAGGCTCCCCTGAACTGTAAGCAGGAAATGTTGCTATGTTATCAGGAAATGGTTCGAGAAGGTGATAGAGTTCATTGTCTCCTTTTTGCCAAACCTCGATGCAACCTCGCGTAGGACCAGCGTAGCCAGCATTTTTTATACATCTAATATATGTTTCGGCATTAGGGCTAAAAGCCACGCTGCTGTTAATACCTGAAGCCCCAGATGACATTACTGTACGGGGGGTTTGTCCACACGCAGCCAGACCAGACGCTGCTGCTGCTAACACTCTGGTTAACAAGCCTCTTCTTGTGATTTTCATAACAATATCCTTTTTTATTACGTATATCTATTTATATGAAAATTATATTGTATGTCAATATATATTTTACAGTTGGACATCTTTTTTTGAGTGCGTTAACCTTGTTTAGTGATTTATAACCTATGACAATAAGGAAAGTGATATGTCAGTACTCGTGAATAAAAATACCAAAGTGATTTGTCAGGGTTTTACAGGCTCTCAAGGGACATTCCACTCCGAGCAGGCCATAAAATACGGCACTAAAATGGTTGGTGGTGTGACCCCGGGCAAGGGTGGGGAGACTCATCTCGGCCTGCCTGTTTATGACACGGTCTATGACGCGCGTGAGGCAACGGATGCCAATGCCTCCGTTATTTATGTGCCGCCACCCTTTGCCGCGGATGCGATTATGGAGGCGATTGAGGCCGAAATCGAACTCATCGTCTGTATCACCGAAGGTATTCCCGTGCTTGATATGGTGAAGGTTAAACGTGCTTTAACTGGCTCAAGCTCTCGCCTGATTGGGCCAAACTGCCCGGGTGTCATTACGCCTGATGAATGTAAAATCGGTATCATGCCGGGGCATATCCATAAGCGTGGGAGCGTGGGAATTGTTTCTCGCTCTGGGACGCTTACTTATGAGGCCGTAGCGCAAACCACCGCCGCAGGGCTTGGGCAGTCAACCTGTATCGGGATTGGTGGCGACCCTGTAAATGGTACAAACTATATCGACTGTATCGACTTGTTCATGGCGGATGATGAAACGGAAAGCATCATCATGATCGGTGAAATTGGCGGCACGGCAGAGATTGAAGCGGCAGAGTATTATCGCTCCCTCAAAAATCCGAAGCCGATTGCGGGCTTTATTGCAGGGGTAACGGCGCCTCCGGGCAAACGCATGGGGCATGCAGGCGCCATTATTTCGGGCGGTGATGACACGGCACCGGCTAAGATGGACGCCATGCGCTCCGCCGGGTTTAAAGTGACCGAAAGCCCTGCAGGTCTTGGCGAAGCAGTGAAAGACGCAATTGCGGCGTAGACAGAAGTCAGTATGTCAGAAGTCAGAAATCTGAAGCTGAAAAACGGGCTGTTATGGCTCGTTTTTTGTTTGAGCATCGTTATTTTACTGCAACAAACGTTCGATAATGACGTGAGCAATGGGGACACCTTCGTGAAGGTGTCCCCAAGGGACAGCATAAATTATGAGGCAGGTTTTCTTGAGCGGTTGGATGCCGAAGGGCATGCGATTGAGAAGCATGTCGGAAAATCGGATGCCTATCTCCGCCATCGTTTGAAAACCGAGGATATTCCCGCCGCCTCGACTTTCGAGGATATGACTGAGGCTGAGGATGCCATCCGAACCATTCTTGTTAAAAGGCAGGATTTAATTGAGACTTGGTTTGCCAAAGGGCGTTCGCGTAAAAAAGCATTTTATTATCCTATGGCCAAACCGACAGGTCGTGTTTTGAAAAGAGAATGGGACACGCCACGACAGGGCAATCAAGCGCGTGTTGTTCTCATCCGCGACACTGACTACCCCGAAGGCTTCTTTATCCTCACCGCCTATCCTGAAGTAAGATAATTGTTTTTAAGAGTAACGCGACAGCGGCAATTTACAGAAAGGCACGAAGATACAAAGTTTTTATAATCCCTTCTCTTCAGGTAGAGGGGATAGTGTTGAAAACTTCGTGTCCACTTCGATTGCTTCGCATCTTCGCGTTAAGATAAAATCAGATTTCTCCACTCATTACATTCGGTCGAGATGACATGTAATGCATAAAAACTCTTCTTACTCCATAATTCTGCAGTAAAAAAAGATGCTGAATTGCATGGTCAGGCCATGCAATGACGAGTATAAAAAACTCTGTATCTCTGAGCCTCTGCGGTTAAACCCTATAGACCCCGCATCATGTGCGGGGGTGCGTTATTCTAAATAAAAAGAGCAATAAAAACTTTGTATCACTTTACGTTTTAAAAAAATATGAACATGGTACGATGTTGTCTTAAACATTAATACGGGACTTCGACCATGGCTCAAACACAATTCAGCAATCAATCTTTTCTCACAGGCGTCAATGCCGAGTATATTGCGCATCTGTTCACGCGGTATCAGCAATCGCCGCAAAGCGTTGATGAGAGCTGGCGCTCGTTTTTTGATAATTTAAGCGATAGTGACCTTGATATTTTGCGCGAGATGCATGGCGCAAGTTGGACTCCGCAAGAAAACCGCATGGATGGACGAGGCTTTCAGGCAAGCCAGCAGGCAATGCAAGCTCAAACAACATCAATACCGCAACCAAGTCGACCGGCTCCAAAAATGGATAGCGCTGATATGCAGCAAGCCATCCGCGATTCCATTCGCGCGATACAGCTCATCCGCGCTTATCGGGTTCGTGGGCATTTGGTGGCGGATCTTGACCCGCTTGGCCTTCGTCAAAAGGAAACGCATCCAGAGCTTGAACCCGGTCATTACGGATTTATGGCTCAGGATTATGACCGCCCGATTATGCTGGACGGTGTATTGGGCATGCAGCAGGCGAATTTGCATGAAATCCTCTCTGCCGTGAAGGAAATTTATTGCGGCAAGATTGGGGTTGAGTTCATGCATATGTCGTCGCCCGAGGAAAAAGCTTGGGTTCAAAAACGGATTGAGGCACCGCGCAACCACACCGATTTTACCGTAAACGGGAAGAAAGCCATCCTCGAACGCCTGACTGCCGCAGAAACATTTGAGCAGTTTCTTGCCAAGAAATATCCGGGAACAAAGAAATTCGGTATTGATGGTGGAGAAGTCCTGATCCCTGCAATAGAGCAAATTATGAAGAAGGGCGGGCAGCTGGGCCTCAAGGAAATGGTCATTGGCATGGCGCATCGCGGGCGGCTCAATGTCCTTGCCAATGTTATGGGCAAACCGTTCTCGGCCATTTTTGCAGAGTTTCTCGGTATCAAAACACAACCGGATGATGTGCTTGGCTCAGGCGATGTGAAATATCATCTGGGTACGTCTTCTGACCGTGATTTTGACGGCAATATCATACACTTATCCTTGACAGCTAATCCATCACATTTGGAGGCGGTCAACCCTGTTTGCATTGGGAAGGCACGCGCAAAACAATATCAGCGCGGTGATGTGGACGGAACGGAAATCATGCCGATTTTGCTTCATGGTGATGCGGCTTTCGCAGGGCAGGGGATTGTTGCCGAAACATTAATGATTTCGGAATTACCTGGCTATAGCGTTGGCGGCACGATGCATGTTGTAATTAACAATCAAATCGGATTTACAACCACACCGCAATATTCACGCTCAGGTCCATACTCGACAGATGTTGCTAAGCTTCTTTCTGCGCCGATTTTTCATGTGAATGGCGATGACCCCGAGGCGGTCGTTCATGTTGCGCGGATTGCGACGGAGTTTCGCCAACAATTTAAAAAAGATGTCGTGATTGATATCACATGCTATCGCCGGTTCGGGCATAATGAGGGGGATGAGCCTGCCTTCACGCAACCGGTGATGTATCAAACGATTAAACAGCATAAGACAACGCGCGCACTATATGCGGAGCAACTGGCGCAGGAAAATATGCTGACTCCTGAGGAAGCAGACGCGGTCAAGGATGAGATGACAAAACTCCTCGAAGAATCGTTCAAGGCGGCGGAGAGCTATAAACCGAATAACGCCGATTTCCTGCAAGGCGCATGGTCGGATATAAGAATTGCAGATGATGTTGAGAAGCCACGCCGAGGGGAGACTGGCCTCACTGAAGAGACGTTTGACGCTGTCGGTAAGGGCTTAACAACTATTCCTGAAGATTTTAATATTCATTCGAAATTGAAACGTTTTATTGATGCGCGGAAAGCCATGTTTAAAACAGGCGAGGGCTTTGACTGGGCCACGGCGGAGGCTTTGGCATTCGGTTCACTTGTTCATGACGGGTTTGGTGTGCGTTTGTCAGGGCAAGATTGCGGGCGTGGAACATTCTCGCAACGCCACGCGAAAATGTATGACCAAACCGATGGGCATATCTATCAACCGCTCCAAAATATCACGAAAAAACAAGCCCCTTTTGAGGTGCATGATTCGCCTTTATCCGAATTTGCCGTACTGGGGTTTGAATATGGCTTTACGTTGGCAGAGCCGAACTGGCTGACGCTGTGGGAGGCGCAATTCGGGGATTTCGTCAATGGTGCGCAGGTGATTATTGATCAGTTTATATCATCAGGCGAGTCGAAATGGCTACGCATGTCTGGCTTGGTGATGTTGCTCCCCCATGGGTATGAAGGGCAGGGGCCGGAGCATTCCTCCGCTCACCCTGAACGGTTTTTAAGCCTATCTGCCGAGGATAACTGGCAAATTGTGAATGCGACAACGCCTGCCAATTATTTTCATGTCTTAAGGCGGCAGATGGTGCGGAGATTTCGAAAGCCATTGATTATGTTCACGCCGAAATCACTGCTCAGGCATAAGCTCTGTGTCTCATCCAAATCCATGATGATGCAGGATTCAACCTTCCACCGTATTTTGTGGGATGATGCCGAGCTGGATGGCAAATTGAACAAACCGAAAGATATTAAGCGTGTCATTTTATGTACAGGCAAGGTTTATTACGACCTTTATCAGGCGCGGGAAGAGCAGAAGATTAAAGATGTTGTTATTCTAAGAATTGAGCAGCTTTATCCGTTCCCGATGGGTGCGCTCGCCGAGGAATTAGAGAAATATCCGAATGCGGATGTAGTGTGGTGCCAGGAAGAGCCGAAAAATTCCGGCTATTGGGAATTTGTTGACCGCCGCATTGAAAACTCATTGAGCATTGCAAAGCATATGGCAGGGCGGCCGACTTATATCGGGCGAAAATCCGCCGCCTCCCCCGCAACCGGTAATGCCGGTAAACATAAGGAAGAGCAAGAAACTCTAATTAATGATGCAATAAGGGTGTGATTTTTTGAACTATGAGGGTAATGAGTTGAAAGAGTTTTCGCCCGAGCAATCTCAACTGAGTGGCAAAATACTTGAGCTTGCCTTTAAGGTGCACACAAAACTTGGTGTAGGATTATTGGAGTCCGTTTATGAAGAATGTTTGTATTATGAATTAAGAAAAACTTTAGAAGTTGTAAGGCAAGCGCCAATCAACATCGAATACGAAGATTTAAAAATAGCAAATGCTTTCAAAGCTGACTTGGTTGTTGAAAATAGAGTAATAATCGAGCTAAAAACAGTGGATACAATTTTACCGCTTCATGAGGCTCAAATATTAAATTATATGCATTTAATGAAAAAGCCGATTGGTCTATTGTTGAATTTTAAAACAAAAAGTTTGAAATACGGTATAAAGCGTTACACATTAAAAGAGTATGAACATTACTCATAAAACTCTTTATACTCATAGTTTAAAAAGGCAGTTAGAATATGACCGAGATAAAAGTACCGCAATTAGGTGAATCAGTAACCGAAGCCATTATCGCGAAATGGCTTAAAAATGAAGGTGATGCGGTGAATGCCGATGAGCCTTTGGTCGAGCTTGAAACCGACAAGGTCACTTTGGAGGTTAACGCGCCCGAGGCCGGCACAATCATCTCAATCTCCGCGAAAGAGGGTGAAACGGTCGAGGTCGGCGCATTGCTAGGTGAGCTGGGTGAAGCAGGTAATGAGAATGTGAAGCCTGCGACTGTCATCCCGAGCCCCGGATCAGAGTCCGGGGTAATTTCCGTAGAGGGATCTAAAGACAAAATAGCTGAAAAAGATCCTTCGACTTCAGACGCTGATGCGTCTTCCGCTCAGGATGACAAATTTAAGCTTTCCCCTGCTGTTCGGAAATTATTGAATGACAATAATCTCGATGCCTCTGCCGTAACCGGGACGGGCAAGGGGGGGCGCATTACGAAAGAAGATGTGCTGACTTACCTTGAAAGTCGCCATAATTATCTTGAGTCGACCCCTCAAGCCGAAGCCAATACAAGCGCGGTTGAAACTGCGCCTAAATCAAGCCTACCACGCGAAACAAAAGATCGTGAGGAACGCGTGCGGATGACGAAGCTGCGCCAGACGATTGCGTCACGCCTGAAAGAGGCTCAAAACGAGGCGGCAATTCTCACGACTTTCAATGAAATTGATATGGGTAATTACATTGATATTCGGAATGCCTATAAAGATAAATTTGAGAAAAAACATGGCGTCAAACTGGGCTTTATGTCGATTTTTGTCAAGGCTGCCGTACAGGCCTTACAAGAATTTCCGGCCGTAAATGCGGAAATTGACGGAACGGATATGATCTATAAAAACTACTATGATATCGGGGTGGCCGTGTCCACACCGCAAGGGCTGGTCGTGCCGGTTATTCGGGAGGCGGATCAGAAGTCATTCGCGGATATTGAACTTGAAATCGGTGATTTGGCAGGCCGAGCCCGTGACGGGAAACTCTCCATGGCGGAGATGACGGGTGGCACATTCACCATCACCAATGGCGGTGTATTCGGCTCCATGATGTCCACACCGATTTTGAACCGCCCGCAATCGGCGATTTTGGGGATGCATAAGACACAACAACGTCCTGTTGTCATGCCGGATGGCTCAATACAAGCGCGTCCGATGATGTATGTCGCGCTGTCCTATGACCATAAAATTGTTGATGGGCGCGAGTCTGTATCATTCCTCGTGCGTATAAAAGAAGCATTAGAAGACCCGTCACGCCTCCTCATCGGTGTTTAAAAAGAGATTTTTTTTAACAGGCTAATATTCCGATAACAATAAACTAACAGCTATAATACATTTCAAATTCGGCGGGGTGGGGCATGGTTTCGTATTTTAAAACCTCTTCCATTTTTAAGCCGATATAGCCCTCAATCATATCCTTTGTGAACACATTGCCCTGAAGCAAGAAATCATGATCGGCGGAAAGACTGTCCAAGGCTTCGCGGAGGCTGCGGCATACTGTCGGGATATCACGGAGTGCATCGCCACTCAATTCATACAAATTCATATCCATCGCCTTGCCCGGGTCAATCTTATTTTTTATCCCGTCAAGTCCGGCCATCAACATTGCGGCAAAAGCCAAATAGGGGTTGGCCGTCGGGTCGGGGAATCTCACCTCAACCCGCTTTGCCTTTTGCGATGTTGCAAGCGGAATACGGCATGAGGCAGAGCGATTACGCGCAGAATAGGTGAGGAGGACAGGTGCCTCATAACCCGGAACCAAACGCTTATAGGAATTGGTTGACGGGTTAGTAAACGCGTTTAACGCTTTTGCATGTTTAATAATTCCACCGATATAATGCAGGCAAGTTTGTGATAAGTCGGCATATTTATCCCCTGCAAATAAAGGCTCACCACCATTAAAGAGAGATTGATGGCAATGCATGCCAGAGCCGTTATCGCCAAAAACAGGTTTGGGCATAAAAGTTGCCGTTTGCCCAAACGCATGAGCCACATTTTTCACCACATATTTATAAATCTGCATATTATCGGCGCAAGCTGTCAGCGTATCAAATTCAATTCCGATTTCACCTTGAGATGGTGCAACCTCATGATGATGCTTTTGAACCTCAATGCCGACAGTATCAAGGACTGACAGCATTTCGGAGCGGATATCCTGCCCTGAATCAACCGGCGCGACCGGGAAGTAGCCGCCCTTGATCCCCGGGCGATGACCTGAATTGTTCTCGCCACTTTCACCGCTGCCGAAACTCATCCCTTGGTCAGGTGTCTCGCCTGATTGGATGCTATAGCCCGCACTGTGCATATTAGAGTGATAGCTCACCTTGTCGAAGATGAAAAATTCGGCCTCCGGTCCGAAATAGACTGTATCGGCAACACCGCTGTCACGGACATAAGCCTCGGCGGCCTTGGCAATACTGCGCGGGTCACGATTATATGGCTCGCCGCTTTCAGGGTCATAAACATCGCAAAAGACAATCATTGTCGGTTGCGCCGTAAACGGGTCGAGGCAAATGCGACCCAAATCAGGTTTTAACAGCATGTCAGACATGTGAATTTCCTGCCACCCTTCGATGGATGAACCGTCAAAATAGAACCCGTCTCTCAATAAAAACTTATCGACAAATGACCGTGCATAGGTAATGTGATGTGTTGTCCCCTTGCTGTCGGTAAAGCGGAAATCAACAAATTCAATTTCGTTTGCATCAAGAATTTTAAAAAATTCAGTGATATTTTTGGCTGACTTGATAACTTTGGACATGCGTACTGCTCCTGAAAAATAATGATATAACTTTTTCACAATTACAAGCATCCGGACGAAGCGCAAGGGCAAGCCGCAGACTATCAACATGAAAAATGCAATTCTTACTTGACGGCAGGGCGTGTAATAAGGCATTACACTATAAATCACGATGGCGATTGTAGCTCAGTGGTAGAGCACTCGGTTGTGGTCCGAGCTGTCGCGGGTTCGAACCCCGTCAGTCGCCCCAGTGATACTCTATTAGGATAAGGAACGCGGCTGTGGCGAAATTGGTAGACGCACCAGATTTAGGTTCTGGCGGGGTGACCCGTGGGGGTTCAAGTCCCTCCAGCCGCACCATCTTACTCAAGCGCAATTAAATCTTCAATATCGTCATTCCCTGAATTTGATTTATCAAATTCTAAGGGAATCTAGGATTGAAAAGGCTATGCTGGGTTGCCTTAGAATCTCTAACGAGATTCAGGCAATGACGAATATTGTTCTATTTTAAAATTTCTATATATTCATATCTTAGATGAAGTTATTACTCCTACTCCCTTTTATTATACTGCTTTCTCCTCTCAACGCTTTTGCGCAGGAGAAGGGAAGCGGTACCGGCTTTCCAATCCCACGATTTGTCTCACTCAATAAAGATCAGGTTTTTGCGCGTACCGGTCCGGGGCAACGCTATCCCATTAAATGGGTGTATGAGCGTGACAACCTGCCTGTCGAGGTGACGAAAGAGTTCGAAAACTGGCGCAAAATTCGTGACCATGAAGGTGAGGAGGGGTGGGTTCATCACACACTTTTATCGGGCAAGCGTCATGGACTCCTGATTACCAGGCAGGCTATGCCGATTTTAAGGTCGGATTCAGATGATGCGAGGGCTGTCGCCCTTATAGAGCCTCAGGTTATCATGACCATCCGCTCTTGCGACGGTACATGGTGTCGCGTCTCTGTCGAAGGCTATCGTGGATTTATCCAAAGTGATTCTCTTTGGGGTGTTTACGATGATGAACGAATTCAGTAGCTTTTAAGTATCTTGATTCATATCCGTTCGGGTGTGGGTTCTAACATAAATAATAAAGACAGCGTTTGCCTTGTTTAGAGGGTAGGGCGCATTCGGGATATAATACGATGGTGAATGTCGTTTACGGACATTTTGAGGCTGCGGGCTCATTACACACGAAATTTGCGGATTTATGCCGTGACGGGAATAACAATCGCCTGATACGCCTTTATGCAGGCGCGTTGGCGGAATGCTTACTCAATTACGAGGACTGGAAAGAGGCTCTCGACAGTTATTTTAATATGTGCAAGCCGCTTCATGACGGGCTTGAGGCAACGCAGTGGGCGGATGAAGATTACGCCGTTCGCTCCTTTGTGCTTGATAAGGATTTGGAGCTGGGTCGTGCGATTGTCAGACTTTATCTTGATGAAACGCCCGAAACATCTTTTCTCATGCTCCGCAATATTCGCGCGTCACTTTTGTCATTAATCGGTAATGACCAGGCTTTTTGGGATAAGCTTTATGACATCACGCTCACATGCCTGACGGGTGAGCAGTTATTGCATCACCTTTGTGACCATGTGATTGAGATTTGTATCGGTACGGAGGGTTGGACTCTCGGCGATTGCGTGCAATCGATGGCGGCATTGTCGGGGCGGTACCATGCCAAAGTGATTGAGGTTTACAATCTCGGCCTGTCGCGCCCTGCCGTTATAGACCATGATTTTGATTTTATGATGAAAACCATGATGAATGAGGCGATGCGCCTTGGCATGCCCGAACATGCGGGGATTTATACGATGCTCGCCGCCAATGATACGCAACCCTATATCCCCCATCATAAGGCAAATGGGATTGATGTGATTGCAAAACCGCTCTTTACCGTGATGGGGATAGTCGACCCGGATTTAAAATCCATGCTGATTGCAAAGGCGACAGGGCGCATGATGGCGGTCGCGGCGGCAGGGGATGACCCGGACATGGATGCCTGTGTCGTGACGCCTCTCGCGCTATCTTGCCTGCAAGGAAGTTATAATTCATTCTTGAACATGCGCTGAAACCGCTTTATATATCTTCTCATGACACAAATCATGAGAGCCACAAAAGACGGGGAGATGGCCTATACCCCGCAAAATAGTTACATTAAAGATGAGCTGATCCAATGCGGCAAAGGGCAGTTATTTGGCGCAGGAAACGCGCAATTACCTCTCCCGCCCATGCTGATGTTCGACCGTATAACCTCCATAACCGAGGATGGCGGGGAGTATGGCAAGGGGCAGGTTGTGGCGGAGTTCGATATCACGCCAGACTTATGGTTCTTTGAATGCCATTTTGAGGGTGACCCTGTTATGCCGGGTTGCCTCGGGCTTGATGCGCTTTGGCAATTAACTGGCTTTTATTTGGGTTGGACGGGAACGCAAGGCTCGGGACGTGCGCTCGGTCTCGGTGACCTCAAATTCACAGGGCAAATTTTACCCACAACAAAATTGGTGCGTTATGAGGTGGATATCAAGCGTATGATTAACCGTAAGCTTGTGCTTGGGATTGCCGATGGTCGCGTGGTTGCCGATGAAAAAGTTATTTATGAGGCAAAGGATATGCGCGTCGGGCTTTTTGATAATACGGATAGTATGTAATTTTCACCACTAAGAACACGAAGGGCACTAAGGGTTTTTTAACTCCTAATTTAGTCACCCTGAACTTGTTTCAGGGTCTAAAAAGAAATAAAAAAGTTTATAATTAATTTAGTGATCTTAGTGCCCTTAGTGGTATAACATTTAAATATAAAATAATGAGAACAGACTAGCCTTACTTAATACGGGTGGGTACTACCTTTGAATTTTGTGATTATACGTATAGCATGTAATTTTCACCACTAAGAACACGAAGAGCACTAAGGGTTTTTGATGCTGACAAAAGAAAACACAAGCGACATTTCAAAAATCGTCGTTGATTGTATTTTTAAAGTTCACAAAACTTTAGGTGCGGGTTTGTTGGAAAATTGCTATGAATCTTGCCTTGCTTTTGAAATGCAAAGAAGAAATTTGAATTTCAAAAGACAATTTCCGCTAAAAGTAAACTATGATGGTCATAAGGTTGAATGTGGTTATAGATTGGATTTTATTGTTGAAAATTGCCTTATTCTCGAATTGAAATCAGTTGATAAAATGCATCCAGTCTATGATGCTCAAATTTTAACATACTTAAAACATTCAAATATAAAAACAGGATTACTGATTAATTTTAATGTACCGCTTATAAAAAATGGAATAAAAAGGTTTTCAAATTAACTTAGTGATCTTTGTGCCCTTAGTGGTAAAATATAAGGTGTAGCTCATGAACAACACACGTCGCGTCGTTATTACAGGAATAGGTATCATATCTTGTATAGGCAATAACAAAGAGGAAGTGCTTGCCTCTCTTAAAGAGGGTAAGAGCGGCATTAGCTTCTCTAAAGATTATGCCGAGATGGGATTTCGCTCCCAAATTCATGGGAAGCCGGATATAACTCTGGAAGATGAAATCGATAAACGGCTCCTCCGTTTTATGGGCGAGGCGGCGGCCTATACCCATCTCTCGATGGAGCAAGCCATTGCCGATGCAGGCTTAAGTGAAGAACAAGTCTCCAACGAGCGTACAGGCATCATTGTCGGTTCTGGCGGCCCATCAACGCGCGCTCAGGTTGCCGCGGCGGATATCACTCGGGAGAAGGGACCTAAACGTGTCGGGCCATTTGCCGTGCCAAAATGCATGTGCTCAACCACATCCGCAACCGCCTCGACCAATTTCAAGATTAAGGGAGTGAATTATACGATTTCCTCGGCTTGTGCGACCTCATCCCACTGTATCGGCAATGCGGCCGAACTTATCCAATGGGGGAAGCAGGATATTATGTTCGCCGGTGGTGGTGAGGAATTGGATTGGACATTATCCGTCCTGTTCGACGCGATGGGTGCGATGTCTTCGAAATATAATGACACGCCTGAAAAAGCCGCACGTGCCTATGATGAAAGCCGCGACGGCTTTGTTATTGCAGGCGGCGGCGGCGTAGTTGTTCTGGAAGAGTTGGAGCACGCACTTGCCCGTGGAGCGAAAATCTATGGCGAGATTGTCGGCTATGGCGCAACAAGTGACGGTTATGACATGGTTGCGCCCAGTGGTGAAGGCGGCAAACGCGCCATGTTAAAGGCACTTGAAACCGTTGATGGCAATGTGACCTATATCAACACGCACGGGACCTCCACACCTGTCGGTGACATTGGTGAACTGGAAGCCATCGGCGAAGTGTTAGCTGGCAAAGATTTACCGCATATCAGTGCAACAAAGTCGATGACGGGGCATTCTCTGGGTGCAACAGGTGTTCAGGAGACGATTTATTGCCTGCTCATGATGCAAGAAAATTTTGTTGCGCCTTCAATCAATATTGAGACATTAGATGAGGGCGCGAAAGAATATCCGATAGCCACCAGCAGAGTTGATAACGTCAACCATGATGTCATGTTATCCAACAGTTTCGGCTTTGGCGGTACGAACTGCACCTTGGCTGTTAAGAAATTTAGGAATTGATTTACACGGAGGTTCGGAGTTTCGGAGATAATTTAATGCTACAAATGAAACGACATCAAGATTTGTCAGATGATTTGAATAATATTTCAGGTCAAATAGTTGAGTGTGTTTTTCAAGTTCACAAAACGCTGGGACCTGGTTTTTTAGAGATAAATTATGAAGATGCTTTGATTTACGAGCTTAGCAAAAAGAATTTGGGCTATCAAAGGCAGGTTAATTTCAAAATACCCTATAAAGATACTGTTTTAAATTCCCAATATCGTTTTGATCTAATAGTCGAAAATTCAGTTTTATTAGAACTTAAATCAGTAGAAAAAATTCATCCTATTCACAAAGCGCAAACGATTGCATACTTAAAAGCCACCGGGCTTCCTATAGGTTTACTGATTAATTTTAATGCAAATCTTATAAAAGATGGTATTCACAGGCTCACTCTCCGCGCCTCCGATTCTCCGTGTACAAAATAAAGAAAGTAAAGTTACAATGACTATTGAAAAAAAATCAGACCTTCTTAAAGGTAAAAAGGCGCTCATCATGGGGGTGGCGAATGACAAGTCTATCGCTTGGGGCATTGCGAAGGAGCTGAAAGCCCATGGCGCGGAATTGGCCTTTACCTATATGGGGGAGCAAATACTCAAACGCCTTGAGCCTCTCGCAAAAGAAGCCGATAGCGACATTCTCATTGAATGTAATGTCTCATCCGAGGACGCGCTGGATAGCACTTTTGCTGAACTGAAAAGCCACTGGGATCATTTTGACATGCTTGTCCACGCCATTGCTTTTTCGGATCGGGAAGAGTTAAAAGGCTATTATTACGATACCAGCCTTGAGAATTTTTTAAATTCCATGCATGTGTCTTGCTATTCCTTTACATCAATCATGCGGCGGGCAAAAGACATGATGCCGCAGGGCGGTTCGGCAGTGACGCTCACCTATTACGGCGCACAAAAGGTTATGCCTTTTTATAATGTGATGGGCGTTGCCAAGGCGGCATTGGAGGCCAGCGTCCGTTACCTTGCGGCAGATTTGGGTCCGCTCCACGGCATTCGGGTTAATTCCATCTCCGCCGGTCCGATGAGAACATTGGCCGGTGCCGTCATTGGCGGCGCGCGCGATACCTATAAATATAATATTGAGACAGCCCCTTTACGCCGCGCGGTCACGCTGGAAGAGCTTGGCGGAACGGCCATGTATCTGCTCTCCGATCTATCGGGTGCAGTAACGGGAGAAAATCACTTTGTTGATTGTGGTTTTAATGTTGTGGGCATGAAAAACGCTTCTGCCGCGGCAAGAGAAACCGCCGGGGAGTAGATAATCTATCTATGTTAATATTGCAGAATTTATTCGTCATTACACGTTTTGACTAAAAGGGAAATACGTGTAATCTAGCTTCGTATCTTCTGGATTGCACGTATTGCGTTGCAAACGTGCAATGACGGCTATTTTTATAAAAACTGTCACATCAAACTTGTTTCGATTAATTTCATTCTATATCAAACACTATGTTTCAAAAAATCTTTTCCTTAAGTTTATTATTCATTCTCACAGCCTGTAGTGAGGCGAAGTTTGCCATCGCAAACGCCCCGCAGCTCACCTATAAAGGCGAGATTATTCGTGATGTTGCCTATGGCGTACATGAACGGCAAAAACTTGATATTTATATCCCACAAACTGAAGAGGCGAGCCTGCCTGTTATCGTCTTTTTCCATGGCGGGCGGTGGAGTTTCGGTTCTAAAGATCAGTATAAGTTTGTGGGTTTAACGCTTTCAAAAATGGGGTACATCGTTGTCCTGCCTAATCATCGGCTTTACCCGGAGGTGAAACATCCCGCCTTTATTAAGGATGGCGCAAAGGCCGTAGCCTGGGTACATGAAAATATCGGCGAGTATGGCGGCAATGAGAGACTCTATCTTTCGGGGCATTCATCGGGGGCGCATATTGCGGCAATGCTCAACGCTGATGAGAGTTATTTGAAGGCTTATGACTTGTCGCCTGATATCATTAATGCCTTTGCAGGGATTTCAGGCCCCTATGATTTTGAACCGGAAGAGCCTGATTTGAAAGATATGTTCGGACCACCGTCTAATTATTCAACCATGCAAGTGACAAGCTATATTAATGGTGATGAGCCGCCGATGCTGTTACTTTATACTAAACCTGATAAGGCCGTTCATATTCGCAATCTACAACTTCTCAAACAAAAGATTTTGAGTGAGGGGGGGATGGTTGAAACACGCATTTATCAAAAAGGCGACCATATTGATGCCATCGCGGCGCTTAGCTGGGCCAACCCTGCCGACCTTCCTATCGCGGAGGATATGGTTCGTTTTTTCAGAGACCATTAGCATTAGTAAAATTATGTAATAAGATGATTAAAATATAAAAACTAACGATCAATCTCACCGAAAACAACATCCATTGACCCGATAATCGCCACCGTATCGGCGAGCATATGCCCCTTCGACATGAAATCGAGCGCACTTAAGTGATAAAACCCCGGTGCGCGGATATGGCATTTATACGGCTTGTTCGAGCCATCAGCGATCAAATAGACCCCAAACTCACCTTTCGGCGCTTCAACGGCAGTGTAAGTTTCACCTTCAGGCACATGAAAGCCTTCGGTATACAGTTTAAAGTGATGAATAAGTGCCTCCATTGATTGTTTCATCTCAACGCGTGGTGGCGGTGCGACCTTATAATCATTAATCATCACATCCCCGCCCGGCATTTCGTTCAGTGCCTGTCGCATGATACGAAGGGATTGCTTCATCTCCTCGATACGCACCAAGTAACGGGCATAGCAATCACCCGTTTTCCCGACAGGAATATCGAAATCCATTTGCTCATAAACTTCATAAGGCTGGCTTTTGCGTAAGTCCCATGGCACACCCGAAGCCCTCAACATCGGCCCTGTGAAGCCCCAGCCGATGGCTTCACTTTCAGAGACAATCCCGATATCGACTGTTCTTTGCTTGAAAATACGGTTATTAGTTAAAAGCGTTTCTAAATCTTCCAAAAATTTTGGAAAGTTTTCCGTCCACTCCCACATATCTTCGGCTAACCCCGCAGGCATATTATAGCGCACGCCGCCGGGCCTGAAATAATTGGCATGAAGCCGCGCACCACAAACGCGATCATAAAACGCCATGCCTTTCTCGCGTTCCTCAAAACCCCAAAGCGACGGCGTGATCGCCCCGACATCCAGCGCATATGTGGTGATATTGAGAATATGGCTCAAAATCCGTGTCAGCTCACAAAACAGCACGCGGATATATTGCGCGCGTGGCGGCGGCGTAATGCCAAGCAATTTCTCAATCGCAAGCGCGAATGCATGCTCCTGATTCATTGGCGACACGTAATCAAGACGGTCAAAATAGGGTAAAGCCTGCATATATGTTTTATGCTCTATCAGTTTTTCCGTCCCACGGTGGAGCAAGCCAATATGCGGGTCGGCACGTTCGACCGTCTCGCCATTCATCTCCAATATCAGGCGGAGAACACCATGCGCCGCGGGATGTTGCGGCCCGAAATTCAGCATATAAGGCTTGATATGCTCCTCATCCGTAATCACGGTTTCATCGGGTTGCAGTGAGGCAGGCTGATAATTTTCTTGTGACATGGCTTACAGTATGACGCAAGATTTTGTGAATTACTAGACTTTGGAATAATTATTTATGTTCAAGACCTATATACAAAATGCACTATCCTGAAAAATTATAACGTGTTGTTGCACGTTTCATTTATGAATACGTGCAATCCAAAAAATTATTTCTTTACTTGGAGTATCGGAGGTTCGGAGTTATGATAAAAACCCTACTTATATATTTTGAAACTATAGGCTCTGCATTAAATGCGGGGATGCGTTCATTGTCCCCTCCGTGATCTCAGTGATCTCTGTGGTAAAAATTACAAATTGGACAACACATATCCAGCCTCAAACTTACGCGGCTTTCAAATTATCGCGATAATCCATAATGCGCTTCTCCATTTCAGGGCGGAAATGGCGGATAAGCCCCTGGATTGGCCAGGCGGAGGCATCACCATGCGCGCAAATGGTGTGGCCCTCAATTTGTGTCGTGATGTCGAGCAACATATCAATTTCATCCAAGGTCGCGTTACCCGTCACCATGCGTTGCATGACACGCCAAAGCCAGCCCGTGCCTTCGCGGCAAGGGGTACATTGCCCGCATGATTCGTGATAGTAAAAATAGGATAGCCGCGCAATGGCATAAACGATATCGGTGGATTTATCC
>CAZHEE010000002.1:0-75125 GCA_964531715.1 uncultured Micavibrio sp. | reverse complement strand
TGACAATCAACCCCGCCGTACCCAAACCCGATTGCACCTCGCGAAGCGAATCAAAATCCATGCGCACAGTGCCGCAAATCTCGGCAGGAAGCACAGGACAAGAGGAGCCGCCCGGAATAACGGCAAGCAGATTATCCCATCCGCCCGTTACGCCGCCCGCATGTTTCTCAATCAATGTGCGCATCGGGATACCGATTTCCTCCTCAACCACGCAAGGGTTATTCACATGACCGGAGATACAAAACAACTTCGTCCCTGTATTCTTCTCATCAGTACCAAGCGATGCGAACCAGTCACCGCCGCGCCGCATGATTGTCGGGACAACGGCAATCGTCTCAACATTATTAACGGTTGTCGGGCAGCTATAAAGCCCCGCCATCGCCGGAAATGGAGGTTTATTGCGCGGTTGCCCCTTTTCCCCCTCAAGCGAGTTGAGCAAGGCGGTTTCCTCACCGCAAATATACGCCCCCGCCCCGCGATGGACATAGAGATTAAAATCCCAACCCGATTTGGCGGCGTTCTTGCCAAGCAACCCTGCCGCATAGGCTTCCTTAATCGCCAGATTGAGAGTCGAGCTTTCATCATAATACTCGCCGCGAATATAGATATAGGCGGCATGCGCACCCATGGCGAACCCTGCCAGCAAGGCACCCTCTATCAATTTATGCGGTTCATGGCGCAATATCTCACGGTCTTTGCACGTTCCAGGTTCGGACTCATCGGCGTTAATGACCAGATAATGCGGCTTCCCGTCATCTTTAGGCATGAACGACCATTTGAGGCCTGTGGGAAACCCAGCTCCTCCGCGCCCGCGAAGGCCGGATTTTTTCATCTCATCAATAATCCAGTCAGGCCCTTTTTTAATGAGTGCGGCGGTTTTGTCCCAATCGCCACGCTTCTTTGCATCCTTCAAACCATAGGATTGAAAGCCGAAAAGATTAGTGAAAATGCGGTCTTTATCAGCGAGCATCAAACGGCCTGCTCATCCTTATCTTCAACAATCAGAAGCCTTTTATTCGTGCCGAAGCCTTTGAACATAAGGCGTTTGAAAACGTATATCTGGACAATAAAGCTGAGCGTTAGAGTTAAAAATCCGGCCAGTATCGCGAATATGCCTGCAACCGCGCCTGATTCAGAACTCATGGCGACATACCCCAATACGCCCATCACTATCGACATGAGAATATATGCAAGAATAATAAGTATCAACGACCGCCATGTGAATGCCCACCACAGGCATAGGGCGGATTTCATTGATGGCTCAATGACTTTGAAATGTTGCGGTATTGTGTTATCTGACATAATTAAATTCCTTTCAAATTATTCTACTATAACCAAGCCCCAATCAAGGACGGAGCCAACCCCATATCCGTTATTTGTCATTAGGATAAGTGCCAATGTAAAAAGCGGGATTAGAAGGAAATTGCTTAAGGCGCGGCTTTGCGCGAAATTGATTTGCTGTTCCTCGCCAACCTTTGACTGGATGTGTGAGAGCATTAATAGCCCTAACATCACAAATATAAACCGCGCGTTTATTAATATTGCGAGGAAAGGGGAGACAAGGAGGAGTATGCTTAAAATCCTATTCAGTAAAGGATGCTTTTGGCTTAAAGCAAACCGATTTTGGCGGGCAAATGCCCCATAGGTTCCGGTAATTGAAATATATAATGCACCCATCCAAAACAATATATCCGCAAGCAGATGATGGACAAACCCGTATTGCTCTGCCGTGAAACCGAAGGTTGGCTGATTAGCCGATGAAGTCAACACAACAAACAGGATACAGTAAATGGCCGATACAATATAAACATCACGCATAATTTAAATTACCTTTGCTTTCTTTGCCTCATCATGAAGTGTGGTCGGGCCATCAGAATTCATGGATTTTATCCGCCCGTTTTGAGGGCCTTTTTCAGGGAGTTCACCTTGAGCCATTGACTCAATTAATGATGTCATAACTTCAGGCGTTAAATCTTCATAATACTCATCATTGATTTGCACCATCGGGGCATTCGCGCACGCACCCAAACACTCAACCTCTGTCAAGGTAAAGCGGTTATCCCTTGTGGTTTGCCCCATCTTGATAGCGAGTTTCTTCTCGGCGGCCTCAACAACTTTAGATGAACCTCTGAGCCAGCAAGGTGTCGTTGTACAACATTGAATATTATATTTCCCGACAGGCGCAAGGTTGTACATGGTGTAGAAGGTCGCGACCTCATAAACCTTAACCTCGGGCATATCGAGAATGCGTGCAATCTCTTGCATTGCCGCACGCGGAATCCATCCGCCTTCGGTATCTGATTGCTCCGCCATTTGCCGTTGCGTTAAGTCAAGCAAAGGCATGACTGCCGATTGTTGTCGCCCCTTAGGATAGCGGGAAATGATCTCTTTGATCTTCTTTTCATTGGCTTTGGTAAAAGCGAATGATTTTGGCTGAACGCTGTCTGGTGCAATTGTCGGCTTCATTATGCGATTAAGTTTAATGCGATTACACGAAAAGAAAAAGCCTTCATTTTAGATTTCATTCTAATTTTAAAGGCACTTAAGAAAATTACGTTTCGCAAACTTAAAGTTAGAAAATGCCAAGTATTAACAAACTTGCTATTTTAAATCTTTAATAATAGCTCATCAAATTTAACAGTATGTACAAGTGTTATTAAAAATTACTTTGGTTAAGAAAATTGGTGCGACCGAGAAGAGTCGAACTTCCACGGGCTTATCGCCCACAGCGACCTCAACGCTGCGCGTCTACCATTCCGCCACGATCGCACTTTTATGAGTGGTAGTGGAGTATGTATAAAAGAGATTGGATAATATTGCAACTAGGTATTAAATAAGGCGCATGCAAATTATCAACAAAGGCTTTCAGGAATATGAGCCATGTCTTCAGGCGATGGAGGACACTGTTGCCTCAATAAAAGAAGGCAACGCACAAGACCAAATATGGCTCCTTGAACATCCCCCTCTTTATACGGCGGGGACAAGCGCCAATGTGAAAGATTTGCGTAAACCGCAATTTCCCGTTTATGAAACGGGCAGGGGTGGGGAGTATACTTATCATGGCCCGGGTCAGCGCGTGGCCTATGTCATTATAAATTTAAAAAAGCGCATGCAAACGCCAGATATCAAAAAATATATTTGGACATTGGAGGAATGGATTATCTGCACGCTTGGCGCGTTTGATATTATAGGCGAGCGGCGCGACGGTCGCGTTGGGATTTGGGTTGTTATGCCTGATGGCTCGGAAGCCAAAATTGCCGCGATTGGCGTGCGTATTCGCCACTGGATTACCTTTCATGGAATTTCTATTAATTTAAACCCTGATTTAAGACATTTTGATGGTATTGTTCCTTGCGGCATTGCCGACCATGGTGTGACATCTATCCATGCGCTTGGGAAAGACGTATCTATGCAACAGCTTGATAAAGCTTTAGAAAAAAATCTTTGCGTCTTCGCGCCTAACTGTTAAAAAATAAGAAAAACCGAAAAGAGAAAAATATGTTCGATTTAAAAGATATTCGTCAACGTCCTGAAGATTACGATGCCAACTGGGCGCGTCGGGGGCTTGAGCCTCAAACTCCTCAAATTCTTGAACTTGATCAACGCCGCAGGCAGGTTCAGACCGAGCTTCAGGACGTTCAAAATGAACGCAATATTAAATCAAAAGAAGTCGGTAAGATCAAATCACAAGGTGGTGATGCCGATACCCTAATGGCAGAGGTTGCCGCGCTGAAAGATAATCTTGCAAATCTTGAGGAGCAAGAGCGCAAACTGACCGAGGAAATCACGGCTTTGCTATCTTCACTCCCTAATCAAATTGCGGATGATGTGCCCGATGGTTCGGATGAAGATGATAATGTCGAAATTCACTTGTTTAAAGACCGTCAAATTGCCGATGAGAGCCATCCCGACCATGTTGATATTGGTGAGCGACTAGGCATGATGGATTTTGAAACCGCCGCAAAAATTTCCGGCGCACGATTTGTAGTTCTTAAGGGCGGTCTCGCCAGGTTAGAGCGCGCTATGGTTCAATTTATGCTTGATACACACACTTTAGAGCATGGATACACAGAATGTAATGTGCCTTTACTTGTGAATACGCAAACTATGTATGGTACGGCTCAACTGCCTAAATTCGAAGATGATCAATTTGAAACAACTGATGGACGCTGGCTTCTGCCGACATCTGAAGTCGCCTTAACTAATCTGGTACGTGACAATATTATCGAGAATTTTGATGAGCCAATTCGTGTAACAGGTTATACCCCATGTTTTAGGAAAGAAGCGGGGAGTGCAGGGCGTGATACGCGTGGCATGATACGTAATCATCAATTCCAAAAAGTCGAAATGGTAAGTATTGTAAAACCGGATGAAAGCGAGGCCGAACATGAACGCATGACGCAATGTGCCGAAACTATTCTTCAAAAGCTGAATTTGCCTTACCGCAAAGTTGTTCTTTGCACAGGTGATATCGGGTTTAGTGCAACAAAAACCTATGATTTGGAAGTCTGGCTTCCTGGGCAACAAAAATATAGGGAAGTGTCTTCATGCTCAAACTGTAAAGACTTTCAAGCACGGCGTATGAATGCAAGATTTCGAAAAAATGGTAAAACGGAATTCGTGCATACGCTTAACGGATCAGGAGTTGCATTAAGTCGTTCATTACCTGCCGTTATTGAAAATTATTGGGATGAGGAAAGCCAGTCTGTTATCGTGCCGGATGTTCTTAAGCCTTATATGGGTGGGCTGGAGAGAATCTCGAAATCTTAAATGCATAAAAATTTGACATTTTGCAGGGTCTTGAGATACAAATCTGAATGTTTGATGAAACAGAGCAACCAAATACATCTCAAAAAAATTCAGATTTTGAATTGCTTGTAACATCGCTTAAAAACATATTGGTTGATAATCCACAAACTGCGTTTTTCCCTAATCCTAAAAAATCTTCCTCGGAAAAAGTGTTTGCGATTATAATTACAAATTTTACGGATAAAGCATTCAACTTTACGCTAAGAAAATTAACAAACGGTCATTATAATCTTGTTCTTGAAGACCGTAAAAATTCAGATGAGCCTGATATCGTTGAAACATTTGAAACGAAAGAGCAAGTTGTTCCGTTTTTCAAAGATCGAATTAAACAAACTTTTTTTCTCCCTCCCAAACCTACGGTGCAAAAACCAAAGCCATAGTAATCATCTTGCGCAAATGATGTGATAAAGGCATGCTTATCAGAAATAATTTAGGGAAAATTAAACTATGGCAATGGTTATTGTATTCGGGTCGCTCAATATCGACCTCATCATGCAGGTGAAATATCAACCCGAGTTGGGGGAGACGATCCTCACCCCGACATATCAATGGCTGGCAGGCGGAAAAGGTTGTAATCAGGCGATTGCTTGCGCGCGATCTAGCGTTAAGACAGCTATGGTCGGGCAGGTTGGTGATGATGGTTTCGGCACGCGGTTGCTTTCAGCGTTAAAACGCGATGAGGTTTTAGCCTCAGGCGTTGCACGATCTAATGATGAGCCAACTGGCACGGCCTTTATTACGATTGATCAGAATGGCGATAATCAAATTGTTGTGGCGAGTGGTGCAAATCGTCTCACCAGTACCGAGCAGGTTCCGGATGAAATCCTGGGCGCAAATAATGTTATCCTTATGCAAATGGAGGTTGAGCCAAACCAAAATTGGGATGTTATTCGTCGTGCAAAGGCCGTTGGGGCGAAGACAATCCTTAATCTTGCGCCTGCCGGAGCCGTTCCACGTGAGGCCTTAAACAACCTTGATTATCTGATTGTCAATCAGATTGAAGGCCGTCAAATGGCCGAAAAAATGGGGTTAAATATTGAGGAAAGCGCGGTTGCAATGGCCTCAAAGCTTGCCAAAGAATGCGATTTAACATGTGTCATGACGCTTGGACCGTTAGGATGTATTGCCGTGAAACCTGATGGAAATGGCTGGAAAGTGCAAGCTCATGATTTGGGTGAAGATTTTGCGGAAACAACGGGGGCAGGGGATACTTTCTGTGGTGTCTTTGCAGGCAGTATCTTTAAACATATGAGTTTGCAAGATAGCCTTCGCCGTGCATCAATCGCGGCATCATTGGCTTGCCGCGGTATCGGCGCCCAAACTAAAATGCCCTATGCGGATGAGATAGAAGAGAATTTGCACCTCATTCCGGATGCTGTTTCTCTATAATTATTAGCTATATTTTTTGTTATATCGGCTACATACATCTAAAAGCTCAGTCATAAGAGGGCCTAGAATAGCGTCTTTATCCAAATTTTCACTTTTATTTAAAAATGCGACTTTTAAGGCATTTATATGAGCCTTGATAACATGAAAGGCATCAATGTTTAGTGTGTCCAACCTTTCGGTAAATCTTAAAAGACTGCTTGAAATATCAATCGCCGCCTTATCTTTCAAAAGTTTGGCATGAATATTAAAGGCAACCATTTCGCCTAAAATATCATTCATGGTTGAATTATTAAAATTATTTGCGAAGTCATCATTATTAACTATATCAATTAAAACAGATATACGCTCAACCATATAGGGCCGTATTTGCAAGGGCATTGCATCAACTTGCCGCTGCAATCGCTCTATTAGGCGAACATCAAGCCCACCCTTTCCTGTTTTGGCGACCAACTTATTTGGTGGCGATATAAATTCAACTTTTTCATTACTCTGTAACATAACATAATATTCCTATTATTCACATATAGAGAGACTTCATTATTTATGCAAGCATATATATGTATCTTTAGAATATAGAATTGTTCTTAAAGAAGTTAAAAATTTGTATCATATTTTAGGTAAATTAGTTGTTATGCATACTTAACGGCTAGAATTTCGTAGTCTTTACCGCCTTTTGGTGTATTTACGGACACTGAATCACCAACTGATTTTCCGATTAATGCCTTTGCCAAAGGGGCGGTGAGTGAGATTTTGTTATTCTCCATATCGCCTTCATACTCACCGACAATATGATATGTTTGCTCATCATCCGTTTCTTCATCGATAACAGTCACATAAGCGCCAAAGCGCACGGTTTCGCCCGTAAATTTGGATGTATCAATGACTTCGGCGCGTCCCAAAACGGATTCCAGTTCCTGTATGCGACCTTCGATAAAGCTCTGACGCTCCTTCGCTGCGTGGTATTCTGCATTTTCAGATAAGTCACCATGGGCGCGAGCCTCCGCAATATCCTGAATGACTTGAGGGCGTTGCACCTTTTTCAAATCGGCGTGTTCATCCATTAAAGCCTGATGACCAGTAATCGTCATTGGTATTTTATCCATGATCCTATCCTCTATCTTTCAAATAAAAAAAGCCGCCCAAAAGCGGTCTTTAGCGAAATTTAATATCTAACTTTTACAATAGAGGAAAAGATATGAGTGTCAAGATAAGTGTATTCCACGAAATATTACAATTTGCTCTGTGAGCGTGAAGCTTTAAAGATGCGTTTTCTGGCTCAGGAAAGCCCAATTGCGGCTTTCATCAAGAATTCGCTTCAATTATGGTATGCCTCACAATGGGAAAAAGATAAAAATCCTGCGCATATATTTTATGGTTATGGCAGTCCGCAATTCGCAATATTCAAACAGATCGAGCGCAAGCGATGTTTGGAAGGTGCACGTAAAGCGGATAATACAGGTGACCTTACGCACTTTATTGAACCGTTTGAGCCGATGATTCAAAATATCATTGCAGTCGGGGAGGAGCTCGCTGATTTCTATCATATCGACTCGGCTTATGAAGCGTTGAGAGAGTTTCATACGGATGGCTATAGCACCCCTTTCACGAAAGATAATATTGGTAGCCTGACCTTAATGGTGAGGTCATTGCAAAGCGATCAAGGCAATGTTGACTATCCGCATATTTCGCGTGAACTTCATGATAAGATTATCAATGCGATGTTAGGGCTTGCGCAAATTGATATCCAGCATCGGGTCGAAATCCTTCAAACTGAGGCACCTGCCTGCCTGGGTTATGTGTTCGGTTCGGTTGAAAGAGGGGTTAAGCTCGGTCTCACTTATGGTGAAAAAGATCCACTTAAAAGCTTGTTTAATAATTGGCATGAGATAGGGCATGCCTGCTATCGTCAGCATATTCCACAAGGTTATATGATTGCGGGTCGCGCGATGGATGAGGCGATTGCGTTTTTGTTTGAATATCATATCGGTTACAGCGATGAATTTTTACAATTTCTGCTGGATAGCGGCTTGAGGGAATGCGGCTATACTTTACCGCTTCTGCAATCTTATATCAGGCAAGTGAAGTGTGATACAAGCCGTATTGAAACAAACCCACTTCGTCATCCGATTGATATTTATATCAACGCAGAATTTGAAAAATCATTATTACAAGAAGACGGGCAGGGCGAGCGACCTGATGTCTTGTTTTTAAAAATTATTGAGCCGTATCGCGATATTTTTCCAGAAGGTTATAGTTTTTACGCCGATTCACATATCCGCGGCGGGATATTCGGTGATCGCGAGGCCTATAATGCGGGTTACGCCGCAGCGTTTCAGCTGGGGCATTTGCTTGAAATTGATATGGGTAATCTTGTCGAGACGGTGAAGATTATCTCGAACCTGCAAACACACCATTTCTCAAAGGCAATTTACCTGCTCACCGCCCAACCGCTTACTATTGAATATTATAATCAATGGATAAGCAAGTATTTTTAAACTCTTACGCCGCTTTATCTTTTGCCTGTTGCGGGAAATAATCCTGTAGGGCTTTGACCTCGTAATCCTTATGTTTGATCGCGCGGATGGCGCCGATTGCCGCCTTTGCCGCATGAAGGTTGGTGTAATAGGGAAGCTTGTTCATCAGTGCTGTTCTGCGGATTTGCCGCCCGTCACTCATCGCTTGCCGCCCTTTTGAAGTGTTTATCATCAGGGAAATGTCGCCATTTATGATGCCGTCAACAATATGCGGTTGCCCTTCTGAAACCTTATTGATTTTTTTGACTTCAAGTCCATGTTCCTTCAGATAACTTGCCGTACCGCCAGTTGCGACAAGGCTAAAGCCCATATTTTGCAAGTCTTTGGCGAGAGGCAAAAGGTCCGCTTTATCCTTATTCCTTGCAGACAAAAACACAGTGCCTTCGGTCGGAAGGGTAATGCCTGCACCCAGTTGAGCCTTCGCATAGGCCTGCGCCAGGTCTTTATCAATCCCCATCACCTCACCTGTTGATCGCATTTCAGGCCCGAGCAGTGGATCAACACCTGCAAAGCGATTAAATGGGAAAACGGGCGCCTTGACCGCGCTATGTTCCATGTTTGTTAAGCCATCCAGCGCACCACTGCGGCGATAATCGGCGAGCGACTCACCCGCCATCAAACGTGCGGCGATTTTTGCAATCGGAACACCTGTCGCCTTAGCCACAAAGGGTACGGTACGGGACGCTCTCGGGTTCACCTCGATAATATAGATATCAAACTCACCGCTATCGCGGTTTTGTTTTGCCGCAAATTGAACATTCATTAAGCCGCGCACATTTAATTCAAGTGCAAGCTTTTGTGCCTGCCTTTCAATATCTTTTACGACTTTATAGGGCAGGGAGTGGGGCGGCATAACGCATGAGCTGTCCCCCGAATGAATGCCTGCCTCCTCTATATGTTCCATGATGCCGCTGACGATTGCTTCCGAACCATCGCACAACACATCAACGTCAATTTCTATCGCTTGATTGAGGTAGCGGTCAAGGAGGACGGGCGCATCGCCCGAGACGACAACCGCGCGATCGATATAGCTTTCGAGCTCTTCCTTGGAATGAACAATCTCCATCCCCGCACCGCCCAGAACGTATGAAGGACGGATGACGAGGGGGTATCCCACCGCGTCGCCTTTCTCAACCGCTTCCTGAGATGTAAAGGCTATATTATTGAAAGGCTGGCGTAAATCAAGCTTTTGAATAAGTGCCTTAAACCGCTCGCGGTCTTCCGCCAAGTCAATGGCGTCAGGGTCAGTGCCTAATATCGGGATATTATTATCTTTTAAAAATTGCGCCAGTTTTAAGGGCGTCTGCCCGCCAAGTTGGACGATAACGCCTTTCAGTGGACCAGTGTAACAGTTATTCAGTGAGCCAGTTTTATCGTTTTTTGACTCACTGGGACACTGAGACACTGTTTCACTGATAATAATCTCAAGCACATCTTCCTGCGTAAGCGGATCAAAATAAAGCCTGTCTGCCGTGTCATAATCGGTTGAGACAGTCTCGGGGTTGCAGTTGATCATGATTGTTTCATAGCCCGCCTCCTTCAAGGCATAACAAGCATGAACACAACAATAATCAAATTCAATCCCTTGCCCGATGCGGTTTGGTCCACCACCAAGGATGATGATTTTTTGTTTTGGTTTACCCTCACCCTGGCTCACGTTGTTCGCCTTTCCCTCTCCCTTAAGGGAGAGGGTGTCCGAATGTAATAAGGATAGGTGAGGGGTGAAGTTATACTCATACGCCCCGTAAAAATAATCAGTCTCGGACGGAATTTCCGCGGCGCAACTATCCACTTGATGATAAGTCGGATGAACACCGAATGAATGGCGGATTTCGCGAACATCTTCTTCGGATTTTTCGGCAAGCTGTGCCAATCTTGCATCGCTGAAGCCTTGCATTTTGAGCTCAAGCCATGCTTGAGAATTATCAGGCAAGCCATTGTCTTGGATATCTTTTTCAGTTTCAACAATCTCATATATTTGTTGCAGAAACCATGGGTCAAAATATGTGATGTCGTGAATATCTTTCAGGCTCATGCCCTGTCGCATCGCCTGAGCGGCCATGAGGAGGCGATCGGGTGTTGCCTTTGCCAAATGCGCGCGCATTTCCTCATGGCTGGTGCCGATATCAATCTCGTCAAAACCGTTCAGCCCTGTCTCAAGCGAGCGCAATGCCTTTTGCATGGATTCTTTGATATTGCGCCCCATCGCCATCGCCTCACCGACTGATTTCATAGCGGTAGAAAGATTATTGTCAGAGCCCTTGAATTTTTCAAAGGCAAAGCGCGGAATTTTTGTAACCACATAATCTATTGTCGGCTCAAACGAGGCAGGCGTTTTGCCGCCAGTGATATCATTGCCAAGTTCGTCAAGTGTATAGCCAACGGCGAGTTTTGCCGCAACCTTGGCAATAGGAAAGCCAGTTGCCTTTGATGCAAGCGCGGAGGAGCGTGAGACACGCGGGTTCATTTCAATCACAACCATGCGCCCATCGGCATGGTTTACGGC
Organism: uncultured Micavibrio sp.; assembly: GCA_964531715.1. Classification (GTDB taxonomy): domain Bacteria; phylum Pseudomonadota; class Alphaproteobacteria; order Micavibrionales; family UBA1664; genus UBA1664. Next base: position 63,887 of record CAZHEE010000002.1, on the reverse strand, counting down.
ATATTGAACGTTAGAGCCACCAGTTTCAACCCCAATGGCGCGAAGCACATTAAGCGAAGCGGTGCGCATCCGTTGATATTCCTTGTCCGTTAAAGTGAGGGCAGGGGCCACGGTGATTGAGTCGCCCGTATGCACGCCCATCGGGTCAATATTTTCGATTGAACATATGATGATGCAGTTGTCCGCCTTATCACGCACAACCTCCATCTCATATTCTTTCCAACCTAAAACGGATTCTTCAACCAACACTTCATTAGTGGGGGAGGCCTCAAGGCTTTCGCGCACAATCCGTTCAAATTCGATTTTGTTATAGGCCACACCGCCACCCGTACCGCCCATGGTAAAAGAAGGGCGCATAATGGCAGGAAGCTTCACATAGTCGAGTGCGGCAAAAGCCTCATCCAAAGAGTGACAGGCAACAGAGCGGGGGCTTTCAAGGCCGAGCGCGTCCATACAGTCGCGAAACTTTTGACGATCCTCGGCGCGGTCAATGACATCCGCCTTTGCGCCGATCATCTCAACACCGAGTTTTTCAAGTGTGCCACTTTCATAGAGGGCAAGCGCGGTGTTGAGCGCGGTCTGCCCGCCCATGGTCGGGAGGAGGGCGTCTGGGCGTTCCTTCTCAATAATCTTTGCAACAATCTCTGGCGTAATGGGTTCGATATAGGTCGCATCCGCCATGTCAGGGTCGGTCATGATTGTGGCAGGATTGGAATTGACAAGGATAACGCGGTATCCTTCCTCGCGGAGCGCCTTGCAGGCTTGTGCCCCTGAATAATCAAACTCGCAGGCTTGCCCTATAATAATAGGGCCCGCGCCAATAATAAGGATGGATTTTATGTCGGTTCTTTTCGGCATGGATGCTCTTTCTTAAATAGTATCGCCGAAAATATTGTAATAGATGAAGGTGCCTCAAAACGCAATATGATAATTGTTTTAAATCACAATTATATAAATGACATAAATTATTTGACGTTTCTATATTTAATGTGATACTTATACATAAATTATATTGATAAGGTGGTAATTATGATTTTGAGAACAGAATTAACAGCAACCGCAGCAGTCTTAGCAAGTGCATTGCCATTGGGAGCGGCAACGGTTTCAATGGAAGCTATTGAGTTTCATGAAGATGGCTCACAAACTATAACAATAACTACACCGCCTTCATTGGAAGGAAACATTGCGCGTTTTACGCAAGTGCTACCTACTAACGCAGGTGATGCAAATGTTGCCTTTCGTGTTTTTGTTGATGATAAGGGAGATATATATCCATCATGTTCTGTTTCTCAACGTGTTGAAGAGGTTGCGTTTTTTGATCGCGCAACTAAGGCCCCCGTTGATGCAAATTCAAATGTCCAATATGCGGCCTATACGCTAAATACACAAGGTGTTGGGCAAGACTGGATTCAAAACGGTTTCCATGTTGATAAGGCAGGCGAGTTAAGAGTGAATGGTTTTTTAACACCTCTTTCAGTGGCTGCAGCAAACATGGGCTTAAACGGTTACATGACTGTTTCGCAAGGCAATGAAGTTGGCGATGCGCTTTTGAATGGTCATGAATTATTCGCAACTGCTTATTCTCAAACGAAGCTTGTTGAAGTCACAATTGCAGGCGGTGATATTGTTCAAGAGGCATGGAATGACTGCGCCAGAATGATGCATGACCTTGAAACAGTCGAGGCTGCGGCGGCACAGGCGACAAAAGATTTGAAAGTTGAATTTTCTGTTGTTGACAATCCACCTGCTGACCTCAAGCGTGACTTGATTGCTAATGCCCGTGGTGATATTGCCGATATGCTTGCCGCAATGCCTAATCACGATGATGTTCAAGTGCTCGAAATCCAACAGGTTTTTGGCGGTGAGATTTACACTTTGGACGCCATTCAATTTATTGGACCAGATGGCAATACTTACATATCGGCAGGATGTTACTATAAAGAAGTACGCGACCCTGAAGGCAATCTAATTGCAATGGAGTCTTCGTTGTCAGTGACTGACGGTGTTCAAACCTCAACGTGCTCAGGAAGTGCTGATAGTGTTGTCAGTGTTGAAACAGAAACTAAACATTTCACATCTGTTGTACGATCAGACCTACAAACCGGCTTAGTCAAGCCGCCCTTAAAGGAAACAAATTTAAATGCTCCGGGGACAGGCACGCCAAATGTTTTTTTTCCGGGTTCTGGCTCTAGAGATCCTTATCCAAAATATCCTATAACACCACATTCACCTTCGCCGATACCGTTGCCAATGTCAGCATTATTATTAGCGGGAGGGCTTGCAGGCTTTGGAATATTAGGAGCAGTGGCGGCAAACAGAAAAAGAAACACTGCGGCGGCACCAAGGCCAAAAGGCTTAACAGTTTAAACATTAAAAACCGTTCGAATGTGCTATTATTAAAAAGGGGACAACTCTTATCAGAGTGTCCCCGATTTTTTGTATTACAGATTATAAATTAATCCTGCATCTCTTCGCCAATATTCTCGACATCTTTACCCGCGCCATCCCATGTATTTGAACATGCGGTTACTGAGGCTGCACCTGCGGCAACTGTTAATGCCAAAACAAACATTTTTAATACTTTCATAATATTATTCCTTTTTTAATTGTAGTTAAAGTTATTGATAAAGATTAATCGCGGATGCATTGATGACAAGGCCATAAACACCTTCTTCCAATTCACCGGTAACGGTTACAAATGAACCATCCTTAATGATATCATTGTCGGAAAGTGTATCGAACATGTCACCATTCTCCATATCCATTGTCACTTCAATCTCTTCATTATCATGCGATAAAGTGAAGCTGTTATCATAGCTGTCAACATCATCAATCCGCCCCGTTACCGTAATTGCCCCGTTTTCAGTGATGAATACAGGGTCGGCCACGACCGGTGCGGTGTATAATAAAGCGATAAAAGCGAACAATATAAATTTCATGGGTTATCATCCTTCGATTAAAGGTACAACGAAATCAAAGGATTATTGTTCCCGAAAAATTTATGCGGCTTTTACATCTCTTTTTTTAATCATCGCAATGAAACGATCGAAAAGATAATGGGAGTCTGTCGGGCCGGGGGAGGCCTCCGGGTGATACTGTACGCTGAATGCTGATTTATTCGTCACGCTCAAACCCTCATTGGAGCCATCAAACAGGCTGACATGGGATGCCTGAACATTCTTGGGTAATGTCTCCTCAATAACTTCAAATCCATGATTTTGTGAGGTGATTTCAACCTTGCCGGTTACAAGATCTTTCACAGGCTGGTTTGCACCGCGATGCCCCAGATGCATCTTGCGTGTCTCCGCGCCCAAAGCCAGAGCCAAAAGCTGATGCCCAAGGCAAATTCCGAAAATCGGCATATTGGCTTTCATAAGCTCTTGAATCATCGGCACGGCATAAGCGGCGGTTGCCGCAGGGTCGCCCGGTCCGTTGGACAGAAAAACCCCGTCAGGACTATATCTCAAAATCTCTTGCGCGCTAGTTTGTGCGGGAACAACGGTGACTTTCGCGCCTGTATTGGCAAGGCAACGGAGGATATTATGCTTTGCGCCGTAATCAACGGCGATGATGTGGAGTTGATCGTCACCCTTTGATTTAATCAAAGGGTCTTTTTCGTTTGCTTTACGAGGAGATCCTTTGGTCAAGCCAAAGGAAGACGGTAATAAAATCTCATGAAGCTTATCCGTCCATTCATAAGGCTCTTCACAGCTCACATCTTTCGCAAGGTCGAGGCCTTCCAGCCCTGACCATTCGGCGGCTTGCTGTTTCAGTGCCTCAATATCAAATTCACCTTTAAAATTGACCGCTATCACACCATTCGGTGCGCCTTTATCACGGATAAGTTTTGTGAGCGTTCTCGTATCCACACCATAAATACTTGGCAAGTTTTTGGCTTTTAACCAAGCCTCAAAAATTTGCGTATCGCGCCAGTTTGATGGCGCTGTCGGTTTCTCCCGCGTGATCATGCCCGTGGCATAAGGCATGGCATTTTCTAGGTCATCATCATTCGTGCCTGTATTGCCGATATGCGGAAAGGTGAAAGTGATAATCTGCTTCGCATAAGACGGGTCGGTCAGGGTCTCCTGATAGCCTGTCATGCCTGTATTAAAGCAAATTTCCCCGATATTGACTGTCTCCGCGCCAAAGCCGCGTCCTTCGATAAGTGTTCCGTCATTCAAAATGATTAGGGCAGTCGGGAAAATATCGTTTGTCATAATTATCTAGCTTTCTGTTTATGCATTGCTAGAAAGAGATTATATAAATGAATAAACGCTATGTGTCATATATTTTTTCCACAAGAAAACGCGAAGCCACAAAGTAAAAACTCTTTGCGTCTTTGTGTCTTCCTGTTAAAAATTAATCAAACATCAAAATAGAGAGATTTTTAATGTCATCACTCCGCACACAAATCACCAATGATATGAAAAAAGCCATGAAGGACAAGGACACGATCAAACTTGCGACCTTACGCATGGTAAATGCCGCATTGAAAGACAGAGATATCGAAATCCGCGTTGCAGGGGAGGGCGAGGTGAGCGATGCCGATGTGCTGTCAGTCATGCAAAAAATGCTGAAACAACGTGAGGAGTCGGCGACCACTTACCGTGAAAATAATCGCCCTGAGCTTGCCGATAAAGAAGAAGCGGAGATAGCTGTGATTGAAGGCTATATGCCGAAACAGCTTGAAGGTGATGATCTAAATGCCGCGATTGATACGGCAATCTCCAATAGTGGCGCGGAAAGCCCTCGCGATATGGGGAAGGTGATGGCTTACCTGAAAGAGCATTATGCCGGGCAAATCAATATGGGTTCTGTCAGTGGCGTTGTAAAAGGCAAGTTGGGTTAGGGCTATCTTTTTGTCATTGCGAGAGAGCCCCCTGCCTTCGCAGAGGGCAGGCTTTGCGACCGAAGCAATCCATAGGGTGTTGAGATTGTATAGATTGCCGCGTCGGCTTTAAAAGCCTCCTCGCAATGACGACATAACAAGCTTTTTTTTCGCATTAAAAATACCCCCTTGGCGTCTTTGCGCCTTCCTGTAAACTTGATACCATGTCAAACCAAAACCCGTCTTATAATTATTGCGCCGTACCGCTTGCGGCTTATGCCTGTCGCGCGGATCAATCACAAGGCCGTGTTTATGTTGAGGAACCGTCCGAGCATCGCACATGCTTTCAACGTGACCGCGACCGCGTTATTCATGCCACCGCCTTTCGCCGTTTAAAGTATAAAACGCAAGTTTTCGTATATTCGCATGGCGATCATTATCGCACACGCCTCACCCATACTTTGGAAGTGGCACAAATAGCCCGAACAATCGCCCGCGCCCTTCATGTGAATGAGGATTTGGCAGAGGTCATCGCCTTGTCCCATGATTTGGGGCATCCGCCATTCGCCCATACGGGTGAAGAGGCCTTGATAGAAGCCATGAGAAATCTTGGCGGCTTTGAACATAATGACCAGTCTTTACGTGTTGTGACAGCTTTGGAGGATACTTATCCGCGCTGGAAGGGGCTCAATCTGACATGGGAAACGCTTGAAGGAATCGTCAAACACAATGGACCTGTGAGTTATAAAAAACTTCCGCATGCCTTGGCAGAGTTGCAGCGGCAGACAGATTTAAGACTCAATAGCTATGCCTCGTTGGAGGCTCAAATTGCAGCATTGGCCGATGATATTGCCTATAATAACCATGATGTTCAAGACGGGCTTGCGGCGGGGATATTCACCCTAGAGGCCCTCAACACACAAGTGCCTTTGATGGCGGATATTACGGCAAAGATTGATGAGGCTTACCCTGATTTGGCAGAGCCGAAACGCCATGCGGCGATCATCCGTGAGCTGATCGGTATGATGGTGGTTGATGTTTTGACCGAGACTCAAAAACGGCTTGAAAATCATGACATTAAAACCGTTGAGGACATCAGGAACGCTGATAAAGCGATGGTCGCTTTTTCTGATAATATGTTTGAAAAAGTGCAGGTCTTGCGCAAATTTTTAATGAATAAAATGTATCTCCATCACACTGTTAATCGTATGCGTTTCAAGGCTGAACGGGTTATCCATGATTTATTTGATGTCTTTATCGAGCGTCCGGAATGCCTGCCTGAAGATTGGCAATTCAAAGTTAAACCTTACGCAGAGAACTCAAATGAAAGGGCGCGGATTATCTGCGACTATATCGCGGGCATGACTGACCGCTTCGCACTTCGCGAACATGCAAAATTATTTGACTTAAAAGAGGGTTAGCAATGGTTTCGTTCACACAAAGTACGTTTAATAAAAATTGGATAGTAAAAAATTATTGTGGTTGAGCAATATTTTTCATTATCTTTCGAAACACACCAATATTTGTTCCTGAGACACCATATTGTCCGTTGCCAGTATTATTAATTGTTAATAGACCGCCCTCTTGACTAAATATTCCTGCACCTGAATCTCCGGGTTTTGATCTCAAATGAAATAATGTACACATAGCTTGCTCTGAATTAATTGAAGGATTAACACTTATTTCATCTGCCGCAACTATCATGCCTTTTACAGTTTCAAGTACTCCTATTCTGGGATCAAAAGTAGTTAATCTCCCTTTAATAACTGGCGTAGCTGTTTTAACTTCAGTTTCAAAATCAACTTTTGCAGTTGGTTCTTTAGATTTTTTAGATAAAGTCAATATCGCAATATCATTTATTTTATCTAATGATGCCGATTTAACTTTAATAGTATCTCCTGTACGGGGAGAGATTAAATCTGAGAATTGCGGTCTACATTGCATAAAATTATGAGCTGATGTCACTGCAATCTTTGGAGACAATAATACAGCTGATCCTCCTCCATTATCGTCCTTTGTATGCAAAATCCAATATGTATTCATAGCTGTAGTTTTTACAGCTCTATCAAAACTAAACAACCTAACTAAACATTCCGTAACTAATCGCATATGCCAAAACCTTTAATATTTTAAAAAAGTTATAATTAAGTAAAATGTATTTTTCAAGAAAAAATTTAGTGACCTCTTTAGTGCAGTCGTTTAAAAAGAAAACATGAATTTATATAACGAATTTGAAAAAGAGATTAAGGCCATTATCGCGGACTTATCCGCCAATGATGAGCTGCCCAAGGCTATTAATGTTACGAAGCTGACTGTAGAGGCACCACGCGACACGTCTCATGGTGATTTGGCGACCAATGCCGCGATGGTTTTGTCCAAAGAGGCAGGCAATAAACCGCGCGATCTGGCAGAGCAGCTCAAAAATGAAATTAAAACTATCGAGGGAGTTGAGGCGGTCGAGATTGCAGGTCCAGGATTTATTAACATTCGCCTGAACCCTAGTTATTACTTAAGGGTTTTAATGCAAATCCTCGATAATGAAAGTAATTTCGGTTCTTCTAATCTAGGGGGCGACAAGAAAGTGAATGTCGAATATGTCTCTGCCAACCCCACAGGACCATTAACAGTCGGGCATGCCCGTGGCGCCATAGTCGGTGACTCGCTGGCCAATTTGCTGTCAAAGGCAGGCTTCGCCGTTCGTAAGGAATATTATATTAATGATGCAGGCAATCAGGTTACTGTCCTTGGTGAGAGTGCTTACCTCCGCTATTGCGAGGCGCTCGGGAAAGATATCACCATCCCCGAAGGATGCTATCCCGGCGAATATTTGAAGGATGTCGGTCAGGCCGCGGCTAAACAGGAAGGCAATCAATGGCTTGACCGTGATGATTATTTGCCTTTCTTCCGTGACTTTGCCGTTGACTATCTGATGAATGAAATCAAGCAAGATTTAAACCATATCGGCATTGATTTTGACCTGTTCTATTCAGAGAAATCGGCTGTAGAGGCGGGTTCTGTTGACCGCGCTTGGGATTATCTTTCATCGAAAGGCTTGCTTTATGACGGTGTGCTTGAACCGCCAAAAGGCAAAAAGCCTGATGATTGGGAACCGCGGGAGCAGACCTTGTTTCGCTCTACCGATTTCGGTGATGATATTGACCGCCCGATTAAAAAATCGGATGGCAGCTATACTTACTTTGCCAATGATATCGCCCATTTCTACGATATTTATAGGGATGGGTATGATGATCTTATTGTCGTGGTTGGCGCCGACCATGGCGGCTATGTTCGCCGCGCGACCAGTGCATTCAAGGCGATGACGGATGGCGAAGGGCAATTTTCCATGCCATTATGTGCGATAGTGACTGTTCTGAATAATGGTCAGCCTGTCAAAATGTCAAAACGTGCAGGTACGTATATCACTCTTCGTGATGTTTTGGATGCCGTGGGGGCAGGGGTGATGCGCTTCATCATGCTTACGCGTCAATCAAACCAGACACTGGAATTCGACTATGCCAAGGCATTGGACCAGTCAAAGAATAACCCTTATTTCTATGTTCAATATGCCCATGCGCGGTGCTGTTCCGTCCTTAAAAACGGGGTTGAGATGTTCGGCAATTTTGATGTATCGCAAGCCGATTTAGAGAAGCTTGCACGTGTCGAAACGCTCGCCGTTTTGAAAATCTTGAGCCAATGGCCGAAGATTGTTGAGCAAGCGGCAATCGCGAGGGAGCCTCATCGTGTTGCCTATTATCTGCAGGAGCTTGCAAGCGTGTTTCATGGCTGGTGGAACATGGGGCGTGAGGATTCCACGCTTCGTTTCCTAAATGAGGATGATAAAGACATAAGCCTCGCCCATCTCGCACTTGTGACCGCGGTTAAAACGGTTATCGCTGATGCGCTGAAAGTGATTGGTGTTGAGCCATTGAGCGAACTCCGCGATACATTGAAAGAAGAAGCGGTATAATCGTCATTGCAGGTTTCTCGAAGAGAATACCAGCAATCCACTCATTCTGGATAACACGTATTTTCCTGTCGTCAAAACGTGTAATGACGAGTAAAGAAACCTCCGTGCTCTCAGTGCTCTCTGTGGTTAAAAATTCATAAGAAGCCGCAAAGGCACGAAGGTTGTCACTCACATCACTACATGACTAATAATAAGTAGCACGTCATTGCATGGCTTGACCATGCAATCCAGCACTTTTTCTAATCGCAGAGTTATGGAGTATGATAGGAGTTTATCATTTCTGGATTACACGTATTTTCCTGTCGTCAAAACGTGTAATGACTAAGAAAAAACCTCCGTGTTCTCAGTGTCCTCCGTGGTAAAAAAAATACAGGAAGCCGCAAAGCCACAAAGAATTTTTTAAAGTATGGGAAGGCTGTAGATAGTTAGCAAGCTTTTCGTGACTTTGCATGACTTTACGTTTAAATTTCATGTATGGCGCGAACTTTCCCTATTCGTTTGAGAACCCTTACCGCAGGCATAGTCGTGATTGCGACAGGTTTGATTGTCTGGAACGCCTATCTTTCCATTATCGGTACAACTGACCAAACGGCGCAAGCTTTGCCGATTATCAAGGCCGAGACAGAGCCCTTTCGTATCGTACCTGATGACCCGGGCGGCGCGGACATCCCGAATAAGGGTAGCCGCCTGTTTAATGTCCTCAATGCCGATCATGGCGATGAGCTTGCGCTTGACGGGATTGAAATCAAGATGGCAGAGGAAACCGAACCGCCAGTTTTAGCCGAGAATGAAGAGACTGAAACCGGTTTTACCATCCCCGAAATACCTGAACCGCGGCGCGAGAGCCTTTATGACGAAATCATTGTGTTGAAAGATGCCGAAGTTATTGAAGAGGATGAAACGCTCACCCCTTTGGATGAGCCGACCAAGCAGGATTTGAAAGAGAAATTACAATTAGTGATTGCGCAGGTTGAAATTAATAAAGAAGAAGCGGTCACTGACAAACCTTTGATAGAGGACGTCGCGCAAATTATTCCTGTGCCGACTGCCAAACCGAAAGCACCTGAACCACAAATTCCTGCACCAGAAAGGGAGTTTTCACTCGACCGATTGTTGGAGGACGAGGCTCAACCAATATCAGGCAATTATTATATGCAGCTTGCGAGTTTGCAGAGCGAGCAAGCGGCACGTGATATCTATGCGGCGTTAAGCGGTCGTTATCCTGACATTATTGGCGGGGCAGGGGTGCGCTATGACCGCGCCAATTTGGGTGCGCGGGGTGTGTTTTATCGCATTCAGGTCGGGCCATTCTCTAAGGCAGAAGCCGATAGTCAATGCGAGAGCTACCGCCGTCAAACTCAGGAAACCTGCCTTGTTATTCGTCGATAAGTGTAGTAGTTCACGCAGAGAACGCAGTGAGCAGTTGAAAAATACTAAACCGGTTATTCTCACACCGTTGGATGCTGCGTTAAGTGATAACGAGAAAAAGCTTTATTCGAAACATAAACCTTACGGCTTTATTTTATTTCAAAAACATTGCCAAAACCCTGAACAACTTCAAAAACTGATAGCCGACCTGAAAGAGGTTGCAGGGGAAGATGTCATTATCTCGGTGGATCAGGAGGGCGGACGCGTTGCGCGATTAAAGGCGCCGAACTGGCCAGAATTTCCAGCGCCTGCCACGATGGATAACGTATTCGATACTTATAAGTCTATCGGGCAAATGATGGCAAAAGAGAGTTTTAATCTTGATTATGCGCCTTGTCTGGATGTCGTGCCAGAGGGCGCACAATGCGATGCTATCGGTGACCGATGTTTTTCTTCCGACCCTCAAATCACGGCTGAAAAAGGCATTGAGGCCTGTAAAGGCTTGCTCTCGGCGGGTATCACACCTGTTATCAAACATATGCCGGGGCATGGACGCGCAGTTGAGGATTCACATCATCATCTCCCTATTGTAAAGGCGAGCGAAGCAGATTTATTCAAAGATTTAGAGGCTTTTAAAATAATATGCCGTCATCCTGAACTTGTTTCAGGATCCAAAGATGTAGTTTCCGGCCTTCGCCGGAATGACGTTTTTTTGTTTGCGGGCATGACCGCTCATGTGATTTATGAATGTTGGGATAAAGATAACCCTGCAACGCTTTCGAAAATAATTATCAACAATATTATTCGTAATGAAATCGGTTTTAAGGGCTTGCTATTCTCTGACGATTTGGCGATGGGCGCGTTAGAAAGTTACGGTACTATCGTTGAAAGAGTTCAGCTATGCCTTGAAGCAGGATGCGATATAGCCGTTCCTTGTCATACAAGTTTAGAAGAATCGCAAGAGATTTTGGAAACGCTGTAATCGTCATTGCGGAAAGCGTAGCGACAAAGCAATCTACACCATGGCAAAGATTGCATGGATTGCCGCGGTCGCGTTGCTCTCTCGCAATGACGGATAACTATTAAAAACCTCTGTGTTCTCTGTGGTCTCCGTGGTAAAAAAAGCTATGCAGTTTCAGGAAGATTCACCTAAAGAGCCCTTATCCGATGATTTGTTTCTCAACCTCGAAGGGTATGAGGGCCCGATAGATTTGCTCCTGACTCTTGCAAGGGATCAAAAAGTAGACCTTACCAAAATATCAATTCTCGACCTTGCCAAGCAATATCTTGATTTTATTGATAGGGCGAAAAATCTTCGCCTTGAGATTGCCGCGGACTATATCGTGATGGCGGCGTGGCTTGCCTATCTCAAATCAAAATTGCTTTTACCGCAAACTGAGACAGACAGCGATGAAGAGGAGCTGAGCGGTGAAGCCATGGCGGAGGCTTTGGCCTTTCAGCTTAAACGGTTGGAAGCAATGCAGCAAGCGGCGGAAATGCTGTTTAACCTGCCACAAATGGGGCAGGATTTTTTTCATCGTGGGATGAGTGATGCCGCATCCATGACGGTTCAACCCGTCTGGCAGGCGGATCTCTATGATATTTTATCAGCATATGGCTCAATCGCACGACGGCAGGAAGCGGCGCATTACACGCCAAAAACGTGGACGCTCATGTCCACGGAAGAAGCTTACAAGAGATTATCGACAATGCTGGGGAAATTACCGCGAAAAGGTGGCGATTCGGTCTGGTCTGTATTGGACAGTTTTATGCCGGAGGATTTGAAAGATGCGCTCATTAAACGGTCATCACGGGCATCGCTCTTTACCGCAACCCTTGAAATGGCAAAGCAGGGAGAGGTGGATATCCGTCAAGACGGGCTGTTCAAACCAATTTATATCAGGCAGAAAGAATGTGATGAAAGGTAATTTCGTCATTGCACGGCCCTGTCCGTGCAATCCAGTGAAGGTGGATTACACGTATTTGCCTATCGTCAAAACGTGTAATGACGAGTATCTATAAACCATGAATGATGATATCAGATTACTGGAGGCCCTTATTTTCGCATCGGACAAGCCAATGCAAGTATCTGACATGCATAAATGGTTTCCGAATCTCAGTGAGGGAGAGCTTACGGAATTACTGAACCGTCTTAAACAAGATTATGAAGGCAGAGGCATAACACTTTATAACAATGGCGGCTTATGGTCTTTTAAAACCGCTGCTGACTTGGGTGAGCATCTGAATATGACGGTTGAGGTTGAGCGCAAACTCTCCCGCGCAGCGCAGGAAACGCTTGCTATTATCGCCTATCATCAGCCGCTGACTCGTGCGGAGATTGAAAATATTCGCGGTGTGGCAACGGGTCGGGGCACACTCGATATTCTAATTGAGGCAGGATGGATCAAGCCAGGGCGACGGCGTGAAAGCCCTGGGCGACCCTTAACTTGGATCACTAGTTCGGCTTTTCTGATGCATTTCGGGCTTGAAACCATTACCGATTTACCGGGTCTGGATGATTTAAAGGCGGCGGGCTTGCTTGATCGTCGCCCAGCGGTTCAAACGCTTCCATCCTCGGGTGAATTATTCGATGATGAATAGTTTTATCGTCATTACAGGTTTTGCATGGCAAATACCTGTAATCCATCTTTGTTTTTCTGGATTGCATGGGACTTGCCATGCAATGACGGCTATTTTAAAATAAACAAAAAAGGAAAAGATAATGTCGCTTGGTATTTGGCAAATTTTATTAATTGTTTTATTGGTATTACTGATTTTCGGTGCAGGAAAACTCCCATCCGTAATGGGTGACCTTGCGAAAGGTGTCAAAAACTTTAAAAAAGGTTTAGATGAAGATGAGGCAGATAAGCCTTCAAAAGACAAATCATCAAAATGACTGCTCAATGCCGTCATTGCGGCGAAGGCCGCAATCCATTTATGGTAGACTCCGGCCTTCGTCGGAGTGACGGGGTGTAATATGTTTGACCTTGGCTGGGCGGAATTACTGATTGTTGCGGCGATTGCGTTATTCGTGATCGGGCCAAAAGATATTCCCAAAATCGCCTATCAAATCGGCAAAGCCCTTCGGCGTTTGAAATATATGCAATATGCGCTGACCAGCCAGTTTGATAATTTCATGGAAACGGCAGAGAGCAAACAAACAAAGCCTGCTTCAAAAAAGGAAGACACTCATGATTATGATGAAGCGGATGCCGACGCCGAGCTGATTGAAATGATGCCGTTGCCTGAAGAAAGAAGTATAAACCGCAGAGACTCAGAGGCGCAGGGTGATGATGATAAAAAATAATCCGTCATTGCGAGGACTAACAGGACGAAGCAATCCATACGATTATGCCAATGGATTGCCACGGTCGCAAAGCCTGCCATCTATGAAGGCATGGGGCTCCCTCGCAATGACGCACTGTTCAACCTTATGAATCCTGATACGCTTCAGCATATAGCCGAGCTTCGGAAACGCTTGATGGTGTGCGCGGCGGCGGTTGTTCTCCTCATGGCGGGAGCGTACAGTTTTGTTGATGAGATACTCTCTTTCCTTATCACGCCATTGGCCGACATTATGGGCGCGGAGAGCACGCAACGTTTAATTTACACGAACCTGACCGAGGCATTTTTAACCAATATCAAACTATCCTTTTACACCGCATTATTTATCGGTTTACCAATTATCCTTATTCAGGTCTGGCTGTTCATCGCACCGGGATTATACAGTCAAGAAAAGGGCGCATTCATTCCGTTTTTCGCGGCAACACCCGTCCTTTTCATTGCAGGTGCCGCGTTTGTTTATTACCTGATTATGCCTGCGGCATGGAAATTTTTTTTAGGTTTTCAAACGGGTGCCGACGAAACAACTTTGCCAATCCAATTGGAGGCGAGAATAGGAGATTACCTCTCCCTTATTATCACGCTTGTATTTGCCTTCGGCATTTGTTTTCAGCTTCCTGTGCTTCTTACGCTGCTCGGCAGGGCAGGGCTTATCACGGCGGATCAGTTGGCGGCAAAGCGGAAATATATGATTATCGGCGCGTTTGTGATTGCGGCATTTTTGACCCCACCGGATGTGATTTCTCAAATTCTATTGGGTTTACCGATTATAGTGCTTTATGAGCTCTCAATCATACTCATTCGTTTAATGGGAAAAGAAAAAGTATAATAAAATGGCGGATACGGAGGGATTCGAACCCTCGATGAGGCTATAAACCCCATACTCCCTTAGCAGGGGAGCGCCTTCAGCCACTCGGCCACGTACCCTATTTCTGAATTCGGAAAGCCAGAAATCTGAATGAAATTATCAAGAGTTCAAGCATTTAGCAACCGATTATAATAAAGAAATCAGCCTAAATCTTTCATGAGCGACTCTATCTCACTGACCATTGTCTCATGCAGATGCTCGCGCTTTTTTAAGGCAAGCTCAAAATAATCATGAGCCAGCTGATCACTTCGTAGATAATAATAGGCATAGCCGATGGCCGCCTCTAAATGTGTTTCAATTTCGGGATCTTTATCCTCTTGGTCGTCCAAAATTCTTAAACCATCCGATCCATAATTAAGCACGCTTTCATAATCCTTATTCCGCATAAACATCCAGCATGCGGCATCATGATAAACCGCATCGAGCGGAAAGACATTAATCGCATCAATATAGCGGTCAAGCGCGGCGTTAAAGCGCTCCTGATCTTGTAAAGCGAGCCCTTCGTGGTAAATCTCCATGCTTTTGGCGATCTCTTCCTCGGCATTCTTTCCTGTTTTTTTCAGGTAAGTTTCATAATCATTAAATTTCAGATAAGTATAGTAAGCCTCCATTTGTTCAGGCTTAACAGCGATATTCCCAACGATTTTCAGCTCATAATACCCGGCATAATCAACGGGCATGTGCGCGTAGGATAAATAGTCTTTGGCTATGTCCTTTGCATTAGGCTTGTCTTTATAGCCTGCAAAAACTTGTGCGTGGACATAATCATCATCCATTTCTATTACATGCCAAATGCAATAATATTGATGATCAGGATTAAATTCACCAAATGGCGGTGTCCTAATCTCGGCGGCATAATAGTCATTCAGCGTAGCCGTGTAAAAATTTCCATGGTCAATTTCAATAAAAATATCGCCTATGCTTATACGCTCGCGTTCTGTTCGATTATAAGCCTCAATATCTTTGAGAATAGTTTTAATTTCGGTAACTTCATCATCTTCAAGGCTTTTAACAATTGACAGAGCATGATTAAGTGATGTTTTCGCATCGGCATATCGACTGACATAATAGTAAGCCTCACCCAAATCGCGATGAAACTGGTCAACGACAAAGCTTGTGTCATGAATGAGGGCAACCGCTTCCTCAAAATAAGTGACGGCACTCTCATAATCTTTCAAGGCCATTTCTGCCCGACCCATATTATTATTTGTATAGCAGTCAGGATAAAGGTTCACCGCCATGTGATAATTATGACGGGCCTCCTCCAGCTTGCCTTCGGTAAAAAGTTTTTGGGCAATATCTGTGTATTTATTGGCGCGCGCACTTTCTGTTTCATGCGTTTTACCGGTCTCTGACAAATATTGCTCAAAATTCTGCTTTTTGAGGTAATTATAATAGCCTTCAAGGTCGTCTTTTGTCGGTTCAACATTACCGATAATCTTAAAGTCAAAGCCATCATAGATAGTGTCCGCACTTAAAACCGTATGCCCGACAATCAAGTGATCATCATTTTGAAACTCATTTAAAGCTGGCTCTTTTTTAAACCCGCTATAGCTTTTAATATGGAAAACGCTGGATTTTTTGTCATGCTTGAGGATGTGATCAATGGTATAGCAAGGCTTTCCACGCTCGGATACGGTCGCGGCAGGCTGCGTTCCGATTTGCGCACAAAGTGTATAGAGAGCCTCAACATCTCGCCCGTCAACATCGATAGTCTGTATCACACCACCTGTTTTAATTTGTGTCATGGTGGTTTCTTTATTTTAATTGTTTTAAGACTATTTCTATATAAAGTTACTAAGAATAACAAATAATATTTTATTTGCATAATTATTATTATTCTGATATAATAAGTAGAAGTTAATTTGGAGAATAAGTAATGAGTTTCAAAGAACCGAATGAACCAATTATTGATGCTAAATTTACAGATTTAGGTCCGCCAGAAGCAAAACCATTTCAAAAAGATGAATCGCATAATGTCTCCTTTGGAAATGTTATTACGGCGGTGCGTAAGGGTACATCAATGCTCACAAAAGCATTTGGAATGGCAGCAAGAAATGTTGGGACGGCATTAATGCGTGGTTTGGAGGCCGTTGTTGACGTTATTGATGCGCCAGCCATGAACAGACGCGAGAAAGAAATTGCGCAACAACGTGCAGAACACGAAGCGCGTTTAAAGGCAGAGCGCGAAGCTTCACGAATAAAAGAACAAGATCGAGCAAAACAACGAAAAGAATATGCTGAAGCCAATAAAATGGGTTCACCTGCATGGTTTGAGCGAGAGAGAAAAAAAATCAGGAAAACACCTCTAGAGTTACGTCACTTAATGGATACACCTGAACAGCAAATGGCAAATAGACAGGCTTTAGACTCTATGAATCTTGGTTAAAGAAATCTGCTTTTAAAAGTTCTTGAAGGTACAGCTAATGATGTTGAAGTTCGGGCATTAAAACTTATAACTACGTGTAAAGAAACTTCTAGATTATTAGGAAATCGAGATTTTTATGCTGAAATAGATGGTCAAGCAGTTTTACTTTTTGATCAGAACGGTGCTAAAGTTGAGAATGTTATTAAACATTTGCAAACTAATGTAGTAGGTAAAACTTCTAAACAAAAATCTGGAAAAATGTTTACAAGAAACCCTAATTTATCTCTATCTGCGATGCATTAACATTAACCTAACTTTTAACGCGAAGTAACGAAGTTAACGAAGTAAGCACGAAGTTTTTCTACACGTCATTGCAGGACTTGTTCCTTTAATTCAGAAATAAGTTTACACGGAGTATCGGAGTTTTTTTTCATTCATTCCGCTTCTCCGCACCTCCGTGTAAAAAACTATTTAACATGCCGGTGAAAACTGAGATCTTCTAAAACGCAAAGTCACGCAATGTCACGCAAAGCTTTTTAAAATCCTTCCGTGTTCTCAGTGCCTTCCGTGGTAAAAATAACTGATTGTGAATGGGTTGCCGCGGTCGTGTTACTCCCTCGCAATGACAATTACTCTGTTTTTCTCTATAGTTCAAATCTTATAGACCTCGCATCACGTGCGGGGTTGCGATTCTTACAAAAAATTGGATTGCTTCGCTACTCGCTATAATGAATAAAACTTAACCCAACTTCTCCTTCAGCAAATCATTCACAATCGCAGGGTTGGCCTTACCTTGGCTGGCTTTCATAACCTGTCCAACAAAGAAACCGAAGAGTTTATCCTTGCCTCCGCGATAGGCCGCGACATTGTCAGGGTTATTCGCCATGACCTCATTAATAATCGCCTCAATCGCGCCAGTATCCGTCACTTGTTTCAGACCTTTTTCATCGATAATGGTGTCCGAATCCTTGCCTGTTTCCGTCATGGCGGCGAACACATCTTTCGCGATTTTGCCAGAGATAGTGTTATCCACAATTCTGGCCACCAAAGTCCCAAGATTATCGGCAGTGACAGGGCTTTCCTCAAGCGATGTATCATGTTTGTTTAGCCAGCCGAGCAGCTCATTTATCACCCAGTTTGCGGCGAGTTTGGCATCACCCGCCTCCTTTACGACCACCTCAAAATAATCTGCGCGCGATTGCTCCGCAATTAAAACGGACGCATCATAAACACCCAAGCCAAACTCGTTCATGAATCTGTGCTTTTTCTCATCGGGAAGCTCCGGCAAACTGGCCTTAATCCGCTCCATTAACTCATCGGTGAGTTCCAGCGGAAGCAAATCAGGGTCAGGGAAATAGCGATAATCATGCGCATCTTCCTTTGATCGCATGGAGCGCGTTTCCATCCTATTCGGGTCCCAAAGGCGGGTTTCTTGAGTCACCTCGCCGCCGCCCTCCAAAATATCAATCTGGCGTTCTGCCTCAAAAAGGATCGCCTGATAAACTGCCTTGAGTGAGTTGACATTCTTAATTTCCGCCCGTGTCCCGAATTCATCCCCAGGCTTACGCACAGAGATATTAACATCCGCGCGCATGGAACCCTCATCCATGTTCCCGTCACATGTGCCGAGATAGCGCAAAATCATGCGGAGTTTCGAGATATAGGCGACCGCTTCCTCAGGCCCTCTGATATCAGGCTCTGACACGATTTCCATGAGAGCAGAGCCTGAGCGGTTCAGGTCAACGTAGGATTTTGTCGGGTGCATGTCGTGGACTGATTTACCCGCATCTTGCTCAAGATGGAGGCGAGTAATGCCGATTTCCTTGACGCTTCCATCGGGCAGGTCAATTTCAATCTTGCCTTCGCCGACAATCGGGTCTTCATATTGGGAAATCTGATAGCCCTGCGGCAGGTCAGGGTAGAAATAGTTTTTCCTTGCAAAGACGGATGTTTTATTGACTTTAGCATTAAGGCCGAAGCCTGTCTTGACCGCTTGCTCAACCACATATTTATTAAGAACGGGGAGCATGCCGGGCATTGCCGCATCGACCAGGGATACATGTGAGTTTGGCGCCGCGCCGAATTGAATACTCGCCCCTGAAAACAGCTTGGAATTGGCGGTGACCTGAGCATGAACCTCCAGCCCGATTACCATTTCCCATTCACCTGTTTCACCCTTAATCAATTTTTGTGCGGTCATAAGATAGTCCTTTTTAATTTTTATACACTTCTTCTATAATTTCTTTTGTCTTTTTGGCGTTATAAGAATTAAAATAATGTTAGCAAATATTATTAAAAATCCGCCAAGAATAACCAATGGCGTCAATACACTATAGCCAAATATACTTAGCCAAATTATTGCCAGAACAGGCGCAAAATACCATAATAGGTTGATGTTTGCATTATGCGCAATTAGCAGGGAGTATGAGTAAAAAATCCCTGTTACAGTCAAACATAGTGTAATAAGTAAAATATAAGTTATGAACTCTGAATTGAGAACAAAGCTATCTTCTTCGAACCATAGATAGCCGATGATGGCACTCGGTATTCCAAAAGCGTAAATGGCCATATTTGAAAAATTCATTTCTGTTATGCTGTCTTTTTGTCCAAAATAATGGATGCGAAATTCATCGGGAAGCTTCGTCACAAAATATGAACGTGCTACACCTGCCCATGCAAAGAGTAACGCGGCCATTACCGCAAGTAGGACTCCAAATAATTCTTCATATGAACTATCGCTGAATAATGTGTGCGGCGAGGAAAAGAATTGTTCTAAACTGAAACCCATTTCAGACGCATAAATTAAGATAAATCCACAAAAGCACATTAATATGAGTATTAGATCAATAGGTCGGAAGCTTTCCCATTCTTTATGACTAAGTAAAGCGCGAGTTACTATAATTGCCATTAATGGCCAACATTCCATGATAAGTGTTGCACCTGCCTTCGACATCATTTCGAGAGCATAAATGAAAAACAGCATTCCTAAAAAAGCGCCTGTACCCGCCAAAATAGAAATTATTAAAACATCCCAATCTAGCTTCATAGTATCATACAAAAGCGAAAACATTTTGTGCATAGACTTAAACTGATAGGCGATAATGCTGCATGATATAATCGGTAAAGTTATCTGTACAAAAAGCAAAATTGAAAAAATTGTCCCGATATCAAGTGCCAAACTGTAAAGCAAAGGATAAAAGCTATAGCTAAAAGCGGCAATGAGAATGGCTATAGTTGCGTTATTAATCATTAGTCAATCGTTCCTTGGATAGTGACGCCTCGAGTTAATTCGGCGTTTTTGACTTTCTCGCGCCAGATCATGTAAATCCCGCTCATCACGATAATGCCGGCACCCATCGCCGTCCATCGGTCTATCAAAGTGTCAAAGAGCAGATAGCCGAAAGCCACACCCCAGAGGAGCTGCATATACTGAAACGGCGCGATAAGGGCGGTTTCGGTTTGGGTAAAGGCGCGAGTCACGGCGAATGTGCCACCAATATGAAAGAAAGAGACTGAAATAAAAAAGGTTAGCTGATCGATACTCGGGATTTTCTCAAAACCGCCTGTAAACATCATGATTGAGCCAAATACGAATAAGGCTATCAATGAATTATAAAAAGCGAACGCGATAATCGGCTCTTCATTCCCGATTTTACGCACGATTATGGCGGCGCCCGCCTGAAACACCGCGGCAAGGAGGACGCCCAATATGGCGAGGTCTATCGGTGTTGAACCGGGGCGAAGTACCACCAAAACACCGATAAATCCGAATATAATAGCGGTCCAGCGGTGACGCCCGAATTTTTCCTTCAAAATAAAAACCGAGAGGAGCGCAGCGATAAATGGCCCGACAAAAAGCAATGTATAAGTCAGGCCAAGTCCAAGACTGGTAAAGCCTGTTACAACCAAGAAGAATGTGCAAACGCCGAATAATCCGCGAAGGATGTGAAGGCTCAACTTTGTTGTCTTGAATGTCTGGTTTAACCCGCCGATGATTGGCGCGATTGAGAGATAGCCGATCATGGACATAAGGCTTACCCAGAAGGCGGTTTGTACAACCGAGAACGCCTCATCCGCCATGAATTTGATGAATGTATCGCCGATGGAAAACAGGCTGAACCCAAAGGCCGCCAGCATCATCCCCCTCGCAATATCTTTAAAATCGGTCATGCTAATTCATGCCGCTTTTGCATTAGTGAGCAATGTTGGCTTTGCCGTGAAATTTGCCGCTTTTTCAATGCCGCGTGCGACTTGAAATACGGTTTGTTCATCACATGCTTTACCGATAATCTGTAGCCCTAGTGGCAGGCCTTTACTATCCAATCCTGCAGGCACAGACATGCCCGGCAGACCGGCCAGTGAAGTCGGCACGGTAAACACATCATTGAGATACATTTTAATCGGGTCATCCTCATTATCGCCTATCGCAAAAGCGGAGGAGGGAGCCGTCGGCGTGAGAAGTGCATCAACTGTCTCAAAGGCTTTCTCAAAATCCTGCGTAATCAAACGGCGCACTTTTTGAGCCTTCACATAGTAAGCATCATAATAGCCTGCCGATAGAACATAAGTCCCAATCATAATCCTACGTTGAACTTCCGTCCCAAAGCCTTCCGCGCGGGTCAGCTCATATAAATCGCGCAAATCGTCGCCTGTCTCACGCAGGCCGTAACGTATTCCGTCATAGCGCGCGAGGTTGGAGGAACACTCCGCCGGTGCGATGATATAATAGGTCGGTAGGGCATATTGCGTATGGGGCAGGGAGACATCAATAATTTCCGCGCCTTGGTCTTTGAGCCACGCCATGCCTTGCGCCCAAATTTTTTCAATTTCATCAGGCATGCCGTCAACCCGATATTCTTTAGGAATGCCGATCTTCTTACCCTTTAAATCCTGATCAATTAGGGCAGAAAAATCAGGCACTTCATGTTTGGACGAGGTTGAATCTTTCGGATCATGCCCGCACATGGCATTGAGCATTAAAGCGCAGTCTTTTGTGGTGCGCGCGAAGACACCCGCCTGATCTCATGAGGAGGCAAAAGCCACAATCCCCCAGCGAGAGCATCGCCCATAGGTCGGTTTTATCCCTGTTATACCGGTAAAGGCCGCGGGTTGGCGGATTGAACCACCTGTGTCCGTTCCCGTTGCCGCCAGACAAAGCCGTGCCGACACTGCCGAAGATGAGCCACCGGATGAGCCGCCAGGCACAAGATCACTGCCGCTCTCATCTTTCCATGGGTTGATAACATTGCCGAAATAACTGGTGGTATTGGCGGAGCCCATAGCAAATTCATCGAGGTTCAACTTACCCAGCATGGTGCATCCCGCATCCCATAATTTTTGTGATACGGTTGATTCATAAGTCGGAATAAAGCCTTCAAAAATATGAGAGGCCGCGGTTGTTTGAACACCTTTAGTGCAGAAGAGATCCTTCATCCCGATTGGAATACCATCGAGCGGCTTATTCTCGCCTTTAGTGTAGCGCTCATCGGCTTGCTTGGCTTGCTTAAGCGCGATATCAGGTGTTTCGGTGATGAATGCATTCAAATGCCGTGCATTTTCAACCGCATCAATATGCGCCTGTGTCAGCTCAATGGCACTGAATTCTTTAAATTTTAAGCCTTTAAGCGCGGTTTCAATGGTTATGTCAGTCAGGTCAGTCATTTTTGTCTCTCTTACTCCACCACTTTCGGAACAGCGAAGTAATCTTCTTCGGCCTCGGGGGCATTGGATAGGATATCTTTAACGCAATCGCCATCATTCACGATATCATCGCGGAGCGGAAGCGTTGCCCGCGCAACATTGGCAAGTGGTTCAACGTTATCTGTATCAACTTCCTCAAGCTGCTCAATAAAGCTCAAAATATTATTTAATTCGGGCGCTAGCTTATCCAGTTGCTCATCCGTCATGCGAATGCGGGAGAGGCCTGCAACTTTCTTAACATCTTCACGGGTCAGGGACATTATTATTTTTCCTTAAATTTAAACCACTAATAAACACGAATTGACGCAAATAAAAAAGAGTAATTTGTGTTTATTTGTGTGCATTCGTGGTTAATTTTCTATAAAAGTTAGTAATGGCGTATCATTTGAAACACAAACCCGAAAAATGGGTCAATTCAGGTCGGGTTCTGGGTATGGATCATGGGCGTAAGACACTCGGGCTTGCACTATCGGATGAGGCGCAGGAAATTGTCACCCCTCTGCAAACACTTCATCGAAAAAAATGGAAGGATGATCAAATTATTCTGGATAGAATTTTTCAGGATATGGCTATCAAAGCAGTTATCCTTGGCTATCCGCTTAATATGGACGGGAGTAAAGGGACGCGATGCCAATCGGTCATTGATTTTGTGAATGTGATGGAGCAAGCATGGCCTGACATGCCGTTCTTCTTTTATGACGAGCGCTTATCCACACAAAATGTGGATAGTTTTCTGGATAACGATAAAAGCCAGACAAAAGCGAAACGTAAAAATTATAAAGACTCCCTCGCCGCAAAAGTGATTTTGGATGAGGCGTTATATTGGGTTAAAAATACCTGAAAAGACCGTTCCCCTCATTTTTTAACCAAGCGCGGGCTTCTTCGGGATTATCCGATAAATCATAGCATAGCCGCCAGAATTTTTTGGAATGATCCATATGTTTGAGATGCGAGACCTCATGCGCAACAACATAGTCAAGAACATTAGGCGGCGCCATCATTAACCGCCATGAGAACATTAAACGCTTATCGCTGGAGCAGCTCCCCCATCGTGAGACAGTATCTCTTAATGCAATACTTTTAAATTTTTTCTTTAAAATAGCACTTTTTTCAGTACAGAGCTTTTCTATCTCTACGCCCGCTTGATCAATCATCCATCGTTTTAAATTTGTTGTCGGGTCAGCGCGAGAGGTTTTGATGTTAATCACATTCTGCTCACCTTCCATAATGATTGAAATATCAGTTGAGCGTTTTAAATGATGACCGATTTTTATAACGTGGTTCGTACCTTTGAAGGGAATAGATGCGCCGTCTTTAATCATCACTTTCGGCTGAAGGCTCTCCTCTCTTTGTCTTATCCAGCCTTCACTACGTTCAAGAAAACGATGAATATGTTCCTGCTTCGCATTTGGCGGCGTTGTCAGGCGAATATGTCCTGCCTTGTAATCAACGCGGAGTGAGAGCTTCCGCGCTCGTGGTGAAATATGACGATAAATCATGATTAAATGTAGCAGAAATATTGATGAAAAAAATCTATAATATAGTGATTGCGAGGGAGTAACACAACCGCGGCAATCTATACATAGTCGTTGTTTTTTACCACGGATGAACACAAATAAACACGGATTTTAACAACACGTCATTACAGGATTTGTTCCTGCAAACCAGTTATTTTTTTAACCGCAGAGTTTAAGAGTAAGAAGAGTTTTATATATGTCATCTCGACCTAATGAAATGAGCGGAGGGATCTGATGCAAGAAATCAGATCCCTCGATTGCGCTTCGCTTCACTCGGGATGACAACTATTTTTTAAACAAAGAAATCTCAGTGTTCTCTGTGTTCTTCGTGGTAAATCTGAATTTTTATGAACTGCCGCGGTCGTGTTGCTTACTCATAATAACCGGTTTTTAACACATAATAACGCTACGACTTATCTTTCCATAGGTCAGGTTTTTGTAAGACATCCGTTGCGCTATATTTATTCTCATCATTCAGGCGAATGAACTTCGCAACACGTGGCATAATATCGCTTCGCCATCTGCTGCCGTTAAAAATACCGTAATGTCCAACACCTTTTTGCGTATGATGATATTGCTTCTTCGCCGCCAAGTTTAAGCATAACCCATGCGCCGCAGTCGTTTGACCCGTGGCTGAAATATCATCCAGCTCTCCCTCAACTGTAAGGAGCGCGGTTTGCGTAATTTTGGATGCATCAACATCATGGAGCTTCCCGTTTTCAGGGTCTTTCCATTTCATGAGACCTTGCGGCAAGAGATGTTTTTGAAACACCATTTCAACCGTTTGCAGGTAGAATTCTGCCGTCATATCCATGACAGCCAGATATTCGTCGTAAAACTTACGGTGCTTCTCAGCATCCTCGCCATCACCTTGGATCAGATGCTGAAAAAATTTGAGGTGAGAACCGACATGGCGATCCAGATTCATTGACATGAATCCTGAAAGTTGCATAAAGCCGGGGTAGACTTGCCGCCCTGCACCCGGATAGTAAAATGGCACGGATGAAATCACCGTCCGCTCGAACCAGCTGATCGGGCGTTGCTCTGCCAGCTCAGTCACTGCCGTTTTTGACACGCGCGGGTCAATCGGGCCACCCATGAGGGTCATTGATTTCGGGGCATGCTTAACATCTTGTGCATTCATTAAGGCCGCCGCGATAAAGACAGGTACGGCAGGTTGGCACACCGCAATCACATGCGTATCTTCCCCCAAAGCCTTACAAAAATCCATAATATAGGCGACATAATCATCAAGATTAAACCGCCCGTCCGACAGCGGCACAAGCCGCGCATCAACCCATTCCGTGATATAAACATCATGGGCAGGCAGTAATGCCTCAACCGTACCACGTAAAAGCGTTGCGAAATGCCCTGATAACGGGGCAACGATGAGGACTTTAGGGTCATTGCGCTTCGTCTCACGCTTGAACCGGGTCAGAGTGCAGAAGGGCTTATCACTGATCGTTTGTTCGGTGACTTTCACAATTTTACCATCAATTTCGCAAGTGTCCAATCCGAAGGCCGGCTTTGCAAATTTGCGCGTTGTACGCTCGAACAATTCAGCCCCTGCCGCAAGGCTTCTGGCGCTCGGCATATAAGAAAGCGGTGAAAGCGGATTGGTCAGTGCGGCCTTTGAGGCCTCAGCCATAAATCTTGCGGGTGCGATTGATGCGTGCCACGCATCGTAAAGTTGATAAAGCATGCTGTTAATGTCTCCCCTTATAAAGTCATTGCAATGCAGTATAGATGAAAAATGCGATTAAATCTTTCATATTCTTTACAAAAATACAGCCGAATGCCATGTTAAGTTCATGAATTATATTCTGAACGGTTTTTCAATGCGTGCTGATGATGCGTTAATTGCAGTGATCCTTATGAGCATCCTGCATATTCTGCTCATAATAATCGGGAAACTATCTTCAAAAGC
This sequence comes from uncultured Micavibrio sp., assembly GCA_964531715.1. GTDB lineage: Bacteria > Pseudomonadota > Alphaproteobacteria > Micavibrionales > UBA1664 > UBA1664. The sequence continues at coordinate 38,002 of CAZHEE010000002.1, read as the reverse complement.
CATCGCGCCGCAACCGTTAATGATTCAAATTATCAAACCGCTGTTAATCGGATTGGTTGATCGCCTTAATCGTGCTGACAGAAGTGATAAAATACTATTTATCAGGGGATTGGTAACTTTTTTTATAGTTTTAGGTACAATTATTTTAATCGGTATCGGAATCGAAAATGCGCTCGTCATAATGGGTGCCGGTGCGTATATTGATATCGTCATTCTCTGCTTATTTATCTCGCCCTTGCTTTGTATTCGCATGGCATGGCAAGTTTCAAAAGGCAATGTTGATAAGGGAACTTACAAGCATTTGGCAAATAGCGTGAATGAAAATCTCATTATATCTGATCAGTACTCCCTCCGCCGAGCCGCCGCCCATGCCTTGGTTTTATCATTGAGCGCATGGTTCATTGGCCCACTTTTATTCTATTTTTTAGGCGGGGTCATATGCGTCACGCTCTATGCGGCCATCATACTATTTGTCACAATAAATAGAGGCGAGGAGGGGGCTTTCTTTAAACCTGTATTGTGGCTAGGGAAATTATTATCTGCACCAGTTAATCTTGTATCAGGTTTAATCATTACACTTGCCGCAATTTTTACATCAGGGGGTAAGCCATTAAAAGCCGTTCGAAATCTATCTCTAAAAAATATTTATCAAACAATGGCTTATGCGCAGAATATAATCTTAGATGGGAGCGGTCAAAATAGAATGGGTGTATCCCTCAAACGACCATGGGTTGGTCCTAAAGATGCAACCGCTCAATTAAAACATAGGGATATTATTCGCTTAAGTATTCATTATATAGTTGCAATTTATTTGGTCACAACTTTTATAATGATTATCTATTTCATTTAAAATCAAGGCGCGATAATCATACAGTTGCGAATATAGGCGCAAGCTTTTTTAGCGGTCGCTTCGTTAAAGCCTTCCATCCGTGCGCGATAAATGGTGCGACTGCCTGTTGTGAGGGGGAGGGCGGTTGCCTTGATATCAGGACGAAGCTCCGGCGGTAAGGATTTTGAAGCAACCTGTATGGCCTGCCCTGCAAAATCGCGTGAAGAATATGCCCCGATTTGTATCGCCCAGTCTGATTTTTTCGCAACTTTTTGTTGTGTATCCCCAAATTTTCCGACACCGTTAATTCCTTTTTGCAAGCCCGTATGCGCGGCGATTGCCATTAGACCTGTTTCGAGACGTTGCGCGGCGCTCGGGTCAATATCACCTTGACCCAGCATCTCATCAATCCGCGTGCTGTTGTTATCATTACTGTAATTCGCATTGTCACGTCCTGCCGCCAAGGCCGTCCCGTTAAGAGAGGCATAAACCACCTGCATCACATCAGGCTTCTTTGCAGGCTTGGGTAGTCGCGCCGCCGCCAAACGGGTAGGGGGCAAATTACGGGCAAGGACAAACCCTTCATCCAGAATTTTTGACATGTGTGAGTTTCGCGTTGAAGATGACCGCCCGCCGAAAACAACGCCAACAATGCGGCGGTTATTCTGAACCGCAGAGGCAACCAGATTAAAGCCAGATGCATGAATATAGCCGGTTTTAATGCCGTCCATACCCTTATAACTGCTCAGTAATTTGTTATGATTGCGGTAATTGGCGCCGCGATACTTGAAATTCTTCGTTGAAAAATAATGATAATATTGCGGGTGATTATAAATCAACGCGCGCGCTAAAATCGCCATATCACGCGCCGTACTTTTTTGCTGATTATTCGGCAGACCGGAAGCATTTTTGAATGTCGTATTTTTCATGCCGAGCGATCGCGCCTTTGCAGTCATGCGATTCGCAAACGCCCATTCGCTCCCCGCAATATGTTCTGCCAAAGCCACCGCAACATCATTCGCGGACTTTGTCACAAGCGCGTAAATTGCATCCTCAACTTTTATTGAAGAGCCAACAGGTAAGTGAAGTTTGCTTGGCACCATACTTGCCGCACGTTTGGACACGGTTATGCGCTCATTCAAACGAATCTGGCCACGACTTAACGCATCAAACGCCATATATAACGTCATAATCTTGGTTAAAGAAGCGGGATAGAGGGATTTATTCGCATTACGGGAACGCAAAACCTTCCCTGTTTCTGCATCCACAACGATTGAGGCATATTTGGCATTGGCATGGCTTTGCGCAGGGAATGAAGCGGTTATAATTGCCACTAAAGCCAAAAATAATGTCAGATAAAGAACTTTCATATCAAATAATTATAGGGCATTCCTTTTTTAAAGTCTAATCTCTCAGATGAAATTTACAAAGAAATACATTTGTATAAAATATGACTTGGGCTTGACGATTTGAAAAATCGCATGATATAGTCGTTGTGCAATGCAATAATAATAATAGAGGGGCATAATTAATCATGAAAGATACATTTTCACAAGATCAAATGAACAAAATGGCGCAGGCAACAACGCAGCAGGCAGAAGAATTTGCGGAATTTAGCAAAAATGGCTTTGAGGCATGGATGCAATCCACAAATATAATGATGGAAGGCATGTCAGATATGTATAAGAGCTGGTCTTCTTACGGCAATAAAATGCGCGAGACTCAGGCCGAAGCGGTCAAGGAATTTATGGCATGTAAAACATTGAATGATATGACGGAAACAAGCACGCGCGTCGCTCAGCAATCAATGGAGCAAGCTATGTCAGGTGCGACAGAAATTTCTGAAAAAACTATCAAGGTTTATATGGATGCGTTGACACCGATTAATGATCAGGTAAATACAGCGATGCAAAAGACAGCCAAAAAGGCAAAAAAAGCCGCTTAATTTTTTCTTATTATTAATTAAGTACTGTCATATTTTATTCGTTGTTATATTAATCATAGATATAAGATTGTATAACAGCGAATGAGATTAAATTTATTTAAAAATACAATTTAGTTATTTTTTGTACTTAGTAGCAGGTTATTCTTTGACTATATTATTTTAGTAAAAAGTTAGATTAAATTTAAAAAGTTCTCCCTATGCCTCTTGTCGCTGATCGCCTATCCCGCATTAAACCCTCTCCAACGCTTGCCGTATCATCAAAGGCGGCGGAGTTAAAAGCCCAAGGCAAAGATATTATCGGCCTTGGCGCGGGGGAGCCTGACTTTGACACACCTGAGTTAGTCAAAGACGGCGCGAAGGCGGCAATAGATGCGGGAAAAACGAAATACACCGCCGTCGATGGAACGACTGAATTAAAAGACGCTATCATTGCAAAGTTTAAACGCGATAATGACCTCACCTATAGCCGTGATCAAATCACGGTCGGTACTGGCGGGAAGCAAGTGCTATATAACGCGTTGATGGCATCGGTTAATCCGGGTGATGAGGTGATTATCCCTGCGCCTTATTGGGTGTCCTACCCTGATATGACACTTCTTGCCGAGGGGAATCCTATTATCGTGGAATGTTCGGCGGATAATGATTTTAAGCTTAAACCCGAGGATTTAAGGGCGGCGATTACCGATAAAACGAAATGGGTTATTCTCAATTCTCCGTCCAATCCGACAGGCTCGGCCTATAATTGGGATGAGATGAAGGCTTTGACAGACGTTCTGCTCGATATTCCGCATGTCTATATCATGACGGATGATATGTATGAACATCTGGTTTATGACGGATTTGAATTTTGTACGCCTGCGCAAGTAGAGCCGAAGCTTTTTGACCGTACATTGACATGTAACGGTGTGTCAAAATCCTATGCCATGACGGGATGGCGTATTGGTTATGCCGGCGGGCCTGCCGAGTTGATTAAAGCGATGCGAAAGATTCAATCGCAATCAACCTCGAACCCCAGCTCGATTTCCCAGGCCGCGGCGGAAACCGCACTCAATGGCGATCAATCTTTTTTGCAAGAGCGGAATAATGTGTTTAAAGAGCGCCGTGATTTGGTTGTAAAAATGCTGAATGAGGCAGAAGGGATATCGTGCCACACACCTGAAGGGGCATTTTATATTTATGCCTCATGCGCGGGATGTATGGGGAAAACAACACCGGAAGGCAAAATACTCGAAAGTGATGAGGATTTCGTTACGTATTTGCTGGAGTATGCGGGCGTTGCCGCAGTCCACGGGGCGGCGTTTAGTCTGTCGCCTTACTTTCGGGTAAGCTACGCCACGTCAAATGCAAATCTGGAAGACGCCTGCCGGCGGATTCGAAAAGCCTGCTCGGCGTTGGTTGTTGTAAATCAGTAATACAAATTGCCCGCTCTATTTCAGTAAATAAAATTATAAGTCGCTGTTGGGTGTAGGGTGTATGAAAAGTTTTAGGCATAACAATAAAAGGCGCATCCATATGTTGTGCTATCTTGTCTGCTTCATTAATACATGCAACGCGATCCCATTCACCATGAAAGAATTTAATATTATCTGCCTCTCTGATTGCTTGGGGAAAAGGCGTTTCCAAAAGTTTAGCGGTACGCTTTTGTATTTCTGGACGCATATAGGCGTTTTCGCGATGCTTTGCCCGATTAACTTTATTTGGTCTTTTGGGCGCATACATTAACTCTTCGCCCCATAATTTATCTATTGTTCCATAAATTCTATCAGGCAGTGTGTCGCCATAGCTATAATCTGCATAGATTACAGAATACCAATTATAGACTTGAGCCAGAGTTGGGCTGTTATCGATAGGCGCTTTAAAAAAAGCATTGAGATTTTTTATACGGTTAAATTGATAGGGTATTACGCCATCAAAATCAGTATGTAAATTATCTACAATTGCCCATGCACCTGTTGAATGTCCATATAGATGTCTACGCCACCTTTGTGTTTCTGCTTTATACGGTAAATTAGCAAGAAAATGCGCAACAATATCTCTTTGTCGGTCTAAATAGTCAGCTTTCTTTACGTTTTTTAGTTGTAAAAAAATGACCGCTTCATTGCAATCGGAAGCGGCCTTAAATACATCTACATTTCCCCTGGCAAGACTTCGTCGCCCGCCAACGATATAATGAGTTTTCCTCGCCGTTCGTGGATTACCGAAAACATAATATTTATATTTGAATATACCTGTGTCTACTTCAACTTTTTTGAGTTGTGAAGCAATTTCATCATAATAATCAGGCTTTGGTACAGGCGCATCTATAAGAGTAATATAAGCATTATCTAATCGCTGAGGCCATGGAACAAGAAAGCTTTCATCCGCTTTCAACCTAAGGCGCTCGTAACCCATTACCATCTCCCTTTTTTTATTTGAAAATAGGAGATTCGAGGTGTTTTTACCACCCTTTTTCATGATGCTATGCATAAAAACTGTGGATTAATCGCTGAACAGGCTGCGCCTTAAAATATCAAATATACCGTCATCCTTGGCAGTCTTTTTCTTCGCATCATAATTTTGAACCAGCATCTCGCAAACCTCATGAAGTTCCTTTTCATTTTCCTCCATAATGGCAAGTGCAAACCATTTGAGTTTCTCAATGTTTTCAGGTGTGGCATCATCAATCTGTGTTGAAGGCAGGCCGCTGTCAATATTCATGTCATCATACATGGACTTATTGAAAATATAGAGGTTTTCCTCACCAAGCTCCTCAGAAAAGGCCTGCATGAGCGCACTTTCGGATGCATGAAAGAAAATGTTAATCAGTGGGTAATCATTGACAGGGTCAACCACACCGAGTGCGCCAAATCTGTTCCATTCTTCCTTCGTCATGGATTTATGCGTGTATCCTGTGCCGAAGGCAAGCATGGTGAGTGTCTGGTTTTTCGGCACATGCGGTCGGATTGCGCCGTGATAGCTAACACACGGATTATCAAAAATTGAACCGTCAATGGCGTGATAGCTTCGCAATACATCATTATTCGGGTCAAAGGCCGAGAATTCATGACAAGGGAAATAGGTCGGCGCGGCGCAACTGGCCATAATGGCATCATACATGCGGACATCAATTGTTTGATGATTTTTCGGGTTATGGGCATGGCCTATCAGGTGGCGGATCCATACGGCGCGCCCGCCATGATCATAAAAATTATTAATGGTCGGGGCAGGGGAGTCTTCATCCTCGCCTTGTTCCTCCATTACTTCCAACGCCGTTCCCGCGATGTTATAGGTCGGCACGATAATGGAGGCTATGGCATCTTCTAGCTTCGCATCACCCAGCAAGCGATAAAGCGCATCCGATAAATTATGCGGATGATAATGTCCGTGACGAAACAGCTTTGAGAGTGTTCCGATCTTCATTGTGCGATTGTTGAAGTCGTGAATCAGCCCGCGAAAATCTCGAAAACGGTCAATTGGGAAGATATTACGCCCTTCCCGTTCATAAAAACGCACCATGTGCCGCGCTTTATATTGTGAAATGCCGGGTCTGCGGCGATGGGGTCGTGTGAGGGCGGCATTAAGGATTGAACCTGTTGAAGGGCCGGTAAACATATCCGCCATTTGCGCCATGCGCAGTCCCGTACGGCTTTCAATCTCCGCCATAATGACTGCCGGAATAATGCCCCTTATTCCGCCGCCATAATTATAAATTGTGATAAATCGCTTTTGAGCCATGATGTTTTACAGGAAGTTTAACCGATTTGCGCCTGACCGAAAGCCAAAAAAAACCGAGCTATAAAAGCTCGGCAGTTAAACAGGGAGGTTTACATTCCGTAGAAAATGTAAACATATCAGAGATTAACTCTGATACGAAGCTTATATATGATTTGCATGCTCAAATGCAAATTAATTTTAACAAAGATTAAAATTGAATGCTTTAAAACATATTACAGGCGTATACTTAATTTGATATCACAAAAACTGTTTCTTCACGCCTTCAAGCGTGTCTATCTCACCCACTGGTTTGTCCCAACGGATACGGTTAATTCTCGGAAAACGCATGGCTACCCCCGACTTATGCCGTGGACTTTCATGCATTGAGTCAAATGCCAGTTCACATACCAGCTCTTTTTTGACTTCGCAGACAGGGCCGAAGCGTTCAATCGTATTTTTCCGCACCCATTTATCCAGCTCTTTCAGCTCTTCATCAGTGAACCCTGAATATGCCTTGCCGACAGGGACAATTTCATTGCCTTTCCAAACGCCAAATGTGTAGTCAGAATAAAAGCTGCTCCGCTTGCCATGTCCGCGCTGCGCATACATCATCACGCAGTCAAGCAGGCGGGCATCGCGCTTCCATTTATACCATTTGCCTTTCGGGCGGCCTGCCTCATATGCGCTGGATTTCAGCTTAATCATAATGCCTTCATGACCTTGTTCTTCCGCACCTTTAATGCGAATTTCTTCCAAGTCTTGCCAGCTTTTAATCGGGATTATTTCGGATAGATCAAGCCGCGTTGAAGGGTTTGCCGCCATCCAGTTTTCAAGCCGCTCACGGCGTTCGCTCAGGCTCAATGCGCGAATATCATCTTTGCCATCAAACAACATGTCATAAACCGAAATATATGCAGGATAATCCAGCAGGTGCTTCTTAATCACGCTTTTTCGATTAAGCCTTTGTTGCAGATTATTAAAAGGCATTGGCTCAAAATTATGCCCGACAAGAAGCTCCCCATCGAGGACGGCAGAGCCATTGATATTATCAAGAATATCAGGGAATGCAGCGGAGATATCATCGCCTGTACGCGAGAAAATCTTTTTTTCCTCCTCGTCAAAGACAAGCTGAACACGGATACCATCCCATTTCCACTCGGCCTGAAAATCATCTTTTCGTAAAACATCAAAATCTTTTTCCTCATCAATCGGATGGGAGAGCATCATCGGATGAAATGTTTGTGCATGGTTAATTTCCGGCTTTTCTGCTTTACCATCCAGCCATGCAAAGAGATTGAGATAGGGAATATCAAGCCCATGCCATATTTTTTCAATTTCCTGGAGGTAGGTTTCAACAGACTTATCATCCTTTGTATTTATTTTGTCATCTTGACGAAAGCTAGGATCTTTTTGCGCTAAGATTCCTGCTTTCGCAGGAATGACACTATTTTGTGAAGCATAAAGCGCAAGCGCGGTTTTCGCCAATCGCGATGACACACCAATGCGAAGACCGCCGGTCAGCATTTTTATCATCGCCCATCGCTCGCTCGGGTTTGCGATTGTAAGGTAATAATCCATCCGCTCAGGTATATCTTTTTTGGGGAGGCGGTTCATCTCGGCAATGAAATCCGTGATGGAGGGCAGTTCGCCTTCCTCTTGATACGGCCAAATCAGGCTGATTGTCTCGCCCAAATCCCCGACATAATTATAGGAATATTGAAACAGGACGGGGTCAACATGCCGTATTGTAATCTCTTTTAATGCGCTGGCTTTCAGGTTTTTGATATCAAGGTCGCGCGTCATGGCGGCAAGGGCGTAACCGCGGTCGGGGTCTGGTGTCTCACGAAAAAACTTCGCCATAATTTCGAGTTTCTTATTCCTCGACGCGGTAAAGACGAGTTTTTCCAATAATTCTGAGAAGTTTTTCATGACTCTTTCTCGCTTTTCGTCATTACACGTTTTGCAACGCAAAGACGTGTAATCCATATATCTATAAAGTGGATTGCACGCATAAAGCGTGCAATGACGCTGGAAGGATAGCATAAGTTTTTCATCACTCTTCCCCTTCATCTTCACCGCGTTGCATGTAAAGCGGCTCGGCATTAAGTCCATGGATTGTGCACCAATGAACAAGCGCATCCTCACGCCCATGCGTGACCCAGATTGTGTCCGCGCCTGTGGCAGGGATAACTTCAGTCAGTTCGCTCCAATCCACATGATCGGAAATAACCATGGGTAACTCTACCTGTTTTTGTCGTGCGCGTTGCCTTACACTCATCCAGCCAGAGGCATAACAGACAACAGGGTTGGGCAGACGGCGTGACCAGCGATCCTTCAAGGCAGAGGGCGGCGCCATCACAACGCGGCCTTTAAAATCATCTTTCACGGCGACCAAGGCTTTTTCAAGCTGACCTAATTCTATATTCTGTGTTTGATAATAATGACAAAGTTTTTCGTGGGAGCCATGGAGATAAATCGGTTCGTTATAGCCCGCATCGCGGAGAAGTTTTATAACCCGTTGAGATTTCCCAAGGGCATAGGCCCCAATAACATGGGCGCGGTCAGGCTGGTCTCTAAGAGATTGGAGGAGCTTCTCAATCTGGCTTTCCGCGTTTGGATGTTGAAAAACAGGCAGTCCGAATGTCGCCTCGGTCACAAATACATCACATTTGACCAGTTCGAAAGGCTGTGCAGTATTATCGGCTGTCGTTTTATAGTCGCCGGTCATCACCGCGCGGCGGCCTTTATATTCAATCAAGACTTGCGCACTGCCTAAAATATGGCCTGCAGGATAAAGCGTGATAAAGGCATCATCAATCGCCAATGTCTCGCCAAAATCAAGAGCCTGAAAACTGCCGGCGCAATCCTCTCCATAGCGTATTTTCATGATATCAATGGTTTGTTGCGTGGCAAGAACATGCTTATGGCCATAGCGGGCATGGTCTGCATGTCCATGCGTAATAATCGCGCGATCAACGGCAAAAGGAGGGTCGATATATGTTTTAATCGGCTCTATATATAATTGATGGTTCAACCAATGCATGACAAATTATATAGGAATAATATGCTTCAAAGTCTAGTAAACATAAATTTTGTCATCTCGACTTCGCTCGGGATGACTATAGAGCGAGCATGGGCATGACTGTTGATACTATCCTGAAAGACCACCCCCTCACAAAATGGTTGCAAGGGCAGGGGTGGGATTATCACGCCCATCAGTTGGATGTTTTGGAAGCGGCATTGGGTGGTAAGGATGTTTTGCTCACCGCGCCGACAGGATCAGGGAAAACTTTTGCAGGCTTTTTACCGTCTATTATTGATTTAACAAATTCCCAAAACCCGTCACCCTTTGGCTTGACCAAAGGGTCTCAGGCTACAATCAATAAAGATCCTTTGGTCAAGCCAAAGGATGACGAAAAAAAGCAGAAACAAAAACTTCATACCCTTTATATCTCACCCTTGAAGGCACTTGCGGTGGATGTGCATCGTAATTTGCAAAGACCGATTGATGAGACTGATATGAACATTTCGGTTGAGACGCGAACCGGCGATACACCCGCCAGCAAACGGCAGAGGCAAAAAACAAAACCACCGCAAATGCTGATGACCACGCCTGAATCTTTAGCCTTACTAACCTCATATGAGGAAGCACCGCAATATTTCGCGCATTTAAAATATATTATTATTGATGAATTACATGCGCTCATGCATTCAAAGCGTGGAGATTTGCTTTCTCTCAATTTAGCGCGACTGGCCGATATTGCGCTTCAGGCACAACGCATAGGGTTGTCGGCAACAATTCCGAATGCGGAAGTGGCACGCGACTATATTTGTCGCGAAGGCAACGGTGCAATCATCACCGCGTCTGACGCGGCAAAGCCTAAAATTGACATTCATTTAAGCGAAAATCGTGTCCCATGGGCGGGGCATATGGCAACGCACGCCATCCCTGAAATTTATGAGCGTATCAGAGACACCAAAATGAGTGTTGTGTTTGTGAATACACGTGCTCAGGCAGAGCTCATTTTCCAAGCGCTTTGGGATGTCAACGAGGATAACCTCAAAATCGCCGTTCATCATGGTAGTCTGGAGCGGGAGCTCCGCCGCAAGGTTGAGGAAAAAATGGCGAGTGGTGAGCTAGATTGCGTGGTTGCAACCTCATCCCTCGACCTTGGGCTTGACTGGGCGGATGTCGATCTGGTGGTTCAAATCGGCGCACCCAAAGGTGTGTCGCGATTATTGCAAAGGATCGGGCGATCCAATCACCGTATGGGGGAGGCCTCGAACGCTCTGCTTGTCCCTGCAAACAGGTTTGAATATCTGGAATGTCTGGCGGCGCGCGAAGCGATTGCCGAAGGGGAGCTGGACGGGGTTCATCCACGCACAGGCGGGCTTGATGTTCTGGCGCAACATATCACTGGCGTAGCATGTAGCGGACCTTTTAACCCTGACAGGCTTTATGAGAATGTAACGCAGGCTTGGCCTTATCGCAATCTCAAGCGGCATATGTTTGACCGCGCGGTTGAGTTTGTAAGAAATGGTGGCTATGCGCTTCAGAATTATGAACGCTATGCGCGTTTAATTGAGGTTAGCGCAAGTCAAGAAAACCCTCACCCGACTTCGCCTGACGGCTCAGCCACCCTCTCCCTTAAGGGAGAGGGAAAGCCGACCAAAGGGAGGCAGGGAGAGGGTCATTCTCTTCCCGCAACGCCATATCTCAAAATCTCCCATAAAAAATTTATCCAACAATATCGTATGAATATCGGCACGATTGTCGAATCAAACATGATCAAGGTCAAAATGCGGATGAAAACACTCGGCAAGATTGAGGAGTGGTTTATTCAAGGGCTGTCCCCCGGGGATACTTTTGTGTTTGCGGGTATGGTTTTGCGCTATGACTCGATTAATGAACATGGCTTGCAGGTGAGTAAGACAAGCGAGCGCAGCCCGCGCATCCCGTCCTATGCAGGGGGGCGCATGCCGCTTTCAACCGAACTGTCATCGCGTGTGCGGACTTTTTTAAACAGGCAGGATGAATGGGATAACCACCCTGAACCCATTCGTGAATGGCTGAATTTGCAGGATGAAAAATCGGTTATGCCGTCCGAAGATGGCCTTTTAATTGAAACATTTCAAAGGCAAGATAGAGGCAAGAAAAAGCGGCATTTCATGGTTGCCTATACGTTTGAGGGGCGGAATGCGCATCAAACTTTAGGCTTTTTACTCTCGCGCAGGATGCAACGCTTTGGCTATAAACCCCTTGGCTTCACCGCGAATGATTATGCCATGTGCCTGTGGTCGATGAATCCGATTGAACGGGTGGATCACCTGTTTCACCCTGACATCATGTTGGATGATTTACATGAATGGTTGCAGGATACGCCACTCCTCAAACGGAATTTCAGGGATTGCGCGGTGATTGCCGGTCTCATTGAACGCCGCCATCCGGGGCAGCAAAAAACAGGGAAGCAAGTGACGTTTAATTCCGACTTAATTTATGATGTGCTGATGAAATATGAGCCGGATCATATCCTGCTACAGGCCGCATTGGATGATGCGAAGGGCGGATTGATTGACCTGACAAGGCTCGAATCCATGCTCCACCGTGTGCAGGGGAAAATTATCCATCAAAAACTTGATAAAGTTTCTCCGCTTGCCGTTCCGCTTATTCTGGAAGTCAGACGCGAAACGATTAATAAGGAAGAGGTTCAGGATTTTTACCTTCAAGAATTCGAAGATGAATTACTGAAAGAGGTTGGGCTTTAATAAAAATTTAATAAATACCGTTCCCCCGCCTTTGAGCGGGGGTGGGTCTCTCTCGGGTCCCCGCTCGGGGGCGGGGAAAACGGACTTTTGCTAAAAACTAAAAGAAAAATCTGGTGACAATAATGCCGAGAAGAGGAAGAACGCGCCTATCAAAATAAAACTGATAGAAGTGATCAGGTTAATTCGCTTTACAATTCTTGTGCTTTTGAGCGTTTCCTTAACCTGAACCGCCATGGTGATAACTATCATGTAAAAAACCATACCGGGATAAAGGATGAGCATCACACCAAGCGCAATACCCCATGCATTGATATCCGCAACAGGCATAAGTGTGGGGAGCAACCCGATAAAGTAAAAAATAGTGATGGGGTTTGATAGTTCAATCAGCAACCCTGTAGAAAAATTTTTGGCAAGATCGGTTCTTGAGATTGTATCTTTGCGTTTTGTCCATCGACCGCTTTCAATATCTCTTAATCCTTGATAGCCGAGATAAAACATATAGCCCGCGCCGATAAGCTTTAAGACAAAGCCAATACTTGCCACATTATCAACGATGATTGAAATACCCAAAACGGCAATCACAAAGAAGATTGCCCCGCCGACCATTGCGCCAAAGGCAAGAGCCATTGCAGGCCAAAACCCATCATTAAGCGATCGTGTGATTATCGCCGCCTGACCCGGGCCAGGCTTAATCCATAACAAAATCAACGTGATAACAAATATAAAGGCGGACTCGAATGTCATGCCTCAAGCTTGCATATTTTAATCAGAAAGGCAATGACACTTATATAAGCTTAGGTAGTGAACTCATAAAATAAATTCATTCTGCGCGTGTAAAATTTTTTAATAAATATTCGTGAAAAGACTGCAGAGCATAACTATTGTTACGGTCAAAGGCTTTGAACGAAGAGGCATAAAAAATTTGCCGCGCCCGAAGGGTTGTGATTTTAAAGAAAATTATCATCGTTTTATGTCCTTTGAATATGGTTTGGCATGTCCTGCAGGCCAAAAACTTGATCCTTTCCTTTCAAATCACAACAGAATATTTCATTTTATGAGTTCACTACCTAATTAAAATCCGCTTGTTTTGGTTGGTCTTTACCCCAGATATCGGCAATTGTTTGATCGCGTCCGCAATTCCAGCGATAGAATTTATAGCGGATAGGACTCTTATTGGCGTAATCCTGATGATAATCTTCTGCCGCATTGAATTGGGCCATGGGTAAGATTTCGACATTCACATCCTGACCGATAATGTCTTGTGTTTCTGCCAAAACCGTTTCAGCTATTTTGCGTTCTTCATCATTATTTACGAATATGGCAGGGCGATAACCCGGGCCACGGTCACAAAACTGACCCTCACCATCTGTCGGATCTATATGGCGGACAAAATAGTCTAAAATGTCTTTGTAAGAGAGTTTTTCACTGTCATAAGTGACCTCAATTACCTCAATATGGGGTGTTTGAAACTCCTCGGTTACTTTATTGTAATTCTCATATACAGGGTTTGGTCTGTCGCCACCGGCATACCCGGAAACCGCTTCCGCAACGCCGTCCAGCTTTTCAAAGTCGCTTTCAATGCACCAGAAGCATCCGCCTGCCAATATTGCCTTTTCCATGTTTTCCTGTGCCATGGCTGTTAATGAACTCATTATAATAACGATATAAATAAAAATGCAAAAAAACAGGGCGCGCATGAAAAAAACCTTAGAAGGAATGTGATTTCTTAAACCATAAAGTGATACTATGGCTAAAATTTGTTAATAAAGAGTAACTTAATTAAACTTCTTCATCAATCGAATAGTCAGTGCCGCCTTTATTTGCGGCTTTCGCAACCCCGACGCGGGCAGGGCGCAAGAGGCGGTCATGGATAGTATAGCCTGCCTCAAGCAATTGTATAATCTCGCCATTATCCTTGCCCGGTATTTCGGTTTCAAACATAACCTCATGAAAATTCGGGTCAAACTTACCTTTGGTCGGCTCAATCTTTTGAATGCCATGCTTTTCAAGTGTTGAAAGCATAATTTTCTCTGTTGCGGCAACACCGTTATAGAGAAGCTTTACCGTTTCATTCTCCATTTGCTCTTCCGTGATTGCATGTAAAGCACGGTGAAGATTATCGGCAATGTCCAGCATATCCTTGGCAAAGCCGGTTACGGCATATTTCGTTGTATCGGCCTGAGAACGTTCCATCCGCTTTCGCGTATTTTCTGCCTCAGCCAAAGCCCGCATCAGCTTATCACGCAAATCATCGCGCTCTTTCGTAATGAGGGTCAGTGCATCATCCTCATGTAATTCTGATACAGCTTCATCATTGTGGATATTTTCCTGATTTTCGTTTTCTTCAGGAATGTCATTATTTTGATTTTCGGCGGTGTTGCTCATTATTTCTTTTCTCATTCATTGGTTTTAATAGCTTTATATAATGAAATTGCCATAGAATTTCAAGCGGTTCGCCCTTGTGATTTGACATCATTTAAAATATGGTCGCAATCATTAATCATATAAGAGGAAGAACCATTATGAACCGTCCATCAGGCCGTCAGAACAATGAAATGCGATCAATCATCATTGAGACAAATGTCAATCGTCATGCCGAGGGTTCCTGTATTATCAAATGCGGTGAAACCCATGTTTTATGTACGGCAAGTGTTGAGGAAAAAGTACCCGGATGGATGCGTAATACAGGTAAAGGGTGGGTTACGGCCGAATATGGTATGCTCCCACGCTCCACTCACTCTCGAATGGATCGTGAGTCAGCAAAAGGTAAGCAGTCAGGCCGCACGCAGGAAATACAACGTCTCATAGGACGGTCACTTCGCGCGGTAGTTGACATGGATAAAATGGGGGAGCGTCAAATCAAAATTGACTGCGACGTTTTGCAAGCCGATGGCGGGACGCGGACGGCCTCAATCACGGGCGGCTATGTTGCGCTGATGCTTGCATTCAAACATTTGCAAACGATAGGCTTATTGAAAGACATTCCTGTAACGGACAGTATTGCCGCAATTTCTTGCGGGATTTTTCGGGGCGAGTGTGTCCTCGACCTTGATTATAATGAGGACTCATCCGCAGAAGCCGATGCGAATTTTGTGTTAACAGGAAAAGGCGGTCTGGTTGAGATACAGGCAACGGCTGAAGCTGATCCATTTAGTGAAGCGCAATTTCAAACCCTCCTCGATTTAGCAAAAAAAGGTTGTGATGAGTTGAAAGAGATACAAAATAATATTACATAAAAAAACTTGATATTTGATACAATATATGTTTAATCATTAATAGTATAGATTAATATTTTTTTAGAGAGTTTAATTATGAAGATTATATTTGCAGGCGGTGAAACGTTTGCGCTAGATGATGATGTTACGAAATTTTCAGAAGGCGGCTCCCATCATATTCAGATAGTACCTGATGCTCATGAAGTCATTAAACTTGCTAGAGAAGGTGATTCGAGCTTAATTGTTGCTTGCCCTGATATGAAGGGAAGTGATTTATATGATTTTATTAAAGCTATAAGGAGCCAGGATATAGATAACCCTATTTTAGCTTTAATCAGAACAGATGATCCTGAAGAAAAAGCAAAGATGTTATGGGCAGGGGCAGATGATGTCCAGCCAGAAAGCATTTCTGTCGAAGAGTTGTTTTGCCGAATTAAAGCTATTGAAAATAGAAAAAGTTTACGTTTTAGAGGCCCAGTATGCACAGTAGGCAATATTGTAATTAATTTTAAACAAAAAACTGTAGAAGTAAAAGGTCAAGAAGTTTGCCTTACAGGTAAGGAACATCAAATTTTAGAATATTTAGCCTTAAAAAAGGGAATGACAGTTACAAAAGATACGCTTATGGATCATCTTTATCCCTCTACAGAGCAGCCTGGTATGAGAATACTTGATGTTTTTGTATGTAAGCTAAGAAAAAAACTTGCTGATGCAAATGATGGGGTACATCATATAAGAACAATATGGGGAAAAGGCTTTGAGTTGACAGATGAACCCGTCAGACTTAGCAGACCAAAAATAGCCATGAAAAAAGAAGCTAGTTCCAATCAAATTTCTCATAGAGAAAGAAGAGATAAGCCTAAAATGGTTGTTAAATAAAATTTATGATATTTCCGACAAAAATCGTGCTCGCGAGCCATAATCAAGGCAAGCTCAAAGAGTTTCAAAAATTATTTGAGCCTTATGATGTCAAACTTATCTCTGCTGCATCTTTAAGCTTGCCTGAGCCGGAGGAAACCGAAGATAGCTTTATCGGCAATGCGCTATTAAAGGCGCGGCACGCCTGTGAGATTACCGCTATGCCTTGTCTGGCGGATGATAGCGGGTTATGCGTTAACGCGCTGAGCGGTCAGCCAGGAATTAACTCGGCGCGATGGGCAATCAATGAGAGTGGCGAGAAAGATTATGCCTATGCTTTCGATAAAATTCAAAAAGCTTTGAACGATATAGACGATATGACTGCGCAATTTACGGCCGTGCACGCGCTTGTCATGCCTGACGGGCGGGAATTTACAGGCACAGGTGAGATCAAAGGACATTTAAACTTTCCGCCGCGCGGTGACAAGGGCTTTGGCTATGATCCTATCTTTATCCCCGAAGGCGAAACACAAACTTTTGGTGAGCTGGGGGCGGAAGGAAAAGATAAACACTCCCACCGCCGCAGGGCTTTTGATGCTATAGTTAATGCCCTGAAAGAAAATTAATACTGTTCGGGGACACCCTCATGAGGGTGTCCCCACTGGAAGAATCTTAAAATTACGGTTTTTATATAAAGAAAAATGCCAAGACAATAAGCAAGATAATTCCTATCACTAACGCACCGACAATCGGCATAAAGGGTTGACGGCGTCGCGCCTCGGCATCAGTCTCATCTTCAGGATGAACAACATTATGCGCAACTGTTTCCAATTCGTCTTCAACATCATGAGCGGTATCGGCAACCTTCTCGGCAACGTCTTTAACATCATCTTTTATTTTTGTCATGGTTAAGCCTAGAGCGACCGCGCCTAAGCCGCAAGCAATTTATCAAGCTTGCCTTCAGCCTCCAGCATGTGCGCATCATCGCATCCGCCAATCCATTGATCATCAATAAAAATCTGGGGAACCGTGCGACGACCATTGGCGCGTTCCGCCATTTTATCGCGGGCATCCTCATCACCTTTGATCATATATTCCGTGTAATCCGCATCCTTGCTGTCCAGTAAAGCTTTGGCTTTGTGGCAAAAAGGGCAGGTATCCCAAGTATAAATCTCGATTTTCGGCATTTTTTTTCTACTTTCTTGTTTTATAACTGAAGTTAAAGGATAAACTATATCGCAATGCAAAAATGTAAAGTCACAATCATGGGTGCAGGTGTGCCGGGGCTGAGTATGGCCTTGCTCCTTGCGCAAGAGGGAATTGAAGTTACGCTTTGCGATAAACTTAAGATTCCTGAAAAACCTGAGCCATTATCAAGCCGTACGGCCGCGCTCATGCAAAACTCACTCGCGTTATTGGAGAAAATCGGCATTTGGCCTGACTTTAAACCACAAGCTTGCGCACTATCAACCTTGACTATTATGGATGACAGCGATTTTCCGCGCGGCGAAGATAAGATTATCAGGCAGGCTTTTAATGCGTCCGAACTGGGACTGGACTGTTTCGGGTATAATATTCCGATCCAATCACTTCGCGCCGCGCTCCATCAAAAGGCAAAGGATAGTGAAAATATCATGATACATGAAAATGCAGAAATTTCTTATGAAGATGATAGTATTATAAGTGCGGATCTGGTCATTGGTGCGGACGGACGTCACTCCGTCGTTCGTGATTGGGCAGGCATTGAGACAACTCAGAAACACTATGACCAAACCGCAATTACGTGTTTGGTTAGCCACAGCTTAAACCACGAGAACACGTCTTATGAATTTCAACGTTCAGGTGGCCCTTGCACTTTTGTCCCTGCAGGCGATAACCGATCTTCCGTTGTCTGGGTTGAGAAAACGAGCGATGCCGAAACATTCATAAAGCTACCTCAAAAAGCCTTTATTCAGGCACTGCAAGCGCGCAGCCGTGATATTTTAGGGCGTATTGAGCTCCTCGGGCATGGCGCGGAAAGCTGGCCTTTGATGACCTTGAAAGCTAACACCCTCATCGCACCGAAAACCGCCTTGATTGCAGAGGCCGCGCACGTGTTGTCCCCACTCGGGGCACAGGGGTTAAACCTCTCACTCCGCGATGTTGCCGTACTTTATGAAGAAATTATGAAAGCGCGTGACAATGGGCAGGCGATTGGTTCTCATAATGTTTTAAAGGCTTATGAGAATCGCCGCATGCGTGATTTAAAAACACGGTTTTATGGCATTGACATGCTTAATAGCTTTATAATAAGTGATAATCCTGCCGTTAAGCTTATCCGTCGAATAGGGCTGAAAAATGCAATGGCGATAAGCCCTTTAAGGCAGATGCTTATGCAGGAAGGGCTCGCGCCTGCTATTTAACGACTTTGGCGAGTGTCAAGCAATCCACTTGTGCCGCGCCTGAATCGTACAGCGTTTTGGCACATTCATTCAATGTCGCGCCTGTGGTGTAAACATCATCTATCAGTAGAATTTTCTTATTCTCAATTTTATGAGGATATTTTACCTCAAAGGCTTTACGGACATTCCGCTTGCGGTCTTTGGCTTTCTTATGTCCTTGACTTTGCGTATGGCGTGTTCGCACCAAACCATCGGCGAGGTAATCAACTTGACGAACATAGGGTAAGAGTTGCCGCGCGATGATATCCGCCTGATTAAAGCGTCTTTTGATTAAGCGCAGCGTGTGGAGCGGAACAGGGATCAGAATATCTGTTTCATGTAACATGGTCTGCCCTGCCTGAACCAGCCAAGGGATAAAGGCGCGGGCGGCATGAATTTGATCACCATGCTTAAAGCGCAAAATGAGCTTTCGGCTTGCCTCATCATAGGTTAGGGCTGAACGATGAGAATGATAGATAGGCGCGCGTTCCAGGCATGAACCGCAAACCATATTCTCAACTGTAAATGAAAATGGATTACCGCATGATGCGCAATAAGGTGGATTAATGAATGTCAAAGACTGCCAATATTGCGCGTGAACCATGCCATGCGCGTCCACTGGCTCCCCCGTGGCGGGGCATAATGGCGGCAATAAAAAATCAAGCACACCATGTCCGATGATATTCGCCTGTTTTTTTAACGCCTGTACCATGCTAAATATATACGCAATGACCCCGTTATTTGATAGAGACAAAATCAGAAAAAACCGCCTCATTGCGAGAAAGCATATAGAGGGGCATGATTTTTTGTTTCAAAAGGCGGCGGAACGCATTCGCGATAATCTCGGCGATATTCAACGTGAATTTAAAGATATTCTTATCATTGGCGAGCGCGGCGAAAATTTTTTAAATATTAAAAACAAAACATTATTTGATTTAGATGAAAGTTTAAATGAAACACCTTTGGGTGAGCCCGAAACTTATGATTGCATAATATGCCTGCCTTATTTGCATACGGTGAATGACGTGCCGCGCTTTCTGATGGCGGTCAAAACCATGTTAAAACCGGACGGATTATTCCTATGCGCCTTTTTTGGCGGGCAAAGTTTGCAAGAATTGAGGGCATCCATTATGGAGGCTGAGCTCGCAAAAACAGGTGGTGTGTCAAATCATATTCACCCGATGATTGATCATTATCAGGCGGCGGCTCTCATGCAAAAGGCAGGCTTCGCGCTACCCGTTGTCGATTATGACCGCGTGACAGTCACCTATCAGAAACTGCAAAGCCTTTATGATGATCTTTATTACATGGGGGAGGCAAACGCGCTTTCAAACCGAACTCAAAATTTTAAAAATATGAAGCAAGATATTGAAAATGAATATAAAAACAGATTTTATAATGGCGGCTTTCAAGCGACTTTTGATATTATTCACATGATTGGCTGGGCGCCGCATGAGAGCCAGCAACAACCCGCAAAACGCGGCAGTGGACAAACAAGCCTGACGGAAATTTTATAAATCTCGCCGTCATTCCCCGCATTTCATTTATGAAATTCTAGGGGAATCCAGTCTGATAAAATGTAAAACCGGATTGCCTTAGATTTGAATGCACAATTCAGGCAATGACGATGAAAGGATTTTAAAAAAATGAAGATACATGTGCTGCAAGTTTTATCCGATAATTATTCTTATATCGTTGAGGATGGCGAGACAATTTTGATTATTGACCCTGGTGAAGCCGCGCCGGTTATTGCATTTCTGGATAAGCATCGTCTCAAACCGCAATGGATAGTTAACACGCATAAACATTTTGATCATATTGATGGGAATAATGAGCTCAACGAGAAATATGATTGCAAAATTGCCGCGCCGGATGAAAATCCTGAGCCACGCAATGTAACTTTACAAAACGGCGATGTTTTTAAAGTCGGCGCTCTGGCTTTAAATATCCATTTGACCAAAGGTCATACGAAAGGCCATGTGATATTGCATGAGCCAAACCATCATGTGCTTTTTTCCGGCGATACATTATTCGCGATGGGATGCGGAAGATTATTTGAGGGGACACCTGCCGATATGTTCGCCACTATGCAGGTTATAAAAAGCTTTGCACCTGAAACTAAAATTTACTGCGGTCATGAATATAGCCTGTCGAACGCAAAATTCGCCGCCCACCTCATGCCCGATAATCATGCAATTCAAACCCGTTATAAGACTTTTAAAAAGATGGATTGCACCATGCCGACAACCCTCGCCGAGGAACTCAAAACTAATCCGTTCCTTATGGCTGAAACGGTCAAGGAATTTGCAGAGTATCGAAGGTTAAAAGATAGTTTTTAGGTTAAGCCACTTTATTTTTTTGTGAATCCTCTTTCTCGGACAGCCATTTATCGGCCTCAAGCGCGGCCATGCATCCCATGCCTGCGGCTGTGATGGCCTGACGGTAAATTTTATCCTTCACATCTCCCGCTGCATAAACGCCGGGAATGCTTGTCGCAGTTGAGTCCGGATCGGTCAGGATATAGCCCTCGCTATCCATATTAAGTTTACCTTTAAATAAAGCCGTTGCAGGGTCATGACCGATGGCAACGAACATACCCTCGCAATCCAAAATGCTTTCCTCGTTCGTTTTAATATTTTTGAGGCGAACACCTGTCATGCCGGGCGTGCCGCCCTCGCCATGCCCGACGCCGAGGACTTCCTCAACAGTTGTGTCCCAGATGCATTCGATTTTTTCATTGGCAAACAGGCGGTCTTGCATAACCTTTTCGGCGCGTAATGTGTCACGGCGGTGGATGAGAGTGACTTTTGAGCAGAAATTTGTGAGGAAGAGCGCTTCCTCAACCGCGCTGTTGCCGCCGCCGACAACACAAACATGTTGATTGCGGAAGAAAAATCCGTCACAGGTTGCGCAGGCCGACACGCCCAAGCCCTGAAATTTATATTCACTTTCAAGCCCGAGCCAGCGCGCTTTCGCGCCAGTGCAAATCACGATTGTATCGGCCTTGTAAATATTCTCGCTCTCATCGACCGCCGTGTAAGGATGAGTGGAAAGATCGACATCTTTAATCATATCCTGAATAATCGTTGTACCGACATATTCCGCCTGATCCTTCATCGCCTGCATGAGGTCGGGGCCTTGAACGCCTTTGGCAAAGCCCGGGTAATTCTCAACATCCGTCGTAATCATGAGCTGCCCGCCCGGTTCGCTCCCGCTCACCATGATGGGTTTGAGGTTGGCTCTCGCGGCATAAATGGCGGCGGTATAGCCCGCAGGGCCAGAGCCGATAATCAGTAATTTCGTTTCGTATGTCTGTGTCATGATTTATTAGCTATCGTTTTATGTCTGCTATTTCAAACCGTTTTTTGATTTCATCCGCAACTGTTTGCGCATCACTCAGTGGTTCGTAAGGCTCAGACTTTAAATCACCTTCAAAAATTGAGACATGACATCTTTTTTGCAAAACTTGGTAAAGCCGATTAAATTTATCCGACCCCCCCTTTAAAGGCAGACGGAACACCGGTTTTCCTGTCGCGCAAGCATCAGACAACATCGAGGTTGAATCCTCGGTGACAAGGACAGCATCCGCATAGTATAAATAGGCCATATAAGGGTTTTCGCCATCCTCCTCCCCTGCCCAGAAATGGCAATTTTTACCGTCAAAAACATGCCGTAGTTTTGCAATAACAGTTGCAGGCGTTCGGCGTGAGACACTCACCATCAACATGTATTCATCCGAAGCAAGATAGGGGAGAAGCCTTATTTTTAAATCTTCCGCAAATTTTTCAGGCATGATGTGGGCTTTGCTGTTCCCGCCAATCAGCACAGCGATTTTTCGTGCTTCACTTTTGAATTGTGGGAAGTCGGTTCTGGCTTGCGCCAGCTTTTCTGTTGTAATGCGGTTTGGCGCGGCTACAGTCTGGATAACATTCTCGCCTTTAAGTTCGTCATGGATTGGCGCGGCAACAAGGTCAAAATGGGCGGGGTCAATTTTTGGGTCTTGGATAAAAACCGTGAAGCTGTCTTTAAAATGGAGAGCCACCGAAACGGCTTTGCGACCGCTTGCAAGCACAATGGAAGGCTTTTCTCCATCCCAATCCACCCCTGTTATAAAAGCTTTTGGAACATATTTGATGAGGTGTGGTGAGAGCATATTAAACGGCCATTGCAAGCCTACATGGGCAATCTTGAAGGGTAGGTCTAATCTCTCGGCAACGGCAAGACATTGATTTCGGGTACCGGCAATATTTTCGGTCAAAATCAGAATTTGCGCGCTTATGTTATTGTCACTTGTATCTTTCATATTTCGCCACTATAAAGGTGGTTGAATGCTTACACAATAATGGTTTGTCATGACAACGGGTGCAGTGCAAAAGAAGCCGAAAATCGATAAGATTGATTGTAAAATTCTTGCGGATTTGCAGACCAATGGTCGTATGACGAATGTTGAGCTTGCAAATCGTGCCGGTATTTCCGCGCCGCCCTGCCTTCGCCGTATTCGTAATCTTGAAGATCAGGGCATTATAAAAGGCTATTTTTCAAACCTTGATGCGAAGAAGCTCGGTTTTGGTGTGACCGCCTTTGTAACCGTGCGGTTGAAGGAGCAGAATGATGAGGATATGATCGCTTTCGAGGCCGAAATCATGAAAAATAATAAAATTCGTGAAGCTTACGTGATTTCAGGCGATTATGATTATATGCTCCGCGTTGTTGCACATGATTGGGAAGAATATCAGATATTTTTAAGTGAGAAACTGACACGGATGAAAAATGTGTCTTCCGTTCGATCCTCTATGCAAGTGAAAACTGCAAAATATGAGCCAGGCGTTCCGATTAATATGAATGAATTTTAACGCTGGCATGTGGCGATTGAATATGGCTATACTTGAATATATGAAATTTCTATCTGTTTTGTTATTGTCTCTTACTTTTATTATGCCCGCGAATGCAAATGTTTTTGTATGGGAAGACCCTGAGCATGAAATCACGCTTGCCTATCCACATGACTGGATGTATCAGGCGATTGACAGGCAAGAGGATATCCGCCTTCATATTTTAGCTCCTCAAGGTCAGGATGATGCCTCCTGCCGTGTTATCGCATCTAATGATAATCGCTTTTTATACGTACCGCCCGAGGGCTTCACGCAAGTTGCACAATTCGTTCAGGATGAAGAGGCTCTTGAGGGTTTGCTCGCCCATTATATGCATTATGAGAATGTCCGTTTGAAGGAGTATCGCGATTTGGCAACGCTTGGTAAAGGCCCTGCCACTATGGCGGTTGCACAATATTCAAAAAATCAAAAACCGATGCAGGCGATTATTTTCGGCGGTTATATGCGCGGTATGGAAAGCTATTTCTTTTGCGAATCTCAAGTTGATAAATGGGACAACTGGGAAGCCACTTTTATGAATCTCGCTGCAAATTTTGATTTCCCTGTGCGCGCCGCAGCCCTCAAAAACGGTTATTATCGTGATTTTATGGCGGACGGGTTTGTCTATTTCCCTGTAGGTAATCACCAAGGCGTTGCGCGCTATTAAATAATGCCCGTTGCGCATCAATTTTTCGATAAAACCACCTCTGTTACTGATAAAGTTTTTGGCGTTTCCCCTGCAAACAGAGTTTATCAAATTCACGGAAATCAAGTCGTGACAATAGATGAGCCTTTTGGCGAATGGATAAAAGCCGATGCGCTGGTAACACGGCAACCAAATCTGCCAATCGGCGTTATAACGGCGGATTGTGCGCCGATCTTATTCCAAGCTGAGGGTGTTATTGCCGCCGCGCATGCCGGATGGAAAGGTGCATTGAGAGGTATCTTGGAAAACACACTTGAGGCAATGGCGTGCCCGGCAGAAACAATCACGGCCATGATCGGGCCTTGCATTGCCCAAAAATCTTACGAAGTCTCTGTTGGATTTGAAAAACCCTTTTTAGACAATGATGAGGAGGCCGAACGATTCTTTATGAGTGGTCAGGTAGGAAAACTTCATTTTGATTTGGCAGGGTACTGCGCCTTTCGCTTGCAAAAGGCAGGTATTAACAAAGTGGAAATAAATGGCATTGATACGCTTACGAATACTAACTTCTATTCCCATAGAGGAGGGGATGGAGGCCGCAACCTTTCCGCGATTAAGATGAGAAAAAAGTAGCTATCGTCATTGTAGGGCTTGTTCCTGAAACCCATAGCTTTTTTAAACCACTAAAGGCACTAAGTTTCCTAAGGATTTTAAAAAAATGTGAGAGTAGTGTTTTAAAAGATCTTCACAATCGTAAAGAGTGCAAATAGAACTCTATTAACTCTATAACACTGCGATTGAAAAAATTATACAATATGAGGCTTCGCCATGAAAATGCCTTATAATTTCACTTGATAAAGGAACGTAATTCCACCATCCTTGTTTTGTTAACGAATTATTAATAAAGGAGTTTCCCCATGCGTATTCATTTGCTTGCAGCCGTTACGGCTCTCTCACTCTCATTAGCGGCTTGTTCCAAGGAAGAAGAGCTCCAACCTTATGGTGATGATTTATTCGCCAATGATCAGGTTCAATCCGTTGACCAAGGTGTGCCGGGCGCCCCAATGGATAGTATTTCATCAGAAGGCCTGGGCTTTGGCGCCGCCGCGCCGGGGTCTCAGGAAGATTTATCTGTCAATGTCGGTGACCGTGTCTTTTTCGGGTATGACAGCTTTACTTTAACGCCTGAGGCCACGTCCCAGCTTGAGCTGCAATCCCAATGGCTTCGCCAATACCCGTCTGTGAATGTCCTTGTTGAAGGTCATGCGGATGAGCGCGGAACACGTGAATATAACCTTGCGCTGGGCGATCGCCGCGCCGAGGCGGTCAAAAATTACCTGACATCTCTGGGGGTAGACCCACGCCGTATTTCGACAATCTCTTATGGGAAAGAGCGTCCAGAAATGCTGGGGTCTAACTCCGAAAGCTGGGCGAAAAATCGCCGCGCTGTCACGGTTGTTCAATAGGATATGCGCTTGAGACTCCTTCATTTTCTCGCAGTGTCAGCCATCGGTTTGATGGCTGTTCCTGTACAGGCGCAAAGCATAAACAGCGTTGATGCGCGGATGGATAGGCTGGAGCGTGAGATGCAAACGTTGACGCGCTCTGTCTTTAAAGGGGATGTGCCGCCGCCGCAACTTGGTGCGGATGTGAATAATAATCAAGTTGCGCAAATGGAAGTGCGCATCAGCCAGATTGAGGAGCAGCTTCGCCGTCTGACGGGTATGATTGAGGAAAACAGCTTTCAACTTCGCCGTTTAAGTGAAACAGGTATGACCGGCAACGTCTCACCACTGCAGACGCAATCAAGCATGAATGGTATTCAGGCTGTGCCATTAGACACTATGAGTACAAATACAATTCCATCGGCGCCCGTTATTGACAATGCAAATCAAGGGCAGTACCAACTCGGCACTTTGAATGCGGGGGCAATGTCACCTGCGAAGATGTATGACCAGGCATTTTCCTACCTGCAACGCAATGACTATGCATCTGCTCAAGCCACTTTTGACGAATTTATTATGGCGTATCCGAACCATGCCTTGGTTGAGAATGCGAAATATTGGCTCGGTGAAACATATTACGCGCGTGATTCTTATTCCGAAGCATCCCGTGCATTTGCCCGCGCTTTTAAAGACCATCCCGATGGGCAAAAGGCTCCCGATACGCTGTTGAAACTTGCCATGTCACTGCAAAGGCAGGATATGACGCAGGAGGCTTGCCTGACATTGGGGGAGCTGGAAAATCGATTCCCGAACGCGCCATCATCTGTCGCGGCTAAGGCAAGGGAAGAGGAACAAATTTACGGTTGCTCTTAACGGTTTAAATATTTCGTTATTTCCATTATAAAACAATAATGGTCATTCAATTTAATTTTATCGAAAATGAAGAAGAAGTTGCTGTTGCATTATCGGGCGGTGGAGATTCACTCGCGCTCGCGCATATGGTTTGCGTGTGGGCAGCTGAAAATAATC
Source organism: uncultured Micavibrio sp. (assembly GCA_964531715.1). Lineage (GTDB taxonomy): Bacteria > Pseudomonadota > Alphaproteobacteria > Micavibrionales > UBA1664 > UBA1664. The sequence continues at coordinate 11,285 of CAZHEE010000002.1, read as the reverse complement.
GCCACGTTCATTTGTTGCATGTAAATCATCAGCTTCGCGCGGAAGCGGATAAGGAAGCCGAACAGCTCGCTAAAACCATTCAGGATTTTCCGAATTGTGAATTTCATGTTTTGAAGTGGGAGAATGACAATCCTAAGACCGCCATTATGGAGCAGGCGCGTAACGCGCGTTATGACCTGATGCATGATTATTGCGAATTAAAAAATATTAAAACCCTTTGCGTTGGGCATCATGCAGATGACCAGTTAGAGACTTTTTTATTTCGTTTGGCGAAAGGGTCAGGGCTGGACGGGCTCACAGGAATGCGCGAATGGACGGATTTTAAAACATTAAAACTCTATAGACCTTTGTTACAATTAACACATAGCGAGCTTATTCATTATTGTAATAACAATGGTTTAAAATATTTTGATGACCCTTTGAATGAAGATAACAAATATGCCCGCCCTCGGTTAAGGCAAGCCTTACGTAAAGAAGGGTTAGACACGAAACGCTTTATTAAAACGCTCGACCGTTTGGCGCGAGGGCGTGACGCCTTGGATGAAATGGCTGAGACCATATTTGAATTGCTTTATATGAAAAGAGACAACATAAATACTCTTGATTATCAAAGCCTAAAAAAATATCCGCTTGATATTCAAATCCGTGTTTTGCAAAAGGCTATTTCATATGTTGGTTATTCAAACGGATACTACCCGCCAAAACTGGAACGTATTGAAGAGATAATCGCAACACTCTGCCCCAATAAATCGGCAACGCTCTATGGTTGCCTGATTTCATTGTCAAAAGACGGATATACCCTTGAAATTAAACATGCCTAAGCCTAGTATTCCTTAAAGTTATAAATCAAAGGGTATCCATGAATCAGACAACACGAAACATACTTATTTGGGCGGCTATCGGTTTTGCGCTGATCCTGTTTTACAACAGTTTTATGCAAGGGACGCAAGGCGTAAGCGGGCAGGCAAGCAAGCTGTCTTATACCGAATTTATGGAGAGCGCGAATTCCGGACTGGTTGAGGATATCACTGTTCGCGGGCAAACAATTACAGGAAATCTCAGTGATGGAAATGCTTTTAGGACAACGATGCCTGATGGTGAAAATATTGTTGAGCGGCTTCAGGGGACAAATGTTGGAATTGTCGCCGAAGCACCCGATGATGGCATGAGCCTTGGCGGTATTCTTCTCTCATGGTTTCCGATGTTGCTCCTCATCGGGGTTTATATCTTCTTTATGCGTCAAATGCACGGAAAAGGCGGCGGAGGCGGCGGCGGTGCCAATCCGTTCAATTTCGGGAAAAGCAAGGCGCGTATGCTCAATGAAAATACCAAACGCGTGACTTTCGATGATGTCGCAGGCATTGATGAAGCCAAGGAAGAGCTGGAAGAAATTGTTGAATTTTTGAAAGACCCGAAAAAGTTTCAACGCCTTGGCGGAAAAATCCCGAAAGGGGCTTTGCTTGTCGGTCCGCCGGGAACAGGTAAAACCTTAACGGCGCGCGCCGTTGCGGGGGAGGCAAGCGTACCGTTCTTCTCCATTTCAGGATCCGACTTTGTTGAGATGTTTGTGGGTGTCGGGGCATCACGTGTCCGTGATATGTTTGAACAGGGTAAGAAAAACGCGCCCTGTATCATCTTTATTGACGAGATTGATGCGGTTGGGCGAAAGCGTGGCGGAGGCTATGGCGGTGGTAATGACGAGCGTGAACAAACGCTTAACCAAATGTTGGTTGAGATGGACGGGTTTGAGGCCTCAGAAGGTGTCATTATAATTGCGGCCACAAACCGCCCTGACGTGCTTGACCCTGCCTTGCTTCGCCCCGGGCGTTTTGATAGACAGGTGACGATTCCTAACCCTGACCTAGAAGGTCGGCATAAGATTTTACAGGTTCACGCCCGTCAAGTGCCCCTCGCAAAAAATGCCGATTTAGGCATGATCGCACGTGGAACCCCTGGCTTTTCCGGGGCAGACCTCGCCAATATTCTGAATGAGGCGGCCTTGCTGGCGGCGCGGCGCAATAAACGTGTTGTCTCTATGAAGGAACTGGAAGACGCAAAAGATAAGGTGATGATGGGCGCAGAACGGCGTGCAACCTCAAATGCCATGGATGAGGAGGAAAAACGCCTCACCGCTTATCACGAGGCAGGGCATGCGATTGTCTCGCTGCACGAACCTGCCTCTGACCCGATTTACAAGGCAACAATTATTCCGCGCGGTCGTGCGCTCGGCTTTGTCATGCGCTTACCTGAGAAGGACCGCATGTCTGTGAGCCGTGAAAAACTTCATGCCGATATGGCGGTTGCCATGGGCGGACGCGTGGCCGAAGAAATGATTTTTGGCTATGATAAAGTGACAACGGGTGCTTCTGGCGATATCCAACAGGCAACGGACACGGCGAAACGCATGGTCACGCAATGGGGTTTATCCGATAAAATCGGGATGATCAACTATGCCAAGGATCCTGAGAATTACTATACGTCCAATGATATTTCCGAAGATATGGCGGCGGTTATTGATGATGAAATCAAGAAAATTGTCGAAAAGGGCTATAAGCGTGCGCAGGAAATTTTGACAAAACATAAAGATGAATTTGAGCGTTTGGCGCAAGGCTTGCTGGATTATGAAACATTATCAGGTGAGGAAATTACTGAATTACTTAAAACGGGGAAGGTAAAACGTGTCTCGAACTCAAGTGCGGATGATAAGGCGGCGAAGGCGCCGCGAACCTCTGTTCCCTCAACTGTTCAAGATGATGATGATGCGGATGAAGAAGTGTAGAAGAGAAAAAAGACGATAAGATCAAAAAGAAAGCTACTGTCAAAAAAACAGCGGCTAAAAAGCCTAAAAAGAATACCGGAAAATATTAAGTAATTAAAATCCCCTCTCCCTTAAAGGAGAGGGCTAGGGTGAGGGGCTGTAAGCCTTGTTTTCAATAGTTAAGAGAAGTAAAAAGAGTTTTAACGGTAGCCTCTCTGTCCTCTGTGCTCTCTGTGGTGAAAACACATAGTAAAAGTGAAATTGCGACTGGTTTTCGTGTTAAGAAACTAAATATATGAAAGAGATAGAATTTTGCGATCATGGGATGATTTTGCACCATCATGGTGTGCTATTTTGGCCTGCCGAAAAAATTGCCATCGTGTCCGATCTTCATCTTGAAAAGGCATCGCATCTGGCGCAAGCCGGGCAATTCTTGCCGCCACAGGATTCTTACGAAACACTTCTCAAACTCAAAAATACTTTAGAATTTGCGGATGTAAAAACACTCATCTTTCTGGGCGACAGTTTTCATGATGCGCAAGGCTATGACCGTATGGATGATAGGGAGCGTGCGATGTTTACCTATTTTTGCGAGACTTATCACCTGATTTGGATTACGGGAAATCATGATGAGGGCTTTATCCCATGCGGTGTTGACGCGTATGATGAGGTTAAAATTCAATCACTGACATTCAGGCATATTCATAAAGAGGGGGATAAAGGACAGATTAGCGGGCATTACCACCCCAAAGCGCGGTTAAAAATTCAAGGGCGAAAAATCTCTCGCCCTTGTTTCATTCATAATGATGAGGCGATTATCATGCCGGCCTTTGGCAGTTTCACGGGCGGGCTTTACCATAATGACCCTGTTTTCAAAAACATTTTCCCGCTTGATTATTGCCTTGGTATCTTGGGGCAAAGACAGCTTTATTATTTCAGCAAGAGCGATTTTGAGAATAGGGAATAAGGCAGGCTACTCCGTTAAATCATCCCAGAATTCTTTGACTTTATTGAAAAATCCTGCGCTTTCGGGGGAGTTTTTGCTCGGGTCTTTTCCTGCAAATTCTTTCAATAAATCTTTCTGTTTTGAAGAGAGATTAACAGGGGTTTCAACGATTGTTTCGATATAGGCATCACCGCGATTAGAGGATTGGAGGATGCTCATCCCTTTACCTTTCAGGCGGAATTGCTTACCCGTTTGTGTGCCCGCGGGGATTTTCACCTCGGCCTTGCCGCCTTCGATTGTCGGGATTTTAATCTCGCCGCCAAGGGCAGCTGTGGTCATGGCGACAGGCACGCGGCAAAACAGGTTCGCGCCCTCACGTTGATAGAATTTATGAGATTTTATACCGATCAGGACGTAAAGATCACCCGATGGTCCGCCTTTTAGCCCTGCCTCACCTTCGCCATTCAGGCGGATGCGACGGCCTTCCTCAATGCCTGCAGGAATGTTGACTTTGAGTGTTTTGGATGTACGCATGCGGCCTTGCCCTGCGCATGATGGGCACTTTTCCTCAATGACCTCGCCTGCGCCGTTACAGGAAGGGCATGTACGTTCAACCGTGAAAAACCCTTGTTGTGCGCGGACACGCCCGACACCGTTACAGGATTTGCAGGTTGAGGCAGATGTTCCGGGCTTTGCGCCGTCACCGCCGCAAGTCTCACAGCCTTCCCAAGTTGGGATTCGGATGGATTTATCCGTGCCGTTAAAGGCTTCCTCAAGTGTGATGTCGAGGGAGTATTGCAGATCTGAGCCACGATTAGCACCACCGCGAGTGCCGCCGCCTCTGCCACCGCGCCCGCCCATCATGTCGCCGAACATTTCCTCAAAAATATCGGAAAATCCTGCCGCACCGCCGCCGGTGCCAAAGCCGAAATCGGAAAATCCACCACGGCCTGCACCGCCACCGCCCATGCCGCCTTCAAAAGCGGCCTTGCCGTAACGGTCATAAGCAGAGCGTTTCTGCTCATCTTTCAAGACATCATAGGCCTCATTCAGCTCTTTAAATTCAGCCTCGGCATTGTTGGATTTATTCGTGTCGGGGTGAAGCTTCATCGCCTTTTTGCGATAGGCTTTTTTAATTTCATCCGCACTCGCGCCTTTTTCAACGCTTAGTATTTTGTAATAATCGTCACTCATGATTTTTCTTTTTTTTATTACCATTAAGAACACAAAGGTCACTAAGGATTATTAATCAAATTTCAAAAGCCCTTTGTTGTTTAGGGGATTGTAATAATCTGAAATCATCTGATACTTCCCCGTAAAGTGCAGGTCTATTATCATTTGAATTAAAACGGCCTAACTGTGTGTCAAAGTCAAAATGCCACCATTCATCTCCATAATTGACACCACCTTCTTGTGCCATGAAATCCAAAAAGCGCATTCTATTACCGTGAATTTCCTGACTTGTACCTTCAAAATATGAAGTTACTGCTTTTTCTGTTGTGTCATCAAAAGATGTTCCCATGTTAAGAGGATCTTTATTTGAATCCAATAGTGTTAAATCTATAGCACCACCTGTTGAATGCGGCGGAATACGCTTCATATCAGTTGCAGGCGTTACAAAAGCCCCAACCAGTTGTTGTAATTCTTGTTCGGGTTTGCCTTTATTTTCTGAACGAATCTTTTGATTGTAATAATCATAGATTGTTCCTTGAACTTCTCTAGAACGCCAAGGATCCCAAATAAGGAAATAATAATTACCTCTAAAACTATTTTGAATTTTTCTTAGTTTTTCTAAAACACCTTGGCGGATATAAAACTCTTTATGAGGAGTCCAACCATTTTTAAAATAAACATGATCCTGCGAAAATTCATCCTGTGGAATAGTCACAAGAGATTCGTTACATTCTTCTATCGGAATAACTGTAAAATTAGAGATAGCCATTATTGTTTATGTCCTTTTGTCTTTCCCAATATACGCTCTAAAGCATTAAGAAGCGACGAAAGCGGTTTATTATCATTCATAACTTTGTTCTGGCTTACGATGATTGAGCGGTTTTTCCGCGCCAGCTTATGATTATAGGCCGAGCGTGTTTCGGGCGTTTTGAGATTTTGGTAAGCCTCCTGTAACAACTTAAAATTTCGCGTTGCGACCTCGGATTGTCCATTATGCTGATGCTTATCAGGGTGCCATGCCATTGCTAAACGCCGATACGCCGCCTCAATATCTTTTTGCGATGCCTGCATATCACAATTCAGAATATCGTAACTTGTTAAAGCTTTTTGCATTTTCATACATCCTTGATAGGGGATTCGAAAAACTATGGTTAATGAGATTGACGTGTTATGCACAATTATCGTCTTTGCGAGAAACGGAGTGACGAAGCAATCCATACAGACTTATAGATTTTATGGATTGCCGCGGTCGCGTTGCTCCCTCGCAATGACGAGTATTGTTACTTCTTATCCTCGTTCACATCGGTGAAATCGGCATCGACGACATCATCTTCCGCCTTGGCATCGGCAGTCGCCGCGTCATCTGTGCCAGCTTCGGTATCACCGGAGGCCGCTGCCTCTTCCTGCGCCTTTCGATAGGCCATTTCGCCAAGCTTCATTGACGCCTGAGCCAGCTCATTCGTTTTCTCGGTCAGCTCTTCAGATGTGGCATCCTCTTTTTCAAGCAAGGCTTTTGTATCGGCGATCGCGGTTTCAATCGCTTCCTTATCTGCGGCTTCAAGCTCGCCGCCGAATTCTTCCAATGATTTCTCGGTCGAATTTATAAGCGATTCTGCCTGATTTTTTGCCTCTACAAGAGAGCGCTTTTCCTTATCCGCTTCAGCATTGGCTTCGGCATCTTTCACCATTTGTTCAACATCAGCATCAGAGAGGCCACCGCTTGCCTGAATACGAATCTGCTGTTCCTTATTTGTCGCCTTATCTTTGGCAGAAACAGAGACAATACCATTCGCATCAATGTCAAATGTTACCTCGATTTGAGGCACACCGCGCGGGGCTGGGGGAATTCCCACAAGGTCAAATTGACCGAGAGGCTTGTTATCCGCCGCCATCTCACGCTCCCCTTGGAAGACACGGATAGTCACCGCATTCTGGTTATCTTCCGCTGTTGAATAGACCTGAGATTTTTTGGTCGGAATGGTTGTGTTCCGCTCAATCATGCGCGTGAATACACCGCCAAGTGTCTCAATTCCAAGCGAGAGAGGCGTGACATCGAGGAGCAAGACATCCTTTACGTCACCTTGCAGGACACCGCCCTGAATTGCCGCACCATTGGCCACAACTTCATCAGGGTTCACGCCTTTATGAGGTTCCTTACCAAAGAAATCCTTAACGGTTTCAATGACTTTCGGCATACGGGTCATCCCACCGACAAGCACGACATCGTCAATGTCGGAAGCCTTCAAACCGGCATCTTTCAACGCGGCCTTCATTGGCTCAATAGAACGCTTGACCAAATCTTCAACAAGGCTTTCAAGTTTTGCCCGTGTGAGTTTGATGTTCAAGTGCTTTGGTCCGCTCGCATCCGCAGTAATAAAGGGGAGGTTGACTTCTGTCGTGGTTGTTGAGGATAGCTCAATCTTTGCCTTTTCCGCTGCCTCTTTTAAACGCTGGAGAGCCATTTTATCTTCGCGGAGGTCAACACCTTGTTCTTTTTTAAATTCATCTGCCAAGAAGTCGATAATGCGCTCGTCAAAATCTTCACCACCAAGGAAAGTATCGCCGTTGGTTGATTTCACCTCGAACACACCCTCGCTGATTTCAAGGATGGAGACATCGAATGTTCCGCCCCCAAGGTCATAGACCGCGATTGTTCCGCCATCGGTTTTATCCAAACCATAGGCAAGGGCGGCCGCTGTCGGTTCATTAATAATCCGCTCAACTTCCAATCCGGCAATTTTACCGGCATCCTTTGTGGCCTGACGTTGTGAGTCGTTGAAGTAAGCAGGAACGGTGATAACAGCCTTATCAACTTTTGTGCCGAGATAGGCTTCCGCTGTTTCCTTCATCTTTTTAAGCACGATTGCAGAGATTTGAGATGGGGCGAATTTCTCGCCATCAACCTCAACCCACGCATCGCCATTATCGGCCTTTACAATATTAAACGGCGCATTTTTCGCCATTTTCTTAACCTCGGCATCATTAAACTGACGCCCGATAAGGCGTTTAATACCGTATAGTGTTTTTGTTGGATTTGTGACCGCCTGACGCTTTGCCGGCTGCCCTGCAATGCGGTCGCCATCATCTGTAAAAGCTACATAGGATGGTGTTGTGCGCGCGCCTTCAGCGTTTTCCAAGACCTTTGGCTTGTCGCCTTCCATCACGGCTACGCATGAATTGGTTGTTCCAAGATCAATTCCGATTATTTTAGACATGTATTTTTCTCCTTAATATATCTAAGCAAGTTTATTTGAAGCCTGAATTTCAGCACTTCCGTTTATTCCTATCAGTATATTTAAGCCCTGTCGGCACTCAAATCAACCGATATAGGGTAAGAATATATTCCTTGAGCGCGCATGTCAAATAATTTTTCATGTATTATTTGCGCAAGTTTTTTGAAATCGCTTAGGAATCATATTATATAATTAGGCATGATAAAAATTTTGATTGCCGCCGACCATGGCGGATATGCGCTTAAAGAGGATATAAAAAACTTCACATTTGATAATTTAGACATTGAATGGATAGATTTAGGCACGCACTCAACCGAGAGCGTTGATTATCCTGATTATTCTCATGCTTTAGCAGATAAAATAAAAGAGGGCGCAGCTAATTTCGGTGTTCTCATATGTCGATCCGGCATTGGAATGTCGATTGCCGCAAACCGTCATTCTCATATTAGGGCCGCAGTCTGCTCTGATACAACAATGGCGAAATTCACACGTATTGATAATGATTCAAATGTACTGTGTATTGGCGCAAGCTTAAATGGTATCAGAACAATTGAAGATATTCTCTATACTTTCTTAACAACCGAATTCGCAGGTAAATCTGACCCTAAAAGCCGTCATGCAAGACGTGTTGAGAAGCTAAATGTTAGTCATCCTGAACTTGTTTCAGGATCTGAAAATAATCAACAAGACCCTGAAATAAATTCAGGGTGAAGAGATGGGGAATAGCCATGCCAAATGACCCGCCAATGCACATGTCATCCCAGCGAAAGCTGGGAACGCCTGAAAAATAAAAATGAGATTCCTGCTTTCGCAGGAATGACAAAAGTTAAATAGAAAGACAAACACATGACAAAAACAGCAGAAAACATCGTAACCATGACACAAAATAACACTAAATTTTGGACATCTCCTGCCTCTGAAACAGATACGGAAATTTTCACTGCCGTTCGAAATGAAGGCGATCGCCAACAAAATCAAATCGAACTTATCGCAAGCGAGAATATCGTTTCCCGCGCGGTTTTGGATATTCAAGGCTCCGTCCTTACCAATAAATATGCAGAGGGCTACCCTAAAAAACGTTATTATCAAGGGTGCGAGTTTGTTGACCAGACGGAGCAAATGGCGATTGACCGCGTGAAAAAACTCTATAATTGTGCTTATGCCAATGTTCAACCGCATTCAGGCGCAAATGCCAATCAGGCGGTGTTTCTAGCCTTGCTTGAACCGCATGATACTTTTCTAGGGATGAGCCTCGATGCAGGTGGTCACCTAACCCATGGCTGCCCTGTTAACCAATCGGGCAAATGGTTTAATGCTGTCACGTATGGCCTGACCGATGAGGGGTTGATTGATTATGATGAGGCAGAACGCCTTGCGTTGGAACATAAACCGAAGATTATTATCGCAGGTGCATCCGCCTATCCTCGCCACATTGACTGGGCAAGATTTAGGGAGATTGCGGATAAAGTGGACGCCTATTTCATGGTGGACATGGCGCATTATTCGGGATTAATTGCAGCCGGAGAATATCCCGACCCGTTGCCGCATGCGCATGTTGTAACCTCGACCACGCATAAAACATTAAGAGGCCCTCGCGGAGGAATCATCCTGTCAAATGATTTGGAGCTGGGCAAGAAGTTGAATTCCGCCGTCTTCCCGGGTTTACAAGGTGGCCCGTTGGAACATGTGATTGCCGCGAAGGCAGTTGCCTTTGGTGAAGCCTTGCGACCTGAATTCAAAACCTATCAGCAAAATGTGATTGCGAATGCGCGGACACTCGGCGCGGTATTAAAGGAAGGTGGGCTTGATTTGGTTTCTGGCGGAACGGACAGCCATATGCTGCTTGTCGACTTGCGTCCGAAAGGCCTGACAGGCAAGGCCGCTGACCAAGCACTAGAACACGCAGGCATTACGTGCAATAAGAACACGGTTCCCGATGACCCGAAAGGGCCATTTGTGACCTCGGGCATCAGGCTCGGCACGCCTGCAGGAACCACGCGCGGCTTTATGACCGAGGAATGGACTGAAATCGGAAACATGATTTTGGAAGTGCTCAATGGCTTGGTTGAACATGGTGAGGAGGGCAATGCCAAGGTTGAAGCGGATGTCCGCGCCCGCGTTAAAGATTTATGCGCTCGCTTCCCGATTTATAAGTAACATAATCCAGTAAGTGTTATCCTAGCGAACACTGTGATCTCTTGAAAACTGAAATAGGATTCCTGCTTTCGCAGGAATGACAAATAAAAAAGAAAGAAAAAAATGCCTCTTGTCGCTGATCGCCTATCCCGCATTAAACCCTCGCCAAAGCTTGAGGTGCAGGAATGCGTTTTCCTCCAAATACCCTAATTTGCAGAGGTTTTTGTCGTAGTACAGTTGTTTTTTCTGTTTTTACGGGGTGAAATAATTGCGATCATTCCTTGATTATGAGCATAATCCACAATATCCTTGGCTTGTTCCACCTCAACTTCCCTCGCGGCCAGAAAAATAAGGCTGCAATAAAGCCCATGTTTTGTCTGAAATATCGTGCCTTCTATGTGCCTGTGCCATTTAAATCCTTTCTTTAAAAAAAGATCTCACTTTCTCTATCTCGTGACTACAGTATTTAGGCTCTGTTGAGATTTCATTTCAGCCATTGTAGTGCTGCAGCGAAATGAAGGAATGCGGTAAAGGTTGTTTTTGTTTTATCAAAACGCATGACCAGTCGTCTGAAATATTTTATAACTCCAAAGAAACATTCGATTTTGTGGCGCTCTTTTTAGAGATGATTGTCGTATTCTCTCTGCATCTTTCGGTTGGATTTTGGCGGGATAACACACTATGCATTTATTTTGTCTAACAGGGAGACCAGACAATAAAAAAGCCATAACTATGCGTGGCTCTTGGGTCACTTCCGGCGATTATGATTTAAAATTTAAGTGATTTTGTACGCCGTGTCCGCACCTAATTTGTTCGCGCGAACAAAAAACATTTTTTATCACTCATTTTATAATTCATACTCAAGGGTGTTTAGCACCGTAATAATCTGTTCAGCTTGGGGTGCGCTTTAAGACCGCAAATGCGAAATTGAGGCAATTTTACCAAACCGTTGAGTATTAATGGTTTTTATGAGGTGTTCACTTTAAACTGGTCAACCCCCATTTTTGAGTCCAGTTTTAGGTTAGTGATGTTCGGCTTT
>CAZHEE010000001.1:219659-355073 GCA_964531715.1 uncultured Micavibrio sp. | reverse complement strand
GAAAATTAAAAACTACTAACTATATTCTGGACCTAATTATAGGGGGCAGGTCAATTTTCCTTCAGTGTATTGAATTGAATATTTGTCTAAATCTGCAGAACCATCTTCAGCCACGAGAACATAGTTTCCCTCATGGGTGTAACCTTCAACATAGTCCTGAATATTATTTGCCCCATAATATGGTGTTTTTCCGGGAATCCTTAAGCCAGATGCAACAGGCTTTCTTTTATTATTTGCAATCACGCAAATTTTTTCTAAGCCTTTAAATTCCACCCCATTCGGGCAATGCTGTGCGATCAGGTCATCTATTCTGCTCATAACCTTACCCTTCCAAATCTGCAACGATGGCATCTATTTGTGTACGAAGCTCGTGCTGGCGTGCGACAATTTTCCCGATGCGTGTGTTCAGTTCTTTAATATCCACTACTTCACGCTCATCTTTTGGCGCGACGTAGGTGCCTACACTGATGTTATATTCTTTTTCTTCGATCTCTTTATGATCCACAAGGCGTGAATAATATTCGTGCGTTTCGCGTCCGGCATAGCAATCCAGAATGCGTTGCATGTGTTTTTCGTTCAGCTTGTTCTTGGCAGAGCCGCGCACAAATTCATTGGTGGCATCGATGAACAGGACTTTGCTGTCTGATTTGTTCTTTTTCAGCACCAGAATACAGGTGGCAATGGTTGTGCCGAAGAACAGATCGGCGGGAAGCTGGATCACCGCATCGACATAGTTATTATCCACCAGATACTTCCTGATTTTCTGCTCTGCCCCTCCGCGATACATTGCCCCCGGGAAGGAAACAATTGCCGCCGTACCATTGGTCGCCAGCCATGACAGGCAATGCATTACAAAGGCCAAATCCGCTTTTGATTTCGGTGCAAGAACGCCTGCAGGTGTAAATCGGTCATCGTTAATCAGTAATGGATTGGCATCACCATCCCATTTTATTGAATAAGGTGGATTGGAAACAATGGCTTCGAATGGCTCATCATCAAAATGATGCGGATCGGTTAGCGTATCACCATGGGCAATATCAAATTGTTCATAGTTAATATCGTGCAAGAACATGTTAATACGGCACAGGTTGTAAGTGGTAATGTTGATTTCCTGACCATAAAATCCGTTACGGACATTTTCTTTGCCCAAGACCTTAGCGTATTTCAAAAGGAGAGAACCTGAACCACAGGCCGGATCGTAAACCTTGTTCACTTCCTTTTTGCCAACCACGGTAATACGGGCCAAAAGTTCGGATACTTCCTGTGGCGTAAAAAATTCACCGCCCGATTTACCGGCATTAGCGGCATACATGGTCATAAGATATTCATAGGCATCGCCAAACAGGTCGATAGAATTATCATCGTAACTTCCCATGGGAAGATCGCCGATGGCATTAAGCAATTTAACCAATTTCTCATTTCGTTTTACAACCGTTGCGCCCAGTTTGTTGCTGTTGACATCCAGATCATCAAACAGGCCTTTCATATCGCTTTCGCTCTCTGTTCCTTGGGCGGAGGCTTCGATATTTTTGAATACCGTTTCCAATGTTTCGTTCAAATTCGGATCGCTTGCTGCGCCTTTGCGGACATTTGCGAATAATTCGCTGGGGTGTATGAAAAACCCTTTTTCTTCCAAAATAAGATCACGCGCCCGTTCTGCATCTTCATCGCTCAAGGTGGTATAGTCAAAATCAGGTTCGCCTGCTTCTTTTTGTTTTTGATTAACGTATGTTGTTAGGTTTTCAGAAATAAAGCGGTAAAAAAGAATGCCAAGAACATAAGTCTTAAAGTCCCATCCATCGACACTACCACGCATATCATTCGCAATTCGCCATATTGTCGAGTGCAGTGCCGAGCGTTCTTGTTCCTTTTTTGTGTCAATCATTCTTTGTTTTCCTTCCTTGCGCGATCTTCCTGATTTTTAATCCATTGATCAATTTCTGATTTGCGAAAACGCCATGCGCCACCAACCTTGAATCCTGGTAATTTACCATCGGAGGCTAGCCTATAGGCTGTTTTTTCTGCGAGTTTTAAATAAAGCGACAATTCTTTGATTGTTAATATATTGTCGTTATCCATTGCTGATTGCACCTTTGTCAATTTTGGGCTATTTTTAGAAAATAGAGGAATCTTAAGGAAATGGCAATCCACTGATTGTTATACACATTACACCATGAGTCTATTTGATCATAAACAATCTGCAGAGCTTGCAAAAACACTAACGGCAATGTGCGTTCGCAATGCAGAGATTGAGAATATCCATGCAGGTAAGGCACCAGTCACAAAAACAGGCGATTATTCAGACGTGAGAATTATAGATGCTGACGGTAATGAATATTCATGGAATGAGGTATCGCACATCACCGACCAAGAAATGAAACCCATTATGAAGGGTATTGTTAATCGCCTTTATACGTTTTTCATGCAAGGCGATGACCCTCGATTTGATCGAAATATGGATTATCATAAACGTTTTACCCGTGAGTGGGATGAGCCTGAAATTGACCATAACCTCGATTGCACAAAAGCGCGTAACTATTTAGAAGAATGACGGTTCTTAGGTAAGGTAAGTATATATTACCTGCTTCTGCCATGCCCCATTCGCATTCCCTTTGCGTGACCTTGTGTGGCCGTTTTCGGAGCGTTCACCTTTGCAGTTTCTGACTTTGACTGGTTATGTGTACGCTGTCCCTTGAATTGGGTTTGGGCGTATCGAGTGAGCGCACTTTGAGCACGCTTTTTGACCGAAGCGACTTCATTGGGTTTCACATGGCCCTGTTTCACATTTTTTGCAAATTGCCCCATCACTCTTATTCGTTCGCTGCCATATTTAATTGTTGCTGTTCTTAAATGACCTGACTTTGCCTCTACACCCTTATATTGTTTTCCAAGGATTTGAGCTGCACTTTTCCTGTCTGATATAATGCTATCCTGCAGGGATACGGTCCTGGATGAATGCGCCAAGGTTCGTTTCTGCGATGCATCTTTAAAGGCCTTTGCCCGATCTCGAATTTGTCCATGGCGTGCCATAAGATGATAAAGGCGATTATTTGCAATCTTTGCCGCATTCTCCTTGGTTGCTCCCTGCTTAACGGCTTGTGCCTTGTACGTCTCAAGACTTTTGTTTAAACGGGATTTATTAATTCCGTTTATATGGGTCACTTTTTTATCCGCCATCGCCTGTTTTAATTCAGCTTTGGCCTCTGACGGATTGCTTACTTTTTCAGCGGTCGATCTTTCTGAAGGTTTAACAAAGGCGTGGACACGAGCGTTTTTGCGTGTCTGAGTAGATGGAGTAACAGATTTTTGCACCGTTTGTTGTTTGGATTGCGTTTTTGTCTGTGCCACCTTTTGCGCTCTTATTTTAGCATGCTGTTCAGAGCGTAGTTTTTGAACATCTGCGGTATTGGATTTCCGTGCCTCAACTCTTTGAGAGCGATCTTTTGATAGTTCTGCCTTTAGTTTACGATCACGTAAGACGTCAATTTTGGCCTTAATATCCTGACGGGCTTCTTGCTTCTTACTCTGAGCGACTTTTTGAGCTTGTGCTCTAACCTCAGTTTTATTTTGTGCTCGTAAGGCGGATAATCGTTGCTGAGCGTCCGCACGTAATTCAGCACTATTAGTCTGTTTTGCCCTTTGAATATCTTGTCTGATTTCTGCTACTGCAACCTTACGATGTGTTGTATTTCGGGCTTTTTGTGCAGCGTCTTTACGGCTTAATCCTTGCTCTCTCAAGCGATTATAGGTTTTGTGTTTTTGCTCCCGAAGCTTTGTTCGATCAATGCCGTTAATTTGTTCAACTTTTTTATTATTTAATAACGTTGGAAGTTCAACGCGCCTAAAGATACTTACATTATCAGCGCCAGCTACAAAAGTTTTAACTGATCCTTCTACTTGCGAGGCATATTTTCTGGAAGCATTATCCCAAATTCTTTTATACTTATTTTTTTCAAAAGTATCTCTAGTATCAATTTGATTAAGAAATTGACCGCCTTTTGTTTCTTGGATAGCTCTCATATTATTCTTTTGGGCGTAATTCGCAGCAGACTGCCAATTTTTAATCCCACCAGCATAGAAAACAGCTTTTCTATCTGAAACAAAAGGAAGTCTTGTAATCATAGTTCGAAAATCAAAATATTGACGATCTATAAATCCTTTCTTTGCATCATTTGATTCACTCATTTTAACGGACTTTCATAAACACCTGTTCATCATCTTCATTATTGTTAACGTATTCTGTAATTGCGTTTACAATAGTGTCTAGCGTCTTATCGCTTATTGTTGGATCTACTTCTTGTAAATATGAAATACTTAAATCTAACCCATGCTTTTTACCTTTAGGTTTTTCTCTATCAAAAAGTGATTCAAAATATACATCATATTTTTTTTCGTCTATTGTGACATAAAAAAATTGATTCGAGCTTTTTACCTCAACTTTTTTATTATCGATAATATATTCCTTCATTCTCATTCTCCTATTTTACGAGTTATTTTTTAATATATAATTTCTCCATTAATTAAAATTTATAAAGAAATTAGGATCTTTTGTTTCGCTGTATTCTAATAACGCCTTCTGAAGATCCTGAATCTGATTTTTTGATAGCTCAGGATACTTCTTATTCAGAGTAGACAAATACACTATTTCACCATGTCTTTGATTAATTGGCTTATCTTGAGCATATTGGCCCTCTGAAATTATTAAATAAGTTTTATCGTCTATAATCGCATTATAGCCGTTTTGCACCGCTTTTATCTCATATTCGCTGTCGTTAAATTTGAATTTACTCATTCCCATTCTCCTATTTTAAGTTCTAATCATTAAAAAAATTCTAACTGGTTAAATGGCGTTTGTGACCAATATTGTTCTAATACCAATTTTAAATCGGATACCAAGTTTTCATCCTGTATGGTTTCATAGTTATCTGCATAGCAGGCATCGGACAAACTGATTTCAACACCATCAAAAAGTTTCTTTTTGACCGGAAAATATTCATAACCCACCATGATTTCTCTATTCTTATACCCAATCAATAAATGCATGTGTTTATTTTTAATTAAAAAATCTTTACCATTAATAGTAATTATTTTTTCATTTGCTGATACATGCTGTTCAAAGGTCATATTTAAATCATCGCTCTCATATATATCTATTACAGCAGTCTTGATGTTTTGAATGTCAGTTTCAGTGATTGGCATACCGTCTTTTGCGGCAATATCGTCCACATAAATCAAATAATCGTACTTTTTCTGTTTCTGGCCAGGTATTTTTATTTTACCGACAGAGGGTTCGTAATAGACTGAAAAATTACGGTTATTTATTTGAAGAAATATGAATTGAGGTGTTCTGAAATACTTAATAGTTCCATGAGTAGAATAATCTAAATTGGATAAACCTAGTTTGTTTAATGTTGGATAATTCATATTTTTCTTCTTTATATAATCATTTTACATCTTTGGTTTCGGTATACGTTTTCTAAATACATCCCTTGCGTCTTCGGATAATTCTGCCGGCACGACAGATTTATCTCTTGGCAACGGTGATGTTCCGGCATCTTCCAGCTGCTTCCAAACAGGTTGTGCCAGAAAGTCATTGTACTCCTCTTTCTTCATAACCAGTACCGCTTTATCAACTTCTATCAAAATGCGTTGCTGAGCCTCAAGACGTTCGCGTTTTTCACGAAGACGTTCAACTGTTCTGTTGAGGGATCGCTCAAAACTATCGAGAGCTTCGTTGAATTTTTCCAGTTCATCAAATCCCCGGCGTATCCTTCCGTCTTCCAATTGAGGATTTTCTACAAAATGGCGTACATTCCTATAATCGTCCTCCAGTGTGGTTAAAACATCTGTATAGTGCGCGGCAATTCTATTTTTATGGTCTTTTTTATCCAAATCCATAGAAGCGTTTTTGGCGACATAGTCTGAGACCTTTGGGCTACTTGCCGGATCACGATGCACCTCCAACAGGCTACTTCCTAATTTCGGAATACTGACGGGTTGTGAAATTCTGCTGCGTTCTGATAAAACCCCTCTGATATGATCTTTATCAAGATCAGGTGCATTATCATCAATATCTTTTTCATTCGGCTGTGTTGGAGTTCTCATCTCTGGCCATTGTTCTTTCAGTGCCACCAAAGCAGTGAGTTTTCTGGCATAAGCATCCGCTGTGCCTTTTGTATCTGTTCTGAAATATGAATCTATATGAGAACGATAGGAGTCAAGATTGCCCTCTAATGTTTCCAAACTGCTTTCTTCACTCTCTGTTTGTGATTTCAGGGCATTTAAGTGGCGCTGGCGTTCCTTGATACGATTTACCTGGAAGCTGTACGAATTCCACGAGGGAGCATAACTTTCACGACAATATCCCTGATAGGCCATCGCAGCCAGATACTCAGTTCTGACATAAGAACGCAAGGCCTCGATATCGTTGTTAATTCCCAGTGATTTTCTGGCCTTGTCACCTTTTCCAGTTGTATCAATCTGTGAGCCCCAAAAGTTCATTGCACGGATTTTAATCCTTTGACGTAAATTCGTTCCGACACCTGTTCGTCTATTTTCTTTATATGTCACAACCTCATTAGAGTCAGGGACTGTAATTTGCGCTCCGTTTGCAATTTTTGAGAACGGCTTAACCGTGACTTTTTCAGGCCGCTCTACAACAAAAACGTTAGCAGCCATTTGCAGAGCTTTTCGTGGTGATGGCAATAATTTTGTATGCTGTGGCGGTAAAAATAATGGCGCTGGAAAAACGTCGTCTCCTGGTCCATAAGCACGAGCGTTTAAATAGGGTATCTGGTCATAATTGGATCTGAAATCCAGTAAATAACGCACCTGACCTTGGGATCGAACAAAAATTATTTGTTGGTTGTCCGTGCCCAGATAGTTTTCAACTTCGGCAGGCTCCATTTTAGGCATTTTTTGTGGTGTGAAGGATACACTGTATGTTTCACCTCTCTGCGAAGATGCGCCTCCCCCTTGCGTGTTTGTATTTTGCTCGGACGTTCCTTCTGTGTTTGTGTCAGTATCAGAATTGCTACGTCCACCACCTTTTGTATCCGTGCGAGAATATGTATCTGTCCGGCTGTTTGACCAATTGTGGCCACCATTTTGTCCGCCCTGATATCCGCTTGTTTTTGTAAAGGCTGTCGATTCACCAATGGCTGTACTCCATGTTTCACTTGTGCCTGTTGTATGGGCTTTGCTTTGTGATCTGTTCGTGCCAAGGCTGATGGCCTCACTCCACGTGGTATTTTTGCCATCCGTATCCGTAATACTATGTTGCACGGTTGGAATCATCACCAGATTGTTTCCGACACGGTTTGAAACATATTCTTTGGTTCTTTCATCGCCAACATCAAAAACCTGCACAACACCGGCAGCTCCTAAAAATGATCCAGCTATTTCCTTGCCGTATAGCGCTTCAAGTCGACCGATATCCTGAAATAAAGCCCAGATGGTAATTCCTTTTTGGCGAGCGGTTTGCATGCCTGTGTCAATGACATCAAGTTTCCCTAACTGGGTAAACTCATCCAGCATAAACAGCGCACGGTCATCGTGGGTAAAGCTGCGGCCACCATCTCCTAAATTCGGACAGGCAACAAAAGCTCTTTCTGTCAGCATCCGAAAAAATGCCGAGTTTGTTTTAAAGTCTTCGATTTCTGGTAAAACAATATAGAGACTTGTTTTCTTCTCTCGGAAATTATTCAGGTCAAATGAAGACGTCTTCAGAATTTCTGCAAAGGCGGGATCTTCGACAAAAGATAAGGCGCTGTTGCTGATGCTGCTGATGATACTCCGTGTGTTTTCATCATTGACACCGTGAAAATAGTTACCGGCTTTGTTAAAGCTTGCTCTATATCTTCCTGTGTCTGATGCAAAAGCGTGCATCAGTTCATCCCACTCTTCGCTACCATAAGATGCTATCAATTCAGCGACCTTTGGCAGATGGCGATCTTCATCAGAGATACTGTCAGAAGTTTTAACATGAATAAGCAAAGATAATAATAGCTCACGCGGCGTGTTTTCAAAATAAGGATCGTTGGGCTCTTTGCCTTTCGGATGTTTTAACAGGCTATCTGCAATTTGCTTCATTTCTGTAATAAATCTCGGGTCATGAGGATCAACAGTATCCAGCACATTGAAACAGGCAGATTTTTCACCTTTTATGGCCCCTAATGGGTCAATCAAATGAACATCCTGTCCAAGTACAGAGCGACGATAATTATGTGTTTGCTTATAGCCTGTCCCACCGATTTCTATGGAGAACAATGATCCGTTATGATTAAGCATATTCGGAATAGCAACGGCTCGACCTTTACCGCCACCGGTATTGGCAATGGTAATCATATGTTTGTCGGTTTCTATTTGCATGGTTGCGAAACCACGCGCACCAACTATAAAACCTGACTCGCTATCTAGTAAATCGACACCACTTTCAGGAAGAGTGGTTGGAACATTATATTTTTTCTGTTCTTGAGCGACATCAAAAGCATGACGCATTTTATCCTGCTTATCTTCTTCTTTATCCAGAATCTCAATTTTTGTTTTCTTATCTGACATTGTTTTATCTTTCGATTACCTCGTAATATTAAATCTTGAGCAGCCAGGTATGGAGTCCCTCACAGGTCTTAAATACCGACTACTTACATAAAATTGCCTTTGCGGACCATTATTCAAACTGACGCTTACTCTGATCCATCCTCTATTGGCATATGGTTGAGAAGATGTGGGCGTTAAGCATGCGCCATTATAAATATCGTAATCATTCGAATAGCCAGTGCCTGGGCCTGATCTCATATTTAATCTTGTAGAAACACCCGTGACAATATAATGACGAATTGGTCTATCTCTTAATCTGCGCTGTTCTTCTGCTTGACGACGTCTCTCTGCTTCTAACTGTCTTTGTCTTTCAGCTTCGGCACGTCGATCTTCCTGAAGTTGTTGCTGACGTGCAATTTCATCCTGAATAAAATTATATCCTGGCTCCGCTACGGCTGCGAAAGCCGCAGTTAATAACCCTGCATATACGAGACGACGTCTAGTCTTAGCGCCTTTAGCCATCCCGGCATTGATTTTTCTATTTAGTTGCGCGATTGATTTCTCAAAATGGCTCATAGCAGTAATCCAAATTCCAAAATATAGTTTAGTATTACATAATTTTTATCAAATCATAGTTATGAAAATCAATATAAAAGTGTGACTATGGATCATTATTCAACTCAGATGAGATTTTTATTTTATTTTCCACTTGTCAGTTGATATTTAAGGGGCTTATTAGGATGATCACGTTTTATGAAGGGCTCAAATTGCCTTCTCATCATAATAATAATTCAGAGCCTTTATGATTGGCATGACGGTCTTGGCAATTTTTTGACGAATTTGTGCATCTTTCCCTTTGCCTATTTCATTCATGACGCGCACACCGGAATGAGTAATATGTCCGATTGTTGTGATGGTGGCTGCAACTTCTTCTTCCGAGTAGCCTTGATAGAAAAAATCCGGTTCAACTTTAAAGTATTTGATCATTTGATAAAGTGTTGAGGCTGAAATACGATTTTCACCGCGTTCATATTTCCCGATTTGTTGGTGTGTAATTCCTAGTGCATCTGCCAGAGCTTCACGGCTTAATTCATTGGCGGTGCGAACGAGAACGAGGCGTTTGCCAATATGCTGTTCCATTGTGATATTGCGATTGCGCGAACTGGCACCGACTTTTTTATTCATGATCATTATATCTCTCATGTTTATAAAAGAAAGATGAACCCGTGAAAGAGGGTGCTGTATGTCAGTGGGGAAGAGACAAGTCCTCTCCACAGGTTCATCGATCAGGTCGGCTATTTACTGACGTTGTATCTGCCGAAGTTAAAGCATGCTTGTTGCCCTGCTATAATGTCAGCATCGCTTCTCTCAAGGTTGAATTGCAAGTAAAAACTGCGCTTAAGTTGTATTATTCTAATCTCATGTTCATGAATTTAGAATTAATCCCATGAGATGAAATTTTTATAGCTCCGCTGTCTTTTTTCTAAGAAAGTCAATTTTGCAAAATTCTGTCTTTGCGAACAGATCTGGTCGATCATGTCCTCGATAGCATCCCAAAATTGACCCAGGATAAATCCCTATAGCTTGGTCTCTTTCTGATAGCATTGAGAATACGGCCTGCTCTTCCAAAATATAATTTAAAACAAACAATTTTTTTGTTTCACAATAGTTACGTCTACTCATAAAAGATTGACAATCGCTATTAACGAGGTCTTTGAATGTTTTGTCCTGTGAATAGAGCTCTCTAACTTGATTATGAAAAAATTCAAACGCCGTATCTTGGATGCGCTCGTCCCATCTTTTTACTACCACGTTGTGACGGGTTAATAGGTCACTATGGCATTGTATCCATATGTCTCCTTCACGCAAAGTAAGATTATTGGCTTTATCCAATGGAATATCATAATCGGCAGAAAAAGTATGTCTTTGTAGTGTATCTGCCAAAGAAACTTCTATCTCATCAAAATTTTCTAAAGCCCATAAAAGAGTTGCCTCAAATTTTTCTCCAACTTGTTTCGTGTTTTGAAGCGATATATCCAAGCGAGCCTTTTTATAATTTCTCCAACTTGCGTTAGATAATACTTTAACTTTATAGTCGGACATCTGCGGTGCTCCTTGTAGGTGTTTCTAAAAAATTCCAAGTTAGGTCAAATTGTAATCGACATGCGTTTGCAAAATCGGCATCGTCAATTATTGTGCATCCTTTTTCATTATTAATGCTAACCGCTACTTTGTTGCCGTATATAAGAGTAAGCCAATTTGTATAATTCTTAGGCTCAACCCATCTATATGAGGAAACCTGGTCTAGGAGAAATGTATTGCCTTTTTCGCATGTAATGCGATTTTCAATGCCAGCCTTCTTAAGTCTCCTTAAAGCCTCTATTCCTTCTTGTGTTGATTTCCGATCATCAGCAAATGAAGTTCTCAATACTTTATTTCTTTTTTGGCCTTCTAGTGTATACAAAACATCATCCAAAAGCTCTAAGTACCAAGTGTCACTTTCAATGATAGTTATTCTGTTATCGGTGTACTCGACGCCTTTATCAGTAAAAATCACACCAGCCTTATTAATAGCCGCAGTAATCTTGTTAACTGTATTCGTATTGGGGCTGACTTCATTATTTTCAAGCCGGATAATTGTCGGTTTTGCAACATCGCTTTGTCTCGATAAGTCATCTTGTGTCCATCCCAAGAGCCCTCTTGCTGCGACTAATTGTTTACCATTTTTCATTTTTATCTTCTCAATTTTTACAAAAAGTAAACATTCATTTACATTAGTTATCAAAATATAATTTATTCTATCATTTTTGATATTAATTAGCAACTATTAACTTTTCATTAAGACATTATGTTTATATTTATCGATATCAGGGCAAGGTGCTCTGATTTTTTTGAAACCACAACGTCAGTAAATACCAAGAAGGGGAATGAACATGGCAATATATAACAAGACAGGAAAGTCTCAAAAATTCCGGGCTATTGTCGCCAAGGCAATGCGTCAATCATGTAACAATAATGAAATGGGTGACAACAGCTTTGCAGAGATGCAAGCCAAGCGTGATGAAACGCTGTCCCACCTTTACGATATTGTATTAAAGGCATCGAATGCCGGTCAGGCACAACAGATTGTTGATATCGTTAAGTTGGGATTGCGTGGAAACACCTTTGTCGATGCGATGCCGATTATGGCGGTGGGTGATGTGATGGCCTATGTCCGTAATATCGCTTTTGAATCCATTAAGGATGTCCGCACCAACCGCTCCGATAAAACAGACGGGGCAGCGATTGATTTGGATCAGGCGCGTGCTGAACAACATTGTGAAGACATGGTGAATGTTTATTGGGCGGTGCAGAAAGCTTATTACACATTATATAAGCGTTTCTGGATCGAATGTAGTAACGCGACGTTCAAGTCTAAAGCGTCATAACAGATATTGTGAAGGAGGATGTTATGATGGAAAACACAGAAAAACAATACAGGCGGGATATCGGATCAAAGATCATGATTGAACGTCAGCGCCTGAAACTGTCCCAAAAAGACCTTGGTCAAATGATCGGTGTTTCAGGGCAACAAATGCAACGATACGAAAATGGCATCAGCAGCATGGCTGCGCACAAGATGATCCTATGTGCCAAGGCCTTGGGCAAACCCGTCGGGTATTTTTATGGTGACGGTGATGACGAGAGCGTACAAAAAACATCAAATATTTTGAGGCTCGCTGCTGAGATTGATCAATTACCCGATGAGGGCATGGACATCATTCTTAAAATGATGCGGAACCTCAATCGTATGGCCGAGATTTGCTCAGAAGTTGAACGTAGAAACAACTCGATGGCGGCATAATATAAAATTCTACTGACCATATTATTGTCACTGATGACCCTGATAGTTCGTAGTAATACGGGCTATTTTTTTGCGCTGGTGACCGGAAGACTTCGTACCACAACGTCAGTAAATGGTCAGTAGTTTTTAAACCAAAGGTTCTGAACATAGCTACCGCTTCCGGCCATAGGGCAACAAGGCCATTACTATGCAACAACCTTAAGTTAAATGCAAAAATTATAATTGTTCGGTTTGACGACTATAAAAAAGAAAATTATTCTTTTTTTGTTAAATTACACCTGCCATTCAAGACGATTGGTTAAATTCAGCATCTTGTCGAAGGGTTCACGCAAAGTATAGCGCAGCTTTCCGCCGTCGAGCTTCAAGTTCGCAAATACCCGATTCACCATCTCTCTTTTCAGCTCTACGCTAGAACCTTTGAACAAATCATACGCTTCCGAGGCGATGGACAGGATCGTGAGCATCGCATCCTTAAACGCATCATCGCCGGAGCGGGCATTGGCAATTTGCTGCTCCAGATAACTCTGATCTTCACGGATTTTTGATTTCTTGGCCTCGAATTCCTCGCGCTCAATCATGCCGTCGAGCAATAAATCCATCAGCGTATCAAGGCGATTTTGCAGCTTGGCATGCTGCTTTTGCCACTCGCTAATCTGGCGGCGTAAAAAGCCGCGCTCATTTTCCTCAATCTCCCGTAAATAGCCGTTGAGATAAGCCAGCGTTTCTTCGTCACAGGCCAGCTTTTTCAAAACTTCTTCAACCTGCTCCAACACTTTCTCTTCGCGCACCCACATTTGCTTTTCGGGGTTATCCGGCTTCCAGCATCTTAAATACGTCCATGAAGCCGTACCGCCGTTTTTATAGGTCTTTTTCTGCTCAGACGCCGTCACGACTTTGCCCGTCGCGGCGCAGGTAATCAGGCCGCGGAAAACAAATTCATTACCGTTCTAAAAGTTGGCATCGCCGCATTCGTTATTGCTTTTGCGTCATGGCTGGCGGGTAAAAAGCCGGAGTTGGTAGGGTTTATCACAGCCCTGCCGCTTGTTTCCATCATGGCGATTGCTTTTGCCTACACCCAGCATGGTGATGCAGGAAACACCGCACAATATGCGCGCAGCATTATATTTGCTGTGCCGATTACGTGGCTGTTCTTCGTACCGTTTTTCTTTACCGATAAGTTCAGCCTTGGTTTCTGGCCAAGCTGGATTTTAGGTCTTGCCCTCCTTGGCGCGGGCTACTTCCTGCATCAATGGATTTTGAAGCAGTTTTAATATCTCCAGACAAAGCCGCCGTTTCCCAAGCCAACTAAAGAAGGCTAACATCAAAAGGCAGTTGGAGGGATAAAGAAAGTTGCAAAAAACATGACCACATATTCCATCCGCCCAAGCACATCAGAAGATGTGGCGGAGATCGCCGTCAATATCTTCGGGTAATTCTTAGTTCCCAATAAATTCCAGATGAAAATCGCTGTAAGCAATTATTCTCATGGGACGCTTTCCTTTCTGTACGAGGATGCGCCGGAGCTTTTGTAAAGATCATAAGGCTATAATTCAAATTTTATCAATGATAGTTATTATAGACATTTTAATATTTATGTGGTTATAATAATAACCATTGAGAGGTTTGCTATGCCAAGAAAAACAGCCGCCCTGCCGCCTTTTGTTGAAGATATTCTCAAAGAGGTGGGCGAGAACATAAAGCTGGCGCGATTGCGCCGAAAAATCACGACAACCATGCTTGCGGAAAGAGCGGGCATGAACAGGGCAACATTGCGCAAAATTGAAAACGGCGAAAGCAGCGTGACGATGGGAGCCTATGCCAGTGTTTTGTTCTGCCTGGGTTTGGAAAAAGACCTGCAATTTCTTGGAAAAGATGACCCATTGGGACGGCGCTTACAAGATGCAGAGCTGACACATACGAAAGAACGCGCGCCCAAAAAAGAAACATAAGCGAGCATGCAGGTGATGGTATGAGCAAGAAACAAATACAAAAAGCGATTCAGGTTTGCGCGCATTGGGTGGGCATGGATGAGCCTGTGCTTATGGGAACGCTTTATGCCGCACCGGTTAGAGGGAAAGAGGTGTTTTCTTTTGAGTATGATCCGGCCTGGTTAAAATCCAAACATGCGCAAGTTCTTGACCCTGAGCTGGGTTTGTTTGAGGGGCCGCAATACACAAGAGAAAGCCGCGATAATTTCGGTGTTTTTCTGGACTCTTCGCCGGACCGTTGGGGGCGTGTATTGATGCAGCGACGCGAAGCCCAAAAGGCAAAGGCAGAAGAGCGCGCTATGCGCCCGCTTATGGAGTCTGATTACCTGCTCGGCGTTTATGACGGCCACCGCATGGGCGCTCTGCGCTTTAGATTGACGAATGACGGCCCTTTTTTGGACGATCATACGGATATGGCTGCGCCGCCATGGACAAAACTGCGCGTGCTTGAACATGCAAGCTTAAAGCTGGAGCAAGAACATGCCGAGGACGAGGTCGACTACTCACGCCGCAGGGCTGGGTGCTCTCAACGGCCTATGATATGAACCCTGTTCCGACTGGAAACGGATTGTCACTATATATCTCACGGGAAGATAACAGCCAGGATATTGTGCTGCTTAAAAGCATAGCGGAGATTTTCAGAATTTCTGAAGAGCGCAGAGATGCAATACTAAAAGAAGTCATTTCATCTGTTCGTGAGTGGCAGGCGCTGGCAAAGGAGCTTAAATTCTCTTCCCGCGAAATAGGAATGATGCGAAACGCATTCCGTGTTGCCGACAACGAAAGCTGTTAAGAGGAAAAAATGACCGTATATTCCATCCGCCCAAGCACGCCAGAAGAAGCCGCTGCGATTGTTGGTATCTATCCGGCGATATTCCCGGAGGAGAATTTACAACCGCTGGTACGGGATTTGCTGCATGAGGGCAAGGATATTTTATCGCTGGTTGCGGTAGTGGGAGATGAGATTATCGGTCATGTGGTTTTCACACTCTGCGCGGTTGAGGGGAGCGCGGGTCAAGTCGGGCTGCTCGGGCCGCTGGGCGTTTTGCCAGACCGGCAAGGTCAGGGTATTGGCCGCGCGCTTATTCAGGGCGGGTTTGAGGCAATGAAACTGCGTGGCATTGCAAAGGTCTGTGTCCTGGGTGATCCGGATTTTTATGGCCGGTATGGGTTCGAAACTGAGAGGGACATCAAGCCGTCCTATGACCTTCCCGCCGAATGGGATGGAGCATGGCAATCAGTCATGCTGGATCATAACGCCGCGCCCATCACCGGCACTCTCATCCCGCCCAGACCCTGGCAAAATAAAGCCCTCTAGTCGCCGTAAGTTTAAATTTAAGACTAAGGAGGCTTTTGTTTATGCGCGCTGCGTGTCTTGTGGCACCAGCTGAATCATCAATTTGGACCCGGTCATTTCCGCGACGCGCTCCAATGTTTTGAGACTTGGCTTATGGCCGCTTTCAAGGCGCGCGATAGAAGGCTGGGAGGTTCCCATTTTATCTGCAAGCTCCCCTTGAGTCAGCCCGGCACGCACGCGGGCTTCAATCAGAGAACGTGCGAGCGCGAATTCAGGTTCAAGCTCTTTATAAGCTTTTCTAAACTCTGGATCTTTTTCCCATTCTTTGGCAATTTTATCAAAAGGTATGGTCATTCTTTTAACTCCTTAAGACGCTGTTGGGCCAGTTTCTTGGCTTTATTTGGCGTTTTTTGTGTCTTCTTAATAAAGGCATGCAGGATAACAACCCGTTTGCCTTTTGCCGTCACATATAGTGCGCGGCCTATATTATCTTTGCCTTTCATCCGCATTTCCCAGATTTTACCCTCGATATGCTTGATGTAAGGCTCGTGGACGTTTTCAAGGCCAAATATCGCAATCAATTCAATGATATGCTTTAGTTTCGCATTAACATCAGCAGGCAAACTTTTAAGTTCTGCCCTCACAGTTTCATTTAAAACTTCTACAGTCCACTTATTCATTATATCAAACTTGGTATATTTTGCAAGGATTATATAAGAAGAGCCAGAAATGGCTGGCTCTATGATAGCCGTTTCCCATAAAGAATGCAGTCTTATAGGTGGGTGCTGCTTTAAAATGCACGAACGTGCTTATTATAGGTTATAAGCGGCAATATACTGCACCTTAAATAATCTTTCGGAAGGTGAGAGAAACGCGCCGTTTGCGCTCAATTTTAAAGCCGCCGACCATATCGGGTTTTCGGGCCGGGATCGCATGCATCCAGCGAAAACGCGCCTCGCCGGAGAGCACGATCAGGCGGCGCGGCTCCAGATAGCTCTCCTGCATTTCGTTACAATTGATGAATTGCATGACCGCACTGGAGCCGAGGCTCAGGATGGCAATTGTATCGTCATAACAGGGTACGCAATCGACACGCGCGGAAATGCCTTGCCCCGGTTCATATTCATTCACAATAGCATGATCAGGTTTGAGGGAAAGCTTGCACGCACCCGTTCGCACGGCGTCAATCATGACCTGCCATTTTTATTTTAATTAGGCTTATGAAAAAAACCTCAAACATAAGCAGAATTATATATGGGACTGATACCTGACTTTAAATAAGTTAGCAGTCGTCCCTAAATTTAGATACAATGTTATAAGAATACAGAATATAAATACGCTAAAGCTTTTTATATTTTAATAATAAAAGTTTTTAATAATATAGAGATGTGATGCACAGTATTTCTGACAATATCCATAATAATCACTCTTGCGAGGGAGATGCCATTCTCATCGGGGAAATAAAGGGTGCGCATGGGGTTAAAGGCCTTGTGCGTATTCGTGTTTTTGTTGAGGACACAAGCTTATTTAAAAACTTAAAAAGTTATATTATACATATGAAAAATAGGCATAAAGGCGATACATGGCTTGGTCATATTGTCGGTGTCAGTAATAAAGAAGACGCCGATGCACTCAAAGGAACGAAGCTTTATATTGAGCGCGACCAAATGCCCGAACCTGATGCCGATGAAATTTACCTCACCGATCTTATCGGCAAATTATGCGTTAGTGAGAATGGCGATGAAGTTGGCATTGTCACCGCAGTGGAGAATTTCGGCGCGGGAGACCTTCTCGATATTAAGCCAACCCAAGGTCAAAACTTTTATCTGTCTTATGATGAGAATACGGTTTTGGATGTTGAGCATAAAATCACCGTCCGAATACCCGAAATTGTCTAGGCGGAGGTGACAAGTCTGGATCGTATACTCCAAGCATATGAAAAACTTCTGCAAGGAGTCCTTTTTCTCTTCTTATGGATTCTCTGCGTAATTGCTTCAAAACTGGTGAAAGGTGTCTTTCTAAATCAATATTTCGAACGTTAATTTTTATTCCTCTTTTAACATCATGCCTTGGTTTACCATTACTTGTAGCAATAACCTCAAGGAAACTTGAAATGTTTTTCATTTCTATAACGACATCTGGCTTCAAATTATCTGGTAAAACAGTTTTCCATGATTGAAGAAATACAATGATATCTGGCCCATCAAATTCTTCTAAATTTTCAACATCTTTGATATTTTTCGCTATAGTAAAACGGACAAGAACATCATTATGATATATAATAACACTTTGCGCCCTACCCATAACATCGCCACTTTCCTTTTCTAAAACTGACTTTCCGTCATTAGGAATTTCTTTTGGATTGCGATCATCATCCAAATAATGAAGCATACTATCTGATGCCAAAGATTTCCCGCATGCCTCCGACCCCTGTACAGCAAGAACAATTCTTTTGTTTATTGGTATCGCACTTATAATTTTTTGGAAAACATCTATTGCTTGGTCTCGTGTATTTGTGACTAGATTAGCTTCAAGGTTATGGACTACACTCATAGTAATAAATTACCAAACTTTAAGTATTATGTCTATAGATAACATTTTTTCTTTACAACTTAACCTCATCACCCTTTTTCCCGATATGTTTCCGGGGAGCCTAGGGCAATCTTTAAGCGGGCGGGCGTTGGAAAACGGCATTTGGTCTTATAAAACCATCAACCCGCGCGACCATGCGCATGATAAGCACGCAACCGTAGATGACACGCCCTATGGCGGCGGTGCGGGGATGGTCTTACGCCCTGATGTCTTGGAAAACAGCTTGCTCTCAATCCCTGAGGAGAAACGCGGTAGGCTGATTTACATGTCACCGCGCGGACGCGTGCTCGACCAAAATCTAGTCCAAGATTTATCCAGCGAGGAAAATCTGACTATCCTCTGCGGGCGATATGAAGGTGTCGATCAACGCTTTTTGGATGCTTATGATATTGAGGAAATCTCGATTGGTGATTATGTTTTAAGCGGGGGGGAGCCTGCCGCGATTATTATGCTGGATGCCGTTATCCGCCTGCTCCCTGGTGTGATGGGGAATGAAAATACGGCGGGTGATGAGAGCTTTTCAAACGGCCTCCTCGAATATCCGCATTATACAAAGCCAGCCGAGTGGAAGGATGCGCATGGCCAAACGCATGACGTTCCAGAGGTTCTCCGCTCAGGCAATCATGGTAAAATTAATCAATGGCGGGCGGCGCAGTCATTGGAGCTGACACAATCCCGCCGCCCTGATTTGCTTGATATAGTTATTTCTAAATAAAAATGCATACAAAATATTCCGTCATTGCGAGGAACGGAGTGACGAAGCAATCCATACGATCTTTAACATCCTATGGATTGCCGCGGTCGCAAAGCCTGCCCTCTGCGAAGGCAGGGGGCTCCCTCGCAATGACGCTTTCTGTTTATAAATAACTATAGTAATCATTCACAGAAAGGTTAGGGTTTTATTTAAATTCGTCATTGCATGGCTTGACCATGCAATCCGCAAAAATGATTTTACGGAGGGGCGGTCATACGGAGTGATGGCAAAACTCTTAAAACTCTAAAACTCTGCGATTAAAAAGTTATAATCTGGATTGCACGTATTCATGAATGAAATGTGCAATGACGAAGAGTAAAACCTTAGCGACTTCGCGCCTTCCTGTAAAAAATACCTTGCAAAATGTAATGATTATAAGGCATAAAGCCATAACCGTTAATTTTAAAGATAAAACAGGCCGCCTGTGATGTTATGTTTCATCCCTGCATCGTGGAATTCGGGCCTTATACAAAAGAAAGATTAAAACGATGAATATTCTCCAGAAATTCGAGGCGAAGCAACTTGAACAGCTTTCTGCCGATAAAAATATCCCTGACTTTTCCGCCGGTGACACACTGCGCGTCAATGTGAAAGTGAAGGAAGGAACACGCGAACGTGTTCAGGCCTATGAAGGTGTTTGCATCGCCCGTAATGGCGGCGGCATGAATGAAACATTCACGGTTCGTAAAATCTCCTATGGTGAAGGTGTTGAGCGTGTATTTCCCCTATACTCACCGCGTTTAGAGTCGATTGAGCTGGTTCGCCGCGGTGCTGTTCGCCGTGCGAAGCTTTACTATATGCGCGACCGTCGCGGTAAATCCGCCCGTATTGCAGAGCGTAAAACAGGTCACGGTATCGAAAAACGCGAAGAGAAAAAGAAGTAATTCCTAAAAATTCATAGAATAAAAAAAAGCCCGCTTTATGCGGGTTTTTATTTTGCGGCAGAGATTTTTAATCAGATTTATCGCAGAGTTAGGGAGTTATAAGAGTTAAATTACTATAGTCGTTTCTAAATAAAAAAAGATACGTCATTCCTAAATTTGATTTATCAAATTCTAAGGGAATCCAGAAATGTTAAAAATCTATGAAATGGATTGCCTTAGAATCTCTATCGAGATTCAGGCAATGACGTAATATTTATACAAACAACTCCTTGCACTCTCAAACTCTGCGCTTAAAATTAATTCTTCGTTCCTGTGCCGAGGAAGTTTGAAAAATCAAACCCGCCTGTCATAATTTTTTTCTTCTATAATTCTATAGTTACAATTACATGTTGATAATATTTAAGTATAATTTAAGCAAGTTAACTCACAGTAAAATATATATAAATAGAATAGTTTATAATTTGTTAGCTAAATTTTATTATTAATTTGGAAAATAACAACAAAGCTATTAATCTTCTTAATTCTTGCGCAAATTATAGCTAAAAGCTCATAAAATTGCAAGAAAACAATTTTCGTATAATTTAAATAAAGTTATTGAAATTATATTGCTTGTCATGTTTTAATAATTACATAACGTTAATAAATTGTTAAACAAGGGAGAAATAAAATGCAACAAATGGTAGATATAAATAAATCAACGCGGAGATTTTTGAGTGAAAACCCTATTGTAGAAGCAGTATGTAAAGCTTTCGGTAAATCCGCTAAAATGGTGGTTAGTGAAGCGCGTGAAACAGGCCGTTCTATTGATGCAGTGTTAACTGAAATGACTGGGCATCCTGTTCAGATTGAAGCAGTGGTTCGTAGTCACCAACAACGCCCTGGCGCAAGACCATAATATAGATTAAAATAAAGCGGAGAGACTGGAAAAATAAGTTCCCTCCGTTTTTTTATTAGTTTGAAATGATAATATCCTGTCTTCGCGACAACTTCTTTAAAACTTTGCGTACTTCGCGTTAAGAAATCGCCTTCGGGCGGTTTTTTATTGCTCACCATAATCTTGCCGTAAAGCTTTGTTTATCCTACATCATCATATATAAAGGATGAAAACCAATGACAGAGCCACAAACAAAAATCGCTTTAATTGATGATGACCGTAATATCCTTACCTCCGTGTCCATGGCGTTGGAGGCCGAAGGGTTTGATGTCAAAACCTATATGGAGGGCGAAACCGCCGTTAAAGGTATCGCACTCAACCCTGTTGACTTGATTGTTTCCGACATTAAAATGCCGCGCATGGACGGGATGGAGGTTCTGACCAAAATTCGTGAGACATCCGCTGTGCCGCTCATTTTCCTGACTTCAAAAGATGATGAGATTGATCAGGTTCTCGGGCTTCGCATGGGTGCCGATGATTATATTACAAAACCATTTTCGCAACGTCTTTTGATAGAGCGTATCCGTGCTATTTTGAGACGCAATGAAATGCGCGCGGTTGCCAATGACAATCCTGACAGCCAGAGTGTTATTCAACAGGGGCATTTGACATTGGATGAAGACCGCCATTTATGTACTTGGAAGGGGGATGAGGTTTCCCTCACAATTACAGAATTCCTCTTAGTCAAGGCCTTGGCAGTGCGCCCCGGGCATGTCAAAAGCCGCGATTCGCTCATGGATATTGCCTATGGCGATGCGATTTATGTTGATGACCGCACGATTGACAGCCATATCAAACGCATCCGTAAGAAATTCAAGGCGGTTGACGATGATTTCGACCATATCGACACGGTCTATGGTGTCGGCTATAAATATAAGGAATGAATGAACATTCCTATAAGGATAGAATTGTCTCCCGTCTGACATTAAAAATTTTGGCGGTGAATAGTATCGCCCTGGTGGTGCTTGCTTTCGGGCTGATTTACCTCGGGCGTTATGAAACGAATTTGATTGCGGGGGAGCTGCAAACGCTGGAACGGCAGGCACGCATTTATGCAGGTGCAATCGCCGAGGCCGCGCAGGTTGAAGGCCCAATTCTCATCCCTCAGCGTCAAGGCGTGCGCATTTTCCGGCATGAGAAACTGGCGCAATATCCCGCGCGAAAAATGATTAAACGGCTGGGTCAAACCACGACAAGCCGCATCCGCCTTTATGATTTTACAGGGCGGATTATGGGTGATAGTGATTGGCTTTCCGGGCCTGTCGGCGTGATTGAAACCGGCCCGGCCTCGCGCCGTGGGGGTTTTCTCAATATGCCGGTTGAGGCTTCGCTTGATTTTATCCTCGATTTATTGCCATCATCGCTCCAGCTTCAGGAGTATCCGACGGGGCAACAAACCATGCGCAGCGGTTATCTTTATCCCGATGTTGCAATCGCGATTGAAGGTGAGATTTCAACCTCTTCATGGTTGAATAATAACAGCCTGTTGCTCAGTGCCGCCGTGCCTGTGCGCAATATGGATCGCGTAATGGGTATGGTGTATCTCACTCGAGACGGCACGCCGCTTAATCAAGCCATTCGCCAGACTCAGCGCGATATTGTTTTTGCATTTTTTATTGCGCTTGGTGTGACATTTTTGCTCTCGCTCTATTTGACAGGCGTGATTGCAAGGCCGCTTAAACGCTTATCCAATGCCGCCAATCAGGTGCAGCGCAATCTGGGGCGCGGCGCGGATATTCCTGATTTGTCAAAGCGGAAGGATGAGATTGGCGATTTGTCGCTGGCGTTCAAATCCATGACGGATGCGTTGGCCAATAGGCTGGATTCTATTGAGCATTTTGCAGCGGATGTCGCGCATGAGCTTAAAAACCCACTCACATCGCTTCGCTCTGCCGTTGAGACAGTCTCAATTGTCAAAAATGAGGAAGACAGAAACCGATTACTCGCGGTCATTATCCATGATGTTGAGCGGCTGGATCGCTTAATTACCGATATTTCAAAATCCTCGCGCCTTGATGCCGAGTTATCACGTGAGGATATGGATGTAATTGACCTCAAATCACTATTGCAGGATTTATGTGCGTATTATAACTGTCAATTAAATTTGCCGAATCATGAGGCGATCAAGGTTCGCGGGGTTGAGATCCGCCTCGGGCAAGTGTTTGAAAATTTGCTCTCAAACGCGAAATCTTTTTCCGATAAAATTGAAATTACGGTTGAGAAGCAAGGGGTAAATTGGCACCTCATGGTGGAGGATGAAGGCCCCGGCATTCCTGAAAATAAACTGAATGCAATTTTTGACCGCTTTTATACCGAACGTCCCGAAGGTGAGAGCTTTGGCAATCATTCAGGGCTTGGCTTGGCGATTTGCAAGCAAATTATTGATGCCCATGATGGTCAAATCTATGCCGAAAATCGTGAGAATGCTAAAGGCGCACGCTTTACTGTTATCTTAAAAGCTGTTTAGTAATTTTGATATTATGCATATAATTATATGGATATACTAAGAACTCTTTTCAATGAATGAGTTATAAATTATACTTAAAAATATACGATTTTTAATGGTGCTGCCGAGGAGAATTGAACTCCCGGCCTCACCCTTACCAAGGGTGCGCTCTACCACTGAGCTACGGCAGCTTCTTCTTTTTCGTTTTATTGTCCTGCAAATGCGCGTTTTTTCACTTCGCTCCTCATGAATGAAATATTCACTGCGGTGCGAGGCTCAAAAGCCACGCATTTTCGTTATCAACAAAACGAAAAATTACCTATTCATCTAAACCAAAGCGAAAATGCTTGATTATTGTGGATGTTTTAGCCTAAATATTTGAGCCTATCAAGGATTTATGCGTATCATGACGAAAGAAAAACAGCAGGATAAATTAGACAAGAGAGCCGCGGCTTTAAAAGCCAATTTGAAACGCCGCAAAGTTGTTGCCAAGGCAAAAGCAGAGAAAAAACAAGATCAATGAGCATACTTCCCGATCACTGGATACGTGAAACATCAAAATCTGATGCCTTAATTGACCCGTTTGTTGAGAAACAACGCGGACAGGGGATGATATCTTACGGTCTGTCATCCTATGGCTATGACGCGCGACTGGCCGATGAGTTTATGATTTTCACCAATGTTGATAACGCGATTGTTGACCCGAAAAACTTTGATGAAAGCAGCTTTGTCGAGCGCAAGGCCGATATTTGCGTCATTCCGCCGAACAGCTTTGCGCTCGCACGCACGGTCGAGTATTTTAAGATTCCTGATGATGTTCTTGTGATCTGCCTGGGCAAAAGCACCTATGCGCGATGCGGTTTGATCGTCAATGTCACACCGCTCGAACCTGGTTGGGAAGGGCAGGTGACATTAGAGATTTCAAATACCACACCTTTGCCGGCAAAGGTTTATGCCAATGAAGGGATTTGCCAATTTTTGTTTTACAGGGGCGAAAGCCCTTGTGAGGTTACCTATGCCGACCGTGCAGGCAAATATATGGGGCAGCGCGGCGTGACATTGCCAAGACTTAAAACCGCCGAAGATGACGCAATCGAGGCGGCATAGTTTGAAAAATCCAAAAATTCGGATATAGTTAACTGTGGGAATTTATGAGGAGGCACGCTGATGAAAGATAATAAATTTCTGTTAGTCATTACAGGGCGAGATACTCTTGCCGCATCATCTTTATCTCCGTTATTGCATATGGCGCATTTGCAGAAGGCAAATTTGGATATTTTATTAGTATCCGAGCCTGTTCCGTCAAAATATCAGCATTTGCATGATAGTTATATTCAGGCACAAAAAGACATTTTACAAAAAGCGATTCATGCATTTGAGGCCGAAAATAATTGTACTTTAATGGGCGGGATCACAGCCATAACTGGAAAGCCTTACATCAAGCATGTTATTCAGTTTTTGAACGATAACCCTGACTATAGCCTGATTGTCAAACAGGCAGAAACGCTCCATAACGGTGCAAAAGGTTATGCCCCGATTGATGTATCCTTTATCAGAAAAATACATTATCCGATATTATTTCTAAATCAGGATAATGATTACTGTGACTCCGATGCCGACCAAAATATCTTTGTTGCAATCGATCCGGAAGCAGATTCAGATGAGCTCAAACAGTTAAATGAAAAGCTTCTTTCACAAGCCGATAATTGCGCCATGGCGAACGGTTCGCGATTAAAAATTATTTCATGCTGGTCTGTTGAACATGAAAATTTCCTACGCGATTCCGTTTTTTCAAATATTAGTGAAGATGAAATTGAAAACATAATACGTAATGCCGAGGCGGCACATCGTAAAAGCTTAGATAATTTCTTGAAAGAAATTAAAATTTTATCGCCCTACGATGTCATCATTGAAAAAGGAAAGGCCGATAAAGTCATTCCTTCTATTCTTAATGCCGAAGATGATGCCTTGTTGATTATGGGAACAACCGGGCGGAGCGGACTGTCGGGCTTCCTGATTGGAAATACGGCAGAAAATATTTTAAGACAGATTGATTGCTCTCTCTTAACAATATGTCCGGACAGATAATCAATTAATAAATTTACCTTTCATCCGTTTTTTGCTAAATAAAGGTATGAAATGCCCTTTTTGTAGTGCAGAAGATACACAAG
This sequence comes from uncultured Micavibrio sp., assembly GCA_964531715.1. Classification (GTDB taxonomy): domain Bacteria; phylum Pseudomonadota; class Alphaproteobacteria; order Micavibrionales; family UBA1664; genus UBA1664. The sequence continues at coordinate 329,625 of CAZHEE010000001.1, read as the reverse complement.
TCAAGGATTCCCGTCAGGCCGAGGAGGGGAGCGCCATCCGTCGTCGTCGTAACTGTGCCGAATGTGGCGGGCGATTCACGACTTTTGAACGCATACAATTGCGTGATTTGATCGTCATCAAAAATAACGGGTCGAAAGAGATTTTTGACCGTGAAAAATTGTTTCAATCGATGAAGATGCCCCTTCGAAAGCGTCCGATTGATAATGCCAAACTTGACCGTATGGTGAGCGGTATTGTGCGTCAGCTGGAAGCAATGGGCGATAATGAAATTCCAACCCCCAAGATTGGCGAGCTGGTCATGCAGGCTTTTGTTGAGACGGACCATGTTGCCTATATCCGATACGCATCTGTTTATAAGGATTTTCGTGAGGTTGAGGATTTCAATGATTTTGTCGGTGATTTGCAAAAGATAAAACAAACCGGTACGGGATAATAAAAATGTCATTGATTAATCCCTGAATTCAGCCATGTCGGGAATACGGGAAAATGCAATTTTTGTACCGACAAATTCCGCCATAGTCTTTGGTGATGAACCAAAAGCAATTTTATCATTGCCAAAATTGCGGTTAATTTCATCCATTGAGGCCGAAAGGGATTGGGATTTTTCCCGCCACTGCCGCGCGGCATGATCCGAAAAATCAATCAGATTGTCCGTCACATGTTTGGCATGGCGAAGCCCCTGAAAAGTCACGCTTATTTTTTTGAGGCGATAGGGTTGAAGCTCCCGCATCATTTTGCCCCATAGCCGTGTATAGATCCGGACAAAGCTTAAATTATCATCAATTGCCGGGCAGGATTCCTCAATTGACCACCTCTCATCATCAGATGTGCGGACACTAAGGGACATAACGGTTGTAAGCATTTCGGCGCGGCGAAGGCGTTGCGCGGCCTTTATTAATAACCGCCGTCCGATATGTTTTGCCATGTGCGGATCGCGATGGGCAGGGTCAAGGACACGGCTATGCCCTAACATGACTTTATCACTATCAGGCCTGTCAGGCACATCTTCGCCATGCAGGCGGTACCAGAATTTTTCACCCTCAACCGACCCCCAAACACGGCGCATATGTTTTGGTGAGGCATTCCAGATATGCTCAACCGTCCAGATCCCGCCTTTATTTAAGCGTTTCTCCATATTCACGCCAATGCCCGGAAAGTCCCTCAAGCGTAACGGGAAAAGCTTTTCTTTCAAATTGTCATGGGTGAGGACAACCAACCCGTCAGGCTTCATCATATCAGAGGCAACTTTCGCAAGGTAGGCGTTAGGCGCAAGCCCGATTGAGCATGTGATTGCCTCACCGACATTTTCGGCAATGCCTTGTTTCAATTGTTTTGACAGGGCGATAGCCTTTTCAATCGGCTGATCAGAGGGCCAGAGAGGGGAGGAAAACTCGTCAACCGACCAAACCTTGCCCACACGCGTATGTTTGTCCGCTTCGTTCACAATACGGTGATGATAATCAACATAGACATCATGGCGCGCGCGGACGCAATTGAGATGCGGACAAAGCTCAAGCGCATCACGGATAATTGTGCCGGTCTTTACGCCATAGGCTTTTGCCTCATAAGAGGCGGCAATCGCACAGGTATGCTCGGTCATGCCGGGCAAAACGGCAACAGGCTTACCGCGCAAATGCGGGTTTTCTTGCTGCTCAACGCTTGCAAAAAAACTGTTCATATCCACGAACATATATTGAACGGTGCTATTGTTCTTCATGTGTTCTTTTTAACAGCTAAAATAGAACAAGTAAAGAACAAAAATTCAGTTTAGAAAATAATTTTAAGACGCCAATGCCAGAGCAGGTGTTAAAGGTGCTCTATTATCATTACAAGGTTCGGAAGGGGGTTCAAAACTGGTAAGCTCTTCAGGAGTAAATACTTTAGCTTGTTCACCATAGATATTATTGACGGCGTCATGAGGCAAGTCCATAGAGGCAAGCACGACTTCCTTAGGCGTATAATTCAATACATCCCCTGGATAGATTTTATGAACATTAGCAACATCAGAGTTTGCCTGCATCCCCTCCAAAGCAACTGCATAAAATTCAGTATCACATAAGGGAACACCATAAAGGTCGAACGCAATACCAAGAGCCGTATCGCCAGATTCAACCACAATAGGCAGAGTTTCAATAGCAAGAGGTTCAGGTTCAACCGCTACTTCAACGTCAACAGTTTCGGTTGTTATAACATCTACAGGAGGTTCAAAGGGAGCAGTGTAAGTGTATGTTGTTGTTTCACCACCAGCGATAGAAGTTTTAGATTCACCTGTAAAAACATGCGTTGTTGTTTCTTCGCCTCCAAAAACATAAGTTTTTGGCTCATCAACAAAAACTGTTTCGGTAAAGCCATCACCTTCGGCAGCTGTGATAGTGGTTTCCTCTGCGGCCGTTATAATCTCAGCATCATTACCATTGGTTTGAGGAACAAATTCGGAAGAGTCTTCAATAATTGATGAGAACAAATCTTTCGCAAAATCTAAAGCTTCATTTAAATGACCACTTGCATTGTTAAATATGTGCGTTACGTCAGACATTAAGTCAATAGAAGTGTCCGCCAAGGCATAGTCAGTAGCGCCAACCAATAATACAGCACCTACGCCAACAGTTGTTGTAATCACAGTCCTTTTATTAAATAAACCACTTAATGTATTTTTAAACCAAGATTGTTTTGTTTCGCTCATGACTGTTAAGCTCCTTTATTGTTCTATTATGCTAATAGAAAGAAAGGCTTAAAGTTCATTTGTCTTTTGTAAAGGCGGAGAGAATGCCTTGAAACATTGCAATGTCTTGCGTTGTCCAGCTTTGCCGCGTGAAGAGATTTGTAACGGCACGCTTGGCCGTTGGCATCATATCTGCGGAACGGAAAAAGCCGGCTTTCTCAATCTCTGCATTCAGTCGTGATGTAAAAAAATCGATTTCTTCCGCGGTTGCGGCCTCGGCTTGTTTAGCTTCGTTTGGTAATATTTTACCTTTAATCATAAACTCATAAGCAATCAGCAATACAGCCTGCGCAAGGTTCAATGACGTAAATTCGGGATTAAGCGGTATAGTGATAATCGCATTGGCAAGCGCGATATCATCATTATTCAAACCTGATCGCTCACCACCGAACAAGACGCCCACTTTTTGATTTTGTGCGATAAGCGTATGAGATTTCTCCATCGCTTCCGTTGCGGTGTAGACAGCCTTCACCATATCGCGAGGGCGGGCGGTCGTGGCCAACTTGAAATGCAAATCGGCGATTGCGTCTTGAGTTGTATCATGAACCGAGACGGTCACGCCTTTCTCAAGCGCTCCTGATGCTGCACGCGCCGCACTTTCCGAAGGCCAGCCATCACGCGGGTTAACAATCCTTAAATCCGTCAGGCCGCAATTGAGCATCGCCCGCGCCACCATGCCAATGTTTTCACCTAACTGGGGAGAGATAAGGATGATGGTGGGGGTATTCATATGCTTAATGTAATAAATAAACTTAACTAAAACAAGATATTATGATGTCATATTAATGACCTATTATCGTTTTATGGGTGTTTAAATACCGAATGGTCAACAAAGATTTATAGCGTGAGCAAGCCATGAGCTTCAAACGCAAGGCCGAGGGTTGGTATAATCAGGCGCAAATGGAGCAGGAAAAAAACCGCCGTTTAGCTGGGCAATATCAAGGGTGTTTGCGGAAGTAGGGAGCAATTTCTTTTAATTTTGTCATCTCGACCGAATGTAATGAGCGGAGAGATCTCAGACTTAAAAGATCCCTCGGCTTCGCTCGGGATGACATTCCTTTGAAGCAAATAAACAAAGGGAAAGAGCTATCTAACTCTTTCCCTTTGTTAAATATTTATATTTAAATGGTACCTTAAGCCGCGGCTTTTTCGTTTACGTTATTTTCCGCAATCGCGGTCATCGCACGGTCACCATCATAGGTATTGTCGAGGCATTCATTTAACTGATGCGCTTCGCTGTCCAACCCTAAACGTTTGGCAAATGCGACCACACAACCATACCCTGCAAGGGCATAATGAGTCATACGTTGATATTGTGTGATAATCATCGCATCACGAACTGAATCATCACCGAAATCGGCATCCAGAACATGGGCATGCACTTCTTTGACAAGACCTTCCATGCCTTTACAAAATTCGCCTGTCGGGTCTTCACCATGTCCTTTGATAATATCTTCTAGAATAGCCATACCATCCTTAATACCGCTTGTGCCGCGCTCAATCGCTTGCGTTAATTCTGTATCAGTTGCCGCATCCTGTAATTTTTGTGATGCATCGAGGGCTTGCTTATTTGCGCTGTAAATATCTTGAAGCTGATCAATATACACGTCTTTTAATGTATCCATTTTAAAGTTTCCTTTCGTTTAAGTGATACTCGTAAAACGTCTGTGGTAAGTATTTGTTCCTTAAATAAAGCTTGCAATCATCGGTGAATTATGGCCTTTTAGGCATCTTAAACCACTAGATTAAATTGAGAGAGGAGTGTGAGAGCCATCGTACAAGTAAATGTTCATGACAATAACATCGAACAAGCCCTGCGCGTTTTAAAGAAAAAAATGCAGCGTGAAGGATTGTTTCGTGAAATGAAAGAACGCCGCCATTTTGAAAAGCCGTCTGAGAAAAACAAACGGACAAAGGCGGAAGCCGTACGACGCGCCCGCAAGGACGAGCGTAAACGCCGCGAAAAACAAGGGTTTTAGATAAACTGTTTTTCGTTATATACTCTAAATGTATAAATTAAACCGCTTCAACGAGCGGTTTTTTCTTGAAGTTAGATAAATAATTATGTATAAATATTTATGGGTGATTGCTTATATGTCGATGGCAGTTTTTTAGGGCACAGTCTTATGATGGGTTTCGGTGTTGTACATGTCGACAGTCATGGAAAAATCATAAAAATTCATTCTCTGGCTTGTCAATTACCTCCACAATTTAAACCTCATGGTTCATTAGCTGCAGAAATTGGCGCCGCGATAGTAGGACTTCGTCTTGTAGAAACACCTTCCGTGCTTGAAAAATTATACACAGATTGTCAATTATTATATCGCCAAAGATGGAAGAATAAAAAAGACTTTCCAGATTATATGATTGAATGGCTAAACGCCTTACATGACGAATGCGGCAGGTTTGAAGAACTACACATTAAAGCGCCGCCTAAAAATTCCCCAGATCTCCCACATTATCTACCTGCACTTGCGCATAATGCATCTGCCAGAGCCTCTGGCTCTCGAAAAAAAGAATGTACTTATCCTTATATAGGCGAGTTTAGTCATCGGAGAAATTCTGAGCCTACTGCAGTGATTAGGCCTAGACATACAGGCTCTGGTATGGAGGTAGTCGATACGACAGGGTATGAGAAAGAAGATTACCCTATATTCGACCCAAGACATACTCATTTTACATTCTAAAATCCGCTGTTAGGTTGGCTTAAATACTCTTTTTCTTCCTTTGTTGAGGCACGACCGAGGACTTCATTGCGATGTGGAAACCGACCGAAACGCTTGATAACTTCCAAATGCTTGACGGCAAAATCATAATAAATAGGATTATCAACTTTCGTTTTTTCGAACAGGGAAACGGCTGTTCTTTGATCTTCCAAATCTTCGCTATGCTCAAAAGGCAGGTAGGTGAAGGCCTTTTCATCCGTTGTCATCATCATGTCATAGCCTTTATCAACCGCATGGCGGGCGGCGGCTAAGGCCTTACCGTCAGTGGCATACATATCCCGTTTTCCGCGATACATATTGCGCGGCATTTGATCGAGGAGAATGATGTAAGACAGGCAGTCTTTCTGGTCATTTATCCAACCGTCATAGACACCTTTCGCGCCGAGAGCGTAATCACCCTCAAAACGGTTTTTAATTTCGGTGTCAAAATCCTGGTTTTTCTGAAACCATTGAGCCGGCTTTGTTTCTTCAAACCAAAATCGATAAATTTCTTTTGCAACGTCTCTCATTTTAAGTGAGATAGGCGCTGTCATGCGGTAAGTAAAGCCCGCGCTCGTTGGGCATTGGTTTGAATTTATCTGTGACTGCAACGACTGTCTCCGCGCCGCCAAGTGTTAAGAAACCATGCTTTGCACATCGTTTGTAAAGCTCGTCCAAGACCTTGCGTTTGGTGTCAGGGTCAAAATAAATCAAGACATTGCGGCAGAAGATAACGTCCAGCGTGCCGTATTTTGCCATACTGTCCATTAAATTGAACTTCTCAAACCGAACCATGGATTTGATATCATCCTTAATAAACCAGTCTGAACCTTCCTGCATGAAATATTTAATAAGAAGCGTAATCGGCATGCCGCGCTGAACCTCGAATTGTGTGTACTTTCCTGTTTTTGCAACTTGCAAAATATCTTCGGACAGGTCGGTGGCGATAATCTCAAATTTATAGCTTGCATATTTCGCCATATTTTCTTTCAGAATAATGGCGAGAGAATAGGGCTCTTGCCCGCTGGAACAGGCCGCGCACCAAATGCGAATTGTTGAGCCGGCAGGCTTATTCTCAACCAGTTTCGGTAATATAACATCACGAAAACGATCAAACGGATGTGTATCACGAAAAAAGAACGTCTCGTTAATTGTCATTGCCTCAATCACATTGTGACGGGCAACAGGATCATTCGCCCTGATTTTGGCAGTCAGAGCCTTGAAATCCTCTAACTCCATCTTTTTCACGACAACGTTTAATCGCGACTCAAGAAGGTAAGATTTTTCAGGCGCAATGGCATAGCCGGATTCCTTATAAAGAAAATCCTGATAAATTTTGAAGTCGGTCGCATCAATCGCCATTAGTTTTTATCTTTCACATTTAAAAATTAACATGCTGTTTTATCCATGGTGCCAAATCGGTCAAAGGAAGAACGGCGGAGCATGAGCCATCCATTGCAATCGCCCCAGGCATGCCCCAAACGACACTTGTTCCCTGATCCTGCGCGATGGCATAGCCACCTTTATCGACCAGCTCTTTTACAGATTTTTGCCCGTCATGTCCCATCCCTGTCAGCATTACTGTTACTATATTACTGCTATATTGTTCCATTAAAGACCGTATCATCGGGTCAACAGCAGGTTTGCAGAAATTTTCAGGCGGTGTATCGGAAAGTTTTACTTTTACCCCAGAAGCTGTTTTCTCAAAAATCATATGTTTGCCACCACGGGCAAGGATGGCCTCACCAGCTTTAAGCGGCATATCATCCTCAGCCTCATGACAAGGAATGCCGCAAGTATTCGTAATATTTTTGGCAAGCAAGGTTGTAAAGGTCGGCGGCATATGTTGCGTAATGACGATCGGTACTTTCATGCCTCCCATACCCTTCATAAATTCTAGTAAAGCCTGAGGCCCGCCTGTTGATGACCCGACGGCAATCACTTTCGGTTTCCAGTGAAGCGGTGGGGCAGGGCGCAATGCAATCTCTTTGTCAGGCACAGGCATACCACCAATGATTTGAGGCTGTTTCGCCCTTACGTTTCCCGTTTGGATGGATTTAACCTTATGGATGAGTTGTGTTCTAAAATCATCGGATGAGTTGACCTCTGTCGCGCTGGTCGGTTTTGCGATATAATCAAGCGCCCCGATGGCCATGGCTTTCAGTGCAATTTCAGCATTATTCAAGGTGAGTGTTGAACACATCATCACCCTTGCATTTTTATCATGCGCGATAATTTGACGGAGAGCCTCAATCCCGTCCATGACAGGCATTTCAATATCCAGAATGACGATATCGGGTTTATGTTCCTGATACGCCTTAACGCCTTCCTCACCATTGATGGCAGAGGTAATCAGCTCCAGACCATCATCAGACTGGATAATACGTCTTAAGATACTGCGAATAACGGCAGAATCATCAACATGAAGGACGCGTATTTTCTGGCTCATCCCTATAGCAAGCCGACCTGTTTAAACTTTGTTTCGACGATGTCGCTATCAAACGGCTTCATAATATATTCATTCGCGCCGGCTTCTAATGCCTTTTGGATGAAACTCATATCATTTTCGGTTGTGCAGAAAATAACAATCGGCGAATTTCCATTCGGTTCTTTGCGCAAAGCTTGCAGAAATTCAATTCCCGACATATTCGGCATGTTCCAGTCGAGAAGAACACTGGTCGGCATCGCCTCGCGGCAGGCCTCAAGGGCAACAACGCCATCTTCCGCTTCAATTACTTCAAAGCCTAAATCCCCGACTATGCGCCTCGCGACCTTACGGACAACACGGCTATCATCCACAACCAGACATGTTTTCATGTGCTTTAATCCTTTTTATTAAGTCTCTAGTTAATGTACGGCATCCAAGAGTTTATGAACATCCAGTATTAACATTAATTGTTTATCTGTTTTATAAATTCCATTTGAAATATCACGCCACATCGGGTCAAGTGTTGGTGGGCTTGTCTCAACATCGCTGTCAGTTAAAGAAACCACATCCCCAACCTTATCAATCGTCAGGCTGTAAAGCTCATGATTCATTTCAATCACAACACTTAACGGCGTATTATCACCCTCATATTCAGGCAGCCCAAGCGAGCGGCGGACATTAATCGCCGTGACAATGCGCCCGCGTAAATTAAGTGCGCCCGAGACTTCGGCAGGGGCAAGCGGTACTTTCGTTACTTGCATACTCCGCAAGACATCCTGAATTTGCAAAACAGGAATACCGAAAATTTGGTCATAAAGATGTACGGTCAGATAATCCGTTTTCGGGATAAAATCATCATCGAGACCGAGGCGTTTGCGTTTGAAGTTGGTGACTTCACCGCCAAGTTGAGCTGAGGTCATATCTAGGCCACTCCTGCTTCTGATTCAATATGTTTGGCATCACGCAAAGTATCCGAGAGGGCATTAAGCAATGTTTCACGGTCAAATTTTGCGACATATTCACGGAAGCCGACAGACTTCCCACGCTCAATATCTTTTGCTGTGGCATGGGATGTCAGGGCAACAAGCGGAATATTCTTCCAGCGACTGTTTTTCAGATTTTGGGCAAGCTCAAAGCCATTCATGCCCGGCATTTCGATATCACTGATAATTGCATCGAAATTTCCGTTATTCTCAAGCATATCAAGCGCATCTGCGCCTGTTTCCGCCGTTTCAACAGTGTAGCCAGCAACGCCGAGGATAGGGGCGAGCATATTCCTGAAAAACGGGCTGTCATCAACAATCAGGATTTTCTTCTGTTCATCCATAAATTCTTCATCATCGGAAAAATCCTCCTCGCCATGGTCTGCGAACCAGTCACCATAGGCTTGAGTCAGATAGTAACCAACATTAATAACATCCGTTGCATGCCCGTCAATAATCGCCGAACCGAGGCAGGCCTCATTATCGGAGTTAATCTGAACGTTAATATAATCTTCCAGAATATCTATAATCTCGCCGACCATCAGGCCCATTGACCGCCGCCCGTCCGAGAACACAAGCGTTGGTTGTTCACCTTCTGTCGGAATATCCATGCGATCATCAAATTTGACGAGAGGCATGAGCGTATCACGATATTGAATCATCATCCGCCCATTAGAGTGTTCGATATTGCTGACCTTTACATCTTCTAGACGAGAAACAAGCTGAAGAGGAACGGCATTCGGCGTGCCGTCATGTGCCTTAAAGAGGAGCAGGCTGGTTTTCTTACGCCCTTTTGACGTTTGAGTTTCAACTTTTTTCTCCGCCGTGTCGGAGACATTGATATCGCCTGTCGCACGGGCAATCCCGCCCGGGTCGAGGATCATAATCACCGTTCCGTCGCCAAGGATTGTGTTCCCTGAAAATAATTCAATATCTTTGAGGATTGAGGCCACGGGCTTCACAACGATTTCTTCGGTGTCATAGACACGGTCAACCACGATCCCAAAATTATAGGCACCCACCTTTGTGACCACGATATAGCGGTTATCATTGACGGCGTTTTCTTCTAAGGTCTCATCATGCGACTGTTTTGAAGGTTTGAGTTTCAAAAGGTCATTTAGATAAACAAGCGGAAGCAAGCGGTCACGCAGACGATAAACGGGCGCTCCTTTTATCATCTCAATCTTGTTTTCACCATGGGCGGAGGCCATCACAAGCTCCTGCACCGCCAATTGCGGTATGGCGAAACGCTCGCCCGTTGCCTCCACAATCAAGGCAGAGACGATGGCAAGCGTCAGCGGAATTTTGATACTGACTGTTGTGCCTTCACCTTCAACGGAATCAAGGTCAATCGTGCCGCCGATTTTCTCAATATTGGTTCGTACAACATCCATACCGACACCGCGTCCCGAAACAGCGGTCACCGCCGCCGCAGTTGAGAATCCTGCCGCAAAGATAAACTGGTTTATCTGCTTTGGCGTCATGGATTGCAATTCTTCTTCCGTTGCAACACCGTTTTCCAGGGCTTTCTCGCGAATACGGGCCGTATTCAACCCTTTACCATCATCCTTAATTTCCATGATGATATGCCCGCCTTCATGAAAGGCATTCAGGACGATTGTCCCTGTTTCCGGCTTGCCCACTGCCGCACGGTCTGCAGGTGATTCAATCCCATGATCTGCAGAATTTCTGACCATATGGGTCAGCGGATCTTTAATAAGGTCAAGCACTTGACGGTCAAGCTCAGTTTCCTGCCCCTGCATGTCCAGATTGATTTTCTTTTCCAGCTCGACTGAGATGTCACGGATAATCCGCGGCAATTTCGCCCAAGCATTGCCGACAGGTTGCATGCGCGTTTTCATCACGCCTTCCTGCAAATCCGACACAACATGGTTGAGCCGCTGTAGTGGCATGGAAAAATCAGTTTCCTTATGATGCCTTGAAATCTGCATAAGTTGATTACGGGTTAGCACTAGTTCCGACACCATTGTCATCAGATTTTCGAGCACATCTACATTCACGCGAAGGGATTGCACGGGCGCGGCGGGGGCTGTCGCAGGCGCTTGCGCTTTTGTAGGTTCAGCCTTCGCTGCAGTAACAATTTCTTGAGGTTTTGCCTCTTCCTCTTGGGGCTGTTCTTCTTCTTCTGAATCCGATGAAGGCACTGAGTCAAAAGCCGCTTGTAATACAGCGATGTCATAATCGCTTAAGCCGCCTTCATTATTCGGGTTTGGCTCACGTGACAGGCTTTCAATGTCATTCGGATCGGTTTGTGTCTCTTCTTGAGAAATTCCAACCATTGCCGCCGCGCCATCTCTACCCTCATAGACGGCATCAAGGCGTTCAATCAGGGCGGCATCATCACCCTCAGGCTCTGCGCCCGTGGTTTCCAGCTCGCCAATCAAATATTTAATCTGGTCAACCGACTCAAGGATGAGCGTGACATATTCTTCCTTAACTTCCAAGTCGCCGTCACGGAAGCGGCCCATGACATTCTCGCCATGGTGTGCAAGTTTTTCAAGACGGCTTAGCCCTAAAAACCCGCAGGTTCCTTTGATAGTATGAACAAGGCGAAAGAGGTTTCCTATAATCTCTTTATCATTCGGGTTTTGTTCAAGCGCGATAAGGTCATTATCAATGAGACCGAGGCTCTCATTCGTTTCTGCAATAAATTCAACAACCAAATCGTCCATTCATGTCCCCACATTCAACTTAATCTTTTAAGACCAGTTCAAATCTTAACCCGTTCGCATCAAAAAGGGCAATTTCAATTCTCATCTTCGTATATCCTAATGAAAAAGTCTTACCAAAAAGTAAGGAAAGGGGATTTAATATTTAGATATTTTATAGTGTCATTCCGACCGAACCATAGTGAGCGGAGGAATCTATGAATGAGATCCCTCGACTTCGTTACACTTCGCTCGGGATGACAACAATAGGCACGCCTATGTATGCAGGGTCAATGTTAAGCTGTCTTCGCTCATATCACTTTTTATTGTGAAACCGAATAAAACGGCATAGGCACGCGTAATAAAACCGTGAATGGCTTTAGGGGTAAGCTCATCAATGGGAAGATTGCCTTGAAGTGCCTCAAGCGAGCCTTCTTTCGGCTTAACCATATCGCCTGTTCCTTTAACCATCATGGTTTCAGAGCCATCTTCGCATGTGATGGAGAGTGAGCCACCTTTCGGCAGGGCTTCTATAATAAACACCGCCAGATTGAGGAGCGTTTTCATATGCCCTGTTATCGGCTCACCATCCGGCATATTATTCATCAAATCCCAATCCAGTGAAACTTTGCCGCCTTCAAGAAAATTTTGGAGTGTCTCATAAATCATCTTACCCGAGACTTTCGCATCGCTTCCGCCCGCGCCGTAACACATGCGGAAAAGTTGTAAGCGGACAGAGGATTGCCGTGCCGAATGCTCAATCAATCCCAAACCATCCCGCAACCCGTCTGCACCCATTTCGGATAAAAACTCAATACCGTTATTAACCGCCCCGACAGGGGAGACGAGGTCATGGCAGATTTTTGAAATCAGGATTTCAACGGCACGTGTCGGGATGGATTTATCAATATGCATAAAACTTAATGCTCTCTTTTTCGTTTCTTATTATTTATAAGATTGAAGCGTATCACGCTTATTATGAATTGTCATGTGAAAGACTAATGCATTGTGACGGTAAGGTCTAAGTTCTCAGTACGTAAAATGTCCTGAACTGAATCATAAATCGCGGTGAGGTTTTTTTCGGTATCCGCCTTCATTTTAGCGGTATAAGTATATAAAGGTAGCTTCGATCTTTTCGCAGGTATACTTTAATCTATTATAGTCTCCAAGTGTGCTCGGTTAAACAGAGAAACTTCCATCCACCTTAAATATTTCAATAAATCTCATTTTGGGCAATGTATTTATCATTAGAAATATTAATTTTATCCTAAATATTAGCTTTTCATACGCTCATTGAGGAGTTTAGTAATGTTATTCCAATGATATCCTGAAAATAAATGGGCATAGATTGCACCAATCCAACCTTTGGTGCGCCATTCATTGAATGTATCATCATCAAGCTTATTAAATTTTTCTTCATCAATAATACAAAAACCAGAGAAATTAACTTTCGTACCATTTTGCAGGCTTAGCTCTGCTGTTCTTTCTATCAGTAATCCGCTGTCCGCCAATGCTTTTGAAAATTCAACTGTTTGCTGGCTAGCAGCATGATATGATTTGCAAAATTCCATCGCATTTTTCGTCAGCTCAGTTGGTTGAGCCTCACTATCAAATAAAGGGTTTGAATCATCCTCTGTCAAAACAATAGCGTTGTCATCAATACATAAAGATAAAGATTGACCATCGTTCATTTCTGTTAATATAAATGGATATCGTCTGATATATGACGGGATATAAGCATCATTTTTCCATTCGCCTTTTGCGTTAACGAATAAATTTTCATCATTACGTACACCCAAAATAGCAACCGGCGTTGCCATACCATCATTCGAAAAAGCAATCGGGTAGAAATGTGCAACTTGCGGTAATTCGAGCATGTTAACGGGTACAGCATTGCTCATAGAAGTAAAGCCCAGACCAAAATCTTTTTTCAAAGATTTGTTTTGGTGCCGTTTTCCATCCAGCAAAATCGGTTTTAAATAAAAAAGCGGAAGTTGTTGCGTTTGTTGATTTTCTTTTTCAGACATGGAATGTTCTTTCAAGATTTAATTGTGACACTAGATTAGTCGATAAAGTTTAACTTTCAACAAATTATTATGCGGCTTTTTGATTATTCTGCCGCTCAACGCCATCAAGGATAAGCTTTTTCGCCTCATCCGCGCCTTTCCAGCCGAGAATTTTAGCCCATTTACCCTTTTCGAGGTCTTTGTAATGGGTGAAGAAATGTTCAATCTGTTCCTTGATAATCGGGCGGATATCATCTAGATCCGCAATATTATCATGATAGGGAAACATTTTTGAAACCGGCACGGCGATAATTTTCTCATCCTGACCGCCGTCATCCTCCATCAATAAAACAGCCACAGGGCGGGAGCGTAGAACTGCGCCGGGAACGACAGGCATCTCACCCAAAACCATGACATCCAACGGGTCACCATCACCGCCAAGCGTATGCGGAATAAAGCCGTAATTCGCCGGATAAAACATCGGTGTATGGATAAAGCGGTCAACAAACATCATGCCTGTGCTCTTATCCATTTCATATTTAACAGGGACGGCACCTTTAGAATTTTCAATGATGACATTCAAGTCATTCGGGACATCTTTACCGGCAGGCAATTTATCAATATTCATAAGTGATTTTCCTTATATTTAGAATATAATTACGACTAAAGCAAATTTATATAAAGCAATCAAGCTTCCTAAAAAATTTTATTCTAAAATCGCGCGGGCGTTGATTGTCATACTTACCGTGTCTTTGCCAGCCTCTGCACTTGGCGGTGCCATTGCATCGCTTGCCATCGCCATAGTCTCCATCATTGCGGCACGTGCATAGACAGGGCGTGGTATATTAGGCATGGCATCCACATTAATCTCAACGATATCGACCGTTTGTTTACCTAAAGCCCTTGCAACGCGTTCGGCGCGTTTTTGCAGTGCTTGAACAGTATCCTCCATAAGTGAGTCACGTGTCGATTGGTATAGCGCTGGCGACAATTGATAACTAAGGCTGTTCATCACAAAATCCATATCTTGCAACTGCCCTGTCACTTTTAAAATATCTTCGGCATTTTTTGACTTTAAAATCAAAGTTTGAGAGCCGCGCCATTTCTCAATCTCGCGCGTGCGCTCCCCCGTTTCCTGATTACGGATTTGACGGTAATCAGGGCTGACATAATATTGACCCGTTTGGAGATCGATGTCAGGTGATTGCTTCACTAGCGCGACAGCCTTGCCCATCGTTTCATTAATCGTCTTTTGCACGTCCGAGGCTTGTTCGGCTTCATGCTGTATCCGTAAAGATGCAACGAGCAGATCTTGATCAATCTCAACCGACTCGGTTGCGGAAATATTCAGTGCGGTCTGCCCTTGCGGCAGCCCTGTTGTAGTGTTTTGAGCCTGTGCCAATAGTGGAAATAAAAGAGCCGTGGCAATAAATAAAAACGAGAAACGCATGATTAAAATTCCTTATACGAAAAGGAGCAATATTGCAGTATATATCAAAACACCGCCTAAAATGAGTAAGGGCTGATATTTATTATGGATGACGATATTTGCCTCTTCCTTCACGCGCTTCCAAAGCTCGGGCCATGTGTAGGCGACAAAATCCCCTTGTGACATCATGCCGACCAAAATACCCTCATCATCAATAACAGGCATGTGACGGAAGCGACCATTTGACATGCGGCGCAGACAATCTGTTACGGAATCATTGACATTCGCCGTTTGAACCCGTGCCGTCATAATATCTTCAAGCTTCAGTTTTTTGTAATTCATATTTTTATAAAGCACTTTTGTCATGAGATCACGTTCAGTGACAATGCCTGCAATCTTATCGGTTTTCCCTTCTGTTGCGATAATCGAACCGTAATTGGCCTCAACCATTGCCTTCACGGCATCGGCAAGTAATGCTTCTTTCGGCATTCTCAAAACCTCATCGCGATCCCGAAATTCAGGCATATCTTTAATCGTAAAAGTAGTATCTTTAATTTTAGGCATCGAAAAAACCTCTCAAGCGGTTGATTTTTAACATCTATTACAGTAGCGTACGCGCAAGATATTTCAAGCTTTATAATTTACAAAGGGAACAACAGCCCGCACTCTATCGTTTTTATGACCATAGAAAAAATGAAAGGATTAAAATATGACATTGAAATTAGCATTAATCGGATTGGCTGTATTAGGGTTACAGGCATGCTCAACCATGAAATCATATGACGATACGCCCTATAAAACGCGCACCGCAGGTGATGGTGAGGTCACGACCGTGATAAATGATATGAATGAAAATATTTTTGCACAAGATCAATCAATGCCTGCCCCAAGCTGCCGCGAAGACTATTGGCGCGAGCAAGCCATGAGCTTCAAACGCAAGGCCGAAGGTTGGTATAATCAGGCGCAAATGGAGCAGGAAAAAAACCGCCGTTTAGCTGAGCAATATCAAGGGTGTTTGAGGAAGTAGAGTGAGTTATTATTTATAATAAGTTACTTGTCAGCGTATTTTAGCATCAATGAAAGTATTATAGAGCACTATAAAAAAAACCAAAGAAAAAAAGTAGTATAAAAGCGCGTGAAACAAAGTAGACACCACGGACCTTAGCCCGTGGATGTTTACTGTATAATCTATAACATAATATAAAGATAAATATCCTTAATATGTTTACAAAAGCGTGCTTATTTCTGTATCTAAAAGAAGATTCGAGAGGTCATTTGACACTAAATCATGTCCGCTCGCATACAACTCGCCAGATTTATCTGAAAATTTATTTGATGAAATACCTTGTTCTGAGTTATCTAAAAATGCGTTCAAAATAGTTGCATCTAGATCATCATCATTATTATATAATAGCTCATTAATATTGATATATTCCTTCAGTGAAGCACTTTCCCCTTTCAGAACTTTGGATTCTAAACCTTCTTTTAATTCTTCAGTAGAAATTTGTGGTGTAAAACCCTCAAATTTATTTGTTGGTATCAAATCTGGGTCACTATCGCCTAGCTCGCTGAAAGATAAGGTAAAATCAGAAAAACTAAACCATTCAACATTTGTCAGCTCATCGACTTCATTATAGATATCATTAATAACATTAACAACTTTATTACCTATATCAATGATCTGAAAGGTAAAATCTTCAAATAAACCTTGATAAAAAGATGTATCTATACCATCCCCGCCGTCAATAATGTCATTGCCTGCCCCGCCAACTATGAAATCATTGCCCGCTCCGCCATTAATCTTGTCATTACCGCGCCCAGATATAAGTGAATTACCCGCATCACTTCCTGTGATCAGATCATTTCCATCACCTGTCACTACGTTTTCAATTTCAGTTCCACTAACGATATTAATGTGATGACCAGAAATTTTCATATGGCTATCTAAATGTACTGAAACTTTATCACTAACGCCCGATGCATTAATTGTATCATCTCCCTCTGTGTCTTTAAGTATTCTGCGAGATTTAGAGAACCCAAGTTCAGCAAAGCTATCCGTATATACGTAAACATCATCATCAGACGCATTATTGCCGATAAGATTTAATGACCAATTATTAAAAACACCGGTTCCATTTTCAAAGACATTTCCATCCCATTTCGGATTTTTAGTTAAGTCTTCTACACGAAGAGTCCACGTCCCTACCGAGCTTTCCCCCCAAAATTCATTAGAAGTAAACTTAAAATCTAAATAATCATTTTTATATGTTGACTGGACTGCAGGATTATTATTCGCGATATGCCGCGCGCTCCCGCCAGTATATAAAATACTTTCAGTACCTTGCGGACTTATTAAATAGATTCTTAAATCGCCGACCGAGGTATGATCTAAATCAACCCGAACTTCAACTTGCTCCATATCCATATCATCTGTGACAATTATTTTTGAGGAGAGGGTACCAGGATCAGGAATGGCTTTATTTACATTTTCATCATAAAAATTTTCAATCATATTCGAGCTTGTTTGTTGCAAATTCCATGTTTCTGCCAAACGGACTGCCGCATGGTCATCAACTAGACCAAAACCTACTACATTACTTGTCCACATGCCTCCGCCATTTGCATTGGTTGCACCATTTTCCTGCCACGAGGAAGTCTTTATTCTATGCGAAGTATCATCGATTTTGACAGCTGTTAAAGCTAAAATCTCCTGCACATCCCTCCATCCTAAATTGGGATTTGCTTCTAGCATTAACGCTACAACACCACTAACATGAGGGGCAGAAAACGATGTTCCGCTTGCGCTAATATAATCAGTTTTAGAATAACCTTCGGAACCTGTTATATCTGTCGTTTCATAATTGACGCCTTTTGCAGAAACCAATACGGCGGCGCCTGGTGTCGTAGTATTGGCGGCCTTTAAAGTTTTAATGTCTATTGCACCTACAGCAATTGTTTCAATAGCATTTTGTAAGTTAGTATAATTTACGTTACCTGTAGCTTGTGAATTTCCAGCAGCAAGAACAATATTTGTTCCTAAACCATCGCGCCCAAATTTTACGTTATAATTTAAAGCATTTTCAAATCCTTTATTTTCAGGTTCATCAAAATTATCGTAAAAAGGTGAATATCCCCAAGAACCATTGACTACGTCAAATCGTGCTCCGTCCATTAAAGCATTTTGAAGTATCTTAACACTATTTTTGCCCCCATATTGATTACGTAACCCGGCTAATGTTGCATTATGGGCGACACCGGTTATGCCAAAACCGTTATCATCTGCGCCAATAATCCCCATAACCGCAGTTCCATGATAATTACTTTTTTGAAAAACAGGATTATTATCCTTATCTGCCCAGTCATAATCTAAAGTATTATCATAATCATCCTTTAAATCTTTGTGGTTCATATCAAAACCGTCATCAATGACAGCGACTTTCACACCCTCCCCGGTGAAGCTTTTTTGCCTGCCCGGAAGCATCATGTCATTCGTAGCAAAAGTTGCCTCCTCGACAACATCGTTGACTTTGATGACAAAATCTTTAGTGCTTACCGCAGTGCCGTCTGAGGCCTCTATGGTAATGACATGCTCAGAAGTACTTTCATAATCAAGATTATCTTTGATTGAAATAACACCTTTTTTATTAATAGTAAATTTGCTGTCAGGATTTAGTATTTTAAAAGTGATTGGGTCACCATCTTCATCCGTTGCCCTAATTTTGCCAACCTTGCTCCCTATTGCCGCATTTTCATTAATCTCAAAATTTCTGGAACTCATGGTCGGTGCATCATTGGACTCAGAGACATTTACAATAATTCTGGCTGTGTCTGTTGAGCCATCCTCATTTTGAACTGTATAATTAAATCTTCTGACACCGACAAAACCTGCATCCGGTGTGAAAGTTAAAGTACCATCCGGATTAATTTCCACTTTACCGTTTCGAGGGTTTTGAACAGATATTATGCGTAAAGATCCGCCATTAATGTCATTATTAAGAGGGTTAAATGTTACGCTCGAATTTTCATCAACTGTAATATTATCTTTTACTGCTTTAGGCTTGCTTTTCGAATTTTGAATTTCTTCTTGTTTTTGATTTTCCTGGATAAGATTTGAACCCTCATTAAAAGGTAAATCAGTCTTTAGAGACGCTTCATATGCATCTAAATCTTTTTTATTTAATGCATCATTATGTTGAGCAATTTTATTAATTTTTCCACTAAATTCTTCAGCCTGTTTAACTTTTTTCCCATCAATAATAGTAATACCATTTATCTCTGAAACCCCAATACCTCCTGAATGTCGAGGAAGAAAACCGACACCCTTTTCAACTCCAATGCTTTCGCCGTTTAAATAGCCGGTAAAGGTACCCCTATCATTATTTTTTCCGTCAAATACCAGCGTTGAAGTATAATCAGTGTCGGGTTTAATTTTTTGCGAAATTGTTTTCAAACCAAAACCATTTTTATCAAAATTCCAAACTGACATAGTCAATTTACCATCTTTGATATACATATTAAATCCGCGTCTGCTGCCGCCTTGCTCGTATAAAACCTGCAAGTCTTCTATATTATTGCCGCTTTTAAAGTCTACCAGCATAGTCTTTTTATCATAAGACGAACCGGTATTAATCTGTTTGTTTTTTTTAATCGACCCTGCGTTTGGATTTTCTATAGTGAAAACCTCTTTTTCGACAAAAGATTTTAAGCTAGAGCTAAATTTTAATGACATAAGTTTTTCCTTATTTTTTTTAATCTTACTTTATTATTTTCACATAAATAGATTAATGCGGGTTTAATTTATATGAAAATTTTTTATAGATTAAAACTAATTAAAATCTTGGCTTATTATCAATTTTGTAATCTGTATATGGTTTAGCGTTTTTTTTTAAGCTATACATTTTAAGTAAGATTCAGTATTATGCCAATTTTTATATAGCGTAATAATGCTTTTAGAATATCTTTAACAGTATAACTAATAATGGAATTTATAAATATTAACTTGTTATTATATTTTTCATATGTATAATAAATAATTACAATTTAATATAAATTTTTTTCTAATTGTTTAGAAAATAAAATAATGAAGGGTTTAAATGTCAAATCAATTAAAAACTACAAATCCAAATCATATAAAAGAAATCAATGAAGACTTGATTAAAATGCTTGAAGAGCTGGGTATATCATTTGAGGATCTTGATCCTGAAATGCTTCAAGCGATGATGGAATTATCTTTAGATGAATTTATTACTTATTATTATAGTAAAATTGAGACTGCTGCCGGTGAAAATGGTTCGTATAATCAATCATCTGATGATAATTTAGATAACAAAAATAATCAGGATGTTAACAGAAGTAATTATCAATTTGTGGATGTTGAGCCTCAATTTGATAACACTTTAGGAGATCAACTCTCTTTTATTGAAGCACAAGATAATGAAAAAACAGAAGTATTAGTACAAACAAACTTGTTGATAAACCAAGCCACATTCGCAGCTTTAGAAAATCAAGATAGCCCACAATCAAAAGAAGGGGTAAAAGATCCTTCGATGAATTCAGGCGAAACAGAAAATCCAACTTTGTCAGAGCCGACACAGTCTGTTAATCTTCCCATATCCAAACCAGTAACGCCACCTTCTTCAGGTCCAGTGACTGAACCTACGCCGCCGACTGTTGAAGAACCCACACAACCGCCAGTGACAGTTCCTGTACCACCTGTAGCAGGGCCGTTAACGCCAACCCCGTCGCCGCCACCTACAACGGAGGATACGTATGATCCAAACGATCGAGCAGAATTCTTATCAGGCTTGACAGAGGCGCAGAAGAAAGAAATTGGCCTGCCTGAACATCTAAGAGGAAATCAGTATTTAGAACCGGAAATTATCGATCCTGATGGTAATTTTATTTCTGCAGCAGGCACTAGTAAAATAAAATTGGTTGAAGGCGGTCTTGATATGAGCTTGGTTGATGACATTCAAGTTAATCACGACATGACGACTGCGAATGTAACTGTAGATCCCGATGGCACCATCAGCATAGTATCATACGATTCACAATATGATGGTAGCCATGATATTGATGTTGTTATAAAGAATAAAGATGGCTCTGTATCAACTGAAAAAGTTAATGTTACATTTGAAAAATCCGATTTTCTTTATAATTTTGGGCGGGGAGACCACTATACATTACAAGAAGATGCTAATAGTCGTTATGTAATCGAAACTGGTGAAAATCATCATAAACTTCATGTTACGGGCGGTAGTCATGGTTTGACATTAGAAGATTTTGCAAAGCTGGAAGGGGTTGATGTTGAAACACTCGGACATCGTTATTATCGTGATAATATAGCTCGTATTGAAGATACATATTACAAAGAAGGCTATGAATTTAGTGAAGAAATGGCAAATATTTTGTGGTCTTATTCAGTAAACGAAAAAAATTCAAACTGGGTTTTGTTTGAAAAAGGCTATGAATATGAAGATATGAATTTATATTTTCATGTTATGCGTGGTGAGTCTGATATTAATCCAATTTATATCAGTTCTTATGGTGACGGAGCAGATCCAATCATGGGCGGAAGAATTATGACTGGAACTGGTCGAAAACCATATGAAGATAATGACCTTAATGTTGTTATTGAAGGTTTAACATTAAATAACGGGGTTAGCTTTACTGGAAATTTTGATAATATTATTATGGAGAATATAACATCCTACGGTACAATAAGTAATAAAAATGGAGTTGAAAATCAAACCTTTAGAATGTCTTCAATTCTTGATGTGCATAAAGTGATTCCACCTAGTGCTGAATATACTTCGAAATCGGGTTTTAGAAAATCCGGGGCATTTACAAGAGATTCAGAGGGATTTTTATATGAGCATAATTATAATGATTTAAGCGGATGGCAAGTGGAAGCTCTCGAAAATCCGGGAAAGTATGATCCTGGTGATATTTTCAGTCACGGATACTATTTTTCAGTCGATACTTTAGATTTGACATTCCGCGATAATGTAACAACCCGCCCATCATCTTTTGGTGTGAAGAGTGTGACGGGTGCCTACATGGAAAATAATGTTTTTATTGATGGAAATGCAGGATTTTTTACAATTGGTGGTAAAGAAAGTCAAACACGCGATCCTGATGGTCGCTTGCAAATGAATAATTCTTTCATTTCAGATAATATTGTCACACAAGGAGCGCATAAACCATTTTATAAAGGAAATGTTGGTGCGAGAGCCTTCGGATTTCAATCTAATTTGGGTGAAGCAATTGTTCTTGATAATATTATCATGCATCGTCTTGATCCGAATGATCCGATTCAGATTGCTCAAAATAAAGATATGGCGGGTGTAAGGGCAAACAACAAAATGTTTGAACATCCTTTGGATAATACAATAATTTATAATTGGGACTTTGATAAAAGGCCAGACGGAGCAGAGTTTAAATATAATAATACAATTAAAAATTCTGAGGTTGCGGCAGATCTGGACCAGATCACCATTCAAAATTATACCAAAATGATTTTGGATAATCCTGATGCAGAATTAACAGATTTATTCGAATTTTTAAGAACGAGAGGAAAAGAAAACTGGGATGATATCCCGGGTGCGCAAGAAATTGCAGACTATTTTCAAGAAGCGGTTGGACTCGATATTTCTAAACGCCTTTCAGCACAAGATATTACCTTTGTTCCATTTCAGGGCGCGGGTGGAATCCGTTGGGATAACAAGGAAAACTGGTCTACAGGTGATGTTGCCGGAACAATTTTCGGCGATAGCGTTAACCTCAATGGAAACTGGGTGAATTATGGCGGAACGCATTACCTGACCAACCTGGATTTCGGTCAAGGCGGAAAGCTTGACGTTGGTCAAGGCTATCTTGAAGTCATGAATAATCTTGAAACCCATGATCGAGGATCTGAATTAACCGTACGTGATTCTGGCCAATTCTGGGTTAATGGATTTTCAGATGATGATTTACTGGATATAACAGTGACCGGCGGTCGTTTTGCAAACACGGGTTTATTTGATGGTCATTATCGTTTAACCGTTTCAGGTAATTCTCAAACTATATTGGCATCCGATGACAGTAAATTCGTTGTTGACGGTGAGGATTACATAAAAATTGGTTTCAAACGTTCCAAAGTCGGTTTTGATGGTCAAAATGGCGGAGATGCAGTATTAGAGCTAAAAGAGGGTGCGACACTCGAATTTAGTCTCGATACTGAAAAAGTTTCGACTATTCGTGAGTTCAAGAGTGGGCATTTTGGTGATGCGCCAAATGTTAACTCGATTGTTGATTTGGGCCAAGCAAACACAACACTTAAAATTGATCTTTCAGAAGGAACATTTGAAGATGGCATCTATCAGTATGACCTAGTGAACGATATTGATAATCTACTCGGTCGCTTTGGGCAAATTGACATCGCTGGAAATGATAATGTATCGGGGGTTAACACTGTTTATAATTATGAAACGGATCAGCTATCTGTAACAATTGCATTTAATGATAGTTCTTTAGTCGGGTTATCGACGGATATCTATGGTAGCGGTGACAGCGATGTATTTTTCATGGATGATGATCTTGGCGTGGTTGAGACCATACATGATTTCGATGCATCAGAAGACAGACTGGACTTTAAAACGATACTGAGTGATTTTGACCCGCTTGCCGATAAAATCTCAGATTTTGTAAGTATTTCGCGTAATGGGAATGATGCAACTATATCGGTCAATAAGAATGGAACCGGTAATAATTTTGTCGATATTGCAACATTGAAAAACAGCTCTAATCTTATAAAAGGTGAGACTGCGTCTTTGGATGAACTGATACAATTTGAAACGAATAATATTATTGTTGTATAAGTCACCACATATGAATTGAGTTTTTGTTTCTAACTCAATTCATATACACTTATATACATGGTTCAATTTGTATCGGTCGAGAATATCATACGCCTTATTCGTGAAAGAGGTATTGAGGCGATTATAATAAAAATTGCCAACGCTATAGAAGAGGACTTCAAACGCTGGGACGAGTTTGAAAAACAGCCACGCATCGCCAGCCATTCCGACCGTGGTGTGATTGAGCTTATGCCTACCAGTGATGGCAAAACATACGGCTTTAAATACGTGAACGGTCATCCGTTGAATCATGAGTTAGGTAAGCAAACTGTGACAGGTTTTGGTATGCTGGCCGATGTTGAAACGGGCTATCCTCAATTTCTATGCGAGATGACAATTCTAACGGCGCTCAGGACGGCGGCGATGTCCGCCCTTGCCGCTAAATATCTCGCGCCTGAGAATCCGCAGACCATGGCGATGATCGGCACAGGCTGTCAGGCGGAATTTCAGGCGCATGCTTTTAAAGCCATGCTTGGCCTTACAAATTTGCGAATATTTGATAATGACCCGAAAGCCATGGATAAGTTTGAGGCGAACATAGAAGGGCAGGGCTTCACAATCGCGCGATGCCGTAACACGCATGAGGCTGTCAAAGGCGCGGAGATAATCACAACCTGTACTGCGGATAAGAAACAGGCGAAAATTCTCACTGAAAATATGGTGGGGCAGGGGGTGCATATCAATGCGATTGGCGGCGATTGCCCTGGCAAGACCGAGCTCGAAAAATCAATCCTCATGAAAGCGGATATTTTTGTTGAATATCTCGAGCAGACAATGATTGAAGGGGAGATTCAACAACTCTCGCCCGACCATCCAATCACTGAATTATGGCAGGTTTTTACAGGCGAAAAGCAAGGGCGCGTCAATGATAGACAGATTACAATTTTTGACTCTGTTGGTTTCGCGATTGAGGATTTCTCCGCCATGCGTGTGTTGCAGGACATGACGAATGAAACGGATTACACCGAGGATTTAGACCTCCTCGCGCTTCCCGAAAACCCGAAAGATTTATTTGGGTTAACACTATGACGTTAGCAAGCGAGAAACAGGAATAACTGGGTTTTTATTTTGTAGCTCTACTAGCTTTTTTTGTAATCGAACTCTATCAATTTCATGTTGTTCTAAACTGGTTAAAATTAAAGTTCGTCCTCTACCTTTAACAATAATTTTTTTTTCATTTAGTAACCCCGCGCTTTTCAAGTAACTACTAGGTAATATTAATGTGTTGGTAGCAACCTTAAAACAATTCTTCAATGGGATTTTATCAGATTCAACCAACCTATCAGGATCTTGAGTGACAACAAGCCATAATCGGGAGGGGCATGCAACAAGGGTAAAATGACTAACGCCAATTTTTTTTACAACAGAACTGTGGTGTGGAGGTAAAATAAGTTTACCTGAATCAAGTGGTACAATAAAAACTGCAGAAAAAGCACTTCGCATTTGTTATGTATATATAAAAATGTGACTTTTTACTATTAAATAATATTAAAATATTTTAATTTTAAAAGGCCAAAGCCTGCAAGAAAACCACCGAGATGCGCGGCCCATGCAATTTGCCCGCCGGCCATACTGCCGCCCACTATACTGAAAAGTAAGGATATCCCTACCCAGAAAAGCGCGAATGGCCAGATACCATACCGCCTTGTCGGCAATTGCCCGCGTTGTTGCATAAGGATGAGGATAGCCGCAAATAATCCGCTCAACGCGCCTGATGCGCCTATGACAGGGTTGATAGAGGTCGGATGGATGAGTGTTTCAACCGCGACTGCGGCAACACCGCAACCAAAGAAAAACAACAGGAATTTTTTGCGCCCCAGCCATTGCTCAACCCCCGACCCGAAGGCCATTAACATCGCACTATTCATGATAACATGCATCAGACCACCATGGAGAAAAATGTAGGTGAGTGGGCTGAAAATCGTGCCGAGATCAAAGGGAAAAAGCGACGGTTCAATTAACCGCGCAGGGATATAGCCATAGCTTAAAATGATATCGACTACAACATCGTTGGGGAGTAAAAACCCTGTCAAGGCATAGATGCCGATAATGATGATCAGCAATAACTTCGTAACAAAAGGCAGATTAATAAAAGGCGTTTTATGCCTGCTATCACTATCTGCCTTTTTCGGCTTTTTAAAATTTACGATATTGGTCATGTCTAAGATATAGAGTGGATTGAATATAAAATCGTCTCTAATTATTGTTACCACAGATGAACACAGATACACACATATTATAATTTTTTAATGGATTACACGTATTCACTTGCGGTAAAACGTGTATAACGAATCCTTTTTATTAATAAACTCTTTTTTTCCTATAAATCCGCGATTAAAGATGAAGATAGATTAAAGCTTTGCCATTATAACATTTTTCAAACTTTATGTAACGTATGAATGATTTAGTGTTTGGTCTTTCAGGATAGTTGTATAAGTCGTACAACATTTTAAAAGATTTCCCTGTATAAAATACATATGCATGTTTACGACTTTTGCATAGCTTATCATACTGTTTTACATGGCTTTTGTTCGCCTTGTCTGGCTCTTCTTACTTACTGTTAGCTTTAGTTTTCTTCCGTTTGAAAGTAAGGCGAGTAAACCTTTTGGGTTTGTTAAAACGCTTTTATTTAAAACTGAGCAAGACCTTCCCTCTTATCTGGATAAAACTGAGAAGAAGACAGACCTTGATTTTATTAAGGAGCATAGCGCCCTGAACCGTATTAAAGACAGACAGCAATCACTTGAAGGCTGTTTGACTGTACATCCCCATGACTACAATCCAATGATGCGTCATATTGCAAAGGCGAACCGCATCGCAATTAATCAAACGGATGACAGCAATAAAATCATTGCCATTCAACCGCATTTTAGTGGCTTGAAAGGCCCGACTTTACGCTTTATGCGTTCAGACTTGGAACAACTCGCACTCTCCCCAACAAAAAGCGTGAATGAAGTCTATCACAATAGTAACATCGGGCATGGGCAGCGGCTCAAATGTGATCGCCGTTACAAAAGCGAATGGGATTTGGAGCTCTATCATCATATCGACTTATATGACAGTGATGAAACGCCTTTGGTGCGCAGTGATATTATCCTGAATAACCGATATCATTTCGGCGGTTATTTCGTTTTAACTGTTTCAAGCCGTTATAATCTCTATGATAATCTTGAAGATGAGCCTGATTTACGCATATTGGATCGTCAAAATCCGATACGGCAAGATGTTTTAGGCTTTGCCTGGCAAGGCTTTAACCTGAACCGATTCATGCTAAGCGGTTTTGTAACACCGCGCCCTGATACTTACGTCGCAGCACATGTCGGTTATTTAGAGGAAATGTTTCACGGGTTTGGCGGCGAAATCCTTTATCGCCCTTTCGACAAAGCCTTCGCCATCGGTGGTGAAGTCTGGCGCACGCAAAAACGCCTGCCCTACGGTCAATCCATTTATACGGTTGATGACAGCAATCAACAAACGAGCGCGCTGATTAATCTTTGGTATGATAAACCTCACAGTCGCTGGACATACGGGTTAAGCGCAGGCCGTTTTCTGGATGGTGATTATGGTTTTGAGCTACGCAGCCTCTACAAGCCTGCATCAGGCTGGCAAGCAGAAGCTTTCACCACTTTCTCAACACAAAGCAATAAATCATTGAATCAAAATAGAAATACGAACTTTATTTTGGGCGCACGTTTGGCAATGCCGTTAGGTCAATTGCGAGGGCTGCCAGCTAACAGCAAACAAATATTTGATATTCAACCATTCGCGCGTGACCATGGTCAACGCATTGACAAGGCTTATCCGCTTTATGAGTTAACGGATGCGTGGCAGATACAAAATATACAAGACCACTGGAAAGAACTTGATAGTAATTAATCCGGTTTTTTGTTCGTCTTTCGCTTGAACTTTTGGATATAACGCTCTGTTGCGCCATCAAATTCTGTCAGAATTTTCTGGGCCTCCATATTATCCATTGAGTAAATCCGCATCTCATAAGACAAATTAACGCAACGACACCATGCGCTGATAATGTACAACATATCGTTATCCAACCGTTTATATTGCTCCATCAAACTGAGTAACCTGATTGTAACTTCGGAGACAAAACTGTTGCCGAACATACCTGCATGGCCTTTTATCTGTGCAATTGGTTGCGTCAAACGTGAAAATTCGCTTTCGCGTTCATAACCCATATCTTTGAGGGATAAGATAATGTTTTCAACCTCTTCAACATGCTCTAATGCCGTGGGCTCATAATCAAAAGGCGGGTTATCCAAAACACGTTGGGCTTTTTTTATATCATCATCCCCAATTTTGGCGACCGGCCCTAGTTTTTGGCGAATATAATTGACGGCCTTCACCTTGCGCGGCATTGAAATGCCGAACAGTTTATAAACATACATTTGGTCGTCTTTATCAGTCATTGTTTTTTATTCTATACATCCTCAGGATCTCTTAAGCGTTTGTTTTTACCTTCAAAATTGTCATCAGAATGACGACGCCTGTCAGGTCCGAAAAATTCCTGAGCCTCAATAAAGTCGCGTGGCATATCAATCACATGCATTAAACGTCGTGCCAAGTCACGTGCATTAAATGGTTTTACCAAAATTTCTGTGACACCTTTATCACGAGCGTTATTGATTTTTATATGACCGCTATCACCGGTCATAAGTATAATGGGAACAGTTCGATTCACAGAATGCTTATTACGCCTGATCCAGTGACATAGCTCCAACCCATCAACAGGTTCCATATGCCAGTCGGTGATGATAATATCAGGGCGGTGGTGTTGATGAATTTGATAGGCTTGCTCGCCATCTTCAGCCGTTAAAACTGTCCCAAAGCCAAAATCTTCTAAAATTTTGATAAGAATAGCCTGCATTGGCTTAGAATCTTCAACAACAAGAACGGTTAATTGCTTCATAGTTAAAAGTGTAACGAAATCATCCGCTTTTGAAAACGGAAAGTGGCATCAATTTGCTATCTTGGTATTCCTGCACGTGCCAATTCGTCCGCGCGTTCATTGTCGGGATGCCCGGCATGCCCTTTGACCCAGTGCCAGTCAATCGTATGGCGAGCCATTTGTCGGTCAATTTCCTCCCACAAATCCTGATTTTTCACAGGCTTTTTTGATGATGTTTTCCAACCCTTGCGTTTCCAGCCCTCCAACCATTTTGTAACACCGTCACGGACATAAACGCTATCGGTATAAAGCGCGATTTCACAAGGCTTGCTCAAGGCCGCAAGCGATTCTATCACTGCTTGCATCTCCATTCGATTATTGGTTGTTTCGGCCTCACCGCCATTGAGTTCTTTTTCATGATCGCCATAGCGAAGGATTGCACCCCATCCGCCAGGGCCAGGGTTGCCACTGCATGCACCGTCTGTATAGATAACGACCTTACCCATAGGGCTTAGGCTCTCAACATTCTGGGTAATTTAAATTCAACATCTTCATCGCGAAGGGTGACTTCTTCAACCGAAACCTTATCGAAACGCGCCTCGCATGCCGTGATGACCTCTTTTACAAGAATTTCAGGGGCGGATGCCCCTGCCGTTAGCCCAAGCGTTTTGACAGTATCGAGCCATGACCAGTCAATTTCCGCCGCGCGCTGAACAAGGCGGGCTTTCGGACATCCGTAATTTAAGGCGACCTCAACCAATCGGTTAGAGTTAGACGAATTCGGCGCACCAATCACAAGCATTGCATCCACGCGTTCCGCAATCATCTTGACCGCCTCCTGACGGTTCGTTGTGGCGTAACAGATATCCTCCTTATGCGGGGCAGAGATATCAGGATATTTTGCTTTGAGCGCGGCAATTATATCCGCCGTATCGTCAAGCGAAAGCGTTGTTTGTGTGGCAAAGGCAAGCGCATCATCCGCCTTAAAAGTCAGCCTTTCAACATCCTCAACCGTTTCGACCAATGTAACCGAACCTACAGGAAGTTGCCCCATCGTACCGATAATCTCAGGGTGCCCTGAATGCCCGATCAGGATGATATGGTTACCATTTTTATAATGGCGTTCAGTCTCACGGTGGACTTTACTGACCAGCGGACATGTTGCGTCAATATAAAAAAGATTGAGCCTTTCCGCTTTTTCAGGGACAGATTTTGCAACCCCATGCGCGGAAAACACTACCGGTCTGTCCGTATGATTGGAGGGAATTTCATCCAGCGATTTTATAAAGATTGCGCCTCGCTCTCGAAGGCCATTAACGACAAATTTATTATGCACAATTTCATGGCGGACATAAACGGGCGAGCCGTATTTCTCCAGCAATTTTTCAACAATTTGTATGGCGCGATCAACGCCTGCACAAAAACCGCGCGGTGCAGCCAGCAAGATTTGCAAATGATTATCCGTTGCCATAACCATATAGTTACGCTATTACTCATTAGAAATCCATAGGCTAGGTTTATATAATAGAATGAAATTAAAATTTTTCTTCATCTTTTTAGTCTGTTTTAATCTGTCTGCCTGCGCCTCAATGCCAAGCCGTTCTGATATTGCCGATTTTGAATGGTCAAAACTTAATCCATTCAGTAATAAAGAGCCGGTGACCGAAGTTCAGTTTCAAGATAAAATGCTTGAGGCTGAATCAGGCGCAATGCAAAATGATAATGCGCTTAAGACCGAGTTACAGGAAATCGAGATGTTGACAGGAGATAGAGTTGTTTTAACCGCACAAAAATTCGATAATGCCCCTATAAGTTCAATGGTCGATGATGCCAATGATGCAATAGAGGAGGCTATCGACCCGATTTTCGAGGCGCCTGTTTTACCGCAACAGGAAGCGCCCTTTAATCTGGATGCGGCCACTGTCAAACCGCGTTATAAGCCAGGACATGTGCCATTACAAACTGTAGAAACACCTCAACCACCATCATCACAAGTCAAAAGTTTGGCTGAAATTCTGCCTCAAAAACAATATGAGGCCTCTCTCAATTGCCCAAGCCTCAGGATCATGGATGAGGCACGTTCCATCACAAAATTTGACGAAAGTAACGGAGGGCAGATACAGGCACGCGCATCTTTGCAAGAGGTCAAAGGCGATTGTGACATTAGCGGCAATCAACTGACACTTGATTTGCGCATGATTATGAGTGGACAGGTGTTTGATGCAGGGCGTTTTGAGGGCAATCGTAACCTTGAGGCCTTCATCACTTTCCCTTATTTCATCACGGTTTTATCGCCTGAGGGCAGACCCGTTATGAAGGATATCCATGCAACCGCATTGACCTTCAAACCGCTTGTTGATCGCCTTGACCATGCGCAGGATTTAATCCAGACAGTGACACTCAGTGATATTCAAAATATTGAAAATCACACTGTTTTGATTGGTTTTCAACTGAGCCGCAAGCAACTTGAGTATAATCGCGCGCAAAGTGTCAATCGTGATGGGAACACGAAACGCGTTTTACCCGATATGCCGACGGCATCACAAAAATCGGTTAATCCGATAGGGGCAGAAGCATGGGAACGCCGCCCTTAACCATCTTCACGCATGATAATATGTGCAAACATATCAGTGACGGCAGCCATCCCGAACACCCTGCACGCCTTAAAGTCATCATGAAAATGATCGCGGGGGACTTTCCTGATACACCGATAGAAACAGCATATTCTGCCTATGAGGATGATCTCCTCCTTGCCCATCCGCAAAGCCATATCGACGCTATCTTAGACAGACTACCCGACAGTTTTTTTAATTATATTGATGATGATACATATATAAATCCACAATCTTATAAGGCGGCGAGGCTTGCCATCGGGGCAAGTATTCAGGCCGTCAAAGCCGTTTTAAAAGGTGAAACCAAAACCGCGTTCGCCGCCATTCGCCCACCCGGGCATCATGCGGAATTTGAGACGGCCATGGGGTTTTGCCTGTTTAACAATATATTCATCACTGCAAAAAAAGCATTAGAGATTGAGCCGACTGCACGCGTTATTATTATTGACTTTGACGTGCATCACGGGAATGGAACGCAAGATCTGGTGGAAAGACATGCGGCGCAAGGGCAAACAAATATTGCTTACGCCTCAATCCATCAAAGCGGAATTTTTCCACATACCGGGCATGAGAATACTGAATATATTTGCAACGCGCCTTTGCTACATGGCACGTGTTCAAAAGAGTTCAGGGAAGCCGTATTGGCTCAAATTTTACCATTTGCACAAAGGTTTAAACCAACACTTACCCTGTTTTCCGCAGGGTTTGACGGTCATGCAGAAGATGATATCGCAGGTTGGCGGCTTTCGCATGAGGATTATGGCTGGATTGTTGAGACTCTCAAAGAACTCTGCCCGAAAATAGTGTCACTTCTCGAAGGCGGCTATGACCTTGATGCCCTGCCTGTCTCTGTCAATCATCATTTAAAAGCCTTGGCGAAATCCCCTTAAATCATATACACTTTGTACATTATGACCGAGCCAAAAAAAATTGAAGAGATGAGCTTTGAAGATGCATTGCAGGAGCTTGAAACCCTTATTCGCAATATGGAATCAGGGCAGACCAAGCTGGATGAATCTATTCAAGCCTACGAGCGCGGGATTGCGCTTAAATCTCATTGTGAGAAACGCTTAAAAGATGCGCGTTTGAAAATCGAAAAAATCACTTTAAATGAAAACGGAAACCCGTCAGGGCTCGAACCGTTTGAAGAGTAATTGACTATAATTAACAATTAGATAGAAACAGATTTTAACCTTATGCCTTCACCACGCGAAGCTACCCCCGACCTTCAAAATGCAATAGATGAGACCGCCGCGGCGATTACAAAAACGATGGAGCATTTGCTTCCCCGAACCGATTTGGCGGAAGGGCGGTTATTCGATGCGATGCGCTATTCTTCCATGGCGGGCGGAAAGCGGTTACGCCCTTTTTTGGTTATGCAATCGGCAAAATTATTTAATGTCGATGTGTCGCGCGCAAAACGCGTGGCCTCTGCCCTTGAATTTATTCACTGCTACTCCCTCATCCATGATGATTTACCGGCGATGGATAATGCCGATACACGCCGGGGAAAGCCTTCGGCGCACCGTCAATATGATGAGGCAACCGCCATTTTGGCAGGCGACGCGCTGCAAGCACTGGCCTTTGAAATTTTATCCGATAATCAAACACATGAAGACCCGCGCGTTCGCTGTCACTTAATATCTTCCCTTGCAAAGGCCGCAGGGGGGCATGGCATGTGTGGCGGTCAAATGCTCGATCTAATTGGGGAGACAGAGGATTTCGATGTCGGTACAATCTCACGCCTGCAACGTCTTAAAACAGGAATGTTGATGGCGTTTGCCTGTGAGGCCGGCGGAATTTTAGGCAAGGCGGATGAGGCGCATCGGAAGGCTCTCCGCGGTTATGCGCATGATCTGGGACTCGCCTTTCAGGTGACGGATGATATTTTGGATGTTGAGGCCGATCCTGCAGAGACAGGAAAACCGGCCAATCAAGATGAAGCGGCAGGGAAAGCCACATTCGTCTCAACCTTAGGCAAAGAACAAGCCAGAATGCGCGCGGAAATGTTGGTGGCTCAGGCTTGCCGCCACCTTCACCCGTTTGGCTCTCGCGGCGATATGCTTAAAAAATTCGCCCATTATGTGTTGGAACGACGGGCTTAGGTTAGGGCTATCGTCTGACGACAGGAGCCTCAAATATGTATCTAATTTCCTCATATACGTTCAGTCCATATACATTTGTAGTATATGAAAAAACACTCGATAAATAACCCACCCCTAAATCATCAACAGGCATGTCAGAATCAATTATACTTTCGGCAATGGCATCCGCCCTTTCAACTGCGCATGCATGTTGGCTTATAACAGTTTGCCAAAGATCTTCCCAACCTGGATATTCTCGATCGAAAGGATAAGAATTATGCAAATTTTTCCCAACTAGGTCGCTGTAATTAAAACATTTAGGAAACTTTTGTAAAGCCTCAACTATCATTACACATGCATCATGTTGTGGGCTACCGACATCATGCCATACCGTTTGGTTGCAAATTCTAGTAAGTAAATTTTCCGCATCTATATAGCTATTGAGTTGGACTATTTTGGAGCTGTTTGCAGGACGATCGGGGTCAAGAAAGGTTTCAGTTTTCGCATTATCTGCCAAAGCTGGTGAATTAGCAAACAAACTAAATACTATACATAAATTTCTTATAATAAAAAACTTATAAACAAAAATAATCCTTATGTCTATAAAAATTTTCGTGACTTTTTGCCCATAATGATTACAACAGATAATCATGAAAAACATGGCTGAAAAAATTGATAGTGATGCGTCATCCTTTGGCTTGACCAAAGGATCTTTTGCTTCAAATGATGGAGACCCTTTGGTCAAGCCAAAGGGTGACAGTCCTTACACGATTTTATCACGTGTGAATATACCTGATGATATGAAAGATTTATCGGATAAGGAGCTCAAAACACTTGCCGACGAGGTACGCGCGTATGTTATTGAAAGCGTTGCACAAACGGGTGGGCATCTGGGTGCAGGGCTTGGCGTCGTTGAATTAACAACCGCACTTCATGCGGTTTTTAATACGCCGCATGACCGCTTGATTTGGGATGTCGGGCACCAATGCTACCCTCATAAAGTTTTGACAGCGCGCAAAGACCGCATGACAACTATTCGTAAGGGTGGTGGATTATCAGGATTTACCAAACGTGCCGAGAGTGCGTATGACCCGTTCGGTGCAGCGCATAGCTCAACCTCGATATCTGCGGGGCTCGGCATGGCGGTAGCGAGGGATTTAAAAATTCAAAACGCGTCATCCTTTGGTTTAACCAAAGGATTTCACCAAGACGTTAAAGATCCTGCGATCAAGTCGCAGGATGACGTTAATTTTGATAATCAAGTCATTGCCGTTATCGGTGATGGCGCAATTTCCGCGGGCATGGCGTATGAGGCGATGAATAACGCAGGTGACATGAACGCGCGAATGCTTGTTATTCTCAATGATAATGATATGTCGATTGCCCCGCCAACAGGCGCGATGAGCCGTCATTTAACAAAATTGGTGAGCGGCAACCATTATCGCAATGTCCGTGATTTAGCGAAAAAAGCGGCGAGTATCCTCCCCGAAGCCCTTCAAAAGGCAGCCGCGCGCGCCGAGGAAACTGCCCGGGTGGCGTTTGGCAATCATGGCACTTTGTTTGAGGAAATGGGCTTTTACTATATCGGGCCGGTGGACGGGCATAATATGGATCACCTCCTCCCCATCTTGCGCAATATCCGTGATGCGAAAAAGCAAGATAAACCGATTTTGCTTCATGTTGTCACACAAAAAGGCAAGGGTTATGCCCCTGCCGAGCATGCGCCTGACAAAATGCATGGCGTTGCAACCTTTGATGTCGTGACAGGAAAGCAAAATAAGCCGATTGCCAATGCACCGTCCTTTACGCGTGTTTTTGCCGATACACTTGTCAAACTGGCAGAAACTGACCCGAAAATTGTCGGCATTACTGCCGCAATGCCGGGCGGTACGGGCATGGATGTTTTTGGCGGGGTTTACCCAGACCGCATGTTTGATTGCGGCATTGCCGAACAACATGCCGTGACTTTCGCCGCAGGGATGGCCACCGAGGGCATGAAGCCATTTTGCGCGATTTACTCAACATTTTTACAACGTGGGTATGACCAACTGGTGCATGATGTCTGTATTCAAAATTTACCTGTCAAGTTTGCGATTGACCGCGCGGGTTTGGTCGGAGCGGATGGTTCGACCCATGCCGGCAGTTTCGACACGGCCTATATGGGATGCCTGCCGAACATGGTTTTGATGGCAGCAAGCGACGAGGCTGAATTGGCACGCATGACAGTCACCGCCGCAAATTATAATGATGGACCCATTGCATTCAGATTCCCACGCGGCAATGGCTATGGCGTTGATATTCCTGAGACCCTAGAAGCTTTAGACATAGGAAAAGGGCGGGTAGTTTATGAGTCGTCATCCTTTGGCTTGACCAAAGGATCTTCTGAAGATAAAGAACAAGACCCTTTGGTTAAACCAAAGGGTGACATTTGTTTACTCTCTTACGGCGCAAGGCTTCAAGAATGTCTGGATGCAGCAAAGATTTTGGAAACAAAAGATATTTTGGTCACAATTGCCGATGCACGATTTGCAAAACCTTTAGATGAGGAGCTTATCCGCGATTTAGCCAAAAATCATAAAACGCTTATTACCATTGAGGAAGGCTCAATCGGCGGGTTCGGGTCATTCGTTTTGGAATTTCTATCGCGTGACGGTTTACTGGATAAAGGTTTAAAAATCCGCACCATGCATCTGCCTGATATATTTCAGGATCAGGACAAACCCGAAAAACAATATGAACAGGCAAAACTGGATGCAAAAGCGATTGTTGAGAAAGTTTTGTCAGTTTAAAACGAGTGCAATTTTTGACGCTGCAGCACTTGCGGTTTCAATTATACCCGTAAAATTGTCGACATCAAATAATCGGATAGCATCATCCATTGCCATTGCACCAAAACCTGATGCTGGATAGGTCACAGCTAAAAAAGCAATAGGATTACGTTGACCGTTATATCGACTAAGCAAAAATGAAGTTGCAGCTATTACACCTAAGCATGCACCAATAATGCCATTAACAGCCCAATGAAAATGCTCACCAGCATATCCCGCATATAAACCATAGGCTACTGCCGCACCTAAAGCGCAGGTTCCCGCTAAAAATTTTTGCGACAAATTTGATAACATAATTAATATAAGCATTTAATGAGATAAATTGCAAATTTATACAATTCTCAAAGCCTGCCTTTTCCCGTAAACTGTTTTTATGGCAGAACAACAACCCTCAAGAGGTATGGATTTTTCAATTTCAGGTATTCGTTCCTCGATTTTTCGAGGGGATATCATGCTTGCGCTTGGTATTATCGCGATTATCACTGTCCTGATTTTTCCGATGCCGACATGGCTGTTGGACATGTCGCTTGCGCTTTCCATGACCCTGTCCGTCATGATTTTGATGACTGTTTTATTTCTAGAAAAACCGCTTGATTTTTCGACTTTTCCGACTGTTCTCCTCATTGCGACGATGCTCAGGCTCGCGCTCAATCTGGCCTCGACTCGCCTTATCCTTGCTCACGGGCATGAAGGACCCATGGCGGCGGGGGATGTTATCGGCGCGTTTGGTGGCTTCATCATGCAGGATAATTTCGTTATCGGCCTGATCGTCTTTTCAATCCTGATTCTTGTCAATTTTGTTGTGATTACAAAGGGTTCAGGACGAATTGCCGAGGTCGCCGCACGATTCTCTCTCGACGCCATGCCGGGCAAGCAAATGGCGATTGATTCCGATATGTCCTCCGGGCTTATCACCGAAGATGAAGCCCGCGAACGCCGCAAAACCTTGGAAGAGGAAAGCAATTTTTACGGGAGCATGGATGGTGCGGCGAAATTCGTGCGTGGTGACGCGATTGCAGGGTTGCTGATCACACTCATAAATATTATCGGCGGAATTATCATCGGTACGGCGCAAATGGGGCTATCGCTTGGCGAGGCGGCAAGCAGCTATACTATGTTGACTGTGGGTGATGGATTGGTGAGCCAGATACCTGCGCTTATCGTTTCTATTGCGGCAGGCTTGCTCGTGTCCAAAGGCGGGGTCGCAGGTACGACTCAAAAGGCACTTTTTACACAATTCGGGAAGTATCCGAGAGCGCTCGCACTCACCTCAGTTTTGATGGTTGTGTTAGCCCTCCTGCCAGGTATACCGCCTTTCCCTTTCCTACTTCTCGGCGCCATTGCGGGCGGTGTAGCGTGGTTGACCATGCGTAATATTCAACTGGCGGATGATGAAAAAGCCCTCGCCCTCGAACATGATGATAAACAAGCCCTCGCCAAACCTACGGAGGAACCGATATCACAAACGCTTGCGATGGATACAATACGGCTTGAACTTGGTTATGGGCTCTTACCACTTGTCAATGCAGAGACGGGGAATAAACTGACCGACCAAATTAAGGGTTTACGGCGGCAACTGGCGGAGGAGATGGGATTCATCCTGCCGTCCGTTCGGATTCAGGATAATCTACAGCTTCAGGCCAATGACTACGCCGTGCGGATCAAGGAAATTTCGGCAGGCGGGTCAAGTGTGCGCCCCGGCATGTTCTTATGCATGGATCCGAATGGTGAGCCGATTACCCTACCGGGGGAGCAAACGACAGAGCCTACATTTGGGTTACCCGCCATGTGGATTGATGATCAATACCGTGATGAAGCAAACTTCAAGGGGTATACGGTTGTTGATGCCGCAACGGTTGTGACCACGCATTTGACCGAGATTATCAAGGATAATATGCAGGATTTACTCTCCTACACCGAAACCCAAAAACTGCTTGATGAAATGCCCGAGCAATATCAGAAGCTTGTTGCCGATGTCGTGCCGTCCCAAATTTCAGTCACGGCTCTCCAGCGGATTTTACAAAATTTATTGGCGGAGCGTGTTTCAATTCGTGACCTTGCAACCATTTTGGAAGGCATTGCCGAGGCCGCCAATCATACAAAGAATATTGCACTGATGACTGAACATGTGCGTGCGCGTCTGGCACGGCAGCTTTGCAATCAATATGCAAATGCGGATGGTGTCCTACAGCTCGTGACTTTAAGCGCGGAGTGGGAGCAAGCCTTTTTGGAAAGCCTGATTGGTGATGCGGAGGAGCGGCAGCTCGCCATGGCACCAACCAAATTACAGGAATTTATCAAACGTGTGAGCGAGGCCTATGACACATTCGGCACACAAGGCCTTAACCCCGTGATTGTGACCTCTCCGCCTGTTCGCCCTTATATGCGTACAGTGATTGAACGCTTCCGTCCGCAAACGGGGGTGATGTCGCAAAACGAAATTCACGCGAAGGCTCAAATCAGAACGATGGGGAGTATTTAGGCTTAGCTTTAAAGATAGATAAATGGTTTTCAATTCCTTGCATGAAAGCGCAGTCGCACGATTCCGAAAATAATTGGTATAAACACAATGATATAAGGCAGGATATTCAAGTATGGATTATCTTGCGCCGCGCTAAACAGCCCAATATGAAGGGCCTGTATCATGATAACAACAATCGCCGCTTGGATGAGTGGGGCGGTTTGCCTCCGCCGGTTCCAGCTGCCTAAAAACATAATAACTAAAATGGACAAGGTAAAGGCCAAGTAAAGCATAGGCGTTGTTATCCGCTTATGAATTTCTGCCGTAAATGAATCTTTGTTCCGGATATCGGTATCGCTGGACGTATCTGTGATAAACAATTTCGGAAATGTTCGCTCATCAGGTTCCCGCCAGCGCGGGGTAAGTGCCGTTTCCTGTGTCGGTATATCGAGGCTATATTGCTCAAAATCAAGGCGGGAGATCTGCCCGCTCGCCATATTTTCCTGATATTGCGTGCCGTCATAAATCAAAAGCTGTTGGTTATTATCTGTCAAATTCACAATACCGCGCTTTGCCAAAATCGTTGTTTTCACACCTTCATTCAGGCTTCCCGTATCATCATGAATCATAAGGTTTAAAAGCTCATTTATGCCTTGACGTTTCTCAACATAGGCGGTTAAGCCATTACCGAAATTATTAAAGACACCTTCACGGAATGCAAGTGTTGCGTAATGGCTTTTGACATCGGCGCGTGTGTCCTGCAAATCCGAGACTGCCATGGGGGAGAGCCAGCCTGAGAGCGCAAACTGAAATAGCATAAGAATAAATGCGGACAGAATAAACCCTTTTCCGAAAGTGGTGACAGGGTTGCCCGCCGCCGCCATGATAATGGTTTCGCGATCTGCAATGAGCCTTTGTGCGCAATAAATCGTTGCGATAGCGAATGCAAGCGGGAGAATAGCCTCCAGAAATTTTGGCACGGCATAGGCGATCATAATAAGGAAATAGGTAGGTGATGCATCCGCGCTGATGACCAGCTCAAGATATCGAATGGATTGCGTCAACAAAATGATGAGGGTCAGCGATAGCGCGATGATTATCGTGGTCACAAGTGTCAACCCCATCACATAACGGTCAAAGAGTGTCGGCATGTTTATTGAATGCCCTTGAATGCGGCATTGAACCCGCTATACTGATTAAAATTCATGAAATAAAGGATAGAGGAATGGTTGCAGAAATTCAATTCATCAAAATACAAGAAAATGCGTGCGATGTCGTTATCATTCCTTTTGCACAAAGTGATTTTGAAAAACTGGCAAATGATTTGCCTGAAAAGCTTTTTAGTTATTTTAAATTACAATTCAAAAAATATGATGATAATCAATGGCCTATTGTTGAGTGTTCAAGTGATAGAGAGGGCGAGCTATGCCGTACTATCCTTGTGCCTGTTAAAAAAGCGGAAAGTAAAAATGCTGTTGAGGTGGCAGGGGGTGGATTATTTTCATACTTAAAAAAGCAAAAGATCGCGGCTGCAAAAGTGCATGCTTGTGATGACCAAAAATTCACGACGGCCTTTATTAACGGCTTTTACTTACGTTCTTATGATTTTGAGAAATATAAAACAAAGGGTGATAAGGATGCGCCAATAACTTTGACCGTTGAGTCGGATGATAAGGACGCAGCAGAAAAAGCGTTCGCACCAATGAAAACCTTGTCTGATGCGGTTATGACCGCGCGTGATTTTGTGAATGAGCCGCCAAATATACTCTATCCGCAATCTTATGCCGAGATAATTACGAAAGAACTCAAGGGCTTACCTGTTAAAGTGACTGTTTTGGATGAGAAAAAATTAGAAAAAATGGGTGCAGGCGCGATTATGGCTGTTGGTAAAGCGTCAGAGCGTCAACCACGGCTTGTCATCCTTGAATATGATGGGCGTCAGAAAAAGGATAAAAATGATAAACCGCTTGCTTTAATTGG
The DNA here is from genome assembly GCA_964531715.1 of uncultured Micavibrio sp. GTDB lineage: Bacteria > Pseudomonadota > Alphaproteobacteria > Micavibrionales > UBA1664 > UBA1664. Next base: position 288,914 of record CAZHEE010000001.1, on the reverse strand, counting down.
AAAGGGCGTCACATTTGACACGGGCGGGTATTCATTAAAACCACGTAATGCCATGAACACAATGAAGATGGATATGGGTGGATCAGCCGCAGTTGTCGGTGCATTTAAGGCGCTTGCCGCGAATGGTATTAAACAGCATGTGGTTGGTGCGGTCGCCCTTGCCGAGAATATGATTGCGGGGAATGGTTACCGCGTCGATGATGTGATTACATCCTTATCAGGGCAAACAATTGAGGTGATGAATACGGATGCGGAAGGTCGGCTTTGCCTCGCCGATGCGATGACATATATTCAGGATAAATATGACCCGAAGAAGATTGTCGATATGGCAACATTGACAGGGGCATGTATGGCGGCATTGGGCTTGAAAATCGCTGGTGTTTTCACCAATAATGATGATTTGCAAAATGAGTTTTGGACGCTTGGCGATGTATCTGGTGATGCCTTTTGGCCCCTGCCGGTCAATGATGATTTTGATAAGCAGATTGACTCACAAATCGCTGATATGGCGAACCTTGGAAATAATCCATATGCAGGCGCATCAACGGCGGCAGTTTTTCTACAACGTTTTGTAACTGAAGACAGGCCTTGGGCGCATTTGGATATTGCAGGAACGGCGTGGCAAAAGGAAGACAGCGCAATTTGCCCGAAAGGGGCGACGGGATTTGGCGTTCGTGCGCTCTATCACTGGGTGGCGTCGCAATAACTTATGACCGAAATCCGCTTTTATCATATGGAGGTCAGCCCGCTTGAAAAATCGCTCCCCGCGATTGCACAAAAAGCCTATCAATCGGGTAAAAAAGTTGCGATTAAGGCAAGGGATGAGACTGCTTGTCGTGACTTTGACGATTTGCTGTGGGCGTATCATCCGAACAGTTTCCTGCCGCATGGGGTTGAGAGTGAACCGAAAGCAGACAAGCAGCATGTCCTCATTCGCCAAAGTGATGACAATGTGAATCAAGCGGATATCCTTATTCTGACTGGCGGTGTGGCAGCAGACAATTTGAGCAATTATGCTCTGGTTTGTGAAATGCTGGACGGGCGTGTGTCGGATATGGTCGCGCAAGGACGCGACCGTTGGAAATCTTATAAAGAGGCCGGTTATGATTTAACCTATTGGCAGCAGGATGAGGGCGGGCAATGGCATAAAAAGGCAGAGCAAAAAGGTGAAACATCATGACAGTTAAAATTGCACCATCCATGTTGTCTTGCGACTTTTCCAATCTGGAGAGTGAGTTAAAAGCAATTGACGCGGCAGGGGCGGATTATATCCATCTTGATGTGATGGACGGTCATTTTGTACCGAATATGACGTTTGGTCCGCCTGTTATTAAGGCAATGCGCCCGCATACCGATAAAATTTTTGATGTACATTTGATGATTGACCCGACCGCGCCTTATATCGAGGCCTTTGCTAAAGCCGGGGCGGATATTATTACAATCCATGCCGAGGCCGATAAGCATACGCATCGCGTCCTACAACACATTCGCCAGACTGGAAAAAAGGCAGGCATTGCGCTCAACCCTGCAACGCCAATGCATGCGCTTGACCATATTATGGATTTGGTTGATTTGATTTTGGTGATGACCGTCAATCCGGGATTTGGTGGGCAAAGCTATATCGCTTTAGAGGATAAAATCGCTGCGGTGCGTGAGAAAATTAAGGCGACAGGTCGTATGATAGATTTACAGGTTGATGGCGGTATTACGGATATTACTGCACCGAAAGTTATTGAGGCCGGCGCGGATGTGCTTGTCTCAGGTTCCTATGTGTTTAAGGGTGGTGCAGATGAATATGCCACGCGTATCAACGCGCTGAAAGGGTAAGGCATGGCATCGCAATGGCTCAAAAATTTGGGTCATCGGACATCATCCATCCGCATGCTCAGCCCTGTTTACACGGCCTCACTGGGCAAGCCGATTGAGGCTTTGGAATTAACAGGTTTTCCTCCCGACTTATTCGCGGGCGATGCAGGGCGAGGTCAATGGGTCGTTAATAATCAAATTGATATCAATGGCTTGCGTATTATGTTTCATATGAAACATAATGAGAACATATGGTTTCAAGGCGAGGGCTGGCAAGACACACCATTTTTCAATCACCTCCACCAATTTGATTTTTTAAGGGATTTGAAATCTCTCGGCGGGTATGAGGCACGCCATACCGCCAGGCTTATAACCGATAACTGGATGGATGATTTTGAGCGGTATCATCCCGCGACATGGTCGCCTGAAATATCGGCTGTTCGCTTGGTAAACTGGCTGATTGCCTATCCGTTTGCCTATGAGGCCGCGCAAGATGATTTTATTGAGCAATTTCAAAAGCTAATTTTCAGGCATTATTATCATCTTTTAAATTGCCTGACAGACTATCAAAATATCAGTGAGGATGAGCGTTTTAGCATCCTTTGGGCTGTTCTAATTGCCCAGTCGCATTGTTCGGATTTTTATGATGCGATATCATTTGCAAGCCATCTCCAGCTTTTAAAAGGCGCGATTGAGGAGATAACGGATGCCGATGGCGGAACGCTTGACCGCTCACCAAGCGCACTTCTTACATTCTCTCAAAGATTGATACAATTAAAATACAGCCTGAAACAGGTTGGGCAGGAAAGTCCAAAATGGTTACATTCTGCCCTTGAAAAGGCGGTATATATCCTTGCCAATTTGAACCATAGCGATAAAGATTTTCCGCATTTTCAAGGTTTGGTGGGTGTGCATAAACATGCCATCACGCAAGTTATAAAACTTTCAGGCTTTCGCGCGCGGCGCGGGAATAAATGCTATGAAAATTTCGGCTATACAGTCATTAAAAACGGTAAAACTTCGCTCATTATCGACCATGGTGCATCTTCCGCTCATAATGCACCGCTTTCTTTTGAATTAGCGCATGGCAGTAGCAGGATTATCACCTCGTGCGGGTCTCATATGACCTCACCCGAATGGCGCGAGAGCCTGTCCGACAGTGCCGCGCATTCCGCCCTTGTAATTGAGAATGCTGTATCAAAACCGCTCCAAAAACCCGCCAAAGCAACATTAGAAAATTTAAACGGCGCTGCCCTTTTTTGCGGTTCTCATCACGGCTATGAGACTCAAACAGGTGTCACTCATACACGGCGATTTTACTTGGATAAGAATGGTGAGGATTGCCGCGGTGAGGATTTACTGACGCGTAACACGGCTCTTAAATATTTGCCGATCACACTTCGCTTTCACCTTTATCCGAAGGTTAACGCATCCATGCTTGGCGATGGGCAGACTATTCTCCTTAAATTACAGGGTGGTACGGGGTGGCAATTCCATAGTGACGGGCAAGGCACGCTTTCGCTTGAGGACAGTATTATTTGCCATGACGGGCATAAAATTCGTAAAACTTCCCAAATTGTTATGAGAGTAACGATGGAGGATTTAAGCCTTCAGCTCAAATGGGCGCTTAAAAAACAAACGCGCTAAAAATGCTTGTAATTTTTGATTTTGGCTTTATAACCCTAATTATTCCCTGAAATTTTGATATGATATGTACGCGGTTCGCAGCCGACGGGGAACGATATAGAGGATACGGGGTCAATTATGGCAGACGCAGAGAAAAAAACATCGCCGGTACAATTTGTGAAGCAGGTGAAGGCCGAAATAAAAAAAGTGACTTGGCCGACACGCAAAGAAACCGTGATTTCAACGATTATGGTTTTCATTATGGTGATTTTTGCCGCAATCTTCCTGTTTATGACCGATCAAATTGTGGCAACCATCATTCAATGGATTTTGGGATAGATTTTAAGGAGCTAGAAACCAATGACCGCACGCTGGTATGTAATACATGTTTATTCCGGATTTGAGCAGAAAATTTCTGCCTCTATTCAAGAGCAGGCCGAGAAGAAAGGCTTTGCCGAGGATATTGAGCAAATTCTTGTGCCAACCGAAGAGGTTGTCGAGCTGAAACGCGGGCAGAAGGTGAATTCCGAACGCCGTGTTTTCCCGGGCTATGTCCTCATCAAGATGGAAATGTCTGATGCGGCATGGCATTTGATTAAAGACACGGACAAGGTCACGGGCTTCCTCGGTGGTGGTAAAAAACCTGTGCCGATTTCACAAAAAGAAGCGGAAGCCATGATGAAACAGATGGAGGAGGGCGTTGCCTCTCCACGTCCGTCTGTGACTTATGATATTGGCGAGGAATTGCGCGTTATTGACGGGCCTTTTGCGTCCTTCAACGGTATGGTTGAAGAAATTGATGAGGAGAAGCAGAAACTGAAAGTCTCTGTATCTATCTTTGGTCGTGCAACCCCTGTTGAGCTTGATTACGGTCAGGTTGAGAAGGTTTAAGGCGGCAGATTTTTACTGATTTACGCACCCCCGCACTTGATGCGGGGTCTATGTTTTTAACTACAGAGGGCACTGAGAACACGGAATTCTCTTAATTCGTCATTACAGGACTTGTTCCTGCAATCCTTAAAGACTTAACGCAAAGTTACGCCACATCACGCGAAGTTTTAAAAACCAACTCTTTTACAGTCGTTTCTAAATAGAAAGCGTCATTGCGAGGAAGCAACGCGACCGCGGCAATCCATAGGATGTTAAAGATTGTATGGATTGCTTCGTCACTTCGTTTCTCGCAATGACAGAATACGTTGTATATATTTTATTTAGAAATAACTATAACTTCATAATTCTGCGATTAAAAATTATTGAATTGCAGGAACAAGTCCTGCAATGACGAGCTTATAATCTGTGTTTATCCGTGTTCATCTGTGGTTAAGTCGGCTCTTATCACATAAAAAAATAATGTATGGGTTATAAACTCCTTTTTGTAACAGGTTTTTAAAACTGGTATACTCATTGCATAGCATTTTAAAAGAAACATAAAACGGGAAGAAACCATTTTAAGCCATGGCTAATGAAACCGAAGAAATGAGCGCCGAAGAGGCCGCCATGATGGCGGAATGGGAGAATATGGCCGATGATGAAGGTGGTGAGGCTTCCGCTTCGGATGATGATGATTTTAACACGGCCAATCCCGACACTGATGATATGGATGATGTGTCCGACGCGCGGATTCTTAATCAGGATGAAATCGACTCCCTTTTAGGGTTTGATGATGGCGATGATGCGTCTCAAAAATCGGGCGTAATGGCGCTTATCAATTCTGCCCTGGTCAATTATGAGCGTCTGCCGATGCTCGACATCGTGTTCGACCGTCTTGTGCGGCTCATGTCGACATCGCTTAGGAATCTGACATCCGATAATGTTGAGGTGAGCCTCGATCAGGTTTCAACCGTGCGTTTCGGCGATTATATGAACTCAATCCCCTTACCTGCCATGCTCGCCATGTTCAAGGCGGAAGAGTGGGATAATAACGGCCTGATGGTGATAGACTCCGCGCTGATTTACTCGGTTGTCGATGTTTTACTTGGCGGTCGGAAGGGAACACCTGCGATTCGCGTTGAAGGGCGGCCTTATACAACGATTGAAACACGCCTTTTGGAACGGATGTCAACAACGGTTTTGAGTGATTTGTCTTCGGCGTTTGACCCGCTATCCCCTGTCAGTTTCGGGCTTGACCGGATGGAGACGAACCCGCGATTTGCGGCGATTACGCAAAGCTCGAACGCCTGTGTCCTTGCGCGTCTGCGGGTTGACATGGGTGACCGCGGCGGCCGGGTTGAGATTATTATTCCCTATGCCACGCTTGAACCAATTCGCGAACTTCTCCTTCAAATGTTTATGGGGGAGAAATTCGGGCGTGACTCGATTTGGGAAACTCACTTGACGAATGAGTTGTATGAGACGGATGTCGCACTTTCCGCCATGTTGGGGGAAAAGGTTTTGCCGCTTGATGAGATTTTAAATTGGGAGCCGGGGACGACTGTTGTATTCAACACCCGCCCGTCTGACCGTGTAGAGGTTCGCTGTGGCGACTTCCCGATGTATAACGCAACCATGGGGCAAAAGCAGGATAATCTGGCGATGAAAATCAATAATTATATCCGCCCCAAAATTACTGAAACCTCGGGATAAATTTAACTGTATAGCGTGTTTGCTTTATTTGATTTTTAACGTAACCGCGCTAAACTATTATTCATGAATGAATTATCTTTCATTGGCTTAATTTTTGACGGTTTAATTATTGCATTGCTGATCGCGGCGATTGCCTATGCCATTCGCCTTACGCAATATCTGAAACGTTTTAAGGAAAGCCGCTCGGATTTGGAAGCCATTATCAAAGATTTATCAATTCATATTGAGAAAGCGGATAAGGCAACAACGTCCCTACGGGAATCTGTTGAAGCCTCTGCCGATGATTTGAGAGAGCGCATGTCGCGCGCCAACAAAATGTTTGATGAACTTGATATTGTTGTCCAAACGGGTGATGCTTTGGCAAGCCGGCTTGAAAATCTTGCCTCACGCAATCGCCGCATTATTGAAGGCAATGAGAGTGATATAGAAGATTTACAGCGTGGTTTAAAAACACAAGGTGAGCCGAAAAAACAAAAAGAAAATTCACTATTTGCCATTCGTGATCGCGAGATGGAAGATAATAGCGAAAATGAAGCGCAAGGCATGATGATAGAAGATGAAGAGCTGTTAAGCGAGGCGGAACGGGATTTATATAACGCCATGCGCCAAAAAGGGAAAAGATAATTTATGAAGTCACTCCGTTTACTTTTTGCATTTGTTTTGGTTGCAACCTTGTCATTTGCCATTCGCATTGGTGAATTTGTCCATGATGTGCGCGGGTTTGAAATGGCCTCGATAGGGTCGGCGATTGCCGCGGATAAAACAGAAAAAGCTGTCGAGGGTGAGGAAGCTCAGCCCTCCGTTGATGTGCCTGAAGGTCTACCAGAAACCGAAGCCTCCCCATTGCCTGAAACGGATTGGGCGGACCCGATCACGCTCGACATGCAGTTTACCGAGACTCAAACGCGTGTGTTAAAAGAATTGAAAGAGCGTCGCGATGCATTGGATACTCGTGAAAGCCAAATGAACCAGCGTGAGGCCTTGCTTCAAGTGACTGAACGGCGTATTGAGGAAAAAATTGCCGAGCTGGAACAAATTCGCACCGATATGAAAAATTTGCTCGGTCAGCAATCGGAAGAGGAAGAAGCGCGGTTGCGCAGTCTCGTTAAAATTTATGAGGGGATGAAGCCAACACAGGCGGCCTCGATATTTGATAATCTCGATATGGATATCTTGCTTCAGGTCGTAGGGAGAATGTCAGAACGCCGAACCGCGCCAATTCTGGCCTCAATGGATGTAAAAAAAGCGCAGGAACTCACCACTTTATTGGCAGAGCAAAAACAGCTTCCTGATATGCCGTTGGATTAGCTTATGTTATCCTCTCACTATAGCAGGTCTGCAGGAGGGGCTAATAACTCTGGCGAGTGGGTCTACGGGCGCTGTCGAGGGAAGTCGGCGTGCCATTTTGCTTGCCTGCATAATCCCTGCAATTTGCGCTTCTTGTCGTAAGTGCATTTTATTACTGGCTTGAGTTAAATATACGAAATGTCCTTGCGGAGATTTTATTCTGTCTTCAGTGCAAATCCATAAAGCGGCATTTATTAAATTTTTACCGGCTTTTTCACATTTATGACCGAGATATCTTCTGCAACCCTTATAGTCCTCTTTTTCAAAAGCCCAAAGGGCAAGAAGTGATAAACCTTGTTTTTCATCTATTTTGCCATGGTATAAGGCAATTTGAATACCAGCGTTATAACGTATGCGGATACATTCTTGAACAACAAGCTTTCTTATAGAATTGTTCGCCATTGCTTTTTTAGAAAGTAAAAGAGCATTTAAATCAGCTTCGGTAATTTCTTGACTCGGAAAGGCCGTTCCATCATCACGCATTGCAATATCCCTGTAATTGGTATTTAATTTCGTTAAAGTTTGGTATAACAGAAAGATATAAAATATGTCAACGAAAAAGACGCCGATTACTGTTGCCCATGGGGATGGAATTGGCCCTGAAATTATGGATGCCACGCTCAAAATTCTTGATGCGGCGAAGGCTCAACTGGATATTCATGAAATTGAGATTGGCGAAAGCCTCTATAATAAAGGAGTTATGACAGGTATCTCGGATGAGAGCTGGGACACGCTCCGCGATACAAAAGTGTTCCTGAAGGCACCGATTTTCACCCCTATGGGCGGCGGTTTTAAATCGCTCAATGTCACTGTGCGCAAGACTTTGGGGCTTTATGCGAATGTCCGTCCCTGCATGTCTTATCACCCGTATGTACAGACGAATTTCCCGAATATGGATTTAGTCGTTGTGCGTGAAAATGAGGAAGACCTTTATGCAGGCGTTGAGTATTCCCAAGTGGATGGGGCGGTGCAATCGGTCAAGATGATCACAAGGGCGGGAAGTGAGAGAATCTGCCGCTATGCCTTTGAATATGCCAAGGTAAACGGTCGCAAAAAAATCACCTGCATGGTGAAAGACAACATCATGAAAATGGCGGATGGTCTGTTTTATGAGGTGTTTCAGGAGATGGCGGCTGAGTATCCCGATATTGAGACTGAACGTTATATTATTGATATCGGCGCGGCGCGGATTGCCGCACGCCCGGCTGATTTCGATGTTATCGTCACTGAAAATCTTTATGGCGATGTGATATCCGATATCGCCGCCGAGGTGACAGGCTCAGTCGGTTTGGGGATTTCGGCCAATATCGGTGAGAGCTGCGCCATGTTTGAGGCGATGCACGGCACCGCGCCCGATATTGCGGGGCAGGGGATTGCGAACCCGTCTGGACTCCTGCTCGGCTCTGTTATGATGCTCACCCATATCGGGCAGGGCGATATCGCGGCAAAAGTGCATAATGCTTGGCTCAAAACCATTGAGGACGGCATCCATACCGGCGATATTTATAAGGATGAGATTAGCAAAGCCCGTGTCGGCACAAAAGATTTCACCAATGCGGTGATTGAGCGGATAGGCGATAAACCGGAAACTTTCCAAGCGCGGGAGTATCCGAGCGGTCAAGGGGGGCTTAAGATGCCGCCGCTCTCAACCCGTGATGTGCTTGCGAAGGAACTTGTCGGGATTGATATTTATGTGGAATGGCGCGATGCGGACAGGGCGAATCAGTCGGACGCGCTGGCGACACTTGCGCGGCAGTCATTGGTTGAGGGAATCGATTTATCAATCATTTCTAACCGCGGCACAAAGGTCTGGCCTGATGGCGCGGCGGAAACTTACTGCGCACCACTTTGGTGCTTGCGGTTCATGTCCGCGCAAAAGAGCAATAAACTCATGAATGCGCAAGTGACGAAGCTGCTTGATAATTTGTATAATAACGGCCTGCCGTTTGTGAAGGTTGAAAAACTCTATGAATTTGAAGGTGGCAAGCCGGGATTCACCAAAGCACAAGGGGAGTAAGAACTTATAACGATTGCGAGCGGAACTATCCCTTTTTTAAGTCCTTATTAAAGAAGCCGCCTGATACGTATTTTCAAGCAAACTTGCAACTGTCATGGGACCGACACCACCCGGCACGGGGGTAATCGCCGCGGCGACATGTTTCACACTTTCAAAATCGACATCGCCGGTAATTGAGCCGTTTTCAAGCCGATTGATTCCGCCATCAATCACGATGACGCCTTTTTTAACCCAATTATCCTTGATAAAGTCGGCCTGCCCTGCGGCGGCGATGAGGATATCGGCCTGCCTTGTCATGCTCGGTAAATCATTTGTTTTGGAATGGCAGTAAGTCACCGTGCAGTTCGCATTAAGAAGCATTTGACCCATCGGCTTCCCGAACAAAACCGAGCGTCCGACAACAACTGCATGCTTGCCCGAAAGTGCGATATTCTCATGTCTCAAGAGTGTCATAATGCCTTTCGGCGTGCAGGGTGCGAGGGCAGGGATGCCAGACACCAGCCGCCCGATATTCACATGGCTCAGCCCATCCACATCTTTTTCAGGGGCAATCGCCTGTATCAGTTTGTGACTGTCAAACGGTGCATCAACAGGCAATTGTAAAAAAATGCCGTGGACAGTCTTATTATGATTCAGCTTTTGAATAAGGCTTAAAATATCGTCTTCGCTGTTATTCTCACCAAAACGATAGAGTGTAGGGGTTATGCCGACTTCCTCGCAGGCTTTCATCTTGCGGCGGACATAAATGGCAGAGGCTTCATTGGTGTTGGCAAGTAAAATCGCCATGCCGGGGGAGAAACCAAGCGCAGCAATCTTGTCTTTCAGCCCTGTACGAATGCGAGCGGCGAGGGATTTGCCATCAAGGATGCGCGCGCTCATGCCTCAACCGACCTTATAAATAAAGTGGCGCGACTAAAAAACGCAAAACCATATGTTGCAGGAACATGAGCCCAAAAATCACAATAATCGGTGAGATGTCGATGCCGCCAATGGATGGCACATATTTCTGGACAGGGCGCATTACGGGTTCGGTTGCCTTACCTAAAAGGCGCAGTAGATTGCGCGTTGCCTGATGATCGGGTGATAACACATTAAAGGTGACGAGCCAGCTGACAACAACTGAAATGATAATCACGAAAATATAGATATCAATTAAAAAATAAAGGAGTTGCCCTAAAACCGCCATGCTTTACATCTTCTTAAAGGTTGTTTGCTACCCTTTTATTTATAGGAGAAAACCGTTTTTGAAAAGCATCTTTCTGATTCCATTTATGGTGTTTATGTTTTATGTCTTTAGTATGGGTCATGTTCACGCCCTTGATTGCCCTGCGCAAAAGGCGGGCAAGGTTTCTGTATCGTGGAAGAGCGACCCGATCCGCTATGACTTCACAAAATCGCAACGCCAAATGGATGCGATGGAAAATGACACGGTCAGCCCCTATGCGCGTGATGCGAAAACCCATGTCGGTGGCCTGATGAAGGGTGGCATTGCCCTTGAGTCGCGGATTATGACCTCTGCATTAGGCTATGAACGCGCGCGCAAAATCTGCCAATGGATTGATGAAGTCAGGCTGGATTTAAGGATTGACCCGAAAATCTATATCACGCGAGAGCATAGGAAGGGGAGCTGCAAACATAATGCAATTATGGAGCACGAGATGAAACATGTGTATGTTGACCGCGATATTGTAAAGAAATATGTGCCGATTTTTAAACGCAGGTTGCAAGATGCGGTGATGAAGGTGGGGATTGTCGGGCCTAAAGATGAGCGTGATCAGAAACGCTACCAACAAAAAATTAATGACTATATTGAAAGTCAAATTGCCGCCGTGAATAACCAAATGACCGCCGAGCGCAGGCAAAGACAACAGGCGATTGATACGCTGGAAGAATATGAACGCGTTGCAAGGATGTGCGGTTAGTTAATGAATGCGATACGCATTTTTTATATCAGTTCTATCGGGCGCAACTTCTTGCAATACTCTTGCTTCGATTTCATCATAAGATGGACAGCAACCAAAACCACAGGCTTTTGCGCGTGTCATGTCGGCAGTGCTTCCATATACAGACATAGGTAGAAATCTTAAAGAATCTTTGTCTTCAGATGCAATTTCTCTACCTTTAAGAAGCATAATATTTTTCCATTTAGAGTAATAAAATTTAATAACATAAGATAAAAGTTCTGCTTTTTTAGCATCACAGTCTATATCATCAAAAATATCTGAAATGTTGTCAGGGGCTAGTACCCAAGCGCTTCCCTCAACTGTTAAATTATTATAAAGATCTTCTTTGCCTTCAATTTCTAACTCCTCATAACATGATTTTAAAAAAAGCAGTATTTCTAAAGGGTGCTCTACATTTATTCTTAATACAAATGCATCTTCATCAAAACACACCTTTGCCTTCAAGCGGTCTGCGATAACGACCAATACATCAGCAAGATTTTGTAATGCGTCCATATCATCGGGGTCAGTTATACCGTCATCATCAGGCTCACAGGATAATTCAATTTGAATAGCTTCTTCATCTTCTTCGTATGTAATAGTAAGGGGATTTTGATTCTCAAAATCTTTTTTTATGGCTACTAAAGCTTCTATGATAGCTAAAGCTGATCGGGGGTATTTTAGTACCTCTTCTTTTTCTTCCTCAAATAAACCTTCTGAGAGTGCTTTTAATATATCAATATAAGCATCACTAACTTTTTTAATGATTCAGTATCAAGATTATCTGGATTTTTTTCTAAATAAGATGATAGCACTTCAACAATTTGACCCGAATGACTAAAATGTATTGTATCGTCAATTTTAAATAACCCATTTATACCAAGGCTATCAACAAAATCTAATAGGTCTTTATATGTAGGTATTCCTTTTTTTTGGATTAATGAATTGAACAGCTATGCGTGTATCATGTTCACTTTCATTAACTTGGACATCATAATCATGATTTTGAGTGGTAAACCCAGGGATGCCGGCTAAGAGTTGAGCTGCGGATAATACAAATTTTTCTGGATATTCGTATGAATCGTTAAAATCTTCTATATTTGCCATCTTCCCTTAACCGTTTTTTATTCATTTTATATCAGGATAATTCTGCTATCATTTTATTTATCAGGTTTATCACAAGAAATTCAAGGGGATTTTCATAAAAATGTCACGCATCGGTCACGATACTTTAAAAACACGCCGCAACCTTACAGTTAATGGGAAGGATTACGCGTATTACTCACTGAAAGCCGTTGAGGACAAGCTGGGTGATTTATCGCGCCTACCATTTTCGCTCAAGGTTTTGCTTGAAAATCTTCTTCGCTATGAGGATGGGCGGTCTGTCACAACGGATGATATCAGCGCATTTGCTGATTGGCTCAAAAATAAAAAAGTCTCGCATGAAATTGCTTACCGCCCTGCACGTGTATTATTGCAGGATTTTACAGGAGTCCCGGCCGTGGTTGACCTTGCCGCCATGCGTGACGGTATTGTAAAACTGGGCGGTGACGCGGATAAGATTAACCCGCTTTCCGCCGTTGACCTTGTGATTGACCACTCGGTTATGGTCGATGAGTTTGGAACAGTGCAAGCCTTTCAGGAAAATGTTGAGCGCGAATTTGAGCGCAATGGCGAGCGTTACGAGTTTTTAAAATGGGGGCAGCAAGCCTTTGATAATTTCCGTGTTGTGCCACCGGGGACAGGAATTTGCCATCAGGTGAATCTGGAATATTTGGGGCAGACCGTCTGGACATCGCAGGATGAAAGCGGGGCGGAAATCGCCTATCCTGATACGCTGGTCGGAACGGATTCGCATACAACTATGATTAACGGCCTTGGTGTTCTCGGCTGGGGCGTTGGAGGCATTGAGGCTGAGGCGGCAATGCTGGGGCAGCCCGTCTCCATGCTCATCCCCGAAGTGGTTGGGTTTAAGCTTTCAGGCAAGTTAAAGGAAGGCGCGACCGCAACCGACCTTGTTTTAACCGTGACACAAATGCTCCGCGCCAAGGGGGTTGTTGGCAAATTTGTTGAATTTTACGGTGACGGGTTGAACCACATGTCTTTGGCTGACCGTGCAACCATCTCGAATATGGCACCCGAATATGGTGCAACTTGTGGCTTTTTCCCTGTTGATGACGAGACATGCCGTTACCTTGAATTTACGGGGCGTGAAGCCGACCGTGTGGCATTGGTGCGTGAATATTCAAAAGCTCAAGGCCTATGGCGTGATGAAAACACACCAGACCCAGTGTTTACAGACACGCTTGAACTGGATATGGCAAGTGTAGAGCCATCAATCGCAGGGCCAAAACGTCCTCAGGATAAGATTTTACTTTCTAATGCGGCGAAGGCTTTTGTAGAGGTTTTAGAAAAAGATAAGAGCTATGGCGACCCTGCTAAGACTTTGTTGAAAGACCCAGTCGGTGAGGAAGGCAAGCTGATGTCCGAAGCTGGGCAGATTTCCGAAACAGATATGGATGCACGGCTTGAGGCCAAGGCAGAAAATGCCTCGCCTTATAACAGATGCCGCGGCGAAGGTGTTGCCGTGGAAGGCGCAGATTATAAAATCGGGCACGGTGATGTCGTGATTGCCGCGATTACATCGTGCACAAACACCTCAAACCCGTCTGTAATGATTGCCTCAGGCCTAGTCGCCCGCAATGCCCATGCAAAGGGCATGACGGTGAAGCCTTGGGTGAAAACATCACTCGCGCCCGGGTCTCAGGTTGTAACGGATTACCTTGAAAAGGCAGGGTTGCAGGATGATTTAGACGCGCTCGGTTTTAACCTTGTCGGTTATGGCTGTACGACTTGTATAGGGAATTCAGGACCATTGCCCAAGCCAATCGCCGATGCGGTTCAAAAAGGTGATTTGAATGTCACATCTGTCTTATCAGGAAACAGAAACTTTGAAGGACGCATTAACCCTCATGTGAAGTCGAACTATCTCGCCTCGCCACCGCTTGTTGTGGCTTATGCGCTGGCTGGTTCCATGCTGATTGATGTTTATAAGGATTCTTTGGGTAAGGACGCGGATGGCAATGATGTCTACCTGAAAGACATTTGGCCGAGCAATGACGAGATTCGTCGGGAAGTTGAGAAGGCTTTGACACCTGAAATGTTCACCACGCGCTATGCCGATGTGTTTAAAGGACCTGAGGAATGGCAAGCTGTCGAGAACGCGGTCGGGAAAACTTATGCTTGGTCAAATGCCTCAACCTACATTCAAAACCCGCCATTTTTTGACGGTATGACGATGGATATTGATAAGGGTGAGGATATCAAAGGCGCGAAATTGCTTGCGATTTTGGGGGACTCAACAACAACTGACCATATTTCGCCAGCAGGCGCAATTAAGCAGGATTCACCGGCTGGGGAATATCTTCTCTCACGCCAAGTGCCAGTGCGTGAATTTAATTCTTATGGCTCACGCCGTGGTAATCACGAGGTGATGATGCGCGGGACTTTTGCAAATATCCGTATTAAAAACCTGATGCTTGATAATGTTGAGGGTGGTTTTACGCGCTATTTACCAACGGGTGAAGAAATGCCGATTTATGACGCCGCGATGAAGTATCAGGCGGATGGCACACCTCTGGTCGTGATTGCAGGCAAGGAATATGGCACGGGGTCCAGCCGTGATTGGGCGGCGAAGGGAACGCGATTACTCGGTGTCAAGGCAGTGATTGCCGAGAGCTTTGAACGGATTCACAGGTCAAATTTAATTGGAATGGGTGTTCTTCCGCTGCAATTTAATGATGGTGATGGCTACGCTTCTTTAGGGTTAAAAGGCGATGAAACATATGACCTTCAAGGGATTGAGGGCGGTCTTTCACCACGCCAAAGCGTTGACATGACAATCACATATACAAATGGTGAAAGTAAAACGGTGAGCCTCACGGCCCGCCTCGACACCGCGGATGAGGTGGATTACTACACCCATGGCGGTATTTTGCATTATGTTTTGCGCGATATGGCGCGGGGCTAGGGGTCTTTAACAGTGACCTTATTTCACTACGGAAGGCACAGATGTCACGGAATTTTTATAGCCTTGTGATGCAGATTTGGAGAGACAACATATACCCGCTCTGATTATACGTAGCGCATGTAATAAGGCTAATAACTTATATTCTTTTACCCGGATTTTCCGCGTAATATTTTAAAATACGGTCATAAAGCCTTTTTTCTGCCTCGCAATACTCCCCATCATTACTGAATAAATTCAATGCGAGATAGAGAGCTTCAGCCTTATGAAACTGCATTTCAATATTGGCAAAAAGCGCGAGAGGATCTTGCGGATGTTCAAGATCGTTAAGAATTTTTTGTTTATCGTCTAATGATATATCTAGGCTTT
Source organism: uncultured Micavibrio sp. (assembly GCA_964531715.1). Taxonomy (GTDB): domain Bacteria; phylum Pseudomonadota; class Alphaproteobacteria; order Micavibrionales; family UBA1664; genus UBA1664. The sequence continues at coordinate 273,196 of CAZHEE010000001.1, read as the reverse complement.
GAACCCTTTGTTCAATGACCTTACGTTCATCTTGAGAAACAACGCCATCTGCATGGGCAAGAGCAACGACAAATCTCCAGAAGCAGATGGTTTTTTCTTCGACCCAAATTAGTTCTTCTTTTTTCAAGTAACGTATAAAATTTTTACCGAAACGTTTCATACCTGACCCTAAATCGTATTCCTCTTTCAATTCAACAAGATAATCATCAAATACAGCGTTTTCCTGTTTTTGATTTTGGCGGAATTCCTGAAAATTTTCAATAACATTGGCCTTATCCAAATTCGCCATATGGCTTTCTTTGAGGCGGTTATAAAATGCATGTTCCAGCTCATGAAACTCATCATCACTGCCGAACATGGTGTGAATCATATGCAGGCATTCGGCACGTTGTTGATTATTAGCCAGACTGTCAAATAAAGCTATGGCATCTTGAGGGTGATTAAGCTCTCGTAAAAGTTGGGATTTTTGATCTTCACTAAAATCAATAAAATCAAATTTGCTTATGATGAAGTCTTTTTCCTCTTGTGTGACTTCGTGATCCTGATGCGCGACGGCAACAATAATCCGCCAAAAAGTAAATTTTTTATCATTAACCATACGAGAGCAATCCTTTTTTAAAGAGTATAATGGAAAGGCGTTCAAGCCTCAAAACATTTTCGACTGATTTCCTCAAAATCAGGTTTTTCAGGACGGTAATGAAGCTTATATTTTATTTCCGCTTGAGAGATTCTGAATTTTAAAGTGGCTAAGCGACTTTGCAGATCTTTAATAATAACAGCCTGACTTGATTTATTTTTAAAATTTGGGTCGGTCATGCTTCGCTCCATAAAACCTAAACGAACCGCCATATTCACTGCCTCTATATAGTCAGCCGCAATATTAATGGCCGTAAATACAGTTGGTTGCATTTGACCTTTATTCAAACGCGTTACAAATGTGCTGCGGTGCCCCGGCATTCGTAGGATTATAGCCTGCCTCAGTTCGTCAGGCGAATCATCATCCAATATAAAGCCGACATGGGATTCCTCTTCTATTAAGACATTCCGCTCCATTTGGCGAAAGGCATTTTGCGCCATCTCTATTGATTTTTGATAGCGGTCGCTCTCCATATTATTTTTATATTCGCATTGCTCTATCACATCGAAAAACATGTGATGATAATTATCTTCAAAAATAACCTTGCCTTTATAATAGATGGCAATCCATGTTTCAGGGGTCGCTTTCCGCTCATAAGGGTTTACAATTTTTTCCCAAATTTCTTCCCAGTTCAGCAGGCTTTCAATATTCTCAACATGCGTCATATATGAAAGCTGTCTCATCAATTCTGCCCCCAAACGTAGGGTCATATGCATGGAATGCCCGCGGATGATAATCGGAATTTTCTGCTTCGGTAAATTAACAATAAAACGATTGCCCAGCGCGATGACAGGCGTTGAATCCAGTGCAATTTCGCGGATTGTGAATTTTTCCCTTAACAAGGATATTGCCGACATATCTTATTCATTTCCTTGCGCTGCGCGTCTTGCCTCATCCGCCAAAAACTTGAAATCAGGGCGTTCAGGGCGGTAATAAATATGATACCGTTTTTCATGAAAAAGGATAGACTGATTTATCTTACCGATACGTTTGTAAATCGCATGAAGGGGTGCAGGGTGTGTGGCCTCCCCCATCCCTGATAAAATGCTGAGCTGTATACCCTCCAAGTAAAGCGCGGCGAGGCTTAAACCCTCATAAGGTCTGATTTTTTGAAGTGTATTTTCGTTCGCGCTAAGCGTGAATTTAAATGTCCGTTCCTGTTGAAGCGTTCTGAGCGCAAGTCCGCACCTGATTTTATCCGCAGTTGCGCCATAGACGGCGGCAATATGCAGCTGATGCCTGATATCCGCGATTCGTCCGAGTTGTTGAAACATATCTTTTGCGATTGAGACCGAACGGTCATAATCCCCCTTATTTTGAATATCGCATTGCTCAATCACATTGAGGAAAGCGTGATAATCACCATCTTTAAAAATGACTTTCCCTTTATAGTAAACGGCGCACCAAATGTGAGGGTTATAGGCTTTTTCAAAATCCTTGATGATATCATACCAGATTTTATTATAGTCAAGTGCAACAGGGCGGTTGATAATTGGCCCGCTGAGAGTGAATTCTTTCGCAATGGCCGCCGCCATGCGAAGCGCGGTATGCATTGTCTGAGAGCGGATCACGAATGTTTCACGGATGGTACCGTCATGATTTGAGAGTGGTAGGGATACCCTGTTCCCGAAAGCCTCAAACGGTTTTTCATCCTTATTATTAAAGCGAATGGTAAAACGCTCCCGCAATAATGAGGTATTTAATAACAACATAATATCAGTATTGTGCAGATAGCGCTATATTGCAAAGAGTTCGTTTTTAGATTTTATTTTGTGTGGAATAAATACTAACGTCATTACACGTTTTGACTGAAAGGAAAATACGTGTAATCCATACATCATTACTGGATTGCACGTATTCATAAATGAAACGTGCAATGACGCGCTTTTTTTAAAAGCTAAACATGCATACCTAAAGGACGGGTCATCTGAGCAATAAAAGCCAAAGTCGGTTGATGAGTTCTGTCTTCTGGCTTATGCATGTCAACCTTGCAATCGACATCAATAAATTTCATATCGCCGCTTTCTTCACAAAGCATTCCATAAACGCATCCGCTCGCAAGTGCGCCTTCCAGCTCAAACAGCTTGACTTGCAGTGAATGGAATTGGCGGACATCTATCTCATTTGCAACACGGATTTGGGCTTCCTGCCTCGGTGAAAGCTCAACTTCATCCTGAGGACGCTTTCCTGCATTCATTTCATCATAAGTCGTTGTAGCAATATCAATTCCGGCCTCAACAATATCGCTTAAACCGGGTACAGGGGACAGTGCGGTCGTAAGAAGGTCTCCCATGCCATCATCTTGCATGACAGGATGACCAGACACTTGCCTTAAGCTATCATCGCCTTTCACTGCAGGGCGTTGTTTGATACGCTCACCCGCGCCTTGCATTTTCGTAATAACTTCTTGCCTCAACTGATTAAGGCATAAAGTCATCTTTTCCTGCATTTGATTTGATAGCGCGGTCATCTTTTTCATTCCTTTATATAACTTTATGTAATGTTATGGGAAAAAGATGAAGATTGCGTTAAGAGATTTTATGAACCGATAAAGCCCATAATATCCATGGTTTCTTTTAAAAAAGGTTCGGCGAGGGCGCGGCATTTCTCGCCACCTTTGCGCAACACTGCATCAATCTCTTCAGGGGCATTAAGCAAGTCATTCATACGGCTTGTAATCGGCTCCATATTGGATACGGTGACATCAACCAGAGCCTTTTTAAAATCGCCAAAGCCTTGTCCGCCATATTGTGTAAATAGCTTATCCATATTTTCGCCTGATAAGAGTGCATAGATGGTCATGAGGTTTTTTGCCTCGGGTCGGCCTGCAAATTCATCTGCCGAAGATGGTACAGGCTCAACATCAGTCTTGGCTTTTTTGATTTTCTTGGCAATTAAATCGGCATCATCGGTCAGGTTAATCCGTGAGAGGTCAGACTCCGCGCTTTTTGACATTTTCGCCGTGCCGTCACGCAAGGACATAATCCGTGCGCCTTCCGCCTTTATCACCGGCTCAGGCTGAATAAAATGCTCAATATCATAGCGCGTGTTGAAAGTTGCCGCGAGGTCACGGGCAAGCTCTAAATGCTGTTTCTGATCTTCACCCACTGGCACATGGGTTGTTTTGTAAAGCAAAATATCCGCCGCCATAAGAACGGGATAGGAATAAAGGCCAAGCCCTGCTTTCTCGGCATTCTTACCGGCCTTATCCTTAAACTGTGTCATACGGTCGAGCTTACCGACCTGAGCAATAGTCGCCAATAACCACATGAGTTGAGAATGTGCGGGAACGGATGACTGTGCATAAAGAATGGATTTATCGGTATCAATCCCCGATGCAATGTAGGCCGCAGCGATCTCTCGCGTGGCTTGCGCCAGATTATCCCGCTCATACGGCATAGTAATGGCGTGCAAATCAACAACACAATAAATGCATTGCGTGTTCGGCTCATCCTGAAGCTCAACCCAGTTTTTTAACGCACCTAAATAATTACCCAAATGGAGGGCATTTGTAGGCTGCATGCCTGAAAATATCCGCTTTTGTGTCATGATTTATTTTTACCTTATTTGTCATCCCCCGACTTGTTCGGGGGATCCATACCGCTATTGAGAAATGTCAAACCATAAATCCCGCCAATCGGGATTGGTTTTTTCAATTAAATTAATTTTCCAATCTCTATTATATTTTTTCAAGCGCTTTTCTTTTTTTATTGCCAATTCGACATCACCAAAGCTCTCATAATAAACAAGTCTTTTTAAAAAATGCTTTTTTGAAAATCCTTCATAATATTCATTTTTATGTTGATATACTCTTCTCAAAAGATTTGAACTTATTCCTATATAGATGGTTCCGTTTTTTTGATTAGTCATAATATAAACATAATATACTTTTTCCATTGTTTGAATTCTCGGTATGGATTCCCCGAACAAGTCGTGGAATGACAATTATTATTACTTCTCTCTCCTAAAAAACAAACGCATATCTTGTTTTGTAAATAGTCGCATTGAAAGAATAGCGATAAGATAAACACCGCCACCGCTGAACACCATGCCCAAGCATTGCATTATTCTGAATGTTTTGTCGTCCTCGAAGGAAACAAAAAACAGATAGGTAAAAAGCGCAAGAGCCATCGCAAGACACGCATTAACAATCTTCACGCCATTACGCTTTAATCGCGCGTCAAAGCTTAAATGTTCATGATGTCTCACAATACGATAGAGCAAAATGATTTGAATAAAACCCGATATTGCCGTAGCCAGCGCAATGCCTGCAATCCCTATAATCTGCGCCAGAATAATTCCGAAAATGATGTTACAGACCGCGCAAATCACCATAATTTTAACAGGGCTTTTCGTATCTTGACGTGCAAAACAGGCGGATTGAAACACTTTCGCAACGATATAGGCAGGCAGCCCAAACGCATAACAGGTGAGCACATAAGCCGTCACTTGCGTGTCCTCATGGCTGAATGCGCCATAATTAAACAACGTGTAAATAATCGGCTCCGCCGCAATCATCAAGGCTACCGCCGCAGGGAGGGCGAAGAGCAAGCATGCCTCAATCGCGCGGTTAAAATACTGATTGGCTTCCTCAAAATTCTCCGCGACCAAAGACCGCGAAAGTAAGGGAAGCAGTGCCGTACCAACCGCTATCCCGACCACGCCAAGCGGCAGTTGCTGAAGCCTGTCTGCATAGTAAAGATAAGAAATCGACCCGCCCTCGAAAAAGGATGCAATCATCATATCGGCGAAAATGTTGAGGTGATATACCCCTGCGCCCAATATCCCGGGAAGCATGAGTATCATCAGCCTTTTTACTTTCGGCGTCATCTTCGGCAATGTCGGATAGATGAGCCAGCCATGCTTCGCCGCAAAAATAAAGATTAAGGCGAATTGAACCACCCCTGCCGCAAGAACACCATAAGCGAGAGCATGCGCAGGACTGCTCCACAACATATCATGGGTGAGCAACGCCCCAATTAGGCAGAGATTGAATAAAGCGGGCAGGAAGGCATAGACTCCAAACCGGCCAATCGTGTTCATAACACCGCCAAGCAATGCCGCGAGCGAGATAAACAGCAAATAAGGAAAAGTAATGCGTGAGAGTTCAACCGCATTGTCATAGCGCATGTCCTCATGGTCAAACCCGGGAGCAATTGCCATGATAATATAAGGCATGGCGGCGATGGCAATCACGCTGAAAAATGTAATGATGAGGAACATATAGCCCATCATATTCCGCGCCATGCGTAAGGATTCCGCCTGCCCGTCTTTCTCGATAGACTCCGAAAACATTGGAACAAAGGCGACACTAAACGCGCCTTCGGCGGTAATACGGCGGAAGAGATTAGGAAGCTTTAACGCAACGAAAAACGCATCGGATATCGGCCCTGCACCCATAATGATTGCCGTCATAACATCACGGATAAAACCTAATACACGCGATATCAGCGTAAATCCCGCAACCGTTGCCATGGCCTTGATAAGTTTCATACAGAAATATTTAGCATGGAAAATTACGAATGAATATGAGTAAAAGCGTCCTGTTACGATTTTGAAGTTGCAGATAGGATTGAATTAAACGATTTTATAGATTAAATATTAACTCATGACACAAAACCCTGAATCAACCGAGTTTGGTACCGAGACGGTCACGCCTGAGCAGAAAACCGATAAGGTTCTTGGCGTTTTTGACTCTGTTGCAACCCGCTATGACATTATGAATGATGTGATGAGTGGCGGCGTGCATCGCCTCTGGAAGGATAAATTCGTCCGCCAGATTAATCCAAAGGCAGGTCAGAAAATTCTCGATGTGGCTGGCGGAACGGGTGATATTGCCTTTCGAATGCACGCGCATGCAAAGGGGCAAGCGGCGATAACGGTCAGTGATATCAACGCCGCCATGTTAAAGGTTGGGCGCGGACGCGCCTATGACAAGGCAATCACTGATATGGATTGGGTTGAGGCCAATGCCGAAACTCTGCCGTTTGATGATGAGTCTTTTGATATTTATACAATCGCTTTCGGGCTTCGTAATGTCACGCATATTGACAATGCCTTACGCGAAGCCGCGCGCGTTTTAAAGAAAGGCGGTCAATTTTACTGCCTCGAATTTTCCCATGTCGATAACCCTATCATAAAGAAATTCTATGACGGATATTCTGACCATGTCATCCCAAAGGCAGGGGAAATTATCGCAAAAGACCGAGAGTCTTATAAGTATCTGGTTGAATCTATCCGCAAGTTTCCACGCCGCGAGATACTCAATAAGCGGTTGCTTGAGGCCGGTTTTTCCACAAGCTCTTATAAGACAATGACTTTTGGCGTTGTGGCAGTGCATGAAGCCGTAAAATAACTTGCTATCTCGCTTAAATTTTTGATATATATTTAATCACAGATTAATGAAGGAGATATCTATGTTACGGACAAAATTATTAACAGGTACGGCCGCTATCGCGCTTATTTCGCTGACGGCTATCACTGCAAAAGCTGAGGAAACAACGGCCACAACACCATGGTATGATTCGATGATTCAGTCGGTTCAAAACTGGTTTGAGCCTGAAGACACGGCAACAACTGCCGAAATTGAGGCTTATTTAGAAGAGGTGACCGTTGCGGTTCCACCGATGACGGCTGAAGATGCCGCTGAAATCCAACCTGCCGCCGGTGATACCACAACTGTTAAAGAGATTGAGTCATTTTATAATGAAGAAAGCTCCTTAAATACCGATTTTAATGCGGATAATGCTGTCACGGCCTTTAATGACCCTATTACTGCGGAAGATTTGAATGCGATTGAAACCGCCGCCGGTGATGCCGAGGAAATTAATGATGATGCCATCGTAGTCGCCGAGGAAACAGGTCAGACTGTTTCCGAAATGGAAAATGCTTTGGAAGAATTCGCAGAGGAGACTCAGGAAAATACGTCTGCGGTTGTAGAGGAAGCCGAAATGATGGCAGAAGATGCCGCGGAAACTGTAAGCGATGCGGCGGATGATGCTGTGGATGCAACGTCAAATGCAATGGATGACACGGCAGACGCAGTTGAAGACACAACCGAGGCCGCTATTGAAGAGACATCTGAAACTGCCGATATGGTTGCGGACGAAACATCCGAAGCCGCTGAAACTGTCGTGGATGAGACACCTGAAACTGTTTATGATGTTGAGGCTGGCGCCGAAGATATGGCTGATGAAGACGAAGTGGAAATGAATAATTACTAACTCATTTTGTTTTTAAATTTTAACCTCGCGTGATGATAATCATGCGGGGTTTTCTTTTGCTTAAAAAGCTTTACAACATCTTTATGGCTTCACTCAACGGCAAACAAATTTTATTGATTATCAGTGGTGGGATCGCCGCTTATAAATCGCTTGAGCTGATCCGCCTTATTCAAAAATCGGGGGGAGTTGTGCGCTGTATCCTCACAAAAGGCGGAGCGCAATTCATCACGCCATTATCCGTTGCGGCCTTGTCCAATCACAACTGCTATAGCGATTTATGGTCGCTGGATGATGAGGCGGAAATGGGGCATATCCGCCTGAGCCGTGGGGCAGACCTCGTCCTCATCGCACCATGTAGTGCCAATATGATGGCGAAGGCCGCGCATGGTTTTGCCGATGATCTCGCCTCGACTGTCTTGCTCGCCTCCGATAAACCGATCATGATCGCGCCGGCCATGAACCCTGAAATGTGGGCAAAGGATGTAACACAAGATAATATCAGCCTGCTTCAAAAACGCGGCGTCACATTCATTGAGCCTGAGATTGGTGAAATGGCATGCGGAGAAACAGGGCAGGGGCGCATGCCCGAACCTGAAACTATACTTGATAAGCTTGATGCTTTCTTTAATAAGAACAAGCCCTTAAAGGGTAAGAAAGCGATTGTGACAAGCGGGCCGACTTATGAGCCGATTGACCCTGTTCGCTTTCTCGGCAATCGTTCTAGCGGAAAGCAGGGTCATGCGATTGCAAAGGCCTTGGTAATAGCAGGTGCAGAAGTCACATTGGTGAGCGGTCCAACGGCTCTGCCAAACCCTGAGGGTGTGACTGTTTTGCATGTTGAAACCGCGCGGCAAATGTTGGCTGCAGTGGAGGCTTCTATGCCTGCCGATATTGCCGTATGCGCCGCAGCTGTCGCCGATTATGGTGTTGAAATGCATGAGAGGAAGCAGAAAAAATCGGCAGGTGACCTCACTATTACTTTAACAGATAATCCGGACATTCTCCATACACTTGGGCATCATCATAATCGCCCTGAAATCGTGGTTGGCTTTGCCGCCGAGACAAATGATTTAATTGAAAATGCAAAGGCGAAATTGACGGCTAAAAATTGCGATATGATTGTTGCCAATCAGGTTGCAATGACAGGCGATAGCGTGTTTGGCAGTGATATGAACTCCGCCTGTCTTATAACAAAAAATGATGAGATATGGCATAAATCACTTTCAAAAGATGCGCTTGCCACTATAGTAAGCGAACAAATTTGTGCCATGATGAAAGAGAAAACAAATGAATGATATTGCAGTCAAAGTAAAAATCCTCGACCATGCGGTGGGGATGAAATTGCCGTCTTATGCCACGCAAGGGTCGGCAGGGATGGATTTGACCGCGGCGCTTGAGGAAGCCTTTGTGCTTGAGCCGAATGAGCGGACGCTTATTCCAACGGGATTGTCGCTCTCCATGCCGCTTGGGTATGAGGCTCAAATCCGTCCGCGCTCTGGTCTGGCGCTCAAAAACGGTATTACGGTTTTGAATGCCCCAGGAACGGTTGATTCCGATTATCGCGGTGAGGTGAAAGTGCTTCTCGCTAATATGGGAACAGAGGATTTTACGATTGAGCGCGGAATGCGTATCGCCCAGATGGTGATTGCAAAGCATGAGCATGTGCAATGGGAAGCGGTCGAAAGCCTTGAGGATAGCGACCGCGGTGAGGGTGGTTTCGGCTCAACCGGGACAGCAGGGTAAGGTTTTTTACTACAGATTAACACCGATACGCAACTGATTTTGTTTATATGTGCAATCCAAACGGTATTTAAGAACGCGCATCCCCGCATTTAATGCGGGGGCTATATAATTTAACCGCAGAGACGCAGAGATATAGAGGTTTTTTAACACTGTCATTGCGGCGCAGGCCGCAATCTATAAAATCTATGATTGTTTCACCACAGAAAACACGGACATCACGGAGTTTCCTCACTCGTCATTGCACGCCTCTGTGCGTGCAATCCAGAAAAACAGTGTAACACGGGTATCGGAAATTTGGAGTTTATTGAATAAATCAACACCTCTTACTCCATAACTCTGTGATTGAAGATAATTGGATTGCGGCCACAGCCTGTCCCCGCGAAAGCGGGACCGTAATGACGTTGTGTTTTTAATTATCGGACTATAGTCTTTTTTTAAATAAAATTTATAAAAACACTCCCCCATTGCGAGAAACGGAGTGACGAAGCAATCCATACGAGCTTTAATATAGTATAGATTGCCGCGGTCGTGTTACTCCCTCGCAATGACGTTTTTTATTTAAGAACGATTATAGTCTTTACCCTTCTAAGAGGTTTAGCTTGCTAGTTTGGACGTAATGTTGAACCATTTATTTGTAAAGGTAATGAATCACCGAAATTGCCTGTAATTGGTCGCATTGCTTCAACTTCTTTAGCTGGCATGCAATCAATCTCAAAAGTTGGAAGGGCGGCTAATAGATTATAAGGACGTACGTTTTCAGCTTCGTTAGGATTTAGCATTGTCATAGTAATTACAGCCTCTTGACCTTCTTCACAGACAGGAACACTTATATGAATTTGTCCTGCTTCTTGAGCAAATGTACCTGATATACTCGATAAAGCTAACGCAGTTGTTGCAGCTCCTGCTAATATATTCATTTTTTACATTTGTTTTCTCTTGTAAATTTAAGTCTTAATGAAACTTTAACAAATTGTTAAATATACGTCAACTAATAAATTTATGTATCAACAATCCAGAAAAAATCTACACAAACTTAAACTCTGCATCTTTGCGCCTCTGCGGTTAGATTACATGCCCCGCGTCAGGCGCGGGGATGCGTTTATTGGAAAAACTTAGTGGCCTTAGTGTTCTTAGTGTTAAAACCTCCGAAGTTGGATTGCAGGAATAAGTCCTGCAATGACGATTTAATCACTTCTTCAACTGCTGTAAAATTGCAAAGGGAGAGTCCTGATCAATCTCATCTGTTTTCTGTGGTTTGGATTGGTAAGTCTGCGCGCCTTTTGCTTTTAATGGTTTTTTATCTTTTTTCAAAAAAGACTTTTTCTTATCCGTTTCTGGCTTTGTCTGCGGTTTATGGACACGTGGACGGTCAGAGATTTTGCCCTTCTTCAAACGGAAGACGGCCAATTCTTTTTTAGCCTCAGGCTTATGTTCTTCGGCTTGAAGTTCGGTTTCTTCCGGTTTTTCTTCCGGCTTATCTTCTGTAGTTGCGGCAGGCAACGGTTCCTTCACCTGACGAAATCCCATTGATTCCAGTATGGCATAGAGATCTTCCTCACCACAGCCGAGCCATTCCATATAGCTGTGTTTCGCCTGAAACTGCCAATCCTTGGATGAATCGTAAATGTCTGTGACAACGCGGTCGAGCATATCAATACGGATAGCCTTCCCGCCAAAAACCGGATAACCGATTGAGCGGAAATAATTGCGGTCAATATCCTCTGTGCCGACATGAACAGAAACGCGCCCGTCCGCCGGTCGCCCCATGGGAAGGATTTTATCATGCCATAACCCCCAAAGCAGGGCGCGCATATTCACCGCCGCTGGCTTCACGAGTTCAGGCATAAACACCAAAATCGGCCCCATCTTGATTTTCTTACGGCGCAGGCCAGCGCGATGCTCAGGCGTTAAATCAGGCACCAGGCTTTCAATCTCGCTTCGGTGAATAACGCCCATATTCTCATAAAGTTGATAGCCTATACCTTTGGCAGGGCCTTCAAGTGCGGCCTCATTCGACTCATCTGTCAGTGTGAAGAGGGGGGCAAGGGTTGTGCGAATATGCCCGTGCAACCAATCGGTAATCTTTTGAACCAGAAAACTTTTCTGGCTTTCATCGGAAAGGTCGGAGGCATTGAGGCGGCAAGCAGGTTTGAGTTGCTCCTGCCCTTTTTCAATGAAGGCAACGGCCTCACCCGGGAGGGGATTGGTTTTGTTTTCTTGCCAAAAAATCTGCCCATCTTCGCCCAATGTAAATCGCCCCGTCTCAAGGCCGACCATATTCCAATTTACCATCGTTTTTACTCTCCGTTTTAATTCAGGCTGTATCGCCCGTAAGGCCGCATTGATAATCTTTTTACTGCGCCCGCCTTTATCCGCCAATAATGTCTGATGAGGGTTAAATCGTAAAGCCTTTAATTGCCCGATCTCCTGACCTTCGACGGTGACGGTGCCATTTGCGGCAATCGCGGCGACCATATCGCCATCCTTATCCTGCAAGTTGAAAAACAGCGCATTGCGTTGATCGACAAAGCGTTTGATGAGTGCCTGATGAAGCGCATCGGATAATTTATCCTCAATCTCTTTTGTCTGTTCCTGCCAGTGCGTTGCATTCTCCATCCAGTCACTTTTATGTGCCAGATACGTCCAGGTGCGAATATGAGCCAGCCGCCCCATCAGCGTATCAACATCGCCGCGCATATTGTTAAATCGCTCAATTTGCCGTTCAATCCGCTCGGGTTTGATATGGTCATGTGTCATAATATCGTCAAATATCGCACTTGCGAATTGATGATGGTCATCGGACAGAACTTTGCGGAAATCAGGAATTTGGCAAACTTCCCAGAGCAAGCGAACGGCGGCAGGATTGGTCGCACGTTCCAAAATATCGGCGCGGCTAATCAGGTCGCTGAGAGCCTTCATATCATCCGACATGCGTCCGCGCACAAGCATGTCATGGCGTGGTCTTTCCTCCAGAGATTTAAGGAGCATCCGCGGTGTTGAAAAATCAAGGTCGGTATTGCGCCAGCAGAGCGCGGTGACTGGCGGGAAGTTATGATTTTCAATCGCCTTTACCATTTCCTCGTCAAGATCATGACATTCCGCCGTAATACCGAATGTACCGTCCTTGGTATGGCGACCTGCGCGGCCTGCAATTTGTGCTATTTCATGGGCGCGTAAGGCTCGGGCGGCTTTACCGTCAAATTTGCGTTTTGAGGCAAGGGCAACATGGCGAATATCCATGTTCAGCCCCATGCCAATCGCATCCGTGGCAATAATGTAATCCACCTCGCCCGATTGATACATCTCGACCTGAGCATTACGCGTTCGGGGGGAGAGTGCGCCTGTCACAATCGCCGCGCCGCCTTTTTGCCTGCGGATAACATGGGCGTGGGTGTAAATATCATCCATGTTAAAGGCGACTATGGCAGAGCGTTCAGGTAAGCGAGTCAGCTTTTTATAACCGCTATAGGTCAGGGTTGAGAGCCGCGGTCGCTCCTCGAATATTACATTTTTTACTAATACACGAATAGCGGGGCGCATGGTTTCCGCCCCTAAAAACAGCGTTTCTTTTGCGCCACGACAATGGAGCAGACGGTCGGTGAAGACATGCCCGCGTTCCGGGTCGGCACAAAGTTGTATCTCGTCAATACACACAAAATCAAACCGCTCCGACACTGGCATCGCCTCTACGGTGCAGCAGTAATAGCGTGGGTTCGGCGGAATGATTTTCTCCTCCCCCGTGACGAGCGCGACAGCCATTTTCCCGTGTTTCTCAACAAGCTTATCATAATTTTCACGCGCAAGAAGGCGAAGCGGAAAGCCAATCATGCCGTTGTCATGTGCCTGCATCCGTTCAAGCGCGAGCCATGTTTTTCCTGTATTGGTCGGGCTAAGCAGGGCTTTAATTTGTTCCATGAAAGGTAATGTAGATGATGAAGGTATGTTTTTAAACACTAAGTTTACTAAGGACATGAAAGTTTAGCCGTCATTGCGAGGAACAACATGACGAAGCAATTCATAGGCATTATCGTATAGATTGCTTCGTCGATTATAAATCTCCTCGCTATGACGATTATTTATTTTTAGTGTTTTTAGTGAACTTAGTGTTTAAATAAAATTACAAAAAAAGGAGCCGCCCATGCAAACCAAAAAAACTTTAGCCGAATTAACATGTCACATGGTTATGCCTGATGAGGCAGAGAAAGCTGTTATCCTGCTCCATGGTTATGGTGCGAATGGGCTGGATTTGCTTTCGCTGTCTCAGGAATGGTCGCCTCATTTGCCGAATACAGCCTTTATCGCGCCCGATGCACCGCATTTATGCGAGATGGGCGGCGGTGGTTTTCAATGGTTTTCACTCCGCGATTATAGCCAAGATGTCATGAAGCGTTTAATTAATGAGCAATGGCAAGTCGTTGATAACCTGATAAAAGCTATTATTAAAAAATATAGTATCAAAGCAGAAAATATTATTCTCTCGGGATTTTCTCAAGGATGTATGATGGCATTGCAGACTGCGTTTTCAACTGAGATGAAAGTGGCTGGCGTTTTAGGGTATTCCGGCATGTTGGTCGATGCGGATATTTTGGAAGCAACGGTTCATAAAGATTTGCCTGTTTGCCTGTATCATGGGGATGAGGACTCTGTGATCCCTGTGCAGGCCTATCATCAAACAGTCCAGAATTTGAAGACGGCTGGTATTTCTGTTAGAGGACAAAATATTGCAGGTTTGCCGCATGGCATTGACCCGATAGGTTTAAAAGGTGGATTAGGTTTTATTCAGGGAATATTAAAAAATTAATTAAGTCGTCATTACACGTTTGAACGAAAGTTCAATACGTATAATCCAGTCAGTATAGATTACACGCATTTTGCTTCACAAAAGCGTGTAATGACGGATGTTTCTAATTAAGAAATTATATCCCAAGTGCCATCATTGCGGCGGCAGGCAACACCAACGCCGGTTTCAGAGCGACCATCAACAAAAATAGTTTGTTCATACTCGCGGCAATAATCGCCGGATGCGGTTGAACCGTCACGAATCGGTGTCACCGTTCCGTAATTCCCAGATTCAGGGTTATTCCAGGCGATTTGCTGACCAATCGGTGCGCTATAGGCCTTTTGTTCGGCCTGTCTGGCATAGGCCATATCAGCCTTGTCTAGAGATGATCCAATTTCATTACCGATCCATGCACCAAGCAATGTTCCGACACCTGTAGCCACAAGCCTTCCGGAACCACCGCCAATTTGTGAACCGATGACACCGCCACCAATCGCCCCTGCGGCTGAACCAATACGCTCTTTATTCCCTGCATCCTGCATATTTGTGCAAGCACCAAGTGTTAAGGCACCGACCAAAGCCACCGGTAAAATAATTTGTTTTCTCATGATTTAATATCCTTTCTTATTTTGATATTACAACGATATAGTCTTTGTAAAATATGGCAACAGAAAGGCATACGTTTTGGATAAGAATTTGGTTTCATGGGGTGAAAACCCGATTGAGATATTCAGTGAATGGTTAGCGGAGGCATCCGAGGCAAATCCTGATAATCCTCGCGCCATGTGCCTTTCAACGGTTGATCAGGCGCATCGACCTCATTCCCGTATGGTAATTTTACATGATGTTTCGAAAAACGGTTTGACCTTTTATTCCAATACGCAAAGCCCAAAAGCATTGCAAATTGATGTAAATCCGTGTGTTTCACTGTATTTTTACTGGCGAGAGATTAAAAAGCAGGTGCGTATTGAAGGCAAAGCCATGGTAATGAACAGGCAAAATGTAAAAGATTATTTTGCCTCGCGCCGAAAAGAATCTCAAATTGCAACGCTAGTTTCCAACCAATCACAAATATTAGAGAGTAGGGAGCAACTCCATGCCGATTATAATGCCTTACTTGAAAAATATGAGGGTGGGGAAAAAATCTCTTGCCCTGACAATTGGGCAGAATATTGCGTGGTGCCAACGGCAATAGAATTTTGGAGTGAAAGCGATATCCGCCTCCATGATCGCATTGTTTATGAAAGAGAGGCCGAAAGCGACCCATGGATATCGCGATTGTTGTACCCTTAATCAATCGAACAAAGCGTTGATATCATCCTGACTTGCAAGTGATGTATTCTCGATATTATCTGATCCTTGCGAAACAGGGTCTTGAATAACAACAGTATCAATACCGAATTTTGAGAGAATATTGCTCATTTTCTCCTCAATATCACGGATATTCTTGAGGGATGTTGTCACACGCTGGCTGACCAGATCCTGAAATCCGCAGGCGAGTAATATTGCCTGAACATCCATATGTATGCTTTCTGCCATCACTGCGAGGCGCATATCATTGGATATGTCAGCGTCATAGTTTTCCAACGTTCTACCGATATTATCCGCCGCATCCATGATTTTTGTGGCGGCGTCTTCTGTCTCTTTCACAACGGCTTCAAGCTCTGCCCCGGAATTGGCGGGGGACGAACCATCACCCGCGAAAGAAATCGCATTGAGCATGCCTAACATATCACGAAAACGTTTGGCGGCATCTTCCTCTGCCATCTCCATCAACTGGGATGTTGCCTCAATTTCCATTGAAATTTCGTCAAAGCGGCGCGCAATAAAGCTCTCAAGCTTATCTAGCTTGCCATTTACATCATCATCATCAAGGGTGCCATCATCGGCTGTTGCATGTGTTTGGTGCATCATAACTATTTATTAAAAAACCTTTTTTATACTTCATAAGAATAGGCTAGCCTTTAAGTCTTAAGGAAAGCTAAAGTTAACAACACATAAGTTTACAAGGATTATCATGCCACGTGAAGACCGGCGCATTATTTTTGATGTCAGTGAAATATATCAAGCTATTTATAAATTATCTGTAAAAAGCGAGGATATTAAGAAGCCGATAGCGGGAAGTATCATTCGCATCGAGGAAAATGAAGATAACGGTCTCGAAATTAAATTTCATATTGTTAACCCGCAAACAAATGAAAAACGCACGATGATTTACACGCGTGATTTTGTTGCGGCGGCCTTGATGATGTTTTGCCGCGGTGCAGGAATACCCTTGCCCAGAAAATCCTCAAAAACAATTATAATTGAAGAACATCAGATTATCCTTCGTGCCTATGTCTAGTGGAACTTTTTAACTTATGATATGTTTCGTTTATATTAAAGTAATGAAAGGAAACATATAATGATTTTATTCGAAAAAAAGTTGGCAGGCGCGGCCTTGGTTTTAGCTTTGGCATCATCAGTCAGTGCGCAAGCATCCGATCCATCCAATAATCCAGAGATTAAAGCTTACGCTAAACAAACAGAGACAAAAACGGTTGAGCAGGCTTTGCCGTCCGATTTGCTCGTCTATGATTTGAACAATGATGGTGTTCTGCAAGCTGATGAAGTGGGGGAGAAGCTTTTCTATCAATATGACACTGATGGAAATGAAGTGCTTGATAATATTGAATTTCGCCGCCCTTTGAATTTATCATTCGCCCCTGTCGAAACCACAAAAACGGTGACAGTGACCGTTGATTATGGTGATGGCACTGTAACCGATATGGCAGAGGTTGATAAAGATGTGGTCATGCGCGAAACAGGCCTTGATCGCTTTAACAAAGATGGTGATGAAGGTGTCAGCCCACGCGAATTTATCGGCAAATCTTTCTTAAATCTAGATCTAAATGATTCAGGCGTGATTGAAATGAACGAATGGACAAATGCTTATGATATGAACCGCGCACCGCTTGCCGCGAATAATACTATTTATAACGATTAAAATGTAACCCCGTACTTGATACGGGGTTTATCGTCATTGCACGCCTCCATGCGTACAATCCAGAAAAATTATTTCACCCGGAGCATCGGAGATTCGGTGTTTTTTTAAAAACAACAAACTCCTCTTACTTTTGAACTCTGCGATTAAAAATAGCTGGTTAACCTCTCACCGTAACCCTCTCCCAAGGGAGAGGGAATATTCGAAAAGCTTCATGTCAACTTCGGTTTCTTCGCATCTTCGCGTTAAAAAGTCTGCATAACATTACGTATTTTATTAGAAAGCTGTAATGCAGTTAATAACCTTATTTATTTTCGTCATGATTTTATGCTAAGCATGAGGTATGAGATTTATTTTTATATTCATTTTTTTATTAATTCCAACGCTCGCAAAAGCTCAAGTGAGCGCCATTGCCCTTCATGGCCAGCCGAAATATCAGGCTGGCTTCAGTCATTTTGACTATGTGAATCCAGATGCCCCTAAAGGCGGAAGCTATAGCGAGCAAGCTTTCGGGAGCTTTGACAGTCTCAATCCATATATCATCAAAGGTGTTCCGGTAACCGGCTTGAATTTGATTTATCAATCGCTCATGACGAAAAGCGCGGATGAAGCCTTTTCCATGTATGCGAATATCGCCGAGACCGTCACGATTGCCGAGGATCATCTCTCTGCAACCTTTACCCTTAATCCAAATGCGCGGTGGCATGACGGGGAGGCGATAGATGCTCAAGATGTTGTCTGGACATTCAATATTCTAATGGAGCATGGTTCGCCAGCCTATAAAGGCTATTACGCCGATATTGATGAAGCGATTGCAATTGATAACAAAACTGTAAAATTTACCTTTAAAACGGCTGATAATAAAGAACTTCCGCTTATTCTCGGCGGCCTCACTATTCTGCCTGAACATTACTGGACAGCGGAGGGGAATGATTTTTCAAAAACCACGCTTAAACCGCCATTAGGCAGTGGGCCTTATAAAATCGCCACCATTGATGCAGGTCGCTCGATTACTTATGAGCGTGTCAAAGACTGGTGGGCGGCAGATTTGCCTGTTAATCGTGGGCGTTTTAATTTTGACGAGGTGAAATTTATGTATTATCGCGATATGACGGTCGCGCTTGAAGGATTATTCGCCAATGAATTTGACCTGCGCCGTGAATATACTGCGAAGACATGGGCAACGAGCTATAATAACGAGCTCATAAATTCAGGGCAGATCGTCAAGGACGAGGTCAAGCACCAAAGCCCTGTCGGAATGCAAGGCTTCATCATGAATACGCGCCGCCCGATTTTTGCCGATAGAGAATTGCGCCGTGCCATTCAACATGCGTTTGATTTTGAATGGTCAAACCGCCAATTTGCCTTTAACGCTTATAAGCGGACGGATAGCTATTTCGAAAATTCTGAACTTGCTTCAAGTGGCCTGCCACAAGGGCGAGAGCTTGAAATTTTAGAAGCCTACCGTGATCAACTTCCTGAAGAAGTTTTCACTACGCCTTTTGAAAATCCAATCACGCAAGGCAACGGCAATAACCGCACCGAGCTTGCCAAAGCCATTCAAATACTGGATGAGGCAGGCTATAAAACAGGGGAGGGCGGCATTCGCATTCACCCTGAAACGGGTGAGGCTTTACGGTTTGAGATTATGCATCGCCAGCCTGAATTTGAACGTTGGGTTTTGCCCTTTATCCGTAATTTAAAGCGTATCGGGATTGAGGCGGAATTTCGTGTTGTCGATACAACACAATTTGTCGAGCGGCTTAATAATTTTGACTTTGACATGACGATTGGCGGTGCGGCGCAATCACTGACCCCTGGAAATGAGCAGATGGATTATTGGCACTCATCCAAGGCTGACCAGCCCGGCTCGCGTAATTATATGGGTGTGCGAAGCCCTGTTATTGATGATTTGGTGATGATGGTTATTAATGCGCCGGATAGGGAGGAGCTCATCCATCGTGTTCGTGCTCTCGACCGTGTTTTATTGTGGGATTACTACGTCATTCCGCAATGGCATATTGATACTTGGCGCATCGCCCATTGGGATAAATTCGGTAAGCCAGACACGCAAGCCCCCTATAGCCTTGGCGCGATTGATACATGGTGGGTGAAGGAATAATATTGAACAGATGAAAACTGCGATTATTATTCCTGCACGTTACGGCTCGACACGTTTTCCGGGGAAGCCTTTGGCACCAATTAACGGCAAGGCGATGATAGATCATGTTTATGATCTGGCGGTTCAGGCCTCGCAAAATTACAAGAATATCAGCGTGATTATTGCTACGGATGATGAGCGGATAAAAGCCCATTGCGAGAGCGCAGAGCGGCAAGTTCTCATGACCTCGGAAACATGCAAAACAGGCTCTGACCGGGTTTTTGAGGCGGCAATAAAGCTTGACGAGACACCCGATATCATCCTGAATCTGCAGGGTGATGCGCCGCTCACGCCACTCTCCGCAATTGAAAAAATTATCCATCATTTTCATGCAACGCCTGATACTGATGTCGTGACGCCCGTACAACAATTAAGCTGGATGGAGCTTGATAAACTCCGCCAGTCGAAGCGCATAACGCCTTTTACGGGGACAACCGCCGTTCTCAATAAAAAAGGGCGCGCGCTTTGGTTTTCAAAAAACATCCTGCCTGCAATGCGCAAGGTAGACAGCATGCGCGGTGAGGACGGTCTGTCTCCTGTCTATCAACATATTGGGCTTTATGGGTATAAATTTGAAATTCTCAAACGCTTTGTTAATCTGCCCGAGGGACATTATGAGTCGCTGGAAGGGTTGGAGCAGCTCCGCTTTATTGAAAATGACATTCCTATTCAATGCGTAATGGTGCCAGCAGGTGAGCGCGTGAATGGCGGAGTCGACTCACCCGAAGATATCGCAAGGGTTGAGGCAATCATGCGTACAAGTGACTATCGCGATAAAACCTCATGACACGTCTTTTGGTTATTCGTCACGGGAATACATTTCATGCGGATGAAACACCGCGCCGTGTGGGTTGCCGCACCGATATTCCCTTGGTTGAAAGCGGTATAGCGCAGGCGCGCGCTTTAGGCACTTACCTGAAAAATAATGATATGATTATCAGCCATATCATGGCTTCAGCCTTGCAACGGGCGCAACAAACCGCGGCCATTATGATGCGCGAGGCAGGGCAGGATATTATCATTCATACCGATGAGAAATTTAATGAAATTGACCATGGTTCTGATGAAAACAAAACCGAAAGCGAGATTTTAGAGCGCATTGGCAAGCATTCTTTGCAACAGTGGGATGAGTTTAATATCGTGCCTGAGGGCTGGACTTTAAACCCGCGAGAGATTCAAAAATCGTGGATTTCTTACGCGAATGACTGTGTGAAAAATCGCGCTGGTGAGTTATCTTGCGTGGTGAGTAGTGGCGGTATTATTCGCTTCGCGCCGATACTTTTGGATAGTAACCGTTTGCCGAATGACCAATCGCCAAAGGTGAAAACGGCATCACTTTCACTTTTCGAATATCGCGATGATACATGGCATTGTATTTATTGGAATAAACGTCCTTGAAAACATACTTGTCATCCCGAGCGCAGTCGAGGGATCTTAATTTAGAAATAAGATTTCTCCGCTTCTTATAGTCGGTCGAAATGACACGTGTATTTAAACAGAATGAGTACTTTTTATCATCTATAAAAACCGCTATTCTCTTTTTATGGGTGGCTATATTCTCCGTCGATTGCTTTTAATGATACCGACATTGCTCGGTATTATTCTCATCAATTTTTTAATTGTTCAAGCGGCGCCGGGTGGCCCTGTTGAACAAATGATTGCAAAGGCTCAAGGTATCGGCGGCGATGCAACCTCACGCATTAGCGGACAATCGAACGAGACTGGCGCAACCTTAAGTGACAATATGGATAGCGCAAGTGTCTCAACAGGAAGTGATAGCAACTATCGCGGGGCGCAGGGGCTCCCTGCCGAGTTTATTGAGGAGATGGAACGGCAATTCGGTTTTGATAAACCTACACATGAACGTTTTGGTATAATGCTTTGGAATTATATGCGTTTTGACTTTGGTGAAAGCTATTACCGCGATGTTGGTGTGATAGACCTGATTTTGGAGAAATTGCCTGTGTCTATCTCTCTTGGGCTTTGGTCAACGCTTATTATTTATATCGTATCGATTCCGCTGGGCATCCGAAAGGCGGTGAAGGACGGTAGCCGCTTTGACATTTGGACGAGTGGAGTCATATTTATAGGCTACGCCATTCCGTCATTTCTTTTTGCAATTTTACTGATTATCCTTTTTGCAGGCGGGCGGTATTTCGATATCTTCCCGTTAAGCGGATTGCAATCCGATGAATTTACGGATTTAAGTTTTATGGCATGCGCATTAAGTGCGGCCTGTATAGTCGATTATTTTCATCATCTGGTTTTGCCTTTGGCGGCGTTGGTGATTGGCGGATTCGCAGGGTTGACCATGCTCACCAAAAACTCGTTTCTGGATGAAATTAACAAGCAATATGTGACAACCGCTCGTGCCAAGGGTTTGGCAGAGAAAAATGTATTGTACGGTCATGTGTTTCGGAATGCGATGCTGATTGTGATTGCCGGCTTTCCTGCGGCCTTCATGTCAATTTTCTTTACAGGCGCGTTGTTGATTGAGGTGATTTTCTCACTTGAAGGGTTGGGATTGCTCGGTTTTGAAAGCGCGCTAAGTCGTGATTATCCTGTGATGTTCGGAACTTTATTTATCTTCACCCTAATGGGGCTTGTGCTTAAGCTCGTCTCCGACCTGACTTATGTGTTTGTCGACCCGCGCATTGATTTTGAGAGCAGGGGTTAATATTTGAACTTTTCCCAATCGTCATTACACGTTTTTCGATAGAAAATACGTGTAATCCAGCTTTTTACATTCTGGATTGCACGTATTGCGTTGCAAACGTGCAATGACGAGTAGTTTTTAAGTCTATTATTTTTAAAAAATTATTGCTTTCTATCAAATACTGGATTTTGTAAGATTACAATAATGAATCTCTCACCTCTCACGCAGCGACGAATACAGCAATTCAAAGCCAATAAACGCGGTTATTGGAGTCTATGGATATTCCTCACGTTTTTTATCATTGCCTTATTTGCGCATTTTATTGCCAATGACAAACCACTCTATGTGAATTTTGATGGCGGTCATTATTTCCCTGCATTTACTAATTACACCGAAACCGAATTTGGCGGTGATTTTGAGACTGAGGCCGAATATCGCGACCCGTATGTACAAGAGTTGATAGAGGCGAAAGGTTTTATGATATGGCCGCCCATTCGCTATCACTATGACACGATTAACTATGATTTAACAGTACCTGCGCCAAGCCCGCCAAGCGGGGATAACTGGCTTGGCACTGATGACCAAGGGCGGGATGTTTTGGCACGCCTCATTTACGGGTTTCAGATTTCTGTTTTGTTCGGGCTAACGCTCACCTTGTTCAGCTCGATTGTCGGTATTATCGCCGGCGGTTTGCAAGGCTATTACGGGGGGTGGGTCGATTTGATTTTTCAGCGTATCATCGAGATTTGGGCAGGGCTTCCCGTGCTCTTTATCATCATTATTATCGCCTCGGTTATTACACCGACATTCTGGGTCTTGCTTGGGATTATGCTTTTGTTTTCATGGACAAACTTGATTGATGTTGTAAGGGCGGAGTTCTTGCGCGCCCGCAATTTTGATTATGTCCGCGCGGCAAAGGCTCTCGGCGTGTCAAACGCGACAATCATGGTAAGGCATGTCCTTCCCAATGCGATGGTGGCAACACTTACGCTTATTCCATTTTTACTGACAGGGTCTATTACAATTTTAACATCGCTGGACTTTTTGGGGTTCGGTTTACCGCCAGGCTCGCCATCCCTTGGGGAGTTGTTAAAACAAGGAAAAGACAACCTTCACGCGCCATGGCTGGGATTAGCGGCATTTTTCTCGTTAGCGATTATGTTGACACTCCTCACTTTCATCGGGGAGGCGGTGCGTGATGCCTTCGACCCACGAAAAACAGGATTATAAAAAATTATTTTTACCTTAAGAGTTCATTAAGTTTTTTAATCTATCTTTAAACTCTATGCATAACTTTAAAATGCGTGTATATTCAAACTGACTTTCAACATACGGATTATTCCATGCGTATAATATTATTGACATTTTTATCATTTATTGCCGTCATTCCGGCTGTTTTGGCTCTTGAGGTCGCACCTGACGGACCGTTAATCATTAATCTGCGACAAGATGCAGGCAGTGTTATTATCGGCAATCCTGCACATGCGACTGTTGCAATGCAAAATTCTCGTATGCTGATTGTCAATGCGGGTTTACCCGGTGTAACAAATCTGACTGTTTTGGATGAACGCGGTAATGTTATTTTTAATGAGAAATTGGTCGTGAATTCATCGACAGACGGCTATGTCCGTGTCAAAAATGCCTGTATCAATGCCGAAGGCGATTGCCAGCCTTATAATATGTTTTATTGCATTGAGGGTTCGGCATGCCACGATGTTGTGGTCGCAACGGAAGAGCCTACGCCGACTGTCGGATTAGAAAGCGTTCAGGCTTTCAATGACTTTGGCGGTGATGAGGATGATTTTAATGATTCTGCATTTGAAGCCGATGAATTCGAAGAATAGGGATTATAAATTTATGACTATACAATTTAAACATTTGTTACTTTCTGCTGCCCTTATATGTTCATTGCCGGCATGTCAGGCAACGCAATGGCGTGAACTGAATACAGGTGACCCTGTCAGGATTGAAAGCACAAAAGAAAATCTGCGCGCTCTGGCACGTCAAACGGCTTACCAATCAAAGTTCGGACAAGAAGAAAGTATTCCGCTTATGGCTGCGGAGAATGCTTATATTGCGGCACCTGATGACAGTGATGCCGCACTCCACTACGCAACCTTACTTAGAAAGCAAGGCTTATTTGAACAAGCCGATTTAATTCTAAAACCGTTTACTGATAATTTATTTGTGGCAAGAGATGATGTCTTAATCGAATATGCTAAGCTTAAGATAGAGACAGGCCATTTTGATGAGGCTCAAATTATGGCTCAGGAAGCCGGTTTTAAGGCTCAATCAGCAGAGACGTTAATGATACTGGGTGTTGCGCTTGATGCCCAAGGGCATCATGAGGTGGCAGCGAAACAATTCCGCGCGGCTCTCAATGAGGCAGGAATGGATTTTGAGATGAAAAACAAAATTTTGAATAATTTGGCGTTATCATTATTAGCTCAAGGTAAACAGACCGAGGCGATGAGAACGATTGATACTGTTGATTCTGTTGCAGGCGTTGATATGGCCGTGATTGAGGCCAATAAACAGCTGATTAAAAATCTTTAATTTAAAAAAATCATGTAAGGCTTGACAGGTCAGCTCTTCATAGCGTAAGTACATGAATAATTAATTAAAGGTATAAGAATCATGAAAGTTGTAAATTCACTTAAGAGCTTGAAAAAAAGAAGCCGCGATTGCAAACTCGTGCGCCGTAAGGGTCGTGTCTATGTCATTGACCCGAATAACCCACGGAACAAGGCTCGTCAGGGCTAAGTTGATTTTTTACTAATCGTGTTAAAGCAGCCCCTTTATCGAGGGGCTTTTTTATTATGTGACAGATGTTTAAAAACTGTGAACATATCCTTTTTCTTCTAGCTCATAAAACAGAATCAGGCTAAAAGCTAATCATGGTCAAAAATCTTTTCCGCATGTTTTCAAAGCTTTTTTCCGTTGTTTCTGCCGACATGGCGATTGACCTTGGAACGGCGAATACGCTTGTCTATGTGAAGGATAAAGGCATTGTTTTAAACGAGCCGTCGGTTGTGGCGATTGCCAATGTAAATGGAAAAAAACAAGTTCTGGCCGTTGGAAATGAGGCGAAGCAAATGCTTGGTCGTACGCCTGGGAATATCACGGCCATTCGCCCTTTGCGTGATGGGGTGATTGCCGATTTTGATGTTGCCGAGGCCATGATTAAGCATTTTATCCGTAAGGTTCATAACCGCCGAAGCTTTGTTTCCCCCGAAATTATGATTTGTGTACCGTCCAGCTCTACGGCTGTTGAGCAACGCGCGATTACAGAAGCCGCCGAGAGTGCTGGCGCACGCAAAGTTTATTTGATTGAGGAGCCGATGGCGGCGGCAATCGGCGCAGGTCTGCCGATTACTGAGCCAACAGGCTCAATGGTTGTCGACATCGGTGGCGGAACAACGGAAGTGGCGGTCATATCGCTTGCAGGTGTTGTTTATGCCCGCTCTGTCCGAGTTGGCGGTGATAAAATGGATGAGGCAATTATCGCTTATATCCGCCGTGTTCACAATCTTTTGATCGGTGAGTCGACGGCAGAACGCATTAAAAAAGAAATCGGTGCGGCGTGCCCCCCTGCCGATGGTGAAGGACGCCAAATGCAAATTAAGGGTCGTGATCTGATGAATGGCGTGCCAAAAGAAATTGTTATGACAGAACGACAGATCTCTGAAGCTCTGGCCGAGCCTGTGAGTCAAATTGTTGAAGCGGTCAAGGTTGCGCTTGAAAACACCGCGCCCGAACTCTCTGCCGATATTGTTGATAAAGGAATTGTCCTGACTGGCGGAGGGGCTTTATTATCCAATCTCGATTATGTTTTACGCTATGCAACCAGCCTGCCTGTGATTATCGCAGATGATGCGCTCATGTGTGTTGCGCTCGGTTCAGGACAGGCGTTAGAGGAAAAATCAATTCTAACGGCCAGCTCTCTTCAGTCACAAGTTAGTTCATAAGCTTTATCAAGCACTTGCGTAATACTCATGAAACTTTTAAGGTGATTCTAATAGATACAATTTGATTAATTCTTAAAATCTATTTAAGACGTAACATGTAAGATTATTAAGGGTATTACTGCCTAAGAATTATGGAAGAAAGGCTGTGTCAAAGTGAGTAGGGGATCTGTCGGTTTGGGGTTGGCGACGCGCCATGTCTCACTATCGACCATGGATGATCGAAAAAGCAGGAAAAGTGCCTGTGTTTTTTTGACCCTGTCATGTGCTTTGCTTCTGGTCAATATTTTCGCCCCTGTTCAGGTTAAACATGCAAAACATATCGTCAGTGATAAGGCCGTTATTGTTTCGGAAAAATTGGCGGGCCCACGCGAGTCGATACAAACTGCTTATAGTCGTGTTCAAGGGTTGTGGAGCGTTCAGGCGCATAATGAAATGCTGGCGGCAGAAAACCAGCGGTTGCTTGAATGGTTTCAGACTGCCAATCGCCTTGATGCCGAAAATAAAGCTCTGCGTGATTTATTGAACATGAAAGATAACGATGCGCTTGCCTTGCGGAGTGCAAAAATTCTAAATGATAATGAAACGCCGTTTTCACGAACGATTCTTGTTCAAATGGGTCAAACGGACGGCCTTGAAAAAGGGCAGGGCGTGTTGAGCCATGAAGGTTTACTTGGTCGCGTGGTTGAGACAGGTCAAAAAACCGCGCGTGTTTTGTTGATGAAAGATGCCAATTCTCGTATTCCTGTCACGGTTGAGGGCAGTCGTGACCGCGCTATTTTGGCCGGTGTCAATGATGGTGACCCTGTGCTTGACCATTTGCCTGATCAACATGCGATTGAGGCAGGACAGACAGTGGTAACCTCCGGACATGGCGGTGTGTTTCCTTATGGTGTGCCTGTCGGTGTGACTTACTTGAATGAAAATGGTCAGTTGGCTGTCAAACCATTTGCCAATGCCAATCGCGCGTCTCATGTTCAGATTGTTGATTACGGCATCCCTGCCGGTTCTGCCACGCGAAGCACGGCTTCCGCTTCAGGTGTTTTGCGTTAAATTTTCGACCGTATTATTCGTCATTACACGTTTTGACGATAGGCAAATACGTGTAATCCAATTTAATTCTTTTAAACACTAAGAACACTAAGAGTTCGCAATGAAGGCATCTCTATGCAAGTGTCTGTTATTCCAATAGTATAAGAGTAGAATTTTTATAATTGCTCCGAACCTCCATGTAATTTTTTTCTGGATTTCATGGTCAAGCCATGCAATGACGGATCAGGTTAACTCCATGATCTCGGTGTTCTCCGTGGTAAAACTAAAAAATAGATTGTGGCCTTTGCCGTAATGACGATTTAAACAATTTAAACTTTGCGCTACATGGCGTAACTTTAAGTTTAACAATCTTGTCGTCCTGAGCTTAATCATGCTATGCCTAAGACATGTCACTCAGTAGCCTTAACAGATCAAATCCGGGATTTTTGCAAAGCGTTCCTGTTTACCTGTCTCACCTCGTTTTTTTATTACTCTCTGTAAAAACTATTGATTTTTTAGCGGTTGAGAATGTGCACGCCGTTATATTTCTTGTGCCGTTATTTTACTGGACAATTCATAAGCCAGCGCTCATGCCGCTTTGGTTTGTGTTTATCAGCGGCCTGATCATTGATTTTGCCGTGCATTCCTTTATCGGGCTGCATGCCTTCGGCTTTATTATTTTTACAATGATTTTGCAGAAAAACAGGCGGGTCATTCTGTCCCAACCAATCTTTTATCATGCAATTATCTTTGCCGCGGTCGTTGCCTTGTTTGAAATTATTCGATTTGTAATATTCGGCTTTTTTTCGTGGAGCCTGATGGCTTTTGCGCCTGCCTTAACCGCCTTTATTGTCACAATTATCCTGTTTTTCCCCTCTATCATTATCCTGAAAACAATTCATAGGGTAATCAACAGATAATGGTGTCATTCGGGCAAGACCGTGAGGATAAAAGATTTTCAAGGCGCGCCTTCATGGTCGCGCTTGGCTCAACCGCGTTGTATGGCGGCTTGGTCACGCGGCTTGGCTGGCTTCAAATTGTCAATGGCAAGCAATATCAAACGCTATCTGATAAAAACCGTATTCATGTCAATCTGGTGACACCTGTTCGTGGCCATATCCTTGACCGTAATGGACATATGCTCGCCTATAATGAGCAGAATTTTCAAGTCGAGATTGTGCCCGAACAAGCGCAGGATATCCGTCAATCACTTGATACACTGTCACGTGTCATTGACCTGCGAAATTCCGAAAAGCAGGGCGTGATAGAGCGTGCAGGGAAGCAAGCTCGCTTCATCCCTATCAAGATCAAGGATAATCTGACATGGGAAGATGTCTCCGCGATTGAGCTGTCCCTTCCCGACCTTCCCGGCATATCAATTAATGTCGGGCAAAAACGCCTTTACCCTTACGACCGTCATTTTGCACATATTGTGGGCTATGTTGGCGCGGTCAGTGACAAAGAAATGACGGATGACCCTGTACTCCGCTTGCCGGGTTTTCAAATCGGTAAAACAGGAATTGAAAAAAATTTTGAGAGCAATCTCCGCGGCAGGGCGGGCACAAAATCCATCGAGGTGAATAGCGCAGGTCGCCTCATCCGAGAGTTGGGCACAGAAGAAGGTGTGATGGGCTATCCTGTATCATTAACACTCGACAGGCAGTTGCAGGAAAAAACTATGCAAATTTTATCGCGCCATAAAAGCGCATCGGCGATTGTGATGAATGTGCATAGCGGTGAAGTCTATGCCTGCGCCTCACATCCGTCTTTTGACCCGAATTTATTCGCAACGCGGCTCCCTCAAAAAATTTGGGAGGAGTGGAATACAAACCCCGGAAAGCCACTGACCAATAAGGCGATATCAGGTCAATACCCGCCTGGCTCTACGTTTAAGATGATAACGGCTTTGGCGGCATTAGAGGCAGGAATTATTGATAGGCAAACATCATTTTATTGCAACGGGCATTATGATGTCGGACGCGAGCGTTTTCACTGTTGGAAGCGTGCCGGTCATGGCTGGATGAATATATATACCGCTTTGGAGGAATCCTGTGATGTTTATTTTTATAATATCGCTGAGGAATTAGGAATCGAGAAAATCGCTTTAACCGCGCGTCAATTCGGTTTGGGACAGGCTTATGATTTGGCTTTACCATTGGAAGCGAAAGGGCTAGTCCCTGATAAAAACTGGAAACGTGGGCAATTCAGCACGGAATGGCATCTGGGCGAGACGATTAACGCGACAATCGGGCAGGGCTATATTCTGACCACGCCGATGCAGCTTGCGGTGATGACGGCGCGGCTGTGTAATGGGGGCTATGCCGTTGAGCCATGGCTGGTGGCGCATGATGGGCGGTATCATCGGCGTAAGCGGCAAATAAGCTGGCCGAAAATGGCGGTTAACAAAACCTATCTCGATATCATGAAACGCGGGATGGAGCTTGTGATGATTGGCGAAGACGGTACGGCAAAATCATCCGCGATTGAGAATGAGACACGGCAAATGGCTGGAAAGACAGGCACGGCGCAGGTGCGGCGAATAACGATGGCTGAACGTCGGGCGGGGTTATTGTCTCAGGAAGATATTATCTGGAAACACCGTCACCACGCGCTTTTCGTTGGTTATGCGCCATTTGATAACCCGACCTATGCCGTATCGGTCGTGGTTGAACATGGGGGGAGTGGGTCGTCCGCCGCCGCGCCTGTCGCGCGGGACATCATGCTCGCCGCGCAAGATATTAACCCCGCCGCAATCGGTATAAAATCCACCCCTATCAAACCCGAGAGGCGCGTGTGATAAAAGATAGAACACTCATCCTTCTCCAGAGGGAGAAGGCAATAAGGCCAAGTTTTTGCAAAAAACTTTTGGCCGCTATGAATGAGGGGATTAGACAGCCTCGCCCCTCACCCGACTACCCCTATCGCGACAGTCACCCTCTCTTAAAGGGAGAGGGGTACGGTGGTTTCATAAATATTGAGATTACTCATGATTTTTAAAAACTCCCCGCTTACAAAAGTAAAAGCTTTCCCGTGGCTGTTATTCACTCTCATTATTATGCTCGCGTGTGTAGGAGGCATTGCGCTTTATTCTGCCGCGGGAGGCGATGCCTTGCGCTGGGCGATTCCGCATATTATACGCTTTGGCGTTCTTTCATGCGTTATGTTAGTTATTGCCTTTATCCATTTGAAATACTGGTATTTTTTATCTTATCCGTTATGGGTTCTTGGCTTAGGATTACTCCTGAGTGTTGAGATAATTGGGCAAGTCGGCATGGGCGCGCAACGCTGGATTAATCTCGGTTTTATGAATTTACAACCATCTGAGCTGATGAAAATTGCCGTTATCATGGCAATGGCGCGATATTATCACGATATCGGCGCACAAAAGGTCAGGCAGTATCGCTCTCTGATTCTGCCGATGATTTTTATGGCTGTGCCGATGGGGTTGGTCATGATGCAGCCTGATTTGGGAACCGCGCTCATGATCGGCATGGGTGGCGTGATTGTCATGTTTTTGGCAGGGGTGCGCCTGCACCTGTTTATCGGTGGGGCGGTTGCAATGGCGGCGGCAGTTCCGCTCGCTTATTATTACGCTTTAAAAGATTATCAGCGGGCGCGGGTTGATACGTTCCTTGACCCATCACGTGACCCGATGGGCGCGGGTTATCACGTGACACAATCGAAAATCGCCATAGGGTCCGGCGGTGTGGACGGCAAAGGGTTTCTGGAAGGTACGCAAGCCAAGCTGAACTTCCTGCCTGAAAAACATACGGATTTTATCTTCACACTCTGGGCGGAGGAGCATGGGCTTCTTGGATGTTTAGGGCTCATCTCGCTTTATCTTGTGACTTTCATAATCGGGTTTATGTATGCATTAAAAGCACAACATATTTTTTCAAGATTACTGGTTTTCGGGCTGACGATTAACCTCTCGCTTTATGTAATGATTAATACCGGCATGGTGATGGGCTTACTTCCTGTGGTCGGCGTGCCGCTCCCGCTGGTTTCGTATGGCGGCTCGGCGATGCTTGCCGCACTAATTTGCTATGGGCTTATCATATCGGCGAAGTTACACAGAAATGAGATGCTCCCAAGGTTAAGGGGCTAATGTTAAGAGTACGCTTTACCTTTACTTCTACCGTATGTCCATGCTATCAGCTTGAGCCATGGATGATGCGTCAATCAAAAAGCATGAGCGGGTATTTGCGCCCGCGAAAGAAGATGCACAAGGACGGGTGAGCCTCATCGGTCTCTCGTTGGATGAGATGATAGAACAGTTTCAGACCTATCAAATCCCTGCTTTCCGAGTCAAACAAATCTGGCATTGGATATATCAGCGTGGCGTGAAAGATTTTGCCACAATGGGAAATATTCCAAAAGACTTAAAAGCGTTTTTTGAGGAACGTTTTACAATCGGGCGTCCTGTCATTCAAATCGAGCAGCGGTCAAAGGACGGCACGATAAAATGGTTGTTGAAGCTCAGCGATGGGCAAATGGTTGAAACAGTGTTTATTCCCGAGGAGACGCGCGGAACGCTTTGTGTTTCTTCCCAAATCGGCTGTACTTTAACGTGTAAATTTTGCCATACAGGCACACAAGCCCTTGTCCGTAATCTTGGCGCGCATGAGATTTTACAACAAATCATGCATGCACGTGATGTGTTGGAGGAGTGGCCTTCAACTGCCGTTAAGGAAGGCGGACGTGACTTCACCAATATCGTCATGATGGGCATGGGGGAGCCACTTTATAACTATCAAAATGTCTCCAAAGCACTCAAAATTTGTATGGATAATAACGGTTTGGCGATATCAAAACGGCGTATTACGCTCTCAACCTCGGGTGTGGTGCCTTTGATTGAGCAATGCGGTGAGGATCTCAATGTCAATCTCGCCATCTCGCTTCATGCTTGCAATGACGATTTGCGCTCTGAGATTATGCCGATTAATAAAAAATATCCGCTTGACCAACTGATGCAGGCTTGCCGCAATTATCCGCTTGATAAAAAGCGGCGGATTACTTTTGAATATGTCATGCTGGACGGAATTAACGACAGTGATGCGGATGCCCATAATCTTGCCACATTGTTGGGCGATATACCCGCAAAAGTAAATTTGATACCGTTTAACGAGTGGCCGGGGAGCGGCTTTGTTTGCTCGCCGATGAAGCGGATTGAGCGCTTTGCGGCTATTGTTCGGGGGCATGGGTTGGATGCACCAATTCGTAAAACACGAGGGGATGACATCCTCGCCGCCTGCGGTCAGCTTAAATCCGCGAGCAAGAGATTTAAAAAAGTGGATAACGCCACAACGGATTAGACAAATGTTAATGAAGCATTTATTGTTATAAACGAATTAAAATTAAATCATACGCATGACTGATAAAATCATATTAAAGCACCGCTATTTTTTAACATCTGAAGGGCGTTTGCGCCTGCGCTATATCATGCCGAGCCTGATGCTTGGTTTTATGTTGCTCTGGGTCGGTCTTATTGGGCAGTCAAACCCATCTCACGCTCATAATAACGAGGAAGCTTATGAGGCCGCGGCGATTATTCCGATGCAGGACACGGTTGACAGCCTGCGCCAGATTGTGCCGTTTCAGCTTGGCTCAACTCTCTATGACCCTGAGGAAGCAGGGAATGGGATAGACCCGTTTCTCGGTCGTATCGGTAGCCGCCCTGAGTTTGAAGGCTCTTATGTATGGGAAAAAATCCTGACAGTTGAAAAGGGCGATACGCTCGGCACTTTAATTGAGCAGACAGGCTTAAGCGGTGATGACTACAGCCAAGCCATGGCGGCAATAAAAGGGTATGTCGACCCACAATCTATCCGGCCCGGTCATGAAATTAAATTAAGCTATATCCGCTTAAATGATAAAAGCACATTGCAGGAAATCAGCTATGTGAAGGATAGCCTGACCAGTATCGTACTTAGCCCGAATGCGGATGACATCTGGATTGCGGAAAAGCGTGACCGACCTGTCAAGATTAAAACCTATGCCGCGAAAACAACCATAAATAACTCACTTTTTGCCGATCTGGGCGCGCAGGGTGTGCCTGATGGCATTATTAATAAAATGATTCAGGCCTATAGCTGGAGCGTGGATTTTCAGCGTGATATCTGGGGCGGTGAAGAGGTTGAGCTTCTTTATGAGACTAAAGAAACGGATGATGGATCTTACGTTCGTTCAAACCGCTTGAAGTATGCGAAGCTTACTTTGCGTGATAAAGATTTGCCTATTTATCTGTTTAAAAAATCTGATGGGTTTGAAACTTTTTTCGAACCTGACGGGCAGTCAATTAAGCGCGCACTTTTGAGGACTCCCGTTGATGGGGCAAGGTTATCATCGGGTTTTGGCATGCGGAAACATCCTGTGCTTGGCTATAACAAAATGCATAAGGGCGTGGATTTTGCCGCGCCGACAGGCACGCCGATTTATGCCGCAGGCGATGGTGTGGTTGAACGTGCAAACCGCTTTGGCGCTTATGGGAATTATGTTCGCGTACGCCATAATAATGATTATAAAACCGCCTATGCCCACCTCCATAAATTCGGCAAAGGCATTCGTAGTGGCACGCGCGTCAAGCAAGGCCAAGTGATTGGCTATATCGGAAATACTGGACGTTCTACAGGCCCTCATCTTCATTACGAGGTCATCAAAAACGGTAAACAGGTAAACCCGCATTCAGTTGATTTACCTTTAGGCGAAAAATTGCGCGGTACTGACCTTGCAAACTTTAAGCGTACAGTTAATCAAGTGAATGACAAATATGCGTCATTGTCTGCGGCTGCCCCTAAACTCGCGCAAGCCGATATCACAACAGATCAGTAAGATTTACAAAGGCAATATCCAAGCCCCTTTACGTTTCATTAATGAACACGTACCATAATGAAACGTATTATTGATTAGATTAAAATTCAAAAAGGATATCCATGCTTGATACAAATATTAAGGTTCTCATCGTTGACGATTATAAGACAATGTTAAGGATTATACGCAATCTCCTTAACCAGATTGGGTTTAAGGATATTGATGAGGCAACCGATGGCACAATGGCGCTGGATAAGTTTAATCAGGCGGATTACGGGCTGATTATCTCCGATTGGAACATGGAGCCGATGAGTGGATTTGAATTTTTGAAGCATGTGCGTGCAGGGTCGCATAACAAGGATGTTCCTTTCATTATGGTAACAGCGGAAAGCAAAACCGAAAACGTTATCAAGGCCAAACAGGCAGGTGTCAGTAACTATATTGTAAAGCCTTTTAACGCTGAAACGCTGAAAGGCAAGATCGAAAGCGTTATTGGATAGAAATTTTCTAAAATAATTCTGCATACAGGGGTATTGCTAAATCATGGCTCAAGGACATTACAGTCACGAAGAGGTTTCAAAGGCCATCACATCATTGATGGAAAAAGCCGATTGTTCGCAGCTTGAGCCGCTAAACCATATCAAGGATGAGCTGGCCTCATTGTCTAAAATTATTGATGACATGCATGCCGAGATTAGGGCAACGCGCTCTCATGATGTCTCAGGAAAATTTATACCGACCGCAACGGACGAGCTGGACGCCGTGATCGGTGCAACTGAGGAAGCAAGCGCAACAATTATGGATTCTTGCGAAGCCATTCAGGCGGTTGCCGAAGATATTGACGAGGTGAAAGCCGCTGAAATTAACGCCGAAACCATTAAAATTTTTGAGGCTTGTTCTTTTCAAGACATTACGGGACAGCG
The DNA here is from genome assembly GCA_964531715.1 of uncultured Micavibrio sp. Classification (GTDB taxonomy): domain Bacteria; phylum Pseudomonadota; class Alphaproteobacteria; order Micavibrionales; family UBA1664; genus UBA1664. The sequence continues at coordinate 238,283 of CAZHEE010000001.1, read as the reverse complement.
CATTTCAAAAGTCGTCAAGACTTTGAAGGACATAGAGGTGACTGTAGACAGATTGCTTCAACTGTTCGGAACGGATAAATCAGTAGATTTGCCAGAGCCTGAAGATGAGCGAAGTGAAGATGAAAAGCTGAAAAACGGCCCTCAACTTAATGGGCAAGGGGTCAGTCAGGATGATATTGACAAACTCCTCGCCGATTTTGATTAATCATGCGCTATAACGGCTCTCGAACAAATAGCTTTGAGACCGGACGCGGTGAGGCGGGCAATTCAGGGCAGGGTGGTTCAATCCTTTTAAGCCTGTCACTTTTTATCATTCTTCTCGCTTTTTTTATTGTTCTCAATACCGTATCAAATTTTTCCGAAGATAAGGTTGAAGGGGCGTTTGCATCACTGGATTTGGCATTCGCCGAACGGTTTGCCGAGACACAGTTTGAGGCGGAAACTGCCGATGATCGCTCTCAAGACAATGTTAATGAGGGCGATAGTCTGGAAAGTATGGAGGCGATGTTGCAATCCATTTTGCCGGGTTTATCTGTTGAGTTGACCGAGAACAGCATTACGGGTCAAACAATGGCGGTGCGGATGGAGAAAGATCGCTTTGACCGGCTATCCAATCAACTTATTCCCGTTTTTGTTCGAATTCTGAATATTAAAGATGGTGAAAAGGATTATAATCTCTCAATAATATCTTATGTTCGCGACCCTCTATCAGGTCGCGCGCGGGCCTCTTTGGATGAGCTTTTGACCTATGAACAACGGTTTGTTGATGCCGGTTTAAACGCGGAGAGGTTTAATATCACGCTCTCAAAAGGTAATCCCGCCTATTTCCAATTTCAATTTGATAAGGCGGATTTTTAATGCGTCGGTCAAAAGCACTTAAAGATGAAGGTCAAAACGGCCCGCCAATTTGGCTTATCTCATTCACGGATGTTATTGCATTAATGTTGACATTTTTTGTTCTCCTCTATGCGATTTCGGAACCTGAGGTCGAACGATATCAACAAAAACTGGGCGTGACGGTTTTTGATTCGGCGGAATTTAAGGGTACACCATTACAGGCAGGCAATGATGAAGGCCTGAATATCAGTCGCATGAATTTTGGCTTGGCTGAAGATTTAGAGTATCTGAAAGCCTTGCTGAATCAGGCGCTTATGGATCGAAAATTGACTAATAAAATTATAATAGAGGGGAATAAAAATCATCTCTACATAAATCCCAACAAAAATATGCAGGTCAGTAATAGAGAATTTATATTCTTTCTCAATCGCCTAGAGAATTTTTTTGAGAGCTTGGATAATCAAATTACGCTTGTATCTTATTATCGCGATCAAGGCAGCGGCTTGCGCGAGATGCAATCACTCGGCGGAATTTTGCGCGATATGCGATATCGTAAACCGATTGATATAAGGATGGCATCACCATCGGAATCGAAGAATGATGCCTTGTTTGCTATAGCCATCCAGTCAAATGATGGACGAAGGGTTGCCCCTTAAAGCATCTATAAAAACAAGGGATAAGAGTGATTTTGAAAGTGCGGTCACTGGCTGTCATTTCAAAACTCGTTTATACTTTAAATACGATGCGTTTTTTACTCGCTTTAATCATTGCTGTTATTCTGCCTCTTTCGTTTAGTCAAGCGGCAGACGTAAGCGTATTTCAACGTGATCTTTATGATCGGCTGACGATTGAGGATGCGCTATCCATTGATACAATTGATAATCGGGTAAGTATAACGCTTTCCGACAATATAGGGGAAAGCGATATAGTGTATCTGCAAGGTCAAATTCGCGGTGTTTCGGATATTAATAGTGACGGTAAGACACTAACACTAACCCTGAATGAGGCGGTTGATAATACACGTTATTTTGAGATTGGCGGACGCATCATCCTTGATATTTTTCTGGATATGGACAGGTTGAGCGCATTACAAAATGCTGTTGAACTACCAAAGCCAGAAACAGAGGCAGAGCCAATAGCCGAAGTTATAGAGCCGACGCCTACGCCTGCCTTGGAGACCGAGCCGACGCAAATTCAGCCAGAGCAGGCTCCGCTTGTTAAGCTTGTGGAGGAAGACAGTCCGCCTCTGCCTACGGCGCAGACGTTGCCCCCTCTTGCCGACCCAACCATGATTACAATCTCCTCAACAACGCCATTCGGATTAAGTGTCTTCCAACGCTATCAGCGTTTGTTCATTGTCACCGACCAAGAGGACATGGCTGTCCTACCACAGATTGCGGGGGCAGGGCTTGATTTGAAGTGGTCACTGCAAGACATTGAAATGGCAAATGGCAGGGCATGGATGATGCCGCTGCCGAAGGGGGCTTATATTCGTGCTGAAGGGCGGGGACTGATTTGGCGTTTGGTTATTTCGGACATTAATCCCCAGATTAAAAGCCCGAATATCCGTCGCCGTCTGGTTGAGACTGATAATCCTCAAATCGTTATTCCGATGCAAAATATCTCTAAATTGCTCAAGCTTTCTGATCCTGATTACGGTGATAATTTGGCCGTAGTAACGGTGAAGCGAGTTCAATCAGGCATGAACAGGGCTTATCAATTTACGGATTTTGCAGTTTTACCATCAATTATCGGTGCGGCGATTAAACCTGCCTCTGATGGTTTGCGTGTTGAGGCGGCAAATGATTTTATTACAATTACACATGCCGAAGGTCTCAACATCGCCCCTGAATCACATGCCGCTATTATTCAAAGTTATACGCAAAATAAAAATGATACACAAAATTTTGAAGATAGCGCGCCACCTCAAACACTTTTAGAGCGTATATATTATTTCCCTGATTGGGGCGGGGGTGTTCGCGCAGAAGATTTCCCTGACAGGCGGCGTGACCTGGACGGTTTTCTCGCAATGACGGCGGATGAGGGAAAGCTTGATGTCATACTCGACCTTGCAAAGTTAAGCCTGTCCCAAACATTAGGGCAGGAGGCTTTAGGCTATCTGTCGCTCGCTTCCGCTCTAAATCCTCAAATCAGGCAAGCATCCGAATATAAGGCCTTACGCGGTGCGGCGCATTATCTGGCAGGGCAATATGATACGGCTATACAATATTTGTCCGCTCAAGATATATCGGGAATAGCCGAGGCAGGTTTATGGCGTGCGGCAACGCATGCCGCACTCGGCAATCACGAAAGGGCATTGGAAAACTTTCAGGATAATGCGGTTTTGGCGGCTGTTTATCCTTATCCAATCAGGCAAAAAGTCCTCGCGCCGTTAACCTATGCGATGCTTGAGCAAGGTGAAGCCAATGAGGCATTAGGACTGACAGAGATTTTAGAGGATAATCTGAAAAGTCAAAAATACCGCCTGACTTTGGATGATAGGGCAACGATTGCCTATTTGAAAGGGCGTGCGCAACTTATGACCGGGCGGCCCGATGAAGGCATTGCCAATCTCTATAAAGCGGCGAAGGGTGATAAGCTTGGCCCTTATGGTATCAGAAGTGAGATGCTCCTTGTTCAAGATGAGCTTGCCCGTGATGTGATTGATTTGGATGAGGCTATTAAACGGATGGAGCGTTTACGCTTTGCCTGGCGTGGTGACAGCATGGAATTTGATATTCAGGCGAGCCTTGGAAAGCTCTACATTCAAAATGCGCAACCGCGGCGCGGGCTCACTACCCTCAAACGTGCGGCAACTCAAACACCTTCGGAGAAAGACCGCCGCGCGATTGTCCGTATGATGACAGAAGCGTATCAATCCATCTTTCTGGATAATGAATTTGCAGACCTCGACCCGCTTATCGCGGTGGCTGTTTATGATGAGTTTAAGGAACTGACCCCTGTTGGTGAGCGCGGCAATGCGCTTATTAGTGCGCTTGCGGATAAACTGATGAGTATCAGCCTTTATTCACGGGCGGCGGATGTTTTGACCGATAAAATGGAACGGCTGGGCGAAGGGCAAGAGGCGATATTGAGCGGTTTGCGTATCGCGCGGATTGAGCTTCTTGATGGCGAAGCGCGCGCTGCACTTGAAACCCTTAATCAAGTCGATGATATGATGGCGCTATATCGCGGTGATGATAAGGATGATTTAAATGCTCAAATTGTGTTACTAAAGGCAAAATCATTCTCCGAGCTGGGTGACCCGCAACGTGCTTTATTTATGATGGAGGGACTGGACGATACGGATGATGTTATCCGCCTAAGGGTTGAGACAGCCTGGCGCGCGGGTAAGTGGATCTCGGCATCGGATAGCCTCGGTAAATTGCTGGCGCGTCAAAATATGAGCGATAGCCAGCCGCCAACGGAGCAGCAGGCGCAACTTATTCTTAATCAAGCGGTCGCGTTAAGTTTGTCTGATCAGTATGATGCGCTTCAACGCTTTTCCGCGCGTTACGACATGATGATGAAACAAACGCCGTTTTATAAACAATTTCAGGTTGTGACCCGACCGCAAAATATCTCAAGCCTTGCCGACCGACAGACCTTGATGGATGTCACTTCGGAAGTTGATCTTTTTCAAGGTGTTTTGGAGCGAGCGGAATAAAGATAATAGCCGCTTAAGAAAACCAATAGCCCCGCCATAAAAAACCAGAAAATTGCATATTGCGCATGTTTATTGCGCGGTTGAGGTAAACCTTCAAAAGGTTGAATGTTGCTTGAAGGAAGAGAAACAGTTGAATATAAAATTTTATCATTTAAATGATCTAAATTAAAATAGCGTTTAAAATCATTGCTATTAAAGCTATACCAATTATTATTTTTATAGTCATTTTCTGGAATGAAACTGCTAACTTTATCAGCTTTTTTTAAATAACCAAAAAAACGACCAGTGTATAAATCAGCATACCTTAATGTTTCACCTGCAGGAAGCCAACCATAGTTAACAGCAAGATTTTGTCCATCTTCTGTTACTATAATACCATAGATATGCTGCCCAGCTTTGCCTTTACTAGTGCGAGGCTGTATTGAAATTAAATTATCATTAAATTTTCCTTCAATGTAACCACTCTCAAATTCTGTTGCATTTTCTAAATTAAGAGGATTTTGCATTGGGTCGGCATTGTGTTGAGCCTCAATATCCGCGAGGATAGCCTCTTTCCACTGCAATCTTTCAAGCTGCCAAAACCCGAGGCGGAGCATAAGTGCGACTGCCGCTACCAAGACTAAAAATGTTATTATATTTTTTACTGCCATATTTAAAATTCAAAAATTATCGTTATTACACGTTTGAACTTATGTTCAATACGTGTAATCCACAATAGCGATCTGGATTGCACGTATTTATTTCATAAAACGTGCAATGACGACAAAGCTTAAACCCCATGCGCGCCATCACGATGCTTAAAATTCAGGGTGATGAAATAAGTTTTCAGCGGTTGAAGCGTTACGATACAAGCAGCAAGACACACTAAAGTCCAAATAATGGCGTAAAGCCAAAGCGGTAAATCCGTCACCGCCGCAAACCATAGAGCCAAAGGCGTAATCACGATACAAAGGACAGAAAGCAGGAAAAAGGCAGGGCCGTCACCGCTATCATGATTTTTTAAGTCCAATCCGCATGCGGTACATTGATCCTTAACAGTAAGGGTCAGGCGATGTGGGAAAATGTTGTCCTTTCCGCATTGCGGGCATAAGCACTTTAAGGATGAAACAACAAGGTCGCGGTTAGTAGTCATCAATAATTATCGCGCGACCGCATCGCCACTGCCCCAGAAATAGACGGCGACAAATAGGAAAAGCCAAACAACATCCACAAAATGCCAGTACCAGGCAGCGCCTTCAAACCCGAAATGACTTTCTTTTGTAAAGTGATTGGCGCGTGCGCGTAACCAGCAAACGGCGAGGTAAATTGTCCCGACCAGAACATGGAAACCGTGAAACCCCGTTGCCATATAAAAGGTTGAGCCAAATACACCATCCGTTATACCGAAATAATTTTTAGCCAAATAAATATATTCGTAAGTTTGAAAGCCCATAAACCCGATACCGAGCAAAACTGTCAGCCCAAGCGCGAGCTTAAAACTCTCATTATCATCTTCCATAATTGCCGCATGCGCCCAAGTGACTGTACAGCCTGAAAGCAGCAAAATCATTGTCATCATGAGCGGCAGGTCAAGCGGATTAACCATCTTAATGCCCTCAGGGGGCCAGACGCCGCCATCCGGAAACAGGGAGAAATTAAAAAATGCCCAGAAAAAGGCCACAAAAAACATCAGTTCCGATAAGATAAAGAGCATCATACCGAAACGGAAACCGATTTTCGCAATCGCGCTATGTGCTTTCTCAACGACCGCTTCAAACAATACTTCGCGCCACCAGAAAAACATGGTGGCAAGCGTTGCAATGAGGCCGACAATCATGAGGGCAGGGCCTTTATCATGCATGAAAAACACGGCACCCAATCCAAGCAACCCTGCCGCAAAAGACGAGGCCAAAGGCCAGATGCTCGGCCTTACAATGTGATAAGGATGCGGTCTTCCCGTTGTGTCATATTCTATATAATCGCCCATGTTTTCGTAATCCTTTTTTGTATACGATAGCTGCCAACGCTTAAAATACTATTAAATTTGACCACATGAACCAAGCGATTTTTAAGAGCGTCCTGCCTTAACAGGAAGAGTGTTCAAATCTTCCATTGCATTATCCAATTCCGTCGACTCGGATTTAAAGTAACTATAGGAAAGCGTGATTGTTGTAATATCCTCCATATTCGGGTCATCGGCTATTGTGGGGTCAATATAAAACATCACTGGCATGTTCATCCGCTCATTCGGGCGTAGAACCTGATAATCAAAGCAGAAACACTGCGTTTTATGAAAATATTTTCCAACTTTTAAGGGCGTCACATTATAAATTGCAGTGCCTGCAACGGGTTCTTGCCCTGTATTTTGAGCAACAAAATTTATGAGCGCTTCCTGTCCGACATTAACAGACAGCTCGCGCATCTCGGATTCAAAATCCCAAGGCAATTTCTGATTCACACTTGTAGTGAATTTCACATTAATTGTACGGTCGAGAATGATATCAGGGGCTTGTGCCGAAATTTGAGTCGTTCCGCCAAAGCCTGTCACACGGCAAAAAAGGTCATATAAAGGAACGGATGCAAAGGCCAATCCGACCATACCGAACACAACGCCAAATACGGTTAAAAGCGTTTTTGTGTTCTTGTCATGGATGGCTTTGGCATCATTATTCATTTGAAAAGATTATATGATTATTTCCGCTTTTTTCAAATGGCTTTTAACTTTAGTTTGCGGAACAGTGTTACTCGTCATTACACGTTTTTCGATAGAAAACACGTGTAATCCAGCAGCTATTTTCTGGATTGCACCCCGGCCTTCGTCGGGGCATGCTCGTGCAATGACGATTATACCTAATTATCACCCATTTTAAGGGCGTTGATAAATGCGCTTTGCGGGATCTCAACATTCCCGTACTGGCGCATTTTCTTCTTTCCCTTCTTCTGCTTTTCAAGCAGTTTGTTCTTTCGCGTCACATCACCGCCATAAAGCTTTGCCGTCACGTCTTTCCGATAGGCCGAGAGCGTTTCACGTGCGATCACCCGGGCCCCAATCGCCGCCTGAATCGCGATTTTGAACATCTGGCGCGGGATAAGGTCCTTTAACCGCTCGCATAACTGTCGCCCGCGGCGTTCGGCCTGGCTTTCATGCACAATCATGGCGAGTGCATCCACCGGCTCATCATTGACGCGAATGTCCATCTTTACAAGTTTTTCAGCCTGATACCCATCCAGCTCATAATCAAAAGAGGCATAGCCACGGGAAATTGATTTTAAACGGTCGTAAAAATCAAACACAACCTCATTCAGCGGCAGATTATAAACCATCATCGCGCGGTTTCCCACATAGGTCAGCGTCACCTGTTTACCCCGTCGTTCTTCGCAAAGCTGGAGCAAGCCGCCGAGATACTCATCCGGCACGAGAATTGTCGCCTTGATGACAGGCTCCTCAATCTTGTCAATCTTCACGACATCGGGCATATCGGCAGGGTTATAGAGATCCATCACTTCGCCATTCGTCATGTGCAATTTATAAACAACACTGGGCGCGGTGGGGATGAGGTCGAGGTCAAACTCACGACTCAACCGCTCCTGAATAATCTCCATATGAAGAAGCCCAAGAAAGCCACACCTGAACCCAAGCCCGAGCGCTTGCGAATTTTCAGGCTCAAAATGCAGTGACGCATCATTGAGCGCGAGCTTACCCAGACTATCGCGCAGATGCTCAAAATCGCTGGCATCCACGGGGAAGAGGGAGCAAAACACCATCGGAATGGATGGTTTAAACCCCGGTAGAGCCTCGGCGCACGGGTTTTTCTCATCCGTGATAGTATCGCCGACTTTTGTATCGCTGATATCTTTAATAGAAGCCGTGATGAAGCCCATCTCCCCAGGGCCAAGCGCATCCAGCATAACAGGTTTCGGCGTAAACATACCCACACGGTCAATCTCGCGCGTTGCCGCGGCCTTCATAAATCTGATTTTCTGATTTTTTCTTAAGGTGCCTTCCATGACGCGCACCAAAATTACAACGCCGAGATAGGCATCATACCATGAGTCAACGAGAAGGGCTTTTGTAGGGAGAGCAGTTCCGTCACCCCCGCCTTTTTCTTCGTCACCCCCGCCTTGAGCGGGGGCCTGTTTCGCCTGATCCCCGCTCGGGGTCGGGGATAACGATAGTGAGGGGGCAAGCAAGCGCGTGACAATCGCCTCAAGCAGATCCTCAATACCAATCCCTGTTTTACCCGAAACCTCGATTGCATCGCTGGCGTCAATACCAATGACATCCTCAATTTGCTCTTTAACGCGCTCTACATCCGCGGCGGGCAAGTCGATTTTATTGATAACGGGAATAATTTCATGATTATTATCAATAGCTTGATAAACATTGGCAAGGGTTTGAGCCTCAACGCCTTGTGTCGCATCAACAATGAGGAGCGACCCCTCACACGCGGCAAGCGAGCGTGAGACCTCATAGGCAAAATCCACATGACCGGGCGTGTCCATAATATTGAGTTGATACTCAACGCCGTCTTTTCCCCTGTAGGACAGGCGAACGGTTTGCGCCTTAATTGTGATACCGCGTTCTTTCTCAATATCCATTGAATCAAGTACTTGCTCGCGCATTTCGCGTTCCTCCAACCCGCCGCAAGTCTGGATTAACCGATCGGCAAGCGTCGACTTTCCATGGTCAATATGGGCAATAATCGCAAAATTTCTGATATTTTCAAGTGGATGCGTGACAGGTAATTTACTCATGCGCATTATTTAGCACGGCTTGCAGGCTTTATCTATAATAAAAAAAGCCCTGAATAATAGGGGCTTCTCTAATATACTAACACTCTATTCTTTCACATCTCTCCAAATTTTTTTCTTCACCAGATACAGCAGGAAGGAGAAAAACACCATAAAGTTGAGGACTTTCCATCCCATTCGTTTACGGTCATCCTGTGTCGGCTCGGACGCCCAGGCGAGGAAGGTTGTAACATCATAGGACATTTGCTCAACCGTGGATTCCGTCCCATCTGCATAAGTAACCTGCCCGTCCATAAAAGGTTGCGGCATGGCAATTAAATTCCCGGCATAATATTTGTTATAATACATACCCGTTGAAAGCGTGACACCCTCGGGCGGTTCTTTATAGCCTGTTAAAAGCGCATTGATGTAATCCGCACCATATTTCCGCGCCTTGACAATAAGGGACATGTCGGGCGGTAAAACACCGTTATTGGCGTATCGCGCGGCTTGATCATTCGGGTAGGGGCCATATATTCTATCGGCCGGTGTGGCAGGGCGTTGAAACATCTCGCCCTCATCATTCGGCCCGTCCGTAACCATCGCTTCGGCGGCAATGGCTTTAACCTGAGCCTCGCTATAGCCTAAATCCATTAAGTTCCTATAGGCCACACGCTCAATCCCGTGGCAGGCGGCGCAGACTTCGCGATAAACCTGAAAGCCGCGTTGCATTGCGGCCTTGTCATAGGTGCCGAACATGCCGTCAAAGCTCCATTCAGTCTCAGGCGGCGTCGGTGCATCCTTGGCGGCGAGGGCTGAATGGCTAAAGCAAACCATCGCTAATGTTCCGACCATCAAGACAATAGCGGCTTTTTTGACCACGGCTTCATAAATAGATTTCGGCAGAGGCTTTGCCTTTTCCAAACGGGACAATACCGGCACGATGACAAAGAAAAACGCGAAATAATACCCGGTCGCGAGCTGCGAGATAATCACATAAGGTTGTTCAGCAACCATCGCCCCGACATAGCCCAAAACAAAGGCATTCAAGACAAAAATTATCAGGAATATTTTGTAAAACGGTCTGAACCTTGCCGAACGTACAGGATGCCAGTCGAGCCAGGGCATGAGTGCCAGTGCGACAATCGCACCGAACATGGCTAAAACACCGCCCAGCTTGGCACTTAAAAATGTGAACTCTGTGAAAGGCAGGCTAATAACACTGCCGCCCGCTTCCTGAGCCAGAAAACCGAGCAGGAAGAGGATACCACCTGCCCCGCTGAGAGCCAATATCGGAAGCCAGTTTAAGGCCTTATCACGTTTTGTATAAATCGGTACAAGGGCGAGTGCCATCAGGACAAAACCTGAAAAAACATAGACATTAAAATCAAATGTAATCGCCCTCAAAATCGCATAGAACATCAGGAAATACCATTCAGGCACAATATGCGGTGGCGTGACCAACGGGTCAAACGGGATATAATGGTCGGCATGGCCAAGCGCATTCGGCGCGAAAAACACGATCAAAACAAACAGGATGAGAACAACCGAAATTCCGAATAAATCCTTCATCGTATAATAAGGGTGGAAGGGAAGTGTATCCTTATCCGATTGCGGTTCAATCCCAAGCGGATTGTTCGACCCCGTGACATGCAACGCCCAGATATGAAGGAAAACAACCCCGACAATTAAAAACGGAAAGAGGTAATGAAGGGCATAGAAGCGGTTTAGGGTCGGGTTATCAACGCTAAACCCACCCCAAAGCAACTGAACAAGGGATTCCCCGACAAAAGGAACGGCGGAAAACAGTGAGGTAATTACCGTCGCGCCCCACCCTGACATTTGTGACCACGGCAATGTGTAACCCATGAAGGCGGTCGCCATCATCAACACAAAAATTAAAACACCAAGCAGAAACAAAAGCTCCCGCGGTTGCTTGTAAGACCCGTAATACATCGCCCTGAAAATATGAATATAGACCACGGCAAAGAAGAAATGCGCCCCATTCATATGCAGGTAGCGGAGGAGCCATCCGTAATTCACATCCCTCATAATCCGCTCAACCGAATCGAAAGCGATATCCGCATTGGCGGCATAATTCATGGCAAGCAGGATACCCGTAATAATCATCAGGCTTAAAAACACCATAGCGAGCGCGCCGAAGTTCCAGAAATAATTGAAATTTCGCGGTGTCGGGAAGACGCCGTATTCTTTATGCAGAAGTGTGAAAATCGGCAGGCGGCTATCCACCCATTCTATCGCCGCATTATCAAAAGGTTGTCTGTCTTTATTCGCCATAATTAATCGCTCTTATCTATCCAATTCTGATTACATTTTCGCTGATAAATTCATAGTCGGGGACAGGCAGGTTCGTCGGCGCAGGGCCTTTGCGTATCCTTCCCGATGTATCATAGTGGGAGCCATGACAAGGGCAAAACCACCCCCCATACTCGCCTTTCACCTCTGCCGATTTTTGCCCCAATGGCACACAGCCGAGATGCGTACAAATTCCGACAACGACCAGCCATTCAGGATGATCATCCTTCACACGGGAGCGGTCAGTGGCAGGATCGCGGAGCTGTTCCAGCTCAACCGCGCGTGCTTCCTCAATCTCTGCCTCGGTGCGGCGGCGAATGAAGACAGGCTTCCCACGCCACATAACGGTAATGGCCTGCCCTTCCTCAATCGGGGCGATATTCACCTCTGTCGAGGCCAAAGCCAGCGTATCGGCAGCAGGATTCATGGTATCAATAAAGGCCCAGCCGAGAGAGGCCGCGCCGACCGCGCCCGTTGCCGCCGCCGTTAAATAAAGGAAATCTCGTTTTGATTGTTCGGGTTCTTGCTTGTCAGTCTTTTTTGCCATCAGATTACAGTTATCTCACCTGTTAAATTTCGATGGCTATAGTATTGAGCCTTTCACAAATTTTGTAAATGGTGGAAATGCAAACTTATCCACTGAAGGCAGTATTTTAGATTGCTTTGTCATCCCGAGCGCAGTCGAGATTACAATGTATTTTAAATTTAGCGCATAAATAATCTTTGTTTTAATTTTCCTATCTCTGTAGTAAAAATTTTACAAGTTATGAGCAATAATATTTCACTGACCCTTTATCAACCTGATATGCCTCAGAATGTCGGCGCGGCAATGCGGGTGTGTGCTTGCCTTGGGATCAAGTTAAACCTTATCGAGCCGTTCGGCTTTATCTGGAAGAGGCAGGAGTTCCGACGCTCGGGCATGGATTATATCGATCAGGTTGATTATGAGCGTTTTACCTCATGGGACATGTTTCAAGAGCAATTTCAAGGGCGCATTATCCTCATGACAACAAAGGCATCCATTCCCTATACAGAATTTGAGTACAAACAAGGCGATACTTTACTTGCTGGGCGGGAAAGCGCAGGCGTGCCTGATGAGGTTCACGCCGCCGCCGATGGTCGCGTTCTCATCCCGATGCAGGGGCAGGCGCGATCCATGAATGTTATCAACGCATCAAGCATGATCATGGGCGAGGTGTTGCGGCAGGTTAGATTTCCTGAATAATTATCCAAAAACCACTATTCAAAGGCATTGCTCTTTATTAAGCTACAACCATGTTAAAAATAGTTGAAAAAGACGATATCCATAACCAATGCGCCATAACGGAGGCGCAAAAAGAAAAAGCCTCGGCTTGGTTTAAAGAATTGCGCGGCTCCATTTGCGCCGAATTTGAAGCGATAGAGGATGCCTATGGCGAAGGCGTATTTTCCGATATACCGGCGGGGCAATTTACGCGCAAACAATGGAATCGCGCAACCGAGGATAACTCCGATGGTGGCGGCGGCGAAATGTCCGTCATGAAAGGCCGCGTATTTGAGAAGGTCGGGGTGAATATCTCAACCGTTCATGGCACATTCACGGATGAGTTTGCGGCAAAAATACCTGGGGCATCAGAAAATGGCGGTGCGTTCTGGGCTTCCGGGCTTTCGCTGGTCGCCCATCATCGTAACCCTCACGTACCGCCCGCACATATGAATACGCGCATGATTGTTACGGGGCAAAGCTGGTTCGGCGGTGGCGGCGACCTGAACCCTATTTTTGAGGTTGATGCCGATACGGCTTATTTTCATGAGCAATTTAAATCATGTTGCGACCGTCATGACCCTGAATATTACCCGAAATTCAAGGATTGGGCGGATGAGTATTTCTTCATTAAACACCGCAATGAAGCCCGCGGCATTGGCGGTATATTCTATGATTATCTGGATAGCGGCGATTGGGACGCCGATTTTTCATTTACAAAAGATGTCGGGGAAACCTTCCGTGACAGCTATTGCAACCTCGTGCGCCAATCCATGCATACGCCATGGACAGAGGAAGAGCGTGAAGCTCAACTCCGCAAGCGTGGACGCTATGTTGAATTTAATCTTGTCTATGATCGTGGGACTGTGTTTGGTTTACAAACGGGCGGGAATGTTGAGGCAATCCTCATGTCTCTCCCGCCTGTCGCGAAATGGGATTAAGTTTTTACTGAATAAAATTATAATAATACGTCATTGCGCGTTTCATCTATGAATACGTGCAATCCAAAAATGGGATACTGGATTACACGTATTTTCCTTTCAGTCAAAACGTGTAATGACGGAGGTTAAAGTTACAGAATATCCATCAAATCCTGATAGTTGAGCATAAAATCTGACTCTATCCATTTGCTTTCCAGGTCTGTTAATGCTTTGCCAAGTTCGGGCCCTTGGCTATAACTTTTTTCAGTCATAAGGTCAGTTGCTGTCACTGGAAAGACAGGAAGAGGGGAGGATACAGCCTGCATAATATGCATATCCGAAATATCACGCGCCTCAGATTTTAAAATAAGAAGAGCTTGAACAGCGATATCTCTGCCATAGAAATAAAGCAGCTTTTTTACATGACTTTGCCAATCATTTTTAATTTCATCTATCTTATGAATAAAGATAATTATTTTATTGTTTTTAAAGTATTTTAAATTAATTTTTGAAAGATATAGGCGGGAATAAATATTTTTTGCATCCAATTGTGTTTGAAGCTGTATAAGCACTCCAACCTGCTCGGCAACATTCTCCGTCACGCCTAAAATGTCAGCTTGAGCCATTAAATTCAAAGCGCGCGCCGCGTGATTGCTTGAAAGTATTTTCAAAATTTCATCCGCGATTCGTTCATCGGACAGCTTTATTAAACCACCTTTAAGATTCGTGCAGGCCTCGAATGATTCCCTATCGGCCTCGCCTTCATGAAAATCAGCGTAGAACCGAAAATAGCGTAGGATACGTAAATAATCTTCCTGAATGCGGATTTCTGCATCGCCGATAAAACGGATTTTTTGCGCATGAATATCATCAAGCGCAATGCCCAAAGGGTCATAAATACTGCCGTCCAAATCGGCATAAAGGGCGTTCATGGTAAAATCGCGACGCTTGGCATCTTCTAGCCAAGAGCTTGTCGGCTTTACTTCGGCATGGCGTCCGTCTGTTTCAATATCTTGCCTTAAGGTGGTGATTTCAAAGTTTTGTCCATTGAGGTGAGCCTTCACCGTGCCGTGTTTAAGGCCTGTCGGAATGGTTTTTATGCCTTCGACCTGGCAAATATTAATAACATTTTTGGGCGATAATTTACATGCAATATCAATATCTTGGACAGGTTTTTTATAAAAAAAGTTTCGGATGCATCCGCCGACCAATCGTGCGTTATAATCATCTTTATTTAAAGTATTCATTAAACGTCCCAAAGTTGGCGAACGCATCCACTCGGGTGGGTCAATCTTATAAGCAGGCACCATGTTTTCCATGGAGACTAGTATAAATGCTATAGATGAATTGTTAAAGGCTCTCACGAATGGTGGAGTGAAGCCCGTGTTGATGGCATAAAATGGCGGCCTGAGTCCTGTTTTCTACGCCGAGTTTGCGGCAAGCATTCCCGACATGAATTTTAATAGTTGATGGCTTGAGCGATAACTCTTCTGCAATATCTTTATTGGATAACCCTTGGGCAACAAGATTTAATACCTGCATTTCTCGTTTTGTTAGGTGTGAGAGAAAATCCAGTTTTAGATTATCACTGCTCTCTGTCATTTCTGAATTGAATTCAGAATTATGGTCATCTTGATAAGCTGGCAGGATATCCAGACCGTTTTGACCTTTTGGAATAAAGCGTTGTTTGCTTGTCACGACATATTCAATCGCTTTGATAAGTGCCTTTCCCGATAATGTTTTCGGGAAATACGCCATCACCCCCATCTCCATCGCGCGTTTGACATGATGTTCTTCGGCTACACCTGTGAGAATGGCAAGTGGCTGGTCATTACGCATTTCGCGAATAACTTCGATACCTCGCATATCATCCATACCCGGCATGCGCAAATCCAGTAAAACCAGATGGAAAAAGCTTGCATCATGCGCGTTCATAACAATCATGGTTTCATCAATATTGGCGGTCGTCTCAATATACCAGTCAGGACGCTTGGCATTGATAAATGTGATCAATGCTTCTTTAAACAGCAAATGGTCATCGGCGATTAGCAGGCGCATGGTGGATATTCCTTTCAATCAAAAGAATACCAAACTAAGCCTTATGGTGTAATAACGATGCATAAAACCATACAGGTGTATGGGAAGATTTTCTAACAGCAAGAATAACAGACAAATAAATTCATAATGACAGCAAAGGCAATTCTGCTATCCTTAAACCATGTGGTTGTTTATATGGATTTTGTTTGTCCTATGCGTTGCCGGATTTTTTATCTGGTCCTATATCTCGATTTACGAGCAGAAAAAGGCATGGAAATATTACGCCTCGAAAACGGGGCTGGAGTATCATGGCGGTAAGCTGTCTGATTTACCCACAATGACGGGTTTTATTAAAGACCATAAAGCCAATTTTTATCCGCAGATTGTTCAAAATGAACAAGGGCAACGCAATACGCGCACTGTGATTGAGATATTTTTGAAGGAGACTCCCACGGTCTTTTGTACGGTCACATCGCCCGGCTTTTCCGACTTTATTGCCGAGATTGGCTTGCACGATACATTCGTGGTCGATGATTCGTTATGGCCGAAAAAGTCCCTCGCCTATACGGTTGAGGATACGCAGCCTGCACTCTGGTTTCGGGCAAATAAAAACCGTGTTCAAGCCATTGCCGATATGATGAAGCTGCCTTTTGAAACGGCGTTTGTTGCGGATGGGGAGCAAGCCTTTATCGCAATCCGCACGGTCAATCCGTTGAGCGAGCCGCGCAGGCTCAATCAAATTGTCATGAAAATGATTGCGATTTGTGCTTTGCTCGAATCATCTAAAAATACCTCGCCTCAAACTGAGACAACCGCAAACCCGAACGAGGATAGGAAAACGGAAGAGCAGGACACATCCGCACCCAGCGAATAAAGCGTTTCTTTTAAATTGGTATTAAGCTCGACTCGCTCCTCACCTTTCGCCAGATTAAAAAGACAAATATAAGTATGAATATCATCATATCGCTTGAAAGCCAGAACACTTTGCGAGGTTTCCAGAAATTCTATATCACCCGTTTTTAAAACCTGTTGATCCTTTCGCCATTTCAGGAAATCTTTCGTGAAGTTTAGTGAAGAGTTTTTATCAAGCTGTTGCTGTCGCACCGCGAGCGGATAATGTTTCCGACATACGGGTAACCATGGTTGAGCTTCATCTCGCGTAAAGCCGGCATGGGGCATATATTCATTCCATGCCATAGGTGTGCGGCAACCATCACGCCCCTGCCATTCTGGCCAAAGCGCAATACCCCAAGGGTCAACAAGGTCTTCATATTTAAGCTGTGCTTCCTTGAAGCCGAGTTCTTCCCCTTGATAGAGACAGAATGTTCCGCGCAGGCAGGCAAGCACGGCCATCAGCATTTTTACAAATTGCGGATCTTCATCCGGATTATTTTTTTCCCACCGCGAGGCAACGCGCACTGTGTCATGATTACTGAAAGCCCAGCAAGGCCAGCTTTTCCCTGTGACTTCCTTTTCTTGAGTAACAGGTTCAATAAAATCATCAGCCTTTACCCCGACAGATTGCCCTGCCATCATCGCGGTACTGTAAGCCGTGTGAAGCCTTTCATCGCCGCTTGTATAATCGGCGGCAAGCGCGAAGGGTGTGTCATCGCCAATTTCACCCACAAGGAAGGCATCATAATCATCGGTCATTGAACGGATTTTTTCCAAAAACGCCGTGTTTTCAGGGCGTGATTTGTCATAGACATGATGTTGCATTGTGTAAGGCCAAAGACCTTCATATTGGATGCATCCGTTACCGTCATCGGCACGCCGCGGCGGATTATCGCGCAGCTCTTGATCATGAAAATAGAAGTTCACGACATCAAGGCGGAAGCCATCCACCCCTTTATCAAGCCAGAATTTGGCCGTGTTCAGGGCTTCCTCCTGAACATCTGGATTGTGATAATTCAAATCGGGCTGTTCTTTTAAGAAATTATGCAGGTAATATTGCCCGCGCTTCGCGTTAAACGACCATGCAGGCCCGCCAAAAACCGATTGCCAATTATTGGGCGCAGAACCATCAGGCTTTGGATCGGCCCAGACATACCAGTCATCAAACTTGTTTGTGTTTTTACCTTTGCAGCTTTCGCGAAACCACTCATGTTGATCGGACGTATGGCTTAAAACAAGATCAATTATGATTTTTAGACCGCGATCATGGGCTTGATCAAGCAGCTCCTCAAAATCTTCCATCGTGCCGAAAATCTCGTCAATGCGACGAAAGTCTGAGACATCATAGCCGAAATCAAGCATGGGAGATTTAAAAAACGGAGAAATCCAAATCGCCTCAACACCCAGGCTTGCAACGTAATCGAGCTTTTCGGTAATGCCTTTCAAGTCGCCAATACCATCGCCGTTTGAGTCGTAGAAGCTTCGCGGATAGATTTGATAAATGGCGCCACCACGCCACCAGTTTATATCATTAGAATTCATATATTTTCCTGTAAAAGATTGTTAGTTTTCGCAGGTAAGTAGTTTTGTGAAAAGTCACTTCAACCCCTTATGCACAATAATGTTTGCTGTTATGCGATATATTTAAATGAGTGATGGGAAATTTGATTAAAATCTTCCAATTCAACTGCTTTTTCTTTAAGAGTTATCAATAATGTCTGTTGTATCAAAAGCTTTTCTGGATGATTTGCGTTCCCGTTTGCGCCTGTCCGATATTATCGGCAAGCGTGTAACCGTGACGAGGGCAGGGCGCGAATTTAAGGCCTGCTGTCCCTTTCATAATGAAAAAACACCAAGCTTTACCATTAATGATGATAAGGAATTTTTTCACTGCTTTGGCTGTGGCGCGCATGGCGACCATATCGGATTTGTGATGCAACATGACAACCTGCCGTTTATGGAAGCGGTTGAGGTTTTGGCAGCGCAGGCAGGCATGCAAG
>CAZHEE010000001.1:121735-219589 GCA_964531715.1 uncultured Micavibrio sp. | reverse complement strand
AAAACCCGACCCGCGCGAGCGTGAAAAGCTGGACCGTAAGGATTATCACCTTTCTATCATGAATAAGGCCGCGCATTATTTTTCTGAAGAACTTTATAAACCTGAAAATACAGATGTTTTGAATTACCTTAAAGACCGCGGTTTAAGCGAGGAAACAATCCGCGCCTTTCGCCTTGGCTATGCGCCTGCATCCATGGATTATATGAAAGATTTTCAGGTGAGCCATAAACTGCATGACAGTGAATTGAAGTTGCTTTGCCTCACAAAATCATCACAAAAAGGCGGGCAGGATTACGCGTTTTTCCGTGACCGCGTGATGTTTCCCGTGACAGACAAACGCGGGCGCGTGGTTGCCTTTGGGGGCAGGGTGCTGCCTGATCATATCAGGCCGCCAGACCCGCGATCCTCTTTCACCCCGCCCAAATACATTAATTCGGGGGAGACGCCGCTTTTTCATAAAGGGCGGCTGGTTTATAACATTTCAAATGCTCGCCAAGCGGCTCAGGATGGGCAGCCACTGATTGTTGCCGAGGGCTATGCCGATGTGATTGCACTGGCACAGGCAGGCTTTCACGGCGCGGTTGCACCTCTCGGAACGGCACTGACCGAAAGCCAGATAGAAATGCTGTGGCAGGCGCAAGCCGTAGGCGATGCAGGAAGCCTGCGCGAGCCTTATCTCTGTTTCGATGGGGATCAGGCCGGCGCAAGGGCCGCAATTCGCGCGATGGAAAGGCTGCTTCCTATTTTACAGCCGGGTGTATCCGCGCGCTTTGCTTTTATGCCTGCCGGTCTTGACCCCGATGACCTTATCCGTAAGCAAGGGGCAGGGGCGATGCGCGCCGTCATTGATAAAGCTATTCCCTTGCATGAGATGATATGGCGCCATGTCAGCCGCGGTCATGATTTGTCACGGCCTGAAGCGCGCGCATCACTGCTTAGCGAGATTGACAAGATTGTGATGAGCATTGCCGACCGCACGATACAGCAATCCTACAGGCAAATTTTGAAAGACAAGGTTTATCAGCATTTCAGGGCTCAAAAACCAGGCATAAGAAAGCGGATGGTGACACCCTCAATTCCTCTGACGAAACCGAAAGGCAAGGGTGATTTAGCAGTACGACTTATCCTTGGGCTTATCTTACGCTATCCCGAATTTTATGATGAGTATGAGGAGCAAATCAACGCGGTTCACGCACAAAATCAAATGCTTGACCGCTTGCGCCAGAATGTTATATCAATATTGTCTGATACAAGCGGCATAACCCATGATCAGTTGATAGCCGCCCTTCATGATAAGGGCATAAACGGGGATGATGTTGCCGATCTGCATATGGATGTGAAGCTTCATGCGGCTTATGCTTTAGAGCAGGACGCTTATGAAGCCGTAAAAACGGGCTTAGAGGAATTATTAAACAGGCAGATTGCCGCGAATCATTAACATTATTCGGTTAATGACAAGGTTATAAATTAGCATGGGTACAGCATTGAAAAAACAAAATACAAACGCCGACGACATCGATAATGATGATGAGGCTCAAGAAGCGAATGCCAAATCAAAGGTCGGTGCAACATCTGCCGCCGATATGGCGAAAATTGCCAAAGCCATCATCGAAATGGGGAAAAAGCAGGGTTATCTGACACATGATCAGCTCAATGACATGCTCCCCGATGACAGTTTTTCATCCGACCAAATTGAGGATATTATGTCCTCGATTAACGATAGCGGTGTCAATCTTGTTGACTCTGATGATGTCGATGATGAACCTGACGAAAAAGAAGATGATGGTGAGGATCACGCCGTTGCCAAAGGTAATGTTAAAAATGACGATTTAGGTCGTACCGATGACCCTGTGCGCATGTATTTGCGCGAAATGGGTACAGTTGAGCTGCTCTCTCGTGAGGGCGAAATTGCGATTGCCAAACGGATTGAGGCAGGGCGCGAAATGATGATTGGCGGGATTTGCGAATCACCGCTGGCGATCGAATCCATTATCGCGTGGTATGAGGCTTTGGAAAAAGGCGATATCTTGCTTCGCGAGGTTATTGACCTTGAAACAACTTACACGCAAGGGCAGGATGTTGACCCTGAATCAGACCCTGAAGCACTCGATTCCGATGAATCGGATGATGACGATGAGTCTGAGACAGAGAATGCGGAAGGTGAAAACGGCGATAGTGATGAGAGCGGTGACGATGCGGTTGCCATGTCGCTTGTTTCGATGGAAGAGGAAGTCGCCCCTCAGGTCTATGACATTTTTAATAACATTAAAAAGACTTATAAAAAAATGTCCACCGTGATGGATACGCGGATTGAGGCGTTGACAAGCGGAAAAACCCCTGATGCGGCAACAAATAAAAAATATGAGCAGCTGAAAAAGCAAATGGTGGATTACATGAATTCCATCCATTTGAATGCCGCGCGGATTGAGCAACTGCTTGACCGTCTTTATAAGACGAATCGCAATCTTGTCGGAATTGAAGGGCAGATGATGCGCATGGCGGTTGACAGCAAGGTAAGCCGCGAAGACTTTTTAAATAATTATTATGGTCGTGAGATGGACCCGAGCTGGGTCGATGAGATGGCGAAGAAAAAAGGCAAGGGCTGGGGCGATTTTGTTTCCAAAAACAAGGATAAAATTGAGAAAATGCGCGATGAAATCAGCGCAATTTCGGAGGAAGCCGGACTGCCTATTTCAGAATTTCGCCGTATCGTCTCGACAGTGCAAAAAGGTGAGCGCGAGGCCGCACGCGCAAAAAAAGAAATGGTTGAGGCGAATTTACGTCTCGTAATTTCGATTGCGAAAAAATACACTAACCGTGGCCTCCAATTCCTTGATTTGATTCAGGAAGGCAATATCGGCCTGATGAAGGCCGTTGATAAATTTGAATATCGCCGCGGCTATAAATTTTCGACCTATGCGACATGGTGGATTCGCCAGGCGATTACACGCTCAATTGCGGATCAGGCGCGGACAATCCGTATCCCTGTTCATATGATTGAGACGATTAATAAGCTTGTGCGGACATCGCGTCAAATGATGCATGAAATCGGTCGTGAGCCGACACCTGAAGAGCTTGCTAAGCGTCTCCATATGCCGCTTGATAAAGTGCGGAAAGTCCTCAAAATCGCAAAAGAGCCTGTCTCTCTCGAAACCCCTGTGGGTGATGAGGAAGACTCCAATCTCGGTGATTTTATTGAGGATAAAAATGCGCTCAACCCGATGGATAGCGCTATTCATGCGAATTTGCGTGAAACAACAACCCGCGTTTTGGCTTCCCTGACACCAAGGGAAGAAAGGGTTTTGAGAATGCGTTTCGGTATTGGAATGAACACCGACCATACGTTGGAAGAGGTGGGTCAGCAATTTAATGTAACCCGCGAACGTATCCGTCAGATTGAGGCGAAAGCCTTGCGGAAACTCAAACACCCATCCCGTTCCCGTAAACTCAGAAGTTTCTTGGATACATAAATCTATTCGAGTTTTGACTAACCGAATAAATGCTCAACGGCTTTACGTTCCTCGCGGAGTTCTGCCTCAGTGGCTTTAATTTTCTCGGATGAGAATTCGTCTATGCTTAGACCCTGCACAATTTCGTATTTGCCATTCTTGCAAATCACAGGATAGCCGAAAATTACGCCTTCCTTAATGCCGTAGGAACCATCGCTCGGTACCGCCATGGAGACCCAGTCACCATCGGGCGTTCCTAAAGTCCAATCACGCATATGGTTAATTGCGGCAGATGCGGCAGAGGCGGCCGATGAGGCCCCACGTGCCTTTATAATCGCCGCGCCACGCTGTTGAACTGTCGGGATAAAATCATCCTTCACCCATTGAAACTCAACCAAATCCATCGCCGCGCTCTCATTCACCTTGACTTGCGAGATATCAGGATATTGCGTGGCCGAATGGTTGCCCCATATTGTCATTTTCTTAATCTCTGTGGTCGGGCTATTTACTTTCTCCGCAAGCTGGATTAGCGCGCGATTATGGTCAAGGCGCATCATCGCCGTAAAGCATGACGGGTCAAGGTCAGGCGCGTTTTGTTGCGCGATCAAGGCGTTCGTATTGGCAGGATTACCGACAACCAAGACCTTGACATCGCGGCTGGCATGATCGTTTAAAGCTTTGCCCTGAGGGCCAAAGATTGCGCCATTGGCTTCAAGCAAATCTTTCCGCTCCATGCCCTCACCGCGCGGGCGTGCGCCAACCAGAAGTGCATAATCTACATTTTTAAAGGCGACATTTGGGTCGTCCGTCATGACAACATCTTCCAATAAAGGAAAGGCGCAGTCATCTAATTCCATCGCAACACCTTCAAGCGCACCGAGGGCAGGCGTAATCTCAAGCAAATGCAGGATAACAGGTTGATCCGCACCCAGCATAGCGCCCGAGGCTATCCTGAATAAAAGTGCATAACCGATTTGCCCTGCCGCACCTGTGACCGCTACTCTCACCGCTTGTTTTGTCATTTTAACTTATCCTTTTTCCTGATTGAACGTTTAAAGCGTATGTCTTTCAGGCAAGGATGTAAAGAGAGAGGTCATTGCAAATTCAAAACGTTAAGTTGAGCAACGTTTTATTACCTCTGTGCGCTATTTGTTAAAAAAATCTATATTTCTAATAAGTATTATATAAGCGAACATTATCAAAAAAGTTCCCTCTCCCTTGGGAGAGGGTGAGGGTGAGGGTAGTGACCTCGCCCCTCATCCGCCTTCGTTTTACTCAGGCACCTTCACCCGAGGGAGAAGGTATTTTTAACCTACTTAAAAAAGTCGATTTGCCAGCGCATTTCCTTTTCGGTCATGGGATAGTCATCCCCGCCTTTCGGATAGAGAATTTCTTTTGGCTGTATCTTTGATATCGTTTTTTGAATATCGAGCGCGGTGCGCATTTTGTACCCTGCCGCCCATGTTGCCGATATGGCGGCCTTTGCCGAGCCGATAGAGAGCATCTTTTTAATAACATCGACACTCAGGCCGCTTTTCCTGGCAAAGCTGTGATAGATAAAATCATATTCCCGCAAGGCCAACGCATCGCGAATGGCGTTATCATCCAAAGAACCGCTTTTGAGCATCATCTCCGCCTTTTGAAGGGTGGTCATTTTCTGCCCCTTTTCATCAATCAGGAAATTCATCCGCCGTGAAATTGTATCGGTCAATTCATGGCGCGTTTCATCATCAATATCAATACGTTTCAAAATCAGTTTTTGGATGGAGATATCAACAAACAAGATAATATCCTTAATAATACGCGGCGGCAGGTGGGTTTGAAGCGCAAGCGCATTATGCCATTCTGGTTTTTCAGGGGCGCGGCGGACAATATCGTCCAAAGTATGTGTTGATAAGGTTGCGGTTTTATTTTCAATCAAGGCCTGCCCTGCCTTCGTATTATCTGTCTCAATCACAGCCTCGGAAAGCGGGGCATTCAAATTCTCACGCGCGGCGATGGCTTCCACAACCCAAGGCTCAGGATGGTTTTGAAGAATGTCTAGCAAAGCCTCATCCGGGACAGCCGCACAGAAACGTAAAATCGGTTCCGAAACCTCACGCTCAACATCCTGCGCCAGAGACTTTACAACGTCAGGCGGGGCATAGAGCGCATCTTTCAACGCTGTCGAAAGTGCCAGCCTTACTTTTAAAAACTCATCTAATGCAAGGATACCCATGGCTTGCGCGGCATAGGCGTAAAGATGGGAATATTGATCCTGCGACAAATCGGGGAGCAATTCGGTCAGGCGCGTAATAAGCGATAATTTGACATCAACATCACTATCACGCGCAAGGAGCGATGAGGCATGAACAGGGGTTGAGGGGTTGGCCGCAACGGCACGGCGCACGCCCTCATCCTTGTCTTCCACCAAATAATAGAGAATTTCACGATGGGTATTGGTGTTTTTAGCGAGTGCGAGCCTGTCTTTCACATTTGCCGATCGCGCCTGCTCTTTCTCAAGCGCATAGCGTTTTTGATCCCGCTTTTGCGTAGTGAGCGCGGTAGACGTCGATTTCTTATTTGTTTTAAGAAAATGACTCAAGAAACCCATTTATTATATATCGCACTCCCTACCTGAGAAAAAAAGCAAATATTTAAACTCAATATCTAGCTTACAGCCTCAATCACCTCTTCAACGTGACCAGGAACTTTAACCTTGCGCCATATTTTTGTGATGAAGCCTTCCTCGTTAATCAGAAAAGTCGTGCGCTCAATCCCCAAATATTGTTTGCCATACATGGATTTTTCAACCCAAACACCATAATCTTCACAAGTTGTCCCTTCCTCATCAGAGGCAAGAGGGAAGCCGAGATTATATTTCTCTTTAAATTTATCATGCTTCTTCACGCTGTCTTTTGAAACGCCGAGAACAGCACAATTGAGCTTGTCAAAGTCAGGCAAATTGTCAGTGAAAGCGCAGGCTTGCGTTGTGCAACCACTTGTATCGTCCTTCGGATAAAAATAAAGCACAAGCTTTTGCCCCTTATAATCACTTAATTTTGCCTCACCGCCATTGTCGGTCGGCATGTGGAAGTCGGGTGCTTTGTCGCCAATTTCAAGTGTCATGAATGTTTCTCCTTTTCCCTTTTGATTTCAATGATTTCACCTATATAACTAGTGTGAATAAGAAAAACTACCAGTAGCAAAGCCGAAATATTTTGATTAAACACACCGCAAAACGCACATTAAAAATTACGATAGAAGTTCTGATCGGGCTTGCGGTTATCTTATGCCTGCTTGGCGGCTTTGCGGCATGGAAGTTATCGCAAGGGCCGGTCGCGCTTGACCGCTTTATTCCTTACGTCACTGATTATTTCAATGCAGCAAATGAGGAAAATATAGCGATAGAAGGCCTGACGCTGAACTGGGAAAGCTTGAGCGAGCCTCTCGCCCTATCTGCAAAAAATGTTGTGGTAAGCAATGATCGTGGCCCATTTTTATTCAGCCCCGAAATTGATTTCAGCTTGAAAGCCATGCCGCTTCTTATCGGAAATATTGACCTGGAGGCAGTGTGGATCAGGAAAATTACGCTGTCTGTGACGCGTGATGAGAACGGGCAAATCAGCATTTCTGGACAAGCCCAAGAGGAAGACACGCTCCCTGATGAAACTGTCCCTGCCCAAATGACGCTCAATGACCTGATTTATGACCTGCCTGACCTTGATTATTTCTGGATTGATGAAGCGCGGATTTTCTATAAAGATTTGAGGTTACAAAAAACCAACCTTTTTGAGCCAGTCACTCTTTATATTGAAAATGAACAGCGCAATAACGCACGGATGTTGAGCGGCTATCTCTCGCTCCCCTTCGGGAACAGTGAAACGGATAACCTCATCCGCCTGAATTTTGAAACGATGCAAGAGCCCTTGGCACTCAATGTCTATGGCGGGTTGGAAGATCTGGATGTGAATGAGTTTTTCCAGTTTTTACCACCCATGCCTGAAGGCTTTACGGTGGATGCAATTGTGAATGCCGATATTCGCTTTCAGCTGGATAATCTGTGGGCCTTACAGGGGTTAAGCGGCATGATTACGGCGGAGAATGGCTCTGTGTCTTACCCGATTGACACGCAGAGTTTTACAGCCGAATTTTCCGACCTCAATCTTGAGACGATCCGCCCGAACGTTAATGAGCCTATTGAGCTTAAAACGCTTGCTATGCGTCTGAACGATACCGTTGACATTCGTGCTAGCGGTTCGGTTACGAATATTGATAATCTAGATAAACTAGCAGGGCAGCTTGATTTAAATGTCTCAAATTTGCCTGAAAGTTACTTTGAACGCTACTGGCCTGAAGCTTATCAGGATAATGGAGCCTATCGCTGGCTCGGTGAGAAAATAGAAGGCGGCATTTTCTCATCCGTGAATTTTAAAACGGCTTTTGATAAGAGCCTGACCGTAAGAGAGGATGGCCTTCCCATTCCGCCATGGCTCACTCTGGCGCGGGCTGAATTCACTTATCAGGACTTGACCATTAATTATAATGAGCCGATGCTTATAGCCGAAAACGTCAATGGCACAGGTGTTTTTGATATGAACAGCCTGACCCTCGCGATTAATGACGCTATTGTCGGCGGCATGGTCACGCGCGAGGCAACACTCGATTTTGAGGATTTGATTGTCAAAGGTAAAGGCTCTGCCGATATGACTTTCCCTGTCACGGCAGAGGCTCAACAGGTTTTCGATTATATTGCGGTCGAGCCGATAGCGGCATTCGATAATATTGATTTTAAGCCCGCCAATACGCAAGGTAATGTTGACGCAACGGTTAGAATTACAATGCCTTTGCTGAAAGACACACCGATTGAGGACATTGATTTGAATGTTAAAGGCACAGTGACCGAAGCCCTTATCCCCGATGCCGTTCGTGGCTTATCAGTTTCCGGCGGCCCTTTTGATGTTGAGGCCACAACGAGAGATTTAAAGGTAGACGGCTCGGGCAGTTTGGGCGGTCAAGCCCTGACTGTTGACTGGCATGAATATTTCTCCCCTCAAACCGAGGCTCGCTACCTCTCAAAAATTAAAGTAGAGGTCAATGCAAATGAAACCATCCGCCGTGCGTTTATTGAAGATATCGCGCAATATTTTGAAGGGAACAGCCCTATAAAGCTGGATTATGAAACGAAGAAAAACAAGCGCGATACGGTGATTAATCTTGATATTAATCTTAATCAAACCGCGATAACTTATGAAGATATCGGCGTTATCAAGCCTGCAAATTCCCCTGCCAATGCAAGGCTTCGGGTGAATTTGGCAAACGGCAATGTGAAAAGTATCGATAATCTCACCATTACAGGGCGCGATATCTCTCTTGAGAAAAGCCATCTGGATTTCAGGACAGAAGGCGGCGAGCCTGTCATTATAAAAGTCGCGCTTGATAATGCACGCTATGAAAAAGGGCAATTCTCACTCCTCGCGGCTGAGGAAGACGGGCTGCTCAAGGTGACGATGACAGGGGATTATCTGGATGTCACACGCTTGCTTTCGACACGCAAAGATGGGGATGAGGCTGAAAAAACCTCGGAAATTACTGGTCGGCGACCTATGGAAATCGGCATTACGGTTGACCGCATGCGCACAGCAGAAGATGCAAGCATCAGCCAGCCAAAACTTTATGCTCGCCTCAATGCGCAAGGAAAAATTGAGCGATTTGAGCTGGATGCTTATCTCGGTGAAACACTAACAAATGGGCAGCTCTACTTACGCTACACGCCGGAAGTGGCAGATGGCTTATCTTTACGAATTGAGAGTAATAATGCAGGTGAATTGTTGCGTAGCCTAGATCTTTACCCGCATATTCGCGGCGGAAACTTGCAAATTGCAGGGCGCCCGATTGAGGGCGGACGCTTTGGCGATGTTCAGGGACGCGCAAGAATTGACAATTTTTCAGTCTCAGATGCGCCGATTTTTTTAAGGCTTGTCAATGCCCTGTCTTTCCAAAGCTTTTTACAGGCTGACAGCCTTCGCTTCGACCGATTAGAATCCGACTTTAAGTGGCGGTTGGGCGAGCAGGGCGACTCTTATGAGATATCGAACGGACGGACAAGCGGCACATCTGTTGCCCTGACTTTTGATGGATTTGTGAATACTGCCGATGATAATATGCAGATTAAGGGTACAGCGGCGCCATTATCAGAGCTGAATAAAATTGTGGGCGATATTCCGATTATCGGGCAATTATTAACGGGTGGCGGCGCCTTGCTTGCCGCAACCTATACAATATCAGGTAACCCCGATGACCCAAGTGTCACGGTTAACCCTCTTTCTGTTCTTGCCCCCGGCATCATTCGCAAAATGTTATTCGAAAGTAATCCCGATATGCCTGCCCCAGATGCCGAAAAACGCCCCGCGCGCGCTCAAAAAGAACGAGTTTTGAATTAAGCCGGATAATGGATTTGATAAGACACGGGCAGTGACAGGAAAAAAGCAATAAATAATAAAAAAATAGAATATTGCTCGATTGACTATTTTAATTTAAGGACATTATCATCAGACACATGTCAAAAACCCTCCCCACGACCGTCACGCATCTTGATATCATCAAAAGCCTTGCGGTTCTGATTATGGTTATCGATCATCTCGGCATGTATTTTTTTCCTGAGCAGTTATGGCTTCGCGCGATAGGGCGCATCGGCATGCCTGTCTGGTTTTTTATGGTTGGGTATGCCTCTGGAAGGGATATATCAAATAAGCTTTTAATCGGTGCAGGAATTTTGGCTTTTGCCGATTTATTCCTGTTCAATAAGGTTTTTCCGTTCAGTGCGCTTGTCACAATTATTGTCATAAGGCTTTCAATTGACCCTGTGATGAAATATATCCTGCAAGGCCGTTATATATTTATTATGGCATGCATCATCATGACGCTCGCCTTTTTCCCGACAAATATTGTCACGGAATATGGAACGCTCGCGCTTCTCTTTGCGGTTATGGGCTATCTCACGCGACATAAAGCGCAGCTTTTAAAAGAAACGTTTATGAATAAAAGCTTTTACATGTTTTTTGTAAGCTATTTATTTTTGGTTTTCTGCTTTATTCAGGATATTGTTTTCGGGTTTAATGAGGCTCAGCTTGCCTTTATGGCGGTTTTGACCGCTATCGTTATGATTATTCTTGCGATTATGAAGTCAATGACATTTCCGCAGATTTCCAATCCGCTTCTCAAACAAGCCCTTCAATTCGGAGGGCGAAAAACGCTTGAGATTTATGTGGCTCATCTCGTTTTATTTAAACTGCTATTATTGGCAAATTTAGCCTTGAAATAGCATGTCTCGCGTGATAGTTACTTCATCAAAGACAAGAAGAATAACCAAAGGATTATAAGCGAGTGCGCCAATCGCCCGAGCATATCAAAATCGCTTCACGTTATGTGAGTTCATTGTTTCAGGTTGTTGAAACAAAAAAGGATCGCGATTCTGTTGCTAAAGATTTGCAGGATTTAGATGCGATGCTGGCTGATTCAGAGGCGCTCCGCCATTTCATTAATTCTCCAGTTTTAAGTGAAAGTGACCAGATTAATGCTGTTACGGCATTGGCTAAGAAAGCGAAGTTTTCATCTTATACTCAGAATTTACTCAATATTCTGTTGGAAAACAGGCGTTTAAGCGTTTTGCCATCCGTCATCAGCGAGGCGATGAGTTATTTAAATGAGCAATCAGGGATTTTACCTGTGTCTGTGACAACCGCGCGGAAACTGACCGATACGGAAGCCAAGACATTACAAAAAGATATTCAGCAGGCTGTGGGGCAGGATGTTTCCCTTAAAACCCAAATTGATGAGGCTTTGATTGGCGGGGTTGTGGTACAGCTCGGCTCAACCTTGATTGACGGGTCAATCAAGGCAAAACTGGATAAAATTGAACGACAGCTGACACAGAAAGCGGCATAAATAAAGATATTGTAAACCAAGGAAGAAATATGAAGTTAAAAGCATCAGAGATTTCAAGCGTTTTAAAGGATCAAATCAAGGATTTGGACATCCAGGCGGATATCGCCGAAATTGGTCAGGTTCTGTCTGTGAATGACGGCGTTGCCCAAATTTACGGCCTTGATAATGTTCAAGCGGGTGAGATGATTGAATTTGACGGCGGCATCACAGGCATGGCGTTGAACCTTGAAGAAGACAGCGTCGGCGCCGTGATTTTCGGTAATGACCGCGATGTGAGGGAAGGCATGATTGTCCGTCGTACGAAAAAGATTATGGAGGTTCCGATTGGGCCTGAGCTTTTAGGGCGTGTGGTTGACGGTCTCGGTCGTCCGATTGATGGAAAAGGGCCACTTAAAACAAAACTGACAGGGCGTTTGGAACAAAAGGCGCCAGGCATTATGCCGCGTAAATCCGTGCATGAGCCAATGTCCACTGGGATTAAAGCGATTGATGCACTTGTGCCTGTCGGGCGTGGACAGCGTGAATTAATTATTGGTGACCGCCAGACAGGGAAATCGGCGGTTGTGATGGACACAATCCTTAATCAGAAATCGGTCAATGAGGCTGCCAACGGCGATGAATCAAAGAAAATGTATTGCGTCTATGTCGCAATCGGGCAAAAGCGTTCGACTGTGGCGCAATTCGTGCGTAAACTGGAAGAAGAAGGCGCGATGGAGTATTCTATCGTTGTCTCGGCAACGGCTTCCGAGCCTGCACCGCTTCAATTCCTTGCCCCTTATACGGGATGTGCAATGGGTGAATATTTCCGTGATAACAGTAAGCATGCGCTGATTATCTATGATGATTTATCAAAACAAGCTGTGGCTTATCGTCAGATGTCCTTGCTCCTCCGTCGTCCGCCAGGGCGTGAGGCTTACCCTGGTGATGTTTTCTATATTCACTCTCGCCTGTTGGAGCGTGCCTGTAAATTGAATGAGGATCATGGCTCAGGGTCTTTGACGGCATTACCGATTATTGAGACTCAGGCCGGTGACGTATCGGCCTATATCCCGACAAATGTGATTTCGATTACGGATGGTCAGATTTTCCTTGAAACGAACCTGTTCTTTAAAGGGGTTCGTCCGGCGATTAATGTCGGTTTATCCGTGTCACGTGTTGGTTCCGCGGCTCAGATTAAAGCGATTAAGCAAGTGGCAGGCTCGATTAAGCTTGAGCTTGCGCAATATCGTGAGATGGAGGCTTTTGCACAATTTGCATCCGACCTTGACCCGGCCACGCAGAAATTGCTGGCGCGTGGTGCGCGTTTGGTTGAGTTGTTGAAACAACCGCAATACTCGCCATTAACAACGCCAGAACAGGTTGCCGTGATTTTTGCAGGTGTGAAAGGCTATCTTGATAAAATCGCGGTTAAAGATGTCACTGAATTTGAGGCAGGTTTGTTGACCGCTCTTCGGTCTTCAGGCGCTGATATCTTGTCGGCTATTGAGGAAAAGCAGAAACTCAATGATGACCTTGAAAAGCAACTGCATGACTTTATCGGTCAATTTACTAATGGCTTTGCAAGTCAAAACAAAAAGGCGGCTTAGAGATATGGGTTTAGCAAGAGAGAAAATGTCAGTGGCAGCAGGCGCAGAAGTTCCTGAAGGTTATGAGCTTACTTCTGTTGATCTTTCAACTATGCAAGCAGTTGTTGAGCCGCAAGCATCTCAACATCCTCTTCGAAGAACAGATTTAAGAGATAGGCCTCTGTTGGGCCCCGGTCTGCAAGAAATGCGTCTACGTTGAAGAAATAAAATAAATGCCAAGTTTAAAAGATTACAGAGACCGTATCGCATCCGTTAAGTCGACGAAGAAAATCACCTCGGCGATGAAGATGGTTGCCGCGTCTAAGTTGAAACGCGCTCAAGATAAGGCGGAAGCTGCGCAACCTTATGCTGCTGCCATGTCAAAAGTGATGGCGCGTGTCGCGGCGGGTGTCCAAATCGGGGCGGGCAGCTCACCTTTATTGGCAGGGACGGGCTCTGACCAAACCCATCTGATTATTGTCATGACGTCTGATCGCGGGCTTTGTGGCGGGTTTAACGCCAATCTCCTCCGTCAGACAAAAATCATGATTGATCGGCTGACGTCTATCGGCAAAACGGTGAAGATTGTAACAATCGGTCGCAAAGGGAAAGAATTTCTTCGCCGTGAATATAGGAATTTGATTGTTAAATCCTTTACAGAAATCGGTAAAACCAAAACGGGTGTTGCGTTTTCCGAGGCATCAGATATTGCGGATTATGTTTTGGCGCAATTTGAGGCAGGTGAGTTTGATGTCTGCTCGCTTATCGGGAATGAATTCCGCTCAGTCTTGTCTCAGGTGCCTGTCGCGGCTCAGCTCATACCCTTTACCTTCCGTGAGGAAACGATTGATAATATGGAGGCAAATGCCGAGGATGCGGCTAACACAACGCCTTATAATTTTGAGCCGAGCGAGGATGAAATTTTGGATGAACTTCTCCCGAAAAATGTCGCGGTTCAGATTTTCAGGACTTTGTTGGACAGCGCGGCTGGGGAACAGGCGGCACGGATGACGGCCATGGAAAATGCCACGAAAAATGCAGGCGAAAAGATTAAAGACTTAACCTTGCAATATAACCGAGCGCGTCAGGCCTATATTACAAAAGAATTAATTGAAATTATTTCAGGAGCGGAGGCGGTTTGATGGGAGTATTAGAGGTTAGAGAGTTAGAGGGTTAGAAAGACAAAAAATCAACCGTCATTGCACGTTTCATAAAATGAATTTGTGCATCCAGAAAAGCAAAAATGGATTACATGTATTTGCCTAAAGTCAAAACATGTAATGACGACAAATAAAAAGCTTCTTAGTGACCTTTGTGTCTTTAGTGGTAAAAATAAAAAGAATCACACGGTCAAGCCGTGTCATAAAAAAGAGGAAAGAGTAAGAAAATGGCAAAATCAAAAGGACAGGTAACCCAGATTTTAGGCGCGGTTGTAGATGTTCAGTTCGCTAATGGCGACGTACCGCCCATCCTGAACGCGGTTGAGACGAAAAATGCAGGGAATGATAATAAAACCCTCGTGATGGAGGTTGCCCAGCATTTGGGAGAAAACACCGTTCGCTGTATCGCGATGGATACGACTGACGGGCTTGTCCGCGGGCAGGACGTCACGGACTCAGGCAATACAATTTCCGTACCCGTCGGTGATGCAACGCTCGGGCGGATTATGGATGTGATCGGCGCGCCGATTGATGAGCGCGGACCTGTCAAAGGCATTGATAATTGGGGTATTCACCGCGATGCACCGTCTTTCGTGGATCAGGCCGCAGCAACGGAGCAATTAGTTACAGGTATTAAGGTTGTTGACCTGCTCTGCCCTTATGCAAAGGGTGGTAAAATTGGCCTGTTCGGTGGTGCCGGTGTCGGTAAAACCGTGACAATTCAGGAACTTATCAATAATATCGCATCCGGTCACGGTGGTGTGTCTGTCTTTGCCGGTGTGGGTGAGCGAACCCGTGAAGGAAATGACCTTTACTATGAAATGATTGATGCTGGCGTGATTGATACCGAAGGTGACACATCTAAGGTGGCACTGGTTTACGGGCAGATGAATGAGCCTCCGGGTGCGCGTGCGCGTGTGGCCTTGTCCGGTTTGACCATGGCAGAATATTTCCGTGATGAGCAAGGGCAGGATGTTTTGTTCTTTATGGATAATGTGTTCCGCTTCACGCAAGCAGGTGCCGAAGTGTCCGCTCTCCTCGGGCGTATTCCGTCCGCGGTTGGTTATCAGCCAACATTGTCAACAGATATGGGCGCGTTACAAGAGAGAATTACCTCGACGAATAAAGGCTCGATCACATCGGTTCAGGCGGTTTACGTGCCAGCCGATGACTTGACCGACCCTGCGCCTGCGACGACATTCTCGCACCTTGATGCAACGACTGTTTTGTCTCGTCAAATTGCGGAACTTGGGATTTATCCGGCGGTTGACCCGCTCGATTCAACATCGCGGATTCTTGACCCTCAAATCGTGGGTGAGGAGCATTATGCGGTCGCGAACAAGGTTCAGCAAACGCTTCAGCAATATAAAGCGTTGCAGGATATTATCGCGATTTTGGGTATGGATGAACTCTCCGAGGATGACAAACTTGTCGTTGCCCGTGCGCGGAAGATTCAACGTTTCTTATCCCAACCATTCCATGTGGCGGAGGTTTTTACAGGGACGCCGGGTGTGTTTGTTCAGCTTGAGGACACAATCAAAGGCTTTAAGATGATTGTTGAAGGTGAGCTTGATCACTTGCCAGAAAGCGCGTTTTATATGTGCGGGGCAATTGAGCAAGCCATTGAAAAGGCAGAGAAAATGGCGAAAGAGGCGGCTTAATTTGGATGATTGGCTAATTGGCTGTTAAGCTGATTAGTCATTTTTCAAAACAGCCATTAAGCTAAACAGCAAGGAAGCTAAAAAAATGAAACCGAACAGAGACATCGAAAAAGAATATGACCCCAAACAATATGCGGATAAACTCCGCCGTTTGGCAGACTGCATTGAGAATGGCGAGAATTTTGAAATACAAGTCGCGGGGGAGCGGATATATGTTCCTGACCGCGCGGTATTTAATATTGAGCATGAACGTGAAGACGGCTCTGAAGAGATTGAGTTTCAATTAAAATGGGATGTTAGCTGATTAGCTGTTTGGTTAATTGGCTGATTTTTATTAAATACTAGACAGTCAATAAGCCAATAAGCCAATAAGCCAAGGAGCTAAAACATGACACAAAAAATTGCATTTGAATTGGTCTCGCCAGAGGCAAAACTCATCGCCGAGGATGTAATAATGGCCGTCATTCCCGGGTCGGAAGGGGAATTTGGTGTGCTGTCCGGTCACATGCCTTTGGTTGCCAATGTATCAACAGGCGTGGTGAGCATCTATCGCGAAACCATGAATGATGTGTCTGAGCGCGTATTTATCGCGGGCGGTGTCGCCGATGTGACTGGGGAGCAATGCACGGTTCTGGCCGAACAGGCGATCAATGTCAATGATATTGATAAAGCCGATATTGAGCAGAAAATGAAAGATATCCAAGAGACTTTGAGCAACGCAAACGATAAGGCAGAGATTTCATCTCTCCAAAAACGCCTTTTTGTTTATAAAGCAGTGCTTTCAGCAGTGTAATTATTCATAATTTTAGTTGATATTATTGAGTTAAATCTGTATCACTATTCATAAATAAATAAGTTAACTCTATGAATTTTGGTGCTTTAAACCCCGCTATACTTGAATATGTTATTGATGATGTCGATGGAAATCTTGTTCCTGTTTGCGATGATCTCAATGAACGTTTCTCAATAGAAACGGGCCGATGTGCAAAAAAAATAGCGGGCAATGCTATAAACAGAGGCTTTACAAATGATGGGCTATTAAGATTAATTGCCTCGCATGAAGATGATTTAACCGATTTTGCAAAAGCGTCATATGCTCAGCACCGACTAACAACACGTGAATTCATGCGGCGTTTCGGCATTGATGAGCTTGACCTTTACCGCGCTCATCACTATACGGTTTGCCGATATGTCATTGTTCCGACATTCAATAGGTTCGCAAACCCTAGATTGCAACAAGCATCGCAACTCTTAAGGCAAGCCGGTCTAAAACAAGTCGCCTTTACAAACGGAACGGAATATTATGCCAAAGATATTTTAAGGGTTATAGGTTCAAGCCTGCATTATTCTCATGTAGTTGGAATAGACAGTACAGGCGATAGATTTTTAATGCCAAAACAAATTCGCGGGGCGTGGAGAGATTTTTTCAGGCTTGCGCAAATTCCTTCAATAACTGGTTGGAAGGTTTGGGAGCAAAATTTTGAAGATGAGGCGCAAACTATCACGCGTTCTATGAAACCTCAAGATTGGGACTTTTCTCATTGTATTTTATTTGATGATTCACCCGAAGTTTTAGAAATTGCAAAATTATTTGGTATACAAACCGTTTTGGTTGAAAGTGACCGTGTTTCATATGACCCTATAAAAATGCCTTATATAGATGCCGTAACTGATAATCCTGCGGAGTTCAAATGCCGCCTCGCAAGCCATATTGTAAAACAAAAAGTCAAAGACCTTTTGTCACGCCAATCGCAATACCAGCCTAAATCATAAAAACCCTTTAATCTCTTTTAGCGCGTCTTTTAATTTAAGCCGTTGGATTTCGACACCTTCAGGAAAGGCGTCCAGTAATCGAGATGGGGTTGAGCCGTCAAGCATGACAAACACGCCCCTGTCACTCTCGCTTCGGATTAAGCGTCCGTAGGCCTGTTTCAATCTGAGCTTTGTCAGATGCTCATCATAGGCACGCCCACCAAAAATGGCACGTCTTTCGCGGTGGAGAATGGTCGGGCGCGGCCACGGCACGCGGTCAAAGATAATCATCCGCAATGACGGCCCGATAATGTCAATCCCATCACGGATCGAGTCTGTCCCAAGCAAGCACGCGTTTTCATCCTCGCGGAACATATCGGTCAATGTGCCGATATCAATGGCATGCATATGTTGCCCGTAAAGCGGTATCGCCTGCCGCTCAAGTGCGTCATGGATGGCATTATAAACCTGCCGCAAACGTTGGATGGCCGTAAAAATGCCAAGCCCGCCACCTTTTGATGCCTCAAATATCGCTTTATACGCATTGGCGAGTTCCATGATATTACGCTTATCAATATCAGTGATAATAATGACTTTGGATGTCTCCGCATAATAAAACGGGGAGGGGAGGTCAAGACGTATAGGCATCATATCCGTTATAAATTTCGTTCCGAGTGTTTGTTCAGGGGCAAGCCAATCACTCTCACTCTCACCTTTTTCAGTCTTAAGCGTAGCGGAAGTCATGACCAGCCCATGCGTTGTGTGGCGAATGGATCGCCCGAAAGGCTCCATCGGGTTTTTATAGCGGCGGTAAAAACCACAATCGTAATTCTTGCCATCAAGTCGCGTGATTTCAAACCAGTCGATGAAATCTTTGTCTTTGTCGCCCCCGTTCAGGCCGGGGGAACGAGGGAGGGAAGCAGAGGATGGCAATATATTAATGTCTCCCTCGCCTTGAGCGGGGGTCGTGGATATGAGATCCTCCAACATTGTGACCCATGCGGCAATCATCAGGGTTGAACGTTTTTCAATCGCAACCGACAGCCTGTCCAATCGGACAAGAATATCTTTGTCCAGATCATCCGCCTCATCCTCTATCATCGCGCGGAGGTTTTCTGCCAAATCCTGCAAGGGCTGCTGCAGTTTCTTTAAATCTGAACGAAGCGCGGTTGCTTTCTCAATCAAATTTTCCGTTATCGGGAACGTGTCACATTCTATTGAGTAATGAGAATTGGAGTCCTTTGCCCTTTGGGTGACATGGGCGCAAAGCGCGGTCAAGAAGTCTTCTAACGGACCGAAAGGGTCACCTTGAAAAACCCGCTTCCGCCATCCAGGGGCAGGGAGGGTCTGCTTCGTCGCAACAATAATCTTTCCGATATCATGATAAGGCGGCGAGTCTTCTGTGACCAACCCTTCCAGCCTTTTTCGCAAGCCACGTCCGCGTGACAGTGATCGCCCTCGTTGCCGCTCATCCTCAGGTCCGATGAGCCATCGGCGCAAATCTGCGGTTTCAAGCCCGCACAGGCTTGCGCCATAGGCATCGTCTGCCGCCTGAAATAAATGATGTGCCTCATCAAAAATGATGAATGGCGGCAGGCTGTCACCACTTTCGGTGGCGGCGCGAACCATGGTCAGAGCATGATTATTCACAATAATATCGGCGCGTTTTGCCTTCCTGTTCATACCTTCAATAAAGCATTTATGATAGTGGTCGCAGGCGGCATAGATACATTCACCGCGGCGGTCTGCAAGACCAAGCGTATTATCACGACCGAGTAATGTCGTGAGCCAGCCGGGAAAACTGTTCCCTGTCAAATCTCCGTCATTTGTGGCTTCGGCCCATCGTGCCATGATGCCTGCCGCGATACGGGTTTTGACATTCTGAGCATTTTGAGCGGCGGCTATCAAATCTTCCAAATTAAGGAGGCATAGATAATTCTCACGCCCTTTTTGCGTGACGACTTTACGCTCGCGTTCTTTTTTGTCAGGATAAAAAATATCAAAATCTTGCCCGATTTGCCGTTGCAGATTTTTTGTATAGGTTGAAACAACAATCTGCCCTTCGTTTTTTTCTGTCCAAAGCTGGGCAGGGGTCAGATAGCCATAAGTTTTACCAATGCCTGTACCCGCCTGCGCGATTAGGAGATGAGGGCTTTCATCCGCCGTTTTAGGCATAAAATTATCGGCAATCCGTGTGGTATAGGCCGCCTGTTGCGCACGTGCCTCAGCTTGCTTACCGCTGTTACTCCGCCGTTGGAGTATGGTGGAAAGATGGCTTCGCGCCTCATCACCTGTAATTGTGTCAAAGCGGTTCGGCGGGGGCGGCGCTTCCTCAGACCATTCTTTTAATCCTTCAAAAACATTCATATCGCGTTTAAGGTTCGGCATATCTGTCGGATTATAAATTTCCCCCAGTGCCTGCATAATAAAGGGTGACCAAGCCCAGCCATCCTGCCCTTGCCCCATCGCGCGCGCCATGTTCGTGGCGGAGATCTTATCTTTGTCTTTAAGCTGAGATAAATCAGTCAGCATAGTTTTACAAATATCCAGCGCGGTAAAGGGGCTATCCTCCAAGCCAGAGGGTTTTGCAACGCCAACAGCCTGCGCCAAGCCTGTAATTGTTGGCGTGATGAATATGGCAGGTCTGCAAAAAGCATAAAGCTCCAGCAAATCAAATGTTGGAAGCTGTGCCAAGCCGATCTTGCTAGCAACCCAAGGTGCATGACATGTCATGATAGGATTATCCGTCACAGAATTTGGCAATCTAAACCGTTCACCCAATTTAAAATTCAGTAACTCGCCCTCGATCGTCAGGCAATAAAGCGCGGCACCCTGAATAATCAGGATTGAGGCTTGCGGTAATATAATTTGCGGTTGAGTGATGGCGGTCTCAGGCATGCTGTCTATTGTTTTAGCATAAGGGGAGGCTGTCTTAAAATGTGAAACCCGATGTTATACAGATTGACACTTAATATTGCATAAGACCTAATTTGTTTCTCTTACTAATCAAAAAACTTCATGCTTTCACGCTCAAACCCGATATGCTAAAAGCACCTCATGTCAGATTTACTTCTCTCGGTACAAGATGCGGCGATTGCCTTTAATGGCAAGCCGATTTTTAGTGAACTTACCTTCCATATAAAGGACGGTGAGCGAATATCACTTGTCGGTCGCAACGGTGCCGGGAAATCGACCCTCATGAATATCATCACGGATAAGCTTCAACTTGATTCAGGGGAGCGATGGCAACTGGCCGGCGTGCAAATCGGCTATCTTGAGCAAGATATCACACCCCAACAAGGGCAAAGCGTGTTTGAGTATGTCTTTGATGGGATTGAGACCGAAACCGAGGATGAAAAAGTCCTCTATGAATACCGTGTTGATATGGTTTGTGAGCCATTGAATCTTGATAAACATGCGCAAATGACAGTGTTATCAGGGGGGCAGCTTCGCCGTGCGGCCCTTGCACGCGCGCTTGTGCATGAGCCTGAAATCCTCTTGCTTGACGAGCCGACAAACCACCTTGATTTGGATGTGATTGAGTGGCTTGAGGAGTTTCTTAAAGGCTGGCGCGGTGCGCTCCTCATTGTCTCGCATGATAAGAAATTTTTGGAGAATGTCTCTAACCGCGTGTTTTGGCTCGATCGTGGGCATATTCGGGTCAGCCCCAACGGCTTTGGACAATTCGAGGAATGGTCGGCGGAGTTGCTGGAACAAGAACGGCGTGAGCTTCATAATCGCGCAAAATTTGTTGAGGCCGAAAACGAATGGGCCAGCCGTGGTGTCAAGGCGCGGGTCAAACGCAATGTTGCCCGCGTTGCGCGTGTGAAAGCCATGCGTGAGCAACTAAAGAAGGATCAATCCTCTTTCCGCCGTGTAACAAAGAAAATCGAGCTGCCTCAAATCAGTTCCGAGATGTCATCCAAAATGATTTGCGAATTTAAGCAAGTCTGCAAAAGCTACGGCGATAAAATCATTCTCGACCATTTTAATTTTCGCGTGATGCGTAAAGACCGCATTGGCGTTTTGGGTAAAAACGGGACGGGAAAATCAACTTTTCTGAAATTGATGCTCGGTGTGGAAACGCCTGATAAAGGCACAATTAAACTCGCTAAAAATTTGGATGTCAGCTATTTCGATCAAAAACGCGGCGATTTGGATGTCAATAAAAGCCTGATAGGCAACTTGCTTCCCGATGGCGGTGACCATATTGAGGTGATGGGCAAGATGCGCCATGTGCGCGGCTATCTAAAGCAATTTATGTTCGACCCCGGGCGGGCGGAGGATAAGGTTGCAACTTTGTCAGGGGGGCAGAAAAACCGCCTGATGCTTGCAAAAATTCTTGCTAATCCGGGGCAGATATTGGTGCTGGACGAACCGACCAACGACCTTGATATGGATACAATGGAAATGCTGGAAGAGATTATCGCGAATTATGACGGTACATTGTTTATCGTTAGCCATGACCGTGACTTCCTTGACCAAACAGTGACACAGATCTTGGCATTTGAAGGGCAGGGCCAGGTTGAACATATCGTCGGCGGGTATAGCGATTATCTGGCTTTTCGGAAAAAAAATAAGAAGGTAGAGCCGAAAGAGCAACGGGGACACCCTCACGAGAGTGTCCCCAGGGGACACCTTAAATCGAATGCAGTTGAGGAACAAAAACATCAGAAAATTACTTTTAAAGATAAATACGCCCTTGAGAATTTACCGAAAGAAATTGAAAACTTACAAGCAGACATAGAGGCCTTATCCAAAGACCTCGCCGACCCTGATTTCTATGCTCGAGACCCGAAAGCCTTTAATAAGGCGGCTAAAAAACTGGAACGTAAAAAACGCGAAAAAGAGGAAAAAGAATTTCAATTACTGGAATTGGAGGAACTGATAGCTTAATTCCTTCTCCCTCGGGAGAAGATGCCGAGCGTAGAGAGGCGGATAAGGGGAGTGGTTCTTAAGCTTTCCCCTCACCTAACCCTCTCCCCAGGGAGAGGGGAATAATTTAGATAATATTTGAAATAGGAATAACTATGATAAACGAATTTGAACCACTTGCCGCGCTTAACCTCATCGAAGAGGGTAAGGCCATTCTCATCGATGTGCGTGAAAAGGATGAGTTTCACGAAAGCCATATTCCCTATGCACTGTCCATTCCGATGTCGGTTTTTGATAAAGTCTTTCATCACCTGAACTTTCAAAAAGACAAAACACTGATTTTTCAATGTAAAAGCGGCGGACGCTCAGGCCGTGTTTGTGAGTACGTTCAAACCATTCCAGAGGTTGAGAATGATATCCTCAACCTCAAAGGCGGCATCACGGCTTGGATAGAACAGAATCTGGCGGTTATTTAACCACACCATATAAATCATAGTCATCCGCATCCTTAATCATAACAGGGATGATATCGCCCGCAGTGACGGGTTTGGTACATTCCATGATGAAGACATTCCCGTCAATTTCGGGGGCGTCGGCCTTTGACCGTGCGATAATCTGTTTGGTCTCACTGTCCATGCCGTCAATAATACAATCCAGAGTTTTGCCGATTTTGCCCTTCATCTTTGCCGCAGAGATGGCTTGTTGCTTCGCCATAAAGCGATGCCAGCGGTCTTCTTTCACATCATCAGGCACATGATTGTCAATATCATTACTCGGCGCGCCGCTCACCGGCTCGTATTGGAAGCACCCGACACGGTCGAGCTGAACCTCGTCCAGCCAATCCATCAGCATCTCAAAATCGTCATCCGTTTCGCCCGGGAAGCCGACAATAAAAGTCGAGCGCAATGTAATATCGGGACAAATTTCACGCCATTTATGAATACGCTCCGCCGTTTTCTCAATCTTACCCGGGCGGCGCATGTTTTTAAGTACGGCTGGCGAGGCATGCTGAAACGGGATATCGAGATAGGGAAGGATTTTACCCTCCGCCATCATTGGAATCACCTCATCAACATGGGGGTAGGGATAAACATAATGCATGCGCACCCACGCATCCAACTCGCCAAAAGCATCGCATAAATCATAAAATTTCGTGCGATACTCCTTATCTTTCCAAAGGGATGGTGCATATTTGATATCCTGCCCATAGGCCGAGGTATCCTGAGAAATGACAAGCAATTCTTTTACACCGCTTTGAACCAGTTTTT
The DNA here is from genome assembly GCA_964531715.1 of uncultured Micavibrio sp. GTDB lineage: Bacteria > Pseudomonadota > Alphaproteobacteria > Micavibrionales > UBA1664 > UBA1664. The sequence continues at coordinate 195,933 of CAZHEE010000001.1, read as the reverse complement.
CCGCCTCACTCATCACTTCGCCGAGAGGACGGGAGACAAGGTCCCCGCGTAGTTGAGGAATAATACAAAAGCTACAACGATTATTGCACCCTTCAGAAATTTTGAGGTAGGCATAATGGCGGGGGGTAAGCTTCAACCCAGCTTCCGGCACAAGGTCAACGAATTTGTTTTTCTCAATCGGGGCATGCTCATGCACTGCCGCAACGACCGCCTCATATTGTTGCGGACCTGTGATGCCGAGCACATTCGGAAATTTCTCGCGGATGAGTTCGGGCGTCGCGCCCATGCATCCGGTGACAAGCACTTGCCCGTTTTCGCTCATCGCCTCGCCAATGGCGTCGAGACTTTCATCACGCGCACTGTCTAAAAAGCCGCATGTATTCACGACCACTATGTCCGCACCGCTGTAATCGGGTGAAAGGGCATAGCCATCAGCGCGAAGCTTGGTAATAATCCGCTCGGAATCAACGAGGGCTTTCGGGCATCCGAGGGAGACAATCCCGACTTTTGGTTGTCTGGCGGCGGTTGTATGTATGGCTGTCATGAGAAAGGGTTATACATGAAAATATGCAGGGAATGCCAGTGTTTTTGTTGTTGTTAAAAAGCCCACGACATACATACGATAAATAAGTTATTTTTACCACGGATGAACACAAATAGACACGGATTATAAGCTCGTCATTGCAGGGCTTGTTCCTGCAATCCAGCTCAGTATTATTTACCACTAAGGTTAATCAATATCGCACCCCCGCGCGTGACGCCGATCCTATACAATTTAACCGCAGAGAGGCAGAGGTACAGAGGTTTAAAAAACTTTGCGCGACTTTGCGTTAAAATAATATTGTTATCCCGAGTGAAATGAATTGAAGCCGAGGGATCTTATCAGGAGATCTCTCCGCTCGCATATGCTCGGTCGAGATGACAAGCTATAAGACAGGGGCGTGCAAAGACGAGCTTATAATCTGTGTTTATCCGTGTTCATCTGTGGTTAAAGCATGTCATGAAGAGGTGATAATCTATGTCTGCTTCTTCAACTCATACAATTTCTCCAAAGCTTCGCGTGGTGATAAAGCATCAGGGTCGAGAGCCTCAATGGCTTCCCGTAATTTCGTATCAATTTCAACTGCCGCTTCGGCCTCGCTGTCTTTGATTACGGCGGAGAAAAGCGGTAAATCATCCGCCAGTTTTGAGAGTGCGCCGCTGCTTTCCGATTGTTGGAGCAAATCTAAAACCTGCTTTGCGCGGTTGATAACAGGTTTTGGCAAACCGGCAAGGCTTGCCACCTGAACACCGTAAGAGTGGTTCGCCGCACCCTTTACAACCTCATGCAGGAAAATAATTTCACCTTTCCATGACTTCACCGCCATTGCATGGGATGAGAGGTTATTGAGCGTGCCGGTCAGCCGTGTCAGCTCATGATAATGCGTGGCAAACAGGCCGCGACATCCGATTTTGTCATGCAGGTACTCCACACATGCCCAGGCAATGGACAGCCCGTCAAAAGTTGCCGTTCCGCGCCCGATTTCATCCAGAATGACGAGCGACCTGTCCGTTGCCTGATTTAAAATTGCCGCGGTCTCCACCATCTCAACCATAAAAGTTGACCGACCCCGCGCCAAATCATCCGAAGCACCGACGCGGGAGAAGATTTTATTAATAATGCCTATTGTCGCGGATGTCGCTGGCACAAAACTGCCGCATTGGGCGAGGATGGCGATGAGTGCATTTTGGCGTAGAAATGTTGATTTCCCTGCCATGTTCGGCCCTGTAAGCAGCCAGAGGGATGTGTTTTCAGGACACCCTGCCTCCCGATGGTCGGCTTTCCCTCTCCCTTAAGGGAGAGGGTGGCTGAGCCGTTAGGCGTAGTCGGGTGAGGGGTCAGGCAACAATCATTGCCGATAAATCGCTCGCCTTTTTTGCTCAGGAGACAATCAATCACAGGGTGGCGACCATCTTGAATATCGAAATCATAGCCTTCCGTGATATGCGGACGGCAATAATCCTCCTCAATTGCTAAATGAGCCAGTGCGCTTGTTACGTCCAGTGCCGCCAATGCCGAAGCTTTATCTGCAATAGAGTTAGCGAGGCTTGTAATCTCGGTCACAAATTGCGCGAAAAGCTCAAATTCTATGGCAAGGGCGACATCGGATGCTTTTGCAATCTTGCTTTCAAGGTCGGAAAGTTCAGGCGTTGTAAAGCGCACAACATTGGCGAGCGTCTGACGGTGAATAAAGGGATTATCCTGCGCCAGATTGTCATTACCATGCGGTTTAACCATTAATTTATCCGCATGTTTTGCCGTCACTTCAACGAAAAAGCCAAGCACATTATTATGTGTGATTTTTAAGGTGCTCACGCCCGTTTTGGTTGCGTAATCAGCCTGCATCTGCGCCATGATGCTTTTGCTCTTTTGTTTAAGGCTGCGTTGCTCATCCAGCTGGGGCGCGTAATTTTCGGCAATAAAATTCCCATCACGCGTTAAAAAGGGCAGGTCATCCGCCAATGCGCGTGTCAGGCGGTCAAGCAAATGCGTTTCATCATTGGACAGGCTTAATGCATCGGAAACGGTTTTTAGCGGTTCCAAATCCTTTTGATAGGAGAGCAGTAAGCCACGCATTGTCTCTGCGGCCTTCATACCCATTTGAATGGCGCGGAGATCCCTTGGTGAGCCGCGCCCGACGGTCAAACGTGATAAAGCACGTTCCATATCGGGCACTTGCCTTAAATGCTCACGAATAGCCTCTCGATAGCTGTTAAATTGGGTCAAAGTTTCAACCTGATTAAGGCGTTCGTTGATCAAGGCCTGATCGGTTGACGGGGAAGACAGCCGCGCCGCCATCAATCGCCCGCCCGAGGCGGTCAGCGTTCGGTCAGTAACTGAGAGGAGGGAGCCTTGCCGCTCCCCCATCATGGTTTTGGTCATCTCAAGATTGCGGCGCGTTGCGCCATCAATATCCATGGTCGCGCCATGTGTGACGGCGCTAAGTGGCTTGATATGCGGCAGGCTGCCTTTTTGTGTCCGCTCCGCATAGGAGAGCAGACTTCCTGCCGCGCTTATCGCATTGCGCTCAAAACTGCCGAAAGCATCGAGCGTTTCTATCTTATAATGATTTTTGAGCGCTGTAAGGGCGTTACCATAATTAAACAGGCTGTGCGGTTGTGGGGTCAGAATTTTCTCCCATGGCATAAAAATCTCAAACAAATCAGGCATTTGAACGAGTTTTTCACTGATAAGGATTTCATTCGGGCTAATCGTTTCAAGGCAGCCTGTAACATCCGTCATCATCATTTGCCGCGCGTAAAATTCCCCTGTTGAAAGATCCAGCCACGCAAGCCCCAGATGTGTTCCTTCCCCTGCTAAACAAGCGAGGTAATTGGATTGCCGCGCCTCTAAAAGGCTGTCCTCGGTTAATGTACCTGCCGTCACAATCCTCACTACATCGCGATTGACAAGAGCCTTTGAGGTTGGTTTTTTCTCACGCTTTGCACGTTCTTTTGCCTCATCGGGTGTTTCCGTCTGGTCGCAAATCGCAACGCGGTGTCCTGCACGAATAAGACGCGCGAGGTAGGATTCATGGCTATGCCATGGTACACCGCACATCGGAATATCTGTGCCATCTGTCTTGCCACGTTTGGTGAGTGCAATGTCGAGGACTTTCGCGGCGATAACGGCATCATCAAAAAACAGCTCGTAAAAATCACCCATGCGATAAAACAGCAGGCAATCAGGGTAAGCGGCCTTGATACCCAGATATTGTTCCATCATAGGCGTTTGTTTTTGTTTTTCTGTTGCTTGCTTATTCATGACTTTACTTAACCGCGAAAGAGAGATTTAAGCAAGGCAAGGCTTCAAGTTTCGAACAGGTATTTTCTTTTCTATCGTCATTGCACGTTTGCAACGCAATACGTGCAATCCAGAAATACAGTATGGATTACACGTATTTTCTTACGAAAAACGTGTAATGACGAATATTAATCTTAATGTAAATCTTTAGGCATTAAACGAAATACCGCAACCGCAAGAGGATGTGGCATTGGGATTAATCACTTTTAAAACAGAACCGCCGAGAGATGATTCATAATCTAATATAGAGCCACTGAGGAATGGCGCTGAGACAGTATCGATAACTGTTTTAACCCCGCCGCGCTCAATAATATAATCATCCTCGGCCAAGTCATCATCCATATCCATACGATATTGATAGCCGGAGCATCCTCCACTATCCACCGTCAGACGAAAAAAATGATTATCGCTTAAATTTTGCTGTGTGATAATCTCCGCAATGCGCCCTGCCGCGGCGTCTGTCACTGTAAAGTCAAAATTATTCTCAATGCTCATCGTTTAATCCCCGTCACTTCATAACCGGAGCGTGTAATGAGGTCGCGGATGGTTTTATCGGTAAAAATCATATCATCTTTGGTTTCAAGAGTGACAAGACCGTTTTCAAGTGTGATATCAACGCTTTGAACCGCATCTTGTTTTTCAAAGGTTTCGGTTAACGCCATGACGCAATTAATGCAATGCATGCCCTCGACTGAGACAGTTATCGTCTCAGCAAAGACAGGCATGGTTATAAAAATTAATAAAAGCGGTAAAAAAATTTTTCTCATAAAAATAATTTTATATTTTAAAGACTGAAAGTCTACACATCATTTTGATAAACAATCCAAGATGGTTTTGAGGGCAAATTTTTAACATAGCCAGATTTTGCTGGCACTATAAAAGGATGATTTACCCATGGATCCATCCACCCATGTGGAGTTGAAACTAAAAAATGTCCTTCTGGCAGCTCAATGCAGCGTTCTGCAAAAACAACCATATTATATTGTTTTGGAATATCTGTATCAATTTCAATTTCTTTATAGTCATAGTTATGCAGGCCGCCATTACTCAATGCTTCAACAATTTCGTTGCAATAAAATCCTTTCGACCATGCTCCTCTTTTATCAGTAAAAAGCTTTAAGGCGTTTTCATACTCGATACTCAAGATATAGGCTACACAGGCAACGGCACAACCCATAGGGTGTTTTTGAGTAACAGGCTTTTTATAAAAAATATCCATCTATTCTACCTTTTAAAGCAACTTTACATTTTATAAATATTTAAAAAAGTGTTTTTAAGATTTGCGATTATTCTAACTATCAACCTTAATAACAATTGGCGTATGGTCGGACGCCTTGTCCCAACCTCTCGGCTCGCGGTCAATGTCACAAGAAACAAGCCCATCTGCAAGCGTGGGAGAGAGAAGAAAATGGTCAATTCTAATCCCTTTATTTTGAGGCCATGCGCCCGCCTGATAATCCCAAAAGCTGTAACAATCTGCCTCATGCGGGTGGCACATGCGATAGGCATCATACAAACCGCTATAGACCATACGTCGCCAGAGGGCATGGGTTTCAGGGCGGTAAAGCGCATCACCCTGCCAAGCCTTCGCATCATGCACATCTTTTTCGGTTGGGATAATATTAAAGTCTCCGCCAATCAGAAAAGGCGTATTTTCAGCCCTCAAAACCTCCAAACGTTTAATCAAAGCGTCAAACCACTGTAATTTATAGGGATATTTCTCACTTTCGACCGGATTACCATTCGGGCAATAAACATTTATCATGCGCAGGCCATCAATCTCAATTTCGAGGTAGCGCGCTTGCTCATCACCATCCAAAATACTGTCGCTGATAAAATCAAAAGCATGTTTTGAGGCAATCGCAACACCGTTATAGGTTTTTTGCCCGTTAATGGCGAGGTGGAAATAGCCGCGTTCCTCAAACATCTCACGCGGGAAATTTTCGGCAATGCCTTTTAATTCCTGCATGAACAGGATGTCAGGCGCGGCCTTGTCCAGCCATTGCGCGACATGATCCGCCCTTGCCTTGATTGAATTGATGTTCCATGATGCAATCTTCATGGATAGCAAAATGACAGACTTTGAAACTTTATTCCAGCAATTTGCGCTCATAAATGATTTGCGCGAGGATAAGGCTCAGGCGGAAGCCGTCAGTCACCTTAACAAAATCTACCAAGCCTTGATAAAGCCAGAGAAAAAAGGGTTCTCATTTTTCAGGAAAACAAAAACGCCTAAGGGGTTGTATCTGTGGGGTGGTGTCGGGCGCGGTAAAACCATGCTGATGGATCAGTTTTATAAGGCTTTACCAATCGCAGAGAAACGCCGTGTGCATTTTAACATTTTTATGATGGACATCCATAATACAATTAAAATGCTCCGCGAGGATGGTAAGGGGCGCGACCCGTTGCGCCATATCGCGCAAGACTTGGCTAGCCATATCCGTGTGCTGTGTTTCGATGAATTTCAAGTTTATGACATTGCCGATGCGATGATTTTGGCTGAGTTGTTTAACCATATCTTTAAGACCGGTATAACCGTTATTACAACCAGTAATGTTGAGCCGGATAATCTTTATCAAAATGGCTTACAACGCTCGCGGTTCTTGCCATTTATCCCTGTTTTAAAGGCGCATATGGATGTCTTTTACCTTGGCGGTGATATTGATTATCGACAGCAAGCCCTCCGTGACGATGGCGTTTATTTCATCAATAACGAGCCCAAAATGCAAAAACTATTTAAGACTCTAACCTATGGTGAGACGGTTAAGGAGACGCAGCTTGCTATCGGCTCACGCACACTTGGTATAGAATACGCTTCACCAAGTCATGCATGGATATCCTTTAATGTTTTGTGTGGTGAGGCTCGTTCAGCCAAAGATTATAAAGTTTTGGCGGAGGCTTATCAGACGGTTTTTATTAATCATGTGCCGGTAATGAATGGGGAAGATAGAAACACACTGAAACGCTTTATCACACTGATTGATACGCTTTATGACGCGAAAGTCAGAGTGATAATGAACGCCGAGGATATTCCTCAAAATCTGTATCAAGGCGATGATCATGCATTTGAATTTGAGCGGACAATCTCTCGCCTCATTGAAATGCAAGGGGAGAAGTATTTAGCGTGATCTATATATACAGTGACGGTATTTATAATAATGTGCATATTCAAATGGTTATTCAGGCTGTTTTACCTGAAATAGATGTGCGGTTTTGCACCGCGAGTATGATATGTGATGGCTGTTTGAAAAGCGCAAAACTCCTCATCATGCCGGGTGGCGCGGATCTCTATTTTTGTGAAAAACTCAATGGTGAAGCTAACCAAATTATCAAAAATTTTGTAAGGGCAGGCGGTCGTTATTTTGGCTCATGCGCTGGCGCATATTACGGATGTTCTTCGCTGGACTGGAATAAGGGAGAGATTGCAGGCGCCCGCGAATTGGCATTTTATAACGGATGCGCGATTGGCCCCATCTATGACTGGATTGAAAATCAGGACTCAATTTATGAAGGGTCATGGGTAAAAGCCGTAAAGCTTCAAACTGCGTATGGTCAGGAGTTTCTTACTCAATATAATGGTGGACCGGTTTTTACAATTAATTCGTCTTCCCCGCCCCCGAGCGGGGATCCTCTCCATCAGGCCCCCGCTCAAGGCGGGGGTAACGATGCGCGGGTTCTGGCAACCTATGCCGAATTACCCGATAACCCACCTGCCGTAATTGGCGGAACATACGGTCAAGGTCGCTATATCCTCTCATCGCCCCATATTGAACGCTTTGGGTATGTTTTAACAGACAGTCATTATAAATTGCTCAACCCCTCTTATGATAGAGAGCAAAAAGCCCTCGAAGCCCTCATGCCTCATGAAGAATTACAAAGTGCATTTTTTAAATCAATTCTTCTTTCATTGTTGTGATAAAAATCCTTCTCCCTATAGGGAGAAGGTGCTGACCCCCATACTTGATACGGGGGGAGGCGAATGAGGGAGCTATTCTAAACCCTCTCACTAAAGGAAGAGGGGATAACATTATATTGACTGGCAAACATGCATTTTTAAGTTTACACTTTTAAATAATGACTATCACTTTAAACCCTACTGATTTCATTATCAGTGCTTACGGCTTTAATGGTAAAGGACGTGGCGAAGTACTTTCCGGCCAGGCAATTATCGATACTATAAACGCAAAGCAGATGGCATGGCTTCATATGGATGCCGCCGCGCCTGAGACAATGAGCTGGTTAAAAAACAATCTTGCCTACCTTGACCCGCTTATCCGTGAAGCTTTGCTGGCGGAAGAAACGCGCCCGCGCGTGACCGAACATGAGGGCGGTGCGCTGGTCATTTTGCGCGGGGTCAATTTGAACGATAATGCTGAGCCTGAAGACATGATTTCAATCCGTTTCTGGATTGATGAAAACCGCATTATCTCAACCCAGTTCAGGCCGCTCAAGGCTGTTCAGGATATTCGCGATAGGCTTGAAGCAGGCAAAGGCCCATATGATGCCGCCGATTTTTTTGTGGCTTTGACAACGCGGCTGTTTCAAAGGATGGAACCAGTTATGCTCGAGTTGGATGAGCGAACAGATAACGTTGAAGAAGCGATCTTAGGCAGTGCCGATGTGCGGTTTCGCCATGATATTGTCGATATCAGGAAAAAGGCTATAATTCTACGCCGTTACATTGCACCTCAAAAAGAGGTCATGTCGGCAATGCGAAGCTCTTCCCTGCCATGGCTTGAGGCTGAACATAAACGGCGGATAAATGAGAATTATGATCGCGTGCTCCGCTATGTTGAGGAACTGGACGCCGTGCGGGAACGCGCTCAAGTTATTAAAGATGAATTATCGAGCATTCTTGCCGATAAAATGAATAAAAATATGTATTTGCTCTCAATTATCGCCGCGATATTTCTACCGCTCGGTTTTTTGACGGGCTTGCTCGGGATTAATGTCGGGGGTATGCCCGGCGCGGATTATAATGCCGCCTTCTGGATTGTTACAGCAACCTGTCTAGGTTTTATCGCGCTGGTCAGCCTGATTTTCAAATTCCTTAAATGGTTTTAAGATTCAAAAAGTGTGAATAATTATTTTTGGACATTTGACTCTATCTTCTCTATATAAATTTCATAATTAAATTTAGGTGCTTCAGATGATTAAAGTAGGAATTTGGAAGAATGAGAATGGTTCTCTTTTAAATTTAGAAAAAATTGAAAACGGCATTCTTTCTGGCTCTTATAAAACAAATAGCCCTAAGAAAACTCTAGATAGATGGTTTTCTATGCATGGCTTTGTAAATCAAAATTTGATTAATTTTGTTGTTAGTTGGGAAAACCACAGGTCGATTACTTCTTGGTGCGGGCGTCTGGTCTTGGATGAAGAAAGAAATTTAAACTATATAAAATGCTTTTGGCATTTAGCGCGCGCCTATGAAGATGAAAGTCAAAATAGAGAAACACAACTTTGGAATACATTTCTAACAGGTGTTGATATATTTAAACATACTGGGAATTAAATATGTATTTTAAATGCACAAAAGCGCGAGCAACATCAGTCCATAATTTTCATGATGTTTCAGGCAATACGCAATGGGATAAGCCTGTTATTTTATCAGACGGTAAATGGAAAGCAGGTAATTGGAAACCTGAAGTGAAAGGCGACTTACGTATGCATTTTGCAGGAGTTGGGTATCATTTATCCACTATGGATTTTTTGATCAAATGGCTAGGTGATGAAATATATTTGGCTGAGCCTTCTGATGATAAAATTGAAACATTGGACTGTGCAGTTAGTCGTTCCGCAAGATTGTTAAGGCCATATTCATTACAACCTTCAGAGTGGGGGCAATTTGCGATTGAACAATCAAGATTAGCATTAGAACTTTTTAAGATTTTCAATTATACATGGGATGTAAATCATCGACTTAAAAATGCTATTGAACAAGCTGCAGTTCAATTATCACGGTCTCATTGCCATCCTGGTTTTCAAGAGCTAAATAGAGATGAGCAAAGAATATGGATTGAAGCTCAAGCTGTAGTTGATTTATGTGACAGAGATAGCTTGTCGGGCTTTTTGACACAAGCAAATACAAGAGGTGCATATTGTGCCTCGAAAGCGATTTTAGAATTAAAGGGGCTAAGTTACCCGTATTATCCTATACAAACTAATCCAAATTCAAAAGTTGTTAAAAATATAACGTCATATCTTGCAGAAGCGATTAAATGTATTGTTGAAAATCCAATACTAAAACAGGGTAAAAAATTTGATAGAAGCAAAATGCATACAGTTGCACAAGATTATACTGATGAAGCGCATCCCCATTTTGATAGTCTTCCAGATTTGGCAGCGTATAACATGACGGTTCAGCAAAACAGAAGGCTTCTTAGAAAGTTGGGAATAGATTCTGTTGCACAAAGAACATCTCCTATGATAGCTAGAGTTTCATGACAACCAAAAACCCAATTCACATTATAGGCGGCGGAATGGCGGGGAGTGAGGCCGCGTGGCAGGCTGTTCAGCTTGGTGTTCCTGTCATTCTTCACGAAATGCGCCCTGTGCGCAAAACCGATGCGCATAAAACCGATAGCTTGGCGGAGCTGGTCTGCTCAAACTCATTCCGCAGTGATGATAAGGAGGCGAATGCCGTTGGCGTCCTACATGAGGAAATGCGGCTATGTCATTCAATTATATTGGAAAAGGGCGACAAGCATGCGCTTCCCGCCGGGGGAGCCTTGGCGGTTGATCGCGATCATTTCTCGGCAGATGTCACACAGACTTTAGAGGCACATCCGCTTATTACAATCGACCGTAATGAGGTCACGGACATCCCCAAGGACTGGGGGCAGGTGATCATCGCAACAGGGCCTCTTACTTCCGACCCCTTGGCCGATTGGATCAAGGCGCGGACGGGTGAGGATGAGCTTGCCTTTTTCGATGCGCTTGCGCCGATTGTGCATTTCGACTCGATTGACATGTCAAAGGCGTGGATGCAATCGCGCTATGATAAGGTAACCGCGCATGGAAATGGGAAAGATTATATCAACTGCCCCATGACAAAAGCGCAATATTACGACTTTATTGACGCGCTGATTGCCGCGGAGAAGATGGAGTTTAAGGAATGGGAGAAAAATACGCCTTATTTTGAGGGCTGCATGCCGATTGAGGTGATGGCGGAGCGTGGAAAAGAAACGCTTTCTTTCGGTCCGATGAAGCCAGTTGGTCTCACTAATCCGCATAGTGATGAGCAACCTTACGCGGTTGTGCAGTTACGGCAGGATAATAAGCAAGGTACGTTATTTAATATTGTCGGGTTTCAGACAAAGATGAAATACGGCGCCCAGATTGAGGTGTTTCGCACTATTCCGGGCTTGGAAAATGCCGAGTTTGCAAGGCTCGGCGGTATTCATAGGAACACGTTTATTAACTCACCAAAATTGCTGGATGAGACGTTGCGGTTGAGCCCTCACCCGACTTCGCCTGTCGGCTCAGCCACCCTCTCCCTTAAGGGAGAGGGAAAGTCGAACGAAGTGAGACAGGGTGAGAGTCAAAATCATCAAACCATCCGCTTTGCGGGGCAAATCACGGGGTGTGAGGGGTATATTGAATCCGCCTCTGTCGGGATGATGGTCGGGCGGTTTGCGGCTTATGAATGTCTGGGGTTGCTACCAGAGCTCCCGCCGCGGACAAGTGCGGTCGGTTCACTTCTGGCGCATATTACGGGTGAGGCCAATGCGGAAACATTCCAGCCGATGAATATTAATTTCGGTTTGATGCCTCCAATGGAAGTTCGCAACGAACGCGGTAAAAGTGTGAAGGGCTTGGAGCGTAAAAAAGCGATGGCAAAGCGCGCCTTAACGGATATGCAATCATGGTTGAGTGATTTAGAAATTTCAAAAGCGGCTTAAGCTTTAAAAAAATTCGTCATTGCACGTTTGCAACGCAATACGTGCAATCCAGAAATACAGTATGGATTACACGTATTTTCTATCAAAAAAGTGTAATGACGGTATCATTAATAACTCTGTGTTACCAAAACTGCGCCAGAGCTGAGTGAAATAGTCACTTCATCCGCTATTGCAGGATTACAAGACCCATTCCAACCGAATGCATGAGGTTCATCTAAACCATCGTCAGGCCATTGAAGGCCTTGATAATGTAATCCTGATGTCGGTTCGAGGGGAAACACGCCGAACATATCACCGATAGAGCAAGGAAATGTCGTTTCTCGCTTTATAACGCATCGTAAATCATGCTGTGTGTGGAGGATGCTGTCACATCCGCGCGGATGGGTCATCATAATCAGAATATTTGAAAAATCGTGGTCTGCGCGTTGCCCGACCGCGCCGTAAATATCAATTCTTGCATTATCAGGCGCGATATCAAGAGCCTTCATTAAATCGGTGGCATATTGGTCAGGGTTGAGAATAATCTCGGCCTTGCCTTCAAAGGCTTTTAATAAATCCGCATTGACAGAATCAAAATCACCGATAATTTTATGTGGTATTATGCCGATTTTTTGAGCATGATGCAGGCCGCTATCGGCGCAAATAATAGTCTCAGCATGAGATGTTTGCTCATACAGCCACTCATAATCATTAATTTCCGCACCTGCTAGAATAATGGTTTTTTTGTTCATAATTTTTATCTCAAATCGTCATCCCGGCGAAAGCCGGGATCTATTGGAAAAAAAGATTCCGGCTTTCGCCGGAATGACAAGATGTTTGTGGCTACCCTGACGCACGTTCAAGGCGGCGGACAATACGCTCGCGACCGAGAAGAGCAATCATTTTATCCATCTCAGGCCCGTGGCTCATGCCTGTCAGAGCTTGACGTAATGGCATAAATAGCTGTTTCCCTTTACGGCCAGATTGTTCTTTCAATGTGCCTGTCCAGCCAACCCATGTGGTTTCATCAATTTCGCCATCGGGCAAGAGATTAAGCGCGAGTTTGATATAATCCTTATCATCCTCATCAATCCTGATATCAATTTTATCTTGCGTAATATGAAGCCAATCACGAACATCATCGACTTTGGAGAGATTAGCACGAACATTATTCCAGAATTTTTCATCAATCCCGTCTAAAGCTTCCCTGTCTTTCACATATGCGTAAGGCATATCGCGGACAATGCGCGCGTTCAAGCGTTCAATTTCGCGTACATCCATTTTGGGCGTGCCGCGCCCGAATTTTGAAAAACTGAAATTCTCAATCAATGGCGTCATATCCTGATAAGCTTCAATCGGGTCGGACGTGCCGAGCCGCGCTAAAAGCGAGATAATCGCCATCGGCTCAATCCCGTCATTTTCGCGAAGGTCTTCAATCGAGAGCGAGCCAATCCGTTTTGAGAGTTTGCCGCCATCGGCATCCGATATCAGCGGTAAATGCGCCATAATTGAGGCTTTCGCGTCTAAGGCCTCAAACATTTGGATATGGGTTGCCGTGTTGGACACATGATCCTCACCGCGCGTGATATGGGTGATATTAAAATCTATATCATCAATGACACTGCATAAATGATAGAGCGGTTGCCCATTTTCGCGAATGAGGACAGGGTCGGACATGTCACCGCCATGAAAGCGAACTTCGCCTCGCACTAAATCATCCCAGACTATCGGCTCATGGTTGAGTTTGAATCGCCAGTGAGGGCTTCGCCCTTCGCTTTCGAATTTTGCTTTGTCCTCATCTGTCAGGTCAAGCGCGGAGCGATCATATATGGGCGGGAGCCCTCTATTTAGCAATGATTTACGTTTAAGCTCTAGTTGTTCAGGCGTTTCATAACAAGGATAAAGTCGTCCGTCATCTTTCAGCTTTTGAATGAGATCGTCATAGCGATCCATGCGGCCACGCTGATGGGCGTAATCATCCCAATTGAGCCCTAACCATTGCAAATCGCGCTTGAGGGCTTCGGTATATTCATCCTTCGAACGCTCTGTATCTGTATCATCAATACGCAGCATAAATTCACCGCCCATCGCGCGCGCGGCGATATAGGTAATAATGGCCGTGCGAACATTGCCGATATGGATTTTACCAGTGGGGGATGGTGCAAAGCGGAATTTAATTTTATCTGTCATTTTTCCTTCTATCATAATCCATTGTCATCCCGATTGAGGGCAAAGCCCGAACAGAGGGATCTAAAGTCAAATAATCAGATCCCTCGACTTCGCTCGGGATGACAAAAAACTTCAAATAATGTTTAGAGCTTCATAAGCTAAAAATCAATGGTGCTTTATTAATGAAAGCAACGGGGACACCCTCACGAGAGTGTCCCTAAGGGACACCTTAAAAGCGATTGGTGATTGGCATGCGCCTTTCGCGTCCAAAGGCAAGGGATGTAATTTTCACACCCGGAGGGGCTTGCCTGCGTTTATATTCGGCACGTTTAAGAAGTTTTTGTACTTTTTCAACAATTCCTTTGTCAAAGCCTTGTTCGGTAATCTCGCTTACGCGTAAGCGTTCCTCAATCAAACCATGGAGAATTTTATCCAAAATATTATAAGCCGGCAGGCTGTCCTCATCCTTTTGATTAGGCGCAAGCTCTGCTGAGGGCGGGCGTGTGATAATGCGCTCAGGGATGATATGGTCTTGCGCATTCCGCCATCGCGCAAGTGCAAAAACATCCGTTTTATAAACATCTTTAAGGGCATTAAAGCCGCCACACATATCACCGTAAAGTGTGGCATAGCCGACCGCCATCTCGCTTTTATTACCTGTTGAGAGGAGCATACTGCCATGCTGATTGGACAGCGCCATAAGCGTCATGCCGCGAATGCGCGATTGTATATTCTCCGCCGTGAGGCCTGTCGGATCATCAAGCATGCTATCATAAGCCTGCATTGCAGGCGTAATCGGAATAATATCATAGGAACAGCCGAGATTCTCTACCAGTTTTGCCGCATCATCCAGCGAGATTTGCGTGGTATAGGGGGAGGGCATCATGACACAATGCACATTCTCCGCCCCGAGCGCATCGGCGGCAATCACTGCACTTAAAGCTGAATCGATACCACCACTTAAGCCCAGTAAAACGCCTTTAAAACCGTTTTTGTGGACATAGTCTTTCAGGCCGAGGCAGAGTGCGGAATAGATAAGGCTTAAATCATTATCGTCATCCTGAACTTGTTTTAGGATCTTATCATTGGCTTGCGCTACAGCTTCCTCAAAAAAAGATAACTGCGTCGTGATTTCACCTGTCGCATCAAGCGCGAATGACCCACCATCATAAACAAGCTCATCCTGACCGCCGACAATGTTTACATAGATAAGGGGAAGTTTGGTTTCAGTTGCGCGTGACCGCATAAGCGTGAGGCGCATATCATGCTTGCCAACCTCAAAAGGGCTACCGTTAATTGAAATTAGAATGTCCGCGCCTTGGGTGGCAAGGTCTTGAGCCACACCGGGAAGCCAGAAATCCTCGCAAATTCCAATGCCGAGTTTGACATTTTTAAACATCACAGGTGCGGAAGGGGGGCAGGTGGCAAAGACGCGTTTCTCATCAAAAACACCGTAATTAGGCAGATGTTGCTTCCCGATAATAGCTTTAATCTCATTTTCATGGATGAAAAGTGCAGCATTAATAATATCGCCGTTTTCTTGCCGCCATGGTGAACCGATAATGATAGCCTTATCAAAGGGTATAGTTCGCGCAATCTCACATGCGTGGTCCATACAGTTTTGTACAAAATGCGGATGCAAGATGAGGTCTTCAGGCTGGTACCCACTTAACACCAGTTCCGGGAAAATAATCAGTTCAGCTTTATCTTTGATCTCTACAATAGTTTTATGAATAAGGGCGGCATTGTCCCCGATATCGCCAACGGTCGGATTAACCTGCGCCAGAAAAACCGTAAACGGGTGCTCTTGTTTCATGACCACATGTTTGCAAGTTTAAAGGTATGTGGCAAGGTTGTTCTGTTAAGGTCGAGGCAATAATTGACGGGAGCCGCTTTGTCTTAAAGCAAAACTAACAATAGCCGTGCAGTCTGAACCGTCCCCACCATATGTACTTACAAGCCTATCGTTTAATCTTACAAATGCTTGAGATACTTCGCCTAATGTATAAGCTGCAGCAATAACTATATCAGCATTTGAAAAATCTTTACTACTACGCAGTAAATCAGCATAACCAATAGTATTTTGCACTTGATCGGTTAGTATAATTGCCGTGTCGCGGACAACACATTGAACAACCTTCATTTGCTCACTAGAAGAAAGATTTTGAAATAGAGGGCTATTGGCGAAATTGAGTATAAAGAAGTAATTACTATATCTCTTATTGCTAGGGTCACTTCTACGAAGTGTACTA
This sequence comes from uncultured Micavibrio sp., assembly GCA_964531715.1. GTDB lineage: Bacteria > Pseudomonadota > Alphaproteobacteria > Micavibrionales > UBA1664 > UBA1664. The sequence goes on along the minus strand of CAZHEE010000001.1, from coordinate 179,788 downwards.
ACAAAATTCTTGGTTGAGGTAAATTCTCTATTATAACTATTGATTAAACCAAGGGCTTTTTAACAACCTATTGTTCTGATAGGCCTTGCGCAATTGCTGGAGTGGCGGCGCTAGCAAGTGCACCTGCTGCCAATCTAAAAAAACCGCGACGTGTTAATATTTTAATCATTCTTTATTGCTACAATATGTTAATTTAAAATGCAAGTCTTTTATGAAGAGTTTGAATGCGGAGGGGTGTTCCATCTTCCGCAAGGCGTCCATTAAAAACCCAATTCTTTTTTTATCTTTATGATCAACAAGTGTGAGAATCAAGTTTTTTTCAAAGGCTCTATCTTTCACTTCACTTTCATCCATCAGGATATTCGCCGCGATGACATCGAAATAGGCTTCAAAATCATCTTTTTTAATCGGCGTAATTTGCAAACTTAAGTGAAGCTCCTCCAAAATCGGGCCATTCGGCTTTTTCTCACCATTTATAATCCCGATAATCTGGTCGTACCACCAGCTTAAGCGCAGGCTTATCATATGCGGGTCAATGGCTTTACGAGGAATAGATAATAACTCACAATGAAGCGCCATCAGGCTTAAAGCCCGCCGCCTTATCCTACGCTCAATAAAAAAATGCAGAAGATAAAGGTCATAGCGTGCCTCCCGTACAAAATTTTTGCAATAATCCGCACTTGAGATTTTGTTCATATATCATAGATTAATCTTTATCATCAAAATGAAAAGGAGAAACCCCCATGTCAAAATTCGAAATTAACGATTTGCCCTATGCCTATGACGCTCTCGACCCTTATATGAGCGCGGAAACGCTTGAATATCATCATGATAAGCATCATCAGGCCTATGCCACAAAAGCCAATGAAATGATTGCCGGTACAGGCATGGAGGACGCAACAATTGAAAATATCATGGTGTCCAGCTTTGCCGATGCCAACCATCATGGGCTATTTAATCAGGTCGGGCAGTTTTATAACCACATTCATTTCTGGAATTGGATGACACCCAATGGTGGCGGAACAAAGCTTCCGGGTGCGCTTGAAAAACAGATGAATGATGACCTTTGCGGCTATGATGCCTTTAAAAATGAATTTTTGACAAAAGGTGCGGGGCAGTTTGGTTCCGGTTGGGTCTGGCTCGCGCTTGATAATGCATCGGGTAAAATGGAAGTGCTGAACACGCCGAATGGCGAAAACCCTGTCGTTTACGGTAAAACGCCGTTACTCGGTTGTGATGTATGGGAGCATGCCTATTATATTGATTATCGCAATGCCCGCCCGAAATATCTTGAGGCCTTTATTGATAGCCTCATAAATTGGGATTATGTGGCAGAGCTTTATGAGCAAGGCCCACTTAAAATCGCGGCTTAAATTGATATAAGATTTGTAATTTCTCATGTGGATGGCGAGCCTGAAAGGGCTTGCCATTTTTTATACAGGCGCATACTGTGCCATCATTATTATTAAATGAAGGATATAAATCATGTTTATTGAAAAAGCTTATGCCACCGTTTCCGATGCTGTTCCTGCCGCCGCGCCTGATGTAGCGGACGCATTCTGGACAAATATGGGGCTCATCGCCGTTATGTTTGTCCTGTTTTATGTTATCCTTATTCGCCCGCAACAAAAGCGGATGAAGGAACAACGCACGATGCTCTCCGAGCTTAAAAAGGGTGATTCGGTTGTGACTGGCGGCGGTTTGGTCGGCAAGGTTTCAAAGGTGATTTCCGACGATCAGATTGAGGTTGATTTGGGCGCGACAAAGGTTGTGTCCATGCGCTACAGTCTTCAAACGCGTCTTGGTGATGATGTTGCGGTTGAGCTTCCAAAGGCTGAAGTAGAAAAAGCCCCTGCAAAGAAAACGGCGACAAAAACAACCAAAGCCAAGAAAACAACGACAACTAAAAAATAATGTATTATCCGCGTTGGAAAATTATTCTCATTACGGCCGTCATTATCGGCGGTTTGCTGTTTACGCTTCCGAATTTGGTGAGTAAGGAAACACGCTGGTTTTTAAGCAATTTGCCTGTGCCGTTTCCGAGTGAGACAGTCAGTCTCGGCCTCGACCTTCAAGGTGGGGCGCATATTCTGCTGGATATCGGATTTGATACGGTGTTTGCCGAGCATATGGCAGGGGTGGGGGACAGCGTCCGTCGTCTGCTACGCGAGGAAGGCGTAAGATTCTCATCTATTACGAACACGCTCAATAGCGTAACGATCAATTTACAGGATGAGGCGGATGGCGCAAACGTCCGCTCCGCTGTACGGCAATTTGACAGCGGGCTTGAGATTGAAACTGCTGGCAATATAGTCACGCTCACCTTATCCGATACTTTAAGAACAGATATTATTAACAATACAATCGGACAAACGATTGAGATTGTTCGCCGCCGTGTGGATGAGACAGGCACGAATGAACCGGTGATTACGCGTCAGGGTGACCGCCGCGTATTGGTACAGCTTCCGGGGGTTGATGACCCTCAACGGATTAAAGATTTGCTCGGTAAAACGGCAAAGCTCGGCTTTCATTTAGTCGATGAGCGCGCAACACGGACAGGCCGCGGCGGGGCAGGGGCGCTTGTGCTCCCCATGTTGGAAGACCCTGCGCAAGAAATTGGCGTGAAACGCCGCGCAATGGTCACGGGTGAGATGCTGACCAATGCTTCCGCATCATTTGACCAATTCGGTAATCCTGTTGTGAGTTTCAGGCTTGACTCTCGCGGTGCAGATAGATTTTGCCGTGTTTCCCGTGACAATGTGGGTAAGCCTTTCGCAATTGTGCTGGATAATGAGGTGATATCCGCCCCTGTCATTCGTGAAGCCATCTGCGGCGGGCAAGGGCAAATCAGTGGCGGTTTCAATGTTCAGGAAGCCAATGATTTATCATTATTGCTCAGGGCAGGGGCGCTTCCCGCACCACTCACTATCGCCGAGGAACGCTCAATCGGACCAAGCCTTGGCGCAGACTCTGTTGAGGCAGGCAAGAAAGCGGCAATGGTCGGGTTCGCGTTTGTTATTATATTTATGGTGATTTCTTACGGTACATTCGGGTTTATCAGCGTGATATCGTTGTTTGTTAATGTAACGCTTGTTTTCGGGATTTTATCGGCCTTGCAGGCGACATTGACATTGCCAGGAATTGCAGGAATTGTTCTGACTATCGGCATGGCAGTGGATGCAAATATCCTGATTTTTGAGCGTATCCGTGAGGATTATTTACAAGGACGAAGCGTGCTTGGCGCGATTCAATCAGGATTCGACAATGCCTTTTCAACAATTATCGATGCGAATTTAACGGGGCTTATTGCCGCTGTCTTGCTTTATTCCTTTGGTACGGGGCCGATTAAGGGGTTTGCGGTGACATTATCAATCGGGATTTTAACAACGCTTTTCACCGCGATTATGGTGACGCGCTTCCTGATATACCTTTGGTCGCGTAAGACAGGTGCGAAGTCATTGCCGTTGGCTTCTCAAAAAGCTGTTTAAGCGCAAAAAATATTATAACCGCAGAGGCACAGAGATACAGAGATGGAAAAAGTTTTTATAATGCATGGAACGGGTGGGACGGCTGATGTACATTGGACGCCATGGTTAAAACATAATTTACAAAATCATGGATATAATGTTTTTGCACCTACCTTCTCACCTGATGCGGTCTTAACAGAGTGGGAAGATGAATTTTTAGTTGCTACAGACATTAGGCAATTTGATATTATGGTTGGTCATTCTGCCGCAAGCCCGTTTTTCTTTCACATGTTATCAAAAAGTATCATTACATCTGATAAGACAATAATTGTAGGTGGCTTTATAAATGAATTGCCATCTGTTAATAATAGTCATCCTACATTTCCTAAAAACTTAGATGATGAAATTGTCAAAAATAATTCTAAAGAATTTGTATATATAACCTCAGACAACGACCCATGGGGCTGTGATGTTACTCAGGCAGAATCAATGAGAAATCGTTTTGGTGGTATGACAATCATAAGATCGGATGAAGGGCATTTTAGTTCAGATAGTTTTGGACATTCTTATAAGAAATTTCCATTGCTGTTAAGTTTATGCTTATTGAATGATAATTATGTGCCAATGCCAACCTTGGCGACTTAGCGTCTTGGCGGTGAAAAAAGATTGAAATAAAAATTGTATGGATTGCCGCGTTACAGGCGTTCCTCGCAATAACGAAAAAAATAGGACAAACCATGAAAGCAATTCGTTTTTTCCCTGATAATATGAGCCTGAATTTTTTAAGATTCAGAATGCTCGGTCTGATTTTTTCATCCATTATTATTTTCGGAACGGCAATGTTATTATTGAATAAAGGCCTTAATTTCGGAATAGATTTCACAGGCGGTATGATGATTGAAATTCAGGTTGAGCCTGCGCCCGACCTCTCCATCCTCAGAAGTGACCTGAATGCGCTTGGCCTAGGGACAGTCTCGATACAAGAATTCGGCTCGCCCAATGATGTTTTGATCAGGTTGCCACAGCAGGAAGGCGGTGCGGATGCTCAAAACGCGGCTGAACAATCCGTTCGTTATGTGCTCGATTCAATAGAGGATGTAAATGTTGAGTACCGACGTGTTGAATTTGTCGGTCCTCAGGTCGGGGATGAGCTGGTTAGCGCCGGGCTTTATGCCGTAATATTCTCGATACTCGGTATCATGGCCTATGTGTCCATGCGGTTTGAGTGGCAATTCGGCGCGGCGGCGATTATCGCACTCCTCCATGATGTTGTGGCGATTATCGGCTTTTTTGCCATTACGCAAAAGCAATTTGATTTGGCAACTGTGGCTGCCATTTTGACGATAGCGGGCTACTCCATCAATGATACGGTTGTAATCTTTGACCGTATTCGGGAGAATTTGCGCAAATATAAGAAAATGCCGATTGCCGATTTGGCGAATAAATCCTTAAACGAGACTCTCCCGCGGACGATTTTGACATCTGTCACGACATTGCTGGCACTCGCGGCCTTATGGTTATTCGGTGGTGAGGTTATTCGCGGCTTTGTCGATGCGCTGATTATCGGGATTATTATCGGGACATATTCAACAATCTTTATTGCCGTACCGAAATTGCTTTGGCTGGGTGTGAAAAGAACGAGTGAATAAAAACCCCTTGCAATTCTGGCCTTAAAACATTAATACTCAGCAAATAATTATTAAAAGAGAGACGAGCAATGGCAGTTCCAAAGAGAAAAACAACACAGTCAAAACGCGGTATGCGCCGCAGCCACCATGCACTTACCGCAACAAATGTCGTTGAGGACAGTACGACCGGCGAAATCAAACGCCGCCATCATATTGACCTGAAATCAGGTATGTATCGTGGCAAGCAAATTATTGACGCGCAAGATTAAGCTGTTATTCTAACGCCTTATTTTTACCTCGTTTAATAAGGCGTTTTCACGTGTCAAAAGACATTATTCCTTCATCACATAAAGAAATCATTATCGCCCTTGACGCGATGGGTGGCGATTCCGGTGTTGAGGCCGTTATCCCGGGTGCGGCGATTGCTTTGGAGGAAAAGCCTCATCTTAAATTCCTTGCATTCGGGAGCGAGACAGCCATCAAGCGACAGCTCGAAAGTTATCCTGAACTTGCCAAAACCGTGACAATTCACCATACGCCGCATACAATTTCCAGCTCCGCCCTGCCATCCGATGCACTTCGTAAAGGTAAAGAATCATCTATGCGCCTTGCAATCAATGCGGTTGCAGAAGGGCGCGCCAGCTCTATCGTATCGGGCGGTAATACAGGCGCACTCATGGCAATGGCAAAACTTATGCTGAAAACGCTCCCCGGTATTCAACGCCCGGCGATTGCAAGCATGATACCGACTATAAGGGGGCGGAGCGTTATGCTCGACCTTGGGGCCAATATCTCGTGCGACTCTGAAAATCTGGCACAATTTGCGATTTTGGGGTCAGTCTTTGCCAAGGCTGTTATGAATCTGCCATGCCCGACTGTCGGCTTGCTCAATGTCGGGTCGGAGCAGATTAAGGGCAATGATGTGCTTCGCGCAACGGATGGCTTGCTGCGCTCCGTGTCTATTCCTGGGGATTATCAAGGGTTTATCGAGGGGGATGATATCACAAAAGGCACGGTAGATGTGATTGTGACGGACGGTTTTACAGGCAATATCGCGCTCAAAACCGCGGAAGGGGTCGGGCATTTTTATAAGAATGTCATGACGGAAGAGTTTCGGCGTTCACCTTTCACAAAACTTGGCTATCTGCTCAACAAACCTGTCTTTAACCGTATCAAAAACCGTATGGACCCGCGTCAATATAATGGCGGATTGTTTTTAGGGTTGAAAGGAATTTGCGTTAAAAGTCATGGTGGCGCGGATGCTTATGCATTTTCACGCGCCATTCTTGTCGCGGCAAACATGGCGGCGCAAGGCTTCAATGATGATGTTGTCCGCGAAATTGAAGGCTTTGACGAGGCCGAAGCCGCAATGGGTATTACGGCCGACACTGCCGAAGGGGTTGTGTAGTTATGGTCTTCAACGCACATATACTCGGTACGGGGTCGTATTTGCCAAAAAAAAGAATGTCCAACAACGATTTATCGAAAACTGTTGATACATCGGATGAATGGATTTTTAGCCGTAGTGGAATAAAAAACCGCCATTTCGCGGCGGATAGTGAAACCACATCCGATATGGCGGTTGAGGCCGCAAAAAAGGCTTTAGAGGCCGCTTCATTAAATCCGAATGACATCGGCGGAATAATTGTTGCGACAACGACTCCTGATTTGACATTTCCTTCCACGGCGGCCTTGGTTCAGGCAAAGCTAGGCATTGATAACGGCTGTATGGCCTTTGATGTTCAGGCGGTATGTAGCGGTTTTGTTTATGCGTTAAGCGTTGCTAACGGCTTTTTCAAAAACGGAAACGACAAACCCATTCTTGTAATTGGGGCGGAGAAAATGTCCGCTATTCTCAACTGGCAGGATCGCACGACTTGCGTTTTATTCGGCGATGGGGCTGGCGCGGTTATCCTTGGCGCAACGAATGATGCCGAAAAAGGTTTGTTGTCTACCCATCTCCACAGCAACGGACATTATAGTGAGATGTTGAAAACAAGCGGCGGTGTAAGCACGACCGGTGAGACAGGGCACCTTACCATGCTAGGTCGCGAGGTGTTTAAATTTGCGGTTGAGGCGATGGCGGCGGCCGTTGATGAAGCCTTGCGCGAGAATAATTTAAGTGCGTCTGATATTGACTGGATGGTACCGCATCAGGCGAATATCCGCATTATTGAGGCAACGGCGAAGAGGCTGAATATGCCGATGGAAAAGGTCATTACAACCCTTGAAAATCATGGGAATACATCCGCTGCCTCTATTCCGCTCGCGCTCGATTGTGCCATTCGTGAGGGGAAGATTAAACGGGATGATTTACTCCTCATGGAGGCCATGGGCGGTGGCTTTACATGGGGCTCGGCTTTGGTGCGGTATTAGGCTGAAGACTTGGGCATGAAGATTTTCCAATAACGCAACCCCGCATTTAATGCGGGGTCATATTTTTCACCGCAGAGGTCACAGAGATCACAAAGATTTTATTAAAAAAGAACTTTTTTTACTCTTAAACTCCGCGGTTAGGGAACGATTGGAATGTAGAAACAATCCCTTTAGTGACGGGTATTTTACAATTCCTGCATAACATAAAAAATATCATAAGGACCGCCTGCAGCTCTCGCGCGGCAACCTGCGGTGCGACCTTGAAATACATTTCCGGCGGCATCACCGATAACATCGCCTGCATCAACTAAATCAGTGGTATGATTGTCATAATTAAGAATCTTGTTAACCGCTTGGCAGATAGATGGGTTTACGGCCTGGAGGAAAACCATATGGTCGTCAGAGGCTGTGCCGAGGCTGTCTATACCATAGGTGCCGGTAGGCTCATTACCTGCAAACCAAAAGAGGAATTTTCCAAGAGCCGTCCCTGCGCTTGCCGAAACCTGATATTGGTCAAGATTAGGGGGATAGCCGATGCCTGCACCAAGTGGCGAGAATATCTCACATTCAGTATCGCCATCATCCCCTGAATCGGTAAATGTGACTGAGCCGATATCGCCATTTGCGGATTGGAAGCTGATATCATCCATGGAGCATCCTTGCTGATTCCAAAGGTAATCGTAACCTTGCTTCATAGATTGCATGTTGCGTAGAATTTCGCCTGCGCTTATGCGGGCTTGCTCTTCCGAGATAGTGTTCGAGCCACCGCGAAAGCTGCTTGACACAGCGTAGGTGAGGGCAGCGAATAATCCAACAGCAATAAGAATAATAAACAGAACATTGCCTTTGTGGCAAGATGAAGGAATAAAGGGATGAGATGATGAAAGAATTTTTGTAGTCATGGATATAAGTTTATACGAAACTATTTGTTTTTAAAATCCTATAATCCTTCCATCTAATCAACACTTCACGACCCATTTGCAGCAACTGCACCATGGCAATGTTTGTATTTTTTACCGGATCCGCAAGGGCAGGGGGCATTGCGCGGTGTATTGACCCAAGTTGCATGGTCACTCTCATCAAATTCATTACGAACAGGGGTGAGCTTTACAGGCTCCGCCTTTTCGTGGGATGGCGCCTTAAACATATCGCGGCTTTCCTCGACCTTATCCAGATTGACGCGCGGCATAATGTTAAGCGCAGAGCGTTCAGGGTCAATATCAATATAAGAAAGCGTTAATGTGACATTCTCACGCAGACGGTCAAGCATGGTTTGAAAATAAGCAAAAGCCTCCGCCTTATATTCGTTGAGCGGGTCACGCTGGGCAAAGGCGCGGAGGTTAATCCCCTGGCGTAAATGGTCGAGGCTCAGCAAATGCTCTTTCCATTGTGTATCAAGATGTTGAAGGATGACCGCCTTTTCAACCCGGCGCATCACATCTTGAGGGACGTGATTATTCTTGATTGCCATATGTTTATCAGCCATGTCGCGCAGGCGTTGCTCAATATCTTCCTCGCCGATACCTTCCTCATCCGCCCAGACCGTGACAGGTGCTTTTATATTAAGCAAACGTAGGGCCTCAGTCTCCATCACTTTTGTGTCCCACTGATCAGGAAGTGAGCCGGGCGGCATGTTGCGCTCAACCAAATCGGCGATTGTATCACTACGCATTTCGGCGATGATGTCCGAAAGATCGTCTGCCTCCATAATATCGCGGCGTTGCTCATAAATAACTTTGCGTTGATCGTTCATGACATTGTCGAATTTCAGGAGGTTTTTACGAATTTCATAATTTTGCTGCTCGACCTTGACCTGAGCACGTTCAAGCGTTTTAGAAATCAAAGGATGAGTGAGTGACTCGCCTTCTTTGAGACCAATTTTACGATGAGCGAGAAGAGGGGCGAGCTTCTCTGCACCGAAAATCCGCATCAAATCATCATCCAATGAGAGGAAGAAAATTGTTTCCCCCGGATCACCCTGACGGCCTGAACGACCACGCAACTGATTATCAATACGGCGCGATTCGTGGCGTTCCGTCCCGATAACACACAGGCCACCTGCGGCCTTCACTTCTTCACGTTGTTTTGCAATATCATCTTTTATCGCAATGATTTTCTTGGCTTTTTCGTCTTCACTTAAGGTCGGTTTAATCTCGTTTTCAATACGCATATCCAGATTTCCACCGAGTTGAATATCCGTTCCGCGCCCAGCCATATTGGTCGCAATTGTGACCGCGCCCGGTATCCCTGCATTGGCGATGATGGAGGCTTCCTGCTCATGATGACGTGCGTTCAAAACAGTATGTTTAATCTTGTTTTTCTTCAGAGCGGCGGAGAGAAGTTCCGATTTTTCAATCGAGGTTGTGCCGACAAGAACAGGTTGTTTCTTCGCAACCGCCTTTTGAATTGTGTTTAAAATCGCGTTGAATTTATCATTAAAATTCTTGTAAATCTGATCCTCGTGATCAATCCGTGCAATCGGCAAATTGGTCGGGATATCAATCACGCGGAGGTTGTAAATATCCTCAAACTCTGTCGCCTCTGTCATGGCCGTTCCCGTCATGCCTGACAATTTCGGGTAAAGGCGGAAGTAATTTTGAAATGTTATTGAGGCGAGTGTTTGATTCTCGTTTTGAATCTCAACATTTTCCCTTGCTTCCAAGGCCTGATGCAAGCCTTCAGAATAACGGCGGCCTTCCATCATACGCCCTGTGAACTCGTCAATAATGACAATCTTACCGTCTTTAACGATATAGTCTTTATCGCGCTTGAAAAGTTTATGCGCACGGAGGGCCTGATTAATATGATGGACAATCGTGATATTTTGAGCGTCAAACAGGCTTCCATCCTTGATAAGCCCTGTATCTTTTAGAAGGGTTTCGGCATGTTCAACCCCTGCGTCGGATAATGTGACGGTTTTTGTCTTTTCATCCAGTTCGAAATCCTCATCGGTCAGCTCGGGGATGACCTTATTAATTTCAATATAAAGATCGGAAGACGTCTCGGCAGGACCAGAAATAATCAGCGGTGTCCGCGCCTCATCAATTAAAATCGAGTCGACTTCATCGATTATGGCATAGTTAAACTCACGCTGAACCATTTCTTCTAGGCGGAATTTCATATTATCGCGGAGATAGTCAAAGCCGAATTCGTTATTTGTGCCGTACGTGACATCGGAGTCATAGGCAAGGCGGCGCTCCGCATCATTCATGCCGCCTTTGATACAGCCGACACTTAAACCCAAAAAGCGGTAGACCTGCCCCATCCATGCCGAATCACGCTCTGCCAGATAGTCATTGACGGTGACAACATGAACACCTTTACCTTCAAGTGCATTGAGGTAGACAGCGAGCGTGGCAACAAGGGTTTTCCCTTCGCCCGTGCGCATCTCCGCAATCATACCGTTATGGAGTGTCAGCCCGCCAATCATCTGAACATCATAATGACGCTGTCCCAGTGTGCGGCTGGCCGCTTCCCTTACAACGGCAAAAGCTTCAGGCAGGATATCGTCAAGTGTTTCACCCGCTTTTAATCGATCACGAAATTCGCCTGTTTTAGCTTTTAATGCATTATCATCGAGAGCCTTGATAGCGGCCTCTTCTGTATTAATGGATTCCAAACTTTTCGTGAATTTCTTTAAGGCACGCTCATTGGATGAGCCGAAAACTTTTGTTACGTATTTTAAAACCATAGGCGTTTCTTATCTCTTTTCTCTATTCTTTTGTGTATAAATGCCGCTTTCGGACACGTCAATCAAAACTCCGCTTGAACAACGCGATTTGCGCACTATACTCACATTTTAATAGTACAAATATATTAAATGATGAGGTGAAAAAGTGGCGGAGAAAAATTCAAATCAAAATATTGTGACGGCTGTTGCAATTATCGTGGCTCTTGCAGCCATTCTATACGCACTGACAGTTCACATGAGCGCGCGCAATAATGTAGTTGATATGGATAACGCAACTATCGCCGAAAGCGAAGAGGCGGAAACAAATAATGGTGAAGCTTTCGCCGAGGGGGAAAATAACCCAATTGTGATGGTGGTGAATGGTCGTGAAATCACACGCATGGAAATTATGAATGATTTTGCGCAAGCGTCCCAAGGCTTGCCTGAAGGCATGGATATGGAGCAGATATTTCCATTGTTGCAAGAGCAATATTTGGTGACTTACCTCATGAATAACGCCGCCCATAATTCAGGTATAGATGGCACCGATCCCGAAGTTGCCGAAAGAATTGAAGAGGCACGCGAGCAAGCCATCCGTGCGGTCTATGTCAATCGCTTAACTGATGAGGCGGTAACGGACAATGATATTCGTCAGGCTTATGAGGATATTGTCGGTAATGCCGAGCCCGTGATTGAACGCCGTGCGCGTCATATTCTGGTTGAAACACAAGAAGATGCGCAAGCCTTGATTGAACAGTTGAATGATGGCGCAGATTTTGCAGAACTGGCGACTGAAAACTCAACGGGTCCAACAGGTCCGAATGGTGGTGATTTAGGCTATTTTACGGCTGAAGCCATGGTTCCGGCATTTTCAGAAGCTGCATTCTCAACCGAAGTTGGGCAATATACAACCGAACCGGTGCAAACGCAATTCGGTTTTCACGTGATTAAGGTTGAAGATGAGCGTGAGCGTGAAAAGCCAAGTTTTGAAGAGGTGCGTGGTCAAATTGAAGAGAATTTGAATCAAGCGGTTATCAGAGAGAAAGTACAGGAACTTCGAGAGCAAACCGATGTGACAGTCTTTGACTATAACGGCGAGCCTATTGTGGTTGAAGAACCCTCCGCGGAAGAAGGCAGTGAAACTTTAACGGATGAAGCCGAGATGGAAACAGAGGCTCAAGCTGAACCACAAACAAATGAAGAAAGTCAACCTGCGCCTGCGCAGTAGCTATGACGGATTTTGCCCAAGTTAAATCATGTTCAGGCGGTGAGATTGGCGATGATCTCCCGCCTTTGCCTTATCTGAAAACTATTCTGGTCGCCGCTGTCTTACTGATTGATTCGGATGGGCGCATATTATTGGCTCAACGCCCTGAAAGCAAAAGCATGGCAGGGCTTTGGGAATTTCCGGGTGGTAAAGTTGAGCACATGGAAACGCCCGAATATGCGCTCATTCGTGAATTAAAGGAAGAGCTGGACATCATGACAGGCACGGATTGTCTTCAGCCAATCACATTTGCCTCCTATTCTTATGAGGATTTCCACCTTCTCATGCCGCTTTATGTCTGCCGAACATGGAAAGGGCATGTCAAAGGGCAAGAAGGGCAAAATCTTGCGTGGGTTCATAAACATGAACTGAAAAATTACCCTATGCCTGCCGCTGATATCCCACTTATCCCGCTTATTCATCAGTTCTTATAGTTTTGAAAATATAACCACAGATGAACATTTCCCCTCTCCCTGGGGAGAGGGTTAGGGTGAGGGGATGTTTACTAACCTTCAATACCCCTCATCCGCAAAGTATGGGGTCAGCACCTTCTCTCAAGGGAGAAGGGGGCATTAACACTTAATATTCCATTTTCGCCAAAAATACCTATACTCATTTCATGCGTGTGGATTTGGCAAAGATTGAGGCTTTCTATAACTCACCTTTGGGTGAGTATGTACAACATTATGTAACGCCTATTATTAAGAGAATGATCCTAAAGGATGGCTTCACCCCTCAAAGTTGCATCGCATCCGCCGCATCCTTTCCCTATTTAAGTGAAATTAAGCATATCAAAACCCTGTCACTTCAGGCTTATGATGAGCATCCATCATGGCCTGAACAGGGCAAAGAATATTACGTGATAACCAAACGCACCCACTGGCCAAGCAGGGCAGAGGAAACAGATCTCGTAATGTTGATGCATGATGTCGAGTTTGCACAAGACCCTGAAATTTATCTGCGTGAGGCCTGGCGTGTTTTGAAAGGCGAAGGACAGCTTATTCTCATGCTTCCCAATAGGGCGGGGCGATGGGCACGGGAAGGCAATACACCGTTTGGCCTTGGTTTTCCCTATACGTTAGAGCAGATCGAGAAATTATTATCATCTGCCCATTTTAAAATTAATAATGTTGAGCATGCATTATTTTCAAGGCCGTATTATCCACAACTACCCGTTCACCAGTTCATGAAAGTGATAATCGAAAAGGCAGGGCTTTATTGTCTTATACAGCCCGGCGTTTATATCATCAGCGCGAAGAAAGAGGTTTTTATCCCGATTTCCAGCGGACTTGCGACAAAGGCGGCAAATACGGCAAAACAGGCACTTTTCCCTTCCAAGCCGAAAGTGTCATCGCATAATAAAGATACTATCTAGCGCGAATATCAAAAAGCTTGCATATGCTTTATCATTATGACTTGTTCAGTCCGCGCTTTACATTATACTGTGTTATGAAGAATAGAGTATAAAACCGAAATCGGAATTACATAATGAATTTTAAATATAAGCTATTATTGACGTGTTTGTTAGGGCTAGGGCTTTCAGGGCATGGGTTAAAAGCGACAGCTCAGGATGCCGGCGAGGTTACTATGCCGACACTGGTTGTGACCAATCAACCATTATCTATCGCTGCGCCGAGCGTTGATATCGAGCTTGAACCTCAAATTCCGGATACGCCTATTTCACCTGTTGCATTGCTCAGCATGCCTGATGAGATTGACAGCCGTATTTATACTAAGCCTGTTCAGCTACAAAATATTGAGGCGGATAAGGTTTTGAACCCTGATTATTTTGACCCGATTGATACTTTAACCGCAACACGCATCAGTGATATTCAGGTTCAAATGATGGCATTGCGTGAGGAAATCACCGAATCGGCGCTTCAGCTTCAAACGCTTGAGACGTTGGGGCAGGATTTGGCCGCCAATTACTATGCCGCTGTCGCAACTATCAATACGCAACTGCAAAGCGGGACTACCCCCGGTAATCCGCGATTGAAGGCACGGTTGGCGTTGGCCGAAGATGCGCTTGATATTCTTTCAGGGAATGTGTCCGATTTTAACCAAATGGCGGTTCAGGTTGCAGGCCTTGCATCAAATGTAAATGTGTTGCAGCAGGAGGCCCGCGCGGCCTACGGGCTGTCAGGCTCTGTTGAAGAAGATCATATTCAACTGGCTCAATTGGAAGATTCCCTTGCAAATACGGCTGTTGCCATTCAAAGATTATTGAATAATGTGAATGATAACATCACGCGTGCCGCGGCCTATATGGCATCGGAACAGGCGAATTTACGCACACTCGGTCTTGCGATTGCCAATGGCGACCTTTATGGGAAAAGCCTGTCTAACCGCCCGTTTTCAATTGCCGGTTCGACCGATATCTTGAATGAGGTTCGCAATAATTCTTCGATGGCGCTCGCGCCGATGGCTGATATTCGGGTCAGCGACCGGCCTGTACAGCCCCGCCCTTTGGTGAAAATTCGCTTTGACCGTCCGGATGTCGAATTTGGTCAGGCTCTTTATATGTCGATTAATGAGGCAATGCAGAAATATCCGCAAACCCAATTTGAGTTGGTGGCCGTTTCCCCCGGTATGGGGAATCCTGCGAAACTGGCTATCGAATCAACACGCGCCCGTCGCAATGCCGAAAAAGTTCTGCGCAACATGGTGCAGATGGGGGTCGATACAAATCGCGTTAAGCTTGCCAATCTGACCCAAGACGACTTGCAATTTAACGAGGTTCATCTTTACATCCGCTAGGTCTTTAAAAGAAAAGGATCAAAGCGGATGAGCGATTTTATTCTGGAGAATGAAGGGTTTAAGCTTGGAAGTATTCTTGTCAGGCTGGCGCAAACCTCTCATGAGATTGAGCAAGCGCAGAAACTTCGCTATCATATTTTCTATGAAGAATTTCATGCAAAGGCATCTGCGCAAGTGGCGCGCGAAAAACGCGATTTTGATGAGTTTGATGATTTTGCCGATCACCTGATTGTCATTGATACCGCAGTTGCGGATAGGGATAAGGCCATTGTCGGCACGTATCGTATGATGCGTAATGAGGCCGCCTCAAGGGCCGGGCGTTTTTATACGTCGCATGAATTTGATATTTCCGGGCTGACTGATAATTATTCCGGTTTACTTGAAATGGGGCGGTCTTGTGTTTTGAAAGAGTATCGCACCAAAGCCGTATTACAGCTTCTCTGGCAGGGGATTGCGGAATATGCCAGCCATTATCACGTTAAATTCCTGTTTGGATGCGCGAGTTTTCACGGGACAAACCCCAATGATTTCATCAATGAGTTGAGTTACCTTCATCATAACCATCTTGCACCTGAAAAATTCAGGCCGATAGCGCATGATAAAGTTATTGAAGAATCAGATTACTTACCGTTGGAGCAGATAGACCCGAAACAGGTTTTGAAAAATCTGCCCCCGCTTATAAAAGGCTATATCAGGCTTGGCGGGTTCATCGGTGAGGGCATTTATATCGACCATGATTTTGATACGGTGGACGTATGTGTTGTGGTGAAAACTGCGCTCGTGACCGAAAGCTATCTCAAACATTATGAACGCAAAACAGGGGTAGAATTTGACCGTGAGTAAAATATTTCTCAAAATTTTAGCAATTTTAAAATTATTCGCCTTTATTGTGGGCACGATTTTAATCGTTCTCATCCATGTTGTCTGGTTCATTTTGACACGGCGATTGGATATCACACTATGGTTCCATAAATATTGCTGTTTCATCTTTAACATTAAAGTCAAGGTGATAGGGCAGGATGCAGAACAGCAGAAATTGCCCGTTATCTACCTTTGCAATCATCTATCCTATCTGGATGTTGTGGTTTTAGGGTCTTTCTTGGATGGCTGCTTTGTGGCGAAAAGCGAGGTGGCAGGTTGGCCCGGATTTGGTTTCCTTGCAAAATTGCAAAAAACAATATTTATCGTACGGGAAAAGGCCTCCCTGACAAAGTCGCGAGAGGCCATCGGTCAAGCGGTTGCAGAAGGCTATAATATTATCCTCTTTCCCGAAGGCACATCAACGGATGGGTGGGACGTTTTGCAATTCAAATCAGGTTTGCTTAACATTTTTTTTAATGAAGAAGCCGCGCAAGAAGAGGGCTTACCGAAAGCCGTCATTCAGCCTGTGGCGATTAAACATACCCATACAAACGGCATGATTGTTACAAAAGAGAGGCAAGATTTGCGTGATTTTTATGCATGGTATGCGGATATGGATCTTGTGCCACATCTTTGGGCTTTGGCGCATATTAAGCGAACGAATGTTGAGGTTTATTTGCTTGAGCCGCTTACAACGAGTGATTTCGTTCATCGTCATGATATTGCCAATGCGGCCTATGACCGTGTTGCCAAAATCGTGAAAGCGACATAGATTACTATCATGGGTGCGAAATTAAATACTGGCGGTAAAGGAAGGCGACGACACAGCGCGATTGCCGAAATTAATGTAACGCCTTTTGTAGATGTTATGCTCATCCTACTGATTGTATTTATGGTCACTGCACCGCTATTGACGGCAGGTGTGCCCGTTGATTTACCGCAAAGTCAGGCGCAATCCTTGAATGAAGATGATAATGCACCTGTCGAGGTCACATTGACGGATGAAGGTCTGTTTATAGGTGAGTCGGCGGTTGAGGAGGTCAATCTCATCCCGCTTTTGACCGCAATGACCGCGGATAAGCAAGACCGTCGTATTTTCTTACGTGCCGATAAGGGGCTTAATTACGGTGATGTGATGCGCGTGCTTGGCGCAATGAATGCGGGCGGGTTTCAAAAGGTTGCGCTAATCTCAATAAATTCGTGAATATTGCCAATAAAAAACCATAAAGGGTCATTAATTTAAATTTTCATGAAGACTCAATCTGCCCTCTTTAAATCACTTTTATTTCATGCTTTCGTGATTTTAATCGTATCGATTGGGTTCATTTTCAAGGGTAAACCGCCTGAGATGGAGGAAACGCCGATTGAGATTGCCTTTATTTCAGAAGATGACGCGCCATCTATAGATAAACCGAAACCTGTTGAGGACATGCCACCGCCGCAACCGCCTGCCGAGGATAAGCCTCAACCGGCACCAAAAGCCTTGGCATTGCCTGATCCTGAGCCAAAACCAATCGCAGAAGAGCCTAAGAAAGTGCCACCACCGCCGCCGACGCCTTCAAAACCTGCCGAAAAACCTGAACCGCCCGAAAAAAAAGCGGAAGAACCCAAGCCGGAAGCTGAACCACTTAAGGAAAAAACTAACGATAATGAAGAAGAAATTGCCGAGGAAGATACAAAGGAAGCTTTTACCTCCGTCCTTAAAAACCTGGCGGATACGCAACCTGTTGATACAACACGTGAAGGGCCTCAATTGACCGAGTCGCCTGTTGTGGATCGCGTGACAACGGGAGAGCTCAGCGCGTTTCAGCGGCAGCTATCGCAATGTTGGCGCGTGCTTCCGGGTGTTGCCCAGGCCGAATCGATTGCTGTTAATCTTACAATTACGGTTAATCGTGACCGCACTGTGAATAACGTAGAAATTAGCGATTTAGCGCGTTATAATAGTGATCCGACTTTCCGCGCCGCGGCGGATAATGCCATTCGCGCGATTAGGCATCCTGATTGTACGCCGCTTGACCTGCCGCCAAATAAATATGATAGTTGGAATGCCATCACACTGAACTTTGACCCACAACGTATGTTTTAACCATAACTTCCCCGACGTGCTCGGGGAACCAGAGCAGCAAAATGACTTACTATGTTTATTTACTTGCAAGCCAAAGAAACGGAACATTTTATACTGGAATGACGATAAATTTGCCGAAAAGAGTTTATGAACATAAGAATGAGCTGGCGGATGGCTTTACAAAAAAGCATAATGTTAAAAATCTTGTTTATTTTGAAAGCTATAATGATTTAACCGAGGCTAGACACCGCGAAAGACGTTTCAAACGATGGAATAGAACGCGTAAGCTGGAATTAATTGAAAAGAATAACCCTCAGTGGAAGGATTTATATAATGAAATTTGCGCTTAGTAGCACTGGATCCCCGATTAAATCGGGGATATTTATAGTTTTTCTGATGCTCGCCTTCCTCATGCCGCTGACTGCGCAAGCGCAGTTGCAAGTGAATATCACGCAAGGCCGTGTTGAGCCCATGCCGATTGCCGTCACTGACTTTAACGCGAGCGATAATACAGGTGTTCAGATGGCAACGGTTATTCGCAATAATCTGCAATCATCTGGTCTATTCAGGCCGACTTTACCGAATGCTTTCATTCAATCCCCGCAATCCATTGCGATGCAAGGGCCAAGATTTGCAGAGTGGCAACCGCTCGGGGTTCAGGCTCTTGTGTCCGGCTCGGTTCAGATGCAGGCAGATGGTCAATATCGCGTCGAATATCGCCTGTTTGATGTGACAACAAGCACTCAAATTGATGGCATGGCCTATACAACGCAGGCCGATAACTGGCGGCGTATTTCGCATATTATATCCGATGCAATCTTCGAGCGTTTGACAGGGGAGAAAGGCTATTTTGATACACGGATTGTTTATATTGCCGAGAGTGGTGGCATGAAAAACCGTGTGAAGCGGCTGGCGATTATGGATCAAGATGGCGCGAATCACCGCTTTTTAACGGATGGCAGTTTCCTTGTACTTACACCGCGTTTTTCACCAACACGTAATGAGATTGTGTATATGTCATATGCGAATAATAAGCCACGTGTTTACCTCTATAATATCGATACAGGGTCGCAGCGCGTGCTGGGTGATTTTCCGAACATGACATTCTCGCCGCGCTTCACGCCTGACGGGAATCATGTGCTGATGTCACTGTCTCGCAACGGTGCGACCAATATTTATCACTTAAACATCCGTAACGGGCAAGTGTCACAACTGACCGATACGCGGGATATTGACACTTCACCCAGTATGTCACCGGATGGTCGGCGTATCGTTTTTGAAAGTGACAGGAGCGGCAGCCAGCAACTTTATGTCATGAATGCGGATGGTTCATCACCGCAACGTATTACTTTTGAAAAAGGGCGTTACGCGTCCCCCGTCTGGTCACCGCGCGGTGATTATATTGCATTTACCAAAATGGTTGGCGGGCAATTTTACATCGGTTTGGTTAAACCGGATGGTTCTGGCGAACGTTTAATCTCAACCGCGCGTCATGTTGAGGGGCCAAGCTGGGCACCAAATGGTCGTTATCTTGTCTATTTTAAAGAAGTGGCCCGCGGCAATGCACGGGATGTTAAATCTCATATTATTGATGTGACAGGATTTAACGAGCGGATGATACCGACACCGGGTGATGCCTCCGACCCTAGCTGGAGCGGAATGAATTAGACTTTATAATGATAGGATAATGTGAGGAGAGTTTGATTGGAACTGAGTATCGTTTCATCCTCTCATCCAAACATCCCTTATATACCTAACGCACCAAATCGCTAAATTCTTCGAGGACTTGCTCGTATGTTTCACGTTTGAATGGCACGATGTAATCGCAAACTTCTGACAGAGGTGACCAGCGATAATTCATAAATTCAGGATGTACACCATCATATAACGTAATTTCACGATCCTCGCCCGTAAAGCGAAGCGCGACCCAGCGTTGTTCCTGCCCCTTATATTTGCCCTGCCATAATTTGCCGAGCAAGTGATGGGGCAGGTCATAAGTATAAACCGTGTCAGATATACGAATCAGTTCGGCCTTATCTGTGCCGACTTCCTCACGCATTTCACGGAAAGCGGCCTCTTCAAAGCTTTCGCCTTCATTCACGCCGCCTTGCGGCATTTGCCATGACCCAGGATTATCCAGACGCTCACCAACAAATATTTTCTTATCATCATTTATAAGGAAAATGCCGACACAAGGGCGATAGGGGAGCTTTAAAAAATCACTTTTCATCATTACACTTTTTCTTATTTTACAATTTTGCCTGAGCCGACAAAGGAACAAGCATAATACCATCTTGGGCCAAAGTCTCAATCCACTGCGATAATATTTGTACGGATGTTACTGTATTTAATGCGATCGTGGCAATGATTTGCCGTTCTTCCATCACCGATTTACGAATATTGGCAAGAGCCTGTTTCATTTCATCGGCGGTCAAGTTCGTCTCTAGTGTTATATCCCCCTTGATATAGGGTGCTTTTTTCTCATCATGGAAAAACAGGGCGGGTTTGATAATCCGCTGTGTATTATCAAAAACGCCATAGCCTTGGGCGTGGAGGTCGTAAACCAGCTCACCCCATAAATCAGGGTTTTGTATGATTAGAGAGCCTTCAGGCAAAATGACACCTGTTAATTTGTCCTTATCATCCATTTGCGCGGATAACAGTGCAATATTTCCTTTAAAATCGAGTGTCGGATTAAGCGCATTTTTACCGTGGTCATGGTTCAGCCTATCTGTCATGGCAGCGAGCGTTAGCCATGTCTCAAATCCATAATCATGAAACATGCTTGCGACTTTATTATGGTTTCTGAGATAGGGGGAGAGGCCAAGCGTAACGGCGTCGGGCAATTTATTAATAATTTCATTGTTGAGCTTTTCACGCAAACCCACATTCGGGATAATGATTGAAAGGGTTGGCTTCCCATCCTCAATCGCCTTGGCTTGTTCACGATTAAGCCTCATACGAAAATCGGAAAAAAACGGATAAAGGCTGGCCTGACTGTCTGTCCCTATCTCTGCTTGTTCACGCTCATTTTGTTTCAGTGATGGAATTGCAATGATCTCTTCATCAAGGGAAAACATTTCAAGGGAAGCGGTCTTGTTATCCGGAATAAAAATTGACAGTAAACCAATCAAAACAAACCCAAGCAACAGCCCGACAGCAATTTGCTTTAAAAGGAGAGAGGCAACAAGAAATTTAATTTTTTCTTTCTTCATCGCCGTCTTCATTATCAATGGCGGAACCGACTGTCACCGGCTGCTGATTATTATAAAGCGCAACACCACGAAGCAAATCAATTGCGCGGAGAAGCTGATAATCATCCTGCGCTTCCTCACTTAACTCAGGCATATTCTCATCTTTTTCCGTATCATCTTCTTCGGAGTAAAGACTCGGCGTTCCGTTTTGTAACGCGCCTTCAAGGTCCGATTCCTTGATATTTGCCCCACCTTCAAGAGCCTCTAAACGGGCGGGCTCAACGATGATGTCAGGAACAATGCCCTTTGCCTGAATCGAGCGACCGGACGGCGTATAATAACGCGCCGTGGTTAGGCGCATTGCCCCATCTTTCGGCAGGGGAATAATCGTTTGAACAGAGCCTTTCCCAAAGGAAGGTGTGCCCATAACAACCGCGCGGCGATGGTCTTGTAACGCGCCTGAGACAATCTCTGCTGCCGATGCTGAACCACCGTTAATCAACACAACGAGCGGCAAGCCTTCGGTCAAGTCGCCATCGGTTGCCATATCGCGCTTTGTGTCAATATCCTGCCGCCCGCGGGTTGAAACAATTTCTCCTTGCTCAAGGAAAGCGTCCGACACAGTGATCGCCTCGGTCAAAAGCCCACCCGGGTTATTGCGTAAGTCGATAACAAAGCCGAGCAAATCATTACCAAGCTCTTCCTTGATTTCGGCAATCGCATCCTCAACCCCCGGGGTTGTTTGCTGATTAAATGTTGTAATTCGGATGTAGCCGATATCGCCCTCAATACGATGGCGGACAGACTGAATTTTAATTATATCTCGTTTGATTTTTATTTTGAGTGGCTCAGCCACATTCTCGCGGCGGATAGTGAGCTCAATTGTAGTGCCGACCTTACCACGCATTTTGTCAACGGCTTCGCTTAAGGACAGCCCTAAAACAGGCTTGCCATCAAGGGCTACGACTAAATCACCCGGCTCCACCCCTGCCTTTGCGGCAGGCGTATCATCAATGGGGGAGACAACTTTGACAAAGCCGTTTTCCATTGTGACCTCTATGCCAAGCCCGCCAAAACTGCCGCGCGTTTGAACCTTCATATTATCATAGCCATCATCATTCAGGTAAGCCGAATGCGGGTCAAGCCCTGTTAACATGCCGTTAATTGCATGTTCAATAAGTTCCTTATCCGTCAAATCATCAACGTAGAGAACCTTTACACGCTCAAACACATCGCCGAATAATTTGAGATATTGATAAGGGTCTTCTTCCTTCTCAACGCCGGCCGTGCGTTGATCCTGCGCTATTGCAAGTGAGGCAAATGTGATTGAAAGCAGGAAAATACCGAAAAGAATATTACGCATGAAAATCTAAAAATCTTTCATCTTGTCGAAAGGGTTTATTATAGAATCATTATAACGAAGCTCATAATAAAGCATAGGGGCGATTATATCTTTATCCCTTTTTTTATTCTGGGGCATAGAGGCAATCATTTGCGATTTATTGACTTTTTGCCCTTGTTGAGCCGTAATCGCACCAACATTGCGAAGCAGAGTGAGATGATTATCGGCATGGCGGATAATCATAATATTGCCAAGCGGGTGAAACTCACCTGCATACAAGACGATCCCGGGGGCAGGGGATAAAACGGGCGCACTGGCGCGTGTCTCAATAGTCATAGTGTTGTTTTGGATATTAACCTGACCTGAAGCAGGCATAATGAAAAAGCCATCATCTTTAATGGTTTTAATCTCGCTTACAGGAATATTAATATCAATCAAAGTCGAGAGAAAAGCTTCGAGTGACTCGGCTTTATCTTTTAATAACAATATTCTATTTGAAATATCTTCATTATGGGATTGATTATTCTGAAGCATGACCATAGCCTGATTAATCTCACGATTGAGCAAGATTCGTTGCTCGCGATAATGGGTGATATCATTATTTTGAGTCTGTAATGTTTTAAGAAAAGCGGCCTGTCGTTGCATATGATAGCCCATGGCTTTTTGCATATCCCGATAAGTGTGTTGATCAATATAGCTTTCTAAAAATGACTGCCGTTGCATCAACGGTGAAAGCGTCGAGCCCTTAAGTTTTGCATGGTTTAGCGCGTGATAAATTTGAGTCGCTTGATAGCGGTATTGTTCAATGTTAGCCTCGGTTTGATTTATCTCGGTTTCAAGATTTGCCAGTTTTTGATTAATAATATTTTCGCGCTGTCGTGATTCTGTAACAAATTTTCGCAACTCAGCAATTTCGGTATTCGCTATTTGTGCCATCGCGGAAAAGGGCATGAGAAATATAATGAATGCAAATAACAGCGCGGGCATAGTGTTTTTTAACAGGAAGCAACAAAGCCGCAAAGACTTTTTGAAAGGGGACATGCTTTAGCGTGTCCCCGTTTTTAATGCGAAGTTTTCTGGATTACATGGTCAACCCATGCAATGACGATTAAATTATCTGTAGTTTAAGTATCAGGCCTTATGATAAGGATGTCCGGCAATAATCGTTTCGGCGCGGTAGAACTGCTCCAAAAGCATGATTGCAACAAGCCTATGAGGCCAAACCATTGCACCGAATGAGAGCTTTAAATGTACATGATTGAGAACATCCTCACTTAAACCATGCGCTCCACCAATGAAAAAGGCGCAATGTGAATAGCCTTCAACGCTCATATTTTCAATATTTTTGGCAAATGTCGGGCTGTCAAAAATTTTTCCGTGCTCATCCATGACAATCAAATAACTGTTGGATGGTAGCTTTTTTGAGGCGTCAAGCATTGCTAACCCTTGTTTTTGTTTAACGACAGCTGGCGGATCATTTTTTGATAATTTGACCGATACATCGATGAAAGTCACTTTTGCCGTAATTCGTTTTTCATACTCCTTTAGCAGCGATAGTGTAAGGCCGTCTTTCACAAGGGATGACGGGCATATTATTGTGATGCCTTGCATGAATTGAATCACACTTCGGCAAGAGGGGCGGAAGCGCGCTCTTTAGAAGCCTGAAAAGATTCCAGAAACTCAGGGTCACACCAGATTTTTTCAATATTGTAAAACTCGCGAACCTCTGGGCGAAACAGGTGGACAATAACATCACCGGCATCCCCTAAAACCCAGTCACCGTTATCTTTACCGTCAAATTTGGCTTTTAAACCACCGCCTTGCGCTATGGCCTCTGTGATGTGATTGGATAATCCGACAACATGACGCGATGATCGCCCACTTGCGATAATCATATAATCGGCGATTGAGGATTTTCCATTAAGATCTATTGTTACAATATCTTCGGCCTTATTGTCTTCCAAGGCCTGTAAGATAAGATCCCGTGTCATTTCGGGCGAGGGGGTTTTCGTCATGAAAGTGTTTATGTCTCCATTACTATCATAAATTTAGTATACCTTATTTTTTAAAAAAGGTACAAATTTATATCGCTTCATCCTCTGCCGCAATGCAGTAGAGGATATATTGCGCGTCTTCCCTGCCAAGCACCAACGCACCGATTTTGTTCCCTTAAACATCCGAATGGCATTATTATTGATTGCCATTGAATGAGGGGGCCGGTTTAAAAAAATAAACGGGATAGCGCGAAGCAAACTTTTCCAGTTATCCCACTGATGGAAAATCAGGGCATTATCCATACCGGCAAGCCAAGTAAATTTTGTTTTTGGAAAGCGACGTTTAAGTTCTTTCACGGTCTGGAAGCTATATTGCGTATTCATCTGACCTTCAATATCGGTGACGACCATGCGCGGGTCGCGGACAAAACTCCGTGTTAAATCAAAGCGTTGCTGAAAATTATTTGTGCCATCTTTTAAGGGGTTTTGTGGCGATACCATCCACCAGATATAGTCTATTTTTTGTTTCCGAAGCGCGGATAGGGCGATATGCCTATGCCCTTTATGCGGCGGATTAAAAGATCCGCCAAGAAGACCGATTTTTAAATTCCTCCAGCGGACTGAACTGTAAATATGAGGCGATGGCGGAGAGTAGGGGGTGATGTAATATTTATTTTTCAAAACAATTGGGGGCTTAATTCAATGTCTTTGGAATATTATCCAAAGTGTTCGAAATTATGACCTTATCCGTTTTTGCATCTATTTTATTGGATAAAACATGCGCGGCGGATTGAACCGCAATTTTTGCGATATAGGTTTCAATTTCGCTCCGCGCATTTTGCTCAATGCGAGTCAGTTTTTCTTGTAACTGTTTCTCGCGACGCTCTTCTGCCTTTTTGGCATCCTCTTTGGCTTTTGCGCGAATATTTTGAGCATTGTTTTTTGCCTCGGCAATAATCTTCTCAGCCTCTTTCATCGCATCTTTATGCTTGCGCTGATATTCAGCCAAAAGCTCCTGAGCCTCAACGCGCAAAGTCTCGGCCTGTGTCAATTCGGTGCGGATTGTCTCAATTTTTTTATCCAGAATGCCGAGAGCTGCAGACTTACCGTAGCGTAAAAATATTGCGATAAAGAGTAAAAATGAGAGTAAAACCCAAAAGTTACTATCTTGAAAAAGTGCCATAATTTACGCCGCCTTTTTCTTTAAAGGAACGGTTGATGTTTTGTCATCTAAGGCATTATTAACAAAGGGTTCAATGACTTCATCGGTGAAAGTAAGCGGACTGATTTTTTCAATGATATCACGCGTCAACTCAATGGCGATGTCCGACAAATCATCCTTGATACGCGTTTTTTCTTTATCCGCCATAGTCAATAATTTATCAGTCTCTGCCGCCGTGCGCGCCTTGTAATTCTCGAATGCTTTATCGGCATTCTTGCGACTGGCTTCATTCTCCTTTGCAATCGCGGCACGTGCTTTCTCATGAGCTTGCGCCATTGACGCTTCATACGTGGCCTTAATTGTTTGGGCTTCCTGACTTAAAGTATCTGCGCGTTCAAAATCAGACTGAACGGTTGTTATACGATCTTCGATTGTTGCCGATAACTTCGGCAGAGCCGACCGCGAAAAAAACACATAAAGAATCGTAAAGCTTATAGCGAGCCAGAAAATTTGAGATGGGAAAGTCTCAATATTAAATTGAGGCAAGCCCTTTTTCTCATCATCAATCGCCTCGGCTAAGACATTATCACTATCCAGATCATCTAGTAATGATTCTGTATTGGGCATTGCAACCCCTTCACGATTAAAAGGGAGCGATTCAACCTCTTGAGGGCTAATCCCATTTTGCGCAAAGGCGGCAGTTCCAAAACTGCCGACTATAATTAACAATAATGCCAAAAAAGCTTTCATCATAGTGCTTTAAGTCTTAAGCCTTTGGATTTAAGCAACAAAAAGAATAATGAAAAAGCCGAGGAGCGCAAAAATCGCAATCGCTTCTGTCAAGGCAAATGACAAAAAGTATCTTTTGTCCAAAAGCTCTGCAGAACCAGGGTTACGGCTGATTGCTTCATTATAGGAGGCAAAGATTTTACCAAGGGCCAAACCTGCACCAAACATCGGGAGGAGGGCAATCGCTGCGGCAATTAATTTGACGGCTTCTAATTCCATTTTTTTAAGTTCCTTATTTAAAGTTAGTTATCTTTATTAAAATTAAACGCAATACATCATAAAATCTAGTGAAGTTCAAGCGCATCTTTCAGGTAAATACAGCTTAAAATTGTAAAAACATAAGCCTGAAGGAAAGCGATTAAAAATTCAAACCCGACAATCGCCGTGTTAAAAAACATCGGAATAATGCCGAGCGTTGCACCCATGGCAATACTGAAACCAGCCAGAACCTTCAAAATCATATGCCCTGCCATCATATTCGCAAACAAACGAACCGATAATGTTATCGGCTTGATCAGAAACGAAATAATCTCAATCGGAATGATAAGCGGGGTCAGGAAAACCGGCACGCCTTTCGGGCAAAATATCGCAAAGAAATGAAGGCCGTGCTTCATAAATCCCAGAAATGTAATGAATATAAACAGTGATAATGCCAATCCCATTGTCACCGCAATATGCGATGTGTAGGTAAAGGAATAAGGTATCATCCCAAGCATATTCCCCATTAGCACAACAACAAATATCGTGAAAATCAGCGGGAAATACTCGCGCCCACGGGTGCCGATATTGTCCCTTATCATGCCAGCAATAAATTCATACAAAATTTCGGCAAAAGCCTGAAACCGACCCGGTATCATGGCGGGGCGGCGTGTCACCATGCCCATGAAAGTAATGGATAAAATAACAGCGATTGCCATCCATAGAGACGAATTGGTGAATGATAAATCAACGCCGCCAACCTCAAAAGGAATGATCGGCTCAATTACAAATTGTTTTAAAGGATCGGCCATAGTTTTTTAGTTCGTTTTATCTGTTTTATTACTGTCTTTATACCCAACGGCGTGACCGATATTTTCGCTTGTCCGCCAAACATTAACGAAGCCAGTTATAACACCTAAAATCAGGAGTGCAATGAAAAAAATCGGCTTTGTATCAAGCCATAGGTCGAGATAATATCCAAGCAAGCATCCGGCAATAATGGCGGTTACAAATTCCGCCCCTGCACGTAAACCCATACCCATTGATTCGTTATCGCGATCGGCTTTTGCTTGTTTTTCATCCGCCGCATTTTTATCGACTTTATGTTTCGTGATGGTTTCACGAATATCGCTTAATCTTTCATCTTTATCAGTCATATCTTTAAGCCGTCTCCGCCAGTTCAAGCTCTTCCTGAAGCGCCATATCGACAGAGACAAGCTGTGAAACACCGCGCTCCGCCATTGTCACACCATAGAGCCGATCCATCCGCGCCATGGTCATGCGATGGTGCGTGATAACAATAAAGCGCGTTTTAGTTTGCGCGGCAATATCCTCCATAAGCGTGCATACACGGTCAACATTGGCGTCATCTAATGGCGCGTCGATTTCATCCAGGACGCAAATCGGGGAGGGATTGGTGAGAAACATTGCAAAAATCAGCGCAATAGAAGTCAATGTCTGCTCCCCGCCTGAAAGAAGCGATAATTTTTGCAAAGATTTCCCGGGCGGTTGAGCAAAAATTTCAAGTCCTGAATCGAGTGGATCGTCACTGTGAATCATTTCAAGATAGGCCTGCCCGCCGACAAATAATTTTTCAAACAGCGTTTTGAAGTGATGGTTTACACGTTCAAAAGCTATGGCAAGCCTGTCTTTCGCCTCACGGTTCAGCTTGGCTATTCCGCCGCGCAAATGTTCAATGGCTTTAATGAGGTCATCATATTCCTTTTCCATCTCGCCCAGAATAATTTCATTTTCTTGCATCTCAACCGACGCACGAAGATTGACCGGTCCCATATTTTGCCGTTGAACAGTTGTCTCATCCTTTTGATGTTGAAGTGTTGTGATTGGCGGCAGGCTATCCTGAAACAGCGTGAAAACTTTTTCTTCCAAAGCTTGTGGCGATAATTCAAAAGTGTCAAATATACGTACCTCAAAGCGTTTTAATTCGCTTTCGGCATTGGCAATACCTGCCTGAGCCGCGGCGCGTTTCTCGCGTGCCGTTGCCGCCTCGGCTTCTGCATGACGCAGCGCATTTTGCGTAACTTTATAAGCCGCCTCGCGCTCTTCCAAAGAATTTTGAAAGTCTTTCAGAACTGCATCCTGCGCGGCAATTTTACTGAGTAAATCCTCACGTAGGCTTTCTTCATCCCCGTCACTATCAGCCTGATAAACGGCAATTTTCTCATCAAGTCGCTGAAATCGCTCTTCAAATTCATCCAGTCTTTTGGATAAATCTTCATTTTCTTTGGTTGCGCGGTCAATGTCTTTAGCAAGGTTTTCTGCCTTCAATTGAGCGTGGTCACGTTCAGAAATAAGTTGCGAAAGTTGCGTTTGTTTATCTTGAATATCTAATCTTAATTCTGAAATTGATTGGGACAATTTATCCAGTTCGACCTGCGTTTTTTGATGAGAATGTTCAGCTAACTTTTCCGCTTCGGCTTTTAATGTTTCGATATCGCTCGAAAGCCTATCGCGTTGTGTTATGACCTCATTCGCACGAGTTTGATAATCTGAAATTTTTTCATTTAATGCGTTTAGACGGTCATTAATTCGCGTTTGTGAAAATTCAGTCTCGCGATACGTTTTTTCGAGGCTTTGAGACTTCTGAATCACATCATCGTAAGAATCCTGAAGTAATTTTGAGTCATTTTCCAGTCTATCAACAACGACTTTTTGAGCATTATAGCTGGCTTCACGTGTTTTATAGTTTTGTTGAAGTTCTTTTAATTTGTTTTGCTGTTCAAAAATAAAGCTTGATTGGTCGATACCTTGCGCCGCATCGCTATGTACGCGTAACCCGTCCCAGCGTAAAAACCCACCATCTTTATCGACCAGCATTTGCCCGCATTTAATGTCTGCATTATCCGGCAAAGTCTCTACATAGCCGGCAGAGCGCAAAAATCCGTTCAATGTTTCGGGCGCAGTAACAAAATTTATCAGTGCCACACCTTTTTCTAACGCCGGAATAGTAGCATTACTATCCTGCCAATAAACCGAGCCGTTTTCGTTCATGCTTGCCATCATGAGCCACTGCCCAAGGGCGGAACTCACTGCCTTTTCATAGCCGGCTTTAATAGTCAGATTTTTATAAAGTGCGGTTTCATCATCTATTATTTCGCGCGAGGATTGCTTGCCCGCGAGCGCATTTTCGAGCGCTTTTATTTCTGCCGCGATAGTTGCCAGATAAGATTTAAGAGCGTCATGTTTTTCATTTTGCTCATAAAGATTTTCTTTTAAAGTTTCTATCTTGTTGGCTTGTTTTTCTTTTTCAATATGCAATTCATCAAGCTGTGTTTTTAGATGTTCAAAATTTGGCAAAGCTTCTTTCTCATGTTCAACTTGCGTAATTTGGGCTTGCGTATGCTCAATTTGCGATTCTAAGTCCTTATATAGTCTCTCTTTGGAGGCTAGAGAAGCCACCATCTCTGCC
Organism: uncultured Micavibrio sp.; assembly: GCA_964531715.1. GTDB lineage: Bacteria > Pseudomonadota > Alphaproteobacteria > Micavibrionales > UBA1664 > UBA1664. The sequence goes on along the minus strand of CAZHEE010000001.1, from coordinate 149,585 downwards.
AAACGCTTTTGTGTATTGGTGCGCGTTTCATGCGCAACGGCAATTTCGGTTTGTTTTGATTGCTGCGCTTCAACCAAAACATGAAGTTCAGCATTTAACTCACTTATTTTAATTTCTAAATTTGGAATTATATTTTCATGGTCTTTGATCAGTTTGCTTGCTGTCTCACGCTCCGCGCTCGCGTCATCAATAAGATTGAGCAAATCACTTTGCCGCGCTGTCATGAAATCCCGGTCTTTTTCAAGCTGAGCTTTCGCCTCAACTGTATCGTGCAACCGCTTATCGCGGGTTTTGATATCCTGCTCCATCCGGTCGAGCGACAGGCGAAAATTTTGTAAAATTGCCTGTGCTTCCATCGTTTTTTTGCGAAGTGCAGAGAGATCTTCATCAAAAGTATCGGCCTCTTTTGTCAGTTTATTGACCGTTTGTAAGGCTTCCTGAACCTGATCGTTAAATTCCGAAAATTTAACCTTATCCTGTCTTATTTTTTGATGTAGAGCGGACCATTCACTCCAATGAATCGCGAGGTCGAGCCTGCGAATCGCGTCATTTAATTCTTTATATCTCTCGGCCTGCCTTGCCTGCCGTTTAAGGGAAGAAAGCCGGGTGCGCAGCTCGTTTAAAGAATCATTTAAACGATTCAAATTTTGTTCGGCGGCGCGGAGGCGCAGCTCGGCCTCATGACGCCTTGTATGTAACCCGCCAATCCCTGCACTTTCCTCCAAAATCCGTCGTCGCTCTGACGGTTTTGCGGTAATAATTTCTGTAATTCGCCCTTGGGAAACAAGAGAAGGGGAGCCGGCCCCCGTCATCGTATCGGCAAACAGCAGGTTGACATCACGGGCGCGAACCGCTTTACCATTCACACGATATTGCGACCCTTTATCTTTCTCAATCCGACGGTTTATTTCAATTTCAGTTGCATTTTCAAATGGCGCAGGCGCACCACCATCGCGGTTATCCATGACAACCACAACCTCCGCCATATTGCGGGCAGGGCGTTTGGCGGTTCCTGCAAAGATAACATCTTCCATGCCACCACCGCGCATGTTTTTGGCGGATTTCTCACCCATAACCCAGCGAAGGGCTTCAACCAAATTGGATTTGCCGCACCCATTCGGACCGACAATACCGTTTAATCCCGGGCCGATTTCAAGGTCGGTCTTATCAACAAAGCTTTTAAAGCCGTAAAGCCTGAGTTTGGAAAAATGGATCAAGGCTTCAGTTACTCACTGGCATTTATAATCGCTTCAATGCGACTTGAAAACTCGCCATAGGGACGCGCACCGATAAGGATGTCCTCACCAGGGTTCATTACAAAGCTTGGTGTTGAGGTAACCTCATATTTTGAATTTGCAACCTGCATGCCCGCGACAATATTGTCTTCAGCTGCCGTGTTATCCATGCATTCATCAGCCTTCTCGCTTGAGACACCGAGGAGGGCGGCATACTGCTTAAGCTTTTGTCGATAGTCGCTTACCGCCGCCCATTGCATTTGTTGCTCAAACAAAAGGTTCATAAAGTCATAACGTTGGTCAAGCGGCACACATCGCAATAATTTTGAGGCTTCCATGGCAGGTGCATTGGTCGGAAAATCCTTAAAAATAATTTTCAGTAATCCTTCATCGACATAGTCGGCTTTCAGGTCAGGAAGCGTTGCCGTATGAAAAGATGCACAGTGGCTACAGGATAGCGAGCTATATTCAACAAGCGTTACAGGTGCATCATCCGCCCCAATCACAAGCGCACCATCCGAAGTTGTTGAGATTTGAGACAAGCTTTCTGGCTCTGATTGTTCTATAGTTTCTGCTTCGTTTTGAACTTCAAGCGTTTGCGCCTGCAAATCTTCATCGGCATCTTGCGCACTGAGATGGAGCACACTTATTGACCCTAATAAAGCGACGATGCAGATTGAGGGGAGGAGTATTTTCTTTTTCATGGGCTTTTCACATATTATGGTTGTTATTGTCATTTCGACCGAGCTTTGAAGCGAGCGGAGGAATCCATTTACAAATCAGATCCCTCGACTACGCTCGGGATGACAGTCTTATAAAAGAATGAAGCCTATAAAGGGGTTAAATGTCAAATCTATAATGAAAACAGCCACGCTTTATGCACCGATTTATAGTTCATTATTATAAAATAATAGACATCCCCCTCCCTCAGGGAGGGGATCAAGGGGAGGGCGTTAAATATATAGTTTAAAACACCCCCTCCCTAACCCTCCCCCTGAGGTGGAGGGGATGTATATTGAAAATTACAGTAAAATCACATCAACTCTGTTTTTAGGACTGATGCTTGTGTCATTGCCCATAGCGCGAACATCTAAACGATTGGCCTCAATACCTTTTGACATCAGGTGATCGGCGATCAGTTGAGCGCGTTTCATGGATAGCTCATTAGCATTTTGCCCGCCACGCTCGGCATAGCCATAAATGGTCGCGCGTTTGTTTGGCGTACGTTTTAGAACAGCTTCTATATCGCTTCCGACAACCTGCATTTGACCGACTTCAAGCTCTGATGAGTTTTCTTTGAAAAATAAAATTATCGGTGTGTTTCCTACATTCCGAGCGGCGCGAGGCAGTTGCGCTGTTTTAAAAGGTGAGTGTTCCCTTGTCTCGCGAAGCTGGCTTCTTGGGGGATCGGGTTGTGCAGGAAGACGTTGATTATCAATGGACTGACCGCGACCGCCTGCCATGCGGTCATCAACCTGATCATTCGTATAGCGTGCAATAACCCGATTTTCAAACTCATCTTGAGGGCGCGGCTTGAAGAAGATTTGTAGCGGTTTAACGATAGGTCTCAGAAAATTACTGTTTTCTTGTTCGGCTGTAACCAGTCGCGTTTTTGCTTGAGGTAGGGCAGGGGGTGTTAGAATAGTATTATTTGACTGCCTATCATTCGCACTCACCATATATTTGCTGTTTTTCATAGTGAAGCTGCCACTATCTGATTGCGAGGATAAAATGGGCTTAACAGTCGGCGTCACCATCTCAACAGGTTTTGGCATGGGGCGTGGCGTATCTTGGGCTTTCAATGATACAGAAAAGCCAAACAGCCCTATGAGCAAATAATAAAATAAACCAATTTTCATATGAAAATGATAGCTGATTTTTTTAAGTATTAAAAATATCTTTTAATTGAGCGTGGATGTGTTCGTTCCCGGCAAGGACATTGTGATGAAACACAGGGTCGGATTGACCGTTAATTTGTGTGACCATACCGCCTGCCTCACGGACAATCAGTGTTCCTGCCGCCAAATCCCAAGGCTTTGGTCCATCGGTTTTATGCCCTTGATAAAATCCGTCATAACGCCCTGCGGCAACATAGGCAAGGTCGAGGGCGGTCGCACCGTTCGAGCGTACAACCGTTTTGCGTTTGTAAATATTGGCAAGCCTGTCTTGATATTCCTTAAAACAATCAGGGTTTAACGGAATATTGGAGGCCAGCAGGCACATCGCCATATCCTTACGCCCTGAAACACGTAGGCGTTTATTACCGCGCATCCATGCGCCGCCGCCCTTTGTGGCGTAAAACATCTCATCCCCAATCGGATCGAGGATGACTGCGGCTGTCATTTTTCCTGCCTCTTCAAGGGCAATTGAAATACACCAGTACGGCACGCCATGAAGAAAATTGTTTGTTCCGTCCAGCGGGTCGATAATAAATCGGCTATTGCCCTTGCCTTTAACTTCGCCGCTTTCTTCCATAAGAAACGCTGCATCAGGCCGCGCTTTCAGGAGTTCTTCATAGATAATCTGTTCGGCACGTTTATCGGCGGCAGAAACGAAATCTCCCGGTCCTTTGACCGAAATTTGTAGATTTTCTACCTCGTAAAAATCGCGTTTAAGAGATCTGGCGGCCTTTTCCGCCGCGCGTGACATAATGTTAATAATTGGTGGCGTTGCCATGGTTAATCCTTCGCTCTTTCGACGTAAGAGCCATCTTCGGTTTTGAGGACGACACGCGTTCCCGCATCAATATGCGGCGGGATCATAATCCGCTCCCCATTTTCAAGAATACCGGGCTTATATGATGAGGAGGCCGTTTGCCCTTTTACAACGGGTTCGCACTCGACAACTTCCATTGTAATCATATCGGGAAGCGTTACTTTAAGCGGCTCTTCATCATATTTCTCAACTGTCACCATTATGCCGTCTTGTAAAAATACTTTGGCATAGCCGATGAGGTCGGCATGAAGCTCGAACTGCTCATATGTGCTTGTATCCATGAATGTGTAAAGGTCACCATCAGCGAATAAATACTGGCATTCATAATCATCGAGGCGCACTTTATCCACCCCTTCCTGAGAACGGAAGCGGATAACATCCTTATTTCCTGTGCGAATATCGCGAAGCGTATGTGTTGCATAGGCGCCACCTTTTCCCGGTTTAGTGATTTCCGTCCCCATAACCATCAGAAGGCGATTATCATGCTCGATAATATTGCCGACCTTTAATGCGCTTGCGTTGACTTTCATAAATGTCCTGTGTTTTGTTTATTTCGTTGCGCTATTCATAACAGCCTGCCCTAAAGATTCAAGCCTGCTTTTCAAAACAGGGTCCACAATATCGGGAAGCGTAAGAGGTTCAGCGTTTGCTTTTTGAGGTTTAATATGTGATTTACACGCGGTCATACTGCCCTGAATAAAAGTCAGTTTTTTAAAATCTTCCGCCCCGAACAAGCGATTCAATCGCTCCAAAATAATTGCCTCACGCATAGCAAGAGCAGTCACAACCGCACTTTCCGCCTTAATTTTTAGGACACGAAATTTCTCCTGCTCCCCTGTTTGCCTGTTTTTCTGCTGATGAAAGGAGATGCGCTCGGGCATAGTTTTGACCGCCATATCCTGCCCGATGATCGCAGGCCAGTGATTGAGGAGCTTTATCATGCTCGCGGTATTTTTCGCCTGAGCTACACCGCCGAGTTTTTTCATCATTTTAGGCATAATATTGGCCAGCGGCGCGGAGTGATAGCCGCGCTTGTCAAAGTTAATTTTGTCTTTATTCTTGCCTGTCATGATAACTAAAACCCATTCTACACCATCGGCAATCCGCGACGCAATGCTCGATTGGTACGATAATCATGCGCGGGTTTTGCCTTGGCGGTCAAAAATGGGTGTGAGACCTAACCCTTATCATGTGTGGCTATCCGAGATTATGCTTCAACAAACGACCGTTCAGGCGGTAAAGCCCCATTTTGAGAAATTCATTTCTATCTGGCCTGATGTGAAAGCTTTGGCAGATGCTGAGCGTGAAGATGTATTAAAAGAATGGGCAGGGCTTGGCTATTACAGCCGCGCGCGTAACTTACATAAATGCGCGAATGAGATTGTTAATGAATATGATGGCGCATTTCCTCAAGATATTCAGGAATTAAAAAAGTTGCCCGGAATAGGGGATTATACCTCTGCCGCGATTGCCTCAATCGCTTTTGATGTGCCTGCAACAGTCATTGACGGCAATGTCGAGCGTGTTGTGACCCGTCTTTATCGTATTCAAACACCGATGCCTACGGCAAAGCCAGAGATAAAAACCAAAGCGAAATTGCTATTTCAAGGCGAGAATACAAACAGACCTTCATGTTTTGCCCAATCGCTGATGGATTTGGGCGCAACGATTTGTACGCCTAAAAATCCGGCTTGTGTGCTTTGTCCGATACATGATTATTGCGAAGGCTATAAGCATGGCGATGCCTCTCTCTATCCAATCAAACTGCCGAAAAAGAAACTTCCTGAAAAACATGCGCTTGCTTATATCTATTTTAAAGATAATAAGATTGGCATTGAAACGCGAGGGGAGACAGGCATGCTGGCCGGTATGAAGGGCTTTCCGACGTCTGAATGGGTGGATGTAAAAGAAGCTCTGCCTGAGGTAGGCTATGATGCTTCACGAAAAATCAGACATGTGTTTACACATTTCGCGCTCACGCTTTATCCTGTTATTATGTTCGAAAACCATGAGAATATGATAGATTTTAATGATGTTGATGACATTGGTTTGCCAAGCTTGTTTCAAAAACTATGGAATATGATAAAGTCTGAACTATGAGATATTTTTTCATTATTATTTTGTTCATGTGTGTAAGCGTGCATTCTTATGCTCAAAAAGAAACAAATTTAACGATTGATGAGGAACGCCTGTCCCTCAATTACATTCCTGCGAGCCATGCGAATTTATCAAAGCTACTTTGGAAATTCGGGAAATATAGTCTAAGTAATGAAAGCGCGTTGAACGCATACTTGCACGCAATAAACTGCCCGATTTATAATCAATATTTTCAAGATGATTTTATTTGGCAAAATATTATTGAGGGTGTGAGAAACGAGCTTGATTACTATACTTCACAATTTCCGACACGGATAGAGGTCGTTAGTTATGTACAAGTCGGGCGGTATAATTTTGATGCAAAAGCCTTTGAAATTTTGCCGGGATTCGAATTATCGAATAATGGTGCGGTAATGTTTCCATTTCCCAATAATCTGACTTCAGAATGCGGCTTGAATAGATTTTCTACGTTTTTTCCCAGAGAGATGCGGTTTATTCCTGATAACAAATTTAGTATCTCTCAAATTCCCGTATTGCCGAGAGAGGCCAATGACCTTATCGAAACTGTAGAGAAATATCGTTATAATAACACTCATCATAAAAGAAATTTTGCGGTCCGTATGCGTATCAATATCAATGATGTTAGTGTTGAAGATATGACGCAGATTAGCTCTATTGCAACATTTAGAGGGCAGTTGGATGAAATAAGTTTTTTTGAGGAGCCGACCTTAAAAACAGTTGTCTGGCAAAAATCATTTAAAGACTTATAAGTCAACCTCCATTACCTTGAATAAATCACCCATTTGTTCAGGATGGATGAGCCTCTCATAACCGCTTAAAAGCACAGGATTATTGAGTTGCTTATAGCGGATGGCGATGCCGTTTTCGGTTAAGAAATCACGTTGAGACTGCATTTTTGTTTGTTTAAAAAAGCTTGATAACCATTCAAAATCAATATGACTGGTGATGTCGGATGTCCCGACATTTACGGTCAAGGTGGAATATCGATGGTTCTTCATAGCTTGTAAACTATCGCCATAGGCAGACTTTAAATAGCCGTAATCAATAATAAGTGCACAGCCTGAATAATTTGCGATAAGGTTTGCATAATCCTCTTGCGCATGCGAATATTCATATATTGCACCTTCATGCAGTTGAGGCAAAGTACTTTTCAATGGCGGAATTTCTGTAACTTGCCAGACAGATTTGTTGTCGTCGATATAGTGTTCAAGCCAATTATTATTCTCAAACTTAAATTGCCGTATTGGTAGCGCATCAAAAAATTCATTCGCGATGATGATGATGGGTTTATCGGTTGGCACTTCATTGAGATGGCCATGCCATCTAATTTTTTCCGTCATTACGAGCGAAGCCTTTGGCGAAGCGCGGCAATCCATAGGTACTATCGTATGGATTGCTTTGTCGCGTTGCTCCTCGCAATAACAAAGGGTGTCTTTTTGCTTCTGCCTCAAAGCTTCACTGGTTTCAACAAGATATATGCTTGCCGCCGTATGGAAGCCATCAACATGTTTTGTCGCGCGGAGAAGGTCAGCCAAGAGTGTCCCACGCCCGGGTCCGAGTTCTATGAGGTTGAAGGCTTTAGGGCTTCCCATCTCAAACCATTTTTGCGCGGCCCATATGCCGATGATTTCACCGAATAATTGGGATATTTCAGGCGCAGTTGTAAAGTCGCCTTTTCTGCCTAAAGGGTCTTTATTGTTGTAATAAGCGGCCAAGGCTTCCGCCATGAAATGGTCAAGCCTTTTCATGACTTCTAAAAGCATAAACTATAATCCCCAAACCCGCCATGAACATCGGTATACAAAGCACCTGCCCCATACTAAGCCCGAATGAGAGAAAGCCGATATGTGCGTCGGGCTGGCGTGTAAATTCTACAAAAAAACGCATAAAGGCGTAAGCCGACAAAAACAACCCTGATAAGACGCCGAAATGCTCACGAATTTTTGGGTAATGTTGTGCAATAACGAGAATACAAAACAGGATTAAACCTTCTGTCAATGCCTGATAAAGCTGGCTTGGATGGCGGGCAATATCGCCCTCGCGAAACACCATGCCCCAAGGCAAATCCGTTGCGCGACCGAATAATTCGCCATTAATGAAATTAGCTAATCTGCCGAAAAATAAACCGATCGGCGTGACGACTGCAACTCTATCAGAGAACGCGAAGAACGGAATTTTATTTTTCCACGCAAAACCAATCATGGCGAGAATAACCCCAATTAACCCACCATGAAAGGCCATGCCGCCTTGCCATATCATGAAGGCTTCTAAAGGTTTTTCGGCGTAATAGGGGAAATTGTAGAATACAACATAACCGAACCGCCCACCAAGGATGACACCAATAATAATCCATGTCAGGAGGTCATCGGTTTTTTCTTTTGTTAAATATTGTGATGGATAGAGTTCAAGAAATTTGCGTATTGCCCACCAACCGAGCAAAAAACCTGCCATGTAGGACAGCGCATACCATCTGATGTCAATCGGCCCGATGGAAAGGGCTATAGGGTCGATGTCTGGGAAAGGCATAGTGTTAATTGGGAGTTGGGGGTTGATTGTAAGAGATTATATTATGAGAAAACTACCAAACTTCCAATCACTAATAACCAATTTCCAAAAACCAATACCTAAATTATCTCTGCCTCTCGACATAATCTTCAACGACGCGGGCGATAATCGCGCGGCTATCCTCATCAAGATTTTCAAAATAACGCCAGCATTGGCTGTTAACATCAATCGTCACGGCAACACGATCAGGCGCGACCATAATTTTATTTTCATTCGGCACATTTATTGTGCGCTTTGTCATACTGCGTAGTAATTTATTCATTATCAAACCTTACATGATAGAAATGCTCAAGAGCGCTTATGTATTACATAATGCTAACATTGTCCACAGAATTTTGTTCCGCGAAAGATGGCGATTGGCTTGAGGTCGCAATTTTCTGTCTTAAGATTTTTCGAAGCTCATCAATCGGAATGGCTTTTCCTTGGGGCGATTCATGATGCCAGTAAGTCCAACCGTTACAACTCGGCGCATTTTGAATCGTTGCGCCCATTTTATGGATTGATGCCTTTTGCCCTTCCATTACGAGCGACCCGTCCGTATGGACTCTTGCTTTATTTTTACCTTTTGGGCAGGTCAAAACTGTCCCGGGGTTCAACAAACCGTTTTCAAGCAACATAGCAAAAGGAATGCGTGCTTCCTCTCGCTTTGTCGCGATAGTCAGGCTGTCTGAATCCGCCGTGCTAATCGCATCAATACGCGCCTGTGCGGCCTCGATATATCTTGTTTCGCGCTCAATTCCGATAAAATTACGCCCCATTTTCTTTGCGACCGCACCTGTTGTGCCAGTGCCGAAAAACGGGTCAAGAATAACATCGCCCGGTTTTGTTGCGGTCATCAGAACACGATAGAGAAGGGCTTCCGGTTTTTGTGTTGTATGAACTTTGAGACCTTCATCATCCTTTAGACGCTCCCCGCCAGAGCAAATCGGCATCAGCCAATCTGAGCGCATTTGAAGCCCGTCATTCATTTCCTTTAACGCATCATAATTAAATGTGTATTTTGAGTTTTTATCTTTCGCTGCCCAAATCAGCGTCTCATGCGCATTGCATAAACGCGTGCCACGAAAATTCGGCATTGGGTTATTTTTACGCCAAATGACATCATTTAATATCCAGTAGCCGCAATCCATTAGGCTTGCCCCAACACGGAAGATATTATGATAGCTGCCGATCACCCAGAGCGTTCCGTTATCCTTTAAAACGCGGCGACATTCGGTCAGCCAGCCAAGCGTTAGCTCATCATAACGGCGCATTGTTTCAAACTGATCCCATTGGTCAGTCACAGCATCAACCTTGGAATTATCGGGTCTGTGCAACTCACCGCCAAGCTGCATATTATAGGGCGGATCGGCAAAGACCATATCGACGCTTGCGTCAGGTAGAGTTTTTAAGATATCAAGGCAATCGCCTTGTAAGATTTTATTATTATATTCGCTTCCCATGCGAATCATAAGAATCGAAAAAACGATTCTTCGTCAAGAGTCTAATTTTATTTTTTGTTGTCATTGCGAGCGAATGTAACGAGCGCGGCAATCCATAAACATTATCGTATGGATTGCTTCGTCGCGTTGCTTCTCGCAATGACGGCTGTGACAGGGCGAAATGAGACGCGGTGGTGAGTCGTTACACCGTATTTTTTGATGGCTTCAAGATGTTTTTGAGAGCCGTAACCGGCATTGCTTTCCCATCCATAATTTGGAAAATCGTTCGCTAACTGTTCCATACTATGGTCGCGATAGACCTTTGCGATGATGGAAGCGCAGGCAATTTCTTTCACTTTCATATCACCTTTTATGATCGCTTCGGCAGGGCAGGGGAGGCCTTCAGGTACGCGGTTGCCATCAATTAAAAGATGATCGGGTTTAAGCGGTAAGTCATGCGTCGCTATTCTCATGGCTTTCATCGTGGCTTGTAAAATATTGATACGGTCAATCTCTTGCGGAGAAATTTCTGATATCGTAAAAATGCAATGCTCTCGAATGAGGCTATCAAGTTTTTCCCGTTTGCGCTTGGTGAGTTTTTTGCTGTCCGTGACCTCGTCCAGCCATGATAATGAGAGGTCAGGAACATGAACGCAAGCAGCGACAACCGGTCCTGCCAGTGGCCCGCGCCCGACCTCGTCAATCCCTGCGATAATTCTGTCAGCCATCCAAGCATTTTGTTGCAATCTCATAAACCGCGGGGGAGAGATTATCTTTTTCAACAATGCGTTTTAGCTCTGCTTTCATCAGTTTCTGACGGTCACTTTTGAATGATTTCCATTGTTTGAAAGGTGTCATTAATCGTGCCGCGATTTGCGGGTTTTTACCATCCAGTTCGATAATCATATTGGACAAAAGGCGATATCCTTCCCCTGAAATTGTATGAAAGCCCTTCATATTGCGCATTGCAAATGCCCCGATGAGGGAACGCACGCGGTTCGGGTTGGTCATTTTGAAATCAGGATGGCTCATTAATGTTTTCACACGCGCTGGGGTGTCATGTCGGGTTGAGCAAGCCTGAACACTGAACCATTTATCAATCACCAAATCATGCTGGCGATAGGTTTGATAGAAGCTTTCAATCGCATGGTCGCGTTCCGGCCTGTCACTATTGACCAGAACGGATAACGCGCCGAGTTTCTCTGTCATAGTAAGCGCATTTTGATATTGCTCATAAGCCATGCGAACGGTCGAACCTTCACTGACAGAAAATTTATACTGTAAAATCAAATTGCGCATGGCGCGCTTTGCCATTGATTCAGGATCGGTTTTAAAAGCCGTATCAGGCGCGCAGAAAGCATAGAGAGAGTCAAATTCCTCTGATAATTCAGTTGCGATAAAGGCTTGTAGCCTCTCTTTACCCTTAATAATGACATCAGGATCGCTTGCCTTTTGTTTATTGGCGAGTGTCGTATCACCGGGGAGGGTGAGCAGCCGCACGAGCAACGCCAAATTATCATTTTTCAGAGTGTTGATAATGTCTTTCAATGCCGTTAGAAATGCATTTTGATTGATTGCATGGGTATCAAGAATAATATTTGTGTAAAGCCTTTGTGCCGCATCCCATCGGTTAAAACCATCCGTATCATGGCGAAGCAAGAATATATCATCATCGGCCGTGAGATCGCTATCCAATATGACAGGCGCAGAAAACCCGCGGAGGTATGACAGGACAATCCCTTTATCGTCATCCTGCGACTTGATCGCAGGATCTCTATGATTGGCGCGAGATCCTTTGGTCAAGCCAAAGGATGACGAAGTAGACAAATCAAAAACAAAATCCTGTTTCTCTTTCGTGAGAATGAGGAGGGCAGTATCAAGCTCTTGCCCTGTTGCCGCGTCCAATACACCAACCTGAATAGGAATAACCATCGGTTTTTTATCACTCTGCCCCGGCGTATCAGGAATAAACTGCGTGAAAGTGACAGTAAGTTTTTTCTTCGCGGCATCATAGGCATTCTTTGCCTTTACAACGGGCGTGCCTGCCTGAACATACCATAATGCGAATTGCTCAAGATATTTATTCGCGCTCGCATCCTTCATGGCTTTCAGGAAATCGTCACATGTTGCAGCCTGTCCGTCATGGCGGTTGAAATACAAATCGCACGCCTTGCGATACATATCATCGCCCAGAAGCGTGTTAAGCATGCGAATCACCTCGCCACCTTTTTCATAGACGGTCATGGTATAAAAATTATCAATCTCAATATAACTGTCAGGGCGGATAGGGTGTGCCATCGGCGAGGCGTCCTCGGCAAATTGCAAGTCTCTGAGCAGTTTAACCTCGTCAATCCGCTCGGTCACAAGGTCATTCATCGCCTGCCCGAACTGATTTTCACGATAGACGGTGAAGCCTTCTTTCAATGAAAGCTGAAACCAGTCACGGCACGTCACGCGATTACCTGACCAGTTATGGAAGTATTCATGCCCAATCACGCGCTCAACATTCAGGAAATCTTGATCAGTTGCCGTATCAGGATGCGCGAATACAAGAGCCGTGTTAAAAATATTGAGTGACTTATTCTCCATCGCGCCCATGTTAAAATCGCTTATGGCAACGATATTAAAGATATCAAGGTCATATTCACGGCCATAAGCTTCTTCATCCCACGTCATGGAATCTTTGAGTGCCTGCATGGCAAAGTCAACTTGCCCGAGGTCGCCGTCCCGTGTGTAGATTCTAAGCGTGACCTTGCGACCTGAGGCAGTAGTGAAGAAATCTTGCCTATGTACGAGATCGCCCGCAACGAGTGCGAAAAGGTAGCAAGGCTTGTAATGAGGGTCATGCCAGATGGCATAATGTCGCCCGCCGTCAAGGATGCCTGTCTCAATGCAATTTCCGTTTGAGAGCAAGACAGGATATTTGCCCGCATCCGCTTCAATCCTGACTGTAAAAATGCTCATAACATCGGGGCGGTCTTGCCAGAATGTGATATTGCGGAAGCCCTCGGCCTCGCATTGCGTTGTGTAATTACCGCCAGATTTATAAAGCCCATCAAGAGCCGTGTTCGTCTCGGGATGGATTTGTGTAACAATTTTCAGGTCAAATGCATCACCGGGGCAAGGGATGGCGAGGAATTTTGCATCCAGCGTATGGTTTTTGCTCTCCGCCCCGTTAATATGAAGCGAGAATAGCTCAACATCATGCCCATGATTAAGCTGTAAATCGCAGCGTTTGGACGATTGGCGAATATAGCGCGCCTCTTGCGTAACAATCGTATGCCCTTCGAATATTTGAAAGGTCAGATGAACCGCCTCAACTTTATGACTCGGCGGTGTGTAATCTTTTAAATAGACTGTTTCAGGCGGGGTTTTGGTTTCAAGCTTTTGTACGGCGGTAACGGACATAGAATACCTTCAATAATTATTCTTATCGAAGATAAGTGACGCGAGATGATTGAGCAAGCTATCAATCCCGATTTTAGCAACGGATGAAATCAGGAAAGTTTTCTGTCCTGTTTTGGCCTCAAATTCTTCTCGGACATCCTCTGCAAGCTCTTGACCGAGTGCATCGGCCTTAGTAAGTGCGATAATTTCCTGTTTTTCTGATAATGCGCTATCATATTTTGCCAGCTCATCACGAATGGTCAGGTAAGCCTCATGCGGATTGTCTTGCGTGCAATCAACAAGGTGGAGGAGGGCGGAAGTCCGCTCCACATGGCCGAGGAAGCGCGTGCCTAGCCCTTGCCCTTCGCTTGCGCCTTCAATCAATCCCGGAATATCGGCAATCACAAATTCAACCGTATCAACGCGCACAACGCCTAAATTCGGGTGTAAAGTTGTGAAAGGATAATCGGCAATTTTCGGCTTTGCATTTGATATGACAGAGAGAAAAGTTGACTTACCCGCATTAGGCAAGCCAAGCAAGCCAATATCGGCAATCAGTTTCAGACGTAACCAGATCGCAATCTCTTCACCCGGAAAGCCGGGCGTTTTTTTGCGCGGTGCCTGATTGGTTGAGGATTTATAATGAGCGTTACCTTTACCGCCATCACCACCTTTAAGGAGGGTGATACGCTGCCCGGCTTCCGTGCAGTCATAAAGTTCGGTTTCCTTATCTTCGGCGAGGATAACTGTGCCGACAGGAATTTTGATGATACAATCTTCGCCGGCCTTGCCGCTGCGATTATCACCCATGCCATGCATACCGGGTTTTGCGCGGAAATGCTGGGTGTAACGAAAATCTATCAGGGTATTTGTATCGTCAACGACCTCAATAATGACATCGCCACCGCGCCCGCCATCGCCGCCATTCGGACCGCCAAATTCAACATATTTTTCACGGCGAAAGGATACGGCTCCCGGCCCACCTTTTCCGCTCTCACAATATATTTTTGCCTCGTCCAGAAATTTCATGAGGTAAATATCAAGTCATCCTGCGGCTTGACCGCAGGATCTGCTAACTGCAAATTTTGTCATAAAGATCTTCCCATTCTGAATTATCTTTTTCAATGAGGTCAATCTTCCATTGCCTTAAATAAAATTTCAAACGCTTTTCTTTTTTTATGGCTTCATACATGTTGCTATGAATTTCAAAGTAAACAAGGTTTTTGCAGTTGTATTTTTTAGTAAAGCTATTTACAGGCGATGTCTTATGTTCATAAATACGTTTAACCAAATTTGAAGTAACGCCAGTATAAATAGTGCCATATTTTTTATTCGTCATAAAATATACAGCAGGTTGTTTTTCAGACATTGTAGAAAGATCCTGCGGTCAAGCCGCAGGATGACTAAGAAAAGGTTACTTCTCGTTTGCAGGAACAACCGAAACGAAGGAACGGTCGAGGCGACTTTTTGTGAATTTTACAATACCGTCAATCGTTGCAAATAATGTGTGGTCTTTACCCATGCCGACATTGTCGCCTGCCCACACTTTTGTACCGCGCTGGCGCACAAGAATATTACCTGATAAAACCTGCTCACCACCATAGCGTTTAACGCCTAGCCTGCGACCCGCTGAGTCGCGACCGTTTCTGGATGAACCACCTGCTTTTTTATGTGCCATAACTCTTAATCCTTTCTTTTCTTCCTATCATTCCGAGCGAAGTCGAGGAATCTCTTTTTTGTTTTTTAAAGGTCTCTCCGCTCACATACGTTCGGTCGAGATGACATATTCGCGTCTAAGCAGCCTTAATATCTGTAATCTCAATCACTGTGAGATGTTGACGGTGACCGCGTGTCCGACGGTAATTCTGGCGGCGTTTCTTTTTAAAGATAACAACCTTTTCACCGCGTGTTTGCTCAAGCACTTTAGCTGTCACTTTTGCACCGCTAACGAGTGGTGTACCAACCTTGGCGGTTTTACCGTCATTCACCATCATCACTTCGTCCAAGGTCACACTCTTGCCTGCCTCACTGTTCAGTTTCTGAACATAAAGCTTGTCACCCTTCGTGACGCGAAATTGTTGACCACCTTTTTTTACGACTGCGTACATGTCTTATCCTTAAATTTATCGAATAGTGCCGTAATATACGGTCTGTCGCCCGCATGTCAAGTAAAATTACAGCGGATTATGCCATCCTGCCAAGCATGGTTTCAGGTAGCTCTTTCAGTAATTCAAGGATTTGATGGCTTACTCCAATTTTTTCCAAGGATTGCTTAGCTTTCAATGCGTAATTCTCTGCAATCTTGCTCGATTTTTGAAAAGCATCATAACGCCCTAGTAAAGCAATCATATCATCCAAATCAATTTTTTGATGGGTTATGAGGTAGGATGTTAAAGCCTGTTTATCCGCCTCATCTGCCTCCTCTAATGCAATAATAACGGGCAGCGTGATTTTGCCCTCAAGAAAGTCGTCGCCTTTATCTTTTCCCATTTTCGGCGAGGTGTAATCCATGACATCATCCGTAATTTGAAACGCCATGCCGAGATGATAGCCATAATCGGCGAGAGCCTGGGAATCTTGATTATTCAGTAACGGCACGACTTCGCAGGCGGCGGAAAAAAGCGCGGCGGTTTTGGCCTCAATCACTTTGAAATATTGTTCTCGCGTGATACTCGTATCGCCGATAAGCGACATTTGGAGGACTTCGCCCTCGGTAATGATAGCAGATGTTTTTGCCAAGCAATTCAACGCGTTAAGACTGCCCGTCTCAACCATCAGTTCAAATGCCCGCGCGAAGAGGAAGTCCCCAACCAAAATGCTTGCCTGATTGCCGAATACGGCATTCGCGCTATCGCGGCCTCTGCGTTGGTCACTCCCATCCACTACATCGTCATGGAGGAGGGTGGCAGTATGGATAAACTCAACCGCTGCGGCCAGTTTTTTCGGATGATCGCTTTTATCCCCATATATCGCGGCGCAAGCCAGGGTGAGGAGAGGGCGTATCCGCTTCCCCCCTGCGGCAATCAGATAGCCTGCAAGTTCGGGGATCATCGGCACATGGCTTTCCATGCGTTCAATGATTATACTGTTAACTTGCACCATATCTGTGTGCAGATTTTCACCCAGCATATCAATCGTGCTCGGCGGGCTTGTCTCTTGCATGGCGGTCATTGTCATGGTTTAAACATTAGTGATATATGAAATAAAAGCAATATAGAGGCTCTTTATTATGCGTATTTATTTAACGCGAAGAGGCGAAGTTGAAAAAGTTGTCGCGAAGATGAAAATACTTTGTGTCTACTTCCCGTTCTTTCCTGCTTCGTGTTAAGATTTTTTATGACAGCAGAGCATACAAGTTTATTAAATGGGAAAGTACCTCTCCACCAATATGAGGAGGGATTACGTGCATCCACCGATACGGTTTTACTGGCCGCAAGTGCACCAAGTGATAAGGGCGCTCGCATCCTTGATATGGGCTGTGGAACGGGCGCGGTCGGCTTATGCGTTCAGGCGCGGTTAAGGCTTGAAGATATCGCGCTAACCGGAATTGATTGTCAGGCGAATCTTATTCAACTTGCCGAAGTGAATGCACGGGAAAATAATCTTCAAAATCGCTCGTGGTTTATCGAAGGCGATGTCGGTAACAAAGCAATCTTCAATCCTGAAAGCTTTGATATTATTATGATGAACCCGCCTTATTATGAGGAGGGCAAACGACAACAAAGCCCTGATGCTTCACGTGAAAAAGCCTATAGCGGAGATTTAGAGGTCTGGATGAAGTCTGCGACACATTGGCTCAGGCAAGGCGGAACGCTATGCGTGATTCACCGTGCGGATGGTTTAAGTGATATCTTAAATCTGGCGCAAAAGCGTTTTGGCGCGATAGAAATCTGGCCTGTCCATTCCAAAGCCGATGAGTCTGCGATAAGGGTTGTCATTCGCATGGTCAGAAACCGCAAAACGCCTTTAATTATTTACCCGCCTGTTATTTTGTTTGATGAAAATGGCGAGCAGACAGCGCAAGCAAACGCAGTTTTGAGAGATGGTGAGGGTCTTTAAAGTTATCGTTATCATTTTTAATAGAATGAAATGCTAGCGGTAATTCTTTACCACGGAGAACACAGAGGGCACTGAGGGCTTTTTAAAACTCTGCGGCCATTGCGTGGCTTGGTTGTTTCATAATGTGTTATCCCGAGCGAAACGAAGTGAAGCCGAGGGATCTTTTCGGCTATTAGATCTCTCCGTGCGCTTCGCTTGGTCGAGATGACAAAGTTTTTTGATTGCTTCAAACTTCGCGTTATAAGAAACATTTCAGCATTTACTCGCAATCACTAAAGAGAAGGCTAAAATTCTTACCTTTCATAACTCCATTTTTCTGCTAAAACATGAGGCATGACAGATATACAAAAAGATAAAACAAATCCATCATTCCAACGTAAAATTGCCTGTAAAATGGCAAACCTCCCTGTAATTGGCAAGGCTTGTAAGCCGCGCAAAAAGGTCGCTGTCATTCGCTTGTCTGGTGTTATTTCAGATCAAGGAAGGCGCGGGAATATCTCATATAATCGTTATGCCCCGCTTATAGAAAAAGCGTTTGGCATGAATGATATTGAGGAAGTCGCGCTTGTTATAAACTCACCGGGCGGTGCGCCTGCACAATGCTCCCTGATTTCGACAATGATACGTGCGCTATCAAAAGAGAAAGATATTTCTGTCTCGGCCTATGTTGAGGATGTTGCGGCAAGTGGTGGGTACTGGCTCGCCTGCGCTGCCGATAAAATTTATGTGCAGCCATCCTCGATTGTCGGCTCGGTTGGTGTGATCGCCGCAATGTTCGGGTTTGATAAAGCGATTGAGCGATATGATATTGAGCGCCGTGTCTATACTGCGGGGGAACAGAAAGCCTTTCTCGACCCGTTTCAACCCGAGGATAAAAACGCGGTTAAGCGCATAAAGTTGATGCAAGGTGATATTCATAGACAATTCATAGGCTGGGTGAAAGAGCGGCGTGGCGATAGACTGAAAGGCGAGGATAAAACCTTGTTTGAAGGTCAGGTTTTTACAGGCAATGACGGAATGAATAACGGCCTCGTTGACGCAATTGGTGATGTCTGGTCGGTAATGCGCGGCAAATATGGGGAGAAGGTAAAGCTTATCTCGATTGAGCCGGATAAATCATTTATTCAGGGCCTGATTGGAAGCGTCACGAAATTCCCTAATGCCGAGGATATTCTTACCGCGCTCGAACATAAGATAATTTGGAATCGCTGGGGGCTGTAATTATATTGCTCCGAACCTCCGATACTCCGATACTCCGTGTAAAGAATAATCTTTTGGATTGCATTCATAGATGGTCTCTGTAAAAGCAGAAATCATAAAAACAAATAAGGTGCCCTCTGTGATTTCAGTGCTCTCTATGGTAAAAACTATAGACCCCGCATCATCTGCGGGGTTGATTTTATAAAAAAAACCGTGTGCATTTGTGGTTAATGCAACCCGAAGAGCTCGTCACGGATAACATCTGGCGTATCGGTAATAATACCATCAACACCCCAGTTTATCAGTTCCTTGGCATGCATCGGATTATTGATTGTATAGGCCATAATGCCGTACCCCTCATCAATAATATCTTCAACAAATTCGCGGGTTAAATCATCACGATTGCCGTTAATGTTAATGGTTTGAACATCCAAGTGCTTGGCGTTATCTTTCCAACTTTCAAGCACATCATCCATGAGATAGCCTAACGCCCAATCACCATTCAGCATTTCCGAGGCGGCCTCAAGGCTCGCCTCGCTAAAACTGCTGATCAGAATTTTGTCATGCGCATCCCAAACCCGCGCCAGATAATCAAGTGTTACTTGTGTGGTTTCAACCTCACGCCCCTGGCATGGTTTAATTTCAAGATTAAGCCCCAAATCCAGTTTTATGATAAGCTCTACGGCTTCTTCTAAGGTCGGGATTGTTTCACCGATAAAGCTATCCCCGAACCATGAGCCTGCATCCAGTTCTTTGATATGCGAATAGGGGGTGTTTTTTACTAACCCGTCATGATCGGTAATGCGAATGAGATTTTCATCATGGAAAATAATCGGCACATCATCCGAAGTGAGTTTAACGTCCAGCTCAACCCAATCAATCCCCATATCCGCCGCCGATTGAATGGCCGCAAGCGTATTTTCAGGGGCATAAGCACTCGCGCCACGATGGGCAATGATTGATGGGAGTTTAATGGTCATGCTTTTTACTCACTAATAAAGCGTCATTCCACGTTTGCTATTAAGAAATACGTGCAATCCATTAATATAAACCTGGATTACACGTCTTTTACTTCATAAAAACGTGTAATGACGAATGATTTGCTACTTAAGCCGCGTCTTCTTGTGCATCGGATTCAAGGTCTTCGCCTGTTTCCTGATCAACACGCTTCATGGAAAGTTTGAACTTGCCGCGGTTATCAACACCGATGAGCTTAACCTTAACATCATCACCTTCGGAAACAACATCGGCAGTGTTTTCAACACGCTCATCTTTCAATTCGGAAATATGGACAAGCCCGTCTTTTGCGCCCATGAAATTTACAAAAGCCCCGAAATCCATGATTTTCACGACTTTACCATTATAGATGACGCCGACTTCCGGCTCGTCAGTAATTGCGCGAATCATCTCAATCGCCTTATCACCACTCTCGGCATTGACAGCCGCCACCTTAATTGTGCCGTCATCTTCGAGGTCGACTTTCGCGCCTGAAACTTCACAGATTTCACGGATGACTTTTCCGCCTGTTCCGATAACTTCACGGATTTTGTCAGGATTAATTTGGAATGTCGTGATTTTTGGTGCGCTTTCATTCACATCATTTCTGGCAGAGCCTAAACCCTTCGCCATTTCACCGAGAATATGCAGACGACCGTCTTTGGCTTGAGCCACGGCTTGCTTCATAATATCCATCGTGATAGAGGTGATTTTGATATCCATCTGAAGGGCAGTAATCCCGTTTTCCGTTCCTGCAACCTTGAAATCCATGTCGCCCAAATGATCTTCATCGCCGAGAATGTCTGAGAGAACCGCGAAATCATCACCTTCCTTAATCAAACCCATGGCGATACCCGCAATCGGGCGTGGCAGTGGCACACCGGCATCCATGAGGGACAAAGATGTTCCGCAAACCGTTGCCATAGAGGACGAACCGTTACTTTCAGTGATCTCTGAAACCGTGCGGATTGTATAAGGAAATTCCTCTGAAGTTGGAAGGAGGGGACGGATTGCCCGCCAAGCCAGTTTCCCGTGACCAATCTCACGACGACCGGGGGAGGCCATGCGCCCGCACTCACCCACTGAATAAGGCGGAAAGTTATAGTGAAGCATGAAGTTTTCGCGATACTCCCCTGTTAAGGCATCAACAATTTGCTCATCCTGACCGGTACCAAGCGTTGTCACCACAATCGCCTGTGTTTCACCACGTGTAAAAAGGGCAGAGCCATGCGTACGTGGCAGGATACCGACTTCCGCCTCAATTGGGCGAATTTGATCTGTCTTACGCCCGTCAATGCGGCTGCTTGTTTTGAGGATATCGCCGCGAACGATAGTTGCCTCAAGTTTCTTGAAAGCCGACTTGATCGTATTGGCGTCAAGACCGTTTTCTTCATCAACATACTTCTCAACAGCAGCGGACGCGACAGCACCTTTCGCTTCATAGCGGTCAGCCTTTTCTTTAATGGCATAAGCCTTTTGAAGGTCGGCAGTATATTCCTTAAGGTCTTCTTCAAGTTTGACGATGTAATCAGGTTTTTCTACCAGATCCCAAGGCTCTTTCGCGCACATTTCGGCAAGGTCGATAATGCCGTCAATCACTGTCTGATAAGCCTGATGACCAAAGTCAACCGCGCCAATCATGGTTTCTTCTGAAAGCTCTTGAGCCTCCGATTCAACCATCAAAACACCTTCTTGCGTACCGGCGACAATCAAATCAAGGTCAGAATCACCCATTTGCGCGATAGTTGGGTTCAGGACATATTCATCATTAATATAGGCAACACGCGCCCCACCCAATGGCCCCATAAATGGAATACCTGAAATTGTGAGTGCGGCGGATGCACCAATCATGGCGACAATATCGGCAGGGTTTTGCATGTCATGGCTCATCACCGTGCAAATAATTTGAACCTCATTTAAGAAACTCTCCGGGAAGAGTGGACGAATAGGGCGGTCAATCAAGCGTGACGTCAATGTTTCGAACTCTGACGGCATGCCTTCACGTTTACGGAAGCCACCCGGGATTTTCCCTGCGGAGTATGTTTTCTCCTGATAATGGACGGAAAGCGGGAAGAAATCCTGACCTTCACGGATTGATTTTGCACCTGTGACCGCACAAAGAACCGTTGTGCCGCCGAGCGTCGCCATTACGGCTCCATCCGCCTGACGCGCAATCTTTCCTGTTTCAAGTGTAAGTGTTTTATCGCCAAATGCGATTTCTTTTTTAAATATATTAAACATATGGTTTTCCTTTTTCTTTAATATTTTACATTAAGGAAAAAAGGACTAGAGAGATGTCAAAGTGATGGTTGAGGATTAGAAAATAGGACACTGTACGCTTATCCGATTATCTAATCACCAAGCATCCGATCATCCAAACGCCCTTTAATCCTGTGAGATGTTGTGGCATACTTCATGAGGTAAGTCAACTAAAGGAAACTATCATGTCAAACCTCGTTCTCATGCGCCACGGGCTGTCCGAGTGGAATAAGCTCAATCAGTTTACGGGATTCACCGATGTTGAGCTTGTCGAGGAGGGGCGCGAGGAAGCCCGCAAGGCTGGCACAGAATTGAAAGAGAAAGGCATCATTTTTGATGTTGTATTCACTTCAACACTCAAACGCGCGATTGAGACAACTGAGATAGCTTTAAATGAGGCAGGGCAGGGCGATCTCATCGCGGATATGATTAAGCATGATGATTTGCGGGAACGCGATTACGGCGATTTGACTGGCTTGAACAAAGATGTGATGCGCGAAAAATTCGGGGAGGAGCAAGTGCATATCTGGCGCAGGTCATATGATGTGCCGCCCCCCAATGGTGAAAGCCTTGAAATGGTGGTTGAAAACCGCGTCCGTCCTTATTATGAGGCAAATATTAAGTCACTTTTAAATGAGGGCAAAACTATTCTTATTGGGGCGCATGGAAATACGCTGCGTTCGATGCTGATTATTTTGGGGGAGCGCACACCCGAGACAATCAATGAAGCGGAAGTGCCGACCGGTCAACCGCTTTATTTTGAGGTTTAAAAAATGTGTCATCTCGACCGATTGTAACAAGCGGAGAGATCTGTTTTTTCACCACAGATGAACACGGATAAACACAGATTATTTGTTTCAATCATCATTGCACGTTTTATTCATGAATACGTGTAATCTAACATTCTTTAGGAACAGTCTCACATATTTACCTGTTTCTAAATACATCGATGGCATACGTCATTGCGGCGAAGGCCGCAATCCATATAACTCTAGACTCCGGCCTTCGCCAGAGTGACGCTTTTATGTAGAAAAGACTATAGCAATAAAATTGAACGCGGAGGCACGGAGTATAGAAATTTTCTTCTTTTCCGTATCTCCGTGTAAATTACTATTGTCAAATTCATTTTTGGCGCATGTTTTGCCACCTACCCCTTGCGCGTCGTTATAAACTGCGCTATCACATGGTAAAAATCAAGAGATGATAAGGATAAAACGATAAAATGACGGTTGCAAAAGAAATTGAAAAAGACGGCTTGAAACGTGTTTACACTGTGGATGTTCCTGCCGAAACGCTTGATAAGCAGGCGGACACGCGCCTTGCGGAAATTGCCGTGACCGTTCAGGTGAAAGGTTTTCGTAAGGGTAAGGCACCGATGAATGTCATCCGCGCCCAGTATGGCGATCGCATCATGGGTGAAATTCTTGAGAAGGTTGTGAACACCGAATCACAAAAAGTTTTGAACGATAATAAGATTAAACCTGCGGCGCAGCCTCAAATCGAGATTACTTCTTTTGAAAAAGGCGAGCCTCTATCTTTTAAAATGACGGTTGAGTCCTTGCCTGAATTCGATGTCATGGACTTCAAAGGTATGAAACTGACGAAGCCTATTGTCGATGTTGATGATAGCGAGCTTGAAGATGCCTTAAACCGCATTGCTTCACAAAATTCAGACAGCAAGCCTATCACAACAAAACGCGCCGCGAAAAAGGGTGATATCGCTGTTATCGACTTTGATGGTTCAGTTGATGGTGAAAAGCGTGATGGCATGAAGGGTGAGAAATTCAATCTTGAGCTTGGCGGCGGTCAATTTATCCCGGGTTTTGAAGATCAGATTATCGGTAAGAAAGCGGGCGAGGATGTGACTGTCAATGTTACTTTCCCTGAAAATTATGGTTCTCAGGAACTGGCCGGTAAAGATGCCGTCTTTGAATGCCATATTCATGAAATCCATGAGAAGTTTAACTCTGAAGTTAATGACGATCTGGCGAAGAAGCTTGGCATAGATGATTTGGAGGCGTTAAAAACCATCCTTCGTGAGCAGATGCAAGGTGAATATGCGCAGCATACCCGCATGAAGGTGAAGCGTGAATTGCTCGACCGTTTGGATGAAGGGCATAAATTCGAGCTTCCGCCAATGATGGTCGCGCAAGAATATGATATGATTGCCAAGCAAATGGAGCAGGAAAAGCATAAGGAAATGCATGATGCCGG
The DNA here is from genome assembly GCA_964531715.1 of uncultured Micavibrio sp. Classification (GTDB taxonomy): domain Bacteria; phylum Pseudomonadota; class Alphaproteobacteria; order Micavibrionales; family UBA1664; genus UBA1664. Next base: position 125,416 of record CAZHEE010000001.1, on the reverse strand, counting down.
TAAGGATCATGACTGTGAAGGCTCTCACTTGACCGATGAGGAAAAAGACGAGTTAAAATCAATCGCCGAACGCCGAGTGAAGCTCGGGCTTGTGCTCTCCGAAATCGGAACACAAAATAAGGTCACTGTTAATCAGGATGATTTGCAAAAGGCAGTGATTGCGGAGGCGCGCAAATATCCGGGGCAAGAGGCTCAGGTCTTTGAATTTTATCAAAAGAATAAGAACGCACTTGAGTCTTTACGTGCGCCAATTTTTGAGGAAAAAGTTATTGATTATATTCTTGAGCAAGCCGACGTGACCGAGAAAAAGGTCACTGTTGAGGAGCTGACCAAGGAAGACGAAGCGGAAACAGCCACAACTGAAGAGAAAAAGCCTGCGGCCAAGAAAAAAGCCCCTGCAAAGAAGAAGACGGAAGATAAGGCTTAAAAAACCCGACTTGTCTACTTGCCTTTATAAATCGAAGTGCATATCCTTTAGCCTATCAATTAAGATAATAAAAAAGGATATGCAATGGATAGAGATCCGCTAGAGGTTTATAACAACACGCTTGTACCGATGGTGATTGAGCAAACGGCGCGGGGGGAGCGATCGTTTGACATTTACTCACGCTTATTAAAGGAGCGTATTATCTTTTTAACAGGTGGGGTGAATGATACGGTTTCATCGCTTATTTGTGCGCAGTTATTGTTCCTAGAATCTGAAAACCCGAATAAGGAAATTTCCTTTTATATCAATTCTCCCGGTGGCGTTGTGACATCAGCTTTCGCGATGTATGACACAATGCAATATATCAAATCGAAGGTCTCGACCGTGTGTGTGGGGCAGGCGGCGTCTGCCGGTTCATTACTGCTAACCGCAGGGGAAAAAGGTATGCGCTTTTCACTCCCCAATTCCCGCGTGATGGTTCATCAACCATCCGGCGGGGCGCAAGGGCAGGCGACAGATATCGAGATTCAGGCCAAAGAAATTTTAGGCTTAAGAAAACGCTTGAATGATATTTATGTTCATCATACAGGGCGCAAGCTCACCGAAATTGAAAAAGTGATGGAGCGCGATACATTTATGGCCGCGGAAGAGGCGAAAAAATTCGGTCTGATTGACCATGTGGTTGCAACCCGTGAAGATATCCCAAAGGTGCTTGGGCAGGATGATAAAGACGATAAAGATAAGAAGAAGTAAGAGCCATCTTCAACCACTTGTCAAACGGCGATAACGCCCCATATTAATCTTTAATGAAGCCGTTTACGAAATTTAAACGGCTTTTCTTTATAAATATAAGAAGAATAAAAAAATGACTGATATAATTAAATCTATTCCTGTTTTACCGCTTCGCGATATCGTGGTTTTCCCGCATATGATTGTGCCGCTTTTTGTCGGGCGGGAACGGTCGGTTAATGCTTTGGAAGAAGTGATGCAGGGCGATAAGAAAATCCTGCTCGTCACCCAATTACAGCCATCCGAGGATGAGCCGAAGGCAGATGACCTTTATTCTGTCGGTACAATCGGCACAATATTACAGCTTTTAAAGCTGCCTGACGGGACGGTTAAAGTCTTGATTGAAGGTGGTGACCGCATGGCGGTTGAGCATATGGATGATAATCAGTCTTATATGCACGCCGATGCTTCGCCTATTTGTTTGGATAACATTTTTACTGATGAATTGGCAGTTTTAGGCAAGGCCATCTCTGATCAGTTTGAAGACTATGTGAAGCTCAATAAGAAAATTCCGCCTGAGGTGATTGTCTCTGTCAATCAGATTGAGGATTTGAACAAGCTTGCCGATACCATTGCCTCTCACCTGCTTTTGAAACTGGATAAGAAACAGAAATTGCTGGAAATGACTGATCTCACAGAACGGTTTGAGATGATCTTCAAACATATGGAGGACGAGATGGGCGTCCTGAATGTTGAAAAGAAAATTCGAGGTCGTGTGAAAAAGCAAATGGAGAAAACACAGCGCGAATATTATTTGAATGAGCAAATGAAGGCCATTCAAAAAGAGCTGAACAGTGATGACGAGGCTCATGACGAGATGAGCGAGTTTGCCGATAAAATCGAAAAAACCAAGCTGACAAAAGAGGCGCGTAAAAAGGCTGATGCCGAACTTAAAAAGCTCAAGCAAATGAGCCCGATGTCGGCCGAGGCCACGGTGAGTCGTAACTATCTCGACTGGATTTTGAGTGTGCCATGGGGCAAAAAATCCCGTGTCTCAAAAGATATTCGCAAGGCCAAAGGGGTGCTTGATAAAGATCATTACGGGCTTGAACGTGTCAAGGAACGCATCCTTGAATATCTCGCGGTGCAACAGCGTACCAATAAAGTCAAAGGGCCAATTCTATGCCTTGTTGGCCCTCCGGGCGTTGGGAAAACCTCGCTTGGGCAATCAATTGCACGGGCAACCAACAGGAAATTTGTTCGTATGTCGCTTGGCGGTGTGCGTGATGAGAGTGAAATTCGCGGTCATCGCCGCACCTATATCGGCTCCATGCCCGGTAAAATTATTCAGGGCATGAAAAAGGCTGAAGTGGTAAACCCGATGTTTCTTTTGGATGAAATTGACAAGATGGCGCATGACTGGCGCGGTGACCCTGCCTCGGCATTGTTGGAAGTTTTGGATCCTGAGCAGAATGATACATTTAATGACCATTTTATGGAGCTGGATTACGACCTTTCCGATGTCATGTTCATCTGTACGGCAAATTCATTGAATATGCCGCAACCGCTTCTTGATAGGATGGAAGTGATTCGAATTTCGGGTTATACCGAGGATGAGAAGCTGGAAATTGTGAAGCGGCATTTGCTTGAGAAGCAAATTAAAGCTGCAGGTTTGAAGAAAAAGGAATTTTCGATTTCCGATACGGCAATTCGTCACCTCATTCGTTATTATACGCGCGAGGCAGGCGTGCGGAATTTGGAACGTGAAATTGCCAATCTTTGCCGTAAAGCCATCAAAGACATTTTGATGAATCGTAAGGAAAAAGTGTCCATTACACCGAAATCGCTCGGTAAATATGCAGGGGTTAAGAAACATCGCTATGGTGAAATTGACGACCAAGACCGCGTCGGCGTTGTCACAGGACTGGCCTATACCGAATCAGGTGGTGATTTACTCTCTATCGAGTCAGTCACTATTCCCGGTAAAGAAGGCAAAGTCTCTATGACAGGTAATCTTAAAGACGTGATGAAGGAATCCATCCGCGTGGCAGAGATGCTGATAAAGTCACGCTCTCATGAATTCGGTATTCATCCCGAGACACTTGATAAAAAGGCGGTTCACGTGCATGTGCCTGAAGGGGCAGTGCCGAAAGACGGGCCATCCGCCGGTTCGGCGATGGTCTCGGCGATTGTGTCTGCCTTAACAGGAATTGAGATCAAGCGTGATGTTGCCATGACCGGTGAAGTTAATTTGCGTGGTTATGTAACGGCTATTGGAGGCTTAAAAGAAAAGCTTTTGGCCGCAATGCGCGGCGGGATAAAGACGGTTTTGATTCCAGAAGAAAACGTCAAAGACCTTGAGGAAATCCCTGATAAGGTCAAAAAATCATTGGAAATCATCCCTGTATCAAATATTACACAGGTTTTATCAAATGCACTTGTGGCAATGCCCGAGCCAATTATCGTTGAAAATCAAGGGGATATCGCATTGCAGTCTCAAGAAACGGCGGAAAATAAGGACTCTG
>CAZHEE010000001.1:60369-121725 GCA_964531715.1 uncultured Micavibrio sp. | reverse complement strand
ATTCGTCATTGACATGTCTGACAATAGCCTGAATGATAGAGACATAAATTGCTTGCAAGTCCTTGTAGTTTAAGGGTTTGAAGCAAGTAATCGCGTGGATGTCCATGTGTATTTTTAACTTTAACCTTAGGGGTAATATTATGAATAAAAGTGAATTAATCGACACAATTGCAACAAAAGCTGACCTTTCAAAATCAAAGGCTGAGGAAGCATTGAATGCAACAATCGACGCTGTAACAACTGCATTGCAAAAAGGCGATGAAGTTAAATTAATCGGTTTTGGTACATTTAAAGTATCAAAGCGTGCAGCAACAACTGGCCGTAACCCACGTACAGGCGAAGCGATTGATATTCCTGCGTCAAAGCAAGCGAAATTTGTGGCTGGTAAGGCGCTTAAAGACGCTGTTAACGAGAAGTAATTTTTAAGTCAAGTTACTTTAAAATGGCGGTCATACATTGTATGGCCGTTTTTTATTTTGCCTTGCTTTTATAAAAGCAATAGGCTAAAACCATGCAATCTTAATTGGTGAGGGTGGTTAGCTCAGTTGGTAGAGCATCTCGTTTACACCGAGGGGGTCAGCGGTTCGAGCCCGTTACCACCCACCATATTTTCTTAAAAATATTATAAACAGCTTTAATTTTACGGCAAAGTCTGTTACTCAATAATTCCATGTCGAAATTTATATTTATCACCGGCGGCGTGGTTTCTTCACTTGGTAAAGGTCTAGGTTCTGCGGCGCTTGGCGCGTTATTGCAAGCTCGCGGATACAGCGTCCGTCTGTGCAAACTTGACCCTTATCTCAATGTCGATCCCGGTACGATGAGCCCGTTTCAACATGGTGAAGTGTTCGTAACCGATGATGGGGCGGAAACCGACCTAGACCTTGGTCACTATGAGCGGTTTACAGGCGTACACGCGCAACAGGCGGATAATGTCACTACAGGTCGCATTTATATGAATGTGCTGGAAAAAGAACGCCGTGGCGATTACCTTGGCGCAACGGTGCAAGTCATTCCGCATGTCACGAATGAAATTAAGGATTTTGTTATCAGTAAAGATGGCTCGGCTGATTTTATTTTATGCGAGATTGGCGGCACTGTGGGTGATATTGAATCGCTGCCGTTTTTGGAATCAATCCGTCAGGTCGGGAACGAGCTGGGACGTGACCGTGTGCTTTATATTCACACGACTTTGCTCCCCTATATCCCGGCCGCAGGGGAGCTGAAAACCAAACCGACACAACATTCTGTGAAAGAACTGATGAGTGTCGGGATACGCCCGCGAATTTTGCTATGTCGCTCTGACCGCGAAATTCCTCAAGATGAGCTGCGTAAGATTTCACTCTTCTGCAATATTGATGAGGAGAAGGTTATTCCAGCCTTAGACGTCAAAACAATATATGAAGTACCGCTATCTTATCACGCGGCTGGGCTCGACAGCCAAGTGCTTGATTGTTTCAAAATGGATGCAAGTCAAAAGCCTTATCTTTCCGTATGGGAAAATATTGTTGCGCGGATCAAGGAACCGGAAGGCGAGGTGACAATTGCGGTTGTCGGAAAATATACGAATTTGGCGGACAGCTATAAATCACTTAATGAAGCCCTTATTCATGGTGGGATCGCCAATAATACCAAAGTGAATATCAAATTTGTCGAGGCTTCGGTTTTTGATAGTGAAAACCCGAATGATTATTTACAAGGCGTTGACGGAATCCTTGTGCCCGGTGGTTTTGGTGAGCGCGGTGCGGAAGGCAAAATCAAGGCGGCGAAGCATGCTCGTGAAAATAAAGTGCCTTATTTTGGGATTTGTTTTGGTCTTCAAATGGCTGTGCTTGAGGCTGCACGCAATCTAATGGGGATTGAGGATGCCACCTCAACCGAATTTGGCGAAGGGCAGGGAACACCCCTCATTGGCCTCATGACCGAATGGATGAAAGGCAATGAATTGGAAGCCCGCCGTAAAGAAGGCGATTTAGGCGGTACAATGCGGCTTGGTGCCTATCCCGCCCGACTTGCTGAAGGGTCTAAAGTGGCCAAAATTTATGGCGCAACCGAGATTAGCGAACGCCACCGGCACCGCTATGAGGTGAATATGAATTACCGCGAACAGCTTGAGAAGTGCGGGCTTATCATCAGTGGCACATCGCCTGACGGCGCACTCCCCGAAATTTGTGAATATAAGGATCATCCGTGGTTCATCGGTGTTCAATATCATCCTGAACTCAAATCAAAACCGTTTGACCCTCATCCGTTATTCGTGTCGTTTATTAAGGCGGCGTTAAAACAGTCAAGACTTGTATAGTGATGGCTTATATGACATCATAATCAATAAAACCACTTGACAGTGACATCACATATGCTATCATCAAATAATATGGTTGTGATTGATACAAATATATTTGTTGGGGCGATGAACCGTGGTCTGAACGGTCTCAACAGGCATATTACTGAATTATGCTTTTTGGATAAGTTGCAACCTTTGATGAGTGACGAGTTGTATTTTGAATATGAGGATTTGCTTTCTCGCGATTATCTCTATCAAAATTCAACCCTAACAAAAGATGAAAGGAACAGGTTTTTTGACGCATTTTGCAGTATTTGTCAGGTGGTTGATATCCATTATCGATGGCGGCCAAACTTAAAAGATGAAAGCGATAATCACATTATAGAAATGGCCATATCGGGTGGGGCGTCCCATGTTTTGACATGGAATGCCCACGATTTTAAACAGGCGGATTTGGTCATTCCCGATATTACCATCATCCGACCGGACGAATTTATAAATGCCTATAAAAACAAACAAGGTGAATGACATGGCAACATTAACAATACGTATACCGGATGATAAGGCAGACCGCCTCAAACAATTGGCGGCATCGCGTGGCATATCGGTGAATAAACTGATTGAGGAATGGGCGAATATGGGGATAGCGGAATTTGATGCAAGGGCATCGTTTTTGGCACGGGCTGCACGGGGGTCTCGCGAAGACGGACTATACTTAATTGCCGAAATGACCCGTCGCGAGGCGCAGGATACAACGCCTACACCCGCCATGACTGTTCATGACGTTCCTCAAACACCCTATGATCATGGCGGAAAAAAGTAAATTTCCGCCGTGACTTTGCCTGATTTCCAAGGTAATTTACTTGTCATGAAAACAATTAAAGTCAAAAATCTAGAGATTTCTAATCATAAGCCTTTTACCCTGATTGCAGGGCCATGCCAGATGGAGAGCCGCGATCACGCCATGATGATGTGTGAGAATCTGAAAGAGCTTACCACCCGCCTTGGCATTCCGTTCATTTACAAGACATCCTATGATAAGGCGAACAGGACATCACTGAACGCTACACGTGGTATAGGGTTAGAGGCCGCCATGGACGTGTTTGACGAACTGCGTCAGACATTTGACGTGCCCTGCCTGACGGATGTGCATGATAAGGAACAGGCCTATATCGCCGCGAAACATGTTGATGTTATTCAAATCCCTGCCTTTTTATGCCGTCAGACGGATTTGCTTGTTGCCGCCGCAAATACCGGGGCGGTAATTAATGTCAAAAAAGGGCAATTTCTTGCCCCCTGGGATATGAAGAATGTGGCGGCCAAAATCTCGGAAAGCGGGAATGATAATATCCTTTTAACCGAGCGGGGAGCATCTTTCGGCTATAATACGCTTGTGACCGATATGCGCGGGCTTAAAATTATGGCGGACGAAACTGGCTATCCGGTTATTATGGATGCAACGCATGCCGTTCAATCGCCCGGAGGGCTGGGCGGATCATCAGGCGGTGACCGCACGATGGTGCCGGTTCTCGCCCGTGCGGCGATTGCCGTGGGGGTAGGGGGCATTTTCATGGAAACGCATCAGGACCCTGATAACTCAACCCAATCAGATAAAGCAAACATGGTTATCTTCAAGGACATGGAAAAAATTTTAAAGCGTTTAAAGGATATTGACGCAATTGTGAAGGCTTAAACAATTTTAGATTTAAAAGAATTTGCTTTTATATACTGAAGTAATTTACACTGTTTTTATGAAATATATTCTGATTCTATTATGTTTTTTTGGCTTAACTGCAATGAGCAAACCTATGGTTAATGATGAAAATAATGAGCAAGAATGCAAAATTTATACTGAATGGATGGGTGAGCATATAGATAATATTGATTTGTCCGTATTAGGGGAGCGCGACTATCGTGTAATTAGACCGGATAGCATGGTCACAATGGATTACATTCCTGAACGCCTCAATATCCGCCTTAACGAAGATGGTATAATCTCAGAGCAAGATTGCGGTTAATTTTCTCTCAAAAAATAAATAAATTCTTAAAAGAAAAAAATTGAAACGAAATGAGTTTTTCGATATTTTTCTATAAATTTTAATATATTACTAAAAAATAAAAAAACCTTCGCGTCTTCCTGCCTTCATGGTAAAAATAAAGTCCGAAAACTAAAAAGGATACTTAACCCATGCCCGCCATTATAGACATCCATGCACGCGAAATACTAGACTCAAGAGGAAACCCGACTGTTGAGGTCGATGTTACATTGGAAAATGGCGCGTTCGGGCGTGCGGCTGTGCCTTCTGGCGCGTCTACAGGTGCCTATGAAGCGGTTGAGCTGCGCGATGGTGATAAGAAACGCTATGGCGGTAAGGGTGTCTTAAAGGCCGTTAATAATATTTTTGAAGAAATTTCTGAAAACCTTCTTGGTGTTGATGCCTGTGCGCAAATGACGATTGACCAAACACTGATAGCTTTAGACGGGACAGAAAATAAATCAAAGCTTGGCGCAAATGCCATGCTTGCCGTCTCTCTGGCTTGTGCAAAAGCCTCTGCCATGGCGCTTGATATGCCGCTTTACCGGTATATCGGCGGCGTTCATGCCCATGCACTTCCCATGCCGATGATGAATATTATCAATGGCGGGGCGCATGCGGATAATGCGGTGGATGTGCAGGAATTTATGATTATGCCTGTCGGGGCGGAGACTTGCGCCGAAGGCATCAGATGGGGGGCGGAGATCTTCCATGCCCTGAAAAGGGAGCTGTCTAATGACGGGCATAATACAAATGTTGGGGATGAAGGCGGATTTGCGCCAAACCTCTCCTCAACGGATGAGGCCCTCGGCTATGTCATGAAGGCCATTGAAAGCGCCGGTTATAAGGCTGGTGAAGATGTTGTTTTATCCCTCGATGTTGCCGCAACCGAAATTTTTGAAAACGGCAAATATAATCTGAAAGGGGAGGGTAAAATTCTGACCTCGGATGATATGATTCGCTATTACGAGGATTTATGTAACCGCTATCCAATTTTATCCATAGAGGACGGTTTGGCTGAAGATGACTGGGACGGTTGGACAAATTTGAACCGTGCAATTGGTGATAATATTCAGTTGGTTGGGGATGATTTGTTTGTTACAAATGTGAAGCGATTGGCTCAGGGGATTGAGCAGGATTCCGCAAACGCCATTCTCGTTAAGGTTAACCAGATTGGGACGCTAACCGAGACACTGGACACAATTGAAATGGCAAAACGTGCAGGCTATGGCATTGTCATGTCCCACCGTTCAGGTGAAACCGAGGATTCTATAATTGCGGATTTGGCCGTTGCAACAAATTGTGGGCAGATTAAAACAGGCTCACTTTCACGCTCTGATCGCATGGCGAAGTATAATCAGCTGATCCGTATTGAACAGGAATTGGACGACACATCTGTCTTCGGGGCTTAATTCTTAATAACCTCAAAAGCCTCTAAGGCGCGTTCGCGACCTTGCTTATGCCCGATGATTGGCTCGGGATAAGTCTTGCCAAGTTTAATCTTATGTTTCTCAAGGAGGTCACCATCCGCTTCCCATGGTTGCATGAGGTATTTATCGGGGAGGTCGGCAATCTCTGGAACATATTGCCGCACATAATCATAAGCATTGAATTTTTCACCTTGAGTCATAGGGTTAAAAATACGGAAATAGGGCGCGGCATCCGCTCCACACCCGCCGATCCATTGCCAGCCTGCGGTATTATTCCCCGGGTCGGCATCGACAAGGCAGTCCCAAAACCAAGCTTCGCCATCCTTCCAAGAAATAAGGAGGTGTTTCACGAGGAGTGAGCCGACAATCATGCGGACGCGATTATGCATCCACCCCGTTTGCCAAAGCTGCCGCATGCCTGCATCGACAATCGGATAACCAGTTTGGCCGCTTTGCCAGGCTTTAAGGTCTCCCGCATCCGTACGCCATGGAAAATCCTTAAATTTTTCCTGTAGCGGTTCGGATTTCATATCAGGGTAGTAATAGAGAAGGTGATGCGTAAATTCACGCCAGTAAAGCTCGCGAATAAAGGCTTCTTCCTCTTTGCCACTCACATCACTTGCTTTTGTTTCGTGAAAGATAGCTCGGGGTGAAATCATTCCCCATCGCAAATAAGGCGACATACGGGAAGTTTTATCCTCCGATGGGCAATCGCGTCCATTACTATAAGCGGATAGACCGTTTTTCAGAAATGTTTCGAGCCGTGACCACGCGCCGGCTTCGCTAATGTCCCAATCATCTTCCATTTTTTGATCCCAACGGACATCGGGTAAGAAATTAAGGTCACTGATATCACCAAGATTAAGCGAATGGGAGGCATTCACCATACTGTTCGGAACGGGTAGCGCATCATCTATCGCGCATTCGGATGATACTTTTTTATAATATGGCGTGAAGACTTTATAGGGGCTTCCGCTGTTGCTTTCAATTTCCCAAGGCTCGTTCAGGACGTGACCTTTGAAGCTGTGAACATCTAAATCGCGTTCCTGAAGGTTCGCCTTTATTTTTTTATCGCGCTCTATTTGCCATTTCTCGTAAAAGCGATTCCAGTAAACGCCTGCCGCACCGGATTCCTCAATCAGCGCACTCAAAATTGTTTCGCTATCACCTTGGCGGATAAGGAAACCAATATCATGTGCTTTAAAATCTATACGTAGTGAATGAAGCGCATGATGCAACCACCATTTTTGAGCGGCCCCATAATCGCGATCCATCGCCTTGGGATCGTAAATGAATACGGGTATAATAGGTGTTTTATGATAGGCGGCATGGTAGAGGGCAGGGTTATCTGCCAGTCTTAAATCATGCCTGAACCAGACTATGATGGGCTTTTCACTCATGCCATTTAAAGTAATAGGAAATGACTGATTTTCAATGAAAACATATAAATAAATACATGAAAACTACATAATAAATTTATTAAAATTGTTTCTATTGTGCAAACTCACGGAGTTTTTGAGCAAAGGAGGCATGATCCTTATGATGACCTTCCTCAAATATTTCAATGGCTTCATCGATATAGACCGCTTGACCATAGAAATATTCGCTACCCGCCTCATCTTCACGGACGACAATCATGCTGCCATCATCTTCACGAAACATTTTGTGTTTGGAACTCATGGCAATAAAGCGAATCATTGTTTGAAAATTATCATCCATGCATAATTCATAACCGCGAATTTGAGCAGGGTCGAAATAGGGTGGCTGTTGAAGGCTATCAAGGTTTTCAGCGTATACGGCATACATGGCATTCTATCCAATTTATTTAATATTATCAGATTACATGTTCAAAACTAAGAAAACTCTAAATTTATTTCGAATTTTAATTGATTTAATTTTGGTGAGTATTTACATCAAATTTGAATGAAAAAAGAAAACTTACCTCAAAAGACATGCCCCGTGTGTCATCTGCCTTTCTCATGGCGTAAAAAATGGGAGAAAAACTGGGATGAAGTAAAATATTGTTCAGAACGTTGCCGCAGGAGTAAGGATAAATAGTCCATTAATCAATGCAGGCTTCCCATTTTGAGATATTTGGTGCGGCGGTCTTTCAAAATATCTTCGGCAGACATATCATCCATTTTTTTGAGCGTTTGCTCGATCTTTTGAGAGACAGCCTGAATTGTTTGCGTATGATCGCGATGCGCACCGCCAACGGGTTCTTTAATTACATCATCAATCAGACCAAGGCGATGCATATCTTGCGCGGTGAGTTTAAGGGCCGCCGCGGCGTCTTTCGCAAATTCTGCACTCCGCCACAAAATGGATGCGCAACCTTCGGGGGAAATCACTGAATAGATGGAATGTTCCAACATGAAAACTTTGTTACCTGTTGCGATTGCAATCGCACCGCCTGAGCCACCTTCGCCGATAATGACCGAGATAATCGGCACATGAACATTCAGGCACATTTCGATAGATTTCGCGATAGCTTCCGATTGGCCGCGCTCTTCTGCGCCGACACCCGGATAAGCGCCAGCCGTGTCAACAAGCGAGATAATCGGCAAGCCAAATTGTTCAGCCATCTTCATAACACGTTGCGCCTTGCGATAGCCTTCAGGGCGTGCCATACCGAAATTATGATGAATGCGGCTTTCAGTATCTGCACCTTTTTCCTGTCCCATTACCATGACGGAGCGACCATTTAAACGACCCAAACCACAGGGAAGGGCATGATCTTCGCCAAACAGACGATCACCGGCAAGCGGCGTGAAATCGGTTATCATATGCTTAATATAATCGCCGAAATGAGGGCGCTCAGGGTGGCGAGCAACTTGTACCTTTTGTGCGGCAGTCAGTTTTAAATAGGTTTGCACGCGGAGCTTATGCGCCTTTGATGACAATTTTTTAATCTCATCATCAATACTGAAACCCGTATCGCCGGACATACTCTGTAGCTCAGTTATCTTAGCTTCCAAATCTAAAATCGGTTTTTCAAATTCAAGTTGAGGCATATCTCATGCACCTTTCTGTATTTTGGCAATGAGAATAATCAAAATTTAAGAGTAACGCAAAAGAAAACCCTGCTCAATATTAAGCAGGGTTAGAAATAATATTTATTGAGATGCTACTTTGTACCTGTTTTCGTTGCCATTGGATGTTTTTTCTGAACTTTCTCGTTCACTTCTTCATCCAGCATTTGTGTATAAATTTGCGTAGTTGCAATGTCGGCATGACCAAGCATTTTTTGAACGGCGCGCAAGTCTGCACCGTTTTTAAGCAGATGCGTGGCAAATGAGTGACGGATTGAATGTGGTGACAGCTTACCCATAGGGAAGTCAGCAGCCTTTGATAAATCCTTCAACATTTGTGCAAAGCGTTGGCGGGTCAAATGACCTTTTATAGAAGTTTTAGATGGGAACAACCAGTTCGCCTGTGTCCCGTCATCACCTTCACCAATAAATTTTTCACGAACCGCAACATAATCAGCCAAAGCCTTTTGTGCAGAAGGCGTCAATGGAACCATACGCTCACGTCCACCTTTGCCTTCAACAATCATGAACTGGCTTTCTGCCTGATAGGTTGAAAGCGGAAGACCAACGAGCTCTGACACACGAAGACCAGTTGAATAGATCATTTCGAGCAAGCAGACGAGACGTTTTGATGAGGCCGTACCTTTTGCACCGGCAACCGTGATTGCATGGTTAATCTCTTCCTCAGTCAAAATCTTTGGCAGAGTCCGTGTTTGCTTCGGTGCCTGAATAGTTGACGTCGGGTCATCCTCACGAACACCTTCCGAAATCAAGAATTTATAGAATTGACGCGCGGCGGAGATACGACGGGAAACAGTGCGCCCCGTTGTTTTATTCTTACGGTCACCCTTAATTTGAATAGTACTTGCCAATTTGTCAATATAAGCCTTAAAATCCGCGGGCTTTGCTTTGTCTAGAGACGTATTACGTTCCTGCATGTATAAATCAATATGGATGAGGTCGCGGTCATATGCCGCAACCGTATTTTGCGCCGCGCCCTTTTCAGAAACCATCATTTCCAGAAAGCTGGTAATGCGTTTCGAAACATTCGGTCTTGGTTTTGCGGGTCTACCTGGTCTGGCCATTTTATTCTTACTCCTTAAAAGTACTTTCTATATTTTTATCTTCTGTCTATAAGCTATACCCTGTTTATTCGATTATTGCAAATACTCAAATGCAAGGGCAACGCTATTATTTTCCAACTTATATGCCTTAAAAACCGATAAAATAACCGCCATCTCTTTCAAACCGTAGGGTTTAATACCCGATTCCCCGGTCAAAGAAATTAACCGAGTCAGTATGTCACTGTCGGCTTGCGATTGATAAATCCGGCTCATAAAGCTTTCAAAACCTATACCTAAATGTAATGATTTCTTTGCATAAGTCAAGGAAAAAGTGTTTTCATAATCATTATTATACTTTGTGCCATACAAATTATTAAATTCTCCGTTTAATATTTGTGAAATCTTAATTATAGCGGCATAATCAATATTATTCTCATCCAGGAAAATTCTGTTTATTTCATTGTCAAGCCATTCACGATAGCCCTCAATACGAATCAAGCTTTGTGATTCGATTTGTCTTAAAGGTTGAACTTGAGTGCCATAGCTTTCAGGAATAGATTTACCTGCCAACCCCTTAATGATTGAAGCCCTCCATTGCAACGTAGATGAAATTTTATCGCTATTCAAATAATCAGAAAAAGGTGTGAGTGCATAGGCAGGCAGTGATTGTGTAACATTTAAAAATGATTCAACTAGTTGCGCTTGATAATCCGTAAGATTTTCGTCTTCTGCCTCGGTATCCTGTAATTTTTGATAGAAAAATGCCGGAATGTGACATGGATGCATATTGACCAAGCCATCATTATTATCTATCAAACTTTGTGAAAGAGGGACCTGAACATAATGTTTGGCCAAAGCGTCCGCATCAATCAATCCACGCGCCGCGGCCTCTATTACATAACATTGATGGGTTTCCTCATTTTGATAAAAATTATCTTGACCTAGTATAATATGCAAGTCACTCATTCCCCCCAAATACCGCGCCTGATTGTTATAAACTGATTCCTTAAAAAGCTTTTTGTCAGCATAAGCAATGAGCGTTTCGAGGGAAGTCAAAGATTTAAAATCTAGAGGTTGCTCGCTTATCATTGCGCCTAATGCTGGATAAGCGTTATAAATTACTGTTTCTTGATTATCACTGGCAAAGCGTTGGCGGCAAAAATTTGAAAGCTCTTGCCATTGTGCATTATCGCTGAAATTTGTTGCTAAAGCTTGAATATCAAGGCAAGCCGCAGCAATTGCTCCGCCTTCGGCAAGGGCAATTTTAATTGGAATTAATGCGGCATCGGGATTTGAAGAAAGATCGAGCGCCGCTTCTGCCTTATTGAATAAAGCTTGCGCATCCTCAAACAGGCCATATTGAATAAGCAAGTTTATACGCTTTAGGAGGAGAGCAGGGGCAATAATGCTGTCTCTTTGTTCTGGCGCGTCGCTCAAAAGAACAGCACGGGTTAACGCGCGATAAGATGGGCTGGCCAATTTGTTCGGAAGTCGATTGAGATGCTCTGAAGCTTGCTTCTGGCTTAAACCCTCCCAAAGATTATCTGAAATTTGCCCGATTTCCGCTTCAGTCAGCGTGCCGATCCTGTCAATCATGCTCCAGTCCTGAGCATATGTCGGCAAGCTAAAAAGCATCATAAAAAATGCAATAATGAGCGTTTGATGCTGGTTTGGGCTTTTCATGAATGATAATCTCATTTATTTAAGATAGATTAACGTCAAATAATAAAACGATTAACGGAGAAGTAAATCATTCAATGGAACTTATAAACATGATTGATTGGTCATTTTGGGGGCCGCTCGTTTCTATTTTATTGTTAATGTGCCTGTCAGGTTTCTTTTCCGGTTCTGAAACGGCTTTAACAGCCGTATCCAAGGCGCGGATGAACACACTTCAAAAGGAAGGCAACAAACGCGCCGTTATTGTTAATACCCTCATCGAGCGCAAAGACCGCCTCATCGGTGCATTGCTACTCGGGAATAACCTTGTCAATATCCTGGCCTCAGCGATTGCAACGGCATTCTTCATACGCTTGGTCGGGGAAGCAGGCGTTGTCTATGCAACCCTCCTCATGACCTTAATCGTATTGGTGTTTGCGGAAGTGTTACCAAAGACCTATGCACTCGCCAATAGTGACAAAATGGCTCTGTTTATCGCACCAATCATTCGCATTGTTGTGTTTGTATTTTCACCTGTGACCAACTTGATTTCGCGCTTTGTGAATGGGACGCTTTCTCTGTTAAAAGTCAATGTCGGCAACACAAATATGGCGGACATGGCGGTTCAAGAGCTTCGCGGAGCGATTGAGCTTGCTCATGATAGCGAGACAAGCGCCAACCTCCTCAAAGAATCCGCCGAGAAGAGGGCAATGCTCCGCTCAATTCTTGATTTGGTGGATGTCGATATTGAGGATGTGATGACCCACCGTTCAAACGTGATTGCACTCGATGCAAATGAGAATATCACGGCCTTGGTTGATCAGGTCTTAAACAGCCCTTATACACGGCTGCCAGTTTTTGATGGCGACCCTGATAATATAATCGGGGTTATTCATGCGAAAATCATGCTGCGCGAACTAAGAAGTGTAAGCGGCGACATTGACCGCCTTGATATCCGCATGATGTTGCTGGAGCCTTGGTTCGTGCCTGAAACAACGACCTTATTTGATCAGCTACAGGCCTTCCGCGAGCGTAAAGAACACTTTGCAATCGTTTTGGATGAATATGGCGCGTTCCAAGGGATTGTGACATTGGAAGATATTTTAGAAGAAATTGTTGGCGAGATTGATGATGAGCAGGATCTGACCGCGACAGGAATCACACCTCAAAGTGACGGGAGCTATCTCGTCAACGGAACGCTCTCCATTCGGGATATTAACCGTGAGCTGGATTGGAACCTGCCTGACGAGGACTACACAACACTTGCAGGGCTGATTATTCATGAATCAAAAATGATACCGGAAGAAGGGCAGAGCTTCTTATTCTATAATACACGTTTCACGATTGCTAAGCGCCAGAGACATCAACTTACCCAAATCAAAGTGAATTACATTGAACCTCAAGCAGATGATATTAAGTCATAAAAACTGTGGATAAACGTGAAACTTTTTCGACATGGTTACGTTAATCTATTACTCTAACCTATTATAAAGAGGAGATTTTTATGCCTTCAACTTTAACGCGCTCTGACTTAACAAACTCCGTTTATGAAGAAATCGGACTATCCCGTGTTGAATCATCGAACTTCGTCGATGCCGTTTTTCAGGAAATGGAAGATGCGATCGTGGCGGATGGTGTCCTTAAAATATCATCATTCGGGACTTTTCAAACACGCAAGAAAAAGGCGCGGGTCGGTCGTAATCCGAAAACAGGTGTTGAAACAACAATTACGCCTCGGACGGTTGTCACATTTAAGGCAAGCAATCTTCTTAAAGAAAGGATGAATGACGGTGCCTGAACCGTTTGCCATTTAATACAATCGCAACTTAAACCTTGGGGAAGGAAAACGGGATGCAAAAAACAATGATAAAAAAAGACAATGCGTTTCGCACGATTAGCGAGGTTGCCGACCATTTGAAGGTTGAGCAACATGTTTTGAGATTTTGGGAAACCAAATTCATACAAATTAAACCGATGAAACGCGGGGGAGGGCGGCGTTACTATCGCCCTGAAGATGTGATTGTTTTAGAGCGCATCCATACTCTTCTCTACAAAGAAGGCTACACAATTAAAGGGGCGCAGAATGTGCTGAAAGGCTCGACGCGTAACAAGATTGCCGAAAGCGCGCCGAAAGCTCAACGTACTGAAAAAGACAAGCAGGTGGCTTTAACTACTAAGCAAATTGCGCTTGTTAAGCAGACATTAAATAAACTTAAGGCTATACGCACCAACCTTGAAAAAGTAGCGTAAGTCTTATTCCAAGCCTTGCTATTTAAAACTTTTTAACGCATAAGCTATAGATATAAGTCGGGATGTGGCGCAGCTAGGTAGCGCACTAAGCTGGGGGCTTAGGGGTCGCAGGTTCGAATCCTGTCATCCCGACCATTTATCGTATTCATTAGGCTCAGGATTCATCATAAATAATTTTTGTAAGTGAATAATTGATGAAATTTTAAAGCATAAAATTTGAGCTTAAATTACAAAAATCTTTAATAATAATTCAAGCATGTAAATCCCGTTATAAGCGACTATGCTATATACGACGCAATATAAATATGTGATTTACTTTTAATTTAATCCATAGGACGGGTGCTAATTTTTTAGTCAGCGACAACAAACACTTAATAATTGCACACAAGTTTATTTAAATAGGAGTATTGATACGTAAATTTTACATTATAGTTGTTAAATTATCTTAAGTTATAATAGATATTTTAATGATTAAAAACTAAACATCCAAAATCTCATGATCTGCATAAACCGCATTGGCTTGAATGAAGTTAAAGCGTGGCTCGGCATGTTTGCCCATCAGGTCATTAATCAAGAGTTGGGTTGAGCTCTCACCATTTTCAAGCATATCGGGTAAAGTTACGCGCAATAACGTCCGCGTATCAGGGTTCATTGTGGTTTCTTTCAGTTGAGCCGCTGGCATTTCACCTAACCCTTTAAAGCGGCTGACATCCACTTTATTTTTGCCTTTGAACACAGTTGCAAGAAGTGACTCGCGGTGCGTATCATCCATCGCATATTCGACGATTGACCCTGCAGCAAGGCGATAAAGTGGCGGTTGCGCAAGATAAAGCGAACCGCTCTCTATCAATCCCGGCATCATGGAATAGAAAAACGAGATGAGAAGGGAAGCAATATGCGCCCCATCCACATCCGCATCCGTCATAATAATAATCCGTTCATACCGTAAGTCATTCAGGTCAAAGCTTTTGCCAAGGTCACAACCGAGAGCTTGCGTGATATCCTGAATTTCACTATTCAGGCGGATTTTATCCTTTGTCGCACTGACCACATTTAGGATTTTTCCGCGGAGGGGTAAGATAGCTTGCGTTTCACGATTGCGACCTTGCTTGGCAGAGCCACCTGCCGAATCCCCCTCCACAATGAAAATCTCCGTATCATCCGCCGACCTGCGTGAGCAGTCCGCAAGTTTGCCCGGGAGGCGGGTCTTCTTGGTTGCGGATTTACGACTCATTTCCTTGGCAGAGCGGCGGCGGTTGCGTTCCTCCGCATTTTGGAGGGCAGCGTTTAAAATCTCATTCGCGGTTTTGGTATCACCTGTTAGATAATGGTCAAAACGGTCTTTGATAGCGAGGTCTGTGATTTTTACTGCACTCGCAGTGGCGAGTTTATCCTTTGTTTGCCCTTGAAATTGCGGGTCGGGAATGAAGACAGAGAGAAGCACGCATGCCCCGTTCATAACATCATCGGAAGTGATGGTCGCGGCCTGTTTGTTGCCTGCCATCTCGCCATAGGCCTTAAGCGATTTTGTCAGGGCAGAGCGTAAACCCGCCTCATGTGTGCCGCCTTGCGGTGTTATGACCGTGTTACAATAGGAGCGAGTGAAGCCATCCGATTTCATATCAGGCCAAGCAATCGCAAATTCAACTTTGGCTTTATATTCGGGAAGCTCTACCAATCCGCTGAAAATTTCCGGGTTGAGAAGCTCCTTGCCCTTTAATTCACCATTGAGGAAGTCGGCCAGCCCATTCGGAAAATGGAACACATCTTGTTCAGGAACAGGGCTGCCGCCTTTTTCATTAAACCACCTAATCTCAACCCCGCGGAAAAGATAAGCTTTTGAACGCGTTTTCATATAAAGAAGATCCGGCTTGAGGCTGAGTTTTGTGCCGAAAATTTCAGGGTCAGGTTTGAACCAGACTGTGGTGCCACGGCGATTACTCACCGTACCCAAATTTTCCAAGGGGGAAACGGCAATACCACGCGCGAAGCTTTGTTTATAAAGCATTTTATCACGTGCAACCTCAACCCACATGGCTTCGGAGAGCGCGTTGACAACTGATATCCCGACACCGTGAAGGCCGCCTGATGTCTCGTAAGCTTGCCCAGAAAATTTTCCGCCTGAGTGAAGAGTGGTCAAAATAATTTCAAGCGCGGATTTCCCCGGAAATTTCGGATGTTCATCAACGGGAATACCGCGTCCGTTATCACTGATTGTCACTGAATTATCGGCATGCAGCCTGATTTCAATGCGGTTGGCGTGTCCTGCCACGGCCTCATCCATTGAATTGTCCAGAATTTCGCTGACAAGGTGGTGAAGCGCGCGCTCATCCGTGCCGCCAATATACATGCCCGGGCGTTTGCGTACAGGCTCTAAGCCTTCCAGAACCTCGATTTGGGAGGCATTATAATTTGTGTTGTCTGTCATCGTCATATCCTTGCCATAGTGAGCGAATACCCTAGAATAGTAAAGATGGATGATTCACACACTCACAAGAAAATACCGGATAAGGTGCCGACGCTACGCGTTATACCTTTGCCTGCCGACACGAATGCCTATGGCGATATCTTCGGGGGGTGGTTACTCTCACAAATGGATTTGGCAGGGGCAAGCGTTGCAACCGAGCTAGCCAAATGCCGCGTGGTCACTGTCGGTATTGATGGGATGAACTTTCACAAGCCGGTTTTTGTTGGTGACGAGGTCAGCTTTTACAGCGATATTGTCAAGGTCGGGCGCACATCTATTGCCGTTCATATCGAAGCATGGGCACGGAAGCGAACTGAGTCTGACTATCGTAAAGTGACTGAGGGTGTCTATACTTTTGTCGCGATTGATGATGATCGTAAACCGTTAGAAATAAAACGGGCAGACGCATGATGCGTTTTTTTCTTATCTGTATTATGGTTTTATCTTTCCAAGGATTTGTGAAGGCTGAAGAGTTATTGCAACCGCTCCCCGGGGTTGAAAATACCGATATTAATGAGTTTATCAGTCAATCACGGCTGGAGCAGATTACATTTGAAGATGACTCGCTACTAGATTTTCAAATTCAAGTTCCTAATGACTTTCGTAATAAAGCCACATCAAACCTAAAAAACCTGCAGAAAGAGGGCAAGATTTTTGGCGAGGTTTTTACCGCGCTCGGTCCTGCAGTCGGGGATAAAAGACCGTATGTGACAGTAAATTCTTACGAGCTTGACCGTCTGATTACGGCGAAAGATTGGTTAGTTGTGCGTGCCTTACAAACCGGCATAACTTTAAGAGGGCTTGAAGCCGAAGATGATAATCACTTCGATGCGTTTTATGTTCGATTAGATGAATTCGGAAAGACAGAAGTTGTTCGCGCACGGGGCTTAAGACATCAAGACAGGCTTGTTATGATTGAATATGCCATTCCGATTGAATTATGGCCTGCCGATAAAGACAAGCAAATCTTAACCGTTCAATCTTTTGAATTTATGAAAGATTATGAGGTTATCTCACCTGAGATTATGATCCCGTTTTCCTATTTAAATGTTTTCTCGCTCGATCATCCGGTGAGTTGGCTTGTAACCAATCAAACATCAGGTGAGACCAACCGTTTTGATTTGAGCGTTAAAACATCCGATAATAATGATTTTCTCCTCGCCGAAACACATTTTAAGCTTGTGAGTAACAGGTCATTAAGGGATCGTATTGACCGTACAGTTTACCCTATCAAGCTGCCTATGATTATACGTGAGAAAATGAGGATGTTAGAGGACAGAAATTTTGAGGCAGATCCGATTTTGGAACGGCATCAGTATGATTTATCAATTACGTATGACAGACAGATTACAGAAGTGTATCCCTTGAGAAAATCCGTCCAATCAATTTATCTTACCGAAGATAAAAAACCGATCAGTCATGAATTATGGCTTACCGTTATCCAAAATAAAGCCCAAGGCGGCAAGAATTTTGTAATTAGCATGATTGCACCATCACGCACCACAGACCTCTATAACTGGGCGATATCGCATAAAGCCTATAAAGATATGATAGAATCAATTCGCTAGATTGCATAAAAACAGAATAGTGATTTAATTAAATGCTTAAGTGCTGAAGAGTAGACATGGCGTTACTCGATAATGTATAAACTGTTATCTTTTTAATTAAAAAATACAGGCACATCATATGCTCGAAAAAACATTCGATTATCATAAACTTGAAAAAGAGCTTTACCCGAAATGGGAGAAGTCGGGCGTATTTGCCGCTGACCCGTCCTCGGATAAAGAGCCTTATGTCATTATGATGCCGCCGCCGAATGTGACAGGTTCACTTCACGCAGGGCACGCTATGTTTGTCACGTTGCAAGACATTCTTATTCGCTATCATCGTATGAAGGGAAGGGATACGTTATGGATGCCGGGAACAGATCACGCCTCAATCCCTGTCGATGTGATGGTGACAAAACAGCTTGAGGAAGAGGGCCTGACCAAGCAGGATGTCGGGCGCGAAGAATTCCTCAAGCGTTGTTGGGCTCAAAAAGAGCAGTCTGGTGACACAATGATGAGGCAGATGCGTGGGCTTGGGGCAACGCCTGATTGGAATCGCGAACGCTTCACGATGGATGATGCCTATATGAAATCGGTCATTCATATGTTTGTGAAAATGTATAAGGATGGTCTGATTTATCGTGATCGCCGCCTTGTTAATTGGGATCCGAAGGCTCAAACTTCCATCTCCGATATTGAAGTGATTCATAAGGATATCAAAGGAAAGCTCTACCATGTCCGCTATCCTTTCGAGGATGGGAGCGGCTATATCTCTGTCGCCACAACCCGTCCTGAAACGATTTTGGCGGATGGCGCGGTTGCCGTACATCCTGGTGATGAGAAATATCAACATCTCATCGGAAAATTCGTTGTAGTGCCTGTCGCCAATCGAATAATCCCGATCATCGCCGATGAATATGTGAAGGCCGAGTTCGGCTCAGGCGCGGTAAAGATTACCGCCGCCCATGATTATAATGATTTTGAAGTCTATAAACGTCATAAGGATAAGGGTATTCCGCTGATCAATCTCATGAATCCTGATGGGACGATGAATGAGAATTGCCCTGAGGCCTATCGAGGGCTGGATCGCTTTGCGGCAAGGGATAAGCTGATTGCCGAACTGGATGAGCTGGAATATCTTGAAAAAATTGAGGATCACGTTCATCAGGTTCCAACCGCCGAGCGAACGGGGGTGATCGTTGAGCCTTATCTGACCGATCAATGGTATGTCGATGCTAAGACTCTCGGAAAGCCAGCCCTTGAGGCGGTTGAGGATGGGCGAACACAATTCGTGCCAAAGCAGTGGGAGAATACTTACTTTTCATGGATGCGTAACCTAGAGCCTTGGTGTATCTCACGCCAATTATGGTGGGGTTATCAGATTCCTGCATGGTTTGGGCCTGATGATAAAATCTTTGTTGAAGAAACCGAGGCCGAGGCTTATGAAGCCGCGCTTAAACATTATGGTGAGCCTGTTGAGCTACGCCAAGATGATGATATTCTCGATACGTGGTTTTCAAGCGGATTATGGCCTTTTGCCACTTTAGGGTGGCCTGAAAAAACGCCTGAGCTTGAAAAATATTATCCCGGGGATGTTCTTGAAACCGGCTTCGATATTATTTTCTTCTGGGTTGCGCGGATGATGATGATGGGCATGTATGCGATGGATGGTCAAGTACCGTTTCACACGGTTTATATGCATGGGCTTGTCCGTGATGCCAAGGGGCAGAAAATGTCAAAGTCCAAGGGCAATGTTCTAAATCCACTGGATCTAAGCGAGAGATATGGGACTGACGCGCTTCGCTTTACACTGTGTGCTATGTGCGGGCAAGGGAGAGATGTTAAGTTAGCTGAGCAGCGGCTTGAGGGCTATCGCAATTTTGCAACCAAGCTTTGGAATGCCGCGCGATACTGCCAAATGAATGAAGCTGTGCCAACCGAAGGCTTTGACCCTAGTACGGTCAAAAACCCGATTAATCAATGGATTATTGATGAGACGATGACCGTGATTGCGACCCTTGATGAATCAATTGCGCAATATCGCTTCAATGATGCCGCGAATGGGGTTTACCATTTTATCTGGGGAACATTTTGTGATTGGTATCTGGAATTTACGAAGCCGCTTTTGAATGATGAGAATGGCGATTATATTGAGGAAACCAAAGCGACAACAGGTTGGGTTCTCGACCATATTCTGACAATTCTCAACCCCTTCATGCCTTATATAACTGAAACACTCTATGCAGAGTTTCACGGTGATAAAGAGCTGCTGATGGCACAGGATTGGCCTTTTGCGGATATGGGTTTAAGACATATTCAGGCGCATGACGAAATTACATGGCTGCGCAATCTTATTATGACTGTGCGGTCGGTACGGACGGACATGAATGTCCCTGCCTCGGCGCAGCTTGATATTCTGGTTATGGGTGCGAGTGATGAAATAAAAAAACGCTTTGAAACACATATGGCGATTATTGCTAAAATGGCGCGAATAAAGGCGGTGAACCATGTTAACTCAATTCCCGTCGGTGCAATTCAAACAGTGGTCGGTGACATGACAATCGGCCTGCCGGTGGCTGACATCATTGACTTGGATAAAGAGCGTGCAAGGCTGTCAAAAGAAATTCAAAAGCTTGAAAAAGATATCAAGCAAATTGAAGGGAAGCTTGCCAATCAAGGATTTGTTCAAAACGCGCCTGAAGATGTTATTGAGGAGCAAAAACAGCGTAAAATTGACGCTCAAATCACGGTTGAGAAACTTAACCGCGCCCTTGAACAGCTAAACGTGGCTTGAATACAAAAATGCCCGGAGGAGGGATAAACCTCCGGGCAAATACTCAAGTAATGTCGCCATCACAAGAGCGGGGAAGGGAATATAATAATGACGCTTAAGTCTTATTATAGTTCCAGATAATAATGATAAGATTTGTTTAAATTATGTAGGAAATAAGGCTGCCCATGCCTTAATCTGATAATTTATTGGACAGGCTGGCTTTCGGCGGAACAATAAGGCGGGCGACCTGCAATAAAACGTTCGTCGGTTGAATTATCACGGCGGACACAGTAGGAAACCTGCCCCGTTCCGACATTAACGCGCCAGACAAATACGCTATCGCCATTCCCTGTAATCATATAGGACGATGCGCGCCCCTGAGAGATGGCAGGCGAGTAGGAGGCAAAAACAACTGCGCTTGCAAGAATGCAAATCGCGATTAAGAATGTTTTTTGCCAGCCGGAAAAGCTCATAATTTACGCGCTTTCTTTTTCTTTCGTTTCGGCAGAACCGCCACCCATAAAGTTACCGAATTTGGATTGGAATTTATCCAATTGGCCACGCTCAACAACGCCTTGCTGCCCACCTTGCCAAGCCGGGTGGTTCAAAGGGTCAATATCAAGATTCATCGTATCGCCTTCTTTCCCCCAAGTGGAGAAAGTTTCATAAGTGCTTCCATCCGTCATTTTGATGGTGATTTTGTGGTATTCAGGGTGTATGTCTTTTTGCATGTCTACGCTTCCTTTAATTCTCTAATCGACCTTATACTGCGCTTAGTCGCGAATTGCAAGAGATTTCCCCACAGATTTTAAATCTCTAAAAGCCTCTTCCAACCGGGCGACCATGGCTTCCTCGCCTTTGCGAAGCCAGACGCGCGGGTCATATTGTTTCTTATACGGTGCGCCCGTGTCAGGGTCAATTTGATGCGCGAAAGCCTTTTCATTCGCCATAACATACTCACCCACGCCTTGCGCGAATGCAAATTGCGTGTCCGTATCAATATTCATCTTAAACACGCCATAGCCGAGAGACTCCTCGATTTTTGCCTTGTCAGAGCCTGAACCACCGTGGAATACGAGGTCAAAGCTGTTATCCGGCAATCCAAGTTCTTTTGATAAAAGCTCTTGCGATTTTCTTAAAATTTCAGGGCGGAGCTGAACATTCCCGGGCTTGTAAACGCCATGCACATTACCGAAAGAGGCCGCAAGTGAGAAATGCCCGATATCGCTTAAACGCTGCCAAGCCTGAAGGCAATCTTCAGGCTGTGTATAAAGCTTGTCATTATCAATTTCGTCAGAGCCGACACCGTCCTCTTCACCGCCTGTGACACCAAGTTCAATCTCAATGGACATTTCAATGTCATTCGCAATTTCAAGGAGGCGTGCGCATTCGGACAGGTTATAATCAATGTCCTCTGCCGATAAATCCACCATATGCGATGTATAAAGTGGCTTTCCCGTTGCCTCATAGAAATTCTGTCCATGGGCGAGAAGCTCCTCAACCCAAGGTACAAGCTTTTTATCCGCGTGATCGGTATGGAGGACAACGCAAATGCCGTAATATTCCGCCAGAGTATGCACATGTTGCGCGAATGTGATTGCACCGAGAACTTTCGCGGTGAAGCTATCCTCCATGCCTTTACCGGCAAAGAATTGAGCGCCGCCGTTTGATACTTGTAAAATTACGTCGGATTTGTTTTTTGCGGCGGCTTCGAGGACGGCATTGACCGTATTTGTGCCTGTAACATTCACGGCAGGAAGGGCATAGCCGCCATCCTTGCAAGCCTTGATGAGGGTTAGGTAATCCTCACCATACACAACACCGGGGGAAAGTTTTTGAGTCATAAGTTTGTCCTTTATTTCTAACCGCAGAGGCTCAGAGTTTAAGAGTTATATTTTATTTCAGTTAATGGATTATCAGGATTATTAAGTTCATCAAAAAATTTAGCCTTAACAATATGTAACTTGTAAAAGGAGTGATGGCCAGATCCAGATAAAGTGTCTACCAAGGATTGCACTTTTTTCATATGAGGGTAACGCTGAGCATATAATTTATAAGCAGTTTTGCTATCTTCACTATTAATCACCTTAGCTTTTCCCGAAACGACTAGCGCGCGACCCTTTTCGCCAAATCCTTTATAATAGCACTCATGAAAAGTACATGCGACATAAGGGTTTTGTTCAATTTCTTGGCTATGTTGTCTTGTTTTTCGAGACATCCAATAAATGTTTTGATCACCATCTATAACGTACCATACATTACAGAGCCAAGGTTTATTATCCTTGCACGTTGCAAGCTGCATTAATTTAATATTTTGAAGATAATCTAAAATATTTTTCGAAAGCATCTCTGCACCTCGGCGTCTCTGCGGTTTACCTACAAAAACTTCCCCATTATTGCCGCGGTATCAAGCATACGGTTCGAAAAACCCCATTCATTATCATACCATGTCATGATACGCACCAGAGTGCCGTCCATGACTTTTGTACCGGCAAGTGAGAAAATTGAGCTTCTTGAATCATGGTTAAAATCCGTTGAGACAAGTGCCTCGTCATAGTAGCCGAGAATATCTTTTAACGCGCCATCGGCGGCGGCCTGAATCGCCTTATTCACCTCATCAACGCTTGTTTCACGTGAAGCATTAAATTTTAAATCAACAAGGCTGACATTTGGGGTTGGAACACGAATGGCCACACCATCCAATTTGCCGTTGAGTTCAGGAAGCACTTTGCCAACCGCTTTGGCCGCACCCGTCGAGGTCGGGATAAGGTTTGCAGCCGCCGCGCGTGCGCGGTGCAAATCTTTATGCGCCGTATCGGTCACACGTTGGTCGCCTGTATAGGCGTGGATGGTTGTCATGAATCCTTGCTCAATCCCGATCGCGTCATTCAATGTCTTGGCAACGGGTGCAAGGCAATTGGTTGTACAAGATGCATTCGAGACGATGATATGTTCGCCCGTTAACTGATCATGATTAACACCGTAAACAACCGTTAAATCCTCATCCGTCCCGGGGGCGGAAATCAGAACTCGCTTTGCCCCTGCATCAATATGCTTTTGGCAGGCATCACGTTTTGTAAACACCCCTGAACATTCAAAAACAATGTCAATTTCGAGCGTGTTCCAAGGCAGGTCAGACGGGTCACGTTCCGAATAAACCTGAATCTCTTTTCCATTGACCTGCATCGTGTCATCATCAATCGCCTTTACATCATTGGCAAAGCGACCATGGACGGAGTCATATTTCATCAAATGAACATTGGTATGCACATCAGCCAAATCATTAATGGCAATAACGACCATATCGTCACGACCTGATTCAATGAGAGCCCTGTGCACAAGGCGGCCGATGCGCCCATATCCGTTAATCGCGATTTTTAATGCCATATTCTGTACCTCTATATTTTGTTATTTTGATAGAGACACGGTAAAGCCTTTCACGGTTATTGCAAGAGGATGAGATTATTTGTTCACGTGTTTTGGTTTGTGATGAAGTTAATTGTAAAAAGTTACGTCATTGCACGTTTGCATCGCAATACGTGCAATCCACGAATATTCTATGGATTACACGTATTCATTTTATGAAACGTGTAATGACGATTTTTTCAAGAGGTTTTAAGCACTGACCGCTTCTTTATTTTGAGCATCAGGGTCACGGAGGACATAGCCACGCCCCCAAACGGTTTCAATATAATTTGAACCGCCTGAAGCATCCTCAAGTTTTTTACGAAGTTTACAAATAAACACGTCAATAATTTTGATTTCGGGTTCGTCCATACCATTATAAAGGTGGTTCAGAAACGCCTCTTTTGTTAAAGTCATACCTTTGCGAAGGGCGAGAAGCTCAATAATTCCATATTCTTTACCGGTGAGGTGAACCATCTTGCCGTCAATTTCAACCGTTCGTGAATCAAGGTTAACTTCCAAACGACCGAGGTCGATCGTGTTTTGGGCATGCCCTTTTGAACGTCTGGAAATTGCCTGAATCCTTGCCTGCAATTCACGTTTATCAAACGGCTTGGTCAGGTAATCATCCGCGCCGAATCCTAGACCTTTAATCTTATTATCGAGCTCAGTCAGTCCAGACAAAATAAGAATCGGTGTCTCGATTTTTGAATTTCTTAAATTTTTAAGAACATCATACCCATCCATATCTGGGAGCATGAGGTCGAGGATAATCATATCATAATCATAGACCTTCCCCATATCGAGGCCATCCTCCCCCATATCGGTGACATCAACCACATGCCCGTCACTTTTTAGCATCATTTCAATGCTTCTGGCCATTGAGCTGTCATCTTCGATTAATAATACGCGCATGATTTTATCCCTTTTTATCGTTGTTATAGTTATTTTGTGGTATTCTTTAACTACAGTATAGCAAAAATTAACCTTTCTTAACAAATTCTATATTTTATGAGCGCCATAGACCATATTCTCCATGACATAGACCGGCTTAAGCCTGATACTTTCTACGGGAAAGTGACAAAGATTCTCGGCCTTGTGGTTGAAGTGACAGGGATTGCCGATCGTTTGTCAATCGGCGCAACTGTTCTCCTCTGCCCGAATGACGGTCGTAAAATTCAGTGCGAGACAATCGGCTTTCGCGATGGAATTGCGATTATCATGCCTTTCGGAACACTTGAGGGTGTCGGCTTAGGATGTCGTGCGGAAATTGCAGGCTATAACCCAAGCATATCCCCAAATGATTCTTGGCTTGGGCGTGTGATTAATGCGCTGGGAGAGCCTTTGGATGGCAAAGGCCCGTTAGGGCAGGGGACAACGCCGACATTACTAAAAAACTCGCCGCCGCCTGCAAATTTAAGAACGCGCATCGATGGCAAGCTTGATTTAGGTGTGCGGGCAATCAATACGTTTCTGTCTACCTGTATGGGACAGAGAATGGGGATTTTCTCCGGCTCTGGGGTCGGGAAATCTGTTTCAATCTCGATGATGGCACGTTACACGGTTGCCGATATCTCCGTGATTGGCTTAGTGGGGGAGCGTGGGCGCGAGGTTCAGGAGTTTATCGAGGATGATTTGGGAGAAGAAGGGCTAGCGCGGTCTGTTGTGGTTGTGGCAACAGGGGACGAGCCACCACTCATGCGGCGACAGGCGGCTTATATGACGATGGCGATTGCGGAACATTTTCGCGCCGAAGGGCGGCAAGTCTTATGCATGATTGACAGTATTACACGCTTTGCCATGGCTATTCGTGAAATCGGTTTGAGTGCAGGCGAACCACCGACAACCAAAGGCTATCCGCCTTCCATGTATGGAGAGCTTGCCCGGTTACTGGAGCGTGCAGGGCCAGGTGTAAAAGGGCAGGGGAGTATTACAGGGTTATTCTCTGTCTTGGTTGAAGGTGATGATATGAATGAGCCTGTCGCGGATGCCGCGCGGGGGATTTTGGACGGGCATATCGTGATGGACAGGGCGATTGCCGACCGTGGTCGCTATCCTGCGATAGATATTTTAAAATCCGTATCGCGTTCCATGCCCGACTGCCTTAATAATAATCAGCAGGAGATTGTGAAAAAGGCGCGAAGCCTGATTGCGACTTATGAAGATATGGCAGAATTAATAAGGCTTGGTGCTTACCGTAAAGGCTCTGACCCCAAAGTCGATGAAGCGATACAATATTACGACCAGATTGAGGCTTTCCTCTCTCAAAATAAGCATGAACAAACGAGTATTGATGAAGGTTTTACAATGCTTGCAAATATTTTGCATCTGAGCGGCGGCGCACAATAGATAAATGGCAGATTTAAACCCTCTCATTCGTTTAAATAAATTTCAATTAGAAGAAAAGCAACGTTTTCTGGCTCGTCTCTACGCCGATATGGAAGCACTCGAAATCGAAAAAAAGGCGATTTTGGATTCAGTTGAAAGTGAGAAACAGGCCGTTGATAGCATGGTCGATGATGTCTCCATGATGGTCGCGTTTCTGAATTATTTTCAGAAATCAAAACAGGCGATTGAGGAGCGTAATAAACAAATCAGCAGCCTCGAAATTAAAATAGGGCGGGCGATAGAGGAAATGCGTCTGGCTTTCGGTGAGTTAAAAAAGATAGAAATCACGCGCGATCGGAGATTGCAAGAAATCGCACAAGAGAACAAAAAGCGTGAGGATGCGCTCTTTTCCGAAATCGCTTTAGAGATTTATCGGCGTCGTGAATGAACTTTTTTATACGCCACATATTAAAAGATGTTGTTCCCCCGCCCCCGAGCGGGGGGCTATTATTCTGATTTCCGCTCATAGGCGGGAATGACGAAAGGAAATGAAGTTATGTAATGACGTGGGTAAGGGGCATATTCATGTTTATTTGTATTCATTCGTGGTTTAAAACAAACTCATGCCCGAAGGTCAGCAATTCATCCATCTTCATCTTCATTCCGCTTATTCTTTGGCGGAAGGCGCGATTAAAATTCCTGATCTCATTCAAAATATTAAGCATTTAAACCAACCCGCCGTGGCGATCTCTGATACAAACAATATGTTTGGCGCGCTGGAATTTTCGCTCGCGGCTCAAAAGGCAGGGATTCAACCCCTTATCGCCTGTCAAATTCGCCTTGGTCATGAGGGGCAGGAGCTTGTGCTGATTGTTCAAAATGATGAGGGCTATAAAAACCTTTCACGGCTTGTGTCCAATGCCTATATGGAAACGGAAGATGCGCATAAACCTTTTGTTAGCTGGGCAGAGCTTGAAAAATATAATGCGGGTTTAATATGTCTTTCGGGTGGTATTAATGGTCCTGTGCCTCAATATCTTCTCCATAATCAGGAGAAAGATGCCGAGAAAGCCTTTGTCAGGCTTAAGAAATATTTTAGTAATCGTTTTTATCTAGAGCTTCAACGCCATGGCTGGCGCGAAGAGGCTCAAGTTGAGGATAAGCTTCTCGATCTGGCTTATAAGCATGATGTACCGATTGTTGCGACCAATGACTGCTATTTCATCAATCGCAAAATGTATGAGGCGCATGATGCACTGCTGTGTATTGCCGAGGGACGTTATGTGTCCGAAGATAATCGCCGCAAGGTCACGCCTGAACACTATTTAAAATCGACGGATGAGATGATCCGTTTGTTTAAAGATTTACCTGAAGCGATTGAAAATACAGTTCAGATTGCAAAGAGATGCTCGTTCTTGCTTCAAACCGTTGACCCGATTTTGCCCCCCTTTGATACTGGTGAGGGAAGAAGCGAGGTTGAGGAGCTTCGCCATATGGCGCAAGAAGGTCTGAAATGGCGGCTGGAAAATTTTGTGTTTCCTGCTAACCCGTCATCCTTTGGCTTGACCAAAGGATCTCATCAAGACGCAAAAGATCCTGCGATCAAGTCGAAGGATGACGAATTTTCGGACATCGCAAAACCCTATTGGGATCGGCTTGAATTTGAGCTGAATACGATTATCAATATGGGTTTCCCTGGATATTTCCTGATTGTTGCTGATTTCATCCAATGGGCAAAGGACCATGATATTCCTGTCGGACCTGGGCGAGGCTCAGGGGCTGGTTCCGTTGTTGCGTGGGCGTTGAAAATCACCGACCTTAACCCATTGCAGTTTAACCTCCTGTTCGAGCGGTTTTTAAACCCCGAACGTGTGTCCATGCCTGACTTTGATGTCGATTTCTGTCAAGAACGGCGCGACGAGGTCATCACTTATGTTCAGGAGAAATATGGGCGGGACAAGGTTGCACAAATTATAACCTTCGGAAAATTACAGGCGAGAGCGGTTGTGCGTGATGTCGGACGCGTCCTTCAAATGTCTTACGGGCAGGTTGATCGCATTGCCAAGATGATACCGAATAATCCCGCCGCGCCTGTCACATTGCAGGAGGCTCTGAATGATGATGCGGATTTGCGCAATGAAATCAGAAAGGATGAGACAAGCTCCAACCTCATTGAAATTGCGTTGCAGCTTGAAGGGCTATACCGTCATGCCTCAACCCATGCGGCAGGGGTCGTGATTGGGGATAGGCCGTTACATGAGCTTGTGCCGCTTTATCGTGATCCGCGCTCCCCCATGCCTGTGACGCAGTTTAACATGAAATATGTTGAGCAAGCAGGACTGGTAAAGTTCGACTTTCTGGGATTGAAGACTTTGACGGTTATTCAAAGGGCTTTGGGGTTTATTCAATCATCGTCATCCTGTGGCTTGACCACAGGATCTCATCAAGACGCAACAGATCCTGCGATCAAGTCGCAGGATGACACCGCATCGAAAATCGATATCCTCAAAATCCCGCTTGATGATGAAAAAACCTATCAAATGATTGCGAAGGGCAATACGGTTGGCGTATTTCAGCTTGAATCGACAGGAATGCGTTCCGCTTTGGCAGGCATGAAGCCTGACCGATTTGAAGATATCATCGCGCTGGTCTCCCTCTATCGTCCGGGGCCAATGGACAATATCCCGCGCTATAATAAAATCAAGGCAGGGGATGAAGATCCCGATTACATGCATCCCAAGCTTGAGCCTATTTTAACCGAAACATTCGGCATTATGATTTATCAGGAACAGGTGATGCAAGCGGCGCAGCTTCTCTCCGGCTATTCACTTGGCGGTGCTGATTTACTCCGCCGTGCTATGGGAAAGAAAATCAAGGCGGAGATGGACAAACAACGCAAGATGTTTGTTGATGGCGCGACCGAGCATAATAAACTGCCTGAAAGCCAATCGAATGAGATTTTCGACCAAATTGCAAAATTTGCGGGCTATGGGTTTAACAAATCGCACGCCGCGGCTTATGCGCTTATTGCATATCAAACGGCATGGCTAAAGGCCAATTATCCAGTTGAATTTATGGCGGCGTCGATGAGCCTTGATAAGGGAAACACGGATAAGCTCGCCGTGTTTAAGCAGGATTGCGATGCGAATGAAATTAGCGTTTTGCCACCTGATATTAATGTCTCAGATGAAGATTTCAGGGTGGAGGTTTTGTCACTGTCATCCTGTGGCTTGACCACAGGATCTAATCAAGACGCAAAAGATCCTGCGATCAAGTCGCAGGATGACGAAAAGAATAACAAAGCCGTGCGCTATGCACTTTCTGCCCTGAAAGGTGTTGGTGAAAGCGCGATGGCTGTCGTCGTTGAGGAGCGGCAAAAACAAGGCATCTATAAAGACCTTTATGATTTCGCCGAGCGTGTCAGCCCCAAAGCCCTCAATAAACGTCAGATTCAAGGGCTCGCCGCGGCAGGCGCATTCGAAAGCCTGAACATCAACCGCGCAACAACATATGAGAATGCCGAAGCGCTTCTTCGCTACGCACAAAATGTGCATAGTGATAAGGATGCAGGGCAGGGCGGTTTGTTTGTCGGGGCGGAAACGGTCACCCATAACCGCCCCCCTTTGGACAATCTGGATGAGTGGCAAGAGCTTGATAAGCTCGCCTATGAATTTAAGGCCGTTGGGTTTTATCTGTCTGCCCATCCGCTAGATCAAAAGATGGAGATGCTTAAACGTCTTGGTGTGTTACCGCTGGGCGAGATTGAGGAGCGGATGCAAGATGTTTCCGCAATAAAGACAAAAATTGCAGGGGTTTTAATTAAGAAGCAAGTGCGGATTGCCAAATCAGGTAATAAGTTTGCCTTTCTTCAAATTTCCGATCCGACAGGGGTTCAGGAAATTATGATTTTCTCTGAATTGCTCGCGACCCATCAAAATATTTTGGAGGCGGGGACAAACCTCCTCATCGACCTTGAGATTAAGCAACAAGATGACTCGGTGAGGATGAGCGGGCAGGGTATCAAGCTTCTGGACGAGGCCTTAAAAGATAAATCGCGTTTGACCTATATTCACATGAAGAATGCCGAAAATTTAAAGCAATTGCGGGAGTTGCTCACCGCTGACGGGCATGGCCTCGCCGTGATACATCTTGTGCTACCTACGGATGAGAGGCATGAGTTCGTTGAGATGAAATTGAACGGTGCATATAAACTCTCCGCCTCATGCGTGAACGCAATTCAGCAATTGCAGAGTGTAGAGAGTTTAAGGGATGTTTGAGTTGGCTGATTTGATGATTGGCTGATTAGAGGTACAATTAATATTTTGTCATTGCGAGGAGGTGAAGCCGACGCGGCAATCTATAGGCACTGTACTATGGATTGCTTTGTCACGTTGTTCCTCACAATGACGATATTTTAAAATTTGACAAAATTATTTTTTATGTTTATAAATAATATTAATCCAAATAGAAAATAAAGGAAACTAAAATGAAATATTTTGTTACGGCTGCAGGTGCAGCTTTGATTACAGCAACTAGTGCATTTGCAGATAACTCCAATATTCAAGTTGAAAGAATAGGTGATATGCCAGAGCCTTTTGGAGATAGAATGATAAGACAACATCCTGATGGGGTTTTTAAGCTAACTTTTGAAGGGCAAAATACAAATGGTGAAAATTTGGAATGTATACAAATAGTATCTACTGCATATACGGCTGGCCATACAGGTTTGTCATGTAATTGGGCGCAACCAAAAGGCCCAATAGGAATGGGTAATTAAACTCAAGAGCCTTCGGGCTCTTTTTTCTTGCGTTGTCCTATATATATAAGTATAACTCCTAACAACTCACAAGGTTTCTTGCCTTTCAGTGCTGATGCGTCAGTTTGAGAAACCTGAGGATGTAACTGATGAACCATTATAAAAGGAGAAGACATCATGGCGATGCCTGAATTTAATATGCGCCAGCTGCTAGAAGCTGGAATCCATTTCGGTCACAACACACAACGTTGGAACCCGAAAATGAAACCTTATATCTTTGGGGTTAGAAATAACATCCATATCATTGACTTACAGCAAACAGTTCCAATGTTGGATCAGGCTTTAAAGGCCGTTTGTGACGTTGCCGCCAATGGCGGACGTATCCTGTTTGTCGGAACCAAGGCGCAAGCGAGCGAGAAAATTGCCGAAAGTGCGCGGGCTTGCGGTCAATATTTTGTTAATCACCGATGGCTCGGTGGCATGATGACAAATTGGAAGACAATTACAAATTCAATTAACCGCCTCCGCGACCTTGAGAAAATTATTGAACAAGGTGACGCAAGCGGTTTGACAAAAAAAGAACAGCTTGAGGCTCAGCGCGAGCTTGATAAGCTTGAACTCACACTTGGCGGTATCAAGGATATGGCGGGAACGCCTGACCTTATCATTGTAATTGATACGAATAAGGAAAAAATCGCAATTCAAGAGGCGAATAAGCTGAATGTGCCTGTGGTTGCCGTAATTGACACAAACTCAACGCCTGAAGGGATTGATTTTCCAATACCGGGCAATGATGATGCGCTGCGCGCAATTGAGCTTTATTGCGGGTTATTCTCATCGGCTGTGCTCGACGGCTTGCAATCGCAAATGTCGAAGGCGGGTGTTGATGCTGGTGAAGCCTTGGAAGTGAAGGAAGACTTGCCGCCTGAAACCCCGGCCCAGGCTGACCCGATTGCATCTGTTGAAGAGGCAGAGCAGACGGAAAATGAAATCCCGGCTAAAGAAGCGAAAAAAGCCGCCTCGGCTTAAATCTAATTTCATGTCATCCCAGCGAAAGCTAGGATCTATAAAAAAACCAATAAGATTCCTGCTTTCGCAGGAATGACAATTAAATAATAGGAGTATTAGAATGACACAGATTACTGCTGCACAAGTAAAAGAACTGCGCGAGACGACTGGCGCGGGCATGATGGATGCTAAGAAGGCATTGGTGGAAAATAACGGTGATATGGAGGCGTCGGTTGACTGGCTCCGCACTAAAGGCCTTGCAAAGGCCGCGAAAAAGGCAGGCCGCGCCGCCGCTGAAGGGCTTGTCTCCGTTGCAACAAATGATGACCAGACCTATGGCGTTGCGGTTGAATTAAATTCGGAAACTGACTTTGTTTCTCGGAATGAACAGTTTCAGGCCTTGGTCGATACGGTGACTGCCAAGGCTAAAATGGGCTGGGACAGTGTCGAGGCTTTGGCTGACAGCGATCTTGATGGTAAATCCGTCCGTGACACAATCACGGATGCGGTTGCGACAATCGGTGAAAACATGACCCTTCGCCGTTTTGACAGCGTCTCTGTCTCTGAGGGTGTTGTTTCAACGTATGTTCACAACGCAGTGTCCGAAGGCAAGGGCCGCTTGGGTGTTTTGGTGGGGCTAGAGTCCTCAAAACCAAAGGCAGAGCTTGAGGCACTGGGAAAGCAAATCGCCATGCACGTGGCTGCCGCTAATCCACTTTTCCTTAATATCGATTCTGTTGACGCCGATGCACTTGAGCGTGAGCGTACAGTCTTAAAAGATCAGGCGAAAGAACAAGGAAAACCCGATGATATTGCGGAGAAAATGGTTGAAGGCCGTATCCGTAAATATTACGAGGAAACTGTTTTGAATGAGCAAATTTTTGTTATTGATGGCGAAACTAAAATTTCTAAACTCTTAGGTGAGGATATTAAGTTAACCGGTTTTGTACGCATGGTTTTGGGTGAGGGTGTTGAAGTTGAGGAAACCGATTTCGCCGCCGAGGTCGCGCAAGCTGTGAATGGATAGTTATTAACCCTTCTCCCTCGGGAGAAGGTGCTTTGGTGAAAACGAAAGCGGATGATGGGCATTTTACCACTAAGGTTGGTTTACTTTTATTTGCATCCCCGCACTTGATGCGGGGTCTATAGGTTTTGAACTACAGATTATTTTTTATAGCTTCATAGATGCAACCTTGTACTTGATGCCGAGACTGTAGAGTTTGAATTTCAAAATACCGTCATTGCACGTTTCATTTATGAATACGTGCAATTCAGTAATTGCAAAGTTGGATTACACCTCAGCCTTCGCCGGGGCAGGCACATTTAATGACAAAACGTTGGATTTTATTAACTCATCAAATCTCTCTCTATGCGCTTTGCTTAGTCGAGATGAGAGTTTGATTTTACACGGAGATGCGGAGAAGCGGAGTGAATATTTTTAAAAAAACTCCGAACCTCCGATACTCCGTGTAAACCAATTTCTGGATTGCACGCACGGCGGCGTGCAATGACGATAGATAGATTGTGACTAACCCTCATGTGCTGTCTTGCCAAATTTAGACCATACTGTTATGTATTCAGAAATAAAACAAAGGACTAAAAATGCCCAACCCCCTCCCTTATAAACGTGTACTCCTCAAAATGTCGGGTGAAGTTCTGATGGGGGATAAAGATTTTGGTCTTGATTCCGTTACCGTCAATCGTATTGCTCAAGACATTAAGGATGTCCGTGATACAGGTATTGAGGTTTGTGTCGTTGTCGGGGCAGGGAACATTTTCCGGGGTGTGAGTGGCGCATCCGAAGGGATGGATCGCACAACCGCCGATTATATGGGGATGCTTGGCATTGCGATTAATGCGCTCGCGCTTCAAAACGCGCTTGAGCAACTGGGCGTGCCGACCCGTGTGCAATCCGCCATCCGTATGGATGCGATTTGCGAGCCTTATATCCGCCGCAAGGCCATGCGTCATATGGAAAAAGGTCGTGTCGTGATTTTCTCGGCAGGGACAGGAAACCCTTATTTTACTTCTGACACGACTGCGGCATTAAGAGCGTCCGAGATGGATTGCGATGCGCTGTTTAAGGCAACGAAAGTGGATGGAATCTACTCGGCCGACCCTAAGAAGGATAAGGATGCAACGCGCTTTGATCATATTACGCATATGGATGTTCTCACAAAGGACTTGCGTGTTATGGATGCAACCGCGATATCTCTGGCGCGGGAAAATAACGTGCCGATTGTTGTCTTCTCGATAATGGAAGATGGCAATTTTAGAAACGTCATGGCGGGTCAGGCAAAATGTACGATTGTTGAGAATTGATTGAAAAATTAACCACTAATTCACACGAATAAACACGAATTGTTCTCAAAATTTATTAGTGTATATTTGTGTCCATTCGTGGCGTTAGACTCTATTTTTCACTGAAATGACAAGTATACAGTTGTTGAGAATTGAGTTAATTAATTTAAAGAAAGGTTTTTAAAATGAGTAGAGTGGAAGATTATGTTGTAGTTTTATCTACAGAATGTGTTGACTCATCTAATAAAAAAATGATGGCAGATATTTTCAATGACTTAGCAGAAAAGGCTGGTATATCTGCAAGAGTATCTTTTGGTGATGTTAGGTCAACTGGTTGTTATAAGGATCATGTGCCTGATATGATGGTGCCACTAAGTAAACAGGATGAGGACGCACTAGATGCACTAGAAGATCCAAGATTGGAGTTAGTTATTTCACTTTACCATTTGATATGTAAAGTTCACTTCTAATACAAGGAATAAAAAAATGCCACTCAATAAACAAGATATACAAAAAAGAATGAATGGTGCGATAGAGGCACTTAAGAATGAATTTGGTGGTTTGCGTGCAGGGCGCGCCTCAACGTCTTTGCTGGATAATGTCACGGTTGATGTTTATGGATCAAAAATGCCGTTGAATCAGGTGGGATCTGTGGCTGTGCCCGAGCCGCGTTTGCTGACCGTTCAGGTTTGGGATTCAAATAATACTGCCGCGGTCGAAAAAGCCATTCGCAATTCCGGTTTGGGTTTAAATCCGATGGCGGAAGGCTCTCTCATCCGTATTCCGATGCCTGAACTCAATGAGGAACGTCGCGCCGAGCTTTCAAAAGTTGCCGGTAAATATGCGGAAGCCGCACGGATTGCCATTCGCAATGTGCGTAAAGACGGGATGGATCAAATCAAGGCCGATGATGACCTGCCCGAAGATGATGCCAAACGCCAGTCTGATGAGGTTCAAAAACTCACTGACGAGCATATTAAGCAGATAGATCAGATGTTGAGTGACAAAGAGCGCGATATAATGGCGGTATAGCTTATTGGCTAATTTGCTGATTCGCTGATTGGAAATTTAAATGTTAACAAAATCGTTCAAAGACTTAGATTTTTATAAGCTTGCGTTTAAATTATCACTTGAATTGCATAGAAGAACGCTCGATTTTCCTAAGTCGGAACAATTTGCTCTTTCATCTCAAATGAGACGTGCCAGTAAAGGTATCTGCGCTAATATTGCGGAAGGTTTTGGTAAACAAAATAAATCTAAACCCGAATTTAGTCGTTTTCTTTCAATAGCCCAAGGTTCAGCTAACGAGATGCTTGTTTGGTTAGATTATTGTGTTGAACTCAATTATATCGATGATGTTTCGTATTCTGAGTATTATGATGGATATTTATCTGTTGCAAAAATGCTAAATAAATTATCGAGTAACCTTTAGATGTCAATTAATCAGCCAATTAGCCAATCAGCCAATCAGCCAACCCATATCGCAATAATTATGGACGGCAACGGACGTTGGGCGAAGGCGCGGCGTCTCCCACGGACGGCAGGTCATAAAAAGGGAATTGATTCAACCAAGGCCATTGTGAAGCACGCGGGTGAGCATAAAATTCCATATCTCACACTCTATGCATTTTCATCTGAAAATTGGAACAGACCGAAAGCTGAGATTGATGAGCTGATGAGTATGCTACGCCATTACCTTAAGTCTGAAACGGCGGAAATGCATAAAAATAATGTGTGCCTGAAAGTTATCGGGTCGCGCGACAGGCTGTCACCTGACATCATCAAAATGATCGAAAATAATGAGAAACTTACCGCCGAAAATACAGGCATGACCTTAACAATCGCGCTTGATTACGGCGCGCGGCAGGAGATTTTAAATGCTGTTAAAAATATCGCTTTAGATTCTGGCTTTCGCCAGAATGACAAATTTTGTGAGGAAGACTTTACCAAACATCTCTACACGGCTGATTTACCTGACCCTGATTTATTAATAAGAACAGGCGGCGAAAAAAGAATTAGTAATTTCCTTTTGTGGCAGGCGGCATATACGGAATTATATTTTACCGATACATTCTGGCCTGATTTCAGGGAGAAAGATTTCGACTTAGCTTTAGAAGATTTTGCCAACCGCGAACGCCGTTTCGGTGGTGTTGAAAGCGTGAGCGCATGAGCTTTATTTTAAGATTGCTGTCAACAATCGTGCTTGCGCCTATCGTGCTCTACTGCGTGCATACAGGCGGTCTGTTTTATGAAGGTTTCGTTATATTGCTCATGAGTATTGCCGCGTTTGAGTTTATGATGATTGCCCGAAACGAAGTTAAAAGACGGTGGCGCATCAGTGTTTTTACATTCGGTTTTTTCTATTGTGTAATTGCAGGGATTGCCATGATAGATTTACGCGAAAGCCACGGGTATTTACTAATAGGCCTGATATTTATCGGGGTTTGGGCAAGCGATATCGGCGGCTATATTTTCGGCAAGCTTATCGGCGGGCGAAAATTATGCCCAAGCATCAGCCCGAATAAAACATGGGCAGGCCTTATCGGCGCATGCCTGTTTCCGTTTTTCGTACTGGACGGCTATGTCGCGTTTTTTGCGCAAGATTTGAGTTTGACAGAGGCTTATATATGGAGCCTCGGCGCCTCGCTTGTTATAGGATTACTTGGGCAAATGGGCGATTTATTTATCTCGTTCCTTAAACGCCGTGTAGGGTTGAAAGATACGGGAAAGCTTATTCCCGGACATGGCGGTATCCTTGACCGCATTGATGCAATGATGATGGTGGTAATTACAATCTGGCTCTTATTGGGTCTGAAAGTGGTGATATGGAACGGCAATCTGTTACCGTTTTAGGGGCAACGGGCTCAATAGGCGATAGTACGCTCGACCTTATCCGCCATCATGCTGATCGCTTTGATGTTCAGGTCTTAACGGCAGGGAGCAATGTTGAAAAACTCATTGAATTGACACAAGAATTTAAGCCGGATTATGTCGCGCTGGCTGATGAAAGTTCTTATCCTCAATTAAAAGAAGCTTGCCCTGACGCTCAGATTGTTACGATTGAAGAAGCGGCGGCGATCGAAACTGATATCACGATAGCCGCGATAGTCGGTACGGCAGGTCTTAAACCGACGATGAAAGCCATTCAGCGTGGGGCTAAAATCGCTTTCGCCTCAAAAGAATGCTTGGTCGCGGCCGGTGATATCATGATGCAGGCGGTCAAAGAAAAAGGCGCGACCATGCTGCCCGTTGATAGTGAGCATAACGCAATCTTTCAAGTCTTTGATAAAAGTAAAAAAAACGCAATAAAGCGGCTTATTCTAACCGCTTCGGGTGGGCCTTTCAGAAATTGGAAGGCAGAAGATTTGGTTCATGTAACACCTGAACAGGCGGTCGCACATCCGACATGGTCAATGGGTGCGAAAATTTCCGTAGATAGTGCAACGCTGATGAATAAAGCGCTGGAAGTGATTGAGGCGCATTATCTGTTTGATATGCCGTCAAGACAGATTGACGTTGTCATTCATCCGCAATCACTCATCCATTCGATGGTTGAGTATCATGACGGTTCAATTTTGAGCCAGATGGGGCCGAGCGATATGCGCACGCCTATCGCCTATTGCCTTGGCTGGCC
The DNA here is from genome assembly GCA_964531715.1 of uncultured Micavibrio sp. Taxonomy (GTDB): domain Bacteria; phylum Pseudomonadota; class Alphaproteobacteria; order Micavibrionales; family UBA1664; genus UBA1664. The sequence goes on along the minus strand of CAZHEE010000001.1, from coordinate 83,751 downwards.
GGAGCGTATTCAAACATCAGGCGATTATCTTGATTTTGAGGGGATACAGGCTCTTACCTTTGAAAAACCTGATACTGAAAAGTTTCAATCCTTAACAATTGTGCGGCAGGTTTTGGCGGAAGGGCAGGGGAGTTGTATCATCTTCAATGCCGCAAATGAAATAGCAAATGAAGCCTTTCTATCGCAAAAAATCGGCTTCCTCGATATTATATACGCGATTGAAAGCGCACTTGATACGGTTGAACGCTTCGCCGTGAATAGCTTGGAAGATGTTATTGCATTGGATAATGATACACGGCATAGTACAACCTCAATTATTCAAAGCATGATAAAGGACGAACATGACCGAAACACTCTATAATTTTATCGGAATGGGCTGGACAGGGTTGAGCGGATTTATCTTGCCTTTCATCCTTGTACTATCCGTTCTGGTTTTCGTGCATGAGTGGGGGCATTACATTGTCGCCCGCTATTTCGGGGTCAAGGTCGATGTGTTTTCGATCGGTTTCGGGAAAGAGCTTTTTGGCTGGGATGATAAAAACGGCACGCGCTGGAAGGTGAGCCTCATCCCGCTTGGTGGCTATGTTCAGATGTTCGGTGACACTGACCCGAGCAGTGCACGAAGCAAAGATGATTTAACCGACGAGGGCGATACACGCCCGATGACGGCGGAAGAAAAGCGTGATGCGTTTTTTACAAAACCTGTCTATCAGCGTGCTTTAATTGTATTTGCAGGGCCTGCGATAAATTTCATTTTTGCCTTTATCTTGCTTGCCTGTCTTTATATGACTTTTGGGAAACCTGTCACACCCCCGGTTGCCGCGGCGATTATGATCGGTTCGGCAGGGGAGGCGGCAGGGATGCAGCCGCATGACCGCGTGGTCGCGATTGACGGTGAAGAGGTGACAAGCTTTAACGATATTCAAAAACAGGTTGCAATCTCTCTCGATAGACCGCTGACACTTGATATTTTACGCGATGGCGAATTGATGACTCTCGATGTCACGCCTCAGGTTGATACGATTGAAGACCGTTTCGGCTTTGAGCAAAGCCGCGGACTAATCGGAATTTTGAGTGTTGATAAAGGTGTGGATATTAACAGTATTATCAGCGTGAATGATACCATTATAATGGACTTATCACTTGAGGATAAACGCGCCACGCTAAGCAATATTATAGGGCAGGAAGCGGTTATTGGTTTGCCGAGCACGGATGAAGGGGCTCAACCCGTTATCGTGCGTTTGCTTGAAATGCCGGAGGATAACACGATTGCTCTCACGCAAAATACAGATCAGGAAGTGGTCGAATATTCACTGCCTGCAGCGTCTTATGCAGCTGTAGAAGAGACATGGTTTATTATCACAGGCACGCTTGAGGCACTCTGGCAGATTATTACAGGAACGCGAAGCGCGACCGAGCTGGGCGGGATTGTGCGTATTGGCGCGATTGCAGGTGACGCTGCACAAAATGGTGTCATCGCACTTGTAACATTTACCGCCTTATTATCGATAAATCTTGGCCTCATCAATCTGTTCCCAATCCCGTTGCTTGATGGTGGTCATCTTGTGTTCTATGCTTATGAATCCCTGTTCGGTAAACCAATGTCAGAAAAAGTGATGGACTATGCCCTCAAATTCGGTATGGTTTTTCTTGTGTGTTTGATGTTGTTTGCCAATATCAACGATTTTGTTCAAATAATATTGTGACGCGATAATAATGAAATACGCTTTTTACCTTCCGCTTTTTTTAATTTTGATTGGCTTGCCGCAGATGGCGCAGGCGCAAAGCTCGTTTTTCGGCTTTGACAGACCGGCAGAAACGCAAGCCCGCGTCTCAGAAATTTCCGTCGAAGGCGCACAACGCATTGACCCTGCAACCATTGTCACTTACATGCAAATCAGACCGGGCGATGCTTATACACAAGGCTCACTGACCCAAGCCTTAAAGCGTTTATATGCAACGGGCTTATTTGCCGATGTGAATATCCGTCAAAATGGTAACGCGCTGATTGTCTCAGTCGTTGAAAACCCGATTATTAATCAGGTCGCGTTTGAAGGCAATGACGCGATTGAGGATAGCGAGCTGTCTCAAGAAGTGATTACAAAGCCGCGTGCGGTTTATGTTCGTAATGATGTTCGCCGCGATGTATCACGAATTCAAGAGCTTTACCGCCGCACAGGCAATTACTCGACACTTGTGGATGCAGAGATTATTCAGCTCGACCAAAACCGCATTAATATTGTGTTTAATATTGAGGAAGGCCCCGAAAGCCGTATTCGCGGCGTAAAATTTATCGGGAATGAGGCATTTGAGGATGACGAATTACGCAGTGTCATCGCCTCTAAAGAGGACAGATGGTATCGCTTCCTCTCATCAAATGATCGCTATGACCCTGACCGTATGGCGTTTGATCAGGAATTGCTACGCCGTCATTATTTAAAAAATGGTTATGTCGACTTCAACATGGTGTCTGCGAATGCGGAGCTAAGCCCTGATAAAGAATCCTTCTTTCTGACCTATACAATTAATGAAGGTGAGCGATATCGTATCGGCGATGTGAGTGTCGTCTCAAACCGTCTTCGCAATGTGAATAATGAAGCCTTGGAACAAGTGGTCACGGTCGACAGCGGTGATTGGTATTCCTCCGATGATGTTGAGGATACAATAGATGCGCTGACCAATAAACTTGGTGATATGCAATATGCTTTTGCACGAATTCGTCCTGACATTCAACGTAATCCCAATGAGCGTACGGTTGATATTGCGTTTCAAGCCGAGGAAACACAGCGTGTTTTTGTTGAGGAAATCAATATTAAAGGCAATGTCAGAACGCTTGACAAAGTGATACGCCGTGAATTTGACTTGGTCGAGGGTGACCCCTTTAACGCATCGAAAGTCTCGGATGCCGAGCGAAATATTCAAAATCTTGATTTTTTCAATAATGTTGTCGTGAAACCAAAGCCAGGTTCAGCCGCCGATCAAACTGTTATCGATGTTGAGGTTGAGGAAAAATCAACGGGCGAGATTTCAATCGGGGCAGGGTTTTCAACCTCTGATGGACCATTGGCAGATTTACGAATTCGTGAACGGAATTTCCTCGGCAAAGGTCAAGATTTGCTGTTTTCTACCACGATTGCGGGTGAGCGGACAGAATTTGACGCTTCTTTCACTGAGCCTTTTTTCTTTGACCGTGATCTCGCGGCCGGTGTGGATGTTTTCCATGTCACGCGCGATTTTCAGGATGAGAGTTCTTACGATCAACGCACAACGGGCGGCGCACTTCGCCTTTCTTATCCATTAACAGATAAATTGCGCCAACAACTTAAATACCGTTATCAAACCAATGAGATTGAAGATGTTGATGCGACTGCATCACGCTTCATCCGTGATCAGGAAGGCAGCCGTGAGACTTCCGCTATTTCTCAAACGTTGAGCTACAACAATTTGAATAGTAACATTGCGCCAAGTGATGGGTATCGCCTCTGGTTTGAAACCGAACTGGCAGGGCTTGGCGGTGATGCCAAATTCTTTTCAGGGAAAACAGGCGGGAGCATATACTTCCCTGTGACCAAAAAAATGACATTGAATACAATGGCAGAAATCGGCGCGATTGAAGGCTACAGCGATACAGATGTCGAAATTAACGAACGTTATTTTATCGGTAGCCGTACCTTGCGCGGATTTGAATATGGCGGTCTCGGGCCTCGCGATCTCACAACTGATGATGCGCTTGGCGGGAATTACTTCTATCGCGGCTCCACGGAACTTAGTTTTCCGATTGGACTGCCTGAAGAAATGGGAATCAAAGGCCATGTCTTCTCAGATTACGGGAGCCTATGGGATATAGATGTCAGTGATGCCGATATCGCGGATGACAGCTCGCTGCGCGTGTCTGCGGGTGCCGGAATTTCATGGCGGTCGCCGCTTGGGCCGCTCCGTGTTGACTTCGCCGCGCCTGTTATAGATGAAGACTATGATAAGGATGAAATATTCCGTTTTGATTTCGGAACACGGTTTTAAGGGTATTTGATATGAGATTTTTTATTTTCGCTTTAGCATTATTTTCGGCTTTTTCTTTGCCTGTTTATGCGCAGGAAGATAAGCCACTCTCAATCGCGGTTGTCGATGTTCAACAACTCATGAATGATTCAAAGGCTGCACAATCCATCCAAAGGCAGGGCAAAGACCTTCTCAAAGATTATCAGGAAGATATCAAAAACCTTGAAGAGAAGCTCAAGAAAAACGAGCAAAAAGTGATAGATGCTCGTAAAGCCGAGGATGAGGCCGCCTTCAAAAAAGAATTTGAAGCTTTTCAAAAGTCATTGCAAGATAGCCGTAAGGAACAGCAGAAACTGGGTCTTGAAAATGATAAGGCGGTCGCCGAGGCTTTAAATGTTCTTCGTGGTAAAATTGTTGAGATTGTCAATGAAATGACGATTGAGAACAAATATGATTTGGTCATAACACGCGCCGATATTCTGACAGTTTCACGTGATATAGATATCACTGCCGAGGTTATGACGCGTCTGAATAAAGACCTTAAAACAGTGAAGGTAAAAAAGTAATCTTTATATATGGCTGATGCGCGATTTCATGAAAATATAGGGCCATATACACTTGGTAAGATTGCGAAGCAGGCTGAATGCGAAATAAACGCGGAGCACGCGGATATAGCCATCAATGATGTTGCATCGCTCAAAGACGCGCAGGATGGACATTTAACTTTTCTTGATAATGTAAAATATAAAGATGATTTGAAAAACACTGGAGCATCTGCCTGCATTCTTTCCGAAAAAATGCTTGAGGCTCTGCCACAGAACGTTATTCCACTTGTTTCAAAACAGGCTTATAAATCTTACGCGCTTGCCGCCACTTTGTTTTATCCACATGCTTCAACTGATAAAACACAAATTCATGAGAGTGCCGTTATCGCAGAAACTGCAAAAATTGGTCAAAACTGTATCATTGAGGCAAATACATTTATAGGCGAAGGCGTTGAAATTGGCGATAACTGCCATATCGGTTCAAATGTCACAATCACTCATTCTATTATCGGCGATCATGTCCGCGTCCATACGGGTGCGCGTATTGGGCAGGATGGTTTCGGCTTCGCGATTGATCCTGCCGGCTTTATTCCCGTGCCACAGCTTGGGCGCGTGATGGTCGGACATCATGTCAATATCGGCGCGAATACCTGTATTGACCGTGGTGCAGGGCCTGACACTGTTATCGGCAACGGCACTTATATCGATAATTTGGTTCAAATCGGGCATAATGTGAAAATCGGTCGAGGATGTGTCATTGTCTCCCAAGTCGGTATTTCAGGCAGCACGGAAATCGGCGATTATTGCATCTTTGGCGGACAGGCAGGCGTTGCAGGCCACTTAAATATCGGCTCTCAAGTGCAGGTCGGCGCACAATCCGGCGTGACAAAGGACATTGAAGCAGGACAAAAAGTTATGGGCTTCCCTGCACGCCCTATGAAAGAATTCTGGCGCGAAATGGCCCGAATAAAAAAACTCTTGTCAAAATAAAGCGGCATAAGCATAGTAACATCCATTATGACAGATGCTTCAGACTACATTAATATCAATCAAATTCAGGGGCTTATCCCCCACCGTTATCCATTTCTCCTCATTGATCGCATTGTCGATATCAAGGATGGCGAGTATGCCGTTGGCTTAAAAAATGTGACAATTAACGAACCGCATTTTCAAGGGCATTTTCCGCAATATCCGATTATGCCGGGTGTCCTGATTGTTGAAGCCATGGCGCAGACATCAGGTGCGCTCGTTGTTAAAACCTTGGGCGAGAAAGCCAAAGGCAAAATTGTATTTTTCATGTCGATTGAAGAGGCAAAATTCCGCAAACCCGTTACTCCCGGTGATGCTCTCCACATTCGTGTTGATGTGATTAAAGGTCGCGGCGCAATCTGGAAATTTAAAGGCATTGCGCGTGTTGGTGAGGCTATCCATGCCGAGGCTGTCTTTACCGCCATGATTATGAATGAGGACGGCTCAAAGCCTGACTTGTAACATTTTGTTATCTTACGTGTCTTTAAGGTGGCACATGAATCATCCATAAACTTAATTATAATGACAACTGAAATTCACCCAACCGCAATCATTGACCCTGCCGCACATATTGGTGAAGGCTCAAGCATTGGACCATTTTGTATTATCGGTGCAAATGTTAAAATTGGTAAAAATTGTAAGCTTCATTCGCATATTGTGATTGATTGCCATGTAACTCTTGGTGATGATAATCAGATTTTTCCGTTTGTCAGCATGATGCAACCGCAGGATTTGAAGTATAAAGGCGAGCCGACAGAGATTATTATCGGGAATGGTAACACTTTCCGTGAGCATGTAACGGTAAACCCGGGAACAGTGAGCGGCACAGGTAAAACAGTCATTGGGAACAGTAACCTTCTGATGATCGGGGTTCATATCGCGCATGATTGCGTGGTCGGAAACGGTAATGTGTTTGCCAATAACGCAACACTTGCCGGGCATGTAACAATCGGCAATTACACAATTCTCGGCGGGTTATCTGCTTATCACCAATTTGTAAAAATCGGCGATTATGCGATTATCGGCGGTATGTCTGCGGTTGAAAGTGATGTCATCCCTTACGGTCTTGTGAAAGGCGAGCGGTCAAAACTGGCAGGGCTTAATCATATCGGATTGGACAGAAATGGTTTTTCAAAAGAGGATATTAAGTCCATTATGGGTGCTTATAAAATGCTGTTTAGTGATAATGGCGAGACCTTCAAAACCCGCCTTGAGCAGACGGCCGAGAAATATAAAGGGCATGATACGGTCAGTGCGATGATTGATTTTATCACGAGCGAGCGCAAACAACCGCTATGTCAGCCGAAATAGAGTGTGTCGGCTTATTGGCCGGTGAAGGTGATTTACCGCATCAGCTGATTGAACATTGTGTTCAGAATACTATTCCGATTTGCGTCGTACGTTTTAAAAATCTGAAGTATCAGCCATATGACGTTGCAATCCCTTTGCTAGAAACACGGCTAGAGAAAGTCGGTGAAATTTTTAAGTTCTTTAAAAAGAATAAGGTAAACCATGTTGTTATGGTCGGCTCGCTTCAAAAGCCGTCTCTGAAATCTTTGCGGCCTGATTTACGTGGGCTAAAAACGCTTGGAAAAATTGCAAAATCTTATGGGCGCGGTGATGATAACCTTTTAAAATTATTGAAGCAGGACATTGAGCAAGAAGGCTTTAAAATTGTCGGAATTGACCGCTATCTCAATAATCTCACAGCAGCGCAAGGCACCTTGACACAAGAGCGATGCAAGCTTTCAGCTTCTGATATTCAAAAAGCAATCGAAGAAACGCTTCACCATGGGCGGCATGACAAGGGGCAGTCGGTATTATTGCATAAAGACGGCACATTTGCTTACGAGGATAGGGCAGGGACGACTGCCCTCATTAAAGAGCACGGATATGAAGGCTCGATCTTGTTCAAATTTGTTAAGCCACAACAAGACCGAGACCTTGACCGCCCGACAACAGGCATTCATACATTAAAGGCTTTGTACGAGAAAAAATGTCTTGGCATGGTTGTAGAGGCGGATAGTGTTTTTATGGTGAATAAAGATGACATGGTCGACTACGCTCATGCGCATGGATTATTTATTGAGGCGCGCAATGCCTGATATCTATCTCATCGCGGGGGAGGCTTCGGGCGATGTGCTCGGCGGTCGTTTGATGGAAGCGATTAAGAATAAAGAACCGGCAGCGACATTTTATGGTGTCGGCGGTGATATGATGCAGGCTCAAGGCTTGAACAGCCTGTTTCCAATGCAAGATTTATCGGTCATGGGCTTGGCGGAAATTTTGCCGCGCTTGCCGAAAATTACACGGCGTGTCTATCAAACGGTCAGGGATATTGAGGCAAAACAACCTGATATCGTGATTACGATTGACGCCCCTGACTTTTGCAAGCCGGTTGTCAAACGCGCGCGAAAAAAATGCCCGAATACGCAATTTATTCATTATGTTGCGCCGACTGTATGGGCTTGGCGACCACAAAGGGCAAAAAAAATGGCGCAACTTTTTGACGGGTTGATATGCTTGCTCCCGTTTGAGCCTGACTATTTTAAAAATGAAGGATTGGATGCCAGGTTTTGCGGACACCCGATTTTAGAAGCTTTTTCCAATAAATTATCTTCTGGCTTTACTAAAGAATCTCCTGAAAAGCATCCTAATCATATTCTGATTTTTCCTGGCTCGCGCATGGGTGAGGTAAAACGCATGGCACCTATTTTTCGTGAAACATTTAATCAAATGAAAACAATGAATCCTGATTTACAGGCACATATTGTTGCCTTTGATGAGTTTCGTAACATGTTAGATGAAGAGTTTTTAGGGCTGAATTATATCTATATTGACCCTGAAAATCGATATGGTGCCATGCTTAACGCTCCATTTGCCTTGGCAAAATCAGGGACAGTCGGGCTAGAACTGGCAGTTGCAAATTGCCCGCATGTGATTGCCTATAAAATGAATAAGGTGACATGGCAGATTTTAAAGAGGCTTGTCAAAACGCCATATGCTCACCTCGCAAATATTCTGGCTGGTAAAGAAATAATCCCTGAATGTATTCAGGATAATTGCAATGCGGAGTATATTATGCAGCGCATTTTGCACGACTTGCCTGAAGATATGCGTTTTATTCGGGAGAAGTTAAAAGGTGAAAATCCGAATCTCACCCCGTCTGAGCAAGCCGCCGATTATGTTTTGGAGATGCTTAAATAGCTACGTTACTACGCACATCTTACCTATACTTGTCATCTCGACTAAGCGCAGCGCATGGAGAGATCTATTAAAGTATTTAGATCCCTCGGCTTCATTTTATTCCGCTCGGGATGACATGGCTTCAAAGCTACCTCCCCTCAACGGGCACATAATCTCTTTTTTGAGGGCCGGTATAAAGCTGGCGCGGGCGACCGATGCGTAAAGTTGGCTCCTCAATCATTTCTTTCCATTGTGCGACCCATCCGACTGTTCGCCCTACTGCAAATAGCACCGTGAACATTTCTTCGGGGAAGCCCATAGCTTTCAAGATAATACCGGAATAGAAATCAACATTCGGGAAGAGTTTACGGCTTACAAAATACTCATCTTGTAAGGCGATACGCTCCAACTCACGTGCAATATCAAGAAGCGGTTCATTCTCAACGCCAAGTTCATCCAAAACTTCATCGCAAGATTGTTTCAACACGCCCGCACGCGGGTCATAATTCTTATAAACGCGGTGACCGAAGCCCATGAGGCGGAAAGGGTCATCCTTATCCTTTGCCCGTTCAATAAATTCTGGAATACGCTCTTTTGAGCCAATTTCCCTGAGCATTGCGAGAACTGCCTGATTTGCCCCACCATGGGCAGGACCCCATAGGGATGTGATACCGCTACTGATACAGGCAAACGGGTTGGCCTGTGAAGACCCTGCAAGCCTAACAGTTGAGGTTGATGCGTTTTGTTCATGATCGGCGTGAAGGATCATGATTTTATCCATGGCCTTTGCTAATGTCTTGCTAACCCTAAAAGGCTCGGCAGGAAGCGCGAAACACATATGCAGGAAATTCTCCGCATAATTCAAATCATTGCGCGGATAGACAAAAGGCTGCCCCATTGCGTATTTCATGGTCATGGCGGCGAGTGTCGGGATTTTTGCAATCAGGCGATGCGCCGATATTTCGCGTTGCTTCGGATCCCAAATGTCGAGTGAGTCATGATAAAAGGCAGAGAGCGCACCAACAACGCCGCACATAATCGCCATCGGATGGGCATCACGGCGAAAGCCACTGAAAAACTTGTGCAACTGCTCATGCACCATCGTGTGATACGTAACATTATGGGTAAATTTATCAAGCTGAGTTTTATTCGGCAAATCCCCTTCGAGGAGAAGGTAAGCAACCTCTAAAAAAGTGCTATGCTCGGTCAATTCCTCAATCGTGTAGCCACGATGCATGAGAACGCCTTTTTCACCATCAATAAATGTCAGGCGCGATTTGCATGAAGCTGTCGACGTATAAGACGGGTCGAAAGTAAAATGCCCTGTTTGTGCGTAAAGTTTTCGAACATCAATCACGCTCGGCCCTTCCGTACCTTCCAAAACGGGCAATTCCCAACTTTCATTAGTGTCATTATTTGTCAGCGTAAATGTATTATCAGTTTTCATGAGTTTAAAATCCTTTGAGAAAAAAAATGGAGTTAGATGATATAATCCTGCGCTCAAACTCTTAAGAAAAGATTAAGTCATTTGCGTTTTTTGCAAGGCTTTATCCACACGTGCCAATGTTTCACTTTTCCCCAGGGCAACGGCAATGGAGGCAACTGAAGGGGAGCTGGATCGTCCAGTCAAAGCCGCTCTTAAAGGCATGCCGACTTTACCAAATTTTCCTTCAAATTTTTTATCCACAATTTTTTGCACAGTTTCAGTTATGGTGTTTTCATCAAATTTTTCGAGTGCGGTTAAGGATGTATGTAGCTCACTTAGAGCATATTGCCCGCTATCAATTGCTTTTTGCGCTTTCTCATTATAAGTGATTGGCGCAATGTAAATCTCGGCTTCGGTGACTAATTGGTTCAGTGTTTCGGCTCTTAAAGTCAGATTGGTTAATCCTTTTTTAAGCCATTGAATTTGCGTGTCGGAAACATCATGATCTGTGCGTTTCAGGATTTCAGTGACCAAATATTCAGGCTTGGCCTCGCGAAGATAGTGCGCATTAATATCATTCAGTTTCTTAAAATCCATCCGTGCCGGGGCTTTGTTAATGGCTTCAAGCGTAAACCAATCAATAATCTGTTCACGTGAGAAAATCTCATCATCGCCATGGCTCCAACCTAGGCGCATCAGATAATTGCTAAGCGCATCGGGGAGGTAGCCCATCGCGTCATACTCCATCACAGATAACGCCCCATGACGTTTTGAAAGCTTTGCCCCATCCTCACCATGGATGAGCGGTATATGGGCGTAAATGGGTAAATCCCAACCCATGGCCTCAATAATCACATTTTGGCGAAATGTATTATTTAAGTGATCATCACCGCGAATGACATGGGTTACGCCCATATCATGGTCATCAACAACGACAGAAAGCATATATGTCGGCGAGCCGTCCGCGCGCAGAATGATAAAATCGTCGAGCTGCTTTGCATCTATTGTGACCTCTCCCTGAACATTGTCATGCAATGTTATTGATCCTTCTAAGGGTGCTTTTATGCGGATCACAGGCGGCACATCCTCGGGTGCATCCGCCGCATCACGGTCACGCCATCTGCGGTCATAACCATGACCTTTTTCACGCATTGCGCTCAGCTCATTAGGGGAACAATAGCAATAATAGGCTTTACCTTGGGCAAGCAACTCTTGCGCGACTTGCCTGTGACGCTCTTCATTGTGCGTTTGAAAAACCGCTTCACCATCATAATCAAGGCCTAGCCATTTGAGACCATCAAAGATTGCTTGCACAGACTCATACGTTGACCGCGCCTTGTCCGTATCCTCAATGCGCAAGCGCATTTTACCCCCATTCGCCTTTGCAAATGCCCAGTTAAAAAGCGCGGTTCGCGCCGATCCGATATGCAAAAATCCCGTGGGAGATGGCGGGAAACGGGTAATGATGGACATGGGTGATTATTCCTTATACAAACGATTGCAGGGTAGGGGGGAAGAATAGCCAAATGCATCGCAAACTGCAATCTGTGTTTAATTTTTTAAAAGGTGAGGTTGCGCGGCAGCGCCCTAATCTTTTTCTATGGTCACCTGTGTGTGTTGGCTTGGGCATTATTTTATATTTTCAAAATCCAGACTTTTTGCCTCAAGCTTTCATCTACGGCTCGGTTATATTTGCATCATTTTTGACATGTATGCTTTGGGTCAATTATCAAAAAACGGGTCAAAATCAGGTCATTTTGATGTCAATAACCGCATTATGCTTCATCTTATGCGGCTATGCTTTGGGTCATTTTCGGGATGGCGGTATCGAGACGATATTACTTAAAAAGGAAACGCGGACTATAGAAATCATAGGCGTTATTGAGTCTATCACACCACTTCAAGGTGACAGGGCGCATCGCGTTGTTTTAAAAAATGTTGAAGTCAACAATGATGTTCTCAGAATAAGGCTTAAAAGCTATCATATTGATCGTGATAGTTACAAAGCAGGGAATAAGGTTAAAGTCAAAGCGCGGCTTATTCCCCCGGCTGAGCCAAGCTATCCCGGTGGTTTTGATTTTAGTCGTAAAGCCTATTTTCAAGGAATTAGTGCGGTTGGCTTTACGCTTTCTGACCCTATTTTGCTATCCCAAGACAGGTCAAATTCGGGTCATTTAGAACAATTCAGGGCCCATATAGGCGAACGGCTCTATGATAGCATGGATGCGCGTCATGCGGCTATCGCTCAAGCTCTGTTGACAGGGGAACGCGCTGGCATTTTAAAAGATGATGCAGAGAATTTGCGGATATCGGGATTGGCGCATTTATTGGCTATATCAGGGCTTCATATCGGTTTGGTCGCAGGCTGCGTTTTCTTCTTTGTCAGGCTAGGGTTATCCTGCGTTCCACGATTGGCGTTGCGCTACCCCATCAAGAAATGGGCAGCGGTTTGCGCTATTCTCATCGCATTCGGCTATATGTTACTGGCAGGCGCGACCGTACCGACCATTCGTGCGTTTATAATGACTTCGCTTGTGTTATTGGCAGTCATTTTAGACAGGTCAGCGCTCAATATGCGGCTTGTTGCGCTTGCCGCGTTGGTTGTCATGATTGTGACCCCTGAAAGTGTCACTGGACCAAGCTTTATTTTATCATTCGCCGCAGTCGCTGCACTTATCGTTTTTTATCGTGAGATAGGTAATAAATTACTGGTCAATGCGAATGCATACAGGCCTGTCTGGCGACCTTTTTACTATCTGTTCGGTATTATTGTGACATCTATTATCGCAACGCTTGCCACCGCGCCATTTTCCGTTTTGTTTTTCAATCGCTTTGCCGTCTGGTCGGTATTGTCAAATATTGTCGCCATGCCGATTATGGCATTTTTAGTGATGCCGTTCGGATTGATCGGAACGCTTCTCATTCCGTTTGAGGCGGATGGCATATTTTGGACAGTTATGGAGGAGGGAATTGCCGCCATACTCCTCACGGCCGAGTCGATCGCGGCTTATCCTTATGCATCACTTTATATTCCGACACCATCAATTTTTGAGACAATTTTAATCAGTATCGGATTTATCTGGCTCTTATTATGGCAAGGATGTTTGCGATGGGGCGGGCTGTTTTTAATTATACTTGCCTTGACACTGACACTCACGCGGCAAACGCAAAGCATCATGATTTCGGATGATATGAAAGCTATTCTGGTTGTGGATAAGTATGCGGATAATTTATTACTCATTGGTAAGATGAATGGCTATCTTAAGCGCCATTGGTTTGGCTTTCATGGTTATGCCCCTGATGTGGATATCCCGAATTATAAGGATGGTATAAATTTAAACTCTGAAACTATTCAATGCGATGATTTTTTGTGTAATGTAGCCTTTTATGATACTAAAATTACAATACTCATAAACCCGCTCGGCCTTAAAAAAGCTTGTGAGACAGCCGATATTCTTATCGCCAGCATTCCTGCTTCAAAAAGACAATGCCAATCCAAAACAATTATCGACCGCTTTGATGTCTGGCGTCATGGCGCAACGATGGTTTATGTTAATAGTAATAAAAAACCTATGATTAAGACTGTTCACTGAGTTTTTTAATAAATAAAAAGCATCATTTCAAATCACTTAACAGCTTTTCAATCCGTTGCGCCTCGGCAAAGCTGGTATCCTCAACAAAGCGTAATTTCGGCGTGAATTTAATATTTAACTCACGGTTAATCGCTGATTGAAAATAGGCCGCATTTTTATTAAGCGCAGGCAGGATATCATCTAGCCCCGCACGATTGAGGCTCATCACAAAAACTTTGCCGTTTTTAAGGTCGGGGGAGACATCAACCGCATTGACAGTCACATCTGCCGCATGATCAATCAAAATGTCATCTTTGAAATGCCCACGATGAAGCGTGGTTGAGATAACACCGCGTATTTGTTCCGCCACGCGAAGCTGCCGTTGTGATGGTTGTTTCATGACTAGGATATTTAGCAGATTAGAGGAATTACTGCAATTCTTCTGTTAAGTTTACTGTTATTCTTATGTTTAATTATTAGCCAATCTTTGGCTTAACCAAAGCGTCATCCTTTGGCCTGACCAAAGGATCTCTATCATAGAATTTCATTATATAAATCTAACCACTCGGGATTATTTTTTTCAATAAGTTCAATTTTCCATTCTCTCAAATAGTTTTTTAAGCGCTTTTCGCGTTTGATGGCTTCATACATGTCATCTAATATCTCAAAATAAACCAGATTTTTACAATTATATCGTTTTGTATAGCTGTTTACATCCGCATTTTTATGTTCATAAACTCGCTTCACAAGATCTGATGTTACACCTGTGTAAATTGAGCCATCCTTTTTGTTGGACATAAAATAAACTGCAGGCTGTTTAGTACTCATATTTTTTCAAGAGATCCTTTGGTCAAGCCAAAGGATGACGGTTTATGGTTGATGTCTTAGATTTACAAGTAGCTATATCTAAGCCACTTCTCTCGCTTCTTCAATAACGTCAAAGCATTCGATTATATCGCCTTCCTTGATATCGTCATATTTTTCAAAAGCCATACCGCATTCGGTACCTTCTTTGACTTCCTTGACTTCATCTTTAAGACGTTTGAGCGTTTTTAGCTTGCCTTCATGGATAACCACATCATCGCGGAGCAAGCGAACCTTAGACCCGCGCTTCACAAACCCGCTTGTGATCATGCACCCTGCGACTTTGCCGACTTTGGTAATATTAAAGACCTGCCTGATTTCCGCATAGCCAATCAGCTCCTCGCGTAAATTCGGTGAGAGCATACCAGAGAGCATCGCCTTCACATCATCAATCACATTGTAGATGATGGAGTAATAGCGAACATCAACACCGTTCTTTTGCGCCAGATCCCGAGCCTGAGCGTTTGCGCGCACATTAAAGCCGATAATCATCGCATTGGACGCACCCGCAAGGGTCACATCAGATTCCGTAATGCCGCCCACGCCAGAATGCAGCACCTGAACATCGACATCAGGGTTTTCTTCCGAAATTTTGGCAAGTGAGCCGATAATCGCCTCGGTTGAGCCTTGCACATCTGACTTAATCAGCACAGGGAGGACAGTCGTCGTACCTTCCGATTTGGCTTTTGCAAATAAAGCCTCAAAACCACCTGTGGTTGAAGCAACCGATTTTGCCTCAAGCTTTTTACGCTCGCGATATTCAACAATTTCGCGGGCTTTTGCCTCGCTATCAACAACCGCAAAGTCATCCCCGGCAAGTGGTGTGCCGTTCAAGCCTAAAATCTCGACCGGTTGACCAGGATAGGCTTGCTTGATTTGTTTGTTTTTATCATCAATAATCGCACGCACACGCCCCCATTCTGAACCGGATACAAAAATCTCACCAGTATTCAGCGTTCCGCGCTGTATCAAGACAGTCGCGACAGAGCCGCGGCCTTTCTCCATCTTCGCCTCAATCACGCGGCCTTCGGCCTTGCGGTCAGGGTTGGCAACAATCGTGTCCATGAGTTCAGCCTGAAGCAAAATTGCTTCCTGTAATTTATCAAGATTGAGTTTTTCCTTTGCTGACACTTCAATGCACAGAACCTCACCGCCCATATCTTCCACCATGATTTCATGTTGGAGGAGGTCTTGTTTAACCTTCATCGGGTTGGCATCGGGTAAATCAACTTTGTTCACTGCAATAATAATTGGTACGCCCGCGGCTTTCGCGTGGGAGATCGCCTCGACAGTTTGTGGCATGATGGAATCATTCGCCGCAACGACGATAATCACAATATCGGTAACATTCGCACCGCGAGCCCGCATTTCAGTAAAGGCCGCGTGACCTGGTGTGTCAAGGAAGGTAATTTTCTCACCTGTACCCAGTTGAACCTGATAGGCACCGATATGTTGCGTGATACCGCCAGCCTCGCCCGAGACAACATTCGCCTCGCGCATAACATCGAGGAGGGACGTTTTCCCATGGTCAACATGCCCCATAATTGTGACGACTGGCGGGCGCGGCTGCATATCCGCATCATTATCATCCGTCCCTATCATATCAATCTCAACATCGGATTCGGATACGCGTTTCACTTTATGACCATATTCATCAATGATGAGCTCAGCTGTATCCTGATCAATCGCCTGATTAATTGTCGCCATCACGCCCATTTTCATGAGGGATTTAACAACATCACCCGATTTTTCGGCCATCCGATTGGCGAGTTCCTGAACCGTGATGGTTTCAGGCACGATAATCTCGCGTGTTTTCTTTTCAGTCGGTGCCTGAAAATTGCTTTCTTTTTTGAACTGTTTTTGACGGGCGCGTTTTTGGGACGCTAGGGATGGCATCCTTTCAAACTCAGATTCTCCTGCCAAGGCTTGGGAGACAGTGATTTTCCCACCTGACCAGCGATCAGGGGTGGCACGTGTTTTCTTTTGCGCACCTGCGTTGCGTTTAAGCTTCTCACGCATAGACAGGCCGTCATCCTCTGTTTCACGGGCGCGGTTCGGGAATTTATTGCCAAGTTCCTTGCGGCGTTTTTCATTCTCAGCCTCTTGCTGAACGCGGAGTTCTTCTGCCTTGAGACGCTCTTCTTCCTGCCTGCGTTGGAGTTCTTCCATCTCGCGTTGACGCATCGTCTTTTTCGGTTTTGGCGCGGCATCTGGAGTAGGGGCTTGTGGCGCTGTTTGTGCTTCAGTCGTTGTCGGTTCATCTTCCTTCGGCTCCGCCTTCTTAACGCGCGGGGGCAGGGAGGACTTTGTCATGCCATTAGCATTTTTTGCGGCTTCAAGTGCGCGCATACGAGCCTCACGCTCGCTTTGCGTTAAACCTGCGAACGGGTCGGGGGCATTGGATGTATTTGATTGAGTTGTAGTCTCGGCAGGTTTCTGCTCACCCCCACGGCGGCGGCGAACCTCAACGGCAACAGTTTTTGACCGACCACCTGAAAAGCTTTGTTGAACAAGTCCCGAATTACCGCCAGCGGCGGCCGCCTTGTTTTTCAGGCTTAATGTCCCGCCGCCAAGGCTTAAAGTTGACTTTTTCTTTTCTTCAGTCTTTTTATCGTCTTTGTTCGTATCGTCAGTCATAAAATGTCTTTCGTTTTTCCGTTACATGGCAATGCCCTTTATTTGCACATCATCATAATGTTTTGTCATCCCAGCGAAAGCTGGGATCTTAAATAATTGTTTCATACAAATCCTGCCAATCAGGGTTCAGTTTTTCAATCATTTGATTTTTCCAATCACGTTTCCACGCCTTTATATTCTTTTCTCGTTCTATCGCATATCTTACATCATCATAGGTTTCAACGTAAACCAGCTTAGTGCAATTATATTTTTTCGTAAAACCGTCTGCCAATTTATTTTTATGCTCCCATATACGGCGAATAATATTATTTGTCATACCGATATAAAGAACAGTATGTGCCTTATTGGTGATGATATAGACATGATATTGCTTACTCACCTTATCTGGTTACCTTCTATGAGATCCCAGCTTTCGCTGGGATGACAATTCAATTTACTTACGCCGCTTCCTCTTCTTCTGATTTATCGGTCGTTTCGGCCGCATCTTCATCGGCAAACCAATGCTCTCGTGCTTTCATAATCAAAGCGTTTGCATCTTTTTCGGTCATGGCATCATCGCCGAGCATCTCAACAAGCTCATCACCCGCCAAATCAGCCAGATCATCACGAGATTTTACATTATGCTCCGCTAATGTCAGTGCCATCGCGGCGGAAACACCGTCCACATCCATGATGTCATCCTTAATACCCATCTCTTTTTTCTGCTTATTAAACTCTTCAGCCTTAACATTTAGGAAAGCCTGCGCACGATTGATCAGCTCCTCTGCAACGCCTTCATCGAAGCCGTCAATTGAGGCAAGGTCATCAATGCTGGTTTCCGCGATTTCCTCGACTTTCCTGAAGCCTTCGGCGCAGAGCAAGTTCGCAATCATATCATCAACGTCAAGTGCCTCCATAAAGAGTGCGGAGCGAACCTTGGTTTCTTCCGCGCGGCGTTCCGCTTCCTCAGCCTCGGTTAACACATCAATATCAAGCTGTGTCAGGATAGAGGCCAGACGAACATTCTGCCCTCGGCGACCAATCGCCAGTGAGAGCTGCTCATCAGGAACGCAAACCTCAATACGGTTATTTTCTTCATCCAAAACAACCTTGGATACTTCGGCAGGGGAAAGCGCATTGACGATGAATGTTGCGATATCAGGTGACCACGGCACAATATCAATTTTCTCGCCCTGAAGCTCATTCACGACCGCCTGAACACGGCTTCCACGCATTCCGACACATGCCCCGACAGGGTCAAGCCCCGGGTCATTGGCGGAGACAGCAAATTTCGCGCGTGAGCCGGGGTCACGAGCCACTGCCTGAATCTCAATCACACCTTCGTAAATCTCGGGTACTTCCTGCGTAAACAGGCCTGCAAGAAAACCGGGGTGAGAGCGTGACATGAAAATCTGAGGGCCACGTTGTTCCTGACGAACATCATAGATATAACCACGAACACGGTCACCGACACGGAAGGCCTCACGCTGGATTGTCTCATCACGGCGCATATAGGCATCTGCGCGACCAAGGTCGACAGTCACATTGCCATATTCAACACGCTTCACAATACCATTGACGATTTCGCCGACACGGTCTTTGAATTCTTCATATTGACGATCACGTTCCGCGCCGCGCACTTTTTGAATAATCACCTGTTTCGCCGTTTGGGCGGCAATGCGTCCAAAGTCAAAAGGCGGCAGCTCATCAATAATTTTTTCGCCGATTTCTGCATCAGGCTTAATGCGCTTGGCCTGAGCCAGAGTGAGCTGATGCGCTTCCTCAACTTCCTCGTCAATTTCCTCAACGACTGTGCGGACACGTTTCAAATCGACCTGCCCGTTCTGGCGGCTGATTTCCGCACGGATGTCTTGATCATAGCCATATTTTGAGCGGGCGGCCTTTTGAATGGCCTCTTCCAACGCTTCAAAAACAATTTCTTTATCAATGTGCTTTTCGCGGGCAACCGCATCAGCGACATGTAGTAATTCCATCTTTATTTCTCCTTTAATCGATGAATTAACGTCTTTTTACTCCTAAACGCTATTATTTTGCAAGGCTTTCAATAAATCATCCGTGGCAACCAGCCGCGCCGATGACATATTATTCCATTGTAACAGCAACATTCCGCGTTCCTGTGTCTTGAGGTTTAAGCCCTCGTCACTCGCGCTTTCAATGAAGCCGCGGTAATTGCGTTGGCCGTTCTCATCCTGCATTTTACACTCAATTTTAGCCTCATAGTCTTTAAAGCGTTGAAAATCCTGAATGCTTGTGAGCGGTCTGTTCAGCCCTGCCGAGCCGACCTCAAGCACATATGAGTCTTTGATAACATCCTCAACATCGAGCGTGGCGGAGAGTAGTGTGCTCACCTCTTTGCACGCATCAATTTTAAGTTTAGAGCCATCCAACGGTTCAATCATGACTACCAGTATCGCCCCGCGCTTCGGGTCACTGCCTCCAAAGGCAACACGGACGAGGCGATAGCCTTCACCTTCAACGACAGGTTGTATGACGGGCGCAAAACGCCCTTCAGGGTCAACAAGGTGAGGGATGTGGTCGTGTTCTATCATTCGTTTTTCTCATTTAACCCTTCTCCCTTTAGGGAGAAGGCAACAAGGCCGAATTTCTATCAGAAATTTCTGGCCGCTGAGGATGAGGGTATTATTTTTTTCTCCCTCACCCTAACCCTAACCCTAACCCTCTCCCTTAAGGGAGAGAGAATTATTTTCAGTATCAAAAAAGGCGGGTCAGTTTCCTGCCCACCTGAAATATTCATATCAAGTTGTTAGTAGATTTATAGTTTATCAGAGATAATAAATCAAGGGTTATTTACGTTTATACTGCAACCAATAGATAACTTCACCGCCCAGGGCTTTTTTCATGTAGCGGGTTTTGTCGAGCGGCCAGTCCTCAGGCGGTGTTGTTTGCAACCCTTCACTGTTATCGAGAGTTTTAAAAGCAGGATGAGTCTCAAGATGCCCATGCATATAGTCTGCCAAAGGACGCACATCTGTCGAGGCAATAAAAAGCCCGTCTTTTTTTAAAATTCGTGCGATGCTGCCCAATGTCTTTTGATTAATAAAGCGGCGTTTCTCATGGCGCTTTTTTGGCCAAGGGTCGGGGTTGAGCAGGTA
The DNA here is from genome assembly GCA_964531715.1 of uncultured Micavibrio sp. Classification (GTDB taxonomy): domain Bacteria; phylum Pseudomonadota; class Alphaproteobacteria; order Micavibrionales; family UBA1664; genus UBA1664. The sequence goes on along the minus strand of CAZHEE010000001.1, from coordinate 63,380 downwards.
AACCCTGTCTATTGACTGAGCCGGCAAAACATCCATCAACAGGCGCGCATCATCATTCCAGATTTTGAGATTTTCAACAGGCTTATGAAGATAGGCGAGGAGGGCGGCGACCCCATTCATAAATGGCTCACAGCCGATAAATTGAATATCAGGCTCGGCTTGTGACATGTGGGCGAGGAACTCACCGTTGCCAAACCCGATTTCCAGCCACAATTCATTGTCATCTCGACCGAACAAAGTGAGCGGAGAGATCTTATGCGTTTTTAGATCCCTCGACTCTGCTCGGGATGACAACATTGAATGGATGAGGTATTTAGGAAGCTCTCTATCCAACAAAGATTGCCGATAGGCGGTGAGAGTTTTCCCCTTCCGCCTGCCGTAAAATCGGTGTTTAGGTCTTGTCATATAAGAATGACTTAGCAGTCTAACGTCCGCTAAGCAATCCAAATGTAACGGTTTTAAATGCTTTTCTTTTTCTTTGTTTATCAAGTTTTGCAACATTTTCTCGCAGCTCATCAACCTTATCTGTTTTTTCCCATGGGAAATAACCATCTTTAGGTTCGTGACCGAAATGCCCATGCATCGCTGCTTTTGCATAGATTGGCCTGTTTGCATCAAAAAGATTGATTATACCAGAAACAGTCATTGGCATAATGGAGCGAATAGCATCGGATATATCCTGTTCATGCTTTTTTGCCGTTCCTTTTGTATCGACCCGTAAAGATAATGCATTTGGTTCACCAATTGCAAAAGTCAGTTGAACTTCACATTCATCGGCTAGCCTTGCCGCAACAACATGTTTTGCAATATATCGCGCCATGTATGCACCAATACGGTCAACTTTGGTTGGATCTTTCCCTGAAAACGCTCCACCTCCATGTGAGAACCAGCCACCATATGTATCAACAATAATTTTACGCCCTGTAAGTCCTGCATCTCCCTCTGGTCCACCTGTTACAAATGTTCCTGCAGGGTTGAAAAAGAGTTTTGTTATTTCTTTTTCAGCTTTCTCTTGATCCTTTTCCAAAACAAATTTTGTGTCTTTGTTTAGATATTCAGAAGGTAAAATTTCTGCAGCAAAATCTTTCAATAAGACTCTAAGTTCTTCCAGCGACATTGACTCATCATGCTGTGATGAAATTACAATGTGAGATATTCTTATTGGGTTACGATTTTTATCATATTCAAATATAATTTGGGCTTTTGCATCCGGTCTTAAAGAACCATAAGAACCATCATTCTTTTCAGCATTTTTGCGACGCTCATAAAGCTCTTGAGTTAGCTTACGGGAATAATAAAGTGCGGCTGGCATAAGGCTAGGTGTTTGATTACACGCGCCACCAATCATCATTCCTTGGTCGCCTGCGCCTAACTCTCCATCTTCATCAGCATCCACACCTGCGGCGATTTCATCTGATTGACCTATGATTAAATCATTAATATCTATTGTGTCATAGTTGTAAGTACCATCAATGTAACCAACCTCTTCAAGGACATTCTTAACGATGCTTTTAAGCTCATCTTCAGTCAATTTAGACTTAGACGAGATTTCTCCACCAATAGTAATTGTTTGGTTCATTGCCGCAACTTCACACGCCACACGTGCATTTGGGTCACGTTCTAATAAATAATCCAAAACCGAACAAGAAATTAAATCACATAACTTATCAGGATGTCCCGGCGTCACGGATTCGCTTCCAAAATGAAAACGCTCTGCTCTTTTATCTTCCATACCTGCAAGGGTTAAGATGGCTTGTGTATACTTCATACCTGCAATTGTTGTGAATAGTTTTAAAGCGTCAATGGAAATCTCCTTTTTCATAGAGGTTAAAAAGAGCTTGTAACCATAATTATTCAATACGTCAATGAAAGAGTTGATAATTATCTCTTCTTTTTTGCTTTGGCGATGCTCCGCAAGACATCGAGCATTTCCTGACGGTCAACCTCATTATTAACGGAGTAAAAGATTTTGAGGATTTCCGCGCTTTCTTTGTCACGTTCGGTTTCCTGAATAATCGGTGCGCGGTCAATATCCGACACGCCCATAGTTTCGGGCATGTGAGCCTTATCCAGCCCTGCCATGATGGTTGCTGCCGTGGTTTTGAGCGTTTCGGCAATATCATTCAGGCGGCTTGCCGAAATCTTGTTACGCCCTGTTTCATATTTCTGAATTTGCTGATATGTGACGCCGATAGCCTCACCAAGTTCGGTTTGGCTCATACCCATAATTTCGCGGTAAGTCTTTACGCGAAGCCCGATAATCTTCTCTCGGTCAAGATTTTGATGTTTTGGTTTTTGGTTTTTGTCAGGCTCACTCATCACTAAAAAAAGAGTATGAGTGATTGCCTTCAAAAATACAAATGTATGTTTTGATTATGTGTAAAAAAACTTAAGCCTAGGCCTTATAAATTTTAACTGCTGATATATTTTTGAAAGTGGTTCAGTAAGTAGTGGTGTTAAGTTCATTATTACTTCATTTAATAGCAATGATGAGTATAATTACCTTATTTTGAAGCTTTAAATGATTTAACCTTTTTATTCGTCATGAAGCTTGATATACAAGCATCATGAAAACGGATAACAGCCTTGAAAAAACAAACTGGATTGGGATTTATACGCTGGTTCAGCGTGAGGTCGGACGGTTTATCAACGTCTATCTCCAAACCATTATTGCGCCTGTCGTCACGACTTTACTTTTTTACATGATTTTTATGCTCGCCTTTGGTGAGAATGCAGGGCGCGGCATAGCGGGCGTTGATTATATGAATTTCCTCGTTCCGGGCTTGATTATGATGGGCATGGCTCAAAACGCCTTTGCCAATACATCGTCCTCTATCGTTATCGGTAAGGTTCAGGGAAATATTATTGATATTCTTATGCCGCCGCTGGCCCCATGGGAGATTTTGTTCGGCTATATTATCGGCGGTGTTTTGCGTGGCTTGGTGATTGGCGTGGTCGCCGTTGCCTTGCTCACGCCCTTTGTCGGTATGACGATTGCCCAACCATTCTAC
>CAZHEE010000001.1:47860-60359 GCA_964531715.1 uncultured Micavibrio sp. | reverse complement strand
TATATTATTCGGTTTTTTGGGGGCAATGATGCTCTCGCTCCTCGGGATTGTCGGCGGTATCTGGGCGGATAAGTTTGACCATATCGCCGCAGTCACCAATTTCGTTGTGATGCCTATGACGTTCTTGTCAGGCACATTTTACTCAATTGAACGCTTGCCCGAATTTTGGCAGCTCATTGCACATCTCAACCCGTTTTTCTATATGATTGATGGGTTTCGCGCAGGCTTTATCGGTGTTGCGGATATGCCGATTTCTTACGGTATCATTATGCTGATTGTCACCAATTTGGCTCTATGGTTCACCGCGCTCACCATGCTTCGCAAAGGGTACAAAATTAAAAGTTGACATAACTTTAATTCTTGCTTATTGATACGCTCTATGAGTACAGAATTTGATAAAATTGCTTCTGAAATTGCCAGTAGACATTTTGATGGCATAATAAGCCTTGAGCCTATAACAGGCAAAGGAACGGTCAATAGTGTCTATCTTGCTATCACGGAAGACGGAAAGTCTATTATTCGTCTTAACAATTACAGGGCAAATGATGAGTTCGCTAAAGAGCGATGGTGTATGTTGCACGCTCGAAATGCAGGCGTCAATGTCGCCACATCTATTGCTGTAGGCACTCATAATGAATTTAACTATAGTGTTCAAAGCTATAATGGTTCTACACATGGCGAGGACATAAAAGATCAATTATCAGTCTGGCGTTTCTTGGGCGAGTCCACCGCTAAATTTCATCAGGTTAAAGTATCGGGTTTTGGAGATAATTTAGCCGATTTTTCGAATGGAAATTCTGTTACAGAATGGGCTGGCTATCTAAGGGCTAATATTAATGCTTTTAATTCTGAATCATTTGAAGGTTTAACGGAACGTCAGCAAGCAAAAGTCGCTCAAAAATTTGAGTCTCTTGCAAAATTGACACCTATCTTTGGCTTATGCCACGGCGACCTTTGCCCACGTAATGTTGTTATGGATGAAAACGGTCAGATGACAATAATTGATTGGGGGTGTGCTCATGCACATATTACCCCACATTATGATTTTGTTGAGTTATTAAGGATGCATAAACGCAATAGTTTAGAAGTTCAGGCATTTATAGATGGTTATGGGTTAAAAGAAGATAGCGAAGCTTTACTTGATGAAGTGGAAATTGTTTTAGCTTTATGTCATTACGACTTGATTAGATGGGCGAGAGACTGTGCCCCTGAAGAAGTAGACGCAAAGACGGCTGATTTTCTTAGGCTTGCAAACAGAATATCTTAAGTGTATTTCATTATTCCATGACGAAAATTGCCAATGACAACCCTGCTGTTCAAGACAGCGATATTATGAGTGATTTTATCCTGCCGTTGCAGCTTCAGTCTTCAGGCTTGCGCGGGCGGGCAATTCGTTTAAGCCATGTTATTGATGACATTATCAAACGCCATAATTACCCGAAGGCAGTGTCTAACCTGATTGCTGATACGGTGACGCTCACGGTTGCGCTGTCTTCCATGTTGAAATATGAGGGGATTTTCACGCTTCAGGCAAGCGGAAGGGGCGCGGTAAAAACACTTGTGGCCGATATGCAAGATGGCGGCGCGGTACGGGGATGCGCCACTTTTGATGATGAAGCTTTAAGCGCACTTAGCAAGTCAGACGGTCTTTATGACGGGTATCATTTGCAGGATTTAATGGGCGACGGCTATATCGCTTTTACAGTCGATCAAGGTGCGCATACTGAACGCTATCAGGGCATTGTAGCACTTGAAGGGGATAGCCTCAAAGACTCTATCATGCATTATTTTGAGCAGTCGGAGCAGTTGCGAACAGGGCTTTATCTTGCTTCTGATCAGGATGAAAGCGGACATTGGCGCTCAGGGGCATTAATGCTCCAATACCTGCCCGATGACCATGCGGATGAGGAAGATGTCCTGACCTTTGATGAAAAGACTGAGGCCGAGCGTAAGGAGGACTGGGCACGGTCAAAAATCTTGCTCAACACTTGTACAGATTCCGAGATTTTAGACCCTGATTTGCATATGCATGAGCTGTTGCGCCGCCTGTTTCATGAGGAAGGCGTCATTGTTTATGACTCCAAAAATGTTCGCCACGAATGCCGATGTTCGCGTGAAAAAGTTGAAAATGTTATTAAAAACCTCAGCGAGGATGATCGCGCCCATGCCGCGAAAAACGGTGTGATTGAAATGACTTGTGAATTTTGCGCCGAAACATATAGAATAAAAGTGTAATGATATGCCGCCACCTCTTTATATTTTTTGCATTTTTAAGCCTGACAATTATGGGATGTACGTCAACGCCTGTTGATGAGACTTATGAGCCTTTGCCAGAGCTCACCTTCGCGCATCTAGTTGAAATTCCGCTTCAAATTCGTGATATTGATTTTATAAGCGAAACGCGCCGCGGAGCCCAGCCTTGGGATATTGCAGGCAGCCTTGTGACGCCGCCCGATATTGCGATGCGCCGTTATTTGCAACACCGTTTTGATGCCAAAGGCAGTCAAGGTGTTTTAACGCTTGAGCTTGCAAAGGCGGATATATTTTATAATGAAATTCCGAATGAAAACCCTCTGCTTGACAGTTTTGCGCTCGCAAATCGCGATGAGTATAGCTTTGAGATTATTGTTAATTTGTCCGCGAATTATATATCCGGTCACCCTGACCGCGAAACATCTTTGCGCTTTTTTCGGAAAGTCGTGATGGATCAAGGGGTATCGCCAACCTTTCGCGATGCAAAATTGCAACGCGTTTTAGAGGAGATTATCAGCGATATAGACGGCGCACTGATAAGCGAATTTGCACATAATTTTAATATCTTGAATGAGCGTGACAGGCCGTTTCATAATATCGCACCACTGACGGCAGAGCCGATTAAGTCAGAGAGAAAAATTTTAATTTTTCCAAAAGCGGGGGATGAAAAAAACGAGCAGAGTAAAGAACTCTAATCGCCCGAAAATCATGGAAAGAATCATTACCCATTTCGCCGTATCGGGGAGGGGGGCGTAAGTCCCGGTCGGACCGATAACGCTTCCTAATCCTGGGCCGACATTGGCAAGGGTTGCAATCGCGCCCGAGAGCGCCGTGATAACATCAAGTCCGCAGGCGAGGAGGGCAATACTGACCAAACCAAAGGCCGCGGCGAAAATAAAGAAAAACGCCATGACGGATGCCGCCACGCGGACGCTCAAAGGCTGATCATTATACTGAACAACGAATACACCGTTGGGATGAATTAATTGTAAAATTTGGTTTTTGGCAACTGCAATCATAATTTGAAAACGGAAAATCTTTATGCCGCATGTGGTCGAACCGGCACAACCGCCAATGCAGCTGATAAACATCAAAAAGCCAACCGCGAAACCTCCCCAAAGCATATAGTTTGTATCGGTATACCCTGTGCCAGTTAAAAGCGAAACAGTCGTGAAAATCCCCTCAACAACCATATCCATATCAAGTGCTCCGAGTGCGTAGAATAAATAGGCTGTCATAATGAGGCAGAGCAGGGTCAAAAGTTTTAAAAATCCTCTGGCTTGCTGATCTTTGAGCGGTGCATTCCACTGCCCGCCGAGCATTTTTATATAAAGGACGAAGGGCAGGCATCCGAGAATCATAAAAATAATGGCCACTATCTCGGGGCCAAGTGTTTCATAGCCTGCGAATGACGTATTCTTTGTTGAATAACCACCTGTTGCAATCGTTGTCATGGCGTGGGCTATCGCATCAAATGTTCCCATGCCGACCAACATATAGGCCGCGGCACAACAGAGGGTTAAGGCGGCGTAAATATAGATAATGTAACTGGCAAGTTGTGTTGCACGAGGCAAGGTTTTTTCTTTTTCCGATGACTCAAGGCGGAAAAGTTGCATGCCTCCGACTTTAAGGAAAGGCAGGACGGAAATTGCCATAACAATAATACCGACACCGCCAAGCCATTGCAAAAGTGCGCGCCATATCAAAAGCCCCTCCGATGCTACGGTCAAATCGGGAATAATTGTCGCGCCTGTAGTTGTTAACCCCGATACGGCCTCAAAAACCGCATCTGTCAGGCTCATGCCATTCATGCTGAATAAAAAAGGCAAGGCGGAATAAAAGCTTAAAAATATCCATGATAAGCCAGTTAGCAGGAAGGCTTGCCGCCCCGAAATCTTAATATTATCCTGCTTATTGCCGAGGATAAGGACAATGCCGCTAAATCCGCTCAATCCCATGGAGAGCGCAAATCCGACCCAGTTATCACGAAAATTCCAAAGGTCGATAAATAAGGGAATGGTCATGAATACCGCGAGTGTGCAGAGAAATATCCCGACAATATAAAGGATGGGTCTTAAATCCATGGCTTATTATAAAGCCTATCAAATCTTTGAGATAGAGGGTTTTTTAAGGATTAAAATCGAATTGATCACGCGAAGGGGCTCGGTTATTACTATCTGAACCTTCCCAGTAAATTACTTCGCCTCCGATTTTTTCGCGCTCTATTTCACGCTCTCGCCCGCCTGAAAACAGCCTACGGATGAATGATTCCGCTTCATCCTCGTTTGATTGATAATTGCTGATTGGGCCTGCGCGCACTCTTTCATGGGCAGCCTGCATTGATTTCCGCCAGATGGTTGCCGGAACACCGCCACCGAAAAAGCCTTTGCCCATAGATTGATTATCATCATGCCCCATCCAGACACCGAGCGTGTAAATATCCGAAAAGCCGACAAAAATGGCATCACGATAATTTTGGGTTGTGCCGGTCTTGCCTGCAACTGGAAAACCGGTTGCCGCGCGTTTTCCAGTGCCATAGCCGATAACATCCTCCATCATTGAGGTGATGGCATCGGCATGACGATAGGCGATAACGCGCGGGCTTAATGCGTTTTTACGCTCGTAAAGCACACGCCCATTCTCGGTTTCGATGCGCTCAATGCCATATGGCTCAATCTGTCGCCCATCCTGCCCGATTGTGGCATAGGCCCCGACCAAATCAAGCAAGGGGATGTCCACTGTGCCAAGTGCTGTGCTGAGCTCTTCTCTCACTTCGCCATCAATGCCGAGCCGTTTCGCAAGATCAACCACATGTTTAACGCCAACCTCTTTCATCATATAAATGGCGGAAACATTATAGGAATTGGCAAGCGCCGCTCTTAACGGCACTTCAAGCGAATAAAAACCGTCATAATTTGATGGGCGATAGCGACCTTCCTCTATTTTCTCATTTGAAATCAGATCTTCAGGGCTCCATCCTTGTTCAATCGCCGCCAGATAGACGAAGGGCTTGAACGCAGACCCTGCCTGCCTATTGCCGTCCGTTACACGGTTGAACTGGCTCTCACCGTAATCATAGCCACCGATAAGGGCGCGAATGGCGCCATTTTCATTGAGGAGGATAGCGGCGGCTTCAGGCCTTTTGGTATCGCTACTATCAGGAAATTCTGAATCCAATTGTTGCCTGACAATATCCGCCATACGATTTTGAATATTGGTCGAAAGCGTTGTAATGACTTTCAGGTTGCTATCCTGATTATCAATATATTGCCCCACCTGACGATTGACCCAGTCGGCAAAATAGCGCGGATGTTTATCACGCTCGGCAAAATCCATGCCTTCAACCTTGCCGCCATCTGTGATTCGAATGGCTTGTGCATCCGCAATCATTTCCGATGTGACAAGCCCTGTATCCTCCATAGCTCTCAAGACAACACGCATCCGCTCAATCGCGCCTTCAGGGTTATGCGTGGGGGCAAGGCGTGATGGTGCCTGCATCAACCCGGCGAGGAGGGCGGCCTCTTTTAATCCCAGATCTTCAGGCTCTTTATCAAAATAAATTTTCGCGGCGGAGGCGAGGCCATAGGCGCCGGCACCGAAATAAACATGGTTGAGATAGGCACTGAGAATTTCTTCCTTACTGTATTTACGCTCAATCCAGATGGAAAGCATGGCCTCCTGAATTTTGCGTTCAATTGTGCGTTCGGGCGTAAAAAACAAATTTTTGGCGAGCTGTTGCGTAAGGGTCGAGCCGCCTTGAACAATACCGCCTGCCTGAATATTCGACACCATGGCTCGTGACAAACCGATTAAATCGATTCCAAAATGGCTATAAAAACGGCGATCCTCAATCGCGATAAAGGCATTTGGGATATGCTCTGGCAAATCTTCAACGCGGACATTGTCACCACGCAGGAGGCCATAAGCGGCCAATTCTGTCTCACCATCATTCGCATAAACACGGACAATGCGTTCTTCGTCTTGTTGAACATTTTTTGCGATACGGTTTAAGTCTTTCCCATACCATGCCAGGACAGCAATCAGAATCAATGCCGCCCAAATCGACAGAACAAAGCCCCAGCGCAAGAATTTCCGCTTCCAGCTTTCCTGATTTTTATGCTTTGTGGTTTTCTTTTTATTTGTTTTCGTTTTTTTAACCATAGCTTCTGATAAACAATCTTTTCATGACAAAATCAAGGTCTTTCAAATAGTGACTTTAATATTATAAAAAGCTGAAAATCATAAAAAACAATTGAACTTTATGAATTTTTAGGCATTGTAGTAAGGCAATTTTAATTAAAAGGAGAAACAAATGAAAAAATTCGCACAAACAGCCATCCTTATCGCAGGTTTAGCAGGTCTTTCAGCTTGCGCAACATCTGACGCAGGTGAAACAAACATGGACCGTACAGCAGGCGGCGTTGACAAGCAGTATGTGAACGACCTTGCAATGTGTAACGAGCGTGTCCGTCGTTTGGAAGAAATGAACAAGGCTTGCTACCGTAAGTAGTTCTTTAGCGATTATAAGATTTTTTTAAAACCCCTCTTTAACAGAGGGGTTTTTTCTTAAACTAAAAGCTTTGTAAAACAGCTATCGCATCATGGATGCATAGACATTCACCGCTTCGGTTACACGGTGAACATAGTTTCGGGTTTCATAAATCGGAATGGTTTCAATCCAGTCAACCTCGTTAATATTAGGGTCGCGCGGGTCGCCAATCTCATCCAGCCATCGTGAAACACGTCCAGGTCCTGCGTTGTAGGCGGCAATGGCCAGCGTCCTGTTCCCGTCAAACATATCAAGCATATCTTTAATATAGAGAGAGCCGAGTGTCATATTATAAACAGGGTCAGTTGTCAGGCGTGATTCAGAGTAGGGGAGGCCGGCTTGCTCTGCCACTTCTTTTGCGGTTGCAGGCATAAGTTGCATCAGGCCAAGCGCACCGGCATGGCTTTGCGCGCGCTGGTCGAAGCCGCTTTCTTGGCGCATAATGCCGTGACTAAACGCCGGATGAATGGCAAATCGCCCATTCTTGGCTGTCGATATAGTCGGGAAGAGGTAACTTGGCATGATATAACCGTCACGCTCTGCCTTTTTTGCGATGCGCACCGCCGCATCATCATAGCCAAGATTTTTGGCAAGGTCGGCAGTCAGTTTATAATCCAGCCCAGATATTTGTTGCCGCTCAATATAAGCGGTTAAGAACATTCGCGCATCATAATCGCGCCCTGCTTGTTTTAAAATCGTTGCAGCGCGGATAAGTGGATGGTCGGAAAATGCGGCACGCGCTTGGGGTGAAATCTGAAATGGTGTTGGTTTTAGTTGCCCGAATGGCAGATTTATGCGTTGTGCCGCCATTTGCCCGTAAAAAGTTGTCTGATATTTTGCGCCGACCTGATACCATTGATTGGCAATTTCAGGATGCCCAAGTGTTTCAGATGATAATCCAGCCCAGTAAGCGCCACGGGCTCGGCTGATCGGACTTTCAACCGCATTGAACAGATTTTCAAAATGCTTGAAGCCATCCCATGGCTGCCCTGTTTTACGAAGCGCAAGCCAGCCTGCAAGAAATTCGGCCTGCGCAAACGGGAAGCCTGTAACTTGTTTGTGACCTTGAACAAGGCGGTAGGCACTGCCCCATTTTTCCTGCTCCATCAGCCTCCGCGCCATAATATGCCGTTCACGCCACCATGCGGCAGGGTCGGACATACTTTGATAGTCAGGGGCACGGCTCAGAAGCTCAATCGCGCCGGCGTCATAACCGTTTTTGCGCCGCCATTGGATGCGCGCAAGCATCAACGCCTCATTATTTTGCAAATTGGCAGGCACTTTATTGATGAGCGCATTCACATTCGGCTTTTCCTCAATCAACGCGATTTTCGCCTCAATCAGTTGCGGGTAACCGCGTCCGAGAATCTGTGCCAAATCACGCGAAGCCGTATAGTGACGATCGTGAATGATATGGCGCATCCGCCGCTCATGATCTTGAGAGCCGAGATAGCGTCCGTAATTTTTGATAAAATCCGCTTGCTCATTCGGGGTGAGGAGGGCTTTTGACCACCAGTCTTTTAAAATTTTTAAAGCTTCCGCAGTGCGCTCCGACTTCAAGAGCGCACTGAGATATAAATTCATACCATGCGCCGTTGCAGGGTCATGTGTCTGAAACCATGATATGATTTGAGCGTTAGGCAGGGATGCACTCATGTTAATCTCGGCGTTTTTGCGGATGGTGAACAGATCAGGCCAGTCAGGATGACTGCCAATAAATTGCCGTGCCCGATTAAAATCGGCATTGCCGCTATGCCTTAACTGATACCATTGGATAATTGACCGTCCAGTCGCGCTGGAGGGCGGAATAGTGTAGTTTTTTTGCGCGGCGGCTTTAACTGCGCTCACATCGCTTGCCTGTAAAGGCGCAGTGAAAATAATCAATATAAGAGCAAAAGCCGCAATGAAACGCATGCAATAGATGTAGGCTACAAAAACGGCAATTTAAAGGTTTAACTTGAAGCTATGGACAAGAAAATGCATGATACGCGCCATGACAAGAAATAAGTCTAAAAAAAATAATTTGCTGACGAAGAATGTGACGATTGCCCATAATCGCCGCGCGAAATTCGATTTTGAGTTGCTTCAGGAATTTGAGGCAGGCATTGCCCTGTTCGGCACAGAAGTTAAATCGCTGAGGCTTGGGCAGGCGAGCATCAATGAGGCTTACGTGAAAGACCAAAAAGGCGAGATATTCCTGCTGAATGCAAATATTCAGGAATATGCACAAGCCGGCGGGTATTTTCAACATGAGCCAGCGCGGGCGCGGAAATTGCTTTTAAAAAAACGGGAAATTGACCGACTGATAGGTGGTGTTCAAAAGGATGGCGCAACTATTGTTCCGATAAGGCTTTATTTTGATGCGCGGGGACTTGCAAAAATCAAAATCGCTCTGGCTAAAGGGAAGAAACAATATGATAAACGCCAAACGGTGAAAGAACGTGACTGGAACCGTCAAAAGGCGAGATTGCTGAAAGATGTTTGATTTTAATGTGTTACAAAATTAACCGTTGTTGCTGGCCTTGTTCCTGCAATCCAGTCGTTTTTTTAACTTGCAGAGTTTTGGAGTAAAAAGGAGTTATTTTTCAAATAAACTCAGAAACTCTAATGCTCTGTATTCGATTGTTTTTTCTGGATTACACGGTCAAGCCGTGTAATGACAAATGAACAAGCCTCCGTGATCTCCGTGGTAAAATAATTCTACTGTCTATGGATTGCCTGAAACAAGATGCGCTTACTCTTTCAAAATGGCTTTGACGCGGCGGACACCGGCAGAGGAGCTTTCCTCTTTCTTAATTTTGAATGTGCCGAGCTTTGCAATATCGGATGTTGAGTCGACATGCGGCCCGCCGCAGAGTTCCTCACTCCAATTGGTGCCTTGTGCATCCTCGAAAGAATAAACCTTCACAATGTCAGGATATTTTTCCCAGAAGCTGCCTTCAACGCCTGCGTCTTTCGCGGCTTGTTTGTCCATCTCACGCATGGTAATGCGTGCATTCGCAGCGATGCCATCATTAACATATTGTTCAACCGCATCAAGTTGTTCTCGTGTGACTTTTTCAGGGTGGGAGAAGTCAAAGCGGATACGTTCCGCCGTAATATTACTGCCTTTTTGGTGGACATGGTCGCCGAGGATTTTGCGTAGACCAGCCAACATGAGATGCGTTGCACTATGGTAAGCGGTTGTCACTTCGGAATGGTCGGCCAGCCCGCCTTTAAATTTTCCTGCCGCGGCGGTTCGCGATTTTTCCGAGTGTTGCTCTGCTGCCTTGTCAAAATCTTCAGGGTTTTTCAAGTCCTGCCCATACTCCGCCAAGACTTCCTTGGTGAGTTCGAGCGGAAAGCCGTAAGTTTCATAGAAATAGAAGGCTTTTTCGCCTGTAACATCTTCACCGCCATCAAGGAATTTTTTGATTTCGCGTTCACCGCTTTCAAGTGTTTTTCGGAATTTCTGCTCCTCGGCCTCAATCGCGCTTAAAATAAAGTCACGGTTTTTGGCAAGCTCAGGATAGGCATCCGCCTCATCAATATAAATTGCCGCAAGTTCACGTGTAAAATTATTATTTATATCAATTTTTCTGGCTGTCCGAATGGCACGGCGCATCAGGCGGCGCGTGACATAGCCTGCATCAACTTTGGACGGTAATGCCCCATCGGAAATCAGAAAAGTCGCGGCGCGGATATGGTCAAGGATAATGCGAAATTCCTTTGTCGCGGCCTCGTATGTTGTGCCGCTCAAGCGCGCAATTTTGAGTGTCGCATTGGTGAAAAACGGTGTTTGATAGACATCAGGATTATTATTGACCGCCGCGGCAATCCTTTCCAATCCCCCACCATAGTCAATATTCGGCGCATCAAGCGCAACGAAGTCATCGCCCTTTTTCTGATAGGCCATAAAGACATTATTGCCGATTTCAAGGAATCGTTCGGTTTCCGTCGCAGGGTGATCCTTCACATCGCCTTCAGGTTCGAAGTCATAGAACATTTCGCTGTCAGGTCCGCCGGGTTCGCCATTCGGCATATTGGCAGGGACGCCCGCGCGGCTCCACCAGTTTTCCTTCGCATCATAGCAGAAAATGCGCCCGCCGCGTGAACACCCATAAATCCAAGGCTCATCTTCAACTTTTGCCTCAATGCCGACACTGTTAAATAACGCTGTCCAGATTGCGATGGCCTCATCATCCCGCGATATACGAAGCGTACTGTCACCTTCAAAAACACTGACATAGAGGTTTTGCGGGTCAAGACCGAGCGTTTCAATTTGCCATTCCCACATCCATTGAATCTGATCGCGCTTATAGGTTTCAGGGTTTCCTTTCAGGCACCACCGCCCGATCATCTCAAAAAATGTTAAGTGGGAGTTATCGCCGACCTCGTCAATATCACCTGTCCGCACGCATTTTTGGGAATCAACAATGTCACTGCCTGAAGGATGCTTTTCACCCAGAAGGTAGGGAATCATCGGCTGCATTCCGCTGCCTGTAAACAGCGTGGTCGGGTCGTTTTCGGGCAAGAGCGAAGCGGACGGCACAACCACCGCACCTTTTGAGCGCATATGATTGAAATAAGAGTCTCTTAATTGATTTGGGGTCATGTTTGTGTTTTTTTGTTTTTCTTGTTTTAACGCGGTCATAGTCATTCCCTTTCCAGTCATGCTGAATTTATTTCAGCATCTAATTAATAGCAAAATAGATCCTGAAACAAGTTCAGGATGACAGTTTAAAGAGTTTTCTACTTCAATAGCGGTGCGCGACCTTCTGCAACGGCTTTCAGCGTTGTCGGCTCAATCCCCATTTGAAGCTGATAGACCCAGTAATTTGTTACTATCCGCTCAACAAAGGCACGTGTTTCCGATGACGGGATAAGCTCGATAAATAGCAACCGGTCATCGGTTTGAAAGGCTTGTTTCCATCGCGCCAGGTTCCCTGGCCCTGCATTATAGGCAATGGCGAGGTTGAATAGATCACTCTCAACCACATCCAGCTTTTTGAGATGATCCAAATAGGCCGCACCGATGGCGACATTTGTATCTGCCCGACCCAGCAATTCTTGTCCTCTTGCCTTTTGATAAAGCGTTTCCCCTGTGATATAGGCGGCAGTGGCAGGCATAATTTGCATCAGGCCTGTTGCGCCGCTGCTATTTTTAGCCTTTGCGCGAAAACGGGATTCTTGTCTGATAAAGGCATTCAACATGGCTTGATCTTTAAATTTCTCATGAGTTGTCCATGCAGAAATCGGGAAGAGCCCGGCATCATAATACCCACCCGCAGGGTTTGCATTGGACAGGCTAAAGCGCATGGCATAGCCCGCCAGATTATAATAATGGGCAAGAGCAATCGCCGCCTCTGCCAGCTTCGGATTATTATCAATCGGCAATCCGAACAGCATGTCTTCGGCGGATGTCAGTTGCCTTTTTTTGATAAGAGAAAGTACTTGAGCCCCTGTCTTGTCGGCATTCAATCGGTCAATATGTGCCTTAGTTAATTCGGGCATTGTCCAGTTAAAGTCATAACCGTAGCCCTCGGTTTTAATGGCGAGCAGGCCGTAAAATGTTCGTGGATGTTGCATCGCAAGGGCGCGCATCGGTGCGATTTTCGGGTAAAGCTTCGCTTTTTGATAGGCACGCGACGCCCAGTATGACGCAGCAGATGTCATCCATGGCGAGGCATAACGCGCGTGCGCGGCAATTGAAAAATA
>CAZHEE010000001.1:0-47850 GCA_964531715.1 uncultured Micavibrio sp. | reverse complement strand
GCCCGGCTTCCGCCATATTATTGTTAATCCAGCTCACCAATCCCATAACCCACCCTGCAAGCGGCGCTTCATCTGATGCTTTAAGCGCTTTCAGTGCTGTATTTTTCGCCTTACGCGGATGGTCGAGATAGAGATAATGTGCGGCAATCTCTGCCAATATTTGTGCGCGGTCAATCGGGTCAATGAATTGTTGCGCCTTATCCTTTTCAAACAGGGTGAGCGCGGCAGTGACTTTGCCTTGATTAAGGCTTTTCATCACTTGCTTACGCAGTTGATTCACTGCTTGCCTTTGACGCCCCTTGTAGTTTTCAGAGATATATTTTGATCCGCGTGCGAAATACCGCAAATCCTCAAGAGTCCCTTTAATCCCTACATCATAGCGGATTTGAACCGCTTGCTTATCCTCAATTGTTGGCTTTGATTGCGGGAGGGGTGACGCATGAATAAATGATGGTAAGATACTGATAAGCAATAATATTAATAATATTTTCACCCCCGCACACTGACGCGGGGTTGCAGAATTTAAAAATCTAACCACCTATAACCTCTTGGATCAAGAGCATATCCTGCCAGACTTTCTTCTTCTGCAAAGGCGTGCGGAGGAGATAGGCAGGGTGATAGGTCGCAATCGCCTTTGCGGAATTGTTGTAATTATGCACCTTACCGCGCAGGCGGGAAATCGACTCTTTTGAATTCAACAAGGTTTTGGCCGCAACGCCACCGCATAAAATCAATAATTTCGGATTTATCAATTCAATATGCCGCTCGATAAAAGGCTTTGCAATCGCCATTTCTTCCTCAGTCGGCGTGCGGTTTCCGGGGGGCCGCCAATTCAGAATGTTGGAAATGTAGACATTTTCCGTGCGCGATAGTGCAATACTTGCCAAAATCCTATCAAGCAATTGCCCGGACACACCGACAAAGGGCTTGCCCTGACGGTCTTCATCCGCGCCGGGGGCTTCGCCGATCAGCATGATATCGGCATCCGGATAACCATCGGCAAAAACGATTTGAGTTGCATTGCGTTTCAGGCTTAAGCCCTCAAAATTTTGAATTGCGGTTTTCAGTTCCTCAAGCGTTTGTGCATTTTTGGCTAGCTCTTCAGCTTCATGAATGATATCCGCATGCGGTTTAAAGGTCTTGTCATCCTGAGCGGAGCGGAGCGGAGCCGAGGGATCTCTATTGGAAAATTGATGAGATCCCTCGACTACGCTCGGGATGACAGTTTGTTTATACACAAACCTGTTATTCGGTGTGTTCTGACAGGTGATTGTCACGCCCGCCTCAACCAAAAATTCCAATGCCTGAAAATTATTATTCTGCATGGCTTTGGATGCTTTCCCAAATTTTAGGGTCGTAAATTTTAAAATCACCATTCTTAACGGCAATCAAATCGGCAGGGGTTTCCGCACCGTTATAGATTTTAATCTGATCAAAATGATTCCAGTAGAGATTTAGTAAATTATCAAGACTTCTGTGATAGCGTCGCTCAATATCAGTATCAGGAATATTATGCCCACCATTTTTGACGCGCTGTGCCACCCTGGCTTTTGCCGTTTCAACATCAGGCAGCCACATATAAATGAGGGAGCAAAGATAATTTTGAGCCTTTGCCTGTTTCAAAGTTTTCACAAAACCTTTAGTTGCCAAGGTGCTTTCAAAAATAAAGCTTTCCTCTTTTTGTAATAGATAGGTAATTCGTTTGAGCATTAATCGCCCAGCGGCAACAGCTTGCGCTTCAGCATTATAGGGTGATAGCCCTGCGGCAATTTTGTCGGCATTCACAAACTCGCGCATGTCCTCAAGCTGTGGTACCAGCATCTCGGCGGCAGTTGTTTTTCCTGCACCATTAGGCCCGCCCATCACGATAAGTTTCTTAACCATGGTTCTTTTTATCAAGAGAGTGCAAAGAGGTCACGGAGTTTTTTAACAAGAAAACATAAAGGTACGAAGAGATCAAGAAAGTGAAGCTGACGCGAAGATGAGTTGTCATGCCAGCGAAAGCTAGGATCTTTTTTTAAACACAAAGGCACGCCATGTCACGCAAAGTTATTTTTGTTAATTCCTCCGTGACCTCTGAGTTCTCCGTGGTAAAAATAACTCTTATACCTCATATAACGCATAGTTTAAAACTTTGCGTGACATGGCGTGCATTAACGTTAGGAAAATCCTTCTCCTTTAAAAATGAATGCGATAGGCTTTATCTTTAAAAGAGGAGTTTAAGTATGACCGAAGCACGCAATGATAGGGAGTCGATGGAGGTTGATGTCGTCATCGTTGGGGCAGGGCCTGCCGGACTGTCATGCGCCATTCGGTTGAAACAACTCAACCCTGAGCTGAATGTCTGCATGCTTGAAAAAGGCTCTGAAGTCGGGGCGCATTTGCTCTCGGGTGCGGTGCTTGAGACGCGCGCGCTGGATGAGCTTATCCCTGACTGGAAAGAGAAGGGCGCACCAATCATGACAAAGGCGAAAAAGGATTCTTTTCGCTATCTGACAACGTCCAAATCATATTGGATGCCGACGCCGCCACAAATGAAAAATCATGGTAATTATATTATCTCGCTGTCTCAACTCGGGCGGTGGATGGCTGAACAGGCCGAAGCCCTCGGCGTTGAGATTTTCCCGGGCTTTGCCGCCGCTGAAATATTATATCATGAGGATGGGAGCGTGAAAGGCGTTGCCACCAGCGATATGGGAATCGGTAAAAATGGTGAGAAGACCGATATGTTTGAGCCTGGGATGGAGCTTCACGCTAAACAAACAATTTTCGCCGAAGGTTGTCATGGCTCTCTCACCAAACAACTGATTGAGAAATATGATTTAAGGGCGGAGAGTGACCCTCAAACTTACGCGCTTGGCGTGAAGGAAGTGTGGCAAGTAACGGGTGCCAACCATGATGAGGGGAAAATTGTGCATACTGCAGGTTGGCCAATGGATTCAAAGACTTATGGCGGGTCATGGATTTATCACATGAGCGATAATACGGTTTCTATCGGGTTTGTGACTGCATTGGACTATGAAAATCCGTATCTCTCCCCGTTTGAGGAGATGCAGCGTTTTAAAACTCACCCATCAATCAAGCCTTTGTTGGAAGGTGGGAAGCGTATTGCCTATGGTGCGCGCGCATTGGTTGAGGGCGGCTTTCAATCCTTACCCCAGCTGACATTCAAAGGTGGTATGCTCATTGGTGATACGGCAGGGTTCTTAAACGTGCCGAAAATTAAGGGCAATCACTGCGCAATGAAATCGGGTATGCTTGCAGCCGAGGCGGTTTTCGAGGCCATGAAAGATGGTCAGGATGTGATCTCAAAGGAGCTAACAGCTTACAGTGATAAATATAAGAAAAGCTGGATTTATAAAGAGCTTTATAAGGTTCGGAACATTCGCCCAGGCTTTCATAAGGGTTTTTGGTTTGGCTTTTTCCATGCGGCGTTTCAAACATTGGGTGGCTGGATAATCCCTTATACACTGAAAAACCATGCGGATCATGAGCAGACAAAACCCGCCGATCAATGCGAGCCGATTGAATATCCGAAGCCGGATGGCGTGATAACCTTTGACCGTCTGTCATCCGTTTTTCTCTCTGATACAAATCATGAGGAAAACCAACCAAGCCATTTAAAATTAAAGGATAAATCAATTCCTGTTCAGGTGAATTTGCCGAAATATGCAGGGCCTTCGCAACGCTACTGCCCCGCCGCGGTTTATGAATTTGTTGATAATGAATTTGTAATTAATGCCCAAAATTGTGTGCATTGCAAAACCTGCGATATCAAGGACCCAAGCCAGAATATTATTTGGACAGTACCGCAAGGTGGGGGCGGCCCGAATTATTCGATAACGTAAATAATGGGGACACCCTCACGAAGGTGTCCCCAAGGGACAGCATCACGAAAGGTTGCTTTCCTTTTAAATACGACCGCGCTACCTTTGTAAAATAATGGGTTACTTTTTACGCATATTTTTTCTTTATCTTATGATTTTTGGTGCTACTGCCTTTGCGGTGCAGTGGAGCGTGATACGTTATTATCAGGAAAAGTTAGATCAGAGTGGCGCAGATGTTGATGTTCTCGATGTTTTTTCGATGCCAACAGTGAAAAAAGAAGCCCGTGAGACCGAGACAGGATTATTTCTCTCCGGCATGATTGCGCAAGGCCGCCGTGACTGGGATATGGCGTGGCAGAGCTATTCCAAACTTCATGAAAAATACAGTGATAATCCCGACTTCGCGCTTCGTGCTTTTACGCTCGCGCTTGGCAATGGTGACTATATTCAGGCCGCTATCATTGCGGATGGTTTGCATGAAAATCTGATCGACATGGAAGGAGAGCTCAAATCATCTGATAAATATGATTTAATGCGGCTTTTTCTTGTGCTTCGACATGTCAAAAATGCCGAATGGGAGCAGGCTTTGAGCCTTGCCAATATAATGGATAAGGGACCTCTCGCAGGCTTTTCAAGACCGATAATTGAAAGCTGGGTTAGGGCTGAGTTCGAATCTGATGCTCTTGAAATCTTTCAAAGCGGACGTAACGCGCTACAGTTTTATTACAAGGCTTTGGCAGCGGAATATGCGGGTAAAAATGATATGGCTTTAAGCCTGATGAATAAGGTTCAGCCAGACAGTATGACCTCGGGCAAGCTTGCCGATATTGCAGAATTTTATGCGCGGATTGGGAAAGAAACACGTGCGATACAAATCCTGAAACGTGGATTGGTTCGCTTTAACAGGAGCGACAGGCTCGGGGAGATTTTGCAAAAGCTTGAAAGTGATAATGAAAATGGACAAGTCGAATTTGTTCCGCAATATAAAAATGCGGCTGAAGCCATTGCCGCCGCCCATCACGATTTCGCACAAATTATGGGGAGCGAGAACGCACTTGATTCAACATTACTTTTTGCACGGCTTGCGGCTTATCTGAACCCTGAAAATCCTGATTTTCACCTGACAATTGCAAGTGTGTTACAAAGCCAGGGACGGCTGGAGCAAGCCTTTGAAGCCTATCGGAAGGTGCCGAGCGACCATCACGATTATAGTCGTGCCTTGAGCGAAAGTGTTGTTCTACTGTCTGATAAAGACAAGATTGAGGAAGCAGAAATCCTGATTCGTCAGGCGATCGAGTCGGCAGAGGCGTCTGTTGCTCATAATAATAATATGCCATTTTATCATTACTTGCTTGGGAATATTTTGAGGGAGCAAAAAGACTATATAAAAGCCATTGAGGCTTATGACACTGCGGAACAACTGGCAAGGGCGCAAAATGATGGTGAATTGCCGCAAAATTTATGGTCAATTTATTATACACGGGCGATTGCTTATGATTTGAGCGACCAATGGGAGAAAGCTGAGGCTGACCTATTAATAGCACTTGAGAAACTTCCTGAAAATCCGATTATTCTCAATTATCTCGGCTATTCCTATGCCGATAAAAATATCAACCTGCAAAAGGCGAAAGATATGATATCGCGGGCGGTGATGGCCGCGCCGAATGATGCCTATATTATCGATTCAATGGGGTGGATTTTGTATCGCAAGGGTGAATATGCCCAAGCAGTTAAGTATCTGGAGCGTGCTGCCGCGCTCAAACCCTATCATATGGTGATTAATGCGCATTTAGGCGATGCGCTTTGGAAAGTCGGGCGTAAGATTGAGGCCTATTATATGTGGCAACGTGCCGTTGATTATTATGATGAAACGGATGAGGAGCAAGCCCGCCTGATTGATGATACCCGCCGCAAAGCCAAACATGGCATGGGTGGTTAGAGTTTAAAATATCCCGTCATTACGAGGAACGTAGTGACGAAGCAATCCATACAATCTAAACATCCTATAGATTGCCGCGGTCGCAAAGCCTGCCCTCTGCGAAGGCAGGGGGCTCCCTCGCAATGACACTTTCTATTTAGAAACAACTATAAAATTTAAACACCCCTCATCCGCCTTCATTTCATTCAGGCACCTTCTCCCAAGGGAGGGAGAAGGAAAATTCTGCATTGCTTTAGTGAATTATAAAATTGATTGCCCTGTCGACTGCCAGTCTTTGACAAACGCGTCGAGCCCTTTATCAGTCAACGGATGTTTATAAAGCGTTTTAATCACCGATGGCGGCAAGGTGGACACATCCGCACCGAGCAGGGCGGCTTCGCGGAGATGTTGAGGGTGGCGGATTGAGGCAACAAGGATTTCGGTTTGGAACTGATAATTATCATAGATCTGGACAATATCGCCGATGAGATCCATTCCTGTCAGGCCGATATCATCCAACCGCCCGACAAATGGGGATATAAAACTCGCCCCGGCTTTCGCCGCGAGTAGTGCCTGATTAGCGGAAAAACATAGTGTGACATTCGTCATAACATTTTGCGCACTCAAAGTCTTACAAGTCTTCAATCCTGCTTCCGTCAAAGGCAATTTCACGCACACATTATCGGCAAGCGCGGCGAGCTTATCCGCTTCTTTTTGCATGGTTTCATAATCAGTTGAGGCAACCTCTGCCGAGACAGGACCATCGCAGATTTTACAAATCTCAGGGATGACCTCAAGGAAATTCAGCCCCGATTTTGCGATAATGGATGGATTCGTTGTGACGCCGTCCAACATGCCCAAATCGGCAAGGTCTTTGATGGCATTCATATCAGCGGTATCGGCAAAAAATTTCATATAGCGGCTCCTGTTTTCTTGTTAACAATGTTTTACCACGGACATCACGGAAGTCACGGAATTTTTGTAAATAATTTCCGTGTTTTCTGTGTCTTCCGTGGTAAATATAAATCATGAATGTTTTTTCTGTCCTCCCTGCAACGGGCATTGACCGCGCCTATAGCTATAAGGCGGAAGAGGATTTGCCGCTTGGCACTTACGTGAAAATCTCTTTCGGGCGGCAGGATGTGGTGGGTGTTATTTGGGCAAAAGCTGAAACTGATGCTTTGCCCCTATCAAAAATTAAACGGATTGAGGCCGCCTATGATGCGCCATTATTATCTGACACGATGCGCATATATTGTGAGAAGGTCGCTCAATGGACAATGACGCCACTTGGCTCTGTTTTGAAGATGGTAATACCTAGCTATAAGCTTCTTGAGTCACTCAAAAGACCACTTAAATATATCTGCGAAGGTGTCCCTCAGGGACACTCTCATGAAGGTGTCCCCAAAGTATTGTCTGAAGACCAGAAACACGCCGCCTTGGATTTGAATGATAAAATAGGGGAGGGGTATAGCTGTACACTCCTTAACGGTGTGACAGGTTCAGGGAAAACCGAGGTTTATTTTGAAGCCGCGGCAAAAGCAATGGAAGGCGGTCAGCAGGTTTTGCTCATGATGCCTGAAATTGCATTGACCAGTGGCTTTGTCGAGCGGTTTGAGGCTCGCTTTGGTACAAAACCCGCTTTATGGCATTCCCATATGACGCCAAAGCAACGGCAAACCGTCTGGCATGGCGCTACGAAGGGGCTGACAAAAGCCGTTATCGGGGCGCGGTCTTCGCTATTTCTAGCTTATGCAAATCTGGGACTTATCATTGTTGATGAAGAGCATGACCCGTCTTATAAGCAGGAAGAAAATGTCATTTACCATGCGCGCGATATGGCGGTTATGCGGGGCGCGGTGTTTCATCATCCTGTCATATTGGCCTCTGCGACCCCATCACTTGAAACAATTCATAATGTGCGTGAGAAACGCTATGGCGAAGTTATCCTCCCTGACCGTTATGGCGGCGCATTGTTGCCAGATATGCATATTATTGATATGCGTGAAGACAAACCTGAAAAAGGCGAGTTTATCTCTCCGACATTGCATAGAGCGATTGCTCAGACTTTGAATCGCAATCCCGTGCTTGACACGGGATCCATAACGATTTGCAAAGAAAATATAGACCCCGTTTCAAAGAACGGGGATGCGACTATAAACAATAGTAACGAGCAAGTTTTGTTATTTCTCAATCGTCGGGGTTATGCGCCTTTAACATTATGTCGGTCATGTGGGGCACGGCTGGAATGCCCGCAATGTACGTCTTGGCTCGTTGAGCATAAGAAGACAGGGCGCACATTTTGCCATCACTGCGATTATGGCGGGCGAACCCCCGACCGCTGTCCAACTTGCGATACAGAGGATTCGCTTGTGCCTGTGGGTCCGGGCGTTGAGCGGATTGCCGAAGAGATCGAGCTTCATTATCCTGATGCACGCATATCAGTTTTGTCGAGCGATACGGCAGAAAATGATTATAAGTTGGCCGATAAATTGGAAGCCATTAAAAATGGTGACGTCGATATCATCATTGGCACTCAAATGACGGCAAAGGGGCATCATTTCCCCAAGCTGACTTGTGTCGGTGTAATTGACGCCGATTTAGGCATGAAAGGCGGTGACTTGAGGGCAGGGGAGCGCACATGGCAATTGCTTCATCAGGTTGCAGGTCGTGCAGGGCGCGAAGTCCTCAATAACGGACGAAGGGGGCAGGTTTATCTGCAAAGCTATATGCCTGACAATGCGGTCATGCAATCGCTCATTGATCATGACCGCGAGGCCTTTGCCCGTGAAGATCTGGAAGCGCGATATCATGCCGAGATGCCGCCTTTTGCAAGGCTTGCCGCTATAATTCTTTCAGGAAAAAATGAAAAATCAGTTGAGGCTTTAGGCCGCAAACTTGCACAAACCGCACCGCGAAGTGATAATTTCACGGTCATGGGACCTGCCGTTCCGCCTTTTGCAATGCTTCGCGGTCGCCATCGGCGGCGGCTTCTTATCAAAGCAAATAAGTCGGTCAATATTCAAAAAACACTATCCGAGTGGTTAGATAGAGTTGAAATTCCATCGTCAGTGCGAATGCAAATTGATATAGACCCGCAAAGTTTTTTGTAATTACATACATATTATATTATATTTTAAAAAAACTTTATATTTGTATATCTTTAAGGCTTTATGCGTATCGACCAGTGCGATAAATTGCTCAATACGGTTTTCATCATAGGTAAAGAGATTTTGCAAGTTTACCTCGTGGAAATCAGCATAGCGGATAAACCTATTTTGAATGAGCGAACCCTCATCCAGCAAATGGAAGTTGTTGAAATGTGGTTGAGGACAAGTGATGTTCCACTCAAGACGTGATTTCAAAAGATAATATCCCCGTTCGCGTTTCTGCCGTTGTTTATTACCGTGTGGTTGGCCCCGCCGATGCGATTAACAAGGTAGAGGATTTTATTCAGGCGACAAGCGAGCACGCGCAGACAACATTAAGGTCTGTTTTGGGTAAGCATGAGCTAGACGATATGCTTGCAAAGCGGGATGAGCTGAATGTCGACTTACAACAGATTCTGGATGCCTCAACCGAAGGCTGGGGGATTAAGGTCACCAATGTTGAATTAAAACATATTGATATCGACCCGTCCATGATCCGCGCAATTGCCAAACAAGCCGAGGCCGAGCGGGAGCGTCGTGCAAAAATCATTAACGCCGACGGAGAATTTCAGGCGGCAAAACAGCTGGATGCCGCGGCGGAAATTATGGCCGCGCGCCCTGAGACAATGCAACTGCGTTACCTTTCCGCCCTTCAAGAAATTGCAGGTGAAAAGACAAATACGATTGTCCTTCCCATCCCGGATTTGATTAGTAAATTAGTCGGGAAGTAGATTTCGCAGATTCAGGTTTCTTAAACAGAATAGAAGGTAGCTTCAATTAACGCGATTATTTAAGATTCATAATCTCGGCATTTCACGTTTCCACTGGAAAGGAGAACACGAGTAATCAAGTTTGTAAATTTTTAATCTCAGAGTTTTAGAGTTAAAAAGTTAAATATCAGCTACACTTTGCTTATCTATTTAAAATAATTCAGATTGCATGGTCAAGCCATGCATGACGATCAAACTAGTCCCCTTCCCCTGCATTTTTACTGAAATATTGCATTTTATCTTTAATATCCTTAAATTTTTCAGCGTCAGGCAAAGGGTCTTTTTTACGTGTTAAAACAGGCCATAATTCGGAATAATCACGGTTGAGTGTTAGGTAATCTTCCGCTTTCGGTTCGCTGTCAGGGATGATTGCATCGATCGGGCATTCAGGCTCACACACGCCGCAATCAATGCATTCATCAGGGTGAATGACGAGCATGTTCTCCCCTTCGTAAAAGCAATCGACTGGGCAAACCTCAACGCAATCCGTATATTTACATTTAATACAAATATCCGTAACAACAAATGTCATATATTTTTCTCCATAGTTTAATTCATACTTTTTAGCGTAAGCCATTCAACACGTCCAGATTTTTATGGCTATTCTATACATAACAAGAAGTTGTTTTTTTTCAAAAACTGTGATATGGTCAATCCATTCAAAATAAGAATAGCGGAAAATCCGCGTAAAACTATGATTTTTTAAATCATCAATTTAAGACTTTATTTTGTGAGTATCGGTTTTTTCAGGGTGAATGTTTAAACATTCGCATATCTGGATTGCTGTGTAGTGTTAAAATGAGAGGAATGAAAAATATGAGTAAGAAGCCAGCCAATAATAATGTCGTGAATTTTAAAAAGGGTGATGCCGTTGTCTATCCCGCCCATGGTGTCGGGAAAATCGAAGGAATAGAATCTCATACAATTGGTGATTGTGAGGTTTCCCTATACTCTATCGCTTTTGATAAAGACCGCATGCGTTTAAAAATTCCTGTACAAAAGGCTGAAGTTTCCGGTCTCCGCGCTTTATCCTCCTCAACACGTTTGGATGATGCCCTCACAACCTTGCAAGGGAAAGCCAAGGCGAAACGCGCCATGTGGTCACGTCGCGCTCAGGAATATGAAACAAAAATTAATTCAGGTGACCCTGTATCTATCGCTGAAGTTCTGCGTGACCTTCGCCGTCCGAAAGATGATACTGAGCAATCTTATTCAGAGCGCCAGATTTACCAATCTGCACTTGAGCGTTTGGCACGTGAAGTTGCCGCGATTGAGAAAACAAGCGAAGACGAAGCTGCAAGCAAGCTTGAAACTGTTCTCACGGACGCTGCGTAATTCTTATGTCTCCTCTCATCTTAAAGAGAGGTTTTAGATTTTATTTCTATCGCAGAGTTATAGAGTTTTAGGAGTTATTCAATTAAGCTCCGATTCTCAGTGTAACATATAATTGTCATTACACGTTTTGACTGAAAGGAAAATACGTGTAATCCACCTTTGGCTTTTCTGGATTACAGAAACAAGTCCTGTAATGACGAATAAGGAATATATTGCTCGGACTTTCGCTTTTAATTTGAATAGAACTACCCGGTAACAGGGAGAGTTATAAGCCTCTCCCCATGGCCGAAGGGCGCGTTTTTAATAATAGGCAGGTCAGCAGGAACATGTTCGGCAATCATATCATCTAACGTGAACCCAAATGGTCTTTCACTATCCAGTAATTCACTGAAATTTCCCAATATTAAACCCTTAATTTTATTAAAAACACCCTGCCGTTTGAAATGACATAGATCACGATCAAGGCGGCTCGTCTCAACATAGCGATCTTCCAAAAATAAAATTTTATCCGTGAAATCTATCTCATGAATAAGATACAGAATAAGGGATGTATTGCCGCCAATGAAAGACGCATTATTAAGGAAACTATGTTCAGATTGCTTATTTTGAGGCAGCGACTTTATTGCAACATCAAGTGCATTTTGAGGATTCCTGAGCATTTCAAAACACTGCTCGATATCCTGTTTATTATTTTCATGAACCATAAACCAACGCGCATTCGGCCCATGAAAGGTCATAAGCCCCGTGTGATAACTCACAAGGTTAAGAATTGACGATACATCACTGAAACCCATTAGAATTTTAGGGTTATTTTTAACCAGTTCATAATCAATATCATCAACCCAGTTTAAAGCACGGTTGCCGCCTGTTGAAAATATAATCGCCTTGATGTCGGGATTTTTAATAAGGTCGTGAAAGGCTTCACATTTCTCCGCGTTCGTTCCTGCCGATTGATTATGACGGTTTAGACTTTGCGGATGAACGTAAACTTGATAATCATGACCTTTAATAACACGAACGGTTTGGTCTAAATCATCCTTTTCGATGTAAGATGAGGGTGACATGATACCAATTATATCACCTTTATTAAGCGGCGCAGGGTAAATCAGATTAGGCATGATGCAAATCGATTTGAATGACATCGATTGTTTCGGCGGAAAACCCAGCCTCGCAATAATTTAAATACTGCTCCCACAGACGTTTAAAACGGTCATCGAAACCATCTTTTGTCAGATCTGGCCATTCTTCCTGAAACTTATCATTCCATAGGGCTAGTGTTTTGGCGTAATCACGCCCGAATGACAGGTGACCGCACGTTTTAAGTTCTGCTTGCGTAATCTGCTTTTCAAGCGCACTCATGGACGGCAACATCCCGCCAGGGAAGATATAACGCTGAATATAATCCGCGGTTGATTTGTAATCTTCATAAGATTCTTCCTCAATTGTGATAATTTGCAGGCAGGCTTTCCCATCAGGCTTCAATGATTTTTTAAGCTGATTAAAAAATGTCGGCCAATATTGCTCTCCCACCGCCTCAAACATTTCAATAGATGCGATGCGGTCATATTGCCCCTTAATATCCCGATAATCCTGCATTTTTATACTGATTTTATCGCTTAAGCCGGCCGCCTTTACGCGCTCAACCGCATAATCATATTGCGCCTGAGAAATTGTGATGCACGTCATCTGACAGCCTGTTTGGCGCACTGCATATTCGGCAAATCCCCCCCAACCGCAACCGATCTCAAGCACATGATGATGGCTTTCAATGCCAAGCCTATTAATCATCTCCTGATATTTCACATCCTGCGCTTGTTCCAATGTAATAGCTTCTTCACCACGAAATAAGGCGGAGGAGTAAGTCATGCTTGGGTCAAGCCATCGCGCGTAAAAATCATTTCCAATGTCGTAATGGCGATAAATATTCTTAAGTGATCCGCCTTTGCTGTTCGCGTTCAGCATATGAATAAGCTTTGCAACTTTTCGAAACCAGACTTTTCCAGAAATAACATTAAGAAGGATTGATTCATTTCTTAAAACCAGTTCATAGAAATCGGCGATGTTCGGCGACGTCCAATCCCCATCCAGATAGGACTCACAAAAACCGAGCTTTCCTGCGGATAAAAGTTTTTTCGCCGCACGATCATTATGTAAGATGAGAATAGCTTCAGGTCCTGCATCAGGTCCTTCAAATCTGATTTTCTGTCCGTTAGGCAGAATGACATCCAGCTTACCCACCTGAATTTTTCGTGCAAAATGAATACATAGCTTTAACGCGCGGGATGGTTTATAGGCTGCTTTCTCTCGCCTGATTTTAAGCAGAAAATAACGAAGTTGAGCCTCTGTGCGGATAAAAAAATCAACGGGACGCGCAATCGCATCGGAAAATGTCATCATTATATTAATACCATGTAAATTTTAAATTTTATCTTTATAGCAATATATTGTTTTAAGTCACATCTTTTTCAAGATTAGGCGGGCTTTTATGAAATTTTGCCCTCTTCCACCAAAGCTTTAAAGCTTGCCAGTGAATAGCCGCAACTATTTTTACACCCATAAAAGGCACAGAGAAAAAAACAGACAATATGTTCTTATCATTTAAAGGCAAAGCCTCATGTCCTGACCATGTTGCGGTTAAAAGCTCTTCATTATCCTGTGTTTGTTGGATGACTATATGAAAGCCTTTATCGCTCGGTGCAGTAACAGTGAAATGATAATGGCAATCCATATTAATGAAAGGCGAGACATGAAAAACTTTTTTCGTATTTTGTTTGATTGTTCGCTCTGAAGGCTGCTCCGTTGCAAGGAGATATCCGTGTTGTTCGCCAAATGTGTTTTTTACTTGATAAAGGATAGCCTTTAAATTTACATCTTTATCAAAACAGAAATAAAGCGTAAGCGGGCTGAAAATAAATCCTAAAACACTTGGAAATGTCAGCATGTATATTGCGCCGTTTTCTATTACTATGCCCTTTTCTTTTGCGGCTCTTTCAATCCATGGGCGTATTTTTGAGCCATCCCGCGCGCCATGGTTTTTATGATAGAGGCTTAAAATATTGAAACGATTGAATGAGAAATAACGGTCAACAGTGACCGCATTATCAAAATCGTCAATGTTTATCCAAAGGCTGAAAATCCTGTACCTGAAATTATGAAAGAATGGCTTATGCCGTGCATGATAAACCTCTCCGCGATAAAGTGCATTTTCAAACATTAGCCCTCTCCCTTCAGGGAGAGGGTTGGGTGAGGGCTAAACCAAATTCTCATAAGCACTTGATTTCTCTTTGACTTGCCAAGGGCGTTTGATTGAGCCGGCAATTTCTGCAACAGTCAGTCCTGCGGTCAAACCATCCTCATGAAAACCATAGCCGCACCATGCGCCCGCAAACCATGTGTTACGCTTGCCCTGAATATCCTTAATGCGGCTTTGAGCCTCTATCGCTTTAAAATTATAGATCGGGTGGTGGTACACATGCTTCGATAAAATCAAGTCTTCAGCAATCGGTTTTTCGGGATTGAGCGTGACAAACAAATTATCATTTTCAGGTAGGAATGTTTGAAGTCGGTTCATCCAATAGGTTAATGTGACCTTACTGTCATCATCACTTTTCAAGTAATTCCACGCCGCCCATGTTTTTTTGTTATGTGGCATCTGGCTGGCATCACGATGAAGAATAGCTTTATTTTCGGAATAAGTGATTGCGCTTAAAATATCATTTTCACTTTCATCCGTATCATCCAGCATATTCAGGGCCTGATCCGGGTGGGTGCAGATAATGGCCTTATCAAATTGCTCCCCATTCACATAGACATACCCTTTATCACGGTGGATTGAAGTCACAGCCTTATTGTGAATTATTTTATCACGAAAATTATGCGAGATGGCATCAACATATGTGCGGCTTCCGCCCTCAACTGTATACCATTGCGGGCGTTCAACGAGATTAAGCAGGCCGTGATTCATACAAAATTGTGCAAAGCTCTTCATCGGAAAATCAAGCATCGAGTCTGCATTGACTGACCAGATCGCCGCACCCATCGGAATAAGGTGATCCTCAATAAATATTTTCGAATAATTTTTATTTTTGAGATATTCATGCAAGGTGAGTTTCTCATTAAACTGATGATATTCCTTCGGTACAGATTTATAAAACCGCGCCAAATCATAAAGCATTCGATAATAAGATGGCTGGAAAAGCAATTTTTTCTGGGCAAAGATTGCGTCGCTGGAATATTCAAATGTGCCTTGTCGCGCTGACACGCCAAAGCTCATATCCGTTTTGCGAATAGGAACTTCCAAAATCCTAAACAACTCTTGCAGGTTCGGGTAAGTCCATTCATTAAATACGATAAATCCGGTATCAACCGCAGGGTGATTATAGCCAGTCACAGTATTCGCATGACCGCCAATGCGATTATCGGCTTCAAAAACCGTTACATCAAGGCTGTAGCGATTGAGCAACCATGCCGCGCCAAGTCCCGTAATCCCGCTTCCGATGACTGCAAATTTCAACATATTCATTTATTTAGCGTGATATACAACAAAGGTAAAGAAAACATCTTATTTTACACTTTTTGGGGACACCTTCGTGAAGGTGTCCCTCTTGCACTCCAATGTGATATATAAGGTACAAAAGCGGAACATATCTGAAGAAATTATTATCGCAATAGATGTAAAAAAGCGAATCAAATGAATCGGTTAGTAATGGCAGAAATTTGTCTTGTTTTAAAAGCTTTACGACAATGATTTTAATGTGATTCACTTAAATTTATGAGGGATTATACAAATATTTCAATGACTTCAAAACATAGGGCAATTCTGACAGGATTTCTCTGTTTAATGTTATTTTATTTTCTGTTCCATCTTTTTTTCAGTGAACGATCCGTTCCGAATTTATGGATGCTGACCGCTCAGGAGAAAAGTATGGCGATTGAAATGACCGCTTTAGAAAAAGATTATGATGCTCTCAATAAAAAGGTGGCCGGATTACGCCCTGAAACGCTCAACCCTGACTTGGTTGAAGAATATGCCATTAAGATGCTTGGATACGGATATAATTCGACAATAACATTGGTTGAATAATGGTCAGAGTTAAATAATCGCGTTAATTGCTGCCTTGTCCAAATGACCGGGGACAATCACAACCGGAATGCGAAGATTACTCATCCCCTTACCTGAAAAATGTGTGACCAATGGCCCAGGGTTTCCCGTCGTGGATGAGCCGGAAAGGATAAGCGCGCGAATATTGCGATTAGTCTCTATAATCTCAATAATCTTATCGGTCTGTTGTCCTTCAGCGATATGCAGGCAAGGGAACAACCCATGCGTATCATGGATGGCCTTTGCCGCATGCCACAGATCTTTTTCCGCCTGCAAACGCATATCATGACGTACCAGCTCCTCCACGCGCCCCCAATGCATAAATTCATTGAGGTCGATGATCTTTGCAATTGCGATTTTCGCTTTCCGCGCATTGGCGAGCCGCGCGGCATAATGTGCTCCTATCGCATATTCATCACTATTATCCGCAATAACGAGGTACGTTCCGCCGTCGCCTTGACGCTCGCCATGCTTGGATTCTTCATTTGAATGTATCTGTTCAGTCATTATCTTTAATCTCTTCTTAACAATAAAACGGCCATAAAGCTTGAAAACAGGGCCAGTATAATTGCGGTTAGACCATACAGGAAAGGATAGTCGAAAGCAAAATCATGTACATCACCTGTTACACCGCCTTGTTTCACCCTGAATTTTTGAGTTGCAAAATCTTCAACCTCTCCTTCATGAATAAGGTAAGCCTGAACCTCATAATCACCTATCGGTACATTAGCAGGCAAGTAAATCGCCGTCCTGAACAAGCGATCATTGATAAAGCGCACGGCATCAGGCGTTAGCGAATAGAGACCCCTTAATTGCATTTTTTGAATTAAAGCCTCAGAAAATCGATTGGCTTTTGCGGTATTTTTCTCTTCCTCAGATGCGAAAGACAATGCATCCAGCCCAATTTGATATCGCGCCCGTGTGTCAAAATCCGTTATCTCAGTGATTGGTTTAGAGCTTGCGACCTGATAATAATGCGGCACGTCGCGAAAGCTAACCGATGCGCCGTTTAACCATAATCCGAAGAATTTCATCTTTTGATATATCGCAGTATCTTTTTGAGGACCTTTAACAAGGATTATAATATCGCTGTTTGGTATTTCGCTCGTGCCGAATATTGTCAAGGTTTCGCCTGTAAAACCGGTCGTAATTTCAAGCCTGTTTTCGGATATATCAATATCCAACATCGCATTCGCTTGTAATGGAATAAGCAAAGCTATGACAGCAAGGCAGAGGAGGAGGGCGGTTCTTATCATTGCACCACCATTGAATAGAAATCCTCAGGCGGGAGGAGCATATCACCGCCCAGTTTTAATCCGACCAAAAGAATGATAAGGGCAAGCAGAAATCGCGCTGTTGTGCCCTTAATATAATGCGATAATCGCACACCGATTTGCGCGCCGAACACACTGCCCGCAATTAAAATAAAGGCAAGAATGAGGTCAACAGTCTGGTTCGCCATAGCATGGAGGAGGCAGGCAAGCGCCGCCGTTGCCATAATTTGAACAAGCGATGTTCCGGCCACAAGAAGGGGCGGCATTCTGAGCAAATAAATCATGGCCGGGACGAGCAAGAACCCTGCGCCAATGCCCATTATCGAGACCATTAATCCGCCAACAAACCCAATGATGAGCGGAATAATCGCACTTAAATAAAGCCTTGAATCTGGAAAGTTTGTTTTATAGGGCAGGCTGTCGAGGTATTGCTTTAAGCGGCTTGGTTTTGGCTGAGGCTTATTATCGGAAGGCTCATCCTGGTTTTTAATTGCCGATTGCATTTTATATTGTCTATAAAGCGTCATACCGCTTTCGGTCACCATCATGCCGCCAATCGTGCAAAGAAAAACGACATAGAGGATTGAGATAACCAGATCGACTTGCCCCAGATGCTGCATAAGGCTGAAAATACCTGTGCCAAGAATTGTGCCGACCAGCCCCCCCGCAAGTAGAACGCCTGCCATTTTTTTATCAATATTACGTTTTTGCCAATGTCCTGCCAAAGCAGTTGAGGAGGAGGCGACAAGCTGGCTCGCCTGTGTTCCGACTGCAATCGCGGGGGGGATACCGAGGAAAATCAAAAACGGTGTTGTCAGGAAGCCACCGCCTATACCGAAAACGCCCGAAATCACACCAACAATCGCACCAAGAAACGCGATCACTTCGGCCTGAACGGCCATTTCGGCGATGGGCAGGTAGATCTGCATGGCTTGCTTTCCGATAAAGATAAATCTATATCAAGTCCTATCATAACTGCAAAACGGATAACAGGTATGGATTACCAATCACTCAAAAAAATATGGATTACTGGCGCATCTTCGGGAATAGGGGAGGCATTGGCTCTCAAACTAGCGGATGAGGGGAAAGAGGTATGGATCTCTGCGCGCTCTGAAGATAAACTGAACGCCATTGCCGCTAAACATGCAAATATTCATGCCGCCGTATTGGATATCACGGATATAGATTCCACC
Source organism: uncultured Micavibrio sp. (assembly GCA_964531715.1). Taxonomy (GTDB): domain Bacteria; phylum Pseudomonadota; class Alphaproteobacteria; order Micavibrionales; family UBA1664; genus UBA1664. The sequence goes on along the minus strand of CAZHEE010000001.1, from coordinate 29,283 downwards.
CAAAATGCCGCTCATCAAGTTGGTGATTATGACTGTGCCATCCAATGCGCAGGGGCTTATGATCCAGATAACACTGATAATTTTACAGCAGAAAATTTTAAAAAACATTATGAAGTCAATGTTATCGGGACGGGAAACTGGCTCGAAATAGTCCTCAAGCATATTAAGCCGAAACAAAAAGGGCGCATTATAATTGTTGCATCGGTCGCAGGCTATCAAGGGCTGCCCAACGCGCTGTCTTACGGCTCAACAAAGGCGGCATTGATAAATCTAACAGAGTCGCTCGCAACTGAATTGCATGGTTCGAACATTTCAGTACAGCTGGTTAATCCAGGCTTTGTGAAGACACAACTGACTGATAAAAACGACTTTGACATGCCGATGATGATTTCACCTAATGAAGCCGCCAAATCTATTATCAAGGGTATGAAAAAAACAAAATTTGAAATCAGTTTTCCATTCGGATTTGTGAAACCGTTGAGAATAATGACGTCTTTATTACCTTATAAGCTGAACATTCCAATGATTAAAAAAGGTACGGATAGGGGCAAATAGAAAACAGTAAAATAAAATCTCTAATAGAATTATGCCTAATAGAAGTATTTAGAAAATTAAATTACATAGTTTTCTTCATAAAATCAGGAAGTTCAATTGAGCCTACGTCGCGTTTTAAATCAGTTAAATCAGATTTTGAATCTGAAGGATTTTCCATTTGCGCTAAAAGGCCTCTAAATTTACCACTCAATTCTGTCTCAACATTAAAAAGATCTTCCTTTTTAGGGCCTGCCATCATGCCTTCAGTAACACCGCGTTCTCTGCTTGATTTAAAAGTTCAGCTTGCTGCTGTGCGCTTTTCTGTCTTAATTCTGCAATACCTAACGCAACTGATAAATTGCTAACGGGAGGGGGTAAATTAGGATCAATAAGATAATCTTTATTAGATTTATATCTTAAACCAAAATCATTCAAATGTCTTCCAGCCTGTGCTTGACCTTGTTCAAAACCCACAGCTCTCTCTCCAGCAGCAGCGGCCTGCAAAGCATCAGCAGCATGGCCAGCCTGAGTTTTTGCTTCTTTTGCAACTTCGGTAAGCTGTTCGTTGGATAGATTTCTTAAATTACGAACAAGTTCAACTAAATCAACTTGAGGTGTTGTTTTTGTAGGGTCTGACATTTTTAGTCTTTCGCTTATAATTTAAACTGTATTTATCATAATGTAATAAAGTTTTGTTGTCAATCATTTTCTCACGTTCCGTCGTCATTGCCGGTATCACCATTCTCTTCGTGGTCATTGGACTGCCACACTATTGCTCTGAAGGCCTCGGTTCCCTCAAAATGTGATCCGCAGTTTGATTGTTTTTGTCCAAAATATAACTATCTTTTTCTGCATCAAATATACCAGGTTTAACCGAAAGCTTTCGTCCCGGCACGGGACATAGGCAATCCTTTTTGGACGTTTTAAAGGATCGCAAACTCCATTATTTTAAATTTTATGCATGTACTGGAACTCCATAATTTGGCTCGGGGTAGGGCACAAAGCACTCTCCTGTTAGCAACATTTGGTGCATGATAACCGATAATTTTCGTGCCACGGCAACGCGAGCCTTTTTCATGCCGCTGCGCTTGGCTATTCGCAAGCCCCATTCCTGCAAAGCAGATGGTTTTTTCACGCGGGTCATCAGAATATTCGCCGCTTCATACAAGTGATGCCGTACAATCTTATTACCCCGTTTTGAGATGCGCCCGTTAAAATCATATCGCCGGATTGGTAGCGTTTCGGCGTTAAACCGAAGTAGGCGGCCACGCTCTTGGATTTGTTAAACCTTTCAACATCATCAACCGCCAAAACAAATTGTGCCGCCGTCATCGGCCCAACGCCGGGTATCGTCATCAAAGCACGGCAGGACGGGCACGCCCAGGAATGATCTAAAACCAGCTCGTCCAGTTCCTCGATTTCTTTTTGATGGTTTGCAGCACTGTTAGTTGCGCCTGAAGAGGGGCGGCAAGTGTACCGCCTTCATCAATAATTTCCTGAACGCGCTTTTCAAAGCCAACACCAGCAATGCCTTTGATGAATATACCAAAGATACGCAAACACCCGCGTATCTGATTCACAACATCCGATCGCATGCTGACCAAACTGCTTCTGGCCTTATACAATGCTCGTATTTCATGGCTGGCAAAGCTCTTGATCTTCACAGCCTTGAACCAGCCGGAACGCATGATTTGTGCAAGGCCGTGAGCGTCATTCTTATCCGTCTTGTTCATACGTAATTTCAGGACACCATGCGCATGATACGCATCAATGCAAATCACTGGTAAGCATATATCATTGAGGCCATGCCACAAGAATGTCGATAAATTTCCTGTCTCTAAGCCAATTTTGGCAGCATTGGGGGCATGTTTTTCAATTAAGTTTCCTATAGCGTACGGCGTAGACATACATTTGCCTTGCCAAACTTTACGATCATCTTCATCAATCACGCAAATATGTGTTTCTTCCTGTGAGACATCCAAACCAACATAGTGTTTCATTATCATTTCTCCTTTATAATAGTTTTACAAAGGAAAATCTTACCCAAAAAGGGCAAATTTTCCATGTGCCGCATCTATTACTTTAAAAGTGATAATATATATTATGGTAAATAATATATATTCTAATTTGGGCTACGTACTAACTTTAATTACTAAACCGTCATAAGCCGGTTCGATATAATCCGGTGTTTGGTTCATCAGTACATCATAATCATCATCGGGTTTGAGATGTGTTAAATAAAGTTTCTTTGCGCCGACAATTTCATTCAATTCCAAGACACGTTCATAATTTGCATGAACGGTTGTTTTATCCGAGCCGAATTGCCCGCAATCAACAACCCATGTCTTGATGCCTTTGAGGTTTTGTAAAGCTTCATCACTTAAATCCGACACATCCGTTGAATATGCCAAATCACCGATTATAAAGCCATTTGAATGTCCAAACCCGTGAATTTGCCGAAACATTTTGAGATTTATATGGCCTATATTTAATTCTTCATCATACTCAATCGCTTTTGACTCAATTAGTGGAATATAAAGCCCGTTCGGATCATCGCGGAACAAATAATCAAAGCGTTTAATAATGCCTTCTAAAGTTTTCTTATCACTATAAATCGGGAATTTATAGTCTTTACGCCCTTGAATGCGTTGTTTGATCGCCAGATACCGGACATCATCCAAGCCATTAATATGGTCGGCATGGTCATGAGAGTATAAGACCGCATCAATATGACTGATATTATGAATGAGTGTTTGTTCGTGAAAATCAGGACCGCTATCGATCACAATGCAGGTTTTTTCATTTTGAATTGCGATTGACGCACGCCTGCGCCTGTTTTTCGGATTATTTGGGTTACATTTCCCCCAATAGCCTGTTGCGAGCGGTACGCCGCCTGACCCTCCACACCCGAGAATTGTCACCGTACAGTTTGTCATGTCTGCGGCTCAACCAATGTGCTTTTTGCTTTTGAAAACAGTGTGAAAAAATTACTTGTAGTCAGGTCGCCGACTTCCGCATGTGTAAGATTATAAATATGTGCCAAAGTCTGCGCCGTATGTATGACATAGGCAGGTTGGTTTACTTTACTGCGATGCGGGGCAGGCGCAAGGAAAGGCGCATCGGTTTCAATCAGCACGCGGTCTTGCGGCACTTTTGCGGCAATATCACGTAGCCAATCCATCTTTTTAAAGGTTAACATGCCAGAAAAAGAGATATAAAAACCGATTTCGAGTGCCTCCATCGCCATTTTTTCGCCACTGCTAAAGCAATGCATCACCCCGTGCAAAGGTTTTGAAAAGTTTTTGATTTCCTCAAAGAGAATATCCATACAATCGCGGTCGGCATCCCGCGCGTGAATGATAAGCGGCAAACCGGTTTCCTGTGCCGCCTGAATATGTTTGCGAAAGCTTGCCGCCTGATCCGCGCGATCGGCATAATCATAGAAATAATCGAGGCCACTCTCCCCTATTCCAATCACTTTCGGATGATTTGAGAGTGTCACAATATCTTGAACTGTATAGTTTTTTTCATGGTCATTTGAAGCATCATGCGGGTGCGTCCCAACAGAACACCAGAGATTTTCATGCGCATCGGACAAGGCAGTCAGAGTTTCATACTCCTCATGAATACGGCAACATATGGTTTGCAAACCCATAACACCGGCCTCTATCGCCGCGGCAATCAGCGCGCCAGGGTCTGTATTCTCACCATTGATCGGATGGTTCAGGTGGCAATGAGAGTCGATAAACATATGCTTAACTTTTCCAAAATAATATGCATGAACCAATAAAAATAAATAGACCGCCTATTGCGGTCCATAAAGTTATTTGAACATCTTTAAATAATAGCCATGAGAAAATTATTATAAAAAGCGGATAACTAATTTCTATCATACTCGTTAGAACCGCATTTTTATATGTGATGGCAGTCAATATGAGAAGATTGCCACCTAGAACAGTAAATGCCGCAAAAATAGTAAATAACAAAACTTGCTTATTAGTTTTCAGAATAGAAAGCCCTGAATATATGTCATTACTGAAATAAGCGATAACAAAATAAAATGGTATAACAATTAATGCCTGACACAGTATTAAAAAAGAAGGCTGAATACCCTGCGCCATGACGCGTTCAGCTAAAAGATAGCCTAATCCCCACAGTATAGCGGTAGAGAAAGAATATAATAGCCATAACGGAATCCCTAAAAACATGAATTACGCGCTTTATCTTTATTGAGCTCTAATCGCGGAAAAACCCCTTGCGGTTGAGGCAAAGATGTACCGCTCTTTAAAGCTGAATGCATATTCACATGCTCAAAATCCCGCTTTGTATAAGATACCGCTAGCTGATCAAGTAAGGCCGCACTTCCTCTCGGAATAATCGGTTGCGCCATGATTGCCACGCAACGAATAGTCTCGACCAAAACATAAAGCACGGTTTTCATGCGCTCTGTATCCGTTTTGCGAAGCGTCCATGGTGCCTCTGAATCGATATAGGCGTTGGCTTCACGCACAACTGCCCAAACGCTTTCCAGATATTTGTGGATTTCAACCTTATCAATGTGCGCCTCGGTTATGGCAGGCAAGTCATAGGCTTGTTTTAACAAGCTTTTATCTTCATCCGTCATTTCTGATGGCTCAGGCACTTGAGCATCTGCATTTTTCGTGATGAAAGATAGAGTCCGTTGCGCCAGATTACCAAGGCCATTCGCCAAGTCATTATTAATGGTTGTGACCGCATTGGCATTGGAAAAATTCCCGTCATTGCCGAATGGCATTTCACGCATGAGCGCAAAGCGCGCGCCGTCAAAGCCATAATTGTCAATCAGGCTTTGCGGTGTGATAACATTACCGAGCGATTTCGACATTTTCTCCCCCTCAACAACCCACCAGCCATTAGCGAAGACGCGTTTTGGTAAGGGCAAGTTTACTGCCATTAAAAATGCTGGCCAGTAAATTGCATGAAAGCGTGTGATTTCTTTTCCGACTAAATGGAGGTCGGCTGGCCAGAATTTTTGAAATAGATTGTCATTCTCGCGCCCATAGCCATGAGCGGAAAGATAATTGGTCAACGCATCAATCCAGACATACATGACATGCGCGTCATTGCCGGGAACAGGCACACCCCAATCAAATGTTGTGCGAGAAATGGACAGGTCTTTCAGGCCGCCTTTAACAAAGCTGATAATCTCGCTCGCGGATGATTTCGGGCCGATAAAGTCAGGGTTTTCAGTGAAATATTCTAACAATTTATCCTGGTAGTTTGACAGGCGGAAGAAATAGCTTTCCTCCTCAACCCATTGGCATTGCGCACCTGTCGCTTTTGAAATGCGGGTATTTTTATTAGGCCCTTCGGTTAGTTCATCCTCGCCATAATAGGCCTCATCCCGAACGGCGTACCAGCCGGCATATTTATCGAGATAGATGTCACCATTGGCCTCTAACTGTTTCCAGAAATATTGACAGGTTTCTTTATGACGAACTTCAGTTGTGCGGATAAAGTCATCATTTGTAATATCAAAAAGCGGCAGTAAATCCCTGAAATTTTGGGAATATTTATCAGTGACTTCCTGCGCGGATATACCGAGCTTATCCGCCGTTTGTGCAACTTTTTGTCCATGCTCATCAGTGCCTGTGAGGAAATGCACATCATAGCCTGCAAGCCTTTTAAAACGTGCCATCACATCCGCCGCGATTGTTGTGTAGGCATGCCCCATATGCGGCTCACCATTCACATAGTAAATTGGCGTAGTGATGTAAAAAGGTTTCTTATCTTGCGTCATAATTTTTTATAACGCTTTTTAAATCTTTACGCAAAAGCCTTTTGAATAAGGGTCAATGTTTTATGAACAAGGTAGCGTTTATCCAATGTGCCTTGTAAACACATGGTTATATGGTCGTGAACAGCGTCTTTTAATGATAAAAGTGCATGTAAATCAAGGTCGCTCGAAAGGGTCATATCGCCAATAATGATGCTCCCCCGCTCTTCAACAGTAATATAAATCAGCAGCTCAAGCCATCGCTCAACAATAAAAATAAAGCTGTTTAAACCGTCTTGTCCACCGCTTTGCGCATAGGTCAGACCAAGCGTCGAAAGCTCATCCGCATTGAGCGTATTGAGCGTTTGAAGTTGTGACAGAAGGTCTTTTATCATTTGTATATCGCCTGAACGATAAAGTGACATCGCCTTTCCGACAGAGCCATCGGCAAGCATTGTTAATAGCTTTACATTCACATTATTTACATGAGATTGCGTTTCATAAGAGAGAATTGTCGCAATTTCATTTTCTTCTAAAGCATTAAACGGCATGAAACGACAACGCGAGCGGATGGTGGGGAGCAAGCCCCCTGCCCCATGGCTGACCAAAATAAGCAAGGCTTTTTTCGGTGGCTCTTCCAGAATTTTAAGGAGCGCGTTTTGACCGCTCCTGTTCATAAGATTGGCATCATCGACAATCACAATCCGCCAGCCACCATCACTACTGGTGCGGCGAAGGAAGGGTGCAATCTTCCTGATTTCCTCAACCGGAATATCTTTTTTAAGCTGTCCTTTTTTGTCATCAAACGGGCGTTGAACAACAAATAGATCGGGATGCCCGCTACTTGCCACTTTTGAGTGAACAGGATCATTCGCAGGGATTGCAAGTGTTTGAGAATCTTGCAAGTCCTCTTCACCAAACATCGAACCGGAAGTATTCGCCTCTGCGCTATTTTTCAGGATAAAACGCGCGAGACGATAGGCCATCGTAGCCTTGCCCACACCTTCCAAGCCATTAAAGACAAGCGCATGCGGCATCGCTTTTTTAGACCAGAGTGTCAATAAATCATGCTCAATACCCTCATGCCCGACCAATAAGCATGATTTTTCAGGTGGTTTTAAGTCCTCTTGTTGCTCAAGGATTTCTTCCTCATCATCTAAACTTTCATCACCGAACAAATTCATAATAAAGGCTCTATTTCATTAATTATCTCACGATGAAGACTCTCGATTGATTGATCGGCATTGATAACGTGGCAACGATTGGGGTTTTGCTCGGCTATTTTAAGATAGCCTTGGCGGAGTTTCTCATGAAATTGGAGGGCCAGATTTTCAAACTTATCTTCGCGGCTTTCTTTTTCACTGCCCGCCATGCGCTTGCCGGCACGGCTCAAACCTTTTTTAACATCAATATCAAAAATAAAAGTTAAGTCAGGTTTAAAATCACCGATTGAGAGTGTCTGAACTTGCTTTAATACTTCAAGGTCAAACCCATGACCGTAACCTTGATAGGCGATTGTTGAATCCGTAAAGCGGTCACATAAAACGATTTTACTTTGTTTGAGGGCAGGCTTAATCAAAGTCTCGATATGCATATGCCGCGCGGTGAAAAACAGCATGGCCTCGGCAAGTGGTGTCCACGCCCCACCGTTTTTTTTAACAAGCAAATCACGAATTTTTTCGGCTTCACTCGTTCCGCCCGGTTCGCGTGTGACAATAACCTTACGACCTTTATCGCTCAAAAATGCGGCGAGCTTTTGAATCTGTGTCGTTTTGCCTGCCCCCTCCCCGCCTTCAAAGGTTATGAACATGGGTGCTTACTCCCCGCCAAAAAACATGGATTTAATTTTTTCGTATGATTGTTTCACAAAACCAGCTTCTTCAATCGCTTCCGCCGCGACCAAATCAACTGTAAAGTCACCGACTTGTGGAATGGTAACGGTCAAAACACCGACCTTGTTACCTTGCATAATAGGCGCAGGAACAGGCGACTGATATTGCGTGCTGAGGCTTACATCATCTTTTTGCCCTTTAGGAAGTGTGATTGTTAAATCACGGTCTATTGTGAGCGCAACAGTTTCAGCCTTTCCCAATCTCACAGGGACATTCTCGATAATCGTGCCTTTTTCAATTAAGGTTATTGTCTCAAATGCATTCAAGGCCCAGCTCATAAGGCGAGCGGACTCATTCGCCCTGTCACGCGCAGACTCAAGCCCATTTACAACCATCATCACACGCCGCCCGTCTTTCTCACCCGAGGCCATAAGGCCATAGCCCCCAGCTTCTGTATGTCCCGTTTTAATGCCATCCACGCCCATATCACGATAGAGAAGCGGGTTGCGGTTCGGTTGTCGAATGTTGTTATAGGTGAACTCTTTTAGCCCATAAAGCGCATATTCATGTGGGAAATCAACAACCAAACGCTGCCCAAGCTGTGCCAAATCTTTTGCTGTTGAGTAGTGGTCAGGGTCAGGCCAGCCGCTTGCATTCGTAAAGTTTGAGGCATCCATGCCCAATTCTTTTGCCTTTTGGGTCATCAACATCGCGAAAGTTTCTTCATCACCTGCAATGCCTTCCGCAAGTGCAATGGCCGCATCATTGCCCGATTGAACGATGAGGCCTTTAAGCAAATCTTCAACGGTCACTTGCTCCCCCACCTCAATAAACATTTTTGAGCCACCTTTGCGCCATGCTTTTTCGGATACGGTTAAGGTTGTATCCATTTTAATCTGACCATTTTTGAGCGCGTCAAACACCATATAGGCGGTCATGACCTTGCTCATAGAACTTGTCGGCATGCGTTCACTTGCGTTCTTATTGAGTAGAACCATACCCGTTCCCATATCAATAATCACCGCTTGTTTTGCAGAGGTTTGCATCGCGGCAAAGCTCGATGGTATTAAGCCAACTGAGAGGATAAAAGTTAAAAACAACAGGCGTAAAGTAAATGTCATAATTTGAGTTCTTTAATATCGAAGGGTTGTGATGCGGGCATTGCGCCCTTTTCTGTTCAACATCGTAAGGATTTCATTCGCCTTTGCAACCGATAGGATAGGCCCGATTTGAACTTTATATATGTCACCCAGCCGCTCCCGCGTGCGGTGAATAGTGACAGGCTGTTGAATATTATACAGCCCCATTTTCATCGTCATCGCGCTATCCTCATCACGGAATAGCCCTGCCTGAATATAGAGTGGCTGTGATATTGGCTTAACAATCGGGTTTTGTGATTGTGACGTGACAAGTGCCACGCGTTCAATAGGGGCTCGCTGACGATTGGCGAGCCTCACAGGTTTTGAAACCGGCCGTGCAATCTCGGCTTGCATATGGGGTAAGGATTTTCCGCGATTAAAGGCAAGCTCACTCCCGCGTGTGCTTAAACCGTTTCGGGCGGCATTGGCGACCTTTCGGCTTTCTTTTTCAAGCACATCAACGCGTACACGTGCCGTCCCTGCCCTCTTAAAACCCAGCACTTCGGCAGCCTTTTCGGAGACATCCAAAATACGCCCATGAGAGAAAGGCCCGCGATCATTAACGCGCAAAATAATCGACCGCCCATTATCAAGGTTCGTCACGCGCACGATTGAGGGCATTTGCAATGTCCTATGCGCGGCGGTCAGCTCATGCTTATTAAATATCTCGCCATTCGCAGTAAGTTTACCATGAAAACCAGGCCCATACCATGACGCCATGCCTGTCTCACTATAGCGGTATTTCTCGGCCGGATAATAGGTTCGGCCTTTGATTTTATAGGGATTGCCAACCTTGAAATCACCGACTTTTTTATGGGCATCACTTGGAAAAGGAACATTTTTGGCAACATGAGAGCCAAGCTCGACCGAAGAGCAAGCAGATAACGTAATTATTAAAGCTAAACATGCAATAATTCGTTGACCCATTACTGCCCTGCGGCGATAGCATCGGCAAGCAATCCAACCGAAGTCGCAAAGTAAGTTGACCTGTTCCATTTCATAATCACATCGTAATTATTATAAGTCAGGTAGAGAGGGCCGCCGATACCATCTGGCGCAACCAAGCCTGCACGCATATCTTGCACGATAGGTAAGGGTGAGCCATCCGCTTGACGCACGCCGAGGCGTGACCATTCATTAAGAAATTTTTTGTTATCACGACCGATTATATTCTCAGTCACATTCGGTAAAATGACACGCCGCCCCCAACGCTCATCCCCTTTCCAGCCTGACCGTGCCAGATAATTTGCGGCAGAGGCAAAAACATCCCCTTGTGTGTTCCAAATATCCTTGCGCCCATCCCCATTATAATCCTGTGCGAAATTCAGGAAACTGGAGGGCATAAACTGGCTTTGCCCCATTGCACCCGCCCATGAGCCTTTCATATTGGCGGCAGTAATATGACCGCCATCAATAATTTTGAGCGCGTTCATCAGCTCATCCGAGAAAAATTCGCGCCGCCGCCCTTCGTAAGCGAGCGTTGCAAGCGAATCAATTACATCAAAACCGCCCGTGTTACTGCCGTAATTTGTTTCAATCCCCCAAAGGGCAACGATATATTGCGGTTGAACCCCATAGGCTTCCCCTACTCTGTTCAAAAGCGCACGATGTTTCCTGAATTCATGGCGACCTTGGTTAATCCGTTGAGCCGAGACAATGCGCTCCCGATACTGGGCAAAAGTCATTTTGGATTCAGGCTGTTTTCGGTCAAGCTCTATCACGCGCGGAAGGTAGCGTGACCCATCAAAAGCCTTTTGAAGGGTGCGGCTGGAAACGCCCTCACGGCTTGCTTTGTTTTTGAAATCTGCCACCCATGCATTATAAGATGCCTGATCCCCTGCAACGGCAGGTATGGCAATTAAAGCAAAAAAGCAGGCTAAAAATAAATTTTTCATCATGAATATGAGTATAAGTAATTTACATGCCGAAACAAGGATGTTAAATAGTCTTTACTTTAATAAGTAACCGCATAGAGTTCTCCACATTTAAACGGAAGCGTGGCAGAGCGGTTGAATGCACCGGTCTTGAAAACCGGCATAGGTTTATAGCCTATCCAGGGTTCGAATCCCTGCGCTTCCGCCATTTTTTGTTAAGCTGAAATTCGTTTTAATTTGAAATACTAAGGCATAAAGGTCTTTTTAAAGCAACCCCGCACTTCATGTGGGGAAGCTTTTAAAATTAAAGATTTTTATGACCTAATAAAAACACTTGGCGTGGCGGGGGTGCAAAGCTATAACCATTCTCATGACTGAAAGACATGTAACGGATGTGATTATTATCGGGGCAGGGCCATGCGGCCTGTTTGCCGTGTTTGAGCTTGGCTTGCTTGATTTAAAATGCCATTTAGTTGATATTCTCGACCGTCCAGGCGGGCAATGTGCCGAGCTTTACCCAGAAAAGCCGATTTACGACATTCCGGCATGGCCGGTGATTAGCGGGCAAGGCTTAACCGACCGTTTGATGGAACAAATTGAGCCATTCGGCGCACAGTTTCATTTTCAACAAATGGCTGAAAAAATTCAAAAACTTGATAACGGCAACTGGGAAATGACGACCGATCAAGGTGTTGTGATTGAGGCGCCTGTCATTGTGATTGCCGCAGGTGGTGGGTCTTTCATGCCGAAAAAGCCGCCTATCCAAGGGCTGGAAGCCTATGAGAGTGAATCGGTTTTTTATGCCGTTCGCGAAATGGATGCATTCAAAGGGCATGATGTGGTGATTGCAGGCGGAGGGGACTCCGCGTTGGATTGGTGTTTAAACCTGCAACCTTTGGTAAAATCTATGACGCTTGTTCATCGCCGTGATGATTTTCGCGCCGCGCCCGATAGCGTGCGCAAAATGCGTGCACTGGTTGATGAAGGAAGCATGAACCTTGTTATCGGCAATATTACGGATGTGAATGGCGAAGGCGGACAAATCGAATCACTCACTCTCAAAAACAAAGAGAAGGAAGAGGAAACGCTATACTGCTCACGCTTTTTGGCATTTTATGGCCTAACAATGAAGCTTGGCCCGGTTGCAAATTTCGGTCTTAATCTACATGAAAATTTAATTCCCGTTGATACTGAAAAATTCCAGACTAGCGAAAAAGGCATTTTCGCCATAGGCGATATTAACCATTATCCGGGTAAGCTAAAGCTTATATTATCCGGTTTTCATGAGGCAGCGCTCATGGCTCAGGAAGCGTTTCGGATTTGCCGCCCGAATGAAAAACTCCGCTTTCAATATACGACATCGTCAAGCGACCTGCAGAAGAAATTAGGCGTTGCGAAAGAGAAAGCCGCCTAGTAGCATGGCGAGGATGAAGGATCAAAAGCCGCCGATACCCCTCAATGATTTTGAAATCATAAGATCGTTAAAACGCGGGTTTTTAAGCCTATGGCTCAATCGTCGAACCTTGCTCCCTATGACACTTGTCCCCACTATCGTGACCTTTCTGACATTAATGATTATTCGCGGCGGTATGACTGATGACGTATCTGTTTTCACACTCGCTATTTTGCAAATCCCGTCCGATTTTGTGACTGGTCTGTTTTGCGCATTAATAATCTATATCATTTTAAGTGCGCCTAAGAAAAAGGACACGGATAAGCCTGTCGTCTTTACATTAGATTTAAATGAGCAGAAAAAAACATTTGTCGCCGCGGCTTTGGCCTACGTGGTTTTCAGCTATCTGGCTAATGGCTTGTTCGGGTTTATACAAAATATTTACGAGCCGATGGCGCAGGGTGCAGAGGCGAATGAGCCGCCATCATTGGCGGTGATGATTGGTTTGCTTGCCCTGATAGCCATGATATTTTACGGTTTGCGATTTATCCTATTGCCCATCTTGATTATCAATGCGCGTGATGTAAAATCATTTTATCTTCAGCATAAAGCATTTTCCTTTTCTATCCCGCTCTTTGCAATTAAAGCCATAGCGACATTTACTGTCGGCATTTGTGTGCTCATGCTCTCCGCGCCATTATTGGCAAGCGGCGAAGACAATCTCTCAACCTTTCAAATGAGCATCAGCGATTTATTCATGTCATTCGGAAGCGTGATTGCCTCGGCCTGGACAATGGCGTCATTGGCTATCGGCTATCGGCAATTCACCGAGGGCAAGGCCCCATGAAAATTTTTGTAACCGATCAGGACGGTCAGCGGCATGAGCTTGAAGCTTTGGAAGGCTGGCGCGTGATGGAGATTATCCGCGATCACGGATTGCCGATAAAGGCGGAGTGTGGTGGTTCTTGCTGCTGTGCGACATGTCATATTTATGTTGATGAGGATTGGATGGGTAAGCTCCATGCCATGCGCGAGGATGAGGATGATATGCTCGACGATACATTCGACCGCGCGGAAAATTCAAGGCTGTCTTGCCAGTTAATTATGAGCGAAGAGCTAGACGGCTTATCGATGACTTTGGCCAATTCCGCCAAGCCTTAGGCTCTGTTAAAATTTCATTTTAAGCATTGCAATGTAGCCGCTAAATAGAAGTATCGGTAAAAGTTGTCCTTCTTTTATCAGAACGCATGGCTAAGCGCCTGTGATATTTTTATAAACCGTGAATGATATAGTCATTTCTAAATAAAATTATGCATTAGTAATATTTCCAATGAAGGGTTATTGTGTCTTCGTTATTTGAGGATAGCGAAATGGGCGTTATCAAAGATAACAATAATTGGGCGTGTCAATTCTGGCACCGGCATCTGTTCCAACCATGCATTCACCGTTTGTGATGTACATGATTTTTGAAACAGCATGGGACACGGCCACTCGCGCTCGCGTTGTGCCATAATCAGATTTGTTACGGGATTATACTTTCCTTGCACATCGGCATAGGGTTATAGCCTATCCAGGGTTCGAATCCCTGCGCTTCCGCCATTTTTTTAGCTGAAATCCGTTTTTTTAAACATTAAGGGTACTAAGATTACTAAGTTCTCTTTATATTCGCAACCCAGCACTTTATGCGGGCGCTATAGACATTGAGATATTGTCATTATGGCGAAGGCCGTAATCCATTTCAAGTTATTTTATTTTTACCACGGAGAGCGCAGAGATCACGGAGTGCAGTTGCAAGACTTTAGAAAATACTGCCTAACTCTGATTTCAAAAAATAGAGCCTAACTATTGTAGGAACAACCAAAATAACTTCGTGACTACTTTGTTTTCTTCGCATCTTCGCGTTAAGATAACCAAATTGGGTTGCGGCCTTCGCCGCAATGACGAGAGCTTTCGGGTTATTACTTGGTCAAGCCATGCAATTATGCATAAAACAACTTTATGTTATTTTAAATTTCTTCGCCACAATAAGAAAAGAGCAAGTAATCCATTATTTATAGTGAGCACAATCGGAAATAAAGCGGTTATGAGAGATATATTTGTTAGGGCGAATATAGATGCGCCATGTCGGAAGAAATTTATACCATAAAGGTAAATTGCTTCTTCATTTGGTTTCTTATAAGACTTTAAGAAGGTCGGAATATAAGCTAGAGTATTTGCAATACACACTAAAATAACAGAGTAAAAAGGGCTATCGGTAACAGCCCAAGTAACTATGGCAACTATTCCGAGGGAAAAAATGCTTAAATCAAATTTAGTAACGTTATGAAAGCCATTTTTTATAGATAAAATAACTATTGCAAAACATATGAGAATAACTGGCGCATTCATCCATGCTCCAGGTCCCGCGTTATCGGATAATTGTGCTATATAAGCTACTGTTGTTAAAGTAACCCATATAATCCAAGTAAATGGATGTGGTGTAACTTTTCCTCTAATGGTATCAATTAAGTACGGTATATAAGTCCCAACAGCGACTATAACCGTAATAATACCGATTATTTCATTCATGAAATTGTTCTATAATAAATTTACTGCCCAATTGGAACTTCAGGAGCTTGTTGAGGTTCAACTTCGAGAGGCACTTCGGGAGCAGTAATAGTTTCCTCAATCACAATTCCTTTTTCATCTGACAGCGCATCAAGGACACTTCCAGTATCACGGTTTGTGGCAAGCCATGCCAATGTTAAGGACGTAATAAAGAATGCAAAGGCAAAACCGGTCGTCAGTTTGGTCAGCGTGTTTGCCGTTCCGCGTGCGCTGGCGAAATCACCCATACCCCCGCCGCCAATGCCGAGCCCACCGCCCGTTGAGCGTTGCAAAAGCACCAGTCCGATAATGGTCAGGGCAATGATGAGATGGATGACCAGAACAATTGTGTCCATGAATATTACTTTCGTCTTTTATTTCTAATTTTTTACGGCCATGCCTATGGCGGCAAAATCATCCGCTTTCAGGCTTGCCCCGCCAATTAATGCGCCGCCGACATTCTCGCTATTGAGAATATCTTGCGCATTGTCAGGCTTAACCGAACCGCCATAGAGAATACGCATTTCCGCGCCATCCGCAAGCAATGATTTAAGGTGGTCGCGAATCGCGCTATGCATTTTTGTGATATCGCATAGAGAGGCCGCCTTCCCTGTCCCGATTGCCCAAACTGGTTCATAGGCAATAACAGTATTCTCCGCATGCGCGCCATCAGGCAGACTTTCAGTAATTTGTGATTGCACAACATCAACAGCTTTGCCCTGTTCACGCTCCTCTAAGGTTTCACCGACACAAATAATCGGCTTAATATTTTGTTTCAGAAGCTGCGCCGCCTTTTGTTTTACAAGTACATTATCCTCGCCAAAATGGGCGCGCCGCTCCGAATGACCGACAATACAGTAAGTACAGCCCATATCGGCCAGCATCGTGGCCGCAACCTCGCCTGTATAAGCCCCCTTGTCATGAGCCGAGCAATCTTGCGCGCCTCTTTGTAAGTGGCTCAGGCTTGCAATATAGGGATAAGGCGGGCAAACAAGCCATTCAACATGCGGGTTATCTTTGACAATATCTGCTATGTCCGTATCGAACCGCTCTGCCATATCCGCATCGCCGTTTAATTTCCAGTTTCCGGCTATCAGTTTTTTCATCGCTTGCTTACCTCAATAAATAATTTATTATTCAATGTTTATAGCAAGAAATATCATAAACGGACAATAGAGGTTTATCACTATGGCAATGGAAGCCCTGCGCATCGCCGCAAAAGAAAGCAAATTCATGAAATTCATCCTTGGAGGATTTATTTTTCTGGCCGTTGGTGGATTAGTTTTCACGGATGTGGGTGGGTATTTCACCGATGGTGTCGGGCGCGATGAAGTCTTAAGAGTCGAGGGCGTTTCACTTTCCATGCGTGAATTTGACCGTGAGATTCAACCTGTGCTTCAGCAAATGGGTTTTTCCCCTGAGGATGCCTATAAGACAGGTCTTATTAATGCCTATATTGAAGGGCGGATTAATGAAATTTTGAGCCTGAGAGCTTCTGAAAACTTAAAACTCCTCGCCGATGATACGGTGATTGCAGGCGAAATTCGTAAACTTTTCGGTGATGTTCCGAAAGAACGCGTGCGGGCTATTCTTCAGGCACAAGGCATTAACGAGCAAGCCTTGGCACGGAATATCAAAACCGAATTTATCAGTGATTATCTGTCCAAATTACCGCTTGGTATTACGGCTTATCAACCTTCCTATATGGTGAAGGGGGAAAGCCGCCTTTCCGCGGAACGGCGAAGCGGAACTATCTGGACATTGCCGATTTCGGATATTGTTAATGATATTGAGATTACGGATGCCGATATTGAGGCTTATTACGAGCAAAATCAGGATCGCTTTCTCATTCCCGAAACGCGTCAATTCACGGTCGGGGAAATGTCGACAAGAATGATTGAAAGTGATTTGTCGGAGATTACAGAAGAGGCAGTGCGCGAAGAATATGACAGCCGCCAGTCCGAATTCACACTGCCAGAACAACGCAAAATTATTCAGGCAAGTGTACGCAACCCTGATGATGCACAGGAAGTGTATGAGCGTGCGCTTGACGGAGAAAGTTTAAGAGAAGCGATAGAGGCCGTAACATTAAGCCTGGCAGGCTATCGCGATGAGGCCGTTTATGAGGAGGAATCGTTTCCGCCGAACTTGGCTGAAAAGGCTTTTGATGAAAAGGTTCAGGCAGGGGATGTGACCCCGCCGATTAAAACGCTTATTGGCTATACGGTGATGAAAGTGACCGACATTACGCCTGAACGTGCGCTCGATTTTGATGAAGTGAATGGCAATATCAGAGCCGACCTCGAACTCTCACAACTCTATGACACGCTTTATAATAAAATGATTGATACGGAGAGCTTGATTGATTCCGGGCAATCTTTTAATGCCATTGCGGATGAGACAAAACTTGAAACTCAAACGCTGGATGACTTCGCAACACGCGGGGACATTGTATCTTTCAACAATATCTTAGGCGAGGCTGTGCGTCTCTCCCCTTCCCTGATTGATGAACTGTATGGCTTGCCGCAAGGGGGCGTCACTTATCCGGTTGAACTGAATGATAATCGCTATGTGGTGATTGAGGTCAGCGAGATAAAGCCTGAAACGGTGCCCCCTTTGGATGACGTTCGTGATGAGATTACGCAACTTATTAAGCGTGAAAGGCAGTTGGAAACAGCGCGGAATATGCTTCAAAATGTTGATGGAACCTTGCTAAGCCAGGCACAGGAAACAAATTTTACAGACATTGCGCGTGGTGACGACCATCCGCATATTGAAATGATTTATCATGAAAGTCTAAATGATGAGGCCTATCAAACCGTTATCAAAGAAAATGATATAATTATTTCTAAAATTGAAACGGTCACGTTTGCAGATGGTGAAGATTATAATGGGCAAGACGATTATTTGGAATTGCAGGCGGCAATAATCGATTCGCTTATGGGGCAATATTATCGCCGAAATGCAGATATCTCCATTAATCATGAGCTCCTGAAAGAGAGTTACGGCGGTGTTTAGACTGCCGCTTGACATTTTCATGGAACATGTATAGAACATATAGTGAATACTATACATAGTGATGTGAGGATAATATGCTGACACAAAAACAACGGGATTTATTGATTTTAATTCATGAGCGTTTGTCTCAAGGCGAGGTTGCGCCCTCTTTCGATGAAATGCGTGAGGCTTTGGGTTTGAAGTCAAAATCAGGAATTCACAGGCTGATTGGTGCGCTAGAAGAACGTGGATTTTTGGAACGGCTTCCGAATAAGGCACGTGCCCTTCATGTGCGAAAACTCCCTGACGGGTACAGACCACAAGAGAATGATACGAGCGAGGCCGCACAGATTTCGCGCAATACCTCTTCCACTATTTCCATGATGCCATCCCTCGCCGCGAATGAAAATGTTGTTGATATTCCTTTATGCGGTAAGATTGCCGCAGGAACACCGATTGAGGCGATTGCCCATGATGGACAGAATATCACCCTGCCTGCCGGCATGATTGGCAGGGGGGAACATTATGCGCTCGTCATTGATGGTGAATCAATGATTGAGGCAGGTATCAATGATCAGGATATTGTGCTCATCCGCAAAACCGATCAGGCAAAAGACGGCGATATTATTGTGGCACTGGTTGATGATATGGAGGCGACCTTGAAGGAAATTCGCCATCGCGGGCAACATATCGACCTTATCCCAAAAAACAGAAGCCATCCGATCCATACCTATGAGGCCAACCGTGTTAAAGTTCAAGGTAAGCTCGAAGGGCTTTATCGTCAGTATCACTAATTTTCAAAGAAATCGTTATTAATTTTTGAAAAATAAGTGAAAGTGAATGTAGGCTTGCAATTTTAATTTCAAGCTCATATACATCACCCCATGACAACACACCCTTTTAATGGTTGGTTAAATCTTGATAAGCCGCTTGAAATGACGTCAACGCAAGCTGTCGGTAAAGTCAAAAAACTGTTGGGCATGAAAAAGGTCGGGCATGCCGGAACGCTTGACCCACTTGCAACTGGGATACTCCCCATTGCCGTTGGTGAGGCCACCAAGACGGTTCAATATATTCAAAACCGAGACAAGGGCTATGATTTTACGGTTACATGGGGGGAGCAGCGCGATACAGATGACCGCGAAGGGGCGGTTATCAACCAAAGCAACATCCGCCAGGCAGAGGAGGCGATAACCGCCCTCCTCCCGCAATTTACAGGCACGATACAGCAAACGCCACCGAGATATTCGGCCATCAAAATCAAGGGGGAACGCGCCTACGACCTCGCACGTGATGGCGTAGATTTTGAAATTCAATCCCGTGAAGTCACCATTCACAACCTCACCTTAAAACATTACGAAAAGGATACAGCAACATTCTCAATGACTTGCGGCAAAGGCACTTATGTCCGTTCTCTCGCACGCGATATGGCTGAGGCTTTAGGCACTTACGGCTATATCTCAATGCTCAGGCGGACATTTGTCGGCACATTTCATGAGGATAGCGCGATTTCCTTTGACAAATTGGAAGAATATGTGCATAAACAGGCTGCTTATGAGGCTTTGGCGGGTATAGAGCTTGCGCTGGACGATATCCCGGCTTTGACTTTAAATTCGCAAGAAGTCTTACGGTTACGAAACGGGCAGAAAATTATTTTTTCTGCACGCCACGATATGGAACGGCTGAATGCCTCCGGTGTAAACCCGTTAAGCGCAAAGGATGAGATAATTCTGGCCCTTGACGATAATGGAAAAGCACTCGGACTTGCCCGTGTGAATGGTGTTTCAATCAAGCCGGAGCGTTTGTTTAATCTATAAAATAAAGGAAAAATGATGTCGATTACTGCCGAAAAGAAAGCCAAGCTTATCAAAGATAACGCAACGATTGCGAATGATACAGGCTCCCCCGAAGTTCAAATTGCAATCCTGAGTGAGCGTATTCGCAATCTTACAGAACATTTGCAAACCCATAAAAAAGATAAAGGCTCACGCCGCGGTTTGCTCCGTCTTGTGTCTCAACGTCGTAAATTGCTCGACTATACACGCGAAAAAAGCGAAGAGCGTTACCAGTCAATTATTAAGAAAAACGGTATCAGACGTTAAGCTTAAAAAATCAATTTGCTAAATATGAATCGTCATTACACGTTTTGCAACGCAAATACGTGTGATCTATTAAGGTATGGCTGGATTGCACGTATTTATTTCATAAAACGGCAATGACGAATAAAAAAATAATGACAATAACCTTTCAGTCTAAAACACTATCCGTTGCGCCGATGATGGATTGGACGGATCGCCATTGTCGTTATTTTCATCGCCTGCTCGCACCATCATTGACGCTTTATACTGAGATGGTGACAGCCAACGCCATTATCCATGGCGAGAGTGACCGCTTCCTGCGCTTTCATGAACATGAACATCCGCTTGTTTTGCAACTTGGTGGGAGTGAGCCTGAAAAACTTGCCAAAGCCATTCAGATAGCAGAGCCCTATGGCTATGATGAGTATAACTTGAATTGCGGGTGCCCGTCCGATCGCGTTCAATCGGGCGCATTTGGGGCTTGTCTCATGGCGGAGCCTGAAAAAGTGCGCGATACTGTTTCCGCTATGTTTGAAGCTACTGATAAACCTGTGACGGTGAAATGCCGCATTGGCATTGATGATGCGGATGAGAAAAAAATGCTCCGCAATTTTATCCAAATTGTCGCTGAAACTGGTTGTAAGACATTCATTATTCATGCGCGTAAAGCCTGGCTGAAAGGGCTTAGCCCAAAAGAAAACCGCAATATTCCGCCATTAGATTACGAATTGGTGAGAGCTGTTAAACAAGAAAATCCTAACCTCAATATTCAATTAAATGGCGGTATAACAAGCCTTGATCAGATGAAAAGCTTGCTTCCCGATTTTGATGGTCTCATGATTGGCCGCGCAGCTTATCAGTCCCCCATTATCCTAATTGATATTGAGCGGGAATTTTATAATCCCTCATGGGATATTGATTATGAGAGCCTCATTCACGCGATGATTACCTATGCCAATGATCAAAATGTTCTTTACGGCACGCCTGTTAAATCAATCACGCGGCATATGGTTAATCTCTTCCAAGGTATGAGAGGTGCGCGCAAATGGCGGCAGATTATTTCCGAAAATTCTCATGAAGCCAGTAAAGCAGAGCAAGTGCTTATCCCCGCTTATAAAGCCGTTTCAAGCGGTATAAGTTAAGATTTTCCTTTTCCTGATAGTGATTAAGCCTTAAAATAAGGCTGATTCATGGAATGGAACCGTTTAGACAGACATCAATCCCTTTCGATACTGGAGCATGTTGCCATTGCTGCAGACCCCAATCTATTTTCCAAAGACAGTAGCGAGGCCAATTTTAAACCCCTACCATTTTATCAGGATTATATGCTGTATCGTGTTACGAATTACGCCACTCTCCCTTGCTTTTCATTGGATTTTTTAAGCGATGGGGAGAGCTTTCACCTCCTGGATGGCACACCATCCCCCATAAAACTCGTGAATATGAAAGGCTCACTCTACTTAAGTGAAGCCACTGTCATTGATTATGCCGAATTTTATTTGAGTAATTTGCAGGCGGATGGCGGCGATATCTATTTTATTCGCGAGGTTGAAGACCTGACATTTCTTGGCTCTTTGGCGCATGATCAGGTTCGCGAGATTGAGCAACATCATGAACAGCCAAAAGCCTATAAAAATAATGATAGTGGTGGCTATGTGATTGAGGCGGATATTTACTATGATGCCGCGCTTTTGAAATCTTATATTTATGTCAGTGATAATGGCGAGATTGAAATTCAACCGCGTGAGCAATTGGTGAATTAAAGTGATGAAAAACCCGTTTGATTCACTGAATAGCCTTTTAAAAAGCAATAAACCACCCGAGAAACGGATGGTTCGTCATTCCCGTGAGAAAGAAATAATTGACATTGCACTTTCAAATCTGACCCAAAGTGAAATGGGGAGCGAACTGACCGAATTTGCGCGTGACTATGATGTGAAAATAAGCGTTCTTCGCGGAACAGAAAATCGCGATTATGTCACGGGGGCACAGGCCGCCTATATCGCCGTATCCGAGGAAACAGCCTCCGAAGACCCGATAAACACGATTTCGCTCGCCGGCGCACTCCGCGAGGCATCCCATGAGTATGACCCTCAATTAAAGCGGATCAGCATCAATAATGGTGAATCCGTTCACTATCATCGAGAACACAAAAAATATGAGGATAAGTTATTTTGGCAGACTGGCATAGTCTACGAACTTGGGATATTATCAAACAGAACTGAATTTATTGACAGCTTCACTTTATTAGGGTATTATAATCTTATAGAAGCTTATGAAAAAGACTTGCAAAATTATAAAAAAGAAGATTAAAGTCAAATAACAGGGTAAAAATAAGGAATAGAACAATGGTAGCAGCAGTTAAAACGAGAGCACAAGGGCCAGCATTTAGGGCGGCTGTTTCGGCTTTTGGTGGACAATTTGAAACAACCTATGGACCCGCAGCTTTGGGACTTTCTCTGCTCACAGGCGGTGAGAGACGTCCTTCACATAGCCCTAGCAATCCTGCTTTAGGTTAAATTAAGTATTTACCATTATATATATTATTAATGCACGGTTCGCCGTGCATTTTTATATCCAGATATATTCGTCATTGCAGGTTTTGCGAAGCAAATACCTGTAATCCAAATTCTTTCTATCGCAGAGTGAGGGAGTAAGAGGAGTTTTTTTATAAAAAACTTCAGAGCCTTTGCGAATTAACTATATAAATCCTGCAAAGCGACACCTTAGTGAGCTTTGTGTCCTTAGTGGTTAAAAATAGATTGCAGGAACAAGTCCTTCAATTACGGTAGAGTAAAAAAAGCCTCTATCCCTTACTCTCGGCGATGATTTGCTCGTTAGATTTGAAGGACACAGATTCACCGCACCCGCATCGCGACTCCTCATTCGGGTTATCAAAATCAAGCCGTGTATTAAACTGATCCTTATACAGTACCAATGTTGAGCCGATAATTTTAAAAAGATCAAGCCGAGGGAAATAAATTCTCAACCCGTTATCAACAACCATGTCGCAATCGGATACATCCGCGCCAACACCAACTGGTGAAAACTCATATTCTCCACCGGCGCACCCTTTTTGATTGACGATAACTTTCACTCCGACATAATCCTGTCCTTTTAACTGTGTTTGAAGCCAATCTTTCGCCTCGTCCGATACTTTAATTAATTGTGATGCCATTTTATTTCCTTTTCTTACAATCTTCGTCATTCCGGCGAAGGCCGGAATCTCTTCAAGACAGATCCCCGCTCGGAGGCGGGGATGACAGAATAATTAAAACATATTTAATTCCATTTTTGCCGTTTCCGACATAAATGAAGGGTCCCAAGCCGGGTCCCAAATAATCTCAACCGTCACTTCGCCAATGCCGTCAATCGGCATGATAGCAGACTGAACCATCCCTGGCATTTCCTGAGCCACAGGGCAGCCTGGCGAAGTCAGCGTCATATCAACATGACAATCAGTAACATTTGCATCCTCGGCATCTTTCAACTCAACATTTAGAATCAACCCAAGCTCGTAAATATTCGTCGGAATTTCAGGGTCATAAACACTCATCAAAGCTTTGCGCACTAACGGCCATAGCGGATGGTCGCGCGTTGCCTTAACCTTCGGCGGTTCTTGTAAGGAGTCATACTCCTCTGCCCCGACTGCATTTTTCACCATATCGGCATTTGCAATTTGTTTCATTTCAGGTCCTCAAACTTAAAAATTTCTATAAGCTCATAAGCTGTTTCTTCGTATGGGTGAGCATCAAGCATCGCCGTGACAACTTTTTGAGTCATGCTTAAGGGTATGTGACTGACCTCAATATGATCTTCTTCAACCTCTTCAAATTGTCCATTTTGCCCGATATGAGGTGTTGCATTATCATTCGGTTTAAAACGACCTGAACCACGAATAGTAAAAGAACAATGTGTGTATTCTCCAGCATTGCCACCACCTGCGTCACCTATGGCATTTCTTACGGCCACGGTATGCGTTGTTGGAACATGAACAATGAGCTTAAATAATCTTTCTTTCACATCAACATCCTTTTTGCCTTATCAACCGCCTCAATAAATTTTTCAATATCCTGCTTATTATTATAGAGCCCGAATGAGGCACGTACAGTGCCGTCAATACCATAGCGTTGCATGAGCGGCATACAACAATGATGCCCGGTTCGCACCGCAACACCACACTGGTTGAAAATCATGCCCACATCCGAGTGATGCGCGCCATCAATCGTGAAGGATATCACGGGGGCTTTATGCTTCACATCACCATAGATTTTAATTTCACTCAAATCTTCCCGCGCAATCGTGAGCAATTCATTCTCATGCGCAATAATGGAATCCATCCCGATTGCGGTGATATAATCAATCGCCGCGCCAAGTCCTATGACATCAACAATAGACGGTGTTCCTGCCTCAAACCGTGCAGGCGCATCTTTATAAGTCGTCTTATCAAATGTGACAATTTCAATCATGTCACCACCGCCTTGATAGGGTGGCATGGTATTAAGCAAATCTTCCCTACCCCACAGCACGCCTATCCCTGATGGGCCGTATAATTTATGCCCTGTGAAAGTGAAGAAATCACAATCCAATGCCTGAACATCAATAACCCCATGAACCACGGCTTGCGTTCCGTCTATCAGGATTCTAATTTCAGGATTATGCGCCCGCGCGGTTTGTATAATTTTTTCAACATCATTCACCGTGCCAAGTGCGTTGGATATATGGACAATCGAAATAAATTTCGTTTTGGCTGTAAGCAAGGTCTCAAAAGCTTGATAATCCAGCTCCCCCATATCGGTTACAGGAATAATTTTCAGCACAATGCCCTTTTCATCGCGGAGTATTTGCCACGGCACGATATTGGCATGATGTTCCATCTCGCTCAAAATAACTTCATCGCCCTCGTTTAAAAAAGTACGACCATAGGATTGCGCGACAAGATTGATCGCCTCGGTTGTATTGCGCGTGAAAACAATTTCATTCTCGCTTTTGGCATTAATAAATGCGCGAATTTTCTCGCGGACTGCCTCAAAAGCTTCCGTTGTTTTTTGGGAATAATCATACAACCCACGGTGAATATTTGCGTAATGCTCGCTCATAACATGTGTCATCGCATTAATCACGGCTTGCGGTTTTTGCGCACTGCTCGCACTGTCAAGATAGGCAATATCTTTGTTATAGAGTGATGGAAAGTCGGGCTTAAGATTCAAAAATACCCCATCTCCCTTAAGGGAGATGGTTGGGGTGAGGGCTTCTAATGTTTTATTTATATTTGTTATCATAATTTTAAAAATGTAGGGCTTTAGATATTTCTTGTGTCAAATACTCACTTACCTCTTTATCCTCTAAAGCCTCTAGACTTTCATATAAAAACGCGGAGAGGAGCATCGCACGGGCTTGAGCCTCAGGAATGCCACGCGCTTGCAAGTAAAACAGCGGCTCCTCATCAGGTGCGGCAGTGGTTGCACCGTGAGAACACTGTACATCATCGGCGTAAATTTCAAGTTCTGGTTTTGTGTTCATCTCCGCCTTATCGGACAGTAAAACACTGTTACACAGCTGATACCCATCGGTTTTTTGGGCAATTTGATGCACATGCACTTTCCCCTGAAATACCCCGCGTGATTGATCGTCCAGCAAGTTTCGATAATTCTGGTTTGAATGACAGTTCGGCGCGCGATGCTCAATCAAAATTGTTGTATCGCAATGCTGTTTCCCGTTCAAAATTTTTGAACCTGAGAGGTAACATTCGGCACCCTCACCATCTAATCGTGCGTGGATTTGATCACGTGTGAATGCCCCGTATGTATTCAACGCATACGCCTTGTAAGTCGCATTTTCTGCCAAAGTCACTTGCGTTAAGTTTGTCACAATCCCCTGCCCCTCTCCGGTTCGGATATGGGTCAGTTTCGCGCCTTCTACCAATGTAATTGTCATTGAACGCAAGCACCAGCCTTCAGCTTGAATATGCTCATAGATTGTGAGTGATGCCCCTTTGCGGAGGATAATATCCACATGTCCACTTTGCCTTATATTTTGCGGGATGTTAAAGCCGATACGTACAGGCTTATCCACATGGTTATCCTCAGGGATTTCGAGCGTATTTGTACCTTGTATGCCCTGCCATAAATCCATATCAAGGTAATCATCATGCGCCCAAATAATGTTATCGGCACAGGTATTTTTCAAAAAGCTTTCTTGACCTTTGTAAGACAAAGCAAGAGGCTCATCCACATACTCGCCTTTCACGAATGCAGGAAGGTTCGAATACTTCCATCGCTCTAATTTTGAAGTGGGGAGAGTACCCCCCTCTCCCTTCAGGGAGAGGGCCGGGGTGAGGGTTTCTATCTTTTTTTTCATGTCTTCAATAACACCTTCAATATTATTTAGAATATCATTATTCCAGTATCTTATAATAACATAGCCTTTTTCACGCAGGTATTTATCCCGCTTAAAATCGCTTTCGTTATCACAATGCTGTCCGCCATCGGCCTCAATAATGATGTCAAAATCTCGACAAACAAAATCGCATATATAGGGCTCGATAATATATTGGCGGTAAAATTTTAAACCATTAATTTGCCTGTTTCTTAAGTATCGCCATAATTTCTTTTCAGCCTTGGTTTGATTTCGCCTTAAAGATTTGGCTTTTTCTTTTAACGTCATACCCTCACCCAACCCTCTCCCTAAAGGGAGAGGGCTTTTTACGCCGCATCCTTGAGATAGCCTTCATAGCCCTTGGCTTCGAGGTCTTTGGCAAGTTGCGCATCACCCGATTTTATGATCTTACCATCCGCCAAAATATGTACTTGGTCAGGCACAATATAATCAAGCAAACGTTGATAATGTGTGATAACAAGAAATGAGCGAGCATCAGCGCGTAAGGCATTCACGCCATCCGCCACAATTTTCAGCGCATCAATATCAAGCCCGGAGTCAGTTTCATCCAAAACGCAAAATGTCGGGTAGAGCATTGCCATTTGCAAAATCTCATTCCGCTTCTTCTCCCCACCTGAAAACCCGACATTGACAGGGCGTTTTAGCATTTCGTCTTTAATGCCGAGTTCAGTCGTTTTCGCGCGAAGTAATTTGATAAAATCCAGCGTTGCAAGCTCGCCTTCGCCGCGTGCCTTACGCACTGCATTCACTGCCGTTTTCAAAAAAGCCGTTGTCTGCACACCCGGGATTTCAACAGGATATTGAAAGGCCAGAAAGACACCCGCCGCCGCGCGTTCATCGGGCGAAAGCTCCAAAATACTTTCACCGTTGAAAAGGATATCCCCTTGCGTGACTTCATAATCTTCTTTACCTGCAAGGATGTAAGATAGGGTCGATTTTCCCGCCCCATTCGGGCCCATGATGGCATGGACTTCACCTTGATTTATAGTGAGATTTAAGCCTTTGAGAATAGCTTTGCCATCAATTTCAGCGTATAAATTTTGTATTTCAATCATATGTTTTCTTTCTCTTCTCTTTCGTCATTACACGTTTTTTAACGAAAATACGTGTAATCCAGCTCAATCACAAGTAAATTGCAGGGACAAGCCCTGCAATGACGGTTAAAATTATTACAAATCACTCCAATCAATTTCACTTTGACCGCTTTGTTTTAAAAATGCATTCGCTTTTGAAAAATGGCGGCAGCCGAAGAACCCTTTTCTTGCGCTAAAAGGCGATGGATGCGGCGCGGTTAAAATTAAATGTTTCTCATCGTCTATCATCTCGGCTTTTTTTTGAGCATGCGCACCCCATAGCATAAAGACAATCGGACGAACCAATTCATTGATTTGTCGAATTATATCATCCGTAAAGTCTTCCCAGCCCTGCCCTTGATGAGATCCGGGCTTGCCTTTTTCAACCGTCAACGTTGTATTTAAAAGTAACACTCCCTGCCGCGCCCAGCCTTCCAAAAATCCATGGTCAGGGGGTGCCATCCCGATATCAGCCTGCAATTCCTTGTAAATATTTTTAAGGCTAGGTGGAATACGTACGCTTTTTTGAACACTAAAGGCCAGCCCATGCGCCTGCCCCTCGCCATGATAAGGGTCTTGACCGAGAATTAGAACCTTTGTTTTCTCGATTGGTGTCAATTCCAACGCACGAAAGATATATTCGCGCGGTGGATATACTGTTTTACATGCGGCAGTTTCGGAAGCCACAAAGGCGAGTGGTTTTTGAATTAGACTCTGGATTACCCTAGAATTTGACAAGTCAAATTCGGGTAATGACGTGCTTTCTGATTTCTGACATCTGTCCACTGACATCTGACTACCCAACGCTCCCCTCCAAGCTTATTCCTACCAATTTTTGCGCCTCAACGGCGAATTCCATCGGCAGATGTTGCATCACTTCACGGCAAAAGCCATTCACGATAAGCGCCACGGCCTCTTCCTCATTCAACCCGCGTTGTTGGCAGTAGAACATCTGATCTTCACTGATTTTTGATGTTGTCGCCTCATGCTCACATTTCGCATGTCTGTTCTTACATTCGATGTACGGCACAGTATGTGCCCCGCATTGATCGCCTATCAGAAGGCTGTCACATTGCGTGAAATTTCTTGACCCGCTCGCCTTCGGCATGATTTTCACTGCACCGCGATAGGTTGAATCCGACCGCCCTGCCGAGATTGTTTTGGACACAACACGGCTTTTTGTATTTTTGCCGAGGTGAATCATTTTCGTGCCCGTATCTGCCTGTTGTTTTCCATTGGTAATGGCAACCGAATAAAACTCACCTTGAGAATTATCACCCTTTAAAATGCAAGACGGATATTTCCACGTAATTGCCGAGCCTGTCTCAACTTGAGTCCAGCTCACTTTCGCATTTTCACCGTCACATAAAGCCCGCTTTGTTACGAAATTGTAAATCCCGCCTTTACCTTCTTCATCGCCCGGGTACCAATTTTGAACGGTTGAGTATTTTATCTCCGCATCCTTATGCGCGATGAGTTCAACCACGGCGGCATGAAGCTGATTTTCATCACGCATCGGTGCGGTGCAGCCCTCAAGGTAGGAGACATAAGACCCCTCTTCAGCGATAATCAATGTGCGCTCAAACTGCCCCGTTTCCTTTGCATTAATACGGAAATAAGTGG